>CAVTPX010000007.1:0-575906 GCA_963736735.1 uncultured Bacteroidales bacterium | reverse complement strand
TCTCGGCCTAAGCTGGCAAGTGCATGAACCATCGAGCTGCTCAGTAATATCAATATCCAATGGCAACCCGTCATGCTCCCACTCCACTATTCCACCGGCAAGGTTTGCAATATTCTTAAATCCTTTACCGAGAAGAAACTCCATAACCTCATGACTCCTGAGCCCGACAGAATCTGCAATTATAAGGGGCAAGTCCACGGGGAGAGTCTGATAATCAGAATGAATGCGGCTCTTTGGCAAATGTATTAACGCGGGTACTTTGAAGTTTTTGTAACCCGTCAGTCTCTCCTCTCGCACATCAACAATAACGACCCCGTTTTCAGTGGCCTCCAGATATGCCTCTGAAGGCGTCAGATTAAAGAACCCTGAACTTATAAAACCGTGTGATCTAAACACCTTACTCATTCCGATTTCTGTCTGCTAATCACAAACACAGTTAAAATCACTCAATGCACTGTTAAAAAAGGTTGTCAATTTCTCCTGCATCACCTTCAGTTTATTCTGATCAAGGCAGTAATGGATCTTCAATCCATCTATTGACCCACAGATTACACCCATCTTTCTTAGCTCCTCCAGGTGTTGTGAAACGGTGGTTCTGCTCAGGGGTAGATAATCCGAAATATTGCCCGTTCTGATCTCCTTTTTTTCAGCAATCAGCTCAATGATAGCCAGGCGCGCCGGATGTGAAAGGAGTCTGGCTACGTCTGCAATCTCCTGCTGCCTGATGCTGAACTCATCTGACTTATTGTTTGTCATCGGCTTCCATTTATAATGACGTAAATATACGTCATTATAAATAATAATTAATAAGGGATATTATTTTTTTTAACCCCACTTGGTATCTCCCACGGCAATTATAGAGGAAACTGGTGTTCACCGGCACCTCTGTATAACTATTTGTTTGATAAAAGACAAAGCGGCATACACCGTTTTTGATGCTGCAGTAATTCTCTGTACCCTGCCTGCAGTTATATTTCTGCTAAAAAATCAAATCATATTTTTGTCTCTCAGGATGTCCAATAACTGAATACCTGCCAACATTTCCGTTTTACGGAATAAAAATATCTGTTGCAAAAGCCACGAACACAGAGAAAAAGACCAGGGAATGATTAATTGTATTATAATTGTATCACCACTGAAATTGTTACTTATGCTGGTGAATATTACCTCCTTCGTTACTCCCGCATCTTTACTATCAGGATACGATATTGATTTTCAGACCCTTGTCATTACCCTGGATAATCATAATGGCAAGCATAGCCATGTTATGTTTCACGGTCAGTGAGGTTACCGGGAATTACAGCCAGGTTGACAAATTGTGGAGTTTAATTCCTGTTTTATACAGCTGGATTACGGCAGCCTCCTTTCCTTCAGGTCCGGGTATATATCATGGCATCTCTTGTTACAATCTGGGGGCTCCGTCTGAGTTACAACTTTTATCGCAAGGGCGGGTATAATGTAGTTCCCTGGAAAGGAGCTGAAGACTATCGGTGGACAGTAATGAGGGAACGACCGGAGTTAAGAGGAAGGATCAGGTTTGGGCTGTTTAATCTGTTATTCATTTCGTTCTACCAAAACATACTTATACTGCTTTTCTCAACTCCGCTTCTGATGGCCGCCTATTTTCAGGAAAAGCCGTTGACAGTGGCTGACTTCTTCGCAGCTGCCATTATGCTGTTGTTCATTGTTATAGAAGGTGCGGCTGACACACAGCTCTTCAGGTTTCACCAGCAGAAGAAGGCCGGAACGGTGGACGGAAGTTACAAGGAATCATTGAGAAGGGGATTCATGACTGAGGGTCTCTGGAAATATGTCAGGCACCCCAATTTTGTGTCCGAACAGGCAATATGGATTAGTTTTTATTTTTTCGGCGTTGCTGCTTCAGGCAAATTGATCAACCTTACAATTGCAGGGCCTGTATTACTGGTTTTGCTTTTCATCGGCAGCACTCAGCTTACAGAGGGTATCAGCAGAGGAAAGTACCCGGATTACGAAAGATACCAGAAAGAGGTCCCGAAATACCGTCCGCCTTTTCCGGTAATTTCAGGTAAATGAGAAGCATTATGGCTGCTTCACTTCCAATAGATAACCTACCGTAGGAATAGTGATTATCTGTACTGCAGGATCTTTTTCAGATATCCGCGAATCTTTGAGATAAAAACATCAAGGCTTCTGCCAGTGTAATAATCGGACTCCCCAGACGCTTGACATAATCTCATCACGTGTCACAACATTGTTCATGGCGGCTGCCAGTTTAAGAAGTATACGGCTTTCTTTGACAGTGATCCTTTTATCCTTGTGTCCGAAAACAAGTACCTGGTTCTGGGGATCAAACCTGTAATTACCAATAGTGAAAACCTGTGGATCATGAGGTGGTTTTCTTACATCGTTTTTTTGCCTGTTAAGAATTGCCCGGATCCTGTACAACAATTCCTCTTCGTCAAAAGGTTTCGTGATGTAGTCATCAACACCGAGCCTGAATCCGTTGATCTTATCTTCTTTCAGAGAGCGGGCAGAAAGTATTATTACAGGAATATTCCTGTTAATCTCCTTAATTTTCCCGGTTAGTGTAAATCCATCCATACCGGGCAACATCATGTCAAATTATCGCAGAAATCAAAATCTGATAAGGTGAAACCGTTTAAAGCTGAGAGGCCATCCCTGTATAGCTTGACTTCAAACCCGTTTGATTCAAGGAATTCCACCAGGAGAAATCCAAGATTTACATCATCCTCTACAATGATAATCCTTGTATTAAGGTCATTTTCAGCCATTTTGAACAATCAGGGGCAGCTCCACTGTTACACGCAGTCCACCCTCTTTTCGATTTGTGAGCCTGATACTTCCCTTCATTTTGGCAAAAATATTCTTCACCTGAAACAATCCCAGTCCGAAACCATCAATGTTGTGGACATTTCCTGTCGGCACTCTGAAATACTTTTCAAACACCCTTTCCCTGAACTCCTTTAAAATGCCCGGGGCCCGTTATCTCCAATCTCAATTACCAACTGATTATGGGATTGAGTTAATGTGATAAATATCCGGGGTACGTTGGTTGAGTACTTTAGTTTCGTTGTCAATCAGGTTGCCGATTGCAATATGTAACATATCAAGGTTACCTGATACAATAAAGTCAGTTCCGTTCTTTTTCATGCTGATTGATCCACCCTTGTCTTCAATCTGCACCCTGTAAGTCTCTATAATATTCTCTGACACTGATGCTACATCAATCTCCTCGTCAGGTTGAGGTTTATCCAGGTCGGTGAAATTCGTTTTCAACAACTGCTCCACTTTTTCGTTCAGTTTTATTTGTTCGGTCCTTATTATACCGGAATAAAAGGAGACTTTTTCATCCCTCCAACCTTTTCATTTTTTGACATCATGCTGTTCGCCAGCGATATATTTGTTAATGGAGTCTTAAATTCATGAGTGACATTATTTACAAAGCTCCAGGATACTTTCAGAGAGAATTTTCTCTTTCCGGTAGTAATTGTAAATAAGTATAAATGAAAGAGAAACAAGAAGCAGAAGTATAATTGAGAAAATGAATATATCACCTTATCTGGGCTATTATGAAGTCTCGCTTTTCCGGGAATCTGAGGCTGAGTTTATAGCCTGTCTTTTCCAGCATTTCCTCAAGGTTGTGACTTAGATAAGTATTCCTGCCTGGCT
Source organism: uncultured Bacteroidales bacterium (assembly GCA_963736735.1). Lineage (GTDB taxonomy): Bacteria > Bacteroidota > Bacteroidia > Bacteroidales > VadinHA17 > SR-FBR-E99. The sequence continues at coordinate 572,234 of CAVTPX010000007.1, read as the reverse complement.
TTAAAGAGACATCATCACTTACTTTGATTATATCAAACTCAAAATCGAGGCCGATCCCGTAGAAATTCGAATCCCTCTTAATAACCGATTTTATATCAGCCCATTCTTCACGGCTCTTCATTAAAATATAACATGATCCTTCACGGCCTTCCCTAGGCAGTTATTCACTTCATTGCACAGGGCCTGATTTCGTGAAAGGTTCTCGATAATCCTGTTCATGGCCATGTCAACGCTGTGATTAAACTGCGTCTCCTGCATTCTTGCAGCTTTAATTATCCACGAAAACTGAATCCCGGCAAGCACAACCAGGGCCGTAAGTGTTATTATCAGAATTGACAGTTGTATCTTCGATCTGTTCATCAGTTCAAAAATAATCAGAAATTTTGTGGCATTGCCAGATTTAACATCGGCTTAACACGAATTAACCCCGTATAACATGATTAAATCTTTTGCCTCTTAATTTTGGCAAAGGATTTATGAATTAATTTCTACTGATATGAAAAAGACAATTATTGCTTTATCAACCCTGACACTCCTGGCATTCTTTCTAATTTTTACTGTCAATGCCCAGACTAATGATCAGAAAGACAAAAAGGCCAAAACAGAAGTTTCAAAGGATTGTTCAAAATGCCCCTCGGCTTCAGCATGTTCAGAGGCTGCAGGCAAGGCTCCGGTTGCTGCTTCTTCAGCAAATCAAACCGGAATGAAATGTGATCCGGCAAAATGCGCAGCAGGCAAATGTGATCCGGCAAAGTGCGCAGCAGGCAAATGTGATCCGGCAACATGTACAAGGAAGCCTGCAAGGGTGCTGCATCCGGAATGAAATGTGACCCGACAACATGCACCACTCACGCAGTTGTCAAAAAGTAGTTTGTTTAAGTTAACAGTAAAAACACGAATACCCTCTCCGGACAAGATTGGTCGGTGAGGGTATTTTTTTAACCCTGAATGATTAATAGGCAAACTAATTTATTATCTTCTTGTTATCTTTTACCGAATGTTCAGGTTGTATTGTGGAATGGTTAATATTATACCTGTGTAAAATGTCACTTATGTGACCTAAGATTCGCTCGAAGTCGCTAATCTTAATATCTTCAGATACATCAATATGTGCCTCAAACATCAGATCATGTTCATTGATCTGCCAGACATGCACATGGTGAGTATTATCAACCCCCTGAATATCCTCAATTTCCCTGACTATTTTCTGAATGTTGATTTTTTCAGGCGTGAATTGCATGATGACTCGCAACGATGACCTGAATATGCCCCAGCTCATGTATAGAAGATAGACTGCTATGGCCATTGAAAAAACACTGTCAGTCCAGAACCATTGAAGGTATTTCATGGCAAACCCTCCCAGCAAAACAGCAAAGGAGGTAAGCATATCTCCGAACAGATGAAGATAGACCGATTTCATGTTCATGTTATCATGGGAATCTTTCCGGATGAACAGCACGCTTATACCATTAACAAGTATACCTGCAAGGGCCAGCCAGATAACCAGATTGGCTGAAATGGGAACAGGATTGATCAACCTCTGAACAGCTTCAATCAGAATGATGACTGAAATAATTATAAGTGTTGCCGAGTTGATGAATGCTGCCAGAATCTCCGATCGTCTGAAGCCGAAGGTCTGCTTTTCGGTAGCTTCCCTTTTCGAAAGTCTGTTGGCCAGATAGCTTATAACCATAGACAGCACATCGCTGAAGTTATGAGCCGCATCGCTGAGGAGCGCCATACTTCCGGAGATTATACCTCCGATGGCCTGGGCTAAAGTAATACCTGCGTTAAGCAGAACGGCAAAACCAAGATTCCTGCCGCTTACTTCATTGTGATGGTGACCGGGTTCACTCACTTACGTCAATTTTTAACAAAACAAACAAAGCGCTACAATGTTATTAATTCCCTAATGTCATTGAAAATGATCTCATTTAATACCTTTCTGATTCAGAATTTTAACCAATTCATCCTCGGGAAAAAATCCGACATGACGGAAATATTCCTTCCCCCTGCTCATCCAGGAATATCTGGGTGGGAATAACATTTACAACATACTTGTCGGCATAGGGACTGCCCTCAGGTGTCCATACATCATAAAAAATAACATTAACATGCTTACCGTATTTCTCTTTTACCGATTTCATAACTGGTTGCATCTGCTGACACGGGATACAACGTACCGATCCAAGTTCAATAAAGGTGACCTTGTAAATAGTGTCTGTGGTAGTTTTATTATCTGTAGCTGAACCTGATTTACCGTTTGAACCTGTGCAGTTGACAAGAACGAATACAATAAGCAAGCTTAAAAGCAGGACTGAGAACAGTGTGATTTTCTTCATCATGGTAATTTAGTAAGGAATCAGATATATCTTTTATTTCAATGATTTTCCTGTTGCCAGTTTTTCGGCATGTTTGTAAATGTCTTTTACAGGCCTCTCCTTTATCATCTTTCCTAATTCAATTGATTCCCTCACCTCTTCGATTTTACAACCGACTTCAAGAGCGGTTTTAAAGTGGTAATCAAGGCATGGACGGCACCCGCCTGCAATTGATGCTGCTATTCCGGCAAGTTCTACTGTCTTTTCATCAAGATACTTAAATTTATCCATAAGTGCGAGGTTTAAAAGATTGAGCCGTAAATAAGTCCTGAAACTGTTGCCATAACAATGACCAAACACACATAAATAACTGTTTTCTGTGTTCCGATCACACCTCTTATTACAAGCATATTTGGAAGTGACAGCGAAGGCCCGGCAAGCAAAAGAGCAAGTGCCGGCCCTTTACCCATTCCGGAAGCCATAAGTCCCTGCAATATCGGCACCTCAGTGAGGGTTGCGAAATACATGAAAGCGCCTACAACCGAAGCGAATAAATTTGAAAAGAAAGAATTACCTCCAACCAGGGCTGATATCCATTCGTTAGGTATAACGCCAGCGACAGTCTTGCCGTCGTGTGTCGACCCCAGAAGGAACCCGGCTGTTACAACCCCGATTGCAAGAAGCGGCAATATTTGTTTCGCAAAACCCCATGTTGACATTGTCCATTCCCTGTTCTCATCATCGGTCTTATCAAGAAGTGTAATGACACTTAATGAAATAATGCCCACAAGCATCGGAACAAGCGGTCTGAGTTTGTCATTTTCAATCAGTAAATGCGAGAGTATTACCGAAACAACTGTAGCAAGCACAGCACCCAGCACCCATTGCCATTTGATTTTCAGAATCTTTATCAGCGAGTAGCACAGAAGGAGGCTGAATGCACCCGTGATATACCATTTGTATGCCCATATATAGTACCATGTGCTTGAAATATCGCCCTCTCCCGGTTTTCCCCAATTGGCAAAAACAAGGATAAGCACAAGCGTGAAAAAGTGAAATGATGTCTGCCACATGGGGCGCTTTTCGGGCTGAAGGACAATATTCATTTGCTCTTCCTTTTTCACCTTCTCTTCCTTTCGGTAAATAAAGGCCATAACAAGACCAATAATTACACTGAAGGATATAGCACCCACAGTCCTTGCCACACCCATTTCAAATCCAAGGATGCGCGCCGTCAGAATGATTGCAAGGATATTTATAGCAGGTCCCGAATAGAGAAAAGCGATGGCCGGGCCCAGTCCTGCCCCACGCTTGTGTATACTCGAAAACAGCGGCAGGATGGTGCAGGAACAAACAGCAAGAATTGTACCGGACACAGCAGCTACTGTATAGGCAAGCCACTTCTTTGCATTGGCACCGAAATAACGGAGCACTGATCCCTGGCTTACAAACACTGAAATTACACCGGCGATAAAGAATGCCGGCAAAAGACATAATATGACATGCTCACGTGCATACCATTTTACAAGGTCAAATGTGGCATCTACCGCAGTCGTGAAACGCGCACTTTCAATCGGCATAAAAAATGCAAAGACAAAAACCACAGCGATCCAGATAAGGATCTTCATTTCCTTCTTTAATTCCATTGTCAGCTTAAATTTTCATTTCGTATAATCACGAAATATTATATTAAATTTTTTTAAAAGAAAACCGTAATTATATAATAAATGCCAACGCCGATAAACAGCACCGCAACTATCCTCCTGAACCAGAGCTCAAATGTCTTTAGCCGGCTGTAAACCTTACCCACGTTTCCAACAGCATAAGCAAGAAACCAGGCAAATATTATTACCGGGATACCGGTTGCAACTGCAAAGATCACCGGTAGTATAAGTCCGTCAGCACTGGCCACTGTTATTGGAATAAGCATGACAAAATAAAGCACTGCACTGTAAGGACAGAAAGCCATGGCGAAAAGCATGCCCAGTAAAAGGGTATTCAGGTAACTTTTCCTTCCCTTCTCTCCTATTCTTTCAGTTAATGAGCCAAAACCCGGCAGTTTAAGATTAATAAAATCAAGCATAAATAGCCCGATAATTATCAGCAAAGGACCGAGGAACTTCTCGCCCCATTTCTGAAACCACCCTGAAATATCCATCTGACTGGCCCCGAAGAAGATTATAAGGGCAATGCCCACGTAGGTTACAGCCCTTCCCAGTGTATAAACCAGACCGTTAAGAAAAACCCTCCTGCGGTCGCTAAGGTCACGGCTTATAAATCCTATGGCAGAAATATTCGTGGCCAGGGGACAGGGGCTGATGGCAGTCATCAGCCCCAGTACCAATGCCGTGAGAGCGGAATACTGAGTATTCTCAAGTATTTTCAGAAGAAACTCCATTGAATCTACTTAACAGGAATCAAAAGAGGATCAATTGTTTTTTTGATCTCAGCCTTAAGTTTTTCAGGACTTGTTGTGGCATACATGAAGCCTTTGTCTGTCAGATCAACACGTACATCACCGCTGAGTACAAGAAGTGTCTGTCCGGTTACCTTGCATCTTTCTGCAACCGCCTTACTTCCTTCCAGTTCGATGTTTACGCTTGTGAAACTTACATTACCCTTTTTTACCTGTTCAGGATAAAGGGCCTCAATGGCGTTTCTCGATTCGTTTTCAACAGCCTGGCAGGTTACACACCGGCGCGTAAGATGAAAGTAAAAGACTTCCACTTTGTCTCCGGGTTTCATTGTGGGTTCATCGCCGACAGCTATACCTGATGTTCTGAATGAAAAGAATACAACCACTGCAGCCAGTACTAAAGAACCAAGAATAATCTTCTTCATAATCAGTTGTTTATTTGGTTAAGATTTGTTTGAGCTCATCAGCTGATGGCACACGGCCCTTCAAAACGACTTTTTCATCAATTACAAGTGCAGGTGTAGACATCACACCGTAGTTCATTATTGCTACAATGTCCTCGACTTTGGTCACTGTGGCTTCGATATTGTTATGTTCAACAACCTCGCGGGTAAGTTTTTCAAGTATTTTACATTTAGGGCAACCAGGCCCAGAATTTTAATTTCCATTTTCTATCGTTTAAAAAAATTATTGAGTAAAAGCCGTGCCTCTTCCCAGTTCTCACGGTTTATACAATACTTAATATAGGGAGGGTTGATCTCACCCTGTATCAGTCCTGCTTTCTTCAATTCCTTAAGATGTTCCGAAAGGGTCGAACGGGCAATTGGCAGTTCCTCAGCCATGTCGCCGCTGTAACAGCACTTGTCGAGATTGTTCGCCAGAAAATCCATTACGAACACCCTGACAGGATGAGAAAGAGCCTTTCCATAGCGTGCCAGCCTCTCCTGCTCTGCAGTGTAGGGTTTAATTTTTGCCTTGAGTTCGCTCATTTCATTTCGTAAAATGACGAAACAAATGTAGCCTATATAATTCAAATACTAATTATTAAAGCATTATATTTTTTGAGACAATGAAGGAAATCTTTGATTCTTTCCTGACAACTATATACCTTCACCTTAAGAAAAACTTACAATACTTTGAAAATCAGACAAAGGATATATCAAATGTTCAGAATTTCAACATCCAGAATTTCAATCCCGTCGCAGAATATGACATCATTTTTATCTCTGCTTTGTCTTCTTTTAATTGTGACTTCGTGCGGCCGAAACAGAGATATCAGGGATACTATCCTCAATGACAAAGAGAGTTTCTATTATATCGATTCTGAAAAATATCCGGATGGAGACCGTTCGCTTCCTATTGGCATTTTTGATTCCGGAACCGGGGGGCTGGCGGTTTTGAATGACATCCTGGGCTTCGAACTGCCGGGAGACTCAACCGGAAACGGACCAGGTACCGGCCATGCAGGGGGTTCCGTCAACATAACCGGGAACTTCTCCAAAACAGGCGGAGTACTCCTGGCTGACAACAGTGGGGCAAACCTGAGAAATGAATCCTACATCTTTCTGGGTGACCTGGCCAATATGCCCTACGGGAGCTACGCGCTCGAGAATAATACCGGCATGCTGGTTGAAAACGTTTTAAAGGATGTTCAGTTCCTGATGGGAACCAGATACTACAGGTCTGCGGAATCGTCTGAATTCATGACGGATAAAAGTCCTGTAAAGGCTATAGTGATAGCCTGCAATACCGCAACAGCATACGGGCTGGACACTGTCAGGCAATTTCTTCAGCAGGCGGGCCTGAATATCGGTGTGATAGGCGTCATAGATGCCGGTGCCCGGGGGGCATTCGCAAGCTTCTCGCCTGACGAAAATGGAAGTATAGCCGTTCTGGCCACAGACGGTACTGTAAAATCCGGAGCCTATCCTGTCGCCATAAATGCCGTGAAGAGCCAACAGGGATACCTTGGTAATGTCAGTATTTTTCAGCAGGCAGGAATCGGAATTGCGGAGGCGGTTGATGAAAACATTTACTTTATCGACAGAACCGCCAAAGCGCCCCGCTCAGAATATAAGGGACCTACAGAAAACGGGACCGGAGAAATGAAAATTGACACTTCTATACTCGATCGCTACAGGTTCAATATGGATGACGGTGCCATGCTCTATGAGGGAGACAGCGACGATCCTCATAACCTTCAGATAAACTCTGTAGAAAATTATATATCCTTTCACCTGGTAACCCTGATGGAAAAAATAAGGAATGATCAGAACGCTGAACCGCTTAATTCAGTTGTTCTGGCCTGTACCCATTATCCCTTTTTCGGGGAGGCATTCCGGCAGACACTGCTCAGGTTAAGGGATTACAGTGAAAACGGCGAGTACCTTTACAGGGCATATATTTCAGAAGATCTGATAATGGTGAATCCTGCATTTATAGTAGCCGACCAGCTGTACCGCATGCTTGAGGAAAGAGACCTTCTGAACCGGGCCGGCAAACCGGAAAGCGAGTTCTATTTAAGCGTTCCGAATGTAATGAATAAGCAGGTTGATCTCCGTGATGACGGATCCTTTACCTATGAATACAAATACGGCCGCACTCCCGGAGAGGCTCAGGAATACGTAAAATGCGTGCCCCTCAGCCGGTCCACAGTTTCACCGGATATTCTCAACCGTCTGTCAGACCTTGTGCCACAGGTATATAATCTGATTATAAGGTTCAATTGTGAAAATTCGAAGACAGAGTATCTTGATGGGAAAGAACGTATCGTATATGAATAAAAGTTACTTTCACTGAAATAATTTAATAAGTATGAAAAAGCTATTAATATCTCTCCTGTTTGTGTGCATTGCGGTAATAATTTATCCGCAGGATTTCTTCAGGGGTAATTCCGAAAGCGGCAAGAGTATCCTTATTCTGATGAATCCCACAGCAGGCAACATTGAAGTAATACAGTTCCTGATTGGTAAAAAGCTGCTTGATATTGATTCTGAAGAGATCAGTCTTGTGGGGGTTTACCATGCCTCCCAGGAATATGACTTCACAAAATCAGCTGAATATATTGCAAAAAATAATCTGCAGGGATATTTCCTGCACGAAGTCAGGGGGGATCTTAAAAAGGAAAATCTCTTCATGTCAAACCCATGCACCGAAGACTTCCGTAAGATTTTCGAAAATTCTGTGGGAGTCATCTTTTTTGGCGGTCAGGATATTCCTCCGTCTGTTTACGGTGAGGAAAATCTGTATTCTGAGACTACAGACCCGGGAAGGCATTATTTTGAAGTCAGTTTCCTGTTTCACCTTATCGGTGGCAGCCGGAATCCAATGCCGTTAAACCTCTTCTTGATGAAAACCCCGCATATCTTGTCACCGGGTTCTGTCTGGGTCTCCAGTCTATGAACGTCGCCGCTGGCGGAACTCTCTACCAGGATATTCCGGCCCAGATATATGACAAACACACGGATGAAGAAAGGCTGAGTATCGGCAAGGAAAACCTTCACCGCAACTACTGGCAGAACATCGTTAAGGATCCGATGCTTATGGGCACCAACCTGCACCGGATTCACTTCACTGATGATCCATTTTTCGGAAAGACTGTCAGGGTTTCGAAAAAGGAATTCCCGCTGGGATACAGCTCACATCACCAGGCAATAAACAAGGTAGGCAAAAATTTCAGGGTCACGGCTCTGTCACCTGACGGTAAGGTTATCGAAGGGCTTGCACATTCGATATATCCCAATGTTTTTTCAGTGCAGTTCCATCCTGAAGTACCTTCACTGTATGAGGACAGGGGTCTGTTGAAATTCAATCCTGACGACTCCCCGCTTACATTGCACCAGATGCTCGGCAAGAACAGCCTCCGGTTCCACAAGAAATACTGGGCGAATATCTCAAAGGTTATTGAGAGTAATACTGAAACCGGAAAGTAGACGGCAAGCAGGCAGTCCGGAGTAATATCTATAAAGCTTTAACCTCATTTACAAGGTTCTGAAGTGTGCTTTTGGCATCGCGGTTTTTGCTTTGCCTCCGCCTCCGAAGATTCCACTATTACTTTTGACAGAGAGCGGTTCATGGCCTTATTCTTCAGGAATCGTGAGAGGCTTATTAAATTCCTGTCCAGTTTTTTAGACCAACATATTGTATAGTGAAGATGCTAAATTATACATGGCGTGAAGTATGAATACCAAAATAATTCCGCCTTCCTTTCTGTATCTTCCCAGGTAATAGGCCAAGGCATAAATAATTCCCACAAAAAACGCGAAAATAACATAACTTAAACTATACGTGTGATTCAGTGCAAACGCCAGAGAAGAGACCATTACTGCAATATAAATGTTTCTTCGTTGGCCTCTTAATAATCTTACAAATAATTTCTATTATTAATGATTGAAATAGAAGTGTTTCTATGAGCGGAGCCACAATAACGGCAATTAGCAAATCAAGGACGACACTATCGGTTACAAAGGAACCTGTCATGTCAGGTTCCGGCAAGAATGTGGTTATGGCTCCTAACAGCACTGAAGGAAAAAAGAATACCAAATATGAATATATATGCCGGAGCATTGATTAAATAATTGACAGATGGAATTAGCTTAAACCGTTTATACACCACATTTAAGCTTAAGTCTCCAACTTATAATAACCACGGAACCGATACCTAATAAAATCAGTGATTCAGCCTTAGCAAGACTGGTCATTTCTTTCATAACCAGTGCATAAGCCATCTTGATGACGAAGATAATGGACCCGACAACCAACAGTATCTTGTGAATTTACTTAGCATTTAAACAAGCTATTATTTTCGTTGGTCGGTTTCGAAAAAAATGTTTTCGGGAGTATATAAAGACTGATAAAAGCAATAATAATAAGATACCTATTTCTAGCAACTCAAATGTACTACCCCAGTTAGGAATGGATTTATTACTGAGATTGAAATTTAGACTGTAAATACTGAAAGCAAGGTTCCATCCGGAGTGTAACCCAATAGACCAATAGAGAGTATTTGTCTTAACTACCAGGATTGAAGCCAAAACACCAAAAATAAATGCAGTTATATATAGCATTATCCCTGTATATTGCATGTGCCCCAATGAAAAAACAATTGATATTAACAATATGGAAGTCCACGGTTTAAATCGTCGGAGAAAAAAGCTAAGGCAGCTCCTCTGAAAAAAATCTCTTCCACTGTTGAACAAATAATTGCTGCAAGTGAGAGAATGAATACATTTGCCAGACCGGTATCCTCTACCGAGGCTTGAGGCACTACCAATTCGAGCCTAATTCCTGCAATGACTATGATACTATAGAGGAACCCTGATAAAATAAACATTCCAGTTAAAAGGTAGAATGAGTACTTATAAACCTTAAGCAGGTCTATAATTCTTAAAAATATTTCAGGGAAAAAAACTTTCAAGCATATTATAAGGCATAACGCAGAAAACAAAAAGGCGATTAAATAGATTGCGTTTTCATTAAGCGTTGGCATGGTCGTCCTCAGGACTTCAAACACTATGCCTCCTGGAAAAATAAACAAGATTTCACATAATAGCAAAAAAAGAAAAGTGCTTAATATTTTCACCACTATGGCATTAAATCCCTAATAAAAGAATAAAGTTGAATAAAAAAGACGACATACACAAATAACAACAGCCATTTGGGAATCGCCTTATCTTGGTTTGTATTATCTAGCTCATTGTCATTATTCTTTTTCATTTACTATTCAATTATGAACTCCCTATCCACAAAAGCGTTAAATAAATCACTATTAAGCTAAAGCTATTGCCTTCACATTGGCAAAGTTAGTGAAGGCAATAATCTATCATTTAACCTGAATCAAGGAACTTAGCCGAAAAGTGTCTTCGGGTCAACATCTAACATCCAGGTATCAATACCCTCGGGATCATTTGTAAAAGCATTTTTAATCCATCCCCCAATTTTGCCTATAACAAAACCAACATCATGTAATAGTCTTCCTGGTTCACCGCCCCCTGATATGTTAACTAGCTCTTCGTAGTTTAAACTGCATAAGCCATTGTTTTCAATTTCTTTCATGATTTCCTTATTTATCTTGTGTACTAGCATAACCTTCCTTTACTCCATCAACGAATTTATCCCAATTATCGTAGATATAAATCGTCAAGCCAACAGCTGCTGCCCATGGGCTAAATCTCTTGAGGAGGGCGCCAATCGGATCGCCTCCATTGACGCTCAATAATTCTGAAGAGCTCAATTCTTGTAAAATCGCATCCGTTTTTTCCATAGCTTTTCTTTTAATTAGTACTTAAATTTCCATATTGGAAAATATCAAGTACTAATTTCCGCCAGTAGCGTCCGGAAAAAAAGGACTCTGCCGAAAAAGTTGCCGCCGGTCAACTGCTTTTCCTCGTACTGACTCAGAGGTCGCATTGAGCAACTCACATTTATTTCAAACGGCTCGGTATAAAAGAATGTATATGATGCCTTCGAATAAGAGATCGGGGCACCCCGGGATTTTAATTCATCAATCATCTCGTAAAGCGTGGTCCTGCTAACGCCTAACTGGCTGGCGAATTCTGAAGGTGTGCCAGTACGTTGCCTGATTAACATTCTATGCATCCGGCTAATACGATCCAAATATTCAAATATTTTCATGACACCAGCGTTTTTTGGGTTTCCTCCTGATAGTTTATTACAAGATTCTGATGCTGAAGCATCTGCATGAAAAGTCCATTGGACTTAACCAACTCAGGAAAGGTCCCGTATTCTGATACCTGACCTTTGTGCAGGACGTATATCCTGTCTGCTCTGGCAATTGTAGAAAGCCTGTGAGCAATAACAATTAACGTTTTACCGGCCTTCCTGAAGTTCGCCAGAGAATTCTGAATTTGCTCTTCTGAAATGGGATCCAGGGATGATGTGGCTTCATCAAGGACCAGTATTTCAGGATCATTATAAAGCGCTCTTGCTATAGCTATGCGCTGCCGTTGACCGCCAGAAAGTGTTGCTCCATGCTCTCCTATCATTGTATTAAAACCTCCCGGCAGACTTTCAATGAACTCAGACATACCCAGACCGTTGCATAGTTGCAGCATTCTTCCCATATCAGGCTTCAGCTCTGCCGGTGCGATATTATCTGCAATAGACCCGGAGAATAAATCAATCTCCTGAGGAACACAGGCAATTATCTTGCGGAGGGATTTATTTGTGAAATGTGAGATGTTATTTCTTCCAATCCTGATGTACCCACCGTTAAGCGGGTACAAACGATGCAAAAGAGATGCAATTGTAGTTTTGCCCGACCCACTCTCACCAACAATTGCCGTAAAAGAACCTTTTTTGATTAGCAAGTCCAGCGACTCAAATACAGTTACCCTCGTACCATACCTGAACGAGACCTTTTCAAAATTTATATCATCTACCTGTTCCGGGGTCAGTTCAATCCTCCCGCTATCATCTTCTGGTTCAAGGTCGAAAATTTCAAAAAGCCTGTCAGCAGCTATCCTCGCATCCTGCAGAGTCTTATTGTAGTTTATTATGCCGTTAACAGGACCAGTAAAATACCCAATTATTGCATAAAACGACATTAACTCACCAGTTGTTATATGAGTACTCAAAACATAACCGGCTCCGATCCACATCATCGTTATGGTTACTATTTGTGTTAATAAAGCCGGATGATGACGATGAAAAAAGGGAATTCAGGCCTGACTTGTAGACGCTGCCAAGAAGGCCTACAAACCTGGCCTCAGTCTTTAGGTTTGCAACATCCTCAAGGGAGTACCTCTTTATTGTCCCGGCAGCATTCAGGGACTCTACCAACTGAGCCTCCAGATCGGCCGAACGCTCCATCACAACCCTCTGTGTCCGCTTATTCAGCCTGTTAGAAATGAAATAAATCAAGTAGTAAAACGGTATGAAACACAGTATTAAAAATGCCAACTTCCAGTAAAATGCAAACATTATAAAAAACGACACAAAAAGAATAAATATGTTTAGTACCAGACTGATTGACACATCATTAACAAATACTCTGATTTTAACTGCATCTCCGATTCGGGAAATTATCTCACCAGTCCTCATGTTATCAAAGAATGACTTTGGCAACTTTAAAAGTTGTTGATAATAACCAAGAATCAAGGTCGCATCAATTCTCTGACCGGTCTTAAGAATAAAGATCGATTGAAATATCAACAGAAGCAGCCTGAACACAATTATTATTACAATTGCAACCCCTAATAAATTTAGCAGGTTGGAATTGCCGCCAGGAATAACATTGTCGACGATGCGCCCAACGTATAATGAAATTGATAATCCCAGTATTGAGTAAATGAGCGCCCCCAAAAGTGACTGCATCAGAATGCCCCTACTGGGCTTAACCAACTGGACCAACCGAGCTGTAAGGTTAGCCTCCTCATTTCTTATTCTGAATCTTTCGCCCGGTGCAATCAGAACCAGGACACCCGTCCATTGGCTTTTAAACTCCTCATGACTGATTTTATGGATCTCCCCATCAGCAGGGTCCATAACCTTAATAATAGTTTTTGTAGTTTTGAGAAGCACAACGTAATGCGTTAGGATACCTTTTACAACAATGTGTGCAATTGTCGGAAAAGGAATCTTAAAGAGACTTCCCCAATCACCCTTCACTCCCTTTGCAGTAAAACCCATCTTTCCTGCAGCCTCAATCAACCCAAGGATATTAGTTCCCTTTCGGTCAGTACCCGCATACTGCCTGATTTTTGAAATGGGAATGTGCACATTGTAAAATGAAGCAACAGAAGAAAGGCATGCCGCCCCGCAATCTGTTATATCCCTTTGCTTTACCTTTATGCCCATAACTGTTAATTAATCAATTCGAATAGGGATTGATCCAGTCTTCTGTCTTGTCAAATAATAGATTAAGCAAGGTCCTTCTGGAAACTACTATCCGTGCGTTGAAACTCATCCCTTTGGTAAGATCTGCCGTTACCCCATTTTTTAGGCTTAAGTAAGTTTTCTCCGGTTTGCATTTGATCCTGAAATAAGCTGTTTGGTCCTTGTCAATAATCAGATCATTCGAGATATCAGTGATTTGCGCCTTAAGCAGACCCCATTCTGTAAACCTCAAAGCGTCTACCTGGATAAGTACCTGTAAGTCTTGCCTTATCAAGCCAATATCCTTGGGTGAAACATAACATACAGCTACAATAGCCCCATCGGGAGATATCTCTGCAACCGGTTGATTTCCATAAACAAATGTGCCATTCTGAATGTCATTGCTTTGAACTATTTCGCCATCAATAGGAGCCACAACAGCCCTGTTTCTTATCTCTTCCAAACATTTTTGCAGCTCAGCCTGTAGTAAAATTGAATCGCTCCTCCTTCGGTCAATGTCCATTTCCCAATTTGCCATACTTTCAGTAAAAACCTGTTTGAGATTTCCTTCCTCAGATTTATAGTTGAAGTACGAAACCTCGTACTCAGCATTTGAAATGAGAGCCTGATCATGCAGAATCTTTTTTCTCTGGTAGTCGGATCTGATTCTGTAAAAAGACTGTGCATGCAGTTCCATCAGCCTTACTAGATTGGAGTATTCAGCACTGTATCGCTTTGTAACAGGAGGCATTGCACTAATCGAGCTATTCACTAATTTTGAGGATAATAACTTTCCAAGGTCTTCCATTGCATTATCATTCTCACTGATCTTCTGGCTAATAGCAGCTAATTCGGCTTTTAAAGTTTCTGACCCCATAATCAAAAGAGTATCTCCCTTCTCAACCCGTGTTCCCTCACGAATTGAAGTAGTCAGTACCTTACCATTACACGGTGAGTAGATGACCTGACGCTCAATATCGGATTGAAAGTATCCCCCGGTCCGTACCGCTACATCCACGAAAATAAAGGGAAGAGAACCCAATAGAACCAGTAAAATTATTAGTATGAGCCAGTAGACAGACCTGCTTCTCGTAGAAACTAACTGAAAGGTAACTTTCTAACACCTTGTCAATATGCTCCCTGGGAATGAATTCCATAGCGAGACAAACATTAGTTTATGCCCCAATCTCTGTTACTTGTTCAACCGGCATGTAACATATTGCACGACTACAACAGAATACACCAGTGGTAATCCAATAGAGGTTCCAGATTAACATGTAAACAATTTTAGAAATGCAGCATATCAAAATTAAGACGCTTTTTTAACAATGTCAAGCGTCTTGAGGATTTTATTTAATTTCATCTTAAATAAAATGCTGACAAAGCGTGCATATCATGCCCGGGGATTGGTTTGCAAAACGTCCATCAATCCACCATGGTCCGGAGGAATACCTATAAAGCTTTAACCTCGTTTACAAGGTTCTGAAGTGTGCTTTTGGCATCGCCGAAGAGCATCCTGGTCCTGTCATTGAAGAAGAGCATGTTCTCGATGGCTGCATAACCCTTGCCCATTCCGCGTTTCATAACGATTATGTTCTTCGCTTCCCTGGCCTTAATTATAGGCATTCCGTAAATGGGGCTCGAAGGATCATCTTCTGCAGCAGGATTGACAACATCATTCGCACCTATCACAACGACCACATCGGTATTGGGCATATCAGGATTTATCACATCGCTTTCGACAAGCTGTTCATAAGGCACATCGGCTTCAGCCAGCAAAACGTTCATATGCCCCGGCATTCTTCCGGCAACCGGATGAATTGCATATTTCACCTCCACTCCTTTCTCCTCGAGCAGTTTGTCCAGCTCGTGACAGATATGCTGTGCCTGTGCAACGGCAAGGCCGTAACCCGGGACAATTACAACTTTTTTCGAATAGCTCAGCAACACTGCAGCATCGGTTACTGATATTTCCTTCACAACGCCCTCCGTTCCCGTATTGGCTTTGCCTCCGCCTCCGAAGACTCCCACAATTACATTAAGCAGAGAGCGGTTCATGGCCTTGCACATCAGGATTGTGAGAATGGTACCTGCCGATCCGACAAGGATACCACCCGTGAGCATCGCCTGGTTGCTGTAGAGAAAACCTCCCATGGCTGCGGCTACTCCGGTAAAGGAGTTCAGCAGCGAGATGACGACCGGCATATCTGCGCCGCCGATCGGCATAACGAACAGAACGCCGTAGACAACTGCAATTGCAAATATTATATAAATGTACGAAGTGAGTTCTGCTGACGTCTGAACGTCGCGGGTCATTACATAAGCAACTAATCCGATTATGACTGCAAGAATTGTGAGGTTGACATATTTCATCGCCTTTATCCGCATATCGCCAATGCGGCCGTCAAGCTTCCCGAAGGCAATCATGCTGCCGGCCCACGAAATGGTGCCTATTACAAGCCCCAGGAGAATCGCCAGTACATGTCCGTTCGCCATCCCGCTCTGGGCAATGAGTTCAGGGCTGATGTGAGGGAATTCCATTATCGAAATCAGAGCTGCTGCGGCTCCTCCCATCCCGTTAAAAAATGAAACAAGCTGCGGCATTGCAGTCATTTTCACACGTTTCGCAATTACCCAGCCTATGAGAGTTCCGACAGCTAATTGCAGCAATTATTAAGCCGATGTTGCCGATAGGTTTTCCCTCCTTTTGATGGAGGAGGATTGTAGCAATAATAGCCATAATCATACCTATCGCGGCTAAAATATTTCCCCTGCGCGCGGTAAGGGGGTGACTTAACATTTTAAGGCCCAGGATAAAAAGCACTGAGGCAATAACGTATGTGATTTCAAGTATTGCGGGGGCTGTTAATAGACAGGGACAAATCATTCATCTGATTGATATTTAATAAAATAAATAATGTGTGATCACTTCTTTTTGAACATTTCGAGCATCCTGTCAGTGACGACAAATCCGCCGACCACATTCAGAGTTCCCAGCACAACTGCAAGGAACCCGAGGATCATCGCCCCGGTAGTTTCAGCATGTCCCATTACAATTATTGCACCTATAATCACTACGCCGTGTATTGCATTTGCTCCCGACATCAGCGGGGTGTGCAAAATGGCCGGCACGTGACTTATGACCTCTATGCCAAGAAAAACTGATAAGATCACAATAAAAATGACGCTCCGGTTTTCCAGAAAAAACTCAAGTAAATTCTCCATTATACAGTCTCTTTGATATTTAATATTTTCCTTATTCTGTCACTGTGGTACTCCTTACCGTGAACGGCCGTAGTTCCGCAAATGATGTCATCATTCATGTCAAGGTTCAGGCTGCCGTCTTTCCCAACCATTATCTTTAGAAGATTAATTATATTGCTTCCGAGCATTCTGCTGGCATCGGTAGGCATTTCTGAAGGGTAGTCCGATTTCCCGATTATATTGACACCGTTGACAACCACCCTTTTTCCGTTTTCAGTCAGTTCGCAGTTGCCCCCGGTGGAGGCAGCCAGGTCGACAATAACAGATCCCGGTTTCATTAAATAAACCGTCTCTTTCCGGAGGAGTACGGGGGCCTTCTTTCCGGGGACCTGAGCGGTGGCAATCACCACATCTGAAAGGGCAGCCCGTTGCTGGATAAGTTCCAGCTGTCTTTTTCTGAATTCTTCCGTTTGTTCCACGGCATATCCGCCTGCCGCTGAATCTTCACTCGCTCCCTCTACCTCTATAAACTTTCCTCCGAGACTTTTAACTTCTTCCTTTACAGCTGATCTCACATCGAACACTTCGACAACCGCACCCAGTTTACGGGAAATGGCCAATGCCTGCAATCCCGCCACACCTGCTCCGAGGATCAGTACACGGGAGGGTTTGATTGTGCCGGCCGCCGACATGAACATCGGGAAAAAACGGGGAAGCAGTGAGGCGGCCTCCAGAACCGCCTTATAACCAGATACTGTAGCCATTGACGAGAGAATGTCCATCGCCTGTGCCCGGGTAGTCCTCGGTATCAGGTCCAGTGCCATCACAGTCAGTCCCTGAAGCCGTGCCTTTTCAAGCCAGAAACTGTTTTCAACAGGATTGAGAACCGTAAATATTACCTGTCCCGGCCTGAATGATGCAATATCATCGGTCTGTGGAGGATTGACAGTCAGCAGCAGATCGGCACCTGCAATGATCTTTTCTCTCCCGGCAATCTGGGCTCCGGCATTCTCAAAATCCTTGTCGGAAGCAAATGCCTTTTCTCCGGCATGGCTCTCGACAAGCACCTCAACTCCCATTTTTTTCAGTATGGCTGCTTCACCCGGGAGCATCGGCACCCTGTTTTCATTTCCTGTCTCTTTAAGGATTCCTGTAATCATAGGTCGTATGTCTGTTTTTTGTTTGTTCAGTCCGGAGCCTGGTGCCGGCTAAGGGTCACAATTTAGAAATTATCACGGAATTTTACTCAGGTTTCCGGCAGCATTTTCGTCGAGCATCCAAAGCAACTGCCCGGAGACAGGCTTAACCCTTGCAGCCGGGAGCTGGTCCCAGCCCTCCTTCTTTTCGATTATCTGTGCCACTATTTCAGCCTTTTCCTTTCCGGTAACGAGGAAAAGTACCTTAAGTGCGTTGTTGATGAGCCTTCCTGTGGCAGTGATTCTTTTCTGTTGCGTAACAGGTTTCACTGATACATCAAAAAGGGAATATGAATCG
Source organism: uncultured Bacteroidales bacterium (assembly GCA_963736735.1). Taxonomy (GTDB): domain Bacteria; phylum Bacteroidota; class Bacteroidia; order Bacteroidales; family VadinHA17; genus SR-FBR-E99. Next base: position 553,964 of record CAVTPX010000007.1, on the reverse strand, counting down.
AAAAGACGGATGTTGTCAGGAAATACGGAGGCCGTATGGCCATCGTTTCCAAGGCCCAGGAGAATAAGGTCGAACTGCGGAACCTCGTTGAAGAATGAGATATTTGCCCTTACCAGGTCAGAATAGAGCCTGGCTTCTTCTTTGGGATCCTCTTCTCCCCTGATCCTGAAAATATTAGTTTCAGGAATCGGAACATTCTGAAGAAGGTTCTCATAGGCCATTCTATAATTGCTTTCATCACTTTCAGGCGGAACACACCGTTCATCACCCCAGAAAATGAGCAGCCTTTCCCAGTCTATCTTATCTGAGAAATTCTCTGAAAGATCCCTGAAAAGCTGCAGAGGTGTTGAACCTCCGGAAAGGGCTATTGAATAATACTGATCGGGTGCGATCCTGTCAATATCCCTTTCAAGCATTCCGGCAAAAGCCGATGAGAGAGCATCGGAATCTGAAAAAACTCTGACGGATTGTGACATGCTCAGTTAAAAATCATTTATTTAAAAGTAATTATAATTCACAATATATTCCGTCATCTGAAAGATTTTTGCATGGATATCTCCATGTCAGGTCAGGTTCATCAATAAGTTCATCGACTTTCTCTGGTCCCCAGGAACCTGCCGGGTAACCGTAAACAGGTATATCTTTGTTGGTTTCCCACTCCCGGATTACAGGTTCGAGAAACTTCCAGGCAGCCATTACGGCATCTGATCTTGTGTAGAGGGTTGAATCACCGTTCATGCTGTCATAAAGCAGTCTCTCATAAGCTTCCGGAATGCGTTCAACTGATAAGTCAGAATAGTGAAAATCCATGTTCACATTTTTGACATTGAATCCTGCACCCGGGATTTTCATTCCAAATTTTATCAGAATTCCCTCGTCGGGCTGAATCCTGATGATCAGCTGATTCGGACCACTACCGGATGATTTCTGCGAGAAAAGAAGGTGTGGTGTCTCCCTGAAGTGAATCACGGCTTCGGTGACACGCGTAGGCAGTCTTTTACCGGTGCGAATGTAAAACGGAACCCCTCCCCAGCGCCAGTTGTCAATATAAAATTTCAATGCTGCGAAGGTCTCCGTTTTTGATTCCGGACTGACATTCTCCTCTTCCCTGTAACCCCTTACAAATTCACCCTTAATATGAGAGGCTGTGTACTGCCCGCGGATTGCACATTTAACAACCTCTTCAGGTTTAATCTGCCGGAACGACTGGAATACTTTTACAATCTCATTGCGTATCGAGGTGGAATCGATTGATGACGGAGGTTCCATGGCAATGAAGCCCGCCAGGTTCAGCAGATGATTCTGAATCATGTCACGGAGTGCTCCGGCCCGTTCATAATAGGTCCCTCTTTTCTCAATGCCAAGACTCTCCGACGAAGTAATCTCGACATGGTGTACATAGTTTCGGTTCCACAGAGGTTCAAAGATGCCGTTTGAAAACCTTGTTACAAGAATATTCTGTACCGTTTCCTTGCCCAGGTAGTGGTCTATTCTGTAGATCTGATTCTCTTTCCAGAAACTCTGAAGCTTTTCGTTCAGCTCGACAGCGCTGTCATAATCATTTCCGAAAGGCTTCTCAACAATCACCCTTTTCCACCCGTCGGATTCCACATTCAGCCTGTGCAGTGCAAGGTTTGTAGGAATAATATCATAAAGGTCAGGTGGGACTGAAAGATAAAACAGAGTATTTCCCGGTATCTCCGATTCCTTCCTGAGTTTTTCAAGCTTACGCGAGAGGAGGCTGTAAGCACCTGTATCTGAGGGGTCAATGGCCAGGTAAAAGATCCTGTTCAGAAATATCCCTGTCCCCTCTTTCTCCTTATCTGATGAATGTTTCAATAGTGCGGCACTGACATCAGATCTGTATTCCTCATCCTCATACTGATTCCGCCCCGTGCCGATAATAGCAAACCTGTCTGGCAGCAGATCCTGAACAAAAAGCGCGTACAGGGCAGGCATTATTTTACGCAGCGCCAGGTCTCCCCTTGCGCCGAAAATGACAATTATATGATCCTCAGGTTTTTTCATTCATCTCCTCCGCAACGTTTGTTACAAATTACTTCAAATGTATCAAATCGGCACTGAATAGGCAAGAGGGTAGGCAGTAGCAGGGCAATAGGCAGTAGGCAGTGGGCAGTGGGCAATAGGCAGGAGGCAGTAGGCAGATAGGCAGGAGGCAGTAGGCAATAGGCAATAGTGAAATTGTATTTCGTACAGGTTTCCGGATAATTGCAATAACATATGTGTCAAACACTTACATTATTTCAAAAATCAATGTGTTGATTTTATATACAGCTGTATATTATTTCAACACATTGGTTATTAACCTTATTCTCAGCGAAATGACATTGATGACAGACATCCACTGTATATATATTAAACATATTTATTCAGGCCAGTAATTGTCAATAATCAATGTAATGGTCTCATTATACTTGTCATTACAACGTTTGGCACGCTAATTGGTCAGGGGAATTCGCACAAGATTCACTTAATGTTGAATCATTTTACGCAAAAAAATGCAAAATGTACCAAAACAATAAAATCATGAAAAACGCAATTTTTTTAATCATCTGTTTTTCATTACTGCAGACAGGTAATGTGAGAAGTCAGAAGCCACAGGAAAAATTAACAGGCACTGGCAGTGAAATCAGCGTAATGACCACAGCAGACCTAAACGGCCTCGTTAGTGTATGGGTAAAGGGCTTTGAAGGTGCCAACCCGGGAATGAAGGTTAATGTCACTCCTTTCAATTCCGGCAATTACAAGTCGGATAAAGACCAAAGCGGTCTCCTCCTGGTAACCGATGACGACCTTAACAAAGAAGGAAGTGAAACATCCTGGAAAATGGTTGTCGGACGCGATATTATTGTACCTGTTATAAATTCGAAGAGCCCTTATGCGGATGCCGTATGCCAGAAAGGCCTGTCGTCAGAAAAACTGAAAAAACCGTTCTCCGGTGCCGGTGTTACAACCTGGGGCGAAATGCTTGAAAATGAACAGCAGGGCGAAGTCACAACCTATATCATAAATGATAACCCGGTAAAATCATATATATCTTCCTTCATTGGAATCAGCGTTGATAATCTCAGTGGTACGGGAGTTGAAAATGCCGGGACAATGCTCCTTGCACTTCAGAGCGACCAAAATGGAATAGGTTTCTGCAGGCTGAGTGATATTACCGGACCCGACGGACAAATGCTTAACGGTGATGTCAGGATGATACCCGTGGACGTTAACAATAACGGGCAGCTTGATTACTTTGAGCAGATATACGACGATCTGGGAAGTTTCACCCGTGGTGTCTATATTGGCAAATACCCCAAATCACTGTATAACAATATCTTTGCCGTTTCCGCCACCCTTCCGGCTGACGATGCTGAGCTGGCTTTCATCAGATGGATGCTTTCCGACGGACAACAGCTTCTGGCTGAGAACGGTTATACCGAACTTGCCCGTGGTGAAGCCACTGCAAAAGCAGCCGGACTTAATGAGGACCAGACTGCTGTAATCACTCTTGCTGAGGGACCTGCTGTTTCCAGGGCATTTTTCATAATGCTCGCAGTAATTGCAATGGGCGGCCTGATCGTTTACACCCTCTACAGGCTTGTAAGAGTCCCTGTAAAGAGATCTCCTGCTTTTGAAAGCATGCACAATGAAGCATTCAGTGAAAAATCGCTTGTCATTCCAAAAGGTCTCTTCTTCGACAAGACCCATACCTGGGCGTTCATGGAAAGGGACGGTGCAGTCAGAATTGGTGTGGACGATTTTATCCAGCACATAACCGGAACTGTCACCAGGCTCAAAATGAAGAACCCGGGCGAAAAGATTGTCAGGGGTGAACAAATCCTTTCACTGATCCAGAACGGCAAACAGCTCAATATATATTCTCCCCTTTCGGGAACAATAACTTCAACGAACGAAATCCTGACCCGAAACTCGTCAATAATTAACTCGTCACCGTACACTGACGGCTGGGTTTATAAAATTGAACCTGAGAACTGGATAAAGGAAACCCGTGTGATGATTATGGCTGAGAAATATTCGGAATGGGTAAGGGATGAATTTGCCCGCCTGAAAGATTTCCTTGCAACAACCCTCGGAGGCAATGAGCTGAAGTTTTCACAGGTTGTGCTCCAGGATGGTGGTGAGATCAGGGAGGGCCTGCTCGAGGATTTCGGACCGGAAATATGGGAAGATTTTCAGACCGGGTTCATCGACAAATCACGATCATAGAAAATTCAAAAAAACTGATAACTAATCTAACAGTCACATACTAAAAACCATGAGTATCAACAGAAGAAACTTCTTCAAGGTGCTTGGTGTAACGGGGGTTACTCTTGCAACGGGGAAAAGACTGACCGCGGCTCCGGAGGCGGAAAGCAAAACGGAATTCAATGCAATGTTATACGACTCGACCAAATGTGTAGGTTGCCAGGGATGCGAATTTGCCTGTGCAGAAGCGCACGCTCTTCCTGCACCAAGCTTCGAAGACACCCCGATAGTGGGGGTGGAACGCAAGGCTGATGAAACACGGCGTACCGTTGTCAATGCATTCAAAACGTCCAAGGGCGATTTTTTTGTCAAGAAACAATGTATGCATTGCAATGATCCGGCCTGCGCCGCAGCCTGCCTTACAAAAGCGATGTACAAGACTGAGGAAGGCGCCGTAATCTGGAGGGGCAAAAAATGCATGGGATGCCGTTATTGCATGGTATCCTGCCCGTTTGACTCCCCAAAATTCGAATATTTCAGTGCTAACCCGAAGATTGAAAAATGCGACATGTGCTATGACAGGTTCAAGGAAGGCAAAATTCCGGCTTGTGCACAGGACTGCCCCATGGAAGCTATTGTATTCGGTACCCGCAGGGATCTTATAAAAGAGGCCAGAAGAAGAATCCAGGAGAGTCCTGACCAGTACTATGACCATATCTACGGAGAACATGAAGCCGGAGGAACAGGCTGGCTGTACCTCTCTCCTGTTCCCTTCGAAGAGATGAACTTTAAGACAACACTTCAGAATTCGTCATACCCTGCCCTGACAAAGGGATTCCTCTATGCCGTGCCTTCAGTTTTTGTTCTATGGCCCGCCATTCTTCTCGGAATACATCAGGCGACAAAAGACAATAACCCTAAAGAAGAAGAAAATGAATAATACTGATTATACCCTGCCCGGAGACAATGACGGAAAAAGTATCTGGAAATTCCTGATATCCGAGCTGAAACCAAGAGGTAAATGGCTTACCCCGTTCAATATCATCTCAATTCCAATAATGCTTTTAGGCCTTGTCCTGATAATTATCCGGTTCTGGAAAGGAATCGGATCCATCACAAACCTGACTCAGGAGGTTCCCTGGGGCCTGTGGATCGGCTTCGATGTTGTCACAGGTGTGGCCTTTGCCGGCGGCGCTTATGTAGTAACCTTCATGGTCTACATCCTGAACGTTAAGAAATATCATACTATTGTAAGAGTTACCGTGCTCAACGGTTTTCTTGCCTATGTCTTTTATGCCGGAGCACTGCTCCTCGATCTCGGGAGACCCTGGAATGTGATCAATCCTATAATTGGCAACAGCTTCGGCACAAGTTCTGTCCTGTTCCTTGTGGCATGGCATTTCCTGCTGTATATGGTTGCAGAACTGATCGAGTTTTCACCGGCCATTGCAGAGTGGCTTGGAGCAAAACGCGCCCGTAAAATACTGTCAGGGATGACCCTGGCTGCAGTAATCTTCGGGATCACACTCTCAACCCTTCATCAGTCGGGTCTGGGCGCTCTGTTCCTGATGGCGAAGGACAAGATACACCCACTATGGTATTCTGAGTTCATTCCCATAATGTTCTTTGTATCAAGCATTTTCGCGGGGCTCTCGATGGTAATATTTGAAGGCTCGATAAGTAACAGGGTATTTTCCGATCAGATTACTGAAAAGAACCATAAAGCCCATGACAGTATATTACACGGGCTGTCAAAGATCTGTGCGGTGACAATGTTTGCCTATTTCTTTCTGAACATGCTTGTGTTTGTTCACGAAAAGAGATGGAGCCTGCTTAACACGCCAATGGGCTACTGGTACCTTACCGAGATGATAGGATTTGTGTTTCTGCCCATGTGCCTGTTTTTCTACAGTTATCGCAAGGTGAACATCTTTTCGGTCAAGCTTGCAGCAATAATTACGATGGTTGGAGTCATCATGAACAGGCTCAACCTGACTGTAATCGGTTTTAAATGGGATGCAGCACAACATTATTATCCCTCCTGGATGGAGATTGCGGTTACCCTGGCAGTCATCTTTACCGAGATATGGATCTTCAGATGGGTGATTACCCGTCTTCCTGTACTGCGTGAGTCACCATCATGGGTAAAAAGCAACGAAAATTAATAACCAGTTCTCACCTTGCGGAGAGGTGAGGGCGCAACAAACAATATCATGGACGGATTTACATATTACAGTCTTTTCGAAACCAAAGGAATTGAGTACCTGATAATCATTGCATTTCTGCTACTCATAATTCCATTCTGGTTGCTTATAAACAAACCGGTGAAAATCACCGGTCACATAAGGAGAACGATTGGCATTCTTTCTGCCGGTGTTTTAAGGGTGCCGGGGGGAGTTTTTTACAGCAGGAACCACACCTGGACCCACCTTGAGAAGTCGGGAAATGCGAAGGTGGGACTTGATGACCTGCTACTTCATCTTACAGGGGAGGTTAACATTAAGAACATGAAGGCCCCGGGAACCACTGTAACAAAGGGCGAGGTACTGGCTGAAGTTGACCAGAACGGGAAGACACTCAGTATTACCTCTCCCATCTCAGGTGAGCTGGTCGGCACCAACAGGATGTTGACCGAAGAACCAGGCCTGCTGAATGAAGATCCATATGGTAAGGGATGGATCTTTAAAATAAAACCTACCCAATGGGTGGAAGAGACCAGTTCATATCATTTTGCAGATGAAGCCTCAGAATGGTTCAGAGGAGAAATAAGCAGGTTCAAGGATTTCCTCGCGGTTTCGGCCAGGAAGAATTCAGCAGATACTTCCCCGGTTTACATGCAGGACGGTGGTGAACTTGCAGATAATGCCCTGGCATCTATGCCGGGTGAAGTGTGGACTGACTTCCAGGAGTCATTTCTGAAGTAGAAAGCTGAAGAATACTCTCCCGTCCCATTGGCAGAGAAGAATTATTCGTATTTTGTAGAATTATTTAACAGGTTATAAATAATATCCGTGAGGGTATTATTTATAACTGTTTAAGGTGCAATAGAAATCGGACTATGACAGAGGCTGATAATAAGAGACTTAAGAAGTTCTTTAATATGAGGGATCTGGGCAAATACTTTAAATTCCGGTCTACAATTTATGGCCGGGTCGTCTCAATAATTGCCCTGACTGCACTGATACTCTTTGTGATGTTCAATGCCATTTTCAGGACCGTTTATGTTGATTATTTCAACACAGTCCTTCGGCAGAATGGGAACAATGTCGGGTCCATTGTAGAGGGATCACTCTATCATTCGATGCTTGCCAATGACAAGAGCACCCTGCACGGTACCCTTGACATAATAAATACAATGCCGGGTATTGACGATGTCAATATGTATGACCAGACTGACAATCTGGTCTATTCATCCTTTTCTCCAAACCTTGAGAATCACAGTAATCCGGACTGCATATCGTGTCATACCAACCTGAGTTCAATGTTTCCCAGGAGTGAGAGGAGCTACCGGATCATTGATGCAAAAAGCGATTGCAGTATGAATCCCAACAAGCCGGGTCAGAGACACCTGCTTATCCGCAAACCGATTCTTAATGAAAAATCGTGCTACACTGCTTCATGCCATGCTCATAATGAGAGTGAGACAGTGCTCGGCTCACTCATTATCAGGATGCCCCTGAAGGATCTTGACCAGGCTGTCCAGAAGTCTTCAACTGAATTTCTACTGCTGGCCCTTGTGACAACTATACTTTTAGCCTCCCTGCTTATATTCTTTACAAGGAGAAGGATCAAGGATCCGCTCAACAGTATCATAACTGCCAGCGAAGCTGTAACACAGGGTGACAATACCACCAGGATTGAGATAAAACCTGACCTGCTTGATGATATGAAGAAGGTATCAATGGCATTCAACAATATGCTTGATCATATCCATTCAGCAACTGATGAACTTGAAAACTGGTCGAAGCAGCTTGAATATAAGGTGCAGAAGAAATCGGAAGAACTTTCCGAAGCCCAGAATGAGCTAATCCATGTTGAGAGGATAGCCTCCCTTGGGAAACTCTCCTCCTCGGTAGCTCATGAGCTTAACAATCCCCTTTCCGGAATCCTGGTATATACAAAGCTTATATATAAACAGTTAAGCAATCCTGATCTGACCCCGGAAAGGAAGGAGTCGATGCTGAAGCACCTCAAACTCATTGAGAGTGAGACTAAGCGGTGCGGAGACATTGTCAGGGGACTTCTGGACTTTTCAAAAAAGGATCAGGAGGGCTTTGAAGAGAAGCATCTTCATGAAATACTGACCTGCCACATATGAGTTCATGACCCACCATATTAAGATTGCCAATATCAGTTTCCTGACCGATTTCAGTGCAAAATCAGACCTCATTTTCTGCAGTCCGAACCAGATCAGGCAGGCATGTGTTGCACTGCTGGTGAATGCTTCGGAAGCAGCATCCGAAAACGGCGAGATAATCATAAGGACCAAAAATCCTGATGCGGACTCGGTCAGGCTTGAAATTTCAGACAACGGAAGCGGGATCTCTCCTGAGGACATACCTCATGTTTTCGAACCTTTCTTTTCAACAAAAAGGGAGGCGAGGGGCATCGGTCTCGGACTGCCCATTGTTCACGGAATCGTACAGAACCACAACGGAAAAATCGAACTTGATTCCACTGTAGGCAAAGGAACAACAGTATCAATAATCTTTCCTCTAAGAAAATCATAAGGATTACAGAAATGGCTGAAAAAATTTCAATACTGATTGTCGACGATGAAGAGTCGGTCAGGGACTCACTGAACAACTGGTTCATTGAGGACGGATATTCGGTCGAATGTGCAGAGAATGCCAAGCAGGCTCTTTTGCTCCTTGAGGCCCGGAATTTTAATATTATACTCGCAGACATAAAGATGCCGGGCATGGACGGTCTGGAGATGCATCGCAGGATCAGGGTGCTTAACAAAGATGCCATTGTGATCATAATGACTGCTTTTGCTTCAGTTGACACAGCAGTGCAGGCACTGAAAGACGGTGCTTATGATTATGTTACAAAACCCTTTGATCCTGATGACCTGTCTCACCTTATCCGTAATGCATCTGCACAGATTATCCTTAAGTCCGAAAACGAGACCCTGAAGCAAAAGGTCTCAGCTCTTGAGGATGTAGAAGATCTGATCGGAGAAAGTCAGGAGTTGAAAAAGGTCCTGAAACAGGTCGAAAGCGTAGCTCAGTCCAATTCATCAGTAATAATCACAGGGGAAAGCGGAACAGGTAAGGAATTAATTGCCAGGGCTATACATGCCAATTCCTCCCGCAGGTACTTCCCCCTTGTAAGTGTCCATTGCGGTGCACTGACAGAGAGTCTTCTGGAAAGTGAACTATTCGGACACGAGAAGGGCGCCTTCACAGGCGCTACTTTCAACCGCAAGGGCCGGTTTGAAATGGCAGACGGCGGGACAATCTTCCTCGATGAGATTGCCACTATCTCGGGGAAGATGCAGATAGAGCTGCTCCGTGTCCTTGAAACAAAAAGCTTCGTACGCGTAGGCGGTAACAAGGAGATATCCTCTGATTTCAGAGTGATCTGCGCAACGAACAGGGACCTCAGGGGGATGGTAAAAAGCGGCACTTTCAGAGAAGACCTCTTCTACAGGCTTAACGTTGTAAACATTATGATACCTCCTCTGCGTGAAAGGACTGAGGATATTCCACTGCTTGTCAATCATTTTATTAAGAAATACTGCACCTCGATGAGCAGGGATATTATCCCGATTGAGCCGGCAGCCCTCAGGCACCTTGAAAAGTTCGAGTTTCCGGGGAATGTCCGTGAGCTTGAGAATATGATCGAAAGAGCAATAGTTGTAGGCAATGGAAAGGAAATCCGCCTGAAGGATCTGCCAATGGGTAAAGAGGCTATTATCAGCACTATAGAGAGTCTTGACGAGCTTGAGAAAAGACATATCCTGCAGATTCTCAGTAAGTACAACTGGAATGTTTCACGCTCGGCAAAAGCCCTGGATGTTGACAGGGTAACCCTTTACAACAAAATCAAGAAATATGATCTGAAACAAGAAGAGTAACACTTACGGCTCTTGATAATTGGGAGAAAACAGAATCATATTGACCTCCTTCGGGATCTTTGAAAAGGACCTTCTTGAAAGGCTGGCCAAAGATGTGTCAATTGAGTTTCATCAGCCTGTAACTGTTGAAGTGAGTCATCTGGACCTGAACCCCTTTTACAGTCCCGGTCGCAGACAATATGATGCCAACCAGTTGCTGAAACATTTAACGTCAGATGCACTGCCAAACCCTGTCAAGACAATTGGATTATTCCGGGTAGACCTGTTCATACCTGTTCTGACCTATATTTTCGGACAGGCTATGCTTGGCGGTAACACAGGTATAGCCTCGGCGTATAGGTTAAAAAACGAGCTATATGGTCTGAAAAAGGATAATGAATTAATGACTCAACGGTTCATCAAGGAGGTGATACACGAACTGGGGCACACCTTTGGTCTGATTCACTGTCACATCTCTACCTGTGTAATGAGGTCCAGCACCTATGTCGGAGACATAGATCAGAAAAGCCAGCACTTTTGCACCAGGTGCCGGTCTGAAGCAGGCCTATAAAAAAAAGGCGGAACAGTCCGCCTTTTATAAACAGAGGTAATCTCTCATTTAGTCTTAAAACCGAACATTATTGCAACGCATCCGCTGGCAGGAATTTCGGTATTGGCTCCTGAGGTCGTGACCTTAACCACAATCTTAAGCTGCTGACTTGCCTCAAGTTTGAAGTCCCAGATCTTTATAAAGCCTGATTCCTTGTTGTTGTAAAGGACTTTACCGGTAGCGTCAAGGATTGAAAACTCGATTGGAGGCAGACCGTCTGCACCGCAAATTGCGATACGGTACTCCATATCAGAATAGAATGTCTTATACAATTCGGCTTCCTCTCCTTCCACAAGGACTGCGGCATGGTAGTTTCCGTCATGAAGGTAGGCACCCAGTTCTTTCTTACATAGTGACTTGGCAAATCCCTTACATTGGGCAGACATCTCTCCCGAAGCAGCAACGGAAATGATGAACAACGCCAGAAAAATCTTGACTAGCTTTCTCATAGGTCCCTATTTTACATATTGATTTCTAATCTCAGCAACCTTCGCTTTGATTGCAAGGAATGTATCAGGCTTGATTTCGGATTTCGCCGCACCTGTTATTTCAGTCACGCCCGTTTGCTCATTATACTTAGTGGAAGAAGGATCTGATGATCTTTCTATTGCATCAAATACAACCTTAAGCTCTTTAATGGGACCAATCAGTTCCTGAATAGCCGCATTTTCAGTATATGTGTCAAGCATCCTGACAAGATCATCAACAGACATCTTCTGGTCAGCAATGGTTCCAACAAGTTTATTGCCTTTATAATTTTTCATATCAACCATATTGGTTGAAATATAAAGTCCTTCGATAAAACCGCCAGCGATTATTGTTGCAGCCACTGCATGCTGGTCATCATCCTCGAGATAAGACTGTGAATTCAGGAAGGTCTCGGATACTATCTCCATTATTACATCCCTGTTATTTATGTTCTGCTCCAGTTTCTCAATCGTTGTTTCATCAATTGCGTCAAGGATACCAAGGCCATTAGCCATATTCTCAGCAGCCTCCATGTAATTGATTATGAGAGAAGTCTGATCATACATACTGGCAAAACTCAGGTCACATGTATAGACTCCCAGGTTCAGAGCCATGCTTTTGCTTGTTGTGTAATTACTCTGATCGTCAACAGGGTTGAGCAGATTTTCGTCAAACTTAGCTCCTGCCGTCTTAATAAGCTGTGCTATTTCAAGCGGTGTCGGAAGGGCATTGAAAACCTTTTCAGCATTTTTTATGTGTTCAATGGTCTGAGCATCAGCGCTGACTTTATCGGCTGCAGCCTTCGAATCATCGCCCTTGCGATTGCCCTTGCATGAGATCACCGCAGTACACAGACTTAAAACTGTCACTCCGATAACCAATGGCAGAATTCTTATTTTCATAGTCTTAACGATTTTAGTTTAAGTTCACAGGCTAACATCCGACCAAATTACCACTTTTTTTTTATTATTCAAATTTGACTGCCAAGTAATTAATATGCCATAAATTTGTTGAAAACCAGAACATATGATTAAGTCTGCCAAAAAGCTTGCTGAACTGGAGAAAATGCTCAGCACAGGCAGTCGCCACGATATCGAGAAAACAGTAATTTCACTCCGCAACAGTGAATCGTTCGAGGGTGCATTGAAAATGCTTGCCCGGTTTTATGATAATACTGAGGATGAGGGGTTGAAACTGCTTATTTCCGGTTTCTTCAATGACATGAAGGAAAGCACTTCCTGCCCTGAAGTAATGGATGCTCTTGCTGGAGCAGAAAGTCAGGCTACAAAAGCGATGCTCGCTGCCTCATGCTGGCAGTCCGGTCTCGACTATTCCGAACATGCGGTCACACTGACCCGCATTTACACGGAAGGCGATTATACCACATCCCTTGAGTGTTTTACAGTACTTGAAACATGTGCAGATATGATTTCAGACGCCGACAGGGCTCATATTATCAGCCTGTTGGAAAAGGAAGCCGGAAAGCAGGATGATGCCAGGAAGTTACTGACCGGTGAATTGATATCTGTAATGAAGGCTGGCTGAGATCTCTAAATATAGGAGCTGTAATGCTTCATAAACTGCGATCTCTCAAACAGGGAAGGATTCTCAATATTCCTGTAGTTAAGCTTTCCACGGAAGTCACTTATTCTTGTAAACTCCTTGTCATTCATCCACTTGTGAAGAGCTTGGTTAATTTCGGTTATTACAGTGAATCCTCTCTTATAGAGTGCAGAGCAGACCTGAACCGTTGTAGCGCCTGCCAGGAGGTATTTAATTGCATCCTCACCGGTGTGAACACCCGTTGATGCAGAAATATCCATCCCTATATTGAGAGCACTGACCATTCCAATCCACCGTAGTACATACCGCTTCTCCGCCGGATTTGAAAGTACCGGTGCCGGAATTACATTCATGTTGTTGATATCGATGTCGGGCTCATAGAATCGGTTGAAGAGAACCATACCCTTCGCACCGTGGTTATGCATCTGCCAGGCAACATTGAGGAGGTTGGAAAATCTGAATCCGATCTTGACACTTACAGGAATTGTTAGCTTCTTTCTGAGCTCATCAATAATCTTAAAGTATGCTGCCTCAGCCTTGGTGCCGGTCTGATTCATGTCAACCGGCATAAAGAAAAGATTCACCTCGATAGCATGGGCTCCTGCCTTTTCCACCTGCACCGCAAAGTCAGTCCATCCCTTTTCCGAGAAGCAGTTTATGCTTGCAATAATTGGAATACTGACTGTTTTTCTCGCCCTGGCAATTAATGTAAGGTAGCTTTCTACACTGTTGGTCCTGGTGTAATAAGAGAGGTAATCGTCTGCCTCAGGGTATACCTCCCCCGACGAGAGTGTAGCAGCCTGTGAGACTATCTGTTCTTCAAACAGCGATTTAAGCACAACGGCACCGGCACCGGCTGCTTCGGCTTCCTTTATCGATTCGACTGTTGAGGTAAAGTTTGAACTCCCTGCAATTACCGGGCTCCTGAGTTCAAGTCCAAGATATGATGTGCCAATTGTGCTCATATTGTTTTATTTGTTCGTTCTCCGAATATTAAAGTTCCAACCCTTATCATTGTGCTTCCCTCCTCCACGGCGATGTGCCAGTCGCCTGACATTCCCATTGAAATCTCCCGGAAGAAGGGTTTATCAATGAAGCACCGTTCCCGGGTTGCCCTGAAAAGTGCAGTCAGCATTCTGAATTCTTCTCTCACCCTTGCACTGTTGTCAGTGAATGAAGCCATTCCCATCAGGCCGCAGACCCTTACACCTTTAAGAGCTCCGGTGACAGCACTCCAGTCTTCCCGTTCGATCTCAGCAGGATCAAATCCGAATTTCGTTTCCTCTGCTGCAATATGCACCTGCAGGAGACAATCAATGACAAGGTCCCTTTTAAGGGCTTCTTCACTGATCTCCTTCAGCAACCTGAGACTGTCAACAGATTCGATGACGGCAATCTCCGGAACAACCTGTTTAACTTTGTTGCTCTGGAGGTGACCGATAAGATGCCACCTTATATCAGGAGGCAGCAGTTTTTTTTTGGAAAGGAGTTCCTGCACCCTGTTTTCGCCAAAAACGCGCTGGCCTGCGTTGTAAGCAAGAAGTACCTCCTCGCGGCTCCTGGTCTTGGAGACGGCTACAACCGATACACCTTCCGGCAGCATTCTGCCCAGCATCTTAATATTTTCAGCGATGTCACCCACCTCAATTCAGCATTCAGTCAAGTTTATGAATAACAAGTCCGCTCCTCAGTTTAGGTTCAAACCATGTCGTTTTGGGGGGCATAATGTTCCCGGTATCTGCAATTGTAATAAGCTGCTTCATAGAAACGGGATAGAGGGCAAAGGCAATCTTCATTTCACCGCTGTCGACCCTTTTCTTCAGCTCCCCCAGTCCGCGGATACCCCCAATGAAATCGATTCTCTTTGACCGTCTCAGGTCCTGAATATCAAAGATCGGAACAAGAACCTTGTCTGTCAGGATTGTCACATCCAGAACGCCGATGGGATCTGAATCGTTGTAAGTGCCTTTCCTGGCCTTCAGCCGGTACCATTTTCCGTCAAGGTACATTGAAAACTGGTGAAGCTTGTCAGGACGGTACGTTTTGGCACCCTTCTCCTTAATTTCAAAATTCTCACCGAGTTTTTCGAGGATCTGTGTTGGCGTGTGACCGTTAAGGTCTTTTACCACCCGGTTATAATCGAATATTTTCAGCTGATCATCCGGAAAATGAACTGCCAGGAAGTAATTATACTCCTCGGTGCCGTTATGTGAATGGTTTTTCTCACGCTTTTCCTTTCCGACCAGTGCCGCTGCAGCAGTACGGTGATGTCCGTCGGCTACATATGTGAAGGGAACTTTCGATTCAAAAAGCTCTTCAATCTTACCGTTTACATCCTGATCGCGGACTACCCAGAAATGATGACCTATTCCGTCTTCAGAAACGAAGTCGTACTCCGGCTTTTCCTTTTTCACAATCCTGCTTACAATCCGGTCAAGGTCTTTCAGTGCGGGATATGCAAAGAATACAGGTTCTATGTTGGCATTGTTTGTTCTCACATGAACCATCCGGTCCTCCTCCTTGTCGGGTCGGGTCAGTTCATGTTTTTTGATCACCCCGTTCAGATAATCATCCACTGAGGCTGCTCCGACAATACCGTACTGCGTCCGGCCTGCCATTGTCTGGGCATAGATATAAAAGTGAGACTCATTATCCTGAACCAACCACCCGTTCTTCTGCCACAGAGTAAAATTCTCAAATGCCTTGCGGTACACCTCTTCAGAGTGCACATCAGTTCCTTCCGGCAGGTCAATTTCAGATTTTGTAATGTGAAGTAACGATTTATCTTTGCCAAAGGCCATCCTGGCCGCTTCGGCAGAGTTCATGACATCATAGGGAAGGCAGGCTATTTCTGCCGCAGAATCCTTCGGCGGCCTCAGCCCCCTGAACGGTTTTACAACTGCCATATTTGTTTCTGGTAAAGATTATTTGGTTTTGTTAACCCTGAAAGTTTCATTGCCGGTAGCGAAGAAGTCCACAATCTGTTTTGCTGCAGCAACGCCCGCATTGATGTTGGCCTCTTCTGTCTGTGCACCCATTTTCTTAGGTGTGAAGAAATATCTGCCCGGGAATTTCTCAACAAACAGGGGTGCATTGTCAGGTTCAATATCAGACAGGTATCTGAAGTCAGGCCTGCTCTCCATTACTTTTAACAGTTCCTCTTCGCTGATCACCTCTTTGCGTGCTGTGTTTACAAGAACAGCACCTGGAGGCATCAGTGAAAGGAGCTTTTCTCCTATTGATTTTTTTGTTTTGTCATTTGCAGGGATATGCAGTGATACATACTGGCATTTTCTGTACAAATCTTCAACATTATCAATTTTTGTAACGCCACATTCCTTCATTGCATGACTGTCAACGAAGGGATCAAATGCAATTACATTCATTCCCAGACCGTGGGCAATCTTTGCCATGCATCTTCCCACGTTTCCGAAGGCATGCAGACCGAGGCTCTTGCCCAGGAGTTCTGATCCGGTCTTGCCGTCGAATCCTCCGCGTGCAGAATAGAGCATCATTCCGAAGGCAAGCTCTGCCACTGCATTCGAATTTTGCCCGGGTGTGTTCATTGCCACTATTCCGTGTGCCGAGCAGGCTTCAAGATCAAGATTGTCATAACCGGCACCTGCCCTGACAACTATCTTCAGGTTCGGTGCGGCAGCAACAACCGCCGCGTCAATAATATCTGACCGCACTATCAGTGCATCTGCATCCCTGACTGCCTCGTGCAGTTCCATGGGTGTCTTGTACTTTTCCAGGAGAGCAAGCTGATGTCCTCCATTCTCCACCACACCGCGGATCTGATTTACAGCCACGGAGGCAAACGGTTTGTCTGTAGCAACCAATATTTTCATGATTCCCGGATTATAGTTTCTTTTCAAATTCCTTCATACAGTCGACAAGGGCCTTGACGCTTTCGTGAGGCATTGCATTGTATATCGATGCTCTGAATCCGCCTACCGAACGGTGTCCCTCAATACCAATCATCCCCTGACTCTTTGCAAAAGCAGCGAAGTCCTTTTCAGCCTCCTTATAATTCTCTGACATAACGAAGCATACATTCATAAGTGACCTGTCTTCAGGATCAGGGACTGTAACGTTGAACAATTTGTTGCGGTCAATCTCGTCATAGAGCAGCATCGCCTTTGCCTCATTGATCTTTTGCATCGCTTTTACTCCACCCTTTTCCTTCAGCCATTCGAGTGTCTTGCATGCTGCAAACACCGGAAGCACCGGAGGCGTGTTGAACATCGATTCCTTCTCGATATGGGTTTTGTAATTAAGCATTGTGGGGATAGGCCTGGTCACCTTACCGAGAATATCATCCTTTATAATCACAAAGGTGACACCTGCTGGGGCAAGATTCTTCTGCGCACCGCCATAGATGAGCGAGTATTTGGAAACATCAACCGGACGGCTGAAAATGTCAGATGACATATCGGCCACAAGCGGCACACCTACTGTAAGGTCTTTCTTAAGTTCAGTACCGAAGATTGTATTGTTGGTTGTAATATGCAGATAATCAGCATCAGCCGGGACTGCATAATTTTTGGGCAGGTAGTTAAAATTCCTGTCCTTTGATGAGGCCACTTCAACAACCTCTCCGAAAAGCTTTGCCTCCTTGAGTGCCTTGCCTGCCCATTCTCCTGTGTTAACATAGGCCGCTTTCTTCTCGAGCAGGTTCATCGGCACCATTGCAAACTGCAGACTGGCACCTCCGCCAAGGAATATGACAGAATAACCTGAAGGAATATCCAGTAACTCTTTAAACAGGGCTACTGTTTGATCCATGACAGCCACAAACTCCTTGCTGCGGTGTGATACTTCCATTATCGAAAGTCCGGTTCCGGCAAAATCCTTAACAGCTTCAATAACTTTTTCATTCGTGTACTGAGGCATTATCGAAGGTCCTGCATAAAAGTTGTGTTTTTTCATTTTGTTGTGGTTTTATGTTTTATAAATTTTTTGTGTCAGAGTGCGACGAGGCTTCCCCCGCGTAAAACAGGAATAACTGTTGTAGTATCAAAGGTATGACAATATTCCAGGCAGTCGTCGAGACCCTTATCCCTGAGTCTGGATCGCTGCGCAGCCTTTTCTGTATATCCCAGGACATCCTCCTTAGCCAGATGCCAAAGGTCCAGCGAAGCGTGCACTGAATCACATACAGTCACAAACCCACCGTCTGCCAGAAGTTTTTCTGCCACAGCTCCGGCAAAGAGTGTATCCTCCAGGTTGAACCGGTTTTTCCATCCGGCACAGATGATTATCACATTCCTGTCCTGGTCAGTAAGCCAGTTGCAGAGGGAGGTGAAATTAAGGTATGAGCCGATGACAACATCATGACATCCTGAAGCCATCTGCATTAATCCTGTTCCGTTAGTCGTGCTGTAAGCCACTACCCTGCCCTTAACTTTTTCAGGTGAAAAATTAAACGGTGAATTGCCGAAGTCTGCAAAATCAAGCACAAAGCCGTCGCGTTCGGCAGCAACCAGGTAACCATCCTTTTTCAGCTTCAGAGCTTCATCGGCAGATGAAACGGGTACAATCCTGGAGACTCCGTTTGCAAATGCGGTGCAAATGGAGCTGGTAGCCCGCAGAATATCTATGATTACTGCCACCGCCTCTTTGTCAGCGTGTGCAGGAAACATAGCCGGGGAAAAACATATTTCAAGGCCTTTCTTCTCCATCGCATTAAAATGAAATACGAGTCAGGTTATTTGGTATAAAAGGGAGGATTTGTGACTTTTGCCTTAAGGTCTTTCCCCCTGACACGGATAAATATCTCAGTATCAGGCTTCCAGAAGCCTTTTTTCAGATACGCCATTCCTATTCCCTGTTTCAGTACGGGAGACATTGTACCAGAAGTGACCTCGCCAATAATGTTTCCTGCTGCATCAGCAACCTCATAATGCTGACGGGGGATGCCCTTGTCGATCATCATAAAGCCTTTAAGTCTTTTCTCCGTCCCGGATTCTTTTTGATTCAGCAACAGTGCCTTATCAATGAACTCTTTCCCCGGAACGAATTTGGTAATCCATCCAAGGCCGGCCTCGATGGGTGATGTTGTATCATTTATGTCATTACCGTAAAGACAGAATCCCATTTCCAGGCGAAGGGTGTCCCTTGCTCCCAAGCCCACCGGTTTGATGCCGAACTCAGCACCGGCTTCGAATACAGCCTCCCACAGTCTCCGTCCATCACCGTTCCTGACGTATATTTCACATCCTCCTGAACCGGTATAACCGGTAGTGGAGAAAATGACATCCTTAATACCCGCAAAATCAAGTACCTTGAACGTATAATATTCCATATCCTCGACGGGTGTTGCTGTAAGCTTCTGCATCGCCTTCAGTGCCAGCGGGCCCTGAACAGCAAGCTGTGCGGTACCATCAGATGCATTGTGAAACTCGTAACCCGGTCCTGCCGTAATTCCGAATTTTTTGGCCTGCATTGCGCACCAGTCCCAGTCCTTCTCAATATTTGCAGCGTTGACAACAAGCAGATATTTCTCAGCATTGAACCTGTAAACAAGCAGATCATCAACTATGCCCCCTTTTCCGTTCGGGAAACAGGTGTACTGTACTTTGCCGTCGGTAAGTGCAGCTACATCGTTCGATGTAACATACTGAAGGAAGGGAAGCGCATTGGGTCCGTTAACCCAGAATTCTCCCATGTGAGAGACGTCAAAAACGCCAACTTTCTCACGTACAACCATATGCTCATCATTTATGCCGGTGTATTCAACGGGCATATTATAACCTGCGAAGGGTACGATCTTTGCCCCAAGAGCCTCATGAAACTTAAGAAACGGAGTATTTTTCATAGTGTGATTTATTGTATACATGACAAAAGTATCATTTTAAACCCGATAAAAACCTGCGATAAATCATTTTTGCCACATCATCTTTTAGTTCAGATCCGGTGGCTTCAGGCAACATAATTTCTATATTTGCATATGAACTAAACCTGCTCAGATGGACTATAAGGTTTTTAACCCTGACTATCTTGAAAACGTTACCGGTGGGGACCGGGATATAAGGGACGAGATAGTGGCTATATTCCGGGACCAGATACCTGAATTTATTGCCGAAATGAAGCAGCTCAATGAAAACAAAAAATTCCTTGAACTTGGCCTCCTTGCTCATAAGGCCAAAGGGTCAGTAACTGTAATGGGAATGGAAGAAACCTCAAGGATGCTGAAGACCTTTGAATTGCAGGCAAAAGCCGGCGTGAATCCCGATGAATATCAGGGATTTATAGATAGATTTGAGGCTGATGCTATCCTCGTCATGAAGGAGATTGAAGATTATACCGGCAAATCAGAGTAACCGGGTATGGTATTTTTAGAGAAGCAGGAAGGCATTGACATAGTCAGGTTTAAGGATGACCGGATCAATGCACTGAATGTTGAAAACATAAGGCCTGCAATACTGAGCCTCTTCGAGATTCCCCATTCGCGTGCCGTAATCGATCTTTCAGGGGTGAATCATCTTGACAGCACCGGTTTTGCAATGTTCCTCCACATGCTTCGGGTAGCGCGTACAAATTACTGTACTTTCAGGCTCTGTGGTCTGACTCCGGCTGCGCAGAATCTTTTTGCCCTGCTGCAACTGGACAAGGCATTCGACATATACGGTGACTTCGACTCCTGCCTGCAGAGTTTTGTGCGCGGCGGTCCGGCTTAAAAATTGATAATCAGGAAAAGGATATGGGTAAAGTGATCTGGAAACCGGGAACGATGATTTATCCGCTGCCAGCGGTTCTGGTAAGCTGTGGAACAGCAGATGAGGGTTATAATATTATCACAGTTTCATGGACCGGGACTATTTGCACTGACCCGGCGATGTGCTATATTTCTGTCAGGCCGTCAAGGCATTCATATGAAATTATAAAAAGAAACGGTGACTTTGTTATCAACCTCACCACCCGCAAGCTGGCCTGGGCAACTGACTGGTGCGGAGTACGTTCAGGGGCCGACCATGACAAATTCAGGGAAACCGGACTCACACCTGTTGCGGCGAGTGCAGTGAAGGCGCCACTCATTGAAGAATCTCCGCTGAGCATTGAATGTGTTGTAAAAGAGATAAAGGAACTCGGCTCTCATCACATGTTCATTTCCGAGGTTGTTGCCGTAAATGCGGATGAAAAGTACATCGATTCTCACAGCGGGGTCTTCAGACTGGACAAGGCTTTGCCGATCTGTTATTCTCACGGAAAGTATTATGATACAGGCAAATTCATCGGCAAATTCGGATATTCAGTAAAAGGCACAGGTGCCGCCACCGGGAAAAAGAAGAGCAGTGACTCAGGTGGCAAATAAGTTAGGATTTTTCGCGTCTATTTACTACTTTCACCTCCTTAAGTCATAATGTTTTCATTAGTCTGCGATGAATGAAAAGATCCTGAATACCCTGATGCATCTCTTCGCAATCATTGCCCCGGCACAGGGCAGTGGGACGGACAGGCGCAGGGTTGTAGAGGCATTTCTGAAGCCTCAGCTTAACCAGGAAGGAGTTAACGCTTACCTGAGGATCTTCGATAACTATTATGCAGAAGCCCAGGACCGTCTGAAAAAAGGAAATGAGTCGCGGCGCAATGCAGCTATCTCGGTAAAAATCATTCGGATATGCTATGATATAGGTGCCCAGCTGACACTGAACCAGAAGATTATTGTGCTGGTTCAGCTATTGGAATACTGCCGTTCTGATGGCAGTGAAGTAAGCCCGATAGAACTCGAGTTTATAAACACTGCTGCAGAGGGATTTAATGTTGACCGCGAAGACTACAGGCTTATAGAACGTTTTGTGCTTTCAAAGAGGTCTGAAGTGCTTGAGTCACAGCAGATCCTGGTCATAGACAACCAGCAGGAAAATCCTTATAATAAGACCAGGCATCTTTATAATCCTACATTAAGGGGTCAGGTAAAGATATTGGACCTGCAAGGCGCAGAGATGCTGTTTGTAAGGTCTTTCGGCACCGGAGAATTGCTCCTTAGCGGACAGCTGAGGCATGAAGAAAAGGTTTACCTCTTCGAGCGTGGTGGTTCCCTGAAATTCCTGAACTCCAAACCAATCTACTACTCCGAAGTCATAAGGCAATTCCTTGATGAGAGTCTACTGGCATCCAGGGTTGTTTATGAGGTTAATAATATCGAGTACAAATTTAAAGGCGGATTTGTAGGCCTGCACCGGATGAGCTTTGCTGAAGAGTCCGGCAGACTTGTCGGTATTATGGGTGCTTCCGGTGCGGGGAAGTCGACCCTCCTGAGTGTGCTGAACGGCATCAATGCACCGGATGCCGGAGAAGTGCTTATCAACGGTATAAACATACACCGGGAAGCTGACAAGGTAAAGGGTCTGATTGGATTTGTATCTCAGGATGACCTTCTGATTGAGGAGCTGACGGTCTTTGACAACCTCTTCTACAATGCGAAACTGTGCTTCGGCAATCTCAATGATCAGGAGATTACAG
The DNA here is from genome assembly GCA_963736735.1 of uncultured Bacteroidales bacterium. GTDB lineage: Bacteria > Bacteroidota > Bacteroidia > Bacteroidales > VadinHA17 > SR-FBR-E99. Next base: position 531,579 of record CAVTPX010000007.1, on the reverse strand, counting down.
TCAAGGTTGAGAATGTGCTGCACAGCCTGGGCCTCTACGAGATTAAGGATATGAAAGTCGGCACCCCCCTGAACAAGAAGATCTCAGGGGGACAGCGCAAGAGGCTGAATATTTCACTTGAACTTATAAGGGAACCCTCTGTTCTTTTCCTCGATGAGCCCACATCAGGACTTTCATCTCTCGACTCTGAGAACATCCTGGATCTGCTGAATGATCTCAAGTTAAAGGGCAAGCTGATATTTGTGGTTATCCACCAGCCCTCATCGGATATATTCAAGATGTTCGACAGGCTGATCTTCCTCGACTCCGGGGGTTACCTCATTTATTACGGCATACCTGTCAGGTCGATTTCCTATTTTAAGGACCGCATGCATCTGCCGAAATATAATGACAGTGAATGTCCGGAGTGCGGTAATGTCAATCCCGAACAGATCTTCAGCATTGTAGAGTCAAAAATCCTCGATGAATTCGGGCGGCCCACCAAGACCAGAAAAATCTCGCCTGCAGAGTGGAGTGACTATTATCACGCCAGGATTGATGAGGCTGCGCCGCCTCCCGATCACGGAAACGGCATCCCGGAAATAACCCTCAAAACACCGAATAAGTTCAGACAGTTCCTCGTCTTTGTTAAGAGGGACATTCTATCAAAACTGTCAGACAGGCAATACCTGGTGATTACCCTTCTGGAAGCTCCGGTCCTCGCATTTTTCCTTGCTTTTCTCATCCGCTATTTTGATGAAAGCGCCGCACGGCCGGGATATACCCTTATGCATAACAGCAACCTGCCGGTTTACATTTTCATGTCTGTAATCGTTTCAATATTCATGGGCCTGACTGTAAGTGCGGAAGAGATCATTAAAGACAGGAAGATACTGCGCAGGGAAGCCTTTCTGAATCTTAGCTGGAACAGCTACCTTCTTTCAAAGATCGCCGTCCAGTTCCTTATCTCGGCAGTTCAGGCTGCCACTTTCGTAGCAATTGGAAATTCAATCACAGGCATCAGGGGCATGTGGATGGAATACTGGCTGGTTCTATTTACCTGCTGGGCCACCTCAAACATGATGGGACTCCTTATTTCTGACAGCTTCAAAGCTGTGGTTACAATTTACATTCTGATACCTTTCCTTGTCATTCCCCAGATAATACTCAGCGGGATAATAGTGAAATATGAAAAGCTCAATCCCAACATATCGTCACCCGTTTCGATACCGGTTTATGGCGAAATCATAACTGCCCGCTGGGGTTATGAAGCGCTTGCGGTGGAGCAGTTCATGAACAATAAATTTGAACAGGAATTTTACGGGTACGATAAGGTCATAAGCATAGCCAAGTTCAGAAAAGATATCTGGTACAATGAGATGAAGAGTATCATCTCAAGAATTGAGGGCGATATCGAAAGAGAAAGGATCGATGAGGAAAGCGCTAATGATATGTCACTGATATATTATGAGATAGTCGAAGAGATTGGGTTTACACCTGATGTACCTTTTGACATCAGTCTGCTTGATCCGGAAAAAATAACTCCGGGATCTCTCGAAATTGCCCGGCAGTATATCGAGACAGTACGGAGGTACTACATTGATCTTTCAAAGAGTGCTGTTGATGAACGTGACAGGAGCATAGTTGCCAGGGAATATGAGGACAAGGATGGGTTCATCCGGATGAAGAAACAGTTCACGAATGAGTCTCTGGAAGAATTTGTGCGTAATGAGAATGAAAAGGAAAAGATAATCAGGTATAGAGACAGGCTTTACCAGAATTATGACCAGGTCTTTTTTGACCCTCCCGGCCGGTTTATAAAAGCACATTTTTATGCACCCCGGAAGCAGGTTATGGGTCTCTGGTTCAGCACCTTCGCCGTAAATGTGGTCATGATATGGGTTATGACACTTATCTTATACATCCTGCTGTTTTACAGGGTTCTGCATAAGATACTCGAATCGTCCGACAAGATAAAGAATGTGCTGAAAGCCAGGAGTAATTCCGAAGCGTAAATGTGTAAGGGGAAGAGGTCAGTAACTGATCTGAAGGAATACGATCTGAATTTATGAGTCCGGATAATTATTCAACAATCTCAACCATTTTGAAGGGTACCTTGATAATTGAATCATAGTCCTCGCCTGCCTCAAGCATATCCTCATCATCTTCTTCGTAGAACCAGTTTATCTCGACGTCATGCTTGGACCGGTGAATGGCCTCCAGGCGTTTGAAGACATCCAGGATGCACTTTGAAGAGCTTGTATTGAAATACTCAAGCCTGATATTCACCACAGTTTTATCGAGTGGGCCCTGCATATAACCGTCAAGCCATTCATTCAATGGTTTGTAAAACTCCACTGAATTTTCCGGGATTGACCTTCCCTTAATCTCAAAAATACCCTCTCTTGAATCAAACCTGATTGTCGGGGTCTTTGGTGTTCCATCAATGATGATCGGTTCCATATCTATCTTCCTTTAACATTATTCATTTCAAACGCCACTTATAACGGCACTCAACCTGAAGGCTGAATTTCTCTCATCGTACTTTTTAAAGACAAATTCAAGTCTGTTGCTTGTTTTCCTTGCCATGTCAATGAGGCCCAGGCCGCCAAGTCCTTTTTCCGTAATCTCCTGGTGATTAAGGATATCTTTATACAGCTCCTTGATTTCCAGGGCTGTTGAATTATTGATCTTTGTAATTTTCTGTTCAAGTTCTTTAATCCGTGTTGTCGATACGAAATTGCAGGTTGTAATACGATAAGACCCTCCAATTGTCTTCTCCAGAACAACCAGCCCATACCTGTCCGGCCTTGCAGCCCTGTATCCTGCCGGCACCCTGTCTGCATGGTGATAGAGGTTCTGAAGGCTTTCAACAAGAACATTGTAAACCTTCTTACGCACTCTCGGATGCTCGTGGCTCGTCAGAAGGTTTCCCTCCACCGAATCAAGCACCTGGTTGATCACTTCAGAGTCAACATTACCCTTGAAATAGACCATTGCACCCCTGGTGTCAAGATCGCTTACAAGGTTTTCAAGATCAAAGCTCATCTGGCTTTCTTTACAGACTATAAACTATTTACAAAAAACAAAAATAGGGGTTTGTTGAAAACATGCAACTATCCGTTATCATTATTTTAGCGAATGCAGAGCTTTTTTTGACCAAAGGAAGGGGCTCATAGGCCAACGGTTCCTGATTGTCCTTCATCACCCTTAATCTTCATGGAACCCTCGTACAGGTCGTATCCGTGAAAACGGCATTCAATGTTGCCGTTATACAGATCATATTTTCTGGCGGTTTTAAGTCCGACAGCCTGAAGAGCCTCCCTGTCTCCAGACAATAGCCAGGCCTTATAACCATGGTAATTATGCTTCAGATAGCTGCCAATCTCACGGTAGAAGCCTGCCATCCCCTCTCCGCCAATTCGCTGACCGTACGGCGGGTTCATAATCAGTACACCTTTCTCCGCCGGAGGAGGCGTATGGAGGAAGTCAGCCTGGGTTACAGTAACAGTATTTCGCAACCCGGCACCCGTAATGTTTGTCATAGCGATACGAGTCGCCTCTCCCGATATGTCACTGCCGAAGATTCCGACAGGAGACTTTCTCTCTTTCTTCTCAGCATCAAACCTGACAGACCTTAACATCGCATCGTCGAAGTCTTTCCACTTCATGAACCCGAAATTCTTCCTGAACCTGCCAGGGGCAATATTGCAGGCTATAAGTCCGGCTTCAGAGACTATGGTCCCTGATCCGCACATTCCGTCAACCAGCGGAACATCTGCTTTCCATCCGGAGAGCATTATCATTCCGGCAGCGAGGACCTCATTCAGAGGGGCTGCAACCTGTTCCTCCCTGTAGCCTCTTTTGTAAAGCGGCATTACAGTCGAGTCAAGTGATATGATTACCCTTTCATGGCTTATATGAAGGTTAACCAGCAGATCAGGAGATCTTGGATCAACAGAAGGCCTCTTTCCGGTAAGGCGCCGGAAAAAATCCGCAATTGCGTCCTTAACCACCAGGGCAGGGTAACCCGAATGGGTAAAATGCTTCGATGTAACTACTGAGGAGACTGCATATGTCTTATCAGGATCGAGATAGCGGTCCCACTCAACTCTGACGGCACCGTCATAAAGATCGGTTGGTTTGGCAATTGAAAATTCTGCAACAGGCACAAGGAATGAGAGTGCAGTCCTGCTGTTGTAATTGACCTTATAGAGTAATTCCTTGGTACCTTCGAATGTCACAGCCCTGTTACCTGCCCTGACCTTCTCCGCTCCCAATGACATCAGCTCCGCAGCTAATACCTCCTCCAGGCCATAAAGAGTCTTTCCGACAAGCTTCATTTCAGTTCTTCTTTATAACCCAGGATTTTCCTGTACAGCAATGGGTCTTTGATGATCGAAAGGGCTTTTATGATCCCTTCGTCATCGCGGTTCACAATCCTGAAATATTCATTCATATCCCAGAGATCCCTCGCCACAAGTCCCTTCATCACCTTTGTCATCTCCGGGGCAGATATTTCGTATTGGGCCTTGTTAAAAGCCACCTTATTCTTTTCCCCGGCTTCCCTGAGTGCTGCCATTGTCTCTTCGGTAAAGTTGAATTCCTTTTCGAAACGGGTGAAGGTTTTGTATTTCTTCAGCAGTACTTTCCGGTTCCGGTCAGTATAGGAGACAACAAAGTTTGTAAGTGTTGAGGTTCTTATAAGATCGCGGTAATAATCTGAATAATATGCAGTATCAATCGGAACGAACATATCCGGTGTAATTCCACCACCTCCGAATACACTTCTCCTGTTTACCTGGGTATATGCCCTGAGTGAATCAGGAAGGTTAATCGAGTCCGGATGCATCAGTTCCCCGTTCATGTATCTGCTGTAGTATTTCTCAATGTACTTTTCAAAACCTTCGTCGTACGGGGTCTGAATTGACCTGCCTGCGGGTGTAAAATAACGGGCGATTGTAATCCTTATCTCTGATCCGTCAGGAAGTGGGAAACCATTCTGCACAAGGCCTTTGCCGAAGCTTCGCCTGCCTACAATCACACCCCGGTCCCAGTCCTGAACCGCACCTGCGAGAATCTCGCTTGCCGATGCTGATCCTTCATCAATAAGTACCGCGATCCGCGCCCCTGTCATCGACCCTCCTGCACCTGAGTTATATTCCTGTCTCGATGTATGCCTGCCTTCGAGGTATACTATCAGTTCTTCTCCCGCAAGGAGCTGATCTGCTATCTGTACAGCCGGAACCATGTACCCGCCGGAGTTACCACGGAGATCGATAATAAGGTTCTCCATTTTCTGCAGCTTCAGATGCGCCACTGCACTGTCAAACTCAATGGCTGTCTGTTCCGAAAAACGACTCAGTTTAACATATCCGACATTCCCGGATACCATGTATGCCGCATCAAGACTGTTAACCGGTATCTTGTCACGTACAATCGTAAACTCCAGCAGGTTCTTTACACCCTTGCGGAAAATCTTAATCACAACTGTTGTTCCCTTGGGTCCCATCAGCCGCTTCCTCACCCCTGCAGTATTAATACCAATCCCTGTCACCGTTTCACCAGCAATTGTAATGATCCTGTCACCAGACAGGATTCCAACCTTTTCTGACGGTCCGCCAGTTGTGGGAGATATAATTATTATCGTGTCATTCAACAGATTGAACTGCACACCAATGCCTTCGAAGTTTCCCTGAAGCGGTTCCTTTTCATCCTGAACATCCTTTGCCGGAATGTAAACTGAGTGAGGATCAAGATCCTTCAGGGTGCTGATAATCATCTTTTCGGTAAGCGCTGAAATATTCACACTATCAACGTAAACCGCATCAAGCAGAGCCAGTGTTTTACCCAGCTTGAAGGTTTCCTGTGTCAGCCCCTGGGCCATTAATGCCTGACTGTAAGACACTGTCAGTGCACAAAATATATATATAAACCGTTTTATCATTTCTGTTTCATATTAAGTTAATTCCCTGCCTTACTCCCATTCTATTGTCGACGGAGGCTTGGAGCTGATATCATAAACCACCCTGTTGATTCCCCTCACTTTGTTGATAATCTCGTTTGATATGTCAGCCAGGAACTCATGCGGAAGGTGGCTCCAGTCTGCCGTCATCCCGTCTGTGGATGATACAGCACGAAGCACAACAGCATTTTCATAGGTTCTTTCATCTCCCATTACGCCCACTGACTGGACAGGAAGTAGTATAACTGCTGCCTGCCACACTTTGTCATACAGGCCGTGCTTCCTGAGTCCTGAAATGAATATCTCATCAGCCTCCCGAAGTGTATCGAGCTTGGTACGGGTGATATCGCTTATTATCCTTATGGCCAGTCCCGGCCCCGGGAAAGGATGCCGGTTCAGAATCTCAGCGGGCATATCGAGAGCCCGTCCCACCCTTCTCACTTCGTCCTTGAAGAGAAGCCTCAGCGGCTCAATCACCTTAAGTTTCATAAAATCAGGCAGTCCGCCAACGTTGTGATGTGATTTTATTGTTGCCGAGGGACCATTGACTGAAACCGATTCAATCACGTCAGGGTAAATAGTTCCCTGTGCAAGCCACTTCACACCTGTCACACTGTGGGCCTCGCGGTCAAATGTTTCGATGAAGACCCTGCCGATTATCTTGCGTTTCTTTTCAGGTTCGGAGACACCCTCCAGCGCACTTATAAAGTCATCAGAGGCATCTACTCCCTTAACGTTAAGTCCCATTCTTTTGTATGCAGCCAGAACTTTTTCGAACTCATCCTTGCGGAGCAGACCATTATCTACAAATATTGACGTCAGGTTAGACCCTATTGCTCTGTCAAGCAGCAGGGCAGCCACAGATGAATCAACTCCGCCTGACAGTCCGAGTACAACCTTGTCATTGCCAAGCTGCTCCTTCAGTGACCTTACAGTCATGTCAACGAATGATTCAGGTGTCCAGTCGGCTTTACAGCCGCATATGCCGTTGACAAAATTACCGAGCATCTTTAGTCCCTCCGTGGTATGGTAAACCTCAGGATGAAACTGGATACCCCATGTTTTTTCGCCTGTTATCCGGAATGCACCTACCTTTACATCTTCTGTCGATCCGGTGATCCTGTAGTTTTCAGGTACCCTGGCTATTGTGTCAGCGTGTGACATCCATACCTGGGTGCCCTCACTTATGCCTTTGAAAAGTTCATCAGTGCTGTCTGCGAAGACCAGCCTTGCGCGTCCGTATTCCCTGGTTGCGGAAGGCAGCACTTCACCGCCAAATTTATGTGTCAGGTACTGTGCCCCGTAACATACGCCCAGCAGGGGAATCGTGCCCTTAATCGCACTCAGGTCGGGGAACGGTGCATTCTGGTCCCTGACCGATGAAGGGGACCCTGAAAGAATGACACCTTTTACATCAGCACCCGGCGCCGGGAAATGATTAAAAGGAAAGATCTCGCAATAGACATTCAGTTCTCTGATTCGTCTTGCGATAAGTTGAGTGTACTGTGATCCGAAATCCAGGATCAGTATTTTTTCTTGCACGGAAAGAGATGTTAAAGTTCTTAATTCGTCCGCAAAGATAGTCATTCTTTGAAACCGCCTCCGGGTAAAATCTCATAGCACTGTCCCTCCCTGGCTGCTTCCGTGGCGGGGAAAATGACCCTTGCTTCTGCCTCAAGCTGGTCAGGTGAGCGGTAACGGGCAGAGAAGTGACCAATAATAAGCCTCCTGACATTGGCGTCACGGGCTACAGTGGCAGCCTGTGAGGCGGTTGAATGACCTGTCTGGCGTGCCAGGGCAGCGTGCTCGCTTCCGAATGTAGCTTCATGATACAGCAGATCCACATCCCTGACATATGTTGAGAGTTTCTTAAAATAACCCGTGTCACTGCAGTAGGCGTATGAACGGGGTGACAGTGGAGGCACGGTTACTGCTTCAGCGGCAATGACACTGCCGTCGTCGCGCACAATGTCCACACCCTTTTTCAGTTTAACCATCTCAGCGACTGTAAAATGAAATTCTGATATTTTATCCTTTATTAATCTTATGCTCTCCTGACTTCTCGCGGAAGATGAAACCGTAAGCCTTTACCCGGTGTCTGAGAGGAAATGAAATCACCTCCACACGCCTGTCACTCAGGATTAGCCTGGGTGTACTTCCCTTCAGCGGGTGTATCAGGAGTTCATAACCCAGATTAATGTCGAAGTCAGCAAGATGACGGGTTATGAGTTCCTCAAACGGTTCGGGAGCATAGATATTCAGCTGTTCCCTCCGGCCCATCAGATTCAGTGATGAGAGCAGCGGATAGAGGCCGAAGATATGGTCACCGTGGAGATGGCTTATAAAGATGTGGTTGATCTTTGAAAAACGCAGCCGGTAACGGCGCATCTGCATCTGTGTTCCCTCTCCGCAATCTATTAAAAACAACCGCTCATGCACATTAAGTACATGAGCGGAAGGATATCGATCCGAGGTTGGCAGAGCAGAGCTGGTGCCAAGTATAGTAAGCTTGAAGGACATTCCTTCCTTACCTCAGGAAATTAGTTTCTCAGCTTCCTCAGTTGTAGTGGTTATTGAAAGCACAGTATCGAGCTGTGATATTGTTATAAGACGCTCGACGGCTTCATTAAGACCGCAGAGGACAAATGTGCCGCCTGCGTTCTTACAAAGCCTGTTTGCTACCAATATTGCACTCAGACCGGAGGAATCGCAATACTGGCACTTCTTCAGATCAAGGATAATATTCTTCTCACCCTTTCCTGAAATCAGGACAAGCTCCGACTTAAGCGAAGGGGCAATGTGGGTGTCAAGCTTTTCACTCTCAATCTTAATGACTGTGCAATGATTACGATTTTCAATATTGAAGTCCATGGCTTAGTATTTTAGCTACCTAAATATAAGCTATTTTTTCTTTTTGGCTGCAGCTTTGCTTTCTTTTTCTTCCATTTCTTCCTTAAGGGCGGCAAGACCGGTTATGTCACCGAGTGTTGTCTTCTCAAGGTTGGATTTGATTTTGCGGGTTGCTTTCTTCGTAGCATCGGCCTCAGCACGCCTTGATGAATTCTCGCCGCTCTTCTTTTCGTCCTCGAAAACACGACTGTGAGAAACAATTATTTTCTTGGCGCCCTTGTTGAATTCGATCACCTTGAAGTTGAGTTTTTCCTCTACAACCGCAGTGGTTCCGTCTTCTTTAACAAGATGCTTCGGAGTGGCAAAACCTTCTACACCGTATGGAAGAGCAATTATAGCTCCTTTATCGAATACCTCAACAACGGTTCCTTCGTGAATCGAATCAACTGTAAAGAGATCCTCGAATACATCCCATGGATTCTCCTCAAGCTGCTTGTGACCGAGGCTGAGACGCCTGTTGTCCTTGTCAATCTCAAGTACCACTACTTCGATCTCTGCATCGATGGCTGTGAATTCAGCCGGATGTTTGATTTTCTTGGTCCATGAGAGGTCTGAAATGTGTATCAGTCCGTCAACACCCTCTTCAATCTCAACGAAGACACCGAAGTTTGTGAAGTTGCGTACTCTGGCCTTATGGCGTGAGTTGAGGCTGTATTTCTTATCGATATTCTCCCATGGGTCTGTCTTAAGCTGCTTGATACCGAGAGACATCTTGCGCTCTTCACGGTCAAGGGTAAGGATCACGGCTTCAACCTCGTCACCCACTTTCATGAACTCCTGGGCACTGCGCAGATGCTGTGACCATGACATCTCTGAAACATGGATAAGTCCTTCGACACCTGTATTGATCTCTACAAATGCACCGTAGTCAGCCATCACAACAACCTTGCCTTTAACCTTGTCACCTACTTTGAGGGTCTCACTCAGCGAATCCCACGGATGGGGTGTCAGCTGCTTGAGGCCGAGGGCGATGCGCTTCTTGTCATCATCAAAGTCGAGAATAACGACATTAAGTTTCTGGTCAAGCTGTACGATTTCTTCGGGATGGTTGACCCTGCCCCATGAAAGGTCAGTGATATGGATGAGGCCGTCAACGCCGCCGAGGTCAATGAATACACCGTATGAAGTGATATTCTTGACGGTACCTTCAAGTACCTGGCCTTTTTCGAGTTTGGAGATGATTTCCTTCTTCTGCTGCTCGAGTTCGGCTTCAATAAGGGCCTTGTGTGATACAACCACGTTCTTGAACTCCTGGTTAATCTTGACAACCCTGAACTCCATCGTTTTGCCGACATAAACGTCATAGTCACGGATGGGTTTGACATCTATCTGAGAACCCGGCAGGAATGACTCGATTCCGAATACGTCTACGATCATACCGCCTTTGGTGCGGCACTTGATGTAACCCGTGATGATCTCATTCTTTTCAAGGGCCGTGTTAACCCTGTCCCATGAATTGTATGCCCTAGCTTTTTTGTGTGAAAGGACCAGCTGTCCCTTCTTGTCTTCCTGACTCTCAACATAGACTTCAACCTTGTCGCCTACCTTCATGTCAGGATTGTAGCGGAATTCATTCAGGCTCACTACACCTTCTGATTTCTGGCCGATATTGATGACAACCTCACGGGTGTTCATCGATATTACAGTTCCTTCAACCACCTCATCCACCGCAACAGTGGAGAGCGTTTCTTCGTAAAGCTTCTCCTGCTCGGCAAAAGACTTTTTCGATGAGAAACCGTCCTTCTCGTAGGCATCCCAGTCAAATTCCTCAGGTGAAACGGCAACAGCCGATGCATCGTCAGCAACCTTCACCTTTTTTTCTTTTTTCTCTTTCAGAATAGCCTTTTCTGCGGCTACCTCTTCACCGGCTGATTCTGTCACTACCTCAGCGGCTTCATTTTTAATTTCATTTACCGGCGTGCCGGCGGTTTCTTCAAGGCCTTCCTCAGTGTTGCCGAGAGCCTTCTCATCATTTTCACTCATGTTTGAAATAATTGTAAATTAATAAGTTAGACTTTATGTTGTTTAAAAAATGTGTGCAAAGATAGCAAATATTTAATTTCCAAAACCAACAAACAGCAGATTTTCAGTAGGTAAGAATTATCGGTACCAGTCTCCGGGGAGGCTCAAATGATTCCCGGAATTTTCTATTTTTGCATTCTGAATCAGGAAAAAGAGTACGGAAGATGAGGATTGCGGTTGTAGGTACAGGATATGTCGGACTGGTGACAGGTACATGTTTTGCCGAAACGGGTGTTACAGTCACCTGCGTTGATATAGACAGGGAAAAGATAGACCTTCTGCGGATGGCCAAACCGCCTATCTACGAGCCGGGACTGGAAACCATGATCCGCAGAAACGCAGAAAAGGGACGGCTGTTCTTCACTACTGACATTGCAGAAGCACTGGATAAGTGCGAAGTGGTATTCATTACAGTGGGGACCCCCCCGGGAGAGGACGGCAGCGCCGACCTGTCACATGTTCTGGAAGTGGCGCATGATATTGGCAGAACCATGAAGGACTACCTGGTTGTGGTGACTAAAAGCACTGTCCCCGTAGGCTCTTCCACAATGGTCAGGGAGGCAGTTCAGGAAGAACTTACGAAGAGAAAAGCGGAAATATATTTCGATGTGGCTTCCAATCCTGAGTTCCTCAAGGAGGGCGATGCCATCGAAGATTTCCTGAGACCTGAAAGGATAGTGATAGGCGTTGACGAAGACGATGCGGAAGAGATAATGCGCAGACTCTATAAACCCTTCATCCTGAACCAGCATCCGATTCTCTTCATGGATATTGCCTCTGCCGAGCTCACGAAATACGCCGCCAATGCAATGCTTGCAACACGGATAAGCTTCATAAACGAGATAGCAAACCTGTGCGATATTCTCGGTGCTGATGTCAACCTGGTCAGAAAAGGCATCGGGGCTGACAGCCGCATAGGGAACAAATTCCTCTATCCCGGAGTGGGATACGGCGGCTCCTGCTTCCCGAAGGACACAAAAGCGCTTATTCGCACAGCAGAGGAAAAAGGCTATTCAATGAACGTCGTGAAGGCTGTTGACCTTACGAACGAAAAGCAGAAAGGGATAATGTTCACAAAAATTAAGGAGCATTTCGGCCGTGACCTTACAGGCAGAGTATTCGCAATCTGGGGGCTCACATTCAAACCCCAGACCGACGATACACGGGAGTCACCCGCCATGGTTGTAATCTCAATGCTGCTTTCAGCCGGAGCCACAGTGCAGGCTTATGACCCCGCCGGTATCCCTGAAGTAAAAATAAAGCTGGGAGATAAAATTACATATGCAACAGACCCTTACCAGGCCTGCGAAAATGCTGACGCACTCCTGCTCCTGACGGAATGGTCGGAATTCAGGCTGCCCGACTGGGAGGAGATTAGCAGTAAACTCAAACACCAGGTGATATTCGACGGAAGAAACATATATGATCCCAATGAACTCAGACGAATGGGCTTTGAGTATTACGGGATCGGCAGAAGGTAGCAATCAGAAAAAAAACTGTAATGAAAGGAATCATACTCGCCGGAGGATCCGGAACGCGCCTGCACCCCATTACCGAGGCAGTATCGAAGCAACTGCTCCCGGTTTATGATAAACCGATGATCTACTACCCGCTCTCCGCCCTTATGCTTGCAGGAATACGCGAAGTACTTATAATCTCAACTCCCCGTGACCTCCCGAGCTTCCGCGCACTGCTCGGCGACGGTTCCAGGCTCGGCATGCAGTTTTCATACCTCGAACAGCCGTCACCTGACGGGCTGGCTCAGGCGTTCATAATCGGGGAGGAATTCATCGGAGATGACAATGTATGTATGATACTTGGCGATAATATCTTTTACGGACATGGTTTCGGTACTGTGCTGAAGGAGGCTGCCGCGATAAAGAAAGGTGCTGTGGTCTTCGGATATGCGGTCACTGACCCCGAAAGGTACGGCGTGGTAGAGTTTGACAGCAACCGGCGCGCTGTAAGCCTGGAGGAGAAACCGGTGAAGCCCAAGTCGAACTACGCTGTCACAGGTCTTTACTTCTATGACAATACAGTGGCCGCAAGAGCACGTGCCCTGAAACCATCAGCCCGGGGTGAACTTGAAATTACTGACCTCAACAGACTCTACCTCGAACGAGGGCCAGCTTGAGGTAAAACTGTTGGGACGAGGAATGGCATGGCTTGACACTGGCACCTTCGATAGCCTGCTGCAGGCGTCGAATTTCATTGCCACCCTTGAACAACGACAGGGACTGAGTGCTTCGTGTATCGAGGAGATTGCCTACAAAAGCGGATATATCACAAGAGAACAGCTGATTGAGCTGGCCAAGCCCATCGCTAAAAGCCAGTACGGACAGTACATTTTGAAAGTGGCAAATGAACAATAGAATAAGATGAGAGTCCATAAGACAAAACTTCCCGGCCTGCTGATTATTGAGCCTGCGACCTTCCCCGATGCAAGGGGCTATTTCTTCGAGAGCTACAACAACAGAAAATTCAGCGAGGCTGGAATTGACTACACACCGGTGCAGGATAATGAATCAAGTTCCTCCCGGGGAGTTATTCGCGGTCTGCATTACCAGGAAGAACCCTTTGCACAGGCAAAACTTATAAGGGTAATTGAAGGCGAAATCTACGATGTAGCCCTCGACCTCCGCAAAGGATCGCCCACATACGGGAAGTGGTACGGCCTTAAAATTGATTCTGAAGCCAAGAATCAGTTCTTTATTCCGAAGGGATTCGCCCACGGCTTCTCAGTCCTGAGCGAAAAAGCGATAGTACTGTATAAATGTGACAACTACTACTCTGTGAATCATGACAGAGGAATCAATGTGAAGGACGCAACCCTGGGTATCGACTGGATGATTGAAGCAGGCAAGGAGATAATCAGTCCGAAAGATTTGAAGCAGCCTTCTTTTAGTGAAATTACATCTTACTTTGTTTATAAGGGATGACAGGTATACTTGTAACCGGAGCATCAGGCCAGCTTGGGAGTGAACTTAAGGATCTTTCTTCAAGGTTCAGCGGCTACAGTTTTATATTCACCGACACGCCGGAAATGGATATAACAAACGGCGAAGCTGCAATGTCATTCATAAAGACAGCAGAGCCTGCCTGGATAATCAACTGTGCGGCTTATACAGCAGTAGACAGGGCTGAGGAAGAAGAGCCTCTGGCCACGCTTGTGAATGCCAGGGGAGTTGAAAACATAGTAAATGCAATCAGCGGTACAGAGTGCCGCCTTATCCATATATCTACAGATTACGTTTTTGACGGCAACTCACCACGGCCCTATACTGAGGAGGATAAAACATCGCCCGCCTCAGCCTACGGGCGCAGCAAGCTGGCGGGTGAGACCGCAGCCCTTGCCTGCCCGCGGTCAATTGTCATCCGCACCTCCTGGCTATATTCCTCTTACGGAAAGAACTTCGTCAGGACAATACTCGGCAAGGCAGGATCATCACAAAGCATAAGTGTTGTAGCCGACCAGACAGGCTCTCCCACCTATGCGGCAGACCTTGCCGCAGCAATAATGGAAATCATCAGCGGAACCATACAGAACAGACTCAATTTTGTGCCTGGCATATTCAATTATGCCAATGAAGGCCACTGCAGCTGGTTTGATCTTGCGACAGAGATAGTTGCTGCAGCCGGATCCGAATGCAGGGTAGATGCAGTGCGCAGTTCCGCATATCCTTCAAAAGTAAACCGTCCCGCCTTCAGTGTTCTCGATAAGACCAAGATAAAAGAGACATACAACATCACAATTCCGCACTGGCGGGCCAGCCTCAACAGGTGTATAATCAAAATCAACGGACTATGACAAACATAAATGACATCCGGAAAAAAGCCACAGCATGGCTTGGAAGTGAATTTGATGAAGCAACACGCACTGAGGTGCAGGCCCTGCTCGATAACGATGAAAAGGGGCTTGTAGATGCATTTTACCAGGACCTTGAGTTTGGCACAGGCGGACTCAGGGGGATAATGGGTGCCGGGACCAACCGGATGAACAGGTATACTCTCGGGATGGCCACCCAGGGACTGGCCAACTACCTTGTCAGACAGGCCGATAACCGCTCAAATGTAAAAGTTGCAATAGCCTTTGACAGTCGTAATAATAGCAGCTATTTTGCCTCAGTGGCTGCTGACATCTTCGCTGCAAACGGATTTACAGCCTATCTGTTTGAATCGCTCAGGCCCACTCCCGAGCTCTCCTATGCTGTCAGGCTGTACAACTGTGATGCCGGAGTGATAATCACTGCCTCACACAATCCCAAAGAGTACAACGGCTACAAAGTCTCGTGGAACGATGGCGGACAGGTTGTAGAACCTCATGACAGGGGGATCATCGATGAAGTCCGGAAAATAAAATCGGTGAGTGAGATAATGACCGGCGGTGACCCTTCAAGAATAATCACACTGGGAGCCGAGACTGATGAAAAGTTCCTCGCCGAGGTAAAGGCAGTCAGCATAAATCCTGATATAATAAAGCGAAACAGCGGAATCGGAATAGTATATACTCCCCTCCACGGTACCGGTTATAAACTGGTGCCTGAAGCACTGGCAATGTACGGCTTCACCAATGTTCATTCCGTTAAGGAACAGAGCATTACCGACGGCAATTTCCCGACACTCCATTCTCCGAACCCGGAAGAACCGGCGGCACTCTCAATGGCAATCGACCTTGCAAAAGCTAAGGGAGCTGACCTGGTAATGGCCACCGACCCTGATGCTGACAGACTGGGGATTGCGGTCAGAAAACCCTCCGGAGAGTTCGTACTTCTGAACGGAAACCAGACAGGTGCCCTCCTCACATGGTATATAATCTCGCAGAAAAAACAGAGAGGACAACTTAAGGGCAACGAGTACATTATAAGCACCATTGTTACGTCGGACCTGCTGGGCAGGATAGCTGAGCAAAACGGTGTGGAGTGCTATTATGTTCTGACAGGATTCAAGTTCTTTGCCGAACTTATAAGAGAACTTGAAGGGAAGAAAAAATACATAGGTGGCGGTGAGGAAAGTTTCGGGTACCTTCCGGGTGACTACGTCCGTGATAAAGATGCTGTGGCCTCATGCGCTCTTATTGCAGAAACCGCGGCATGGGCTGCTGACAACGGAAAAACCCTCTGGGGTCTGCTTCTGGATATCTATGCTGAGTACGGCCTCTACAGGGAAAAACTGGTGAATGTAGTCAGAAAAGGTGCCGAAGGTGCTGCTGAGATAAAAAAGATGATGGAGGACTTCAGAAACACACCTCCTTCAGAAATTGCTGGCAGCAGGGTCGTAAAGACAGATGACTATCTGCGGAGTATTTCAATTGACACAGTGAGCGGAAAAACCACTCCCCTGCACCTGCAGAAATCCAATGTACTCCAGTTCTTCCTGGCTGACGGCACCAAGATATCGGTGAGACCTTCAGGTACAGAGCCCAAGATCAAGTTTTATTTCAGCGCCACCTCACAACTTGAAAAAGTGTCAGACTTTGAAGCAGCTTGGCAGACACTTGATGAAAGGATAGACAAAATCATTAAGGGACTTCACCTGTAATACAACATAAGGATGAAATCATTCCGTAAGGAGCTGTGGTTTGAGACAGAAACCAGACGTGGCTACCTCAATATTACAAGGCAGGTAGAGATGTGTCTCCGTGAGAGCGGTATTACCGAGGGCCTCTGCCTTGTGAATGCGATGCACATTACCTCCTCAGTATTTATAAATGATGACGAAGGCGGGCTGCATCAACGATTTCGAGATCTGGCTTGAGAAGCTGGCACCTGAGAAACCGCACTCACAGTACCGGCACAACGGCTTTGAAGACAATGCTGATGCGCATATGAAACGACAGGTGATGGGCCGCGAAGTTGTAGTTGCAATTACGGATGGCAGACTTGACTTCGGCCCCTGGGAGCAGATCTTTTACGGCGAATATGACGGCATGAGACGCAAAAGGGTCCTTGTGAAGATAATCGGTGAATAACCCCGACTCAGACCCTCAGACCCTCAGACCTCAGACCTCAGACCTTCATCCGCCAGCTGGCGGATCAGACCTTTTTAAACCAGCTGTCCGGAAAGTTCACAAGATAAACCTTATCCGTAGCACGGGTAAGGGCTGTATAGAACCACCGGAGATAATCCATCGTAGGCTCCTGCCTGTTGAACATTCCCTGGTCAATAAACACTCTTTCCCACTGCCCGCCCTGCGACTTATGGCAGGTGACTGCGTATGCGAATTTTATCTGCAATGCATTGTAATAAGGATCATTACGGGCAATTTCAAACTGTTTGCGCTTTGATCTGACTGCGGGCTGATCGGCAATTACTGCAAAATAGAGCTCACGCGATTTTTCAGACGTCAGTGAAGGCGTAGGCATCTGAAGTGTATCGAGCATCACTTTGGCTTCAAGCTCCAGCTCACTGTCACGGAACCAGAGCGTCATCTCGGCGAATCTCATACCATACATTTCCTCGAACCTCCTGATACGTCTGACCTCTGCAATATCGCCGTTGGCAATAAATCCGGTACCTTCTTCCTCCTTTAGCCAGAAATAGTTGTTTTTTACAACCATCACTATGTCTCCGGTGCTTATCTCTTCCTCACGTGCAAAAATCCGGTTTCGTATTCCCTGATTATACCGGTTTGCCAGGTTATTGGAATTTACAACTACTATTGCGCCGTCGGTGCCGCAGCTGTCATAAGCTTCAGTAAGCTTCTCAATCAGGTCATTACCGCCAAGCCGTTCAATGTCATTATAACCTTTAAGTTCCAGTGCAGGAACGGAGAGGTCGCCGTCAGTCACCTGCTGTCTTACCGAAGTAGCGTTCATCAGGATGCCTGACCCTTCGCTCTGCCTGATGACCTGACGGAGCTCAAAGGACTCAAGCGCGAAACCTGTTGCCTGCAGAACCTCCGGATCAAGGGCAGGGCTCAGCAATGACCCGACAGGGGGAAGCTGTGCAACATCTCCCACAAGAATAAGCTTACAGTTGGTGCCGGTATAAACATATTCTATAAGGTCGTCAAGGAGCTTTCCACTTCCGAAAACAGAGCCCTCTGACGAATCTCCGGAAATCATCGACGACTCGTCAACGATGAAAAAAGTCTCCTTGTGCAGGTTGCGGTCAAGCACAAATTTACCGACTCCGTCAGTGGCCGATTTCTGACGGTATATCTTTTTATGCACTGTAAATGCATCTTTTCCGGAATAGGAACGCAGTACCTTCGCTGCCCTGCCTGTAGGTGCAAGGAGCATAAACCTGAGCCTTAGTGTGTCAAGTGTCTGGACGAGCGAGGAAATTATGCTGGTCTTGCCTGTTCCTGCATAACCTGAAAGAAGAAAAATGACATCATTTGTGTTTCCGGTCACATAATCAGCAAGCTTCCGCATGCAGTCAGCCTGGTCACGGGTGGGAATATAACCGAGGTTTTTCTCAAGCAGATCATATATATTTTCCCTCCTCATCTTTTCTTTGTCCAATCTGCCTTTTAGACTGATTTTTTATAAATTTGCACAAAGTTATCAAACATTCGATCAAAAAAGATATGAAAACCGCACTGAACATCTTATTCGCAGTGATCATCCTTGTCCTTGCCTACTTCCTTCTTGAGAGCATAATGGAACCGATCAGGTTCAACAGGGAGAAAGACACCAGGGAGCAAGCCATAAAAGAAAGGCTGATGGATATAAGGACTGCCCAGGAGACTTATAAAGCTGTAAAAAACCGCTATACGGGCAGCTTTGATACCCTGATTTACTTCCTGAAGAATGACTCCCTGCCACTTGTCTTTAAGCGTGGTTCACTTACCGATGATATGATCGCCGCCGGAATAACACAGCGAAAAGGAGGCTGTAAAAAAAGGTCTCATCTTCAGGGATACAACCTACATCCCGGTGCGGGACTCAGTTTTTGTTAAAGGCTATGCCGCTGATTCACTGAGATATGTGCCCGGAATGAAAGGAACTGAATTCCAGATGTCTTCATCAAGGGTGATGACAACCTCGATGGTTCTGGTAAATGTTTTCGAAGCCTATGTTTTAAATGACGTCTTCCTGAAAGACCTTGACCGTCAACTTGTTATCAATTACAACGACCAAAGGACAAAAACAACCGGTTTTCCGGGCATGAAAGTCGGTGATGTAAAAATACCGAATAACAATGCCGGAAACTGGGAGGATTAATGACCCGGTCGCCGATATATCCGATGGAGCTCTTTGACGAGACTCTTGACATCAACGCGACTGAAAACTACGATCTCACTCTTGAGATTTCCGAAGACGGCGTTTCCCTTGCTATCTTGGATCTTCTGCGTGGCAAATACGTGATGCTGAGGCATTATCCGCTGCTTGACCCCGTAGAAAACACAATGCATTCCGTTGAAGGGATAATTGAAGGAGATGATTTTCTTCAGAGACATTACAGGAAGGTAATTGCATTGACACCATCCCCGGAATGCACTCTTGTGCCATCACCACTTTATGATCCGGCGCTGAAGGATGAATATTACAGGTTTAATATTCCAGCTTCAGACGGGGTTAATGTCTTCTCAAACCCACTTCCGTTTCCCGGAGCCGTGGTCCTCTTCACTCCCCTGCAGGGAGTTGCTGAGGTTCTGGCTGCGCGCTGGCCGGGCCTGACACCCTGGCATCACATCAGGCCTCTCCTTCACCACTCTTTCGCGTCAGGCAGATCATCGGAAGAGAGGTATCTTCACCTGCACATTGAGAAGAGCTTCATTACAATTATTATTATTGAAAAACGAAATCTGACATTCTGCAACAATTTCAGGTGTACAACCCCGGGTGATGCCGCATACTATCTTTTCAATGTCTTTGACAAAGCCGGCGTGAGAAACAGTGAGACACTTCATGTAAGCGGAGCCGTGGAGCCTTACAGTGAGATGCACATCTCGATCCTCAGTTTCACTGAAAATGTAAGGTTTTCAGTCCCTTCCGTCAGACATAGTTTCAGCTATGTAATGAATGAGATCCCGATGCATCGCTGGTTAAATCTATTCACTGCCGCATCGTGCGAATAATCGGCGGAGATCTTAAAGGCAGACTCATATCTCCTCCTGCGGGATTCAGAGCCAGACCCACAACTGATTTTGCCCGTGAGAGCCTGTTTAACATTCTGAATAACCGTGTTGATTTCAGCGACCTCAGTGTGCTGGATCTTTTCTCCGGCACGGGAGCTGTAAGCATTGAATTTGCCTCGAGAGGTTCGAAGGATATTGATCTGGTAGAGATTGAGCCACGTCACTGCTCGTTCATCAGAAAGACACTCGAAAACCTGAAGATAAGTACTGTAAAGGTTCACCGCATCAGTGTTCAGGAATGGCTTAAGGCCTGCCATAAGAATTATGATATAATTTTTGCCGATCCGCCATATGAAATCTCCTGGCTGAAAGACCTGCCAGCCATGGTAATGGGTTCAGGTGCCTGCGGTGATAATACTGTTTTTATCCTTGAACATCCTAAATCCCTCGACTTTCACAGTTACGCGGGATTCACCGAGCACAGAAACTACGGAAATGTGAATTTCAGTTTCTTCCGGAAAGCGGTGTAATTTCAGTTAGTGATCCTGAATCAGGAAAGCTTTTCATTGTTTTTGTAAACTTTTTTTGATTTTTTTTCTGTTTCCATGCAGTGAAACGGGTGTTTTGCCGGTCTTTATATAAACTTTGGTTTAATAAACTATCAACAAACCACCCAAAACATGAGAAAACTACTACTGACAAGTTTGATCTCCTGTCTTCTGGGCCTGGCTGTATTTGCGCAGCCAAAGACCGTGACAGGCGTGATCACAGACAAGACTGACGGCCTTCCCGTAATCGGTGCCACCGTACAGATTAAGGGAACGGCAACCGGCACCGCCACGGATCTGGATGGCAAATACGCCATCCAGGTGAACCCGGGTGAAATACTCGTATTCCGGTTTATAGGAATGAAGACCCAGGAAATTACTGTAGGCGACGAGGGAGTCCTTAACATTGAGTTCGATCTGGATGATGTTGGCCTGGATGAGGTTATAGTCATCGGGTACGGCTCTGCAATAAAAAGAGAACTCACCGGTTCCATTGCAAAAGTTGAGACTAAGGGCATTGCTGAAATGCCCACAGCCAGCTTCGAATCAGCCATCCAGGGTAAGACCTCCGGTGTCTTTATCGAACAGGCGAGCGGAAAACTGGGTGAAACAATCAAGATGAGGATCAGAGGATCATCATCTGTTTCGGCAAATAACCAGCCGCTATATGTCGTCGACGGTGTGCCCATCACTACTGAAAACCTCTCGAATGCCGACAACCAGCCCACAAGCCCCCTGGCTGACCTGGCAATGACCGACGTGGAGTCGATCCAGATTCTCAAAGATGCCTCAGCAGCTGCAATTTACGGTTCCAGGGCATCAAACGGTGTTGTGATAATTACAACGAAGAGGGGAAAGACAGGAGCCACAAAATTTGATCTTCAGTATACTGCGGGCGTTAGTGAGCCCAGCCGACTTATAGAATGGCTGAATGCAGATCAGTACCTTGAGCTCTTTGGCGAAGCCATGGACAATGTATCAGTCGACGGATTAGTATGGGACTGGATGCCCAAGGATGATTTCTTCGAGTACTTTGTCGGTCCGTTGTGGGACGACGGCTATGATGCCGACTGGCAGAAGGAAGCCTTTCAGAAGGGTTCAGTTAACAGGGTCAACCTGTCTGCCTCAGGCGGAAGCGGCAACACTACATTTTATTCCGGTGTAAGCTATGATGACACAAAAGGTATCCTGAGAGGCAACAGTATGACAAAAATGAGCGGCAGGCTTAATCTGGATCAGAAAGCCTCAGAAAAACTGAGCTTCGGCGTTCAGATGAATCTTATCAGAACAGAGATGCTGAGGGTTGAAAACGATAATGCATATGCCACTCCCCTTCAGCTTGTGGCACAGTCGCCCCTGACTCCGGTAATTGATCCTGAAACAGGTGAATACAACACCAATACAATTTATTACAACGGCCTGATATCACTGCGTGATGCCTCGAACAATCAGACTTCTTTCAGGAGCCTGGCAAATTTCTACGCTTCATATAACATTTTCAAAGACCTCTCTTTTAAGAGTGAATTCGGAACTGACATAATGGACCTGAGAGAGAAGAATTACTGGGGTCGTCTGACTATCAACGGCGGTCCTGCCGGTGAAGCACAGAACCGCTCTGTAAGGGTTGTGAACTATAACTGGGAGAACTACCTGACTTATGTTAAAACATTCGGGGTACACCATATTAACGTTGTGGGCGGCATGTCATACCAGCAGTCCAATACCACCGGATCAAATATCTCAGCCAAGGGTTTCCCCACTGACGATTTCCAGAATATTGAAAATGCTGCTGAAGCAACCGTTTTTACAAGCTTTGATTATGCCAACTCTTACCTGTCATATTTTGCACGTTCAAACTACAAAATCAACGAGAAGTATTTTTTCACTCTCAGTGGGCGTGTCGACGGTTCTTCGAGATTTGGGATTGACAATCGCTTCGGGTTCTTCCCTGCCGCATCAGCAGGATGGATTCTGACTCAGGAAGACTTCATGTCTGGGATCAAAGGTTTCCTCAGCTATCTTAAAGTGAGAGCCAGTTACGGATTAACGGGAAACTCCGGTATACCTGACTATGCTCACCTTGCCCTTTACACAGGTGTGAACTATGCCGGCAGAAACGGTCTTGAGGCAACGCAGCTTCAGAGCCGGGAGCTTGGCTGGGAAAACACTGCACAGGCGGATATTGGTCTCGACTTCGGGTTCTTCAGGAACAGGATAACAGGTGAAATTGACTATTACCAGAAGAAAACGACTGATCTTCTTCTTTACCGTACACTGCCTTCGACTTCCGGGTTCACGGGTGTATGGAGCAACGTCGGAGAACTTGAAAACAAGGGCCTTGAATTCACAATTCACTCCAATAATTTTGCAGGCTCCTTTGTATGGACTACTGACTTCAATATGTCTTTTAACAGGAATAAGATAATTGACATTAATGGTCCGGAGATAACACCCAATGGCATTAACTATGTCATTGAAGGACAGCCTATAGGTGTTTTCAAGCTTGTAAAATACGCCGGGGTTGATCCTTCCAACGGCGACGCACTTTATTATCTCGGTCCTGACGATAATGAAACAACAAATAACTTCAACCTTGCCGAACCTCAGATAGTAGGATCACCAAACCCTGATTTCACTGGTGGATTTAACAACTACTTTGAATACAAGGGTTTTGATCTGAATGCCCTGATCAGCTTTGTTTACGGCAATGAGGTTTACAACGGCGCCGGCATCTATCAGTCTGCCAACGCTGACTGGTTTGACAACCAGACTATAGACCAGATGAACAGGTGGCAGAATCCGGGTGACATCACTGATGTACCCCAGGCACGTCTCGGTGACGGCAACGGAAATAAAACCACAAGCAGGTACCTGTCTGATGCCTCTTACATCAGGATAAGAAGCGTCAACTTCGGGTACAACCTGCCAAAGACACTTACCACCCGGATGAAGATGTCCTCCGTCAGGCTGTATGCTGGTGTCCAGAACCTCTATACGTTTACAAATTACAAGGGATGGGACCCGGAGGTAAACTACACCGGCACAGGCCGTTCTACACAGAACACCAATATAATACAGGGATACGACTTCTATACGGCCCCTCAGGCAAGGACTTATACTGTCGGTATAAATCTTTCATTCTAACTCCAAACAGTAATGATCATGAAAAATATAAAATCCAATATCAAAAAATTGTTACTGCTGGTTCCGATGTTCACACTGCTCTTCTCATGTACCGAGAAGCTTGAACTGAAGCCTAAGCAGTCAATTGATGCAGCTGTCGCTCTCACGACGCCTGAAAACATAAAGGCAACCCTGGTGGGAGCATATCTCGACGCCAGAAGTTCAGCAATATTCGGAACAGGGTTCAACGAGATAAGTGAGCTCTATGCATCTACCGGTGACATGCTTTTCCTGGGAACCTATGAGGAACCCGGCGAATTCATCGATAAAGAGGCAACCGTGACCAACGCTTATGTTGAAAACACCTGGGTCCAGGCATATAAGCTTGTAAATACCTGCAACACGCTTCTGGATCCTGAAACCCTTGCAATCCTTGATGAAGGAGACCGTGATATAGTTGAAGGGGAAGCACGATTTCTGAGAGGATGGGTGATCTTTGAGCTGACAAGGTTTTTCGGATTGCCTTATGAAGCCGGTGCTGCAAATAGTCAGCCGGCTATACCGCTGGTGCTCACTCCTACCACAGATGTGGCAGATGCTGTCAAGGTTCCAAGGAATACTGTTGACCAGTGCTATACCCAGGCTCTCAATGACCTGACGGCTGCACGCGATCTGCTCCCGGAGGACAATGGCGTCTATGCCTCATCCCTCGCTGCAAGGGCAATACTTGCAAGGATGTATCTGCAAATGGGCAACTACTGCGGGCGCTGCTGCTGAAGCCAACTATGTGATTCAAACCGGAGCATTCTCCCTGACAAACACTCCTTTGGAAGCGTTCAACAATAACAGTAATTCACCGGAGGATATCTTTGCATTCCAGAATAATGTCGCTTCAAACAACCCGTGGCTTGCGGTCATGTACGCCTCACTTAACGGTGCCGGCAGGGGAGATTATGAAATCCAGCAGGTTTTTCTCGACAGGTTTGATGCTGCTGACGAACGCGGAATGTTCCAGGAGAATACAGAGACTTTCTATACGATTGCCAATATCACAATGATGTACTATAAAGGCGTTGGCACAATAGTCAACAGCAACGGGATAAACACCTCCAAGTGGGGGAGTTATTATACTAACATCCCAATGATAAGGCTGGCTGAAATGTACCTCATCAGAGCCGAGGCCAACTTTGAGGACCCGGGAGCCAATGTTGGTCCAAACACTCCGACGCAGGACATTAATGTCATCCGTGGCCGAGCCAATGCTCCACAATATACAGCTTCAGTGACGAGGCAGCAGATACGTGAAGAGCGTTACCTTGAACTCTGCTGGGAGGGTTTCCGCCTGCACGACCTGAAAAGGTGGAAGCAGGATATCGGGAGCTATGACTATGACGCCGGCAATCTTATTCTTCCTATTCCATTCAGGGAGTTGGAAGTAAATGATCTGCTTGTCCAGAACGAATGGTACACCACAGGAAAATAGCCTTAAGACACCATAAAATTAAAGGAGGGTCGCTTTCGCTTCCCTCCTTTTTTTATACCTGGGTTCATTTTCTAAACCAATAAACCCATAAACTTATAAACCTATCAACTTCTCTTCATCGCCTCCATTAGTCTTTGAGGGGTAAATGGCACCCTGAAGAGTCGTGCACCAGTGGCGTCGAAGATCGCATTGCCTACCGCGGCACCAACGGCTATTATAGCCGGTTCTCCTCCTCCCTGGGGCGCCTGGTCCTTCCGGTCAAGAATGACACAGTCGATCTTCGGCAACCATGAGAATTTCGGAATCGAATAACTGTCGAAATTCTTGTTTTCGATAACACCTCCATTATATTTCAATTCTTCGGTAAGTGTATACCCGAGGGCCATTGTGATACAACCCTCCATCTGGATGAGGGCTCCCTGGGGGTTGACACACAGGCCCATATCCTGAGAGGCTGCAACCCTGAGCACCTGGACTTTGCCTGTGGCAGGGTCAACTTTCACCTCCGCAATCTCCGCAACCCAGGTCCCTGCATCGAGTCCGCAGGCAATGCCGATGCCCCTTCCTGAAGGAGTTTTTCCCGGCACATATCCGAACCTGTCAGCTACTGATTTCAGACATGCTATCATCTTTTCATCCTTCAGGTTTTTAAGCCTGAAATCGAGCGGATCCATTCCTGCCGCTGAGGCCATAATATCTATCTGCGTCTCACGGGCAAATGTGTTTGTATTGTTGTTGGGCGCCCGCCAGGGTCCTGTTTCGAAGGGATGAACACGCCACACTGCGCGGTTCTCGCTGTGGCTAACGGTTCTGTGATTTGGAACATCGTACACTGTCTCCGCTCCCCTGGTGCCGGCAAGGTATACATTATAATCCCACATCAGGATTTTCCCGTTTTTGTCTATACCTGATCTGACTTTGACTACCGAGGCCGGATGGAAGTTATCGTAGAAAAACTCCTCCTCACGTGTCCAGGCAACCATTACCGGTTTGCGGGTCATCCCTGCAAGCCTGGCTGCCTCGATCCCCTGCCTGTATGCGCTTTTCCCTCCGAAGCCACCCCCGACGAACGGAGTGATAACCCTCACCTTTTCGCGGGTAAGGCCGAGTTCCCTGACGATGCCGTCCTGTAGCCCGAATGGCGATTGAGTGGCAGCCCATACAGTCAGTTTGTCGCCCTCGTAATTTGCAAGGGCAGTGTGTGGTTCAATTGGTGCGTGGGCCAGGTAGGGATCGTGAAATTCGCTTTCAAAGACCTTATCGCATTGTGTACGGGCAGAATCAATATCACCGGCACTCCTGACAGTACTGGACCTGTACTCTCCCCTGTTTATATAATCGTAAACGGTTTCGCTGCTGACTTTTATCTCATCAAATGAATACTCAGCATTTATCCGGTTGATTGCAAGATCCGCCTGATCACGGTCTTCACTTAGCACCGCGATAAAATCACCGTCGCGAACTACCTTTACTCTCTCAATCTTCTCTGCCCCGTTGACATCTGCCGAGACCAGCTTTGCCCCGTGTGAAGGTGGCCTCAGTATCCTCGCGAAGAGCATGCCCGGCAGTTTAAGATCCCCTGTGTATCTGGCCTTTCCTGTCACCTTGTCATGCGCATCACTGTGCTTCAGAGGCTTGCCAACATATGTAAATGCGGTATGATCCTCCACCGGTGGTTTTAGGTCCAGATATTTCTCAATCTTTTGGCCTTTTGCAAGCGCTGCATATGATACACTCTTCGAAGGGTCTTTTGTGTCGGTAATCACACCGTCGTTAACCTGAAGCTGACTGACCGGCACCCCCAGTCGTTCAGATGCCATTTCAACAAGGACCGCCCTTGCTTCAGCAGCTGCAGCCCTCATGCTGGGCCCGAAAGACCTGGTGGTGAGCGAGCCCCATGTTCCCATGTCGTATGGGCACAGGTCTGTGTCTCCCATTATCATTTTAACCTTTTCAAGCGGTACATTCAGTTCATCCGCCATCATCTGCGGCAGTGATGTGATTATCCCCTGCCCCATCTCAATTTTCCCTGTATAACAGCTGACAGTACCGTCTTCAGCTATCTGCAGGAAGGCGTTATAGTCTTTCGTCAGGCTACGCCCCTGCGGTGCAGGCATTGAAAGCAGGTCAAGTGCACCCCATGGCTGAAAGAAGATGAAAATTCCTCCGCCTGCAATCTTAAAAAAGCTCCTTCTTTTCATGATTACTTCCCTCCCTTTATTACTTTGGATGCATCTTCCACCGCTTCGATGATGCGCTTATGCGCTCCGCACCTGCAGAGGTTATCTTCGAGTCCCGCCACAATTTCTTCCCTTGAAGGTGAACTGTTTTTCTTCAACATACCAACCGAGGTCATAATCATACCGGGGGTACAATAACCGCACTGGAGGGCATCATGATCAATAAATGCCTGTTGCACGGGATGCAGCTTACCATTCTTTGCCAGTCCCTCGACAGTTATTACACTTTTCCCGGATACGTCACTTACGGGTACCGTGCATGACCTGACAGGCTCGTTATCGATAAGCACTGTACAAGCGCCGCAGAAACCGATTCCACAACCGTATTTGGTACCGGTAAGTTCAAATACATCCCTGAGTACCCACAGAAGCGTTTTGTTCGGATCTATTGTCACCCTGGTCTTTTTGTTGTTTAGTTTAAAGCTGATCGTCTCTTCCATAACTAAATAGTTCGGTTTAATTCGTTCCTGTAATCTTCCGCAGTATCAATATCTTTCAAAATTAACGGATTATCCGTTTCAATCTCCCTGACGTCTCCGGGATGGTTCAGTGCCAGTACCCTCAGTCCCTCTGATTCATCCAGAGTCATTATCTCCTTCCTGTACTTTCTGTCAATCAGTATCGGATGACCTCGTTTGCCCCTGAAAGTCGGGACTACGATTCCCATGCCCGATTCGTCGCCAGGCACTGACAAGGATGTTGATATCCTTTGCGCCGATCATGGGCTGGTCTCCCGGAAATACGAGCGCAGCGAGGTATTCATCAGGCAAATGCGACGAATCCGCATTTTGACAGATGAAAGCATTCCGGATTTATAGGCATCATTATAACAATGGATTACGGGATATCCGGAAATAACCTGCAATATCCTGTCACTGTCACTGCCCAGGACTACAAGAGTCTTTTCCACTGAGGATGAGGCAATATTTTGTATAACCGTTTCAATAATTGTTGCTCCGCGGTAAGGCAGTAACATCTTGGGCGTTCCCATCCTCTTCGACTCACCTCCTGCAAGAATTATTGCCCAGATCTCTGACATTTGCTTTCAGGTTTTAAGTCCGCCAGCCGGCGGATCAGACTTTCGACTTCTTACCAGAACCAGCTGGGCGGCAATGCTTACGGCAATCTCTTCCACTGTTTTCGAGCCTATTTCAATCCCTACCGGAGAGTAAATCTGCTTCCACTCTTCGTCTGTAGCCCATTTTTTGCTTATAAACTCTTCCCGCATTTTTGCAATTTTACTCCTGCTGCCTATCATTCCGACGTATGCAGCGCCGGATCGGATACAGGGTCTCAGGGCTTCAGCATCCCCGGCATGGCCATGGGTCATTATCACAATGTAGGTGTCACTGTCCTTTTTGATCTCCTCCATTATCTTTCCGATATCGCCGGCTATTGTGTGATCCGCGTCAGGAAGGTTCATGGCGTTGGCATACTCACTCCGGCTGTCGGCTACAGTAACTTCAAAATCCAGCATTTTTCCCAGGTGTGACAGGGCCTTGCCTATATGTCCGGCGCCTGCAATCACCAGTCGTGGCAAAGGAAATAACGGTTCAAGGAAGACAAGAGTGGATTGAGCCCTGTCCTGAACCGGGTTCTCAACCTGGCGGAAATTAGCACTGCCTGAAGATGAAAGCATTTCTGAAACTTCCTTCTTTGCCAGGTCAGTTAAATATTCAGGCAAATCCTTTGCCGATCCGGCTGTAACCCAGGACCGGCTGATACTTACTTGCGGCTCATCCAATACGGTGACCACTGTCATCAGAACACCGGGAGTTCCTGCCGCAAGATCCCTCTCCATTTTCCCGAACAGCGGAAGGGATGATAAAGGATCAGCATCAAGAAGGATGGAGATGCTTCCTCCGCAAATGGCCTCGTCTTTCCTGTCTATGCCATTGTCAAGGGAAAAACTGACATATATTGATTCTCCGGTGCGGGAGCAATGGTCGGCAAATGCCTGAACCCTGTTTTCGACGATTCCGCCGCCGACGGTTCCGGCAATGAGTTTCCCGCCTGAGAATAATGCCAGGCTGCCGGGTTTCTGGGGGGTGGAGCCGGTTGTGCCTGTGACGGTTGCAAGTACAGGGTTTGACTGTGCCTGTCGTGAACTGGGTCAACCGGAGATATAAGTTTTTCATCTGTATAATTTTGCGGTTACCGGCAGTCACTCCTTTTCCGGAGGGACTGTGACTTCAGACTGTGATAAAACAAATATATAAAAATTGAGGAATTTTGTTAATTACGGAGGCAGGTGCTCAACAGGCTCTGTATGTCTCATAATGGCTTTTTACCGGCACATGAGGTGTTTGATTGATTTATTTGTCTGAAATATTTTGAGGAATCAAAAATTGAATTAATTTTGCATCGCTTTTGGTGCGGTAGTTCAGTTGGTTAGAATAACGGCCTGTCACGCCGTGGGTCGCGGGTTCGAGTCCCGTCCGCACCGCAAAAGAAATCATAAAGCCACGCGTAAGTGTGGCTTTTTAATTTTGAGACAGTAGTGATGACCTGGAAAGGTCAGGAGCGAATGGCTCAAAATAAAGTGAATGCTGCGATTAGCAGCATTTTTGATTTCTTTTGCACAAGTAACCTCAGGATGAAAGGGTCCGTCCCGACCGAGCACAGCAAGCGTCGGGACAATCCCGTCCGCACCGCCAAGACCTGCAAAATCCGATGAAATTCATCGGATTTTTTATTTTCCCGGACCGGTGGATGATTGCTGGCAGAAGCCGCAGTATCAAATATTGTTTTTAAAAATTAGTAATGAGTTTCTTCTACGTATTCAAGAATATCAGAAGGCTGACAGTTTAGTGCCTTACAAATAGCTTCTAAAGTACTAAAACGTATTGCTTTGGCTTTTCCCGTTTTTAAGATAGAAAGGTTTGACAGTGTCAGTTCAACTTTTTCTGATAGCTCATTCAGCGACATTTTTCGCTTTGCCATCATTACATCTAAGTTTACAATGATTGGCATAGCTTAGACTGTTAAATCGTTTTCATTTTGAATTTCAAGTCCTTTTTTGAAAATAGTCGCAATAACATAGACTACAGCCGCCATCAAAATAAAGGCCTGACTGTCTACCCAAAACTGATCCAGATGGTCGATTTCATATCCACGATGCATCAGGTTCTTAGCTGACTCCCGGGCTATGTAACTTAATAGTCCTATGGATAGCGTGAAGTAACTGATTTGCATAATTTTGTTTGAAACAAAACTGTTGAATGGTTTTGACAAATCAAGTTTGAGTAGAAGTATGATGACAATATAAAATAAGTACGCCTTCAAAATGGAGATGACAAGGATAAAAGAGTACATACCGAAAAAAGAAAATTTGCTCAGATTATACAATTCACTCAAGTCCAACTTTTGATATAAATTCTGGACAAAGTCAGGTCTGTATAGACTGAAGACAAAATTGACTATCAAGCCTCCGGCTTCAATGCACAAGCCTACGAAGATGATCCAAGCCACAATACTCAGGACTATAAATACGAAGTTGTTCTGTTTTGACATCATGTTTAGATTTTAAATTGATGTCGTAAAGATAATACATATTTATTGATAAACAATAAATATGTATCTTTTATCAAAAAATATTTTCAAATCCTTACAGGATGGGTGATGGGTCGTCTCGATCTTCAATCATCTAATTGCCTGTCCGACAAGCTGACGAAATTTCCATCCCGTATCATCACCATTGATATCCTGGGTTTGTTTCATTAGAATTCCGATAATTTCTTCTTTTGGGTCAGCAAAGTATTGCGTATTAAAATAGCCTCCCCAATTAAAAGTACCATTACTACCTCTTCCGCCCATATTTTGACCATCCATATCAAGAACACCAAAAGCCAAACCATAACCTGCTCCGGAATTTCCAAGCAGATCACCAATTTGATTAGCCAAAATGACTTGGACTGTTGTTCTGCTCAGAAGACGTACTCCATTTAACTCGCCATTATTCAAATACATCTGCAGGAATGTAGCATAGTCTTTTGCTGTGCTCGAAAGCCCGGCACCTCCTGAAAAGAATGTTTTGGAACCTTTGATCGGATAATCTGTATCATAATTAGGATTTGTATATCTGATCCATTTATCATCCCTGAAAGTTTGAACCGGTACCAGTCGGGATTTTTTTGAGTCGGGTAAGTAAAAATATGTATCATTCATGCCCAGTGGCTCAAAAATCCTTTCCCGTAAAAACTCATCCAATGGTTTACCTGACATAATTTCTATGAAATACCCTAAAACATCAAGACCCTCACTGTATGTGAATTGTTTTCCAGGTTCATGATGTAATGGAAGTTCCGCCAACTTTTTAATATTTTCTTCAATTGTTACAGATGTTGTAGTAAACAGGTCAATGATTCCGGCCTTCTGGTATATTTTGCTGAATTGATCATTATCAATAATGCCATATCCTATTCCTGATGTGTGCGTTAACAAATGCCGGATTGTGATTTCTCCCTTTGAAGGACTAGTGAAGTAAGTTGTATCAATTTTATTTAATGAGTCAAGAATCTGTGCATTCTCAAACTCTGGAATATATTTTGATATCGGGTCATCCAGCCTGAATTTACCTTCTTCCCACAGCATCATCACTGCAGTAGATGTAATTGCCTTGCTTTGTGATGCTATTCTAAAAATATCATCACGTTTCAGATTTCTTTTGGTTCCATTCTCAGCCATACCGAAAGCTTTATAGTAAACAATCTTTCCATTTCTGGCAATTAATGCAACCGCGCCTGGAATTTGATTTAATTCTATAGATTCTGCCAACATATTGTCAATTAGGGCTAATCTTTCTTCAGACATTCCTACACTTTGAGGAGAGGATTCGGACAGCGGTGGTGTCGAACTTATCGATTTCGTTTGAGCATGTGCCGAAATCATAAGGGTGAGGGAGAAGAGAAATGCTAGTGTGGATTTCATAATTATTGATGTTTTAATTTGAATGACTTTCAATTTTTAACATTTCAACTAAAGGGAGCCATAGTTAACTAATTAAGGAATTCTTTCCCAAAATGGATTAAATCCTCATTGCTTTTTGACTATCCAAATTAAGAAAAAAATCTCAGTTCTTAATAATCCACATCAACTCCCGACTCCAGTAAATCATTAATAAGGTTGATATCAACATTATTTTCCCTCAGGTCAGCATATTCAAGCTTCTTCAGTTCAAAAAGAGGTGTTATGTCTTCGATATAATTTCCCGATAAAAGGATGCTCTTCAAATTTACAAGATTTCCTATGCCATCAAGATAACCAATCTGATTATCAGAAAGGTTCAATTCCTCCAGGTTTGCCAACCCGAACAGGGGTGTAAGATCTGAAATCCTGTTGTCTGACACATCAATAGTTTTAGCATTGATGCAAAATTGCACCCCATCAAGATCGTTGATATCGGATGATGATAATTCAAATTCCTCAATGTCTTCGAGATAAACTGAGGGAAATTCAATGTCAGTATGGCCATATTCCCTCATTTTAATTGCATCGTAAAATGCATACCCTACCAGTTTTGTATTTGTCTTTGGTTTTTTCAGGTTGGCTGGCTCACTATCATAGAATACAGTAAAACCCTCTGTCTCCACATCCCAATCATAAACAGGGGAATAATCTATATCCTCAAAACTCTTAAGTGCAACGGCAATCTCATCAATCCGCTCTAGCTTAAGAATATGAGAATACTCCAGCAA
This sequence comes from uncultured Bacteroidales bacterium, assembly GCA_963736735.1. Lineage (GTDB taxonomy): Bacteria > Bacteroidota > Bacteroidia > Bacteroidales > VadinHA17 > SR-FBR-E99. The sequence goes on along the minus strand of CAVTPX010000007.1, from coordinate 498,588 downwards.
CCTGTCAAAATTATTCGCCCCCGCAAGTCTGTTGATTTCGTCTAAATGAAAACTGGCCCTGTCAGGATGATAAAGCATTATAAGTTTTGAAAAACCTTTGCCGTCATCCGCAATCGGTACAGACACAAAGTCACTTATCAGTTCTGAAATTCTCTGAAGTGCAGTAAAATCACCGGCCCTGTAGAGATTTATAAGGGTGAGAGAAATGTTATTGAGATTCTTAATTGAATATGCTTCCAGAAGCTTTTGCTGTAATTCTTTTGTTTGCATTAATTCTTTGATTGAGGTTCAGCTTTATTATAATTAACTCCTGAAACAATACGGGCTCCGGGATTAAACCTGCAATTTGCGGGCAACATTCCGGGCCTCCCAGCTTTCTACGGCTGATAACTGCCTGGGTATCAGGTAGAGTGTCGAAATGCCTTTGCCAACCGTAAAAGCAATTGCAGCAGCGACCACACCGACAAGGTTCAGAAATACAACACATACAAGCAATACAGCAATAATTCCTATAAGCTCTATGGCTGTTGCTACTGAAATAGTGCCAGTGGTTTTGTTAATTACAAGTAAGGACCTTTGAAAATTCAACAGGACCGTCAATGCTGGTAAAAGCACCATTATCTTAAGTGGCAGGTAGGAAAGGTCAGCAAGCTCCTTGCTCAGTCCTGAGATATTAATAAACCACAGGTCGGCAAGAGGAGTGAATGCCATGACGGAGATCAAAACCGTTACCACTATGCCAAGGTATAGTGCAAAATTCCTTAATACCCTGTAGTTCTGTTTATATGTTCCGATAAGGGCAATATTCACCTCCTGGTAGGATAATCCCAGGCTTCTGAAAATGAATACAAGTGAATTCACGACCGGGAGAACGGCCAGTGACTCCACTGCCATATTACTCCTGCCGAGAAAGAATGTAACGAAGGGATGCACACCAAGCGATAAAATTGAGGTGAGTGCAAGCGGGTAATAGAACTTTGAGATCGATCTTAAGCCCAGATTACCGTTTTCGGTGTCTTCCTTATTAATCAGTGTCTTAAGAGTTTTTGACACCATTATCCTCGTTGCTATTGCTTCGGAAAGAACAGCAAGTGACATTGCCCCTGCACCGACATATGCTCCTGGCACACCTGCCGAATACAGGAATATACCTGTTACCAGGATGACTGACAGTCTGACCATTGTGCCATATGTCACCCGTCTCGTCAGGTTGTTCCTTATTAGGATGCCCTGGTAAAACCTCCTGTAACCGATCGATGCAGCCCAGGGAAGAAAGATAATCAGAGCAATGTGGGCAAGCCTTGCAACTTCTTCAGGTACACCCATAAGACCAATAACGATGAAGTTGAAAACCGGAGGAATCAGGATTATAATCTGAACACCGGTGATCCCGGCGTTTAAAATGTCTGTAAAGTGTTTCAGCTTCCTGTATGAATTGCGCCCTGTGACAAGAGCCGTGGAAGCACTCATCAGCATTATGATAGGTGCTTCAATTATCATTGCAAATGACCCTGCAATACCAAAAGCCGCAAGGTTTAACTTTGCATCACTTAACCGGGCAATAAATGCAATCAGGATTGGCTGCTCAAAGGCCATCATCAGCCAGGTAAGTGCCAGCGGTCCCCAGAAAAGAGATACCTTCCGGTATGTAAGCCTTTCAGTCAGATCCAAAAGGAGCATTAATGATCAGGATAAGATTTTTCAGTGCCATCAAAACTCAAATTAAGCAGCGTGACGCAAATTTAATGAAACAGACGGGATTCCTTCTGAATAATTTCTCGCATTATCATACACCAAAATGAAATTTATAAACACCTGATTAATATGTTTTAAGCTTATCCGAATAGCATCTGATTCAAGGGACATTCTTCATAACCCTCAAAAAACAGACATTTATCAAAATTCAGGTACCATAGATCAAAATTGTTTGTCCAGAAGTATTTATGCGTTTAGTTTTAGTAATTATTTTTAAAAACCCTGCCAATATGAAACCGCAATTGAAAGCTGCGATTATCTCAGTAATGATCATTTTATTAACAACTGTTGCTGAGGCACAACCAAAAACCCAGGCGAAAAAGTTGCTGGATGCTCTGATGGAACGGAATCATAAAAATGCTCTTACGGCAGCTCAGGAAATTGATAATGTCAACTATGTTGAAAAAAACGGGGCAAGCCTTTTAATAGCATCAGCTGAATCGGGCTATGCGGATGTATGCAAGATATTGCTTGCAAAAGGGGCAAACGTTGATTTCCAGACGCTTAACGGCACAACCGCCCTATATATTGCTTCTCAGGACGGACGCACCGAAGTTGCAAAGCTCCTGCTTGAAAATGGGGCTCATACTGATTTGCCTGCAAATAACGGAGCTACCGCCCTCATCGCGGCATCCGAATACGGTCATCAGGAAATTGTAAAACTGTTGCTGGAAAATAAGGCAAAAGCAGATTTGCAGGATAATGACGGTACATCTGCACTGATACTGGCATCACAGAACGGGTTCACCGAAATTGTAAAACTACTGCTTGATACTGGCATAAACGTTGATCTACAGGATGCTAACGGCTCTACTGCTTTGATCTTAGCCTCTCAGACCGGACAAAAGGAAACTGTAAAACTTTTATTGGATAAGGGTGCAAACGTAGATATACAGACAAAGAATGGCAATTCTGCCCTGATCCTTGCATCTTTAAAGGGTGTGGTCGAAGTAGTTAAGGCCCTTGTGGACAATGGAGCCGATGTGAATATGGAAACTAACACGGGCGCTACCGCATTATTCGCTGCAGCATCACGGGGACACTCCAAAATTGTAAATCTGTTATTGGAAAGTGGGGCAGATCCGTTAATTCAGGATAATGAGGGCAAAACAGCAATAAATTATACTAAATATATTGAAGTCAAAGCGTTACTGACCTCCGCCAAGTATCAAAAATAACTCACCTCCTGTGGCTACTTCCTTTCAGAACCTTTCAGGTCGATCAGGATAACACCTGTTGCTCCCCGTGATCCGTAGATGGCGGCTTCCGACCCTTTGAGCACACTGATCGATTTAACCTCCCTGGGATTTATGTTGTCGATTGACGACACCACCATCCCGTCGACTACAAGTAACGGATCATTGCTTGCATTTATAGAGGTTATACCCCTGACCCGGATGGTCCTGCCGCTGACCTGAACACCGGGCACCTGGCTGCTTAACAGATCATAAATATTTGTATAGGCTGAGTACTTGTCTTCCGTCGCATCGATACTGCCCACAGAGGTTGAATTGTTCTTCTTACTAACTTTTGAATAACCGATATTTACGGTTTCATCATCATCAGTCTGACCCGGAATAAAATCCTTAATTGCAAATGTTCCGTCCAAAGGAATGATTACCGTTTGGTTGTCCTTCAGGGCTATTTCGGCTGAACCGTATTCATATGTAAACGCACCTATTGTCTTTACACTGCGTCTTACCTCAATTTCAAAGCGTCCAAGACTGTCAGTTATGACATTTGTGTTTATCCGGTCGGCCAGGATCATTGCCCCGGCAACTTTGGATTTGTTCTCAAAAGTAACAGTGCCTGAAACCACGACCTTCCTGCTTTTCTTCTGTCCCTGCAGCTGTGTGCAAGCCACCAGGGAAATCACAATAAGTAAAAATACCCTCACGTTCATTCTGATGTGTTTAATTTTATGGCAAGTTATAAATAATTTGTTCTGATGGCCCGTGTTTTCAAAACCTGCCGGAAAGCCTTAAACTGAAGTTTCGATGAGGCTGGATGTCACCCGGGCGGCCCATGTAAACTGTATTAGTAATATTCTTTACAGCCAGCGAAAGTGTAAAAACATCACTGAACCTGTAACCGGCATTACCGTCAAGCAATATATATCCTGTGTTGCTTTCCTGCCAGTATGTATAGAAGCCCGGAAGGATTTGCTCCCTTGTCTCAGGATTCAGAAAAACATCATCGACGTCAAGTGTCTTTGACCTTGCGTAAAGGTTAAGTCCGGACTCAAACTTATTCCAATCAAAACCCAGACTGAGCTTTGCATTATGCTTTCGCCTGTATTTGAGCCACACATCAGAATTTCTGTTTGTGTATGAATTGAACTCAACGGGATAGATAAAAGTATATCCACCGCTTAAAGTAGCCTCCAGTTCACCGAAGGATCTTGTAAGAACAATTTCGGCTTCCGATCCGTATATCCTCGCCTGTTCGACGTTCGTGGCCTGGAATCCGAGCCCGTAATTACCCGTAACCTGATCCGGAAAAAGCCCGAAAACATATTCAATCATATCACTGTTTTGGCTGAAAAAAAGAGAAAGGTCAGCCTGCCCCTTCATTTCTCCGAGCATAACACCCTGCTTCACTCCAACTTCGGATGTCCACCCTGATTCAGCCTGCACAAAAGGATTGGGGAATATTTTTACGGAGCCCAGGGTCGTTGAGGCATGTTTCTCTGCAATAGACGGGTAACGGTAACCCTGTCCGAATGACGCCCTGATAAATGTAAATCCGGCAACCTGCCAGTTCAGTCCGGTCCTGAAGACAGGGACCACCCTGTCTCTTTCCCCGTCGAGAATATTCTGTTCAACACGCACTCCGGCAGAAATCTTAAGCCGGGCAACCGGCCGACCCTCCAACTGTGCAAACCCAGCCAGGTTGAGACCGTGATGGTTCCCGAAGAAACTGGATGTCACATTACTCCAACTTTCGGATGCTCCTGCATTAAAATTCAGGAAGTCTGAAATAAGGTACCGGAACTGGTATTCAGTGAACAGGGAAACTGAACCTGCGTTATTCTCAGTTCTCACCGGAAACCTGTTGGCTGACGATTGGAACCTCATGCGCAAATCATGCCTGAATCGTTCGGTCCTGTTAAGTGATATGAACGGGTCGACTGTAAAAAACCGGCTGGTGAGCCTCGATACTGAGGAGGTGTCCTGAACGAGAGCTCCTGTGATAGCGTCATCCCAGAGGATAAAATCTGTTTTACGGGTTGTACCTGCCCCAAGATTCAGTCCATAAACAAAGCCCCTGACTTTTGAATTACGGTGCTTAAGCCTGAGGTTAACCCTGCCGAGCATCTCGTCATTGTACTTTCTGTAACTGTTATCCGTAAGCAGGCTTAAACCCACCCCTATATCTGTGTTTCCCCGTCTTTGAAGATGCGAAAAAGATGCAGATGACCATATCCGCGGAGAATTCCACCAGACCCAGTTTCTGTTCGCAGGGTTTCCAAATACTCCTGTTTCAATATAGAACCTTGTAAGTGGCACATTCGACGCTTCTGCACTCCTGAAACTAATTACGCCGTTAAGTGCAGAGGATCCGTACATCACCGATGATGCTCCCTTGATTATTTCTACCTGGGAGAGATTTTCAAGCGGCAGGAAGTTCCATTTTATGCCACCTGCATCTGCTGACATCATCGGCAGACCATCGATAAGGGCCAGCACCCTGCTCCCGACACCGTAGCTGAATCCGCTCCCTCCCCTGATTGATGCCTGACCATCAAGCACCTCTATACCGGGTGTTTTATTAATCAACTCCTGTGCGTCGGTAATATGACTTTGTGATAGAATTGCAGGTTTAATTATATCCATAGATACGGTTAGCTCCGAAACCCTTTGCTCCGTCCTGTCGGCAGTCACAACAACCTGGCTTATCTCCTGTGATTCAGCCTCCAATGATATGTTTAACTCTTCATTTTCGCCGGTGACAAGTCGCAATTGCTCAGTTAACGTCTTATATCCCAGATATTTGAATGTGACAGATATATTCCCTGTGTCAGCTGTAAAACTATAATACCCCCTGGCGTCAGTGGCTGTTCCCACTCCTTTTCCGTAAATCACGTAGACATCCGGCAGCGACTCACGGCTGTCACGGTCGGTAACCTTTCCGCTTACTCTGACCTGGGCAACGGATATTAGCGGCAACATCCACAGGATTGCTGTAAATAATATAAAGAAGCGATGCATTATTTGGGTTTGAATGTCATCCTGATCTTAAGCGGATTTGACGGCTCGGCAATGTTCGGATAATTCGTTGTCAGCTTCAGGGAAGTTGCTGTCAGTTCCTTTATAAGTGCAGTCAGCGGAACCGGCAGTTCAGGTGACTCAAGAACAATACTTGTCTCGTCATAGACAAATCTCCACGTACCGGTATACTGTCCGAAGTAACCGGTACCGTCTTCATTGAATTTAATGTCACCGGCAAATTTTTCGAGCAGCTGACCGGCACCGCTGGCATCAACCCCTCCAGCCAGGAGACTGTCAGTCCTCCAGATATGTCCGGTAAGAAATGTAAAACGGTCTGAAACAGTCTCTTTGTTACAGGATGCTGCCAGCACAGTTACCGAAATAAATAATAGTATTGCTATCTTTTTCATTCTTGTAAGTTTTAAGTTCTCTCCCTGGCTGATTACAGAACAATCTCTTTTGTGATCAGTTCATTACCGCCGCTATTTATCAAAGATAATAACCAATCGATACAAAACTGGCCTCTCTTTATCTGATTTTTCAGTGAACAGAACAGGTTATTAACCGGTATGGGGTCCATTTAATTATAAATACTGACATAATTGCTAATTTTGACATCTTCAGGAACTAATTTCATGAGACAACCCTGCACACTTATTTTTCTTTTTGCCATGTTGCTGCAGCCGCTGAAAGGGCAGACTTTCACAGACAGCAACCTGCCCATTGTCATTGTAACTACTGACGGCGGAGTCTCAATTCCTGATGAACCCGGAGTGAAGGGAACCATGAAGATAATTTACAGGGGACCGGGACTCCGTAACTACCTGACAGATCAGAATACTCCCGCCTACCTGAATTACACCGGAAGAATTGATATCGAAATCAGAGGCTCCTCCTCACAGGAGTCGCCCAAGAAGAACTACGGCTTTACAACCCTGATGGCAGACAACATCACAAACAACAATGTGAGTCTCCTGAATATGCCTCCTGAAAACGACTGGATACTGGGCGGGATGGTATTTGATACAGCCATGATAAGGGACTTTCTCACACTGTCGCTTTCACGCCGCCTCGGTAACTATGCCTCCCGGAGCGAATACTGCGAGGTGGTTGTAAACGGTAATTACAGGGGCCTCTATATGCTGCAGGAAAAGATAAAAGCCGACAATAACCGTGTGGATATACATAAAATTACTGCCGCTGACAACCTTCTCCCGGCAATTACAGGAGGTTATATAACAAAGGCCGATAAACCTACGGGCGGAGACCCTATTGCCTGGACTATGTACAGCTGGTTCGGACCGCCAGTGGATTACATACACCATTTCCCGAAGCCGGAGGATGCAACAACTCAGCAGACAAACTATATCAGGGGCGAATTCTTCAAACTTGAAACTGCCGCCAAAAACAATGACATTTCCCTGATAACACGGATATCCGTCAATAATCGACGTACCCTCTTTTGTCGACTTTATGCTCCTGAGTGAGTTTGCAGCAAATCCTGATGCTTATAATTACAGTACCTATTTCCACAAGGACCTTAACGGTAAACTGAGAGCGGGTCCGCTATGGGACATTGATCTCTCATACGGCAATGATCTTTTTCAATGGTATCTTGACAGGAGCAAACCTGACATCTGGTTTTTCCAGGATTACCAGAATGACGGTTCAAGATTCTGGAGAGACCTTTTCTACAATTCCCAGTTCAGATGTTACCTCTCCAGGAGGTACAACGAACTCATCCAGCCGGGACAGCCGCTTAACCAGTCTGACCTCGAATCAAATATAGATCAGACAGTTGCAATTATCAGCGAGGCTGTTGCGAGAGATTATGACAAGATGGGGAAAGACCGGAACTCACGCCCAGCGCATAGCGGGCATCAAGACATTTATTACAGCGAGGCTCAGCTGGATGTCAGCCAACATTGGTTCATTCTCAGCCTGCAGTAATGTTGCAGTGCCTCCGCTAGTGATCACCAGGATAATGTATCACCCGATGGTTACACCGGCATTCCCTGACGGCGATGACCTTGAGTTCATCGAGATACGAAATAACGGCACCCAGGCAGTCAGTCTCACGGGTATCTACTTCAGAGGGACAGGACTGGTTTACCAGTTCCCTGCCAACGCCACCCTGGGTCCGGGTTTGTGCGTGATCCTGGCCAGCAACGCCGCTGAATTTCAGAGGAAGTACGGTTTCGCCCCTTACGGCCAGTTCACAAGACAACTGTCAAACAACAGCCAGACAATTATCCTCGCCGACGGGTTCGGGAACATAATCGACAATGTAACTTACCTCGATGCGTCGCCCTGGCCCCTTGCTGACGGCAACGGGTTCTTCCTGAAACTGACCGATATAAATCTTGATAATTCTCTGCCTTCAAGCTGGACAGCATCAAACGAAATAATCACTTCAGACGATGATCTTCCTTTTGCCGGAAGCATCCGGATTTTCCCGAACCCCGTTGCTGACAGGCTCAGGATACAGGCTGACAGTCCCCTCCTGGCAGTAATTCTGACTGACATTCAGGGGCGCATGCTGTTCACCTTTGAACCCGGCACCGGGAGTTATGAAATCGACATGACCGGATTCAAACCCGGAACCTATATCGTGACAGTTGTCACTGAGGGAAAAACCCGGAATGAAAAAATTATTAGAAAATAATCTTCCTGATCCCGGAGCCGCTACCCTGCTTAATTTGAACAGCTATATATACTGGTAAATCCTGACGTAATCAACCACCATTGTACGGGGGAAGACCGTATCATCGATACCCTGTATGCCTCCCCAGTTACCGCCCACAGCCACGTTCAGCAGCAGGTGGAATCTCTTGTCATACGGCCACACCTTATATCCGGTACCTTCATTCTTAAAAGTAAAATAGAGCCTGTCATCGACATATACCCTGTATTCCTTAATCTCCCATTCAAGGGTATAAACGTGAAATTCAGAATAGCAGGTAGGGATATTTATTGTAGCGTTCTTCTGTGTGCCAATTGAATGGTTATACTTCTCAGTATGGGCGGAAGCAACAATGACGAAGGGGTCATAACCCACATTTTCCATTATGTCTATTTCTCCGCTTGCTGGCCATCCGCCGTAAGCCCAGTCAGTCGGCAGCATCCAGATTGCCGGCCACATTCCCCTGCCGTCAGGAATCTTCGCCCTGATCTCCATCCTCCCGTACAGCCAGTCGCCCTTCCCTTTGGTTACAAGCCTTGCCGAAGTATACTGGAATCCTTTATACTCCTCTTTTCTGGCTGTGATGTTTAGGTATCCGTCTTTTACTTCCGCATTTTTCAGACGTGCCTGTGTGTAAAACTGCTTTTCATTGTTTCCCCAACCGCCTGCATTGCCGGCGGTGTCATAACTCCATTTGGTCGGACTGGGGAGGCCTGAATAGTCAAACTCGTCACTCCACATCAGGGTTTTTACCAGGCTCGGCTTTTCGGGGGCAGGTTTGGGATCTTCAGGTTTGACACATCCGGGTGCCAGAACCGATCCCAGGCAAAACATCAGTAAAAGTATCGGATTCATTTTCTTCATATTTAATTATTCACCTATTCAACTATAAATTCACCATGCAATCCCTCATCAGAGTTTGTACCTACCCAGACATCAAACTGCCCGGCTTCGGTAAGAGTCTCTCTCCCGTTGAAGAACGCCAGGTCAGCAGCATCTATTGTAAACTCTACAACGGCTTTTTCGCCATGCAGAATGTTTACCCTGCGGAACCCTTTAAGCTCTTTCACGGGTCTTGTAATGCTCCCGACGCGGTCACGGACATAAAGCTGCACCACCTCGACGGCATCCATGTCTCCGCTATTTAAAACAGTGGCTTTGACTGTGATTGATCCCGTTTTGCTCATTGAAACGGCAGAAAGTGAAAGATCACTGTATTCGAATGTTGTGTAGCTTAAGCCGAAGCCGAACGGGAGCAGCGGTGTGTACCCGTAATCGAGCCAGAATGATTTATAGCCGAGCGAACTCTGCGGATTCTCTACTGAAATGCTGTCGATTGGAGTCCACGACTGCGCAGTCGCAGGTCTGCCGGTGTTGTTATGGTAATAATAGAAGGGTATCTGCCCGGGACCCTTGACGAAAGTAACAGGAAGCTTTCCTGAAGGTGATTCTTTTCCGAAGATCAGGTCTGCCAGTGCAGGTCCTGCCATTGTACCACCATGCCACGCATAGAGCACGGCGTCGGATTCTCCGAGTTCCTCACCTATTGCAAGTGGACGGCCTGCCATTACCACCGTAATCAGGGGTTTCCCTGTTTTTGAAAGTTCTGCCAGGAGTTCACTCTGCACACCCGGAAGGTCAATCTCTGCACGCGACTGACCTTCGCCGGAAAGTATCCACTCTTCCCCGGCAAAAAAGATTATTGCATCAGACTTTTTCGCGGCAGCGATAGCTGCACTGAACTGGTCAGTACTCTTATCTCTGCTGTATCTGAGGCCGTTTACATAGTTGACTTTCTTTTCACCCAGCAACTCTCTGATGGCTTTCAATGGTGTCACGGAGTTTTCAGGGTTGCCGTCAAAACACCAGGTACCAAGCTGGTCGCGCGGTGAGTCAGCAAGAGGTCCGATTACCGCCACTGATGAGATATCAGTATTCAGCGGCAGGGTCCTGCTCTCATTCTTGAGAAGCACAGCACTTTCCCTGGCCACAGTACGGGAATGTTCAAGAAATGCCGGGTCAAGCAATATCTTTTCAGCTTCGGTATTTACATAGGGGTTGTCAAACAGGCCAAGCTTGTATTTCACTGTCAGGATGTTCAGAACAGCCTCATCAATCTGAGCCTGGGTGATCTTATTCTCTTCAAGAAGTTTTTTGATATTGTCAAAATAGCTGGTTGACGCCATCTCCATTTCCACCCCTGCATTTATTGCCTTTGCAGCAGCATCGCTTTCATCAACTGCATAACCGTGTGATATCAGCTCAACAACGGAACCCCAGTCACTTACCACAAATCCGTCGAATTTCCATTCATTGCGCAACACCTGCTTAAGTGTAAACTCATTGGCCGATGTAGGAACTCCGTTGAGGTCATTGAACGCCGACATAAAAGTGAGTGCACCTGCATCCTTTGCGGCTTTGAAGGGCTTAAGCACAACGTTTCTCAAAACCGGTTCGGTGATATATGTCGTATTATAATCACGGCCACCTTCCGTAAATCCGTATCCCACATAATGTTTGGCACACGCTGCAATTGATGTGGGATCGGTCAGGCTGTCTCCCTGTATTCCAATGACCATGGCTGTGGCCATTGCCGAAGCCAGGTAAGGATCTTCGCCGCACCCCTCCGCTATCCTTCCCCAGCGTGGATCCCAGGTAATGTCAATCATCGGGGCGAAAGTCCATTTAATCCCCTGTGATGAAGCTTCAGTCGCTGCAATGCGATAGGCTTGTTTCACTGCCTCCGGATTCCAGGAAGCTGCCATACCCAGGGGAATAGGGAAAATGGTACGGTAACCGTGGATGACATCCCTGCCGATAATCAACGGGATGCCAAGTCTGCTTTCTTCAACTGCTATTTTCTGTATACCGTTTACCTGTTCTGCTCCGAAAAAGTTCAGCAGTGAACCGCAGCGGCCATCCCTTACAGCCTGCTTAAGCTGTTCGGCATCACGGAAATACCCAATGTCAAGCTGTGACATCTGTCCTATCTTTTCATCGAGAGTCATCTGTGAAAGCAATTTATCAGCCCTTGATCCGGCATCATTCTGAACTGTCTCACCCGTTTTACAGGAAGTGCCAATCAGTGAAAGTGACACCAATAGGATAGCAAGTGAATGTTTCATAGAAGTTATTTTTGCAGTGATTTTTAGTAAAGCTATGAAAAAAAGTTATCCTTAAGCCATAGCCTGTATTTCAGTCCAAAATTATCTCTTTTTTGCTTAACTTTAAATATATTTGCACGCCTGCATAAGGCTCAGGTTTAACATAAATATCACTTAGAAGAAATGGTCAAAATCACCCAGAACAGAATCCCGCATGAATTCTTCGCAACAAAAGGTTCAGGCTGCAGTGAATATGCGATTCATCCCGGATCGTATCACATGGCTTTGAATGATGCCGGAATATCGGAATTCAACATCATGAACTACTCCTCGGTACTGCCTTCCTCGGCAAAACTGGTTACTCTTGATGAAGTTGATATGCCACCTTACGGATCTGAACTCTGCACAATTATGGCAGTGGCCAACGGGTACTACGGTGAACATATCTCCGCAGGTATTATTTATGCGTGGATGTATACCGATGACACATGCGAGGAGAAGGTAGGAGGACTGGTGTGCGAGCTGTCAGGGTACTTTGATATGGAAGCACTGGAGGAAAGGCTGTATACTGTTCTGAAAGACCTGCATGAACGGACTTTTGCGAAGTACTATCTTGGCGAACCTATTGTCAGCACTGAATCCCTGACAGTTGACAAGCGGTACGGTACTGCCCTGGTGGCACTCTGCATTCTGAATTACACGTAACACCGGGGGCTATCACCTTCCCGGGCAGCGTCTGCCTGAATCTTTTTGTTCCGGACAATAATAAATAGCCAGCTATGAATAAACCCGGCAAGTTTCTGCATCGCTTCATCCCTCCTGAAGGGTGGAGGATGCCTGTGGTAGTTATTCTTGGCATTTTTACCGGAACAGTCCTGTTCCTTCTGAGGACCTCAGAAGCCACTTCCTACCTTTCGGATGACCCGCGGGTCTGCATCAACTGTCACATAATGACTCCGCAGTTTTCAACCTGGGCTCATAGTTCGCACAGAAGCGTAACCGACTGCAATGCATGTCATGTCCCGCATAACAACGTTATAAGCAAATATATGTTCAAGGCCAGTGACGGGCTGAGGCACTCAACAGTCTTCACCCTGCGCAATGAACCCCAGGCAATTTATATAAGGGAGGCAGGCAAGCGTGTTGTGCACGATAACTGCCTGAGATGTCATGCTTCACTCTTCAGTGACGGCCCGGGCAGACCTGAAACGGCCATGGCAGAAATGAGAGAAAGAGAATGCCTTGATTGTCACCGCAACACGCCTCATGACCGTGTAAACAGCATTTCCTCAACCCCCGGAGCCATAACGCCGGGACTCAAAGACAACCTGTAAAAACTCAAATATAATAATATGAAAACTGTCAGGGAAATTGTATCTGAAAAGCCGTGGTTCGGGTGGCTCCTGTTCTTCGGCACAGTCGTTGTCGTATTCCTGCTGGGGCTGCTTGCCTCATCGATTGTCGAAAGGCGCAGTGAGGCCCGGTATGCGTACCGTCCTCCGACAGGACTCCAGCAGTTCGAATCTGACAACAGTGTATGGGGAAAGTTCTACCCCCGTGAGTACCAGACATTTCTGAAAACCGCAGATACTACTTTTAAAAGCAGGTACGCAGGCAACAAGCCCATCGACGTACTGCAGACCGACCCGGAGATGGTTGTACTGTGGGCAGGATATGCGTTTTCAAAGGATTATTACCAGGCAAGGGGGCATTTCTACGCAATCGATGATATCAGGAACACCCTCCGCACCGCGGCGCCAATGACTCCTGATGCCGGTCCCCAGCCGGGAACCTGCTGGGCCTGCAAAAGTCCCGATGTACCCCGCATGATGAACACGATGGGCCCGGAAAGCTTCTACAAATCGACCTGGGCCGCTCTGGGTCCTGAAATTACAAACCCGATCGGCTGTGCCGACTGCCATGACCCTGAAAGCATGGTTCTCACAATTACAAGACCTGCATTGAAAGAGGCTTTTGAGCGGCAGGGCAAGGATATTTCCACAGCAGGTCACCAGGAGATGAGAAGCCTCGTCTGCGCACAGTGCCACGTCGAATACTACTTTAAAGGTGATGGAAAATATCTGACCTTCCCCTGGGACAAAGGCATGACCGCTGATGCAATAGAAAGTTATTATGATAGTTACGGCTTCTCCGACTGGACGCACTCAATCAGCAAGGCTCCAATGCTAAAGGCACAGCATCCTGACTATGAATTATTTAAGATGGGAATCCACGCCCAGAGGGGAGTAGCCTGCGCTGACTGCCATATGCCCTATATAAGCGAGGGCGGGGTTAAGTTCACGAGTCATCATGTCCAGAGTCCGCTTAATGCAATTGCAAACACCTGTGCTGTGTGCCACCGTCAGAGTGAAGAGGAACTCAGGAACAATGTTTATGAACGCCAGGATAAGATTGCAGCCATGCGTAACCAGCTGGAGCTGATTCTTGTCAACGCACATTATGAAGCAAAAGCGGCATGGGATGCCGGCGCCAGCGAAGAAACGATGAAACCTGCACTGGCACTCATCAGGCAGGCACAGTGGAGATGGGACTTCACGGGTGCATCTCACGGTGCATCATTTCACGCACCGCTTGAGGTTGCTTCGATAATCAGCAACGGGATCCTGAGAGCGATGGATGCCCGGATCGAACTTACCGGAACTCTCATCGGGCTGGGTGCTTCTAAAGTCACAATACCTGACATATCATCAAAATCAGCAGCTCAGAAAACAATAGGTCTCGATATTGAAAAACTGATCAGGGAAAAGGAAGAGTTTAAGACAACTGTCCTTCCTCAATGGTCGAAACCGGCAGTTTAAGATTTTCAAAAAAATACACGGGACCTCCGATGAAAAAAAACAGAATACTAATACTGGCAGCTGTCATCGGGGCTCTCCTGGTGACGGTTAGCCTTCCCGGTCGTTCTGGCACAGACAGGCCGGCATACTTTTACGTATGGTAACAGTGATTTCCTGCTTGACGGCACTCCTTTCCGGATCATAAGCGGCGAAATGCACCCTGCACGTATCCCGGAAGAATACTGGCGTCACAGGATCCGCATGACAAAAGCAATGGGCTGCAACACGGTGTCAGCCTACCTGTTCTGGAACTATCATGAAGAAAAGGAGGGCATCTATGACTTTCATACCGGGAACAGGAACATATCAAAGTTTATTTCAATTGCAGCAGAAGAGGGCATGTGGGTAATTATAAGACCCGGTCCTTATGTGTGCGCCGAATGGGAGTTTGGAGGACTGCCTCCATACCTTCTTCGCACCCCCGGCATAAAGGTACGGTGTCTTGATCCTGTCTACATGAAAGCCGCTGAGAGGTATATTTCGCGGCTGGCTGATGTTCTGCGTCCTTATCTTATAACCAACGGCGGACCGTTGCTGATGCTTCAGGTTGAGAACGAATACGGCAGCTACGGAAATGACCGTAACTATCTGGAAGCTCTGAAAGGTATATGGCAAAAAAACGGCATTGATGTGCCTCTCTTT
Source organism: uncultured Bacteroidales bacterium (assembly GCA_963736735.1). Classification (GTDB taxonomy): domain Bacteria; phylum Bacteroidota; class Bacteroidia; order Bacteroidales; family VadinHA17; genus SR-FBR-E99. The sequence goes on along the minus strand of CAVTPX010000007.1, from coordinate 483,335 downwards.
ACGGGTGACGGTCCCACGACATACATGCTGGAAGCGGGGACACTGCCAGGGTGTGCGGTAGGACTCGACTCAGGCAGCAGCGAGGAAGATTTCATCCTTGCCAGGAAGATGAACCCCGGTGTTCCTGTATTCTCAAGTGAGACTTACCCCGGATGGCTGACCCACTGGGGTGAGGACTGGGCCAGGCCAGACACCGCAGCTCTGCTTAACGAAGTCAGATTCCTGATGGATTCCGGCAAATCGTTTAATTTCTACGTCATACACGGAGGTACCAATTTCGGATTCACTGCCGGAGCCAACTCTGGCGGCAAGGGCTATGAGCCTGACATTACAAGCTACGACTATGATGCTCCGATTGATGAGCAGGGAAAGGCTACACCCAAATACATTGCTCTGAGAGAGCTTATTGGTTCATACCTGCCAAAGAAACAGAAGCTTCCGCCCATCCCTGATCCCGTTCCTGTAATGACTCTGCCTGCAATCGAAGCAGTGCCCTTCACGTCCGTCTGGGATAATCTGCCAGTGGCTGTCAGATCAGTTCAACCTGAATCATTTGAAGAGTACGGGCAGGATTACGGATTCATGCTCTATTCGACTAAACTCATCGGCCACAAGAGCGGTAAGCTTACTGTAATAGATATTCATGACTATGCCACCGTATTTCTAAACGGCACATACATCGGGACGCTGGACCGCAGGCTTGGCATCAACTCTGTTGAGCTTCCGCGCAGCGAGGTCAAAGATCCATTACTTGAAATCTTCACAGAGGGTATGGGACGGATCAATTTCGCTCACGCCATTATCGACAGGAAAGGCATCACTGACCGTGTCATCCTTAACGGTATGACACTGATGAACTGGGATGTTTACGGCCTCCCTATGAATGAGGAGTTTATCAGGACACTTAAACCCGGAACCGAGCTTTCAAAACCCGGGGTATTCTTCAGGGGACGATTCACCCTGGACAAGACCGCTGACACATTCATTGACATGACCAATTTCATCAAGGGTACGGTCTGGGTCAACGGACGTAATCTGGGACGATACTGGGAGATAGGACCGCAACAGAGGCTTTACTGTCCCGCCTCATGGCTTCAAAAAGGTGAGAATGAAATAGTAATATTCGATCTTCACAAGTGTGAATCCGGAACGGTACGGGGATTTGAGACAATGAATCAGTGACAGGGCTTTGTCAGTGCAGACCCGTTATCAGGGAAAGAAGTTTATAAATACCTGCGGCAAGCAGCATTGAAATCGGGATTGTAATTAACCATGCATAGAGCAGGTTAATTGTCACCCCCCATCTCACTGCGGTAACGCGTTTTGTAAGTCCGGTACCCATGATTGCCCCTGTAATTGTGTGGGTAGTGCTCACCGGAATTCCAAAAGCCTCAGTGGCGAAGAGAAGAATGGCCCCTGCTCCTTCAGCCGCCACACCCTCGAAAGGTGTAAGTTTGGTAATTTTCGATCCCATTGTCTTCACTATCCTCCACCCTCCCATCAGGGTTCCGGCACTTATCGCAGTATAGCAGCCCAGCACAATCCAGTGCGGAATTGTGTGAATTTTTCCGTTCAACATGCCAATATGCGCCCAGTGCGGAATGGCTGACGGATCAACCCCGTTGAAGAAAACCAGCAAGGCGGCAGCTATGATACCCATTACTTTCTGAGCATCATTTCCGCCGTGTCCGAGGCTGAACAAAGCAGAGGAAAGGAGCTGAAGGTGCTTGAACCTCTTGTCAAGTCTGAAAGGATTGCCCCTCCGGCTAACCCACAGCAGAAGGGTCGACAGAAGGTATGAAATCATCATACCGAGTAACGGGGCGAGAAAAATAAAAACACCGATTTTAATAATTTTGCCCGTGTGCACAACTTCCCATCCCGAGAAAGCTATTGCAGCTCCTGCAAATCCTCCTACCAGGGTATGTGACGAACTTGAGGGTATACCAAGGTACCATGTAAGCAGGTTCCACATGATTGCAGCAATTATCCCGGAAAGAATTACAAGAAGGGTGATAGCTGATGTGTCAACGATTTTGGCAATTGTGTCAGCAATGTTCAGCTGGAAGACAAGGTAAGCCAGAAAATTAAAGAAGGCAGCCCATACCACTGCCTGAAACGGGGTGAGAACCTTGGTGGAGACTACAGTGGCAATTGAGTTTGCGGCATCGTGAAAACCGTTGATAAGGTCAAAGGCAAATGCAAGTACTACAATTATAATAAGCAGTGTGAAATCCATCAGGATATTTTATTATGCAATTTTGACAATTACCGAGGAGATGATATCCGCCACATCGTCGCAACGGTCAACTGCTTTTTCAAGGGCCTGCAGTACGTCTTTCTTCTTTATAAGTTCAATGGCGTCACGTTCTTCCTGGAAAAGTTTTGCCAGGTAACGGTGGTTAATATCATCGGCATACTCCTCAAGTTCACTGATCTTATGACAGTTATCCTTGTATTTCGTGAGATGAAGGACATCCCTTAGTCCGTTGAAAGTGGTGTTGATCTCAATTGAAGCCCTCAGGATTGTGTCAGCCATGTCTTTGAATTCCTGGGGAATCTCCTTCACGTTGTACAGATGAATTTTCTTGGATGCGCCGAAAATCAGATCCACAACCGAGTCAGTTGCATGTATAAGGTCAAATATGTCTTCGCGGTCAAAAGGTGTAATAAATGTGCTGTTTAACGCCATGTACAGATTCTTTGCTATCTGGTCACCGACAAGCTCGGCCTCCTTGATTTTCTGCCCGAGCACCACCCTCTTCTCGGATGATGTTTCGTTCATCAGCTCAACAAGGAGCTCGGAAGCTATAATAAGGTTTGCCGAAGCATCTTTGAAAAGTGGATAGAACTTACCCTCCTTCGGCGTGAGAAATGAAAATATTTTGTCAAGTTTCATAAATGAATCTGTTTTAAACCGCAGTTTTTTCAATGTTGCAAAAGTATACTATTAACCGAAGCCATAAAAGAGGTTATATCATATTGTTCACTATTTGTTAATTACTATTTCATCAGATTCTGTCTCAACTTTAGGTATCTTTGCTGCCTTAATAAAAGTTCCGACAATTATGAAATTAACATTTTACGGTGCAGCCCGCGAGGTGACAGGCAGCAAGGTGCTGATTGAGACAGAGCACGGAAAGAACATCCTTCTCGACTGCGGCCAGTTCCAGGGAAAGGGCCTTGAAACCCAGCAAATGAACGAGGCTTTGGTATTTCCCCCGGCTTCGATAGACCATATAATACTTTCACATGCACATATTGATCACTCGGGTCTGATACCTTTTGTGTACCGCAACGGATTTACCGGGTCAGTTGTCACAACAACTGCCACCCGTGATCTCTGTTCAATAATGCTTGCAGACTCGGGAAAGATACAGGAGCTTGATACCTGGTCTTTCAACAAGAGAAGGTTAAAGAAGGGACTGCCCACCGTTGAACCTCTCTTCACACAGGCCGACGCGATCGCCTGTATGAAGCTCTTCATTACTGTCGGATATGACCGCAAGTTCCGGATTGACGAATATACTACGGTGAGGTTCACGAATACGGGCCACATGCTTGGCGGAGGTGTGGTGACCCTCGAACTGAAGGAAAAGGATGGCATAAAGCGCCTTGCCTATACCGGAGATATCGGAAGACCGGGAAACAGGATACTGAAACATCCGCAGCCTTTTCCCCAGGCTGACTACCTGATTACAGAATCCACCTACGGCGACCGTCTTCATGCAACCCTTGAGGAGTCTGAAGAAGACCTGTGGAAAATAGTACACGAGACATGTGTTGTAAAACAGGGCAAACTAATCATCCCGGCATTCAGCGTGGGCCGTACACAGGAGATAGTCTACTCCCTCAATAATCTTTACAATGACAACCGGCTTCCGAAGGTGGATATTTATGTAGACAGCCCGCTCTCCGTAAATGCCACGAATATCTTCCGCATGCACACCGAATGCTTCAATGAAGATGTGGCAAAAGTTATGCTTACTGATCCCGATCCATTCGGATTCAACTCACTTTTTTACATAACGTCAAAGGAAGACTCGATGAGGCTGAATGAAATGAAACAGCCCATGATAATCATTTCATCATCAGGGATGATGGAGGCGGGTCGAATCAAGCATCACCTTGCAAACAATATCAGCAATCCTGCAAATACAGTACTGGCGGTGGGCTATTGCTCACCATCAACGCTGGGTGCAAGAATTCTCAGGGGAGACAAGGTTGTCTCAATCTTTGGAACCAAGTACCCTGTCAACGCCGACATAAAAAAGATTGAATCATATTCTGGCCACGGTGACTATAAGGAGATGGGAGATTATATTTCATGTCAGGATCCGGCGAAGCTCAGGAGTGTATTTCTTGTGCACGGCGAATATGAAACCCAGCAGACCTATCAGAAGTATCTGGAGTCACGGGGGTTCAGTAACATTGACATTCCTTATCAGGCGTGACAGTGAGTTACATTGTAGTTTCTCATGACCTCAACAATTATTACGCAAAAATTGCGGGACTGTTAATTTGCACAAAATTGAATGTAATTACAATAATGGTTGTGGTTTTCGTAGGGTGTTATTGCTGAATATCCCCTATAAAATTGAAAAAGCAGCAAGTGCACTGCTGATAGGTTTCAATTCTGTGGGCACTTTATGCCACTTACACTTGTCGGCTTCTGGCGTCGCTGGACGAGCTTAAACTGTCGGGCGCTGACAGATGATCCAGATTATCAATCCAGTAAACTGGCCGGTAATGGATCCTAGATCCGTTTCGCTTTTCACCACCTCCCCGTGAGAGCAGGGTATTAATTACATCTTAGGGGACTTCTTCTGGGTACTCGCAATGTTCTTCCTCTTTGGAGCAATGACAATTGTCGAGGTTGTCGATCAGCACCAGGGATTCACTGTAATCACCGAAAAATCAGAACTACCAGCCAGGTCAAACTGATCTGGATAATTGGGTTTATTACATTCTTCATGTCATCGGTTCTCGACAACCTGACCACCACAATTGTGATGATAGCCCTTCTCCGGAAACTGATATCTGACAAACAGACAAGGTGGATTTTCGCAAGCATGATAGTCATTGCCGCGAATTCCGGAGGTGCCTGGTCTCCCATTGGTGATGTACCACTATCATGCTGTGGATAGGCGGGCAGATTACTACGGTAAACATAATGCTCAAGGTATTCCTTCCAAGTATGGTCAGTATGATTGTACCCCTTGCCATTCTCTCATTCATGGTTTCGGGTAATGTCAAGAGGCCGGAAATATCACAACAGGCAGCAGGTTTGACAACCTCCGGAGAAAAGAAGATTATGCTCATCCTTGGAGTATCTGCACTTTTATTTGTACCTGTATTTAAAACAATCACTCACCTCCCTCCCTATGTAGGAATGCTATTCGGTTTAGGCGTTTTATGGCTGGTATCTGAAATAATGCACAGGAATAAAGAGGAGGAGTTAAAGAAAAAACTCACTATCTTTTATATTGTCAAGAAAGTCGACACTCCCACCATTTTCCTTTTGGCATCCTGTCAGCTGTGCAGCTTTGCAGAGTGCAGGACAGTTAAGTCTTCTTGCAGGATGGCTGAACGAGAAACTCGGAAACATTTACCTCATAAATCTTGCCATTGGGGGCATTTCGGCGATTGTTGACAATGTGCCGCTTGTGGCCGGTGCTATGGGGATGTATGATATAGTTACGCCTGATATGCTTCGGATTGCGGCTGACCCGGCCTACTCGGCCTTTTTCGTTCAGGATGGCCTCTTCTGGGAAATGCTGGCTTACTGTGCGGGAACCGGAGGTAGTATGCTTATAATCGGATCAGCTGCCGGTGTAGCAGCTATGGGTCTCGAAAGAATTGACTTCATCTGGTATATGAAGAAGATTTCCCTGCTGGCTCTGGCCGGTTATCTCGCCGGCGCAGGCACATACTGGCTTCAGGCGCAGATTCTGTCTTAGAAACTGTATCCCGCTGATATATTGAGAGTCTTGATCAGCAGAGCCTGTGAAGCCCTGTTGTGGGTATAAAAGAGCTGGAACGACGGGTATATACCGAATCCCCGGTATTCTCCATAGCAGCCGAGCTCGAATTTTCCGCCGGGACCTGATACAGCCTCTGCTCCTTTGCTGCTTATTGGCGCGACGCCAAGACTTGAGGTGTACTGCATTTCCATCCTGTAATCGAATGAAAAAATCCCTGCATTGTATGAATTGAAGATTCCCCAGTGCTCCCAGCCAGCCCTGAAAGTCAGGCCTACGTAAACCCCTGCCCCTGTCAGATAAAGCCAGGCCTCAGATGTCTGGAGCCCGTCTTCATAAATATCATATCTGCCTGCATATTGATAAAAAGCTCCTGCGCGATACCTCAGAAAAGATTTTTCCGAATTTATCTCAGTGTCGAATGTAAGACCGTACCCGTCACCGGGATAGAAATTGAAGTCGTTGTTGGCATAAAGAGATGTTACCTTGTCAGACCAGACACCGTAGGGTGCGAACGGAAACGAATAGCCAGCACGCATTGATACCCCTTTGTCCTGCCCCGATACCACGGTGCAAAAAAGACCGAGGATTATAATTCCCAGATATTTCATTCGAACATTTTTTTGCCAAAATTAAAAAAAAAGGCTGTCGTCTGACAGCCTTTAGCTCTAGTATCTCGGTTCGCGATCCCTGTCGCGGAAATCACGGCGCGGTCTGAAAGGTTTTTTCTCTGCCTTCGGCTCTGATCTCTTAACAATGATCTGGCTTCCATCAAGCTCTGAGTTGTTAAGTTTTTCGATGGCCTCGAAACCTGCACGGTCATCCGCCATCTCAACGAAACCGTAACGCTTTGAAAAGCCGGTCTCACGGTCCATAATGATTTTTGCGGAGAGAACCTCCCCAAACTTGCTGAAAAGTTCCTGAAGATCTTCTGCTTTGGTTACAGAACTCAACTTGGCTACAAAAATGTTCATTTGAAAATTAAATTAAATGTTAATAAAAATATTAGTGTCAGCAGGTTAACCAGTAGAAGCTATAACCACAACTAAAAAATCAGCCTGACTGTAAGCGCAAAGATATTTAAATAATTTTAACAATAACAAATTTATTTAAATATTTGAAAATGACCTGCGAAGGAGTGTTTAATCAACACTTATCTCTTCGTTGAAGGCGCTTCCAGCCACTCATTAAGCGTGGATAAAACCAGTTCCTTTTGCTCATCCGGCAGGTTGCGAATACGGGTATTGTGTGCACCACCCGCTTTAACAACCTTTAAACAATTCTGGTTTTCTCCCGGATCTGCAGCCGAGGCTGACCAGGGATCATTGCCTCCGTAAATGAATATGAAATGCATGGCATCATTTTTTATATATGCATCCACTTTCTTTGCAAACTCATAGTCATACTTGTAATCGACGCCCCAGGGGAGCCGAGAACTGAAACTCGGGCTTTCCGTTGTCGGTTGCATATTTAAGCAGTCCTGCAAATTTATCAAAATCGTAACCGTAATAACCTATCTCTGTCATAGCCTGGTAGAAGAAAGGCTCAAAGTATTTCAGCCCCTGATCTGCAAAATACCTGAAATCCCCTATCCTGCTGAAGTGACTGAATATCTCCTGGTCTGTACCTCCGAACGGGATGGCATCACATGGTACATTTCCCCACTGGAAAAATGCGAACTCATATTCCAGGACTGCCATTTCAAAAGCCTTCTCCGCTCCTCCGACCCTGTCGAACGTCCATTTTCTCTCAGCAGCAAGAGTCTGTAACATCGGGAACAGTTTATCAAACTTCTGTAGTACAAGTTTCTGGAACTCAAACACTTTTTCGCGGCATTCGGGGGTGCCGGCATTAGCAAGGAATTCCAACATCCTGGGATCCTCCGGTCCGAAGTTAAGAGGCCCCACATAGGGCACCCTGATATCTACATCGTCCGGATAATAGTAGCTGTGGTACATTACTGTCTGACCCCCCTTGCTGATTCCGGTTGTGATCCATTTGCCGCTGAAGACCGGTTTGAACAGCTCGATGATCTTGTGCTGATCCGTTGCTGCCTGCCAGGTTGTCAGATACTTCCAATCAACCGAGTCAGGCATAGAATCTTCGAAATACCTGTGCTCAATTATTATCTGGTTGCACTGCAGAATGTCTGCCAGTTCGGTTTTTCCGTTGCGGGCAGAATATCCTTCTGTCTCAACAACTACCGGCTTGTCTGCACCAACATAGTTTAAAAACACCTGCTGGGTGAATTTCGGTCCGTCAGGATTATTATGGTCAACAGGCTGAATTATCATTATCTCGTAAGCCTGGGAAAACATGCTGTCAGCTTCACTTTTCTCAACCTTTGTTGCAGGAAGAGTAGCAAGTCTCTCCTCAAGAGTCATGGTTGCAGACCCGCAACCGGATGCAAAAAACACTAAAACAGCGAATAACGCAGGAATTATGACTTTCATATATGCTAAAATTTAAGGATTAGTTTTCTTTTTTACCGGTAATTGGCGCAGTCTTCACCTTCAGCCATTCCTTTTCATCGGCTTTCAAATGAGGACTTAATGACCGGAATACATTTGCATGATAATCATTAAGCCATTTAAGCTCCCGCTCATCAAGAAGGGATATTTCAATTAGAGAAGTATCAATGTAACAATGTGTGACTGTCTCGAACTTGAGGAAAGTGCCGTGATCAGTTGTCACGTCATCAACGCACAGGATCAGGTTTTCAGTTCTGAAACCATACTCACCGGGGCGGTATATTGCCGGCTCGTCAGCTGTAAGCATCCCGGGCTCAAAGACTGTTTTCATATCTCCCGAGGATCCGGTGCCTATTGTCTGGGGACCTTCGTGAACATTTAGAAAGAAGCCCACACCGTGTCCGGTGCCGTGACCGTAATTCAATCCGTTGTCCCACAATGCCTTGCGGGCAAGTATTTCAATCTGAAATCCCTTTGTCCCTGTCGGGAATCTCACCATTGCAAGGTTGATAGTGCCTTTAAGTGCAAGGGTAAAGTCTGATTTCATCCGTTTATCAGGCTTTGACAGGGCAACAGTACGTGTAACATCAGTGGTACCGCCAAGATACTGCCCCCCGGAATCGAGAAGAAAGATCCCCTTAGCCTTAAGTTCTGTGTCACTCTCCTCCGACGGTGCATAGTGAGGCAGCGCCGCGTGGGCGTTATATGCGGCAATTGTCTCAAATGATGGTCCCTTACAATCCTCCTGTTCCCTCCTCAGTGCCTCCAGCTTTGCAGAAGCTGTAAGCTCTGTGATACGCTCGCGGCCGATTGTGTTCTCCAGCCATATGAAGAACCGGGTGAGTGCAACCCCATCCCTGACCATAACCTCGCGGATATTGGCTATTTCAACGGAATTCTTGATCGATTTCAGTCGTGTCGGAATGCTGACATCCTCTTTTATCCTGACCTTACGCGGTATTGATCTGAAAATTGCTGCTGAAGTCGTTCCCGGGGAAAGCAACAATACCGAATTATCCGCCAGCGAACCCAAAACCCGTGATACCATATCATACGGAAGGATCACCACTCCGTCGCGGTCGAAGGCGGCCTTCATCTTACCGGGTATCTTCTCCTCATCTGCAAAGAAGAGTACCTGATCGGGTCCGATAAGTGCGAACGAGATGACAAGCGGACTGAAACTGATGTCATTTCCCCTGATGTTAAGAAGCCACATTATATCGTCAGCCGATGTGCAAAGCTGGTAATCTGCTCCGGTTTCGGCCATCCTTGTGCGGACATCTCTTATCTTGTCAGCACGGCTCCTTCCGGCATACTTCACCGGATGATCAAACGCCGGCTCCGTAGGCAGAGGAGGCCTGTCAGTCCAAACAGCCTTTATCAGATCACTCTTTATGCTTAGGCTGGCACCGGAGGGTTCCAGGGCTGTTTCAAGCAGGCGGACAAGTCCGATTGATATCACCCTGCCGTCAACAGCAACCTTGCCTCCCTTTTTTATATTGCTGCCCAGCCAGTCAATGTATTCAGGGGTATGCGGTATTCTGAGTTTTACAAGTTCGAAACCAGAGTCGTGAAGCTGCTCCTCAGCCGCAATGAAATAGCGGCTGTCAGTCCACAATCCGGCAAACCTGGAGGTTATTACAACTGTTGCTGCAGAACCTGTAAAGCCCGTAAGCCACTCGATTACCCTCCAGTGTTCAGGTACATATTCACCGAGATGGGGATCAGTAATCGGGACAATCAGGGCGTCAATGCCTTTCTTCTTCATTGCTGCCCTCAGGCCGGCAAGTCTTTTCTTATGTACGTTTACACTCATGCTGTTGTCTTATTAATTTCCGGAAGACCGGTTTCCAGTCTCAAGGAGTCTGGCCTCTATAATTAAGCATTCTGCGGGGAGGTATGACAAACCTCCTTTTACCGGGAACGTTTGGAGCATAATAACCCTGTGTGCCGTAAGCCAGTGAAGCAGGAATGACGAGGAGCCTGGTTTCCCCTTTCTTCATCCCGGCCAGTCCCTCATTAAGTCCTTTAATAAGCAGATCGCTGCCAACTGTAAATGCGAATTTCACTGCTGCATCCTGCTGTGCTGGTTTACCTTCAGAGGTACTTGAAAACGAAATCTGTTCTGCTGTTCTGCCAGTGTATGAGAAAGTACCTGTGGCCCCCTGTTGAAGGCCTTCTCCGCTTCCTTCTTCAATGACAGCGTATCTTAATCCCGAAGCAGTTGTCGTAAATGGATAATCATAGGTGACCCTGACAAACTTCTCCTCTGCTTTCACCCTGGCGGCCTCGAGCCTTGTCACGGTCTTCCACTGCCTGTGCATGAGTTTGTCGAATGTCCTCTGGTTGACGATGAACTTTCCGGCCTTTTCTCCTACCCTTATTATTGTAATCGAATAGGTAGTATCACCCTGCTCAATCCTGTTTACAACATCCATTCCGGAGATCACCTCACCGAAGACAGTATGTATGCGGTCAAGGTAAGACCTGTCACCGAGTGTCACATAATACTGACAGGTTGCCGTATTTGGTCCTGAATGAGCCATACCGAGCATTCCTGCCTTGCGGTGACTCAGGTCGGTTATTTCATCCGGAATTGTATACCCGGTGACATCCTCATCTTCATTCTGCGGTGAAGAGTCTTTTGCAGGAGCGCCGCCCTGTATGACGTGACCCTTGACTACCCTGTGCCACGGCGAATTGGTATAGAATGGCTGACCGGCAGGGTACGTTGCGTTGGATACAGTACCCTCGGCAAGTCCGATGAAATTTGCACACGTGACAGGTGTCAAATCGTAAAAAAGGACAGCCCTGAATGTTCCCTTGCTGGTCTTGAAATCTGCATAAATGCCTTCTCTCTGTGCCGAGACAGATGCACTTATAACCAGAAGTACCGAAGCCAGAATAATAAGTTTCTTTTTCATATTCAATGTCAGATACAGACCGTTCATTTTCCGAAAAATTCACGCAGCCAGAAGTTGTTGGCCTCATTTGTAGAAAAGACACGTTTGGGTCCTCCCCAACCGTGGCGTTCGCCCGGATAGATCATAAACTCAAAAGGTTTGTTCAGGTCCTGCAGTTTTGTTATCAGCCATATCGAGTTCTGGAGGTGAACATTGTCATCCATGTCACCGTGACGAAGCATCAGCCTGCCCTTGTAATTCCCGGCCCAGGTGAGCGCCGAACCGTCCTTGTAACCCTCAGGGTTATCCACGGGAGTATCCATAAACCTTTCCGTATAAACGTTATCGTACAATCTCCAGTCGGTGACAGAGTAATCGGCAATGCCATGTGTCCAGTAGTCGGCTCCTCTTGTAAGTGCCATACAGGTTGCATAACCTCCGTAAGATCCTCCTGTGATCCCCATTCTTGAAGCGTCAGCCCAGCCCTGGCCGATAAGCCACTTCACCGCGTCAGAATAATCTGAAATTTCCCATTTGCCCAATGAACGGTGCATGTAATCAAGACCCTTCTTGCCGAAATGACCTGAAGCCCTGTGATCGACAGAAATTGTCACAATGCCGTTCTGTGCATACCAGCGTGGCTGGTAACCCGGTCCACATGTTTCGCACACCGCCTGCATCAGGACCACCGTAAATTGTGAATACCACCGGATACTTGCCGGTTTTGTCAAAGTTCACCGGATAGGTAATTATGGCCGGCATATTGAAAAGCCCGTCTGAGGTCAGTGATCCTTACAATCTCCTGCTTTGCATGTTTTGCAGGATCAAATACAGGCAGCTCATTCCTGTGGACTACGGAAACAGTCTTCAGTTTCTTATCCTTGAGCTGGATTCCGCCCGGGTCATTGATGCTGCTCCAGGTGTCAAGAAAATAAGAACCTTTCGGGGAGACTGAGACACTGTGCATGCCTGGTTCAGATGTTATCTGCTGCATTTTCTTCCCGTCAAGCGATGCCCTGAACATATGTGCGTCAGTAGACTCCGGGCCTGTCCCGGCAAAGTAGATCATGCCGGCAGCTTCATCAACCCTCGTGATCTCTGTCACCCTCCACGGGAAGTCAGTTATCTTGTGACTTCAGGGTACCGTCCCATCCGTAATAGTAGAGATTGTTCCAGTCGTTCTGATAGCTTCTGAGAATAAATCCGGAACCGTCGTTCATTACGTGAATATCTTCAAAAAACTCCACCCAGGTCGGGCGGGTCTCACGGTATATCTCAGTAAAGTCACCTGTGACTGCATCGGCAAGGATGAACCGCATGTCATTCTGATCGCGGTTGAGTACCTGTACCATAAGTTTCCGGCTGTCAGGTGTCCACGATGGCCATGCAATATACTGGTCAATGCTTTCATCAGTCTTCACCCAGTTGTTGTCCCTGTTGAAATCTCGGCAATACCCATCCTTACAATCGGATTGGGGTCGCCGGGTTTCGGATAGGGTGTCTTTTCCATCCTTCCGTGTATCCCGTCAGTATCCTCAAGGGCGTTAAGTGTATAAACAGGCACAGGACTGTCATCTGTATGGAGATAAGCTATCCTGCTGCCGTCAGGAGCCCACCAGAAAGCTGCATAGCGCGATGGGCGTCCCAGAATCTCTTCGAAATATACCCACGAGGCCCAGCCGTTATAGATCTTATCAGTTGCATCATGAGTCAGTCGTATTTCCTTATTTGATTCAAGATCATATACATACAGATCCTTGTTCTTTGTGTAGGCAATCTTTTTTCCATCCGGTGAAAACCGCATATTGACTTCCTGTGATTCATCGCGGGTAAGCTGTCTGGCAGCCTTGTCACCCTGCCTGAAATACCAGATATCATTTTCTATTTCTGCCACAACCGCTGTATTGTCCGGAGAGACAACCTGATCAGGACCTGGTTTAAATCCCTCCGGAAATCCTGCTCTCAGAATTTCAGCATCACTCCTGTAATCAGTGACAATGAACGACTTACCGGTACGGCAGTCATAATTGGTGACAGTGGCTTTTCTTTCCGCATCATATGTCTGGAGAAGGTAATGGGAATCATCAACCCATTTGAGAAGTCTCGGCTGACTGCTGTTCATGCCCGGCATCTGTGCAGCTAAAGAGCTGCATATCAGCAGTATTGCAATTGAGATTGAGAAAGTGCGTTTGTTTTTCATTTTAGTATTTCAGGTATTACATTGAATTCGGAGAAGAGCAAATATAGTAAAGAAAAGTCCACTGAATTTTTATGTTGCTCCAAAACACATAATGGCAGACTCAATGGAATTCTTAAATTTACGGCTTAAAGAATAGGGGGTGAAGAAAGAAGAGGGCGAAAAACATCCACCCGACTGGTGGATGAAACTTGACAATGCAGCCAAGATATATCCTGCAATTACAGGGTCTGAGCTTACCGGTGTATTTCGCATCACAGTTTACCTGAGTTCGCCCGTGTTGCTTTCTGCTCTCAGGAAGGCATCAGATGATACATCGAAACTCTTTCCCTCATTCAGTGTAGAACTGTGCAAGGGTTTCTTCTGGTATTATCTTGAATACAACGGCAGGGCTCCGAGGGTGCTGGCTGATGAAGGGCCCCACTGCCAGGCATTTCCCAGGAATGTCAAGGGTGAGCTTATGTACAGGGTGCTAACGCGAAACAACACTGTCTCCGTGGAGTTCCTGCATATACTGACTGACGGTGGCGGCGCCATGTTTTTTCTCAAAACCCTTCTGAATCTTTATTTTCTCTATTCTAAAGGGATAGAAAATCCTCCCTTTCCTGAAGTATCAGGGGGTCCTCCTCCGGGAGCCACCGAAGACCTTTTCACAAAGTTTTACGGCAAAGGGTTGCCTCACCCGCCCGTACTGCCAGCCGCATGGCATCTTCCTTACAGCCTCAGGGAGGCTCCCAGGTTCAGGATCACATCTTTCAGCCTCCCGTCGCAGCAGCTTTCGGAAGTAGCTAAAGCCCACCAGTCAACAATCACTGAATTCCTCGGTGCCGGGTTCCTCTTTTCCCTTCAGGAACTGAGGCTGGAATACGGAAAGGGTTCTCCGCATATCAGGGTACAAATACCCTTCGACCTGCGCAGGAAATTTGACGCGTTTACCCTTCGCAATTTCTCACTCTTCGTTCTGCCCGAGATAGATACGCGGATGGGTCATTATACTTTCGACGAGATACTTCAGGAAGTAAAAATTACAATCCAGCGAAGTGATGAGAAGCGGATCAGGAACATAATAAGCCGCAATGTGTCGAATGAAAAGAACCCGGTAATCAGGGCTATGCCTCTTTTCATCAAGAGTCGTGTACTGAGGATGGCTTACCGGAAATTCGGACCCAGCCAGTTTACAAGCATTATCACCAATATGGGCAGGGTGGTTCCGCAGGGGCCTGCCGCCGACCTGATCCAGGCAATGTCGGTCACCCCGCCCCCGCCCCACAGGGACATTAAGGTAACCTGCGGACTGATTTCCCTTGGCACAAGTACTATACTGACATTCGGATCCCTTACCGGATCCACAGGACTGCAACGTGAATTTGTCCGCTTCCTGACCGGAACGGGTATTAAAGTTAAACTATTAAACAACGGTTAACAATCATATTATGGCAATTTGCAAAAGCTGCGGAGTGGATCTTGGAGAGGGCAATGAAAAATGTCCCCTGTGCGAAGCCACTGAACATAACAGAAGGGTTGTTTCTCCGGCGGATGTACTGAACATCTCGAAGCTGGAAAACGGGAAGCAGCTTTTTGAACTGACAATGTTGCTTCTCACGAGCGGAATAATCATTACAGTTGCAATTGATGCAGCATTCGGAAAGGGAATGAACTGGTCTCTCTTCACAACAACCTGTATCGGTTACGTGATGGCAGGAATTACTGCTCTCTATTACTTGCATTCCCGTCCCTACCCGCTGATCCTTAGCGGGATGGCCTCGACCCTTTTGCTGCTTTACCTGATAGATATTATGACTGGTAATTCAGGATGGTTCAGAAGCGTAGGCGGACCTGTTGCCTTTTCGCTTTTTGTCCTGGCCGGACTCGTGGTTTTCCTTAATTCCTTTTCGCTGTACAAAGGTCTGAATCTGATTGCCCTTATACTAATTGCCCTGGCAGTATTTCTGCTTGCTGATTGAATTCCTGGTAGACAGGGCTGTTTCAGGGATCTTCAAACCCCAGTGGTCTGTCGTTACTGCCGCTTCCCTCTCAATAATAGCACTCATCCTCATCTTCGTCCATTACAGGCTGAAAAGGGGACGGAGTCTCGGAAGACTTTTCCATGTTTAAGGCCGGTCCGGTTAAGTGTTTTTCAACATAATATATCAATGTCCGCCGCTGTTTCAAATGAAATATATTTACAGTTAAATTTCCTTATATGTCAAGATCATTTGCAGCCGGATTGTTTCTGGCATTAACTTCAGCAACACTTCCGGCACAGGATATAAAATCTCCCGACCAGTTCCTTGGCTATGAACTGGGTACGAGTTTTACGCTTCACAATAAAGTAAATGAATATTTCAGGTATGTTGCTGATGCAAGTCCCAACGCTCAATGGCTTTCGTACGGCGAGACCTGGGAAGGGAGAACACTGGGCGTCTGTTTTGTCTCCTCACCTGAGAACCTGGCTAACCTTGAGCAGTTAAGGATAGCTAATATCCAGCGCACCGGCCTGAGAGAGGGCAGTTCGAAGGCGGAACCTGTGCCTTTTGTCTGGCTGGCATACAACGTTCACGGCTCCGAACCTGCCGGCACCGAAACAGCAATGAAGGTCCTTCATGCACTTGTCACAGGAAGTCATCCGGGAGCATCAGAGTGGCTGAAGAACTGTATAATTATAATAGACCCGTGTCAGAATCCTGACGGACGAGATCTCTTCACGGTACGGTATCTCAGGGCGCAGGGTTACCCGGCAAATACAGATCCAAATGCCTGGGAACACAACCAGGGATGGCCCTCGGCAAGACTTAACCATTACCTCTTTGACCTCAACCGCGACTGGAGCTGGCATGTTCAGAAGGAGACACAGTTGCGCATGAAACTCTACAACGAATATATGCCACAGGTATATGCCGACTTCCATGAGATGGGTGCCGGTTCCACCTTCTTCTTTTCCCCCGGGGCTGATCCCTGGCATGAGGTGATCACCCCCTGGCAGCATGAGTATCATAAGCTGGCGGGTGAGGCCAGCGCTGAACTCTTTGACGCAAAGAACAGGCTTTATTTCACCAAAGACAATTTCGATCTCTTCTGTCCGAGCTTCGGCGACACCTGGCCTCTTTTCAACGGCGCAATGGGCTTCACCCTCGAGCAGGGAGGTGGTGCCCAGGCCGGACTGGCAATGATAAACGGCAAAACAGATACTTTGACGCTTTCTCACCGCATTGAGGGTCACTTCCTGGCCTCAATGGCAATGGTCAGAACAGCCAATGACAACCGCACCAGACTACTGAAGGAGTTTTATGAATTCTTCAGGTCTGCGGAGACCAACCCCGGTTTCAAATACAAAACGATAATAATCAAGGGAACCAATGACCCGGCCTCCTTAAAATCACTGACTGACCTGCTTGACAGAAACCAGATCAGGTATGGCACACCCCGCGTCAGTGGCAGGAAAACTACAGGTTTCGATTACCGGACCGATAAAGAAGGCACCTTTACTGCGGAAAAGGGAGACATAATTATTAGCGCAGCCCAGCCGCAGGGAAGACTTATGCAGGTGCTCTTTGAACCTGATTCCTACGCTGCAGACTCCCTGAGTTATGATCTCACAGCCTGGTCGCTGCCATACGTATACAATATCGAAGCCTACGCGGTGAAAGAGAGCTTACCGGCAGAAACCGCCCACTTCCAAACCGGAATCTGTTGTGCCGGCTGAGCCTTCAACCGACAAACCCTATGCATACGCAGCTCAGATGAAGGGTTTCAATGAGCTTAAATTCATAGCACAGCTTTACAAATCAGGACTGAAGGTCAGGTCCGCCCTGAAGCCGTTCACAATCGGAGGAAGGGCTTATGACAGGGGTTCAGTGGTTGTAGCAAGGGGTGACAACGGTGGAAGCCGGGACTTTGATGAAAAGGTGAGAGCTGCCGCTAAAGCAAGCAACGCTGATCTCATCACACTGACAACAGGGCTGTCTGAGGAGGGAAAGGACCTCGGATCAGATTATCTGCCCGCAGGTAATGCTCCTTCGGTTGTTCTTGCCGGAGGTGAGGGTACCTCTGCTGCATTCGGTGAGATATGGTTCTTTTTGGAAAGAGAACTGGAATATCCTGTAACTGTTGTTGATGCAGATGAACTTGCCGAAACAGACCTTACAGAATACGATATTCTGATCCTGCCGGGAGGCAATCATACAAAGGCAAAAGACAAGATAATGGCATTTGTCAACGGAGGCGGACGGGTGATAGCAATTGAAGGCGCAATGGCCCTCTTTCAGGCAGAAAAGACTACAGCCCTTGGAAAGGCTGCCGAGGCTAAAGAGGCGGAGGATAAAAAGAATTTAAAGGTCAACCTGGCTGACACTACACTGCTTAAGAGATTCGATGACCAGAGACGTAATTCAGCCACAGAGAGGTCAGCCGGCGCCATTTTCAGAGTTCATCTCGATGATACCCATCCCTTCGCATTCGGGATGGGAAAAGAGTGGTTTCTGATGAAGAGAAGCGCAGGGTTCCCATTCCTTGACAAGGCCGCCAATATCGGATATATTACTGACAATAAACCTGTTGCAGGATTTGCAGGATATAAATTCTGCAGCAAGATTAAAAACACGAATGTAATTGCCTCCGAAAAAATCGGGCAGGGCGAGGTTGTGTATATTTCAGATGACCCCTATTTCAGGGCGTACTGGAAAAGCGGAAGAGTGCTTTTGGGTAACCTGATCTTACGGTGATGGATAATCTTCTGAACAGATTCCTGGGCTATGTACGTCAGGATACAAGGCCTGATGAAACTTCAGGGTCGTGCCCCTCGTCAATTCTGCAGCTCCTCTTCGCCGAGAAACTGGCAGCGGAGCTTGAAAAGATCGGGCTTTCAGATGTGACCCTTGACGGAAACGGTTATGTAATGGCAACCCTGCCATCCAATTCTGAAGGCAGTGAAAAAGTAATCGGATTCATAGCCCATATGGATACCAGTCCTGAAGCTCCTTCTGAAAATGTTAATCCCAGGGTCCACAGGAATTATGACGGAGGAGACATACTTCTCAACCCTGAAAAGGGAGTCAGACTTTCACCCTCCGATTTCAGTGAGCTTGCAGGATATAAGGGACAGACTATAATAACTTCAGACGGGAGTACACTCCTGGGTGCTGATGACAAAGCCGGAGTTGCAGAGATAGTGACCGCAATGGAATACCTCATCAGCCACCCGGAACTGAAACACGGAAAAATAAGGATTGCTTTTACACCCGATGAGGAGATTGGCCGTGGCGCCGATAAATTCGACGTGGCTGCCTTCGGAGCCGACTATGCCTACACAGTAGACGGCGGTGAAATAGGTGAGTTTGAATATGAAAACTTCAATGCAGCATCAGCAACTGTGAAGATAACCGGGAGAAGCGTTCATCCGGGTTCAGCCAAAGGAACCATGATCAACTCAATCAGGCTGTCCCAGGAACTGAATTCTGCACTGCCTGACAGTGAACGGCCCGAATACACGGAGAATTACGAAGGCTTTTTTCATCTGTATGACATTAAGGGTTCAGTGGAAGAGACAACAATGAAGTATATAATCCGCGATCACGATATTGAAAAATTCAACCTCCGGAAAAAGATAATAACTGATGCTGTAAATGATCTCCGAAAAAAATACAGAGCTGCGGAGATCTCGCTGACAATGAAGGATCAGTATTTCAATATGAAGGAGGTCATAGAGGCCAATTTCTTCATAATCGACAGGGCCGTTGAAGCTTACAAGCGTGCCGGTGTTGAACCGGTAATCAAGCCGGTACGCGGAGGAACTGACGGGTCAAGGCTTTCATTTATGGGTCTGCCCTGTCCAAATATATTTACTGGCGGTCATAATTACCACGGAAGGTTTGAATATATTCCACTGCAGTCAATGAAGAAGGCTGTAGAAGTTATTGTAAACATTTCATTATCTGATAAATAAAATTCCCATGAAAAACCAAATCACATTATTGCTGGCTTCTCTTTTACTGATCTCCTCCTGTACAGGCGAGAAGGCCATGCGTGACGCCGCATCGACAATTACCCCTGACGAACTCCGGGAATACACAAAGACACTTGGCGACGACAGCTTCATGGGCAGAAAACCCTTTACAGCAGGCGAAACAATTACAGTGAATTATCTTGCTGAACAGCTTCAGGAGATAGGGTTTGAACCGGTTTTCGGTGACGACTGGTTTCAGGAAGTCCCGATGGTTGAGATAGCCACTTCCGTGACAGGACCTGTGATAATTACTGCCGGTAAGACTAAGCTGGAACTATCTGCACCCGATGAGATTGCAATAGAGTCGCCTGCCAGGCAGGAAATTGTGGAAATTAAAGATATCCCGATGGTTTTTTGCGGCTTCGGCATTGTTGCCCCCGAATACGGATGGAATGACTACGCGGGTGTCGATGTAAAGGGTAAGTGTGCCGTGGTGCTTGTCAATGACCCCGGTCTTTATACCGGAGACACAGCTCTTTTCAAAGGAAGAAATATGACTTATTACGGCCGGTGGACATACAAGTATGACGAAGCGGCAAGGCAGGGAGCGGCAGCGATACTCATAATCCACGAAACTGTGGGCGCAGGCTATGATTACTCAATACCAAGAAAAAGCTCAATAACCTCAAGCCTCTATATGGAACAGAAAGAGGGAGTGGCAACACCATGCCTGATTACCGGATGGCTGCATGGAGATGCGGCAGATACTCTGTTCGGAAGTCTTGGATTCAAGGTAGAGCAACTTCGTCAGGAAGCCTGCAAAAAGGGTTACACCGGATTCGATATGGGAGCATCAATCACAGTCAGTGCAGTCAATACACTTAAAAAAAATGTCTCTGTAAACGTTGCCGGCATTTTAAAGGGCAGAACCAGACCTGAGGAATGCGTAATAATCACTGGTCACTGGGATCATTTCGGCATCGGGGAAACAGAGAACGGCGACTCGATTTACAATGGGGCTGTTGACAATGGCACAACCATGGCATGGGCACTTGAGATGGGAGAAGCCTTCGCATCACTGAAGAAAAGACCGGAAAGGTCTGTAATGATTATGTTTCCTACAGCCGAAGAACAGGGATTGCTTGGGTCGGCATATTTTACAGCTAACCCTCCCCTTCCGGCAGAAAATATTATTGCATGCTTTAATAACGATATGATGCTCCCTATCGGCAGGATGAAGGATATTATGGTCACAGGTTACGGTCAGTCAGAGCTTGATGACATGCTCGCTGCTGCTGTTGAGCAGCAGGACAGATATATTCTTCCCGATCCTGCACCCGAGACCGGAATGTACTTCAGGTCAGACCATTTTCCATTTGCACTCATTGGAGTACCCTCACTGTTTGCCAGGGGTAACTGCGACAGCAGGGAAAACGGACTGTGAGTGGGCTGCTGCAAGGGAACAGGAATATCTTAAGACAATGTACCATAAAGCTGCTGACAACTATTATCCCGAAATGAATTTCGAAGGTATCCGTGAAGATGCCGTGGCAGTCTTTGAGGTGGCCTGGCGCATTGCAGACAGTGATATCCGGCCCTCCTGGAAGAAAGGCTCTGAATTTGCCGGTATCAGGAAATGATTTCTCCTGTTCGGACTTTTAAGATCTGAATCGGGATTATTATCTTTTTAATTTGATAAAGACTTTGCCCTGAATTTGCTTTATCAACTAATTTATTGTTATTTTATTAACAGTGTTATATAAATAACAATAAATATCGTATCTTTGCTGTGCCTTTCTTCCAGAGAGCTGACAGGCAACCAAAAGAGTTTAATATGACAATCGGAGAAATTTGCTCAAGTGTAAACGGAAACCTGGTAAGCGGAAAAGAAAAAGCCGGTCACGAGATTGAATATGCTTTTGCATCTGACCTGATGAGTGACGTGCTCACAGTAAAATGTGACAACCTCCTGCTGATCACCGGACTGGCTAACCTCCAGACAATACGCACGGCCGAGATGTCCGATGCCGGATGTATCCTGATTGTGCGGGACAAATCCGTGTCTGACGAGATGCAGAAACTTGCATCAGAAAGCGGAATTCCGCTGATAACATGCTGTACAACAATGTTCAGAGCTGCCGGAGAACTTTACAGGGCAGGTCTGAAACCGGTATTTTGAGCTTTATGGCAATGAGTTTCGAATATAAGGTTGAGGGTGGCGATTTTACCCATGCAGGGTACGCCTCGAGCCAGGTAAAGAAAATGCTGAAGCAACTTGGTGTTGATAATAACATAATCAAGCGGGTTGTGGTATGTCTTTATGAGGCCGAGGTGAATATAGTGGCCCATGCATGGCGTGGAGTCATACTAATAAACCTTGACTCGGAAAAAATAAATATGAAGCTGACTGATGAGGGTCCGGGGATTGCCGACATATCACTTGCAATGCAGAAGGGTTACTCCACTGCCTCCCCCCAGGTGCGGGAGATGGGCTTCGGTGCCGGCATGGGCCTTCCAAACATCAGTACCAACGCGGATAAGTTTGAAATTGCCTCGGAGAAAGGCGTAGGAACAACGCTTGAGATAGCTATCCTCCTTACAAGTAAAGCAGTCTGAAGATATGGAACCAAGCTTCTTTCATCACGCACTTAAAATACGCGAGGACATCTGCAACGGATGTTCACAGTGTATCAGAGTATGCCCGACCGAGGCTCTTCGTATCCGGAACGGTAAGGCTCACCTCATCGAAGACCGGTGTGTCGACTGCGGCGAATGCTTCAGGAAATGCCCCGTCCATGCCATCATCATCGAGCAGGACGACTTCAGCAGGATATACGACTATAAGCATCGTGTAGCCCTGGTTCCTGCCGTTTTGCACGGGCAGTTCAAACACGAAATATCGATGGCCGGGATAAGTGCTGTGCTCAGAAGCATGGGATTCACCTGGGTTTACGAAGTTGAACATGGTGCAGAAGCAGTTAAGGAAGGAATCGCCGACCTGATGACGATCCGCACCCTTCCAAGACCCCTGATTTCAACATTCTGTCCTGCCATAGTCCGCCTTATTCAGGTAAAGTACCCATCTCTGATCCGGAACTTTGCCACCGTAAAGTCACCTGTTGATATGGCCGCCTTTTACTGCCGGAAGGTTCTGCGCGACAACGGTTCGCACAATGCCGACATAGGCGTTTTCTATGTGACGCCGTGTGCCGCCAAAATCGCAGCCGTGAAATCACCCGTGGGCGAAGAGAGTTCCCCAATTACAGGTGTGATAAACATGGACTTCATCTATAACATGATAAACCGCACTCTGCGAAATAAACATGAGATCGATACGGGGGAAGAACACCCCTTTACAACCGATCCCTCATCACTTCTGTGGAGCCTTACAAACGGCGAGGCTGACAATGTCGAGGGTAACACAATGGCCATTGACGGTATGAACAATGTGATGGAGTTTCTCGAAAAGCTGGAGAACGACGAGATCAGTGGCATCGATTACCTGGAACTCAGAGCCTGTGATGAAGGATGTGCCGGAGGAGTACTCCTGTCGTCAAACCGTTTCCTTGTTGCACAGAGACTCAGGAATAAGGCAAGAAATATTACACCGGGACAAAACAGGCCATGTGAGGATGATTTTTCCGACATTCACGGCTACAATGAGTACCTGAAAGGCAAAGTACGTATCTCCGAGGAGATCAGGCCGCGCTCGATGTACCGTCTTGACTCTGACCGTGACAGAGCCATGAAAATGATGAAAAGATCACGGAGACTCATGTGTTTCCTCCCCGGTACCGACTGCAGCATGTGCGGATCACCTTCCTGCCAGGGCCTGGCCGAAGATATAGTGAGGCACAGGGCCAATGTTTCAGACTGTATTTTCATCAGGCAGAAAATGCTCTCCAGCGGTAAACTGTCGCCCGAAACAGCGCAAAGAATCATGAAACAAATCTGGGGTGAAGAAAACTTTGAAAAAAACTGTAATAAAAAAGGAGCTGAAAATGAAAGTAACTGATATAGTACAAAAACTTGATCTGAAGGTTTTTTCAGGTCATGAGGGACTCGGACGCGAAATTACCGGCGGATACTCTTCCGATCTGCTGAGCAATGTAATGGGTAATGCAGATGCCGGCACCGTATGGATTACAATTCAGACCCACAGAAACGTCATTGCTATTGCTGCCCTCAAGGAACTGGCTGCAATTATAATTCCTTCAGGTGAGACACCCGGCGAAGACACTGTAAGTCAGAGCGATGTAGAAGGGATTCCGATTCTCGGAACCGATATGCCCGCATTTGAACTGAACGGAAAACTGTACGACCTCCTGTCAAAATGAAACCCTATCGGGCTGACCTGCATATTCACACACTCTTATCACCGTGCGCTTCACTGGAGATGAGTCCCGCTGCTGTCATTGCAGTGGCACTGGAAAGGGGGCTCGATATAATTGCAGTTTCTGACCACAATACCACCCTTCACTGTGCGCTTACAGCATCTCTCGGAACTGAACACGGTATTGTTGTTCTTAACGCAGCAGAGGTCACCAGCGCCGAGGAGGTCCATTGCCTCGTACTCCTGCCTGACCGGGATGCCGCAACTCTTTTCCAGGAGTGGCTTGAAAACAACTCTTCTAACGTCCCGTATGACCCTGAAACATTTGGTTACCAGGTTGTTCTCGACAGGGAAGAAAACATTTTACAGGAGATAGATCATTTCCTTCCGGCTGCACTCACGGCTTCTATAGATCAGATTGCAGCTGAAGCCCATAGACTGGGCGGACTTTTTATTCCTGCCCATATTGACAGGCCCTCGTTCAGCATAACGAGCCAGCTCGGATTCATTCCCGAGGACCTGTACATTGATGCAGTAGAGGTGACCGGAAAAATTCAGGGCCTCCTCTACCCTGCCATCCGTAACTCTGACGCCCATATGCCTGAGCAGATCGGCCGACGCTACACCACCTTCCTTCTTGATTCACCTTCATTCAGCGAAATTGCAATGGCATTAAAGGGAGAATCAGGCAGGGCAATAATATCAGTCACACCGTGAAAGAGCTGGCACTGCATATTCTTGACATCGCCCAGAATTCGATAAGGGCCGGCGCAGGTGAGATCCGGATCAGCATCTGTGAATCATCCGCGGATGACCTCCTGACGATTGTCATTTCTGACAATGGTAAGGGAATGGATAAGGAGACCCTGCAAAAAGCTGCTGATCCGTTTTTTACTTCCCGCAAAACACGCAGGGTGGGTCTTGGATTACCCCTACTTTCAATGAATGCTGCCCTGTCAGGCGGGGAAATGAAGATCGCCTCCTCACCCGAAGCGGGAACAGCCGTCACTGCGAGCTTCAAATTAAGCCATATAGACAGACCGCCTATGGGTGATTTAGGGGGAACAGTATCGTTCCTTATCACTGCCAATCCTTCCATAAACATAGCCTATATGTATTCCGCAGACAATCAGAGCTGGGGGGTTACAACGCAGGAAATCAGGGAGGCACTGGGAGCATCATCAATCACTAGCCTGAAGGTTGTAAAATATCTCAGGGAAATGATTTCTGAGAATACAAATGAGTTGACAAATACCAAATGCGGACATGATAAATATTAGGAATTTAGTAAATTAATGCAGGTACTTTTGCCGCTTGAAAAGGATACGGAAATTTTTAATCAGATATAACATAAAGTGACATGGGAAAATTCAAATCACTTGCTGACCTGAAGAAAGTACAGGAAGAAGCCCGTTCAAAACTCGACCTGCGGGTAAAGGGCGACAGTCCTGAAGGGCATGTGCAGATTAAGGTTGCAATGGCCACCTGTGGCATTGCCTCCGGAGCCAAGAAGGTCATGGATTTCATGGTTGATGAGCTTGACAAGCGCGGAATCAGCGCTGTCATAACCCAGACCGGTTGCATGGGATACTGTTATGCCGAGCCCACCATCGAGGTGCAGCTGCCGGGCATGGAACCTGTTGTTTACGGTTTTGTTGACCTGAAAAGAGCAGATGAAATCATCGAAAAGTATATTAAGAACGGAGAACTTGTTGACGGGATCATTCCTGTCAACTATGAAAAAATTGACGAATAAACAGGGAGGACCAGGATAATGTCAAAATACAAAATGCACCTTCTTGTCTGTGGCGGAACAGGCTGTCGCGCCTCAGAGAGTGATCTCATAGTCGAGAATCTGAAGAAGGAACTTGAAGAAAAGGGATTGCAGAACGAAGTACAGGTTATTATGACCGGATGTTTCGGATTCTGCGAAAAGGGCCCCATTGTCAAGGTTATGCCTGACAATACCTTTTATACACAGGTAAAGCCGGAAGATGCGCCCCTGATAGTGGCGGAGCATGTTATAAAGGGCCGCCGCGTACAGCGCCTGCTCTATGTAGACCCAGTAGCGAAAAAGGAGGTAACAGACTCCAAACACATGGGATTCTACCGTAAGCAGATAAGAATAGCCCTCAGGAACTGCGGGTTCATCAATCCTGAAAACATAGACGAATATATTGCCCGCGACGGTTACAGCGCCCTTGGCAAGTGTCTCACCGAGCTGAAACCGGCTGAGGTGGTTGATACGGTGAAGAAGTCGGGCATGCGCGGACGCGGCGGCGGCGGTTTCTCTACAGGTCTCAAATGGGAGATAGCTGCAAGGAACCAGGCTGACCAGAAATATGTAGTATGCAATGCTGATGAGGGTGACCCCGGGGCATTCATGGACCGTTCGGTTCTGGAAGGCGACCCCCATTCTGTCCTCGAAGCAATGGCAATATGCGGTTATGCAATTGGTGCCACTAAAGGGCTTATTTACATCAGAGCCGAATACCCGCTTGCAATCCAGCGCCTGAAGGTTGCTATTAAGCAGGCCCGTGAATACGGTCTCCTGGGCAACAGTATCTTCGGAACCGGTTTCGACTTTGACATCGAGATGCGTTACGGAGCCGGGGCCTTTGTCTGCGGTGAAGAAACAGCACTCATACATTCGATGGAAGGCCTCCGCGGAGAGCCTACCAACAAGCCTCCATTCCCCGCTGAGAGCGGATTCCTGGGCAAACCAACCAATGTGAACAACGTTGAGACACTTGCAAGCATCCCTGTAATTATAAATAAAGGGTGGGAATGGTTTGCTTCAATAGGTACTGAAAAATCAAAAGGAACCAAGGTCTTCGCACTGGCCGGAAAGATAAATAACGTCGGACTCATAGAGGTGCCAATGGGCACCACTCTCCGTGAGATAATATTCGAAATCGGAGGAGGCATCAAGAACGGCAAAAAATTCAAGGCAGTTCAGACCGGTGGTCCGTCAGGAGGCTGTCTCACTGAGAAGCACCTTGACGTGCCGATTGACTTCGACAACCTGATTGCTGCCGGGTCAATGATGGGATCAGGCGGAATGATAGTCATGGACGAGGATGACTGCATGGTTTCAATCGCCAAATTCTTCCTCGAGTTTACTGTGGAAGAGTCATGCGGAAAATGTGCACCCTGCCGCATCGGTAACAAGAGGCTTCATGAACTGCTCACCCATATCACGAAGGGTAACGGCTCTCTGGCAGACCTCGACCGTCTCAAAAATATGAGCCTCGTCATCAAAGACACTTCACTGTGTGGCCTGGGACAGAGTTCACCAAACCCTGTTCTGTCGACCCTCACCAACTTCATGGATGAGTATGTGGCCCATGTCACCGACAAAAAATGTCCTGCAGGACAGTGTCGTGACCTGATGAGATATTCGATAATTGACGATAAGTGCGTGGGATGTACTGCATGTGCAAGAGCCTGTCCGGTAAATGCAATCACCGGAGAGCGCAAGGAGGTTCATTTCATTGACCAGGAAAAATGCATCAAGTGCGGCGCATGCTTCGAGAAATGTAAATTCAGTGCCGTTCTAATCAGCTAATGACAGAGGAAATGACAATGGAAACAGTAAAAATCACAATAGACAATAAAGAGCTTGAAGTACCCAGGGGAACAACAATCCTTAAGGCAGCACGCGGTATAGGTGTGGACATACCCACCCTGTGCCACATGGAACTTCATGATCTGAATATAGAGAACAAGCCCGGCGGATGCAGGATTTGCGTGGTTGAAGTACAGGGAAGAAGAAACCTGGCGCCGGCTTGCATTACCAAATGCGAAGAGGGAATGACAGTCAGGTCACACAACCCGAGAGTCATGAATGCCCGGAGGACCGTGATGGAATTCATCCTGTCAGACCATCCGAAGGATTGCCTGATCTGCCCCAAATCAGGTCACTGCGACCTGCAGGACATGGCCAACAGGCTTGGAATAAGAGAGATACCCGGACAGGATATAGCAGAAATGTCAACATACCGTAAAGACACTTCGCCGTCGATTATCCGCGACCTTGACAAATGCATAATGTGCCGAAGGTGCGAGATGATGTGCAACGAAGTCCAGACTGTGGGTGCACTCTCAGCTGTTAACAGAGGATTCATGGCAGTGGTGGCGCCGGCATTCGAACAAAATCTCGAGTACTCACCCTGTACCTACTGCGGCCAGTGCGTGGCGGTATGCCCCACCGGTGCACTTACCGAGGTTGACCATACCCGTGATGTTCTGCGGGCAATAGTTGATCCCGCGCAAAACTGTAGTTGTGCAGACAGCACCCGCTGTACGTGCAGCACTGGGAGAGGAATTCGGTATGGAACCGGGTACCCTTGTTACAGGTAAAATGGTTTCTGCCCTCAGGGCACTGGGATTCGACTATGTTTTCGACACAGACTTTGCGGCTGACCTCACAATCATGGAAGAGGGCACAGAACTGCTCACCAGGCTTGGAAAATTCCTGAAAGGCGACAAGGACGCAAATATTCCTATTCTCACTTCCTGCTGTCCGGGATGGGTGAACTTCTTCGAACATAACTATCCCTGAACTGAAGGATGTACCGTCAACTGCAAAATCACCCCAGCAGATGTTCGGTGCCATCGCAAAGTCATATTTTGCAGACAAGATAAACATCAGGCGTCAGGACATGGTGGTGGTCTCAATCATGCCATGTCTTGCCAAGAAATATGAAAGCCAGAGGCCTGAATTCTCGGTTGACGGTAACCCTGATGTCGACTTTTCGATATCGACCCGTGAGCTGGCAGCATTCATTAAGCAGGCCAACATCGACTTCAACAACCTGCCCGATTCGGATTTTGACAGGCCGCTCGGCGAGTCATCCGGAGCCGCTGTCATCTTCGGCAACACCGGCGGTGTCATCGAAGCAGCAGTGCGTACGGCATACGAACTTTACACCGGCAAGAAACTCAGCAGACTCGACTTCAACGAGCTGAGGGGCATGGAAGGTGTGAGACAGGCAGTCATTGACTTTGACGGATTCCCTCTTAGTATAGGAATTGCACACGGCCTCGGCAATGCACGCAAACTGCTCGACGAGGTGAAGGCAGGCAGGTCCAAGTTCCACGCAATTGAAGTGATGGCCTGCCCGGGAGGCTGCATAGGCGGAGGCGGTCAGCCCCTGCATCATGGCGACTCCTCAATTCTCAAAGCAAGGGCAAAAGCCATTTATGAGGAGGATAAAAACAAACCCATCAGGGTTTCACATGAAAATGAGTTTATAAAACAGCTCTACAAGGAGTTCCTTGGTGAACCAAACAGCGAAAAGGCACACCACCTGCTCCATACGCACTACTTTGACAAAAAGGCAAAAATCATTGTCAAACAGTGAGATAAATTTGATTTAAATATCTAATATTCAAAGATATGTCAAGCATAAAGATAGAATTGAGGCAAGAGGATGTAGACAAGATCACCGAAATCTGTAATTCATTTGATAATGCACCGCTGGAACTGATCAACGTACTTCACAGGTGCCAGGAACATTTCGGATACCTGCCCGCGGAGGTCCAGGAGGTTATTGCGTCAAGACTCGATGTTTCAACGGCAAAGGTTTACGGTGTGGTTACATTCTATTCCTTTTTTACAATGACGCCCAAGGGCAAGCATCCGATAAGCATTTGCATGGGAACGGCCTGCTACGTGAGAGGCGGTGAGAAGGTACTCGATGAGTTTAAGAAAGAACTTTCGCTGCAGGTGGGACAGACTACCCCGGACGGTAAATTCTCACTGTCAAGCCTTCGATGCGTGGGTGCATGCGGACTGGCTCCCGTAGTACTTGTCGGTGACAAGACCTACGGCAGGGTCGCTCCGGATGATGTAAAAGCAATTCTGAAAGAGTACGAGGGATAGACCTCAGGAGCTTAACAGGCTCACACTAAGATTATAAAACCGGGATCACCTCCCGGTTTTATTTTTTGCTGACCAGAAGAAATAATCTTTCTGTTTTCGCTTTTCAGCAATATCCCTGGCAACATAGACCTTCTTCCCCGTATAGGGGTCATAACCCAGGTAATACATGGCCGTTGCAAGGGTCATGGGTGTGGGAGTGAAATCCTGCACCTGTTCGGGGTGCAGTCCCATCTCCTTCAGTTCGCGTGCCAGTGCACCCATCTTCTGATCCGTAGAACCCGGCAGCGAGGAGATGAAGTAGGGTATCAGCTCATACTTCAGACCACTGTCCCGGATTATCCTGATAAACTTCTCGCGCAGTTTCCTGAAAAGAGAAAAGGATGTTTTTCGCATCAGGCGGAGGACCTCCTCGTCAGTATGTTCAGGAGCTACCTTAAGTCTTCCGCTTGTATGTGAAACAACGAGTTCCCTGAGGTAATCCTCCTCAGCTTTACCAGCAGAGGGGTTATATTCCTTAAAGAGAAGGTCGTATCTCACCCCGCTCCCTACGAAAGCCTTTTTTATATAGGGAAGGGCATTCACCTTTTTATACAGTGCTGTAAGGTCACGGTGCGATGTCTCCAGGTTGTTGCAGACAGAAGGCCAGATACATGACGGGCGCCCGCAGTGTGCACATCTCTCCTTGTCGCGCCCTGCCATCCGGTACATATTGGCCGATGGACCGCCCAGGTCCGTCAGGTATCCCTTGAAGCCATCCATGGCACTTATGCGGTCAATCTCCCTCATCACTGACGCCTCTGACCGGCTGGAGACGAATTTTCCCTGGTGTGCCGCAATGGCGCAGAAACTACATCCCCCGAAACAGCCACGGTGAATATTGACCGAGAATTTAATCATCTCCCAGGCTGGTATGGCTCCTTTACTTGCATAACGCGGATGCGGGGCATAGTTAAAGGGCAGGTCGTATACCGCATCTGTCTCGGCTTCAGTAGCAACCGGCAGCGGGGGATTGACAACCACAAGTCTCTCTCCGCACGGTTCAATTAGCCTTACAGACTTCTGGCTGTTGCTTGTCTTTTCAAATATCAAAAAGTTCTCAGCATATGCCTTTGCCGAAGATTTCATTTCACTGCATGACCGCATCCTCGTATCAGTAGCGCCGGCAAGGGGCGGAAGGGGCTGATCAGAAGGCCACAGAACAGCGGTCTGCGGAAGAGATTTAAGGGTTGAAAAACCGGCACCTGTCTTAAGATGTCTTACAAGGTTCCTCAGCGCTTTCTCAGCCATTCCGTACACAAGCATGTCGGCACCGCTGGAAATGAGGATTGAAGGCTCAAGCGTATTTTTCCAGTAATCGTAATGCATCAGGCGCCTCATCGAAGCTTCAATTCCACCTATCACCACCGGCACATCCGGGAAGTGTTTCCTGAGTGCGCGGGTATAAACTTCTGTGGTGTAGTCAGGACGGAATCCCGAGACACCGCCCGGAGTATATGCATCGTCAGACCTGAGACGGCGTGCAGCGGTGTAGTGATTTACCATTGAATCCATGTTACCGGCCGTCACCCCAAAGAAGAGACGCGGCGCACCAAGCTTCCTGAAGTCACGCAGGTCATCCTGCCAGTTGGGCTGGGGAACAACTGCAACCCGCAGTCCCTCTGACTCAAGTACCCTCGCAATTACAGCAGCCCCGAATGATGGATGATCTATGTAAGCATCACCGGTGAAGAGTATGACATCCAGCTCCTCCCATCCCAGCGCCTCAACCTCCTTTTTGGATGTCGGCAGCCACTTGCCCCTGAAATTACTTTGAATTTTCACTGCCCAAATTTACCAATTTAACTATCTTGCTGTATCATGTGCCAGATAATCTGAATGTAGTCTAAAAATGCGGTTATGAAAACGGCACAAAAATATCCCGGCACCCTTCTTGGAAAAACGGTTCCTTTATTCCTGTTGGTGAATCTTTTTCTGATGTCTCTTTCCTATTCAGTCAATGCTCAGGATTCAATAACCAGACCTAAACTCGGATTGGCCCTCAGCGGGGGTGGCTCACACGGAATGGCTCATATTGGAGTTCTTAAAGTGATGGAGGAAGCAGGACTGCGTCCCGACTATATAACCGGAGTCAGTATGGGCGCCATTATTGGAAGTCTCTATTCTGTAGGTTATTCGGCAGACACCCTCCAGACTCTGTTCAATAAGACTGATCTGGGACTGGCAATGTCTGACAGGATCCCTGAAAACAAGATAATTTACCAGGAGAAGAAACACTTTCACAACAGCATCCTGGCGCTGCCTATCACTCCTAAAAAACTCATCTTTCCACCGGGACTGATACAGGGGCAGCAGGTCGAAAACTTCCTCAGCTATTTCCTGTGGCCGGCAGCTGATATCGATGATTTTAATGTACTCCCTATTCCGTTCTGCTGCCTGAGTACCGATATCCTGACAGGAGAAAGGGTGGTTTTTGACAGCGGCTACCTTCCTGATGCAGTTAGGGCAAGCATCGGAATTCCTTCTGTATTTGCCCCTTTCAAGATTGATTCCATGCTACTGGTTGACGGAGGTGTAGCCAGAAATTTTGCCGTTTCCGAACTGAGGGAAATGGGCGCCGACATTGTCATCGGGTCTTATACCGGATTCAAACGGTATGATGAAGCCGGGCTTGAATCACTGAACGGCATAATAAAACAGGTCGGCTTCTATTCGAGTGTCCGCGATTATGATGAGCAGAAAAAACTGGTTGACTTCCTCATTGAACCTGAAGTAAAGGACTTTTCAACAATTGCATTTCATAATGTCGACTCCCTTATCGCAAGAGGTTACAGGGCGGCCCTGCCTTACAGGGAACGGTTCCGGAAGCTTGCTGATTCACTTAACACTTTCGGAACACAGGCACCCCTGAAAAAAATAATCGGCAAGCGGTATTACACTATCGACGGAATTGAAGTCACAGGCAATACAGTTCATTCTGACGCTCAGATCATGGGGATTCTGGATATTTCTCCGGGGAAGGAAATTGACAGGGATCTGCTGGTTGAGAAAATGGAATTACTGTACGGAAATGTCTGGTTCGAACAGGTCAGGTATCGTTTTGAGCCACATGATGATTCGCTTATTATGATTATTGACTGTGTCGAAAATCCCAAGGCTGTTCTCTACGGATCAGTGCATTATGATGATGCTCTTAATTCCGGACTGCTGATCGGATTGTCCGTGAAGAATCTCGTGACTCCCAGGTCAGTCTTCAATATCGATACATATATTTCAGAATTCTACAGGATCAGGTTAAACAGCATCCAGTTCATTGACAGGAATGAAAAATTCGGACTGGCTGCAAATTTCTCAGCTGACAAGACCTCGCTCCCGCTTATCACTCTGCGGAATGAAACAGGAAGAATGCTAAGCCGCAGCTTCTCGGCAGGCCTCTCCCTGAATAAGAGAATAGGGCTCAATCATATGATGATTTTTTCAGCAGACTATGAAAATCTGGGACTCTCACCCGACTTTATCACCCGTTGCGGCATGAAAAAACTGTCGTACAATTATATCACCGAAAGCTTTGAATACCTGGCCAATTCCCTTGACAGTAAACATTTTCCGCGAAGGGGTGTGGTCTATAATTTTTATGCCGGCACCTCCAAGCTGGTATCCGGCAGGCTCCGGTCTGACAGCCTGAATATAACATGTACAGAGGATAACGGCACCGATTTTTCATTCAACAGGTTCTTTACACTTCAGGGCAGAATCAGATCATATATCCCGGTAAGCAGTAAGACAACCCTGAGTATAAAGGGTGATGCTCTGTTTATATCCAATACAGATTCTATATCAGCGCACAATAATTTCTACCTGCTTGGCGGAATCCAGTCCACCGGCCGAAGGTCCGTCCCGATGGCAGGGTTTCATCCGAACCAGATACCTGTTCAGAAACTTGCTGGATTCGGCATTGACGCTGATATTGAAATTCTGCGGGACCTTTATCTGAACCTATCCACAAGTGTCTTTGCAATACAGGAGATGGACAGTGACAATGGCCTCTCACTTCTTGCCGGCTACGGCATCGGACTGGGTTATATGTCAGTCATCGGTCCCGTTAAAGCCGGACTGATGCACGGTCTCTATAACCGGGAGATCTTTTATAATCCTGTCAAGGGTTATATATCCGTAGGATTCAGTTTCTGACGGCAGTTGCGGTGGCCTGATTGTTGCATCGTTATAACCGAATGCATTCTAATAGTCATACAATGAATATACCTGCCATTATACTTCAGCATAAAAGGGTCAGCAACCTTGTTGTACGCGGCAGGGTGAAACAGAGCCTTGACATCATGTCTGAAATGCTTGATAATGTTTCATTTGGCGGCTTCAGGGATGAATTTGAAGATCTCAGGCTGACATACGGGAACATGCTAAAATATACTGTTGAGGGAATCAAAGACCCCGGCAGACAGAAGGTCTACACAAAATTGCTGCAGAGCATCCTGAAACTAAATGACAGGATCAAACAGGACATTTTGGCATATCATTCAGGGTGGTACACTTATGCTGTCAGAAACCGGGAGGCAAAGGAAGAAAAGCTAAGGGGTGGAAATATTATCCAGAGCGTAGATGACCTGGTTTTTAAGGCTCAGCTCGATGATCTTCTCTCTTCTGCAGAGATTCAGAGTGCGGAGAGCACTGAGGAAACAGCCGCTCGCAGGGAACGCCTTTCAGAAATCATCTTTAACCATCTCTGGCTCACCGACTATTACGGCGAAGCGGAAGAAAGCCTGCTTGAAATTGTCCGTGACTCAGGGAAGTTTAATTGGTATGAGATTGCATCATTTGTCAGTGCTGTAACGCTCAGCAGCCTCCGTGCCTGGGATCCTGCCAAACTGCGGCAGTTATCACAGCTTTATTATAACGGTACGCAGCATGTAAGTGAAAGAGCCCTTACAGGCCTTGTACTCAGCCTCTATTACTTTGACGAAAGGGTTTCTCTCTACCCGGATGTCATCGAGCTTATCAGGGAACTTGGTTCACAAAAGGAGTTCAGTGAGAAATGCCGCGTGGTGGTGCTGCAAATAATACGTTCGCGTGAGACAGAGAAGCTGAGCAGGAGAATGCAGGATGAGATACTTCCGAAAGTTGTAAAGCTTCAACCTAAAATTGAAGAGAAACTTGATCTTGACTCACTTCTTGGTGAGACCGGTGAAGAAGGTCGTAATCCGGACTGGCACGAAATGTTCAAAGACTCTGAAGAAATATATAAAACAATGGAGGAGCTGGCGAACCTTCAGATGGACGGATCGGATGTATATATGTCGGCCTTTGCCGGATTAAAAAACTTCGATTTCTTCAAGAACCTTCGCAACTGGTTCATCCCATTCTATCCTGACCACGAGGCCGTAGATGCAATTTTTCATGATGAAATATTAGGACCAGGAATCAATGAGCTGGCGGAGGCACTTTTCAAAACCCCGTTCATCTGCAACTCTGACAAGTTTTCGCTTGTGCTTAACCTTAAGCACCTGCCTGCAGCTCAGAAAACAATGATGCTGAAGGCATTCAGAATGGAGCTTGAGGGTCTTGAGCAGATGAAGTATGACAATGCACTCACTGACCCCGGAGCAGAGTTTAAAACCACTGTTACTCAGTACATACACGACCTTTATCGTTTTTACAAGATCTCAACATTCAGGGACGAATTTGAAGATCTCTTCAGCAGCAGGCTTGACATTTACAGGTCACTTTTCTTCCGCGAAACATGCGGAGCACCGGAGTCCGTACTTTCTATGGCCGATTATTTTTTCAGTAAAGATTACTATGAGGATGCTCTGGCACTTTATCTTACGATGATTCCTGTCAGGAACGAAGACGCCGAAATATTTGAAAAAACGGGTTTCTGCTATCAGCAGGCCGGAAATTATGAGGAGGCCCTCCAGAAATATTCGATGGCCTCACTGATAAATCCCAAACCCTGGACTCTCAGGAAACTGGGTCTCTGCCTTCGACACCTCGGAAGATATAATGAGGCGCTTGAATATTATCTGCGTGCATCTGAGACGGAACCCGACGATCTGTACACAGTGCTCAAGATTGCACACTGTTACCTCGATATGGGTGAATATGACAATGCTCTGAAATATTACTTTAAGGTGGAATATGACACTCCCGGCAATGTAAAAATACTCAGGCCTATAGCCTGGTGTTATCTTGTGACGGGAAGACCAGATGAAGCAGCAAAGTATTTCAAGAGGCTTTCAGTGACGGGATTGACCCCTCATGACAGAATTAATATTGGTCATCTTGCTTTCTGTCAGGGTGATACAGGGAAGGCTGCCGGTAGTTATCTTGCAGCCCTCGAAGATGGTAAAATTTCAGTGGAAGCATTCATCAATATCTACAGGGAAGACAGCCAGATGCTCACAGCCAACGGCGTCAATCCTGATGACCTTCCAATTGTTCTTGACTATGTGTTGATGAATTGCCGGGGCTAACAGGTCATTCCTACCTGCGGTCACCCGGTTGTGGACCCTTCCTTCCTCCGCCTGGTCTTCCGCTGCCTGGTCTGTGGTATTCGCGTGGTTCTTTACGCATTTCCTGCATCATCTCCCTGTTCCTCACCTCAAGTTCACGCACTTTTTCAAGCTGTTCCGGAGTAAGAAGAGTGTCTATTTCCTTTTTGAACGTGGCAGTAACTGAATCAAAGTCGGTACGGAAATCAGACTGCATATCCCTTGTAGTCTTGTAGAACCTACCCATGACCTCCTCAAGCTTTGCCTTCTGAACCTCATCAGGCTGGATCACGTTTAACATCATTTCGGCATAATCCTTACCGCTGAAAAAGGTTCGCATCTCTTTCATCCTCGAATGTCTTATCTGCGCCGAGGTAAGCATCCCAAGGATGAAGCCGATGACAAGGGTAAGAACCAAAACAACTATAGCTTTTGTTTTCATAATCATATTAATTACCTGAAAGAAGGCATATCATGCTTTCAACGGACGAATTGCCGATTCCCAGCAATGAATCGAAGGAGAGTGTTCCCCCGGAAATAAAAACTGATACTGCCAGCACAATTATTGCTGCAGCCCCTGAAAGGGCAATCCTCAGGAACAGCGAGACCATCCTCGCTTCCAGATCGTTCAGCCTGACTGCAGGAGCCGGATTTCCGACAGCCTGCAGCACCCTGCCGGTAAATCCGGGTGAGAAGCGGTATGAATTCCGCAGTAATGTCAGCAACTCGGCATTATCACCCCGGCCCTCCCGGTCATAACCGGTCCGGGTTAAAAGTTTTGTCAGTTCCTCGCGTCTCATTTCATTTTGCTTAATATAACTTTAAGTTGTTCCTGTGCCCTGGAGAGTCTCGAAAGCACTGTACCCTGAGGAAGATCGAGCACTTCAGCTGTCTCCCTGGTAGAATATCCTTCCAGAAGCCTCAGGACTACCACCTTCCGGAATTTAGGGTCCAGCATCTGCAGGGCTTTATTGACAACTTCGTGAACATCTCTTCTGTCATGGTCATTTTCATCAGCAACATCACGCGAAAAATGCTCTCCCGTTTCTGTTAATCCTATGACGCCTCCTGAACGTTTTCTTCTTTTAATCTCATTCAGGGTAAGGTTGACTGCTATCCGGTTAAGGTATGTTGATAGTTTTGCCTCTCCCCTGAAATCCGGCAATGAATTGTAAAGTCTTACAAATGCATCCTGTCCTATATCTTCGGCAAAAACGGCGTCGCCCAGCATCCCCTTTACCGTACGTGCCACCATTGACTGATATCTCTCAACGATCTCCCCGAATGCCTGACGGTCCCCTTCAAGGGCCAGATCAACAAGCTGTTCATCCTTCAGATCAGAGTAAGATGCAACTGTCATTCCGTTATTAGACAATCAATATGGATTAAATATTCCGTACCGGATATAAAATGTCAGAACCTGGTGATTCACAACTCAGCGGTTGAGAATTTCAGGTCTTCTTGTAAAAGGCGAAGGAGATTGAATAAATGTACTGTCCTCCAGTATCTTAATACTGACTGACATATCCTTTTTGTACTGGAGAAGAAACATGTTCCAATTATCAAAGCCGTCACCGGTGGTATCACGCCGGAATCCGAAGTCATGGCTTAAAAGTGATGGATTGAAACTTCCGGGGCTCTGCAAAAATGCTCTTCCCTCAAGTGCCAGCCCACCAATAAAGTAATAAGCCATGTCGAATCCTCTCCAGGCAAAACTCTCTGCAGGAGGTTCAGTTCTGAATTTTTTCCGGAACGTATTGAGAAAAACCCGGGTTGATTCCCTTGTATAATCAATGTAGCTCTCAGAGGGGATCATCATCTGAAGGTCATAATAATACCTCAGGTCGATTGTCTCAAGGGTGCCCAGTTCAGGGTATCCCAGCACTTTAATATCATACCTCCGGGAAAGGGTATGAAGAGTGGATAGGGCTGCACTGACTTTTGGAGTCAGTATGGTTGCGAGAATGACAATATTTTCCCTGTCGCTCTTCATCATTGTCTCGAGTGTCGCGACGCCCCGGTATGTATCATACCTTGGAACAATACCTGTATAGTAATGGTCCGTAAGCAGGGTAGTGCCGGCGTCAGTTTCCCGGATGATTGCAGTCCGGAGTTTCTCCCAGAAAGCAGAGGTCAAAGGATCAATCATCAGTGAATCGGAATAGAGGAAAATTACATTGCTACCCTGATGTGCAGCCACTTCCCTGACAATCACGTCCTGAGCCACCCGCGAGGAGGGACATACCCTGAATAGATTCGGCCTCCCATAGAGTATGTTCTGATTGCGAAGCTGAACCGGCGACACTACCGGAATGCCGTATGCTGCCGCATATGAGGCGATGCGCTCAAGATTATATGAATAAACCGGACCTATTATAAGATCTGCATTTCTTAGTCTTCCTGATGAAATAAGCCGGTCAACCGTGGAGGTGTCAGCCCCTGTGTCACTCACATTTAATTCCACTTCCAGTCCCAGCGATCTGAGACTGTCAACTGCAACCAGCATCCCTTCGTACATCTCTATAAAGGGAAGGCTTGCATCATAAATCCAGTCATCCTGTTTTAATACTTCCCTGTAGATCTTTTTCCCTTTGGAGTCAACCCTGCTGGAATCAACGGTTATCCGATCGTTGTTTTCAGAAAGGTAAAAGGGAAGCATGACCTCAACTCTTAATGAACCCCTTAATTCCTTAATTACAGATGTTTCAACAACATCCGGCAGGCTGCCGGTTTCCATTACCGCAGAATCCCTGTCAACCTCCAGTACCGGTTTAACTGTATCGGTCACACGTTCCTGTCTGTTCTGAATCTTAGCCTCTGTTATCTTATGCCGGGGAATCATGAGATACTCTCCCTCACGCGGATAGAGCAGCCCTTTATTGGCCCTTTTAAGGTCGCGCAGTGGCAGACCGTACTGGCGTGATATTGATGACAGGGTCTCCCCTCTCTGAACCCTGTGACGGATGAACCTGTCATCCTGAGGCTGGGCGGGGATCTCATTTTGCCGGACCTGTGTCCCATTTTGCTGAGTTGGAGTCTCATTTTGGGGAACAGAGACCTCCTTTTGCTGAGCTGGTGTTGTCTTCTGCTGAACCTGCTGCATTGTGGAAGCAGGAATCTTGATTATCTGGCCGTCCCTGATACCGTTTGATGTGATACCGTTCGCAACTGAAATGTCATTCACTGAAACGCCATATGCCCTGGAAATAGAGTATAAGGTCTGACCTTTAACCACCTTGTGCATGTACCAGACCTTGCCCTCAGCCACTACCTTCTGTGAGGATATTTCAACAGGCACCAGCACCGGCTCCTGTGCAAAAACAACTGCAGGAGTAAGCAAACAAAAGAGCAGCGCTAAGGATAAAATATATTTCTTTTCAGACATAATGACTAACTCAGTTTAAACAAAGGTAATAATTTAAGAACATTTTCTTTCTTACCGGGCTTCAGCAAGAAACCTGCCAACACTCTCTTCAATCCGGTGTAACGGATCGCCGGCATCTGCCTTTATGAATTTCATGCCTGTGATTTTCTCGTAAAGCTCAATATAGCGTTCCGATATCTGTTTTACCAATTCAGGTGACATATAAGGTACCTTTTCCCCTTCCCTTCCCTGGAAACCGTTATCCATAAGCCACTCACGGACAAATTCCTTCGAAAGCTGTTTCTGCTGCTCTCCGCGGGCAAAACGCTCTTCATACCCTTCGGCATAAAAGTAACGGGAACTGTCAGGAGTGTGAATCTCGTCAATCAGATGTATCTCACCATTGCGCCTTCCGAATTCATATTTTGTATCAACCAGGATAAGCCCATGTGCAGCTGCAACCTCTGAACCCTTCAGAAAGAGTTTCATTGCAATGTCCTCGAGCTTCCTGTACTCGGCTTCCGGTATCAGTCCGGAACTGATGATTTCCTCCGCTGAGATATCCTGATCATGCTTTCCCTGCTCTGCCTTGGTTGTCGGGGTGATGATCGGTTTATCAAACCGCTGATGTTCCTTCATGCCTTCCGGAAGAGCGATGCCGCATATTGCCCTGGCTCCCGATTTGTAAAGTCTCCAGGAACTTCCTGTAAGATACCCGCGGACTATCATTTCGACAGGATACGGTTCACACCGGAACCCCACGGTCACATTCGGATCGGGTACTGCAATTTTCCATGTGGGAACTGTCTCCCCGGCAATATCCAGAAACCATGAGGCTATCTGATTGAGTACCTGCCCTTTGTAGGGAATACCCTCAGGCAGCACCACATCAAACGCCGATATCCTGTCAGACACAACCATTACAAGGTATTTGTCATCAATATTGTACACGTCCCTGACCTTGCCCTTATAAACGCTTTTCTGTCCGGGAAACCTGAAATCTGTTTTTACTATTGCACCTGACATCACAAACAATTTTTAATTATTAATTCTATCAAAATTATTCCTAAAATTTAATTGCTCTCACACAATCTGTCTCTTCGCTAAAATTGTCCCCATGGCGGACAATTTCTTAACGCTCAGTCCCTCCTTCGGAGTTTACCTGTAATCAATTCTTAATTCCCTCCGTTCCGTTTTTTTCTTCCGTATCATAGGCCCTGACAATATGTTTTACCAGCTTATTCCTTACTATGTCACGCTCATCGAAACGGATTACTGAAATACCTTCAATTCCGGAAAGTATCCTGATTGCCTGCAGAAGTCCCGATTCGCCACGGCGAGGCAGGTCTATCTGGGTGGTGTCACCCGTAAGAATAAATTTAGAGTTCATGCCCATCCGGGTCAGGAACATCTTAAGCTGGTTTACTGTGGCATTCTGCGCTTCATCAAGTATGACAAAACTGTTTTCCAGGGTCCTGCCCCTCATGAAAGCAAGTGGTGCTATCTGTACCGTACCGTCATCGACCCACTGTTCAAGCTTGCGGAAAGGAATCATGTCAAGAAGTGCATCATATAAAGGCTGCAGGTAAGGGTCCAGTTTCTCCTTCATATCGCCCGGCAGAAATCCCAGCCTCTCTCCGGCTTCCACAGCAGGTCTTGTCAGGACTATCTTTTTCACCTCATGGTTCCTCAAAGCCCTTACTGCAAGTGCGATAGCGGTATAGGTCTTACCGGTGCCAGCAGGTCCCTCGGCAATTAATCAGGTCATTTGTGTTGTACTCATTGACGAGCTGCAACTGGTTGACAGTACGTGCTCTGACAGGTTTGCCCGTATTGCCTATGACAAGTGCATCCTCGAATTCGCCCCCGGAAGCAGTGCGCATATGATCGGCATCAAGCAGCAGCCGTTCCAGGTCACCCTCTTCAAGCCTGTTGTACTTATTGTAATAATCAAGCAGTTCCGTAAGTTTTTCTGCAAAAACCGCAACCTCTACGGCCTCCCCCATGCATTTCAATTCGCTTCCCCGGGCTACAAGCTTAATCTTCGGAAAATAACTCTGTATCTGATCCAGAAGCCTGTTATTGGGGCCGAACAGTACAACCGGATCTATATCATCAAGGAAAATTACTCTCTCAATCATCAGACAGCTCTCTGCGTTTCTCTCTTATTGCTGTATATCAGTATTTTAGGCGACAGGGACTTTTTTCAGAACCTGTCAATACAAAGTAAGTTTATTTTTTTCAGAAGAGTATCTTTGCTGTAACAATTTTGAAGATGGCATTTATCACACTGACAACAGAGTGGCGCGAAAGTGATTTCTTTCATGGCATTCTCAGGGGCCGGCTTGCCACTGTCTGCCCCGAGGCTGTTGCCGTGACAAATGCTTCAGGTATTCCTCCATTCAATATCATGCATGGCTCATTCGTGATCAGAAACACATTCAGCCATTATCCGGAGGGTACAGTTCACCTTATTTTCATTCACAGCGAGGGCTCTGACGGACAGCCGCATATTATTGTCAAAGCGAAGGGACACTGGTTTATCGGAGCCGACAACGGGATTTTCAATCTCATACTCAACTCACCCCCTGACCTTGTCATCAACCTTGAAAATCCTGAAGAGCTCGATGAAATATCACTTTTCGTGAAGACGGCTGCTGCCATAATAAGAGGAGTACCGCCGGAAAGTCTGGGTAAAAAACTGAATGGCATTGCAGAAAAAGTACCTTTGCGCGCAACAATAGACAAGAACGTAATTATCGGCAGTGTGATATTCATTGACTCTTACGGCAACGCCATAACAAACATTACAAGGGAAATATTTGGAAGGGTATTTGACAGCAGGGATTTCCGGATACTCATAAAGAGCAATAAATATTATACCGAAAAGATAAGCAGGCACTATTCAGATGAACCTGTTGGTGAACTGGTGACACGCTTCAACAGTGTCGAGTTGCTTGAAGTGTCCATAAACGGGGCAGATATGTGCCAGCTGTTCGGGGTTGAGACAGGCGATGTGGTGAGGGTTGAGGCCAGATTACCCGAACGGGGCCGGGGAGGCCTTTTTAATAGTCAGAACGAATGAAAGAAGAGAAAAGCGTAAGGGAGTTTGTCAGGCTCCTTGAAATCATGGATGAACTGAGAGAAAAGTGTCCCTGGGATCAGAAACAGACAAACGAAACACTCCGGAAACTTACAATAGAAGAGACATATGAACTCGCTGACGCCATTATTGAGGATGATAATGACGCTCTGAAAAAGGAACTGGGCGACCTGATGCTGCATATTGTCTTCTATGCAAAGATTGGGTCTGAGAAGGGACTGTTTGACATTGGGGATGTTCTGGAGAGCATCAACAAAAAACTGGTTTACAGGCATCCGCATGTCTTCGGTGATGTGTCAGTCACAAGGGGAGCACGCGAGGTGGAGGAGAACTGGGAAAAGCTCAAACTTAACGAACACAGCGAATACAAACCGGTATTGTCAGGGTGTTCCGTCTTCATTGCCAGCCACTATAAAGGCAAACAGGATTCAGGAAAAGGTCAGGGGTGTCGGGTTTGACTGGGAAGACCGGGAACAGATATGGGACAAGGTAGCGGAAGAAATCAACGAACTTAAGGAAGAAATCCTGTCAGGCACCAAAAAGGATATCGAGGCGGAGATGGGTGATGTTTTCTTCTCGCTTATAAACGCCGCCAGACTCTATGAGATAGACCCGGAGTCAGCCCTTGAAAGGACAAACAGAAAGTTTATCAAAAGATTCAACTACCTGGAGCAGGAGACGCTTGTAAAGGGACGTTCACTGCATGAAATGACGCTTGACGAGATGAATGTCATATGGGAAGAGGCAAAGAAATTTGACAGCGCCGGATAAACTTCCCTTGTTTTTTGTCTTCTGTGTCAGAATCAGGCTACCTGACAAACCTGTAGCTGAGAAGCTGGTAGATTATTTTGGCAGCCATAAAATCGGGTGCCTTGTTTGACTCTGAAGGGCAGAGCTCCACAACGTCAAATCCAACCACATTGCGTTTTCTAATCACATCACGAAGGAAGAACATAAGCTCGCGGTAGTCCGGTCCTCCGGGCTCAGGAGTTCCGGTAGAAGGCATCACTGAGGGATCAAAGACATCCAGGTCAATAGTAATGTATACATTTCCTGAAAGCAGCTTCAGAGCTTTGGTGTACAGTGATTTATCAGACCAGAGCTCGTGTGCATAGAAGATCCTCCCGTGATCTGCATACTGCAGTTCTTCAGCTGCCATACTCCGGATGCCTACCTGCACAACAGGTGCACATTCCCTGGCCCGGGCCATTGCGCAGGCATGATTCAGCGGTGAACCTTCATACTCAGGCCGGAGATCCGAATGAGCATCAAGCTGCAGGACTGTAAGATCGGTGAAAGATTCTGCTGCTGCTCTGAAAGCGCCAATACTCACTGTATGGTTACCGCCTACAACAACAGGAAAGCGATCTTCGGCAAAAAGCTTAAGAAGAGTGCTGTGAACCTTTTCTGTGACCTCCACAGGGTCATCGCCCGTCACTATGGGTTCAATTGTATGAATTCCCAGCCTGTGTGCCTCGCCACCAGTCTCGATATCGTAGAATTCGAGGGCCGGCGATGCTTCAATCACGGCAGCAGGCCCCCTGTCGGCACCCCTGATATACGTGCTTGTGGCGTCATACGGCACAGGGACAATGATGATTTTTGACTCATCATAGCTGTACACAACCTCTTCGCCCCCGAAATTCCTGACCGCCATCCTATTTCTTTTTCCCGGCTGCCGGTTTTTTTGCGGCGGGAGCTTTTTCTGCGGTTTTCTTTACCTTCTTCTTCTCCGGCTTTTCGGAGACAGGTTCGGTGACGGCTTCAGGCCCGGCCTCTTCCTTCTTTTCCTCTTCCTTCACGAGAAGGTTCAGTTTATGGAGAATATTATACCAGTGAAGGACTTTCCGTATGTCAGAAGTATAAACCCTGTTCTGGTCAAAATCAGGAAGTGCTTCTGCAAAATACTTCTTCAGGTCACCATCGGGTAACCGGTG
Source organism: uncultured Bacteroidales bacterium (assembly GCA_963736735.1). Taxonomy (GTDB): domain Bacteria; phylum Bacteroidota; class Bacteroidia; order Bacteroidales; family VadinHA17; genus SR-FBR-E99. Next base: position 438,715 of record CAVTPX010000007.1, on the reverse strand, counting down.
CGATATGGTTTCACCCCCGTTCTCCTTTTCCCAAATCATGTCCATAACTTTTCCAAGGGGTATGTCCTCACCCGTTGTGAAAATAGCAATCTCATCAAGGGCGCTGACCTTTGCGGTACCACCCGCGCTAACGCGCCTTCCTGTTTCAAGATTTTCAACGATGACGGCATTTTTGCCCTGTGCGATGAATTTGAACAGTGTTCCTTCACCGGAAATTGCCAGAATGTCTTTAAGGTTCATTTTTTATAATTTCTAATTATACAATATTGCGTTCTTTCTTTATCTTATCCCAGGCTTCATTGACAGCCTTGAATTTCTCTTCGGCAGTCCTGCGAAACTCTTCACCAAGGTGACTCACCTTGTCAGGATGGTATTTTAAGGCCATTTTACGGTAGGCCTTCTTCAGCTCTTCATTCGTTGCTGTACGTTCTGCCTCAAGGATCCTGTAGGCAGAGTCAGTGGCCGGAATGAACATGTTGCGGATTGAATCATAGTCTGTTGAACTGATACCCAGCATGTCAGACACCGATTTAATGACCTGAATCTCAGCGGCATCAAACCTGCCGTCAGCAGCAGAAATATTGTAAAGGATATGGATCAGCTGAAGCCTTGACGGGTAATCCATATTGCCCCTTATCTGTGTACAGACGTCTCGCAGCGGTATATCCCGTTTGAGCAGGTCTCTGAGCATTACGGAGGCCTCACGGGCTGATTCTGCACCAAACTGCGCCACGAAAAAGCGCTGCACATAATCAAGTTCCGATTTCAGAACCTTGCCGTCAGCTTTCATTACCGCGGCAATCAGAACAAGAAGGCTCATTCCGAAATCCCCCGGGGTGGTGCGGCCATTCACCTGTTTGTAAGTGACAACATCTGCACGCGTCGACGAAGGAGCCGATAAAAAAGCCGAGGAGCCCTCCTATAGGTCCTCCCAGGACAAACCCGAGGCCTCCGCCAAGCCATTTTACAAAACTGCCCATTATTTTTCCCTGCCTGCGAGCCGCAGCATATCATCATGAATTTTGAGAATCTCAGGAATGATCATCTCATTGTCAGCATTGTTGATGACGTAATAGGACTGTTCTTCCCTCTCATCATCCTCAAGCTGGTTATTGATTCTGTCAAGGACTTCCATCCGAGTCATCCCGCTGCGTCCCATAACGCGTGAAATGCGCTCCTCAACAGGTGCAGAAACCGAAACCACCCTGTCAACTGTCTTGTCAGCGTTGCTTTCGAAAAGCACCGCCGCTTCCATTATTACATATGGAACCTCCCGGGAGGCTGTCCATTCTTCAAAGTTTCTCAGCACTGCCGGGTGAACCACCGCGTTTACCTTCCTGAGCAGGTCAGGCTGATTGAATATCAGTCGGGCCAGTTCTCTCCGGTCAAGTTCACCTGCCGTGTAAAGATCCTTCTCCGCAATGCTGTTTATCCCCCTGGCAATATCACTGTCGCTGTTCATCAGATTCCTGGCTACCTCATCAGCCATGAATACAGGCACACCAAGAACCCTGAATATCCTGCAGACGGTCGTCTTCCCGCTTCCAATCCCTCCTGTAACACCCAGTCGCTTTGCCATTCAGTCAGACAATTGATTACTTCTTTGATTCTTTAAGGTGAAAAATGAAGAAGGCCTGCCAAGGACTGACACTTCAAGAGCGACTCTTTTCTGTGTTACCTGCAGGTAATCAGGACAATCGAGAGGCACGGTAGTCCTGAAGTTCTCATTCAATCTCCTGAATGACCGGTAGCGTGTGCGGATTCCCCTTAATGTATCAATAACATGTTCCGGGCCTGTCACCAGGATACTGTCAGGATCAGTAACCACGACCACCCTGTTGGCCGGTGACGCCTCGACATCTATATCCGGCAACACTGCAAGCATGCGTGTGACAAGTCTGTCATAACCAAAAAAAACAGTGTCAGGCTGAATGGCCAGGATATCAAAATCGGCATGCAGCTGCTTAGAGAAGCCTTCAATAAGGCCTGAAGTAACGAGATAATAACTTGCTGTTTTACCTGCCATCTTCTTAGGGCTGACCTTTGAGAAATCTATCACTACAGGTGCTTTGCTGCCTGAGAGTTTTACCTTCAGAATTGAATATCCCGGACCCCTGAGATCCATTCCCATTTTTTTCGGCAGTTCACCCGTAATAATCCTCTCCTTTGGAGGATTGATGTACCTTACCGGATAATGGATTGTCGCCTCCAGGTCCTTGCTAAGTTCATTCAGGTACCAGAAAAGAAAGGAAAGAAGGAGAAAAAAGGCAAAGACAGGCAGCTCCCTGTTCAGGAAACCCCTTGTCCACCTTTTCTCCCGGTTCATCATCTTATCCTATACTCATTCTCAACCTCAGCCTCAGCCTCAGCCTCAACCTCAACCTCAGCCTTAACCTTATTTCCTCTCCATATCTGAAGGATCCCTCAGAACGGCGTTCTTGTCTACCCTTACCTTTACATCGTTTGCTATCTCGATAGTAACGACATTTTCGGCAACCTCTATTACTCTTCCGTAAAGGCCACCTGTTGTGATAACCTTATCTCCTTTGGCGATTGCACTTCGGAAGGCGGTGAGTTCCTTCTGACGTTTCATCTGCGGACGGATCATGAAGAAGTAAAAAACCACGAATACAAGTAATAAGGGAAGAAGGCTCGTAAGCATGTTGGGACTTCCCTGTCCGGCCGGATTAGCCTGTAAAACAATGAATGCTAATGTGTTCATAATTGATGTAGATATTTAGTTATTCAGATTTTATTTCTGCGACAATTCGCAATATAATTAAATTATTCTCTGCATTCGACTGAACTACAACAGTTTTTGTCTGCAGTCCTGATCGGCCTGAGCTGTCAAAAACTACCTCGATGGCACCTTTTCCACCAGGTGCGACTGGCTTCTTTTCATACTTGGGTATAGTGCAGCCGCAGCTTGCCGAGGCTGCAGTAAGGATAAGGTCAGCATCACCCGTATTTGTAAAGGAAAAGATGCATCCGACCTTTTCACCGGCCTTTATGGATCCGAAGTTATGCTCCAGCTCGTTGAATTCTATTACGGCAGTGCCGGTTGTGTCTGTCGCCACATTCCTCCCTGGTCCGGAACCATTCCCTCCGCATGACGACGACAACGCCCATCCGGCAAGGATAATTGTAAACAGGTAAAAAAATCCCTTCCTCATTCTGCTCTCTATACTTTTGACTTTCGACTTTTAACTTTCAACTCTTTTGTATTCTTTTCTTCTTTGGTTTCACAACAGGTTCAACTCCCTTTCCTCCACGTTCACTGCTCCTTGCTCTCCGCTCCCTGCCACTGGCACCGTGCTCCGCACCTTCAACGGTCCCCGGTTCTCCGATAAGGCCCCTGCCTGCCTTCGAAAAACCGTTGCTGGCCCTCATTTCCTTAACAATCTTATCAAGGATTCCGTTGACAAAATTACTGCTTTTGTCGGTGCAATAATCCTTGGTTATCTCAATATATTCATTCAGTGTTACTTTAACCGGCACCTCAGGAAATTCTACTATCTCCGTCACCGCCAGTTGCATCACAAGCTTGTCCATCAGTGCAATTCTCTCCACTTCCCAGTTGGTCGTGTGCCTGTCTATCAGGGCGCTGTTACTGTCGCTGTTCAGCAGCGCTTTCCTCAGCAAAACCCTGGCATAAATTTCATCATCACTGTTTGTGAACATTGGCGGCAGAGAGTGTGTCCTTCCCGTCATCCGTTTCCCTGAATTTGCCAAGGGTATTACGGATCATTGCTGTCACAAAGGGCAGATCGTCATTCCAGTAGACCGACTGTTCCTCAAGGCTGCTCTCAAGTTCAGCTGAAGCAGGGAAAAGCTGAGTAACAAGTTCTTTAACGAACCTTGAGTCGGCTTTGTAACTCCCGTCTGCTGATGACATGTAATCACTGTATTCTTTCCAGTCATTCATTTCACTGAATAGACTCCTGGTCACTTCGGGGTATGCGCCGCACGAGACGCCCATGGAACGAAGATACCTGTCCAGACTCTGGAAGTTTGTGATACTGTCCTTCCGTGTCCAGAGTGAGGGCATGGCTGATGCATACTTCCTCAGGCTTTCATTATTTCTCAGTTGCTTTATTACCCTGTTTTCTGCAAAGCGGGTATTTGGATTCATATCCTCGAGCGACTGAATATTCTTTTGTTTTGAAAGAATAACCTTCTCCCTGGCAAGGTCAGACAGGTCAATAAGCAGGAGTAGCAGGTAGTGAAACAGATCATAGCTTTTTCTGATGCTCAGCATCAACTCCTGCTCTGCTGCCTCAAGATCATCAATCTCCTTACGGTTACAGGCGTAGAGTACTGAGAGCGCCTTAATCCTTAATTGTCGTCTGCTTATCATTAAAAGAACCCATTTTTCAGGCTGCAAAGATAGAAATTTCGTCCTCAAGTTAATGCCTGCCTTCAAAAATATCTCATAAATAGGGAGTTCCATTTTGTGTATTTGAAATAATTGTTACATTTGAGCATACTAACTGTTTAGAACCCTAACAAAGCCGTAGTGATGGAAGAAGAGAATGGCAGACTTGAAGGAACAAGTGAAAGGAATGAAAAGGAAGAAGTATTTACCAAAATTGTCCGTGCTGGAAAAAGGACCTACTTCTTTGACGTGAAAGCAACCAGACACGAAGACCTTTATCTGACAATTACCGAAAGTAAAAAGAGACTGGGAAAAGAGGGGAAGATGTTCTATGAAAAACATAAGATCTTCCTCTATAAAGAAGATTTTGAAAAGTTCATGGAGGGGCTGCGTGAAGCGGTTGATTTCGCAGGCAGCGGAGTTGTACCCGCCAGTCAATCAGTAGTTGTGAACGAAACTGCAGAGAGTGCAGGAGAGGTGCCTGCTAATGCTTTTTCAGACGTTGACTTTGACGATCTGGGCACCAGATAGGCTCACACAACTACCTTTTTTTATATTAAACCCGACAGTTTATGGATTATTTTTTACTGATAATCGCAATACTCTTTATGCTGACAGGAATAGTCGGCTGTCTGGTACCTGTTCTCCCCGGGCCTCCGTTAAGTTATCTGGGCCTTGTGATTGTCCATTTCACCCGCTTTGCTGATGTAAGTCAGAAGCTTTTTATAATTCTCGGCATAATAGCAGTAGCAGTAACCAGTACTTGACTATATTGTACCCATCTGGGGCACCCGTCACTTCGGCGGATCAAAATACGGTGCAAGGGGTGCCACGGTCGGACTAATAATAGGGCTTTTTCTCGGCCCTGCGGGTATAATTATCGGGCCCTTTCTCGGGGCATTTGTAGGCGAACTCATATTTAAGGATGATGTAAAATATGCGCTGAAGGCGGGGTTCGGTAGCCTCCTGGGGTTTATGACAGGTGTAGGGTTGAAACTCGCGGCCTCACTGCTGATGACCTTCTATTTTGTGAAGGTTCTCATAGCATAATTTACCAGTCGTCAGGCGCCAAGGGTGGCTACCATAACCGCCTTTATCGTATGCATACGGTTCTCTGCCTGGTCAAATACTATCGAATGCGGCGACTCGAATACCTCTTCTGTAACCTCCATCCCGTCAAGCCCGAATTTTTTGAAGATATCCTCTCCCATTTTGGTCTCCCGGTTGTGAAAAGCGGGTAGGCAGTGAAGAAATTTCACCTTAGGATTTCCAGTCTTTCTGATCACCTCAGCATTTACCTGGTAGGGTTTTAAAAGCCTGATCCTTTCATCCCAGACTGAGTCAGGTTCACCCATTGAGACCCAGACGTCAGTATAGAGGAAATCAACACCCTTTACGGCTTCAGCAACATCTTCTGTCAGGGTGATGCGGGCACCTGTCTCCTTTGCAATATCCCTGCACTTCTTAACAAGATCGTCAGAAGGCTGGCATGCTTTCGGTGCGGCAGCCCTGAAATCCATTCCCATCTTTGCAGCGCCGACCATCAGGGAGTTACCCATGTTATTGCGTGCATCGCCGAGGTAGCAGTAGCTTATCTGTTTAAGTGGCTTGTCAGAATGTTCTGACATTGTCAGGAAATCGGCGAGTATCTGTGTCGGATGAAACTCTGTGGTCAGTCCGTTCCAAACCGGAACGCCCGCATAGGCTGCCAGTTCTTCAACTATATCCTGTCCGTAGCCGCGGTACTCGATCCCGTCATACATCCTTCCCAGTACCCTGGCTGTGTCTTTCATCGATTCCTTATGTCCGATCTGTGACCCGCTCGGTCCCAGGTAGGTCACATGCGCTCCCTGGTCAATAGCTGCTACCTCGAAAGCACAGCGTGTGCGGGTAGATGACTTCTCAAAAATAAGTGCAATGTTCTTTCCCTTCAGCCGCGGCTGTTCGGTACCTGCATATTTTGCCTTTTTAAGGTCAGCTGAAAGGTCCAGAAGGAACTTTATCTCTTCGGGGGTGAAGTCCAGCAACTTCAGAAAATGCCTGTTTCTCAGATTGTAAGCCATGATATTTGCGATTTGCGGTTTGCGATAAATTATACAAAAATACTCTTTATTGACTTTCAGACTTCAAAGCCTTCAGTACTTCAACCTTCAGACTTCAGACTTCAGACCTTCAGACCTTAGTCATACTCCATCGTGATCCTGGTTCCGAAGGATTTGTCCGCCAGTTTGAAGGCTTCAGTGATCACACTCTTCTTTCCGCCTGCTTTAATGAAATTCAGACAGGCTTCGATCTTGGGTGCCATGCTCCCCTTTGCAAACTGTCCCTCGTTAAGGTAACGAAGCGTATCTGCATAATTCAGAAACTCCTTTATCTCCTGGTCAGGCTTCTTATAATTTATATAGACGAACGGAACGTCAGTAAGTATATAGAACTCATCAGCACCGATTGCCGAAGCAAGCAGTGCAGATGCCATATCCTTGTCAATCACAGCCTCAGCCGGTCTTACATCTTTCTTCTCATCGATATACACCGGGACTCCGCCACCCCCTGCGGCGATTACAATGCTTCCCCTCCGGGCCAGTTCGCGTATAAGGTCTTGATTCATTATGCCCTTCGGTTTCGGTGAAGGTACCACCCTGCGGAATCCACCTTCGGTCTTCACTTCTTCCCTGAACACCCATCCTTTTACCTTTGCCAGCTCATCAGCCTGCTCTTTAGTGTATATTTTACCCACCCTTTTCTGCGGGTCACTGAAGGCAGGATCATCCTTATCAACAAGTACAGTGGTCACAAGACACACAACATTCTTTTCAATCCCGTGCCTGTTGAGGACATTCTTGAACATCCTTTCAATCATGTACCCGATACCACCCTGTGAGTCAGCCACACAGATGTCAAGCGGCATCTGGGCTATTCCGTACATATGTTCACCGGCATCATTGCGCATGAGGATATTACCAACCTGTGGGCCGTTGCCGTGCGTGATAACCAGGTCATATCCCTCCCTTATCAGGAAGATCAGGTTCTCAAGCGTGTCAGTTGTGTTCTGCTCCTGCTCCTCGATGGTTCCAATCTGATCGCCTCTGAGGAGGGCATTGCCTCCAAGTGCCACAACAGCAAGTTTATTGCTCATTACGTTCTGTATTTTGAGAGTGACAAAGCTATATTTTTTATTACATTTACAGGCAAATATTTTTATGTGAAGCATTGTCTTTTTCTTTTTTTAATGGCTGCCGTCACGGCTGCTTCTCTCTCTTCCTGCAAACAGGACGGATTAAAGCATATGCGCGAAGGTGAGATTTTTTATACAATCCGGTACATTAAGAACCCATCATCACTCCCAATTGATTTCCTCCCTAAGGAACTTGTTATTGCCTTCAATGACGACAGAATTTATTCGAACCTCAAGGCGCCGTTTGGAAACTCGGGGATAAGCTCCGTGACAAATCCGAAGGAGGAAGTCTATGACACCTACCTGAATATGCTGTCATTCAAATATTATTACGAAGGGACCTGCGATGAAGTACAACCGGGATTTTCAGCAATGGACGGTATTAGCTTCCGTGAAACCGGCAGGGAAAGTGAAATATGCGGATTTACATGCCGGGAAGTGGAAACCCGAATCCCCGGATCAGATACAGTACGGTTTATCTGGTACACAGATGAGATAAGGGTCACGGGAGCCAATCTCCTGACTCCTTACAGGGAAATTGACGGTATTCTCATGGAATTCTTTTACATTATCGGCGAGGCTGAACTGGAATTTACGGCAGACGAGGTCTTTGTAAAGGAAATACCCGACAAAAACTTCGAGAAGAGGACAAACTACAAAAAGGTTACGAGAGACTACCTCGACGCCATGATCCGGAAAATGATAGCCTATTAGTTTTTTTCATCCTGCGGGTCAGCCATTTTTCTTACATTTGCTTTTCATAAACTGCATACTGATCAACAGAGAGGGCTTAACTTTTACAACAAATGGGCAGACAAAAGAAAACTGGCAGTTCGCAACCAAAAAAAGAAGATCCGACAGGTACATCATTAAGTGAAAAGATAAGGTTCATCACTGGAGTAATACTCCTTGTCTTTGCTCTTTACCTTCTCGTCGTTTTCATTTCCTTCCTCATTTCGGGCAAAGCCGATCAGGATTCTGTCAACAGGACAGATTCCGAAACGGACTATGTTTACCAGAACTGGGGTGGCAAATTCGGTTTTAATGTAGGTTATTATTTCATATTCAAGGGATTCGGCCTCGGGGCATTCTTCATTCCCTTCGTCATTGGCGCATTCAGCCTCGCACTTATAAGGGTGAAGTATTTCAGGCTGTGGAAGAACGTAATGCGCTTCCTCCTGGCAGGAATACTCATCTCTGTTATACTTGGTTTCGCAGGAGGTCATTCCTCCTTCCTTGGCGCCGGCCCGGGCGGCGAACACGGATTTCTCATTGCCGAATGGATGAACCAGTTACTGGGCAAGATAGGCACCGGCGCTTCACTGCTTGTGCTTACTGTAGCCTATCTCATCTTTGCAGTCAATGTAAGTACCCAAACCTTCAGAAGACCCATCGCAGCTGTCGCCCGCGCCGGTGCCGACGTGCTTTCCGGAGAAGGCAGGAAGACTGATGTAATGAATGACGAGGTCGAAATTAGCCCTGAAGATATATTTCCCTCACCCGAAGTTGAACCCCTGCGTGCCGATGAGGAAGAAACTGAGCCGGTCGACGATTTCTATTCTCCGCCTGTCCCTGTTATAGAAGACTCACCTCTGATCAAGGTGATAGGCAAGGAACCGAAGCGGCCCTCCGGTGGTGACTTTACTGATGAATCAATTCCTGACCTTCCTCCGTACGAACCGAGACTCAGTTTGCCCCGGTACAAATTCCCGACTGTTTCACTGCTGAATGACTACCGCTCTGCCTCAGCTACCGGTAGCGAGGAGGTAAATGCAAACAAGGATAACATAATTAAGACTCTTGGCGACCACAAGATTATTATTAAACAGATCTCTGCCACTGTAGGACCTACCGTGACGCTTTACGAAGTGGTTCCGGACCGTGGTGTCAAGATTCACCGTATCAAATCACTTGAAAATGATATTGCCCTGAGTCTCTCGGCCCTGGGTATCAGGATCATCGCCCCCATCCCCGGAAGAGGAACAGTGGGCATCGAGGTCCCGAACAAGAAGGCTGAGATAGTATCAATGAAGGGGCTCCTTTCATCACAGGCTTTTCTCGACTCCAAGTTCGAGCTTCCCCTGGCCCTCGGGCGCACAATTACAAATGATCCGTACATCATTGACCTGACAAGAATGCCTCACCTTCTTGTTGCAGGGGCAACCGGACAGGGCAAATCGGTTGGGCTGAATGCAATAATCACTTCACTGCTTTATAAAAAGCATCCGGCTGAACTGAAACTCGTACTGATTGATCCCAAGCGTGTGGAACTGCCGCTGTATGCCAAGATTGAACGGCATTTTCTGGCTAAACTGCCCGGTGATGAAGACGCTATAATCACCGATACCAAGAAAGTCATAAACACACTGAACTCGCTTTGTATTCTCATGGATCACAGGCTTGAGCTTCTCAAGATGTCACAGACCAGGAATATCAAGGAGTACAATGACAAGTTCATCGCACGCCGGCTCAATCCGGAGAAGGGACATGAGTACATGCCATACATTGTACTCATAATAGATGAGTTTGCCGACCTTATAATGACAGCAGGACGCGAGATTGAATCGCCCATAGGCAGGCTTGCCCAGCTTTCAAGGGCGATAGGAATACACCTTATAATTTCCACCCAGCGGCCATCCGCAAATATAATCACAGGCTTCATCAAGGCCAACTTCCCGTCGCGTATCGCCTTCAGGGTCTTCTCGGGTGTAGACTCACGCACTATACTCGATTCTTCAGGAGCAGACCGTCTTGTGGGCCGGGGAGATATGCTCATCTCGCAGGGCGGTGAACCTGTCAGAGTCCAGTGTGCCTTCATCGACACACCTGAAATTGAAGTCCTGACAGATTATATAGGCTCACAGCAGGGATATCCTGAAGCACTGCATCTTCCTGAATATGTGGGTGATGACGATTCAGACAATGGTTCCAGGGAAGTCGATCTCAAAAAACGTGATCCGCTGTTCGATGAGGCAGCAAGACTGGTAGTCACTCATCAGCAGGGCTCCACCTCTCTCATACAGAGACGCATGCAGCTGGGGTACAACCGTGCAGGACGCATTATTGACCAGCTCGAGGCAGCCGGTATTGTGGGACAGTTTGAAGGGAGCAAGGCCAGAGACGTTGTTGTTCAGGATATGAGCACTCTGGAACAGATTTTGAAGAGGCTGAATGAAGAAACCAATTGAAATGAAAAAACAGTCTCTTATTTTACTCTTTTGCCTGCTCGCTGTTCATGTGGCTGCACAGAAGGATCCCGAAGCAATAAAGGTATTGTCTGAATTCAGTAAAAGAGCAACCACCGCCCCTTCGGTATCGATAGACTTTAACCTTGTAACGGATGACAGTCGCAGCGGAGATGAAAACACAATGGAGGGATCCGTGGTTCTGCAGGGCGACAGGTTTATGCTGACCCTGCCTGAAAACAATATCTGGTCAGACGGAAAAACAGTCTGGAGTTACCTCCCGGATATCAATGAAGTCACAATTACTGAGAATGATCCAAATGACGACTCTTTCATGTCAAAGCCTTCCCTCCTCTTCACGATGTACCAGGAGGGTTACAAGGTCCGGCTTATTGAGCAGACGACAAAAGAGTGGGTAATTGACCTGTATCCCGAGGATATTTCCGGTGACATGATACGGATGAGGCTGAAGATCGGGAAGACCGATTATAGTCTTAAAAATGCTGAATACAAGACCAAGGAAGGCATAACTGTGACCCTTGATACACAAAAGTATGACCTTGTATTTAAGCCTGCAGCTGACTTTTTTACATTCAAGCCTTCGGATCATAAGGGGATCGAGGTGATTGACATGAGGTAGTTGAAGGGTTGATAGGTTTATAGGTTTATGGGTTTATAGGTTGACTGATGGACTTTTTTATCTGTACAAATGTTTTTATCCCGCTTAGATCGGCGCCGGTGCACAGGGCTGAGATGGTCAGCCAGTTACTCTTCGGCGAGAGGTTTCAGATTATTGACAGCGCGGCATCGTGGCTGAAGATTGAGACCCTTTTCGATCTTTATACCGGATGGATTGATACTCTTCACCAGGGCTATGAAAGCTGGAGTGAGGGATCTCAGGGGATTATAGCAGGAAATCGGCTGGTTTGCACAAAAAATGATGACTCCACCCTGGTCCTTTCTCCCGGCAGCGAAATATTCGGACTTAATGATGACTTCTCCTGCTTCTCAATTGGCGGTAAGAATTATACTGTAAGAGACCCTCAAGCCTCACTCCTCACCCCTCACTCCTCATTGACAGAAACTGCCCTTCAGTTCCTCAACGTCCCCTATCTCTGGGGCGGTCGCACAGACGGAGGCATTGACTGTTCAGGACTGGTTCAGGTTGTCTGTAAAATCCACGGCATTAAAATGCCCCGTGATGCTGCCCGGCAGGCAGAACTGGGGACAGTTGTCAGTTTCTTCGGTGAAGCCAGGCCCGGCGATCTTATATTCTTTTCAGGAGAGACGGAAAGAATTTCGCATACCGGCATTTACCTGGGTTCGGGTAAAATAATCCACTCCTCAGGCAGCCGTCAGGATTGACAGGGTTGACCATCAGGGTATATGGCGTGAAGATGCCGGCAGGTATACGCACCGACTCAGGGTCATTAAGAGAGTGATATGATACAGGGAAGCAGCCTGACGATACTTATCGGTATCATCTTTGTGCTCTTTATTATCTACGTGATAATGAAGAACAGGCATGAAAAAATGAAACGGCGGAAAGACAACAGGTCAATAATCCGGCGTAACCACGACTGACCCGGATCAAAAAAAAAGCTGCCCGTTTGAGGCAGCTTTTCTTTTCAAAATCAAATAAGCTCTAGTTTCCGTTTCCGGTCATAAGCTTGTTTGTGCTTATTTCGCTGTCCGGTATAGGCCAGATGTAAGACGGTGAAGTGGATGGAATAGCCTCAACACCACCCTTTGTGGGGATTGTGGTCAGGGTTCTCATAAGATCCATATTCCTGATGCCTTCACCAAGGAATTCAATATTCCTCTCAAGCAATACTGCATTTATGAAGGCAGCGGCATCTGCAAAATCACCGATAGCATAAGCGCCAGTCGGGAGAGATCTTGTCCTTACTGCATTAAGCAGATCTACAGCCTGCTGAGTGACAACGCTGCCGTCCCTTACAAGTGCTTCGGCATAGTTAAGAAGTACTTCAGCATACCTGCAGCACTGGAGCATAGTCAGACTGAACCGTGAAGATCTGCCATTTGCCGACAAAATACCTGGTAGAACCGCTTACAGTACCTGTCTGGAACAGTAACCTCCTTGCATCTGTTGCAGCCAGAGCAGTATAAGCTGCTCCGGTCACATTCAGATAATAAGACTCAGATGAGCTTGGGTGGTTATAATGGGCAAGCGAGTTCTGGGTTCCCGGCAGGTTTGTAGACGTAAACGGCATAGAGAATATAGACTCAGTTGAAGTATATGGAGTAACCCATAAAGCTGCAAAGGTAGGTGACAGGCAAATGGAGCACCTGTTGGAGCAACAAACGGTGCTGCTGCCGATACAATTTTTGCTGCTTCGGTTTTAACTGCAGGGTAATTTCCCATATGCAGGTAAACACGCGTTTTGTACGCAATGATTGTGTTCTTGTGAATCCTGGTGGTCCTGAGCAGGGCTGTTGAATAGGTCGCAGCTGCAAGAGGTTCAGCGGTATTAAGGTCAGAAAGGATCTGTGTGTATGTTTCTGCCACTGTGCTCCTGGCAAGATCATTGTTTCCACCCAGTGTGTTTGCGGTAAGGCGGAGAGGCATCCCGGGGCTTGCCCCGTTGTCCTTGTTATAAGGCTGGGCATATAACTGCAACAGGTCAAAATAACACATTGCGCGCAGTGTATATGCTTCGCTCTTATACTGGTTGTATTCTGCCTCGGTGATCTTCCCCGTCAGGTTGCCTGCAGTCCAATTGGATTCAAGTCCGTCAAGAAAGATGTTTATGGCATTTACTGCAGAATAAATGGCTCCCCATAAATTCTGCACCTCATCACGTGAACCAAGTAAAGAATGGTTCCATGTAGCATAACCGGTAACCAGGTTAGAACTCTTGGGAATGAAGTTGTCAGCCCTGATGTCATTGTAGACATGAAATCTGCCGCCAAGGTATGCACCAACCTTCATAAAGGCATACATCCCGTTTACTTGGCCCACGATACGGCTTTTGGTGTCAAAAGCGTTTTCTAAGAGCAGGTTCGTTTCCGGTGAAGGACTCAAATACTCCTTGGAGCATCCTGCCACCACCAGTATCATCAGTAATATCAATGATATTCTTAATATATTTTTCATAATTCTCTGAATTTATGTGTTAGAATGAAAGGTTAAGCCCGAAGGTGTAGGTCCTTGCCTGGGGTGCCGAGTTACGGTCGATCCCGGGTGCAAGGTTTGTGTCTCCGTTACTTGACACTTCCGGATCAGATCCAGTGTACTTGGTGATAACAAATGCATTGAAGACCTGGGCATAAACCCTGATTTTTTCAATGCCTGTATTACCTGGTATATTCTTAAATGCATAACCAGCAGATATTGTTCTGACTTTCAGGTAATCGCCCTTCTCAACGTTCTCGGTGATTGGCATTGCTGATCCGTTGGAAACGTTATCATTAAACACCGGTTTCGGAATGTTGGTAACGTCTCCCGACTGTTTCCATGCGGTTTCATATACTTCAACCGAGTTGTTCCACCATCTCTGGTCCCTGAGACCTGCTTTCGATCCGTTGTAAACATAAAATCCGAGAGCATAGGTAAGTCCGAGATTGAGGTCAAAACCCCTGTAAGTAAGGTTATTATCCAGACCACCATAGAATTTAGGAAGCGGTGAACCGACTGCCTTGCCGTCAGTGGCAAGTGAAATAGGCAGTGCAACACCACTGCCGTCTCTGTAGGTCCACTTGCTTGCATTTTCATGACTGTAAAGCACTTCTTCCCCGGCCTTGTTTACAAAGACTCCTTCTTCCGGTTGTGGGATCCACGCCACGGGTTTCAACAGCCCATATATTACCGATAGGTAAACCTACAACAGTGCGATTGGTTAACTCAAGAGTTGAAGTGTAGCCAAGTAACTGATCCACCCCGGGGGCTAAAGCCGTAACTTCATTCTTCAGTGTACTGAAATTAAAATTGGTTGTCCATGTAAAGTTCGGTTTTGAGATATTATAGGTTGTTAACGTCAACTCAAAACCTGTATTATACATTGAGCCTATGTTAGCTGGTACGGTGTTTCCCGGAATACCTTGCGAAGGAGCCTGCGGAACATCAAGAATCAGGTCATTTACATCATTGTAATACCAGTTGAGGTCAGCCTGAATCCTGTCATTCAAAACACCGAAGCTGAAACCAACATCATACTTGTCACTGGCTTCCCATTTCAGATCAGGGTTGCCTGCTTGCGAAAAGGTAAATGTGGGAGCAGCCCCGTAAACTCCCGAAGAGTAGAGGTAGAGTGAAGCATAACTGCCTATACCTGACATGTTCCCAACCCTGCCATAACTGGCCTTGAGGCGCATATCAGAGAGAATGTCGTCAATCCCTGCGACAAATGGTTCTTTGGAGATATTCCACATCAAGGAAGCTCCGCCGAAAGTACCGAATTTGTTGCCCTCAGCAAGTCCTGAAAATCCGTCGCGACGGACACTGAGTTCAAAGTAATACTTTTTGTCAAAGTCGAAATTTACACGGCCGAACAGAGACTGGAAGAAGTTTTCACTTCTGGCGCCGCCGCCCATCCCTGCTGTAACCCAGGCTCCCTGGTACACCTCGAAGAACGGATCATTGTAATCAGTCTTTGAAGCGTTCCAGCTTACACTCTTTGTATACTGCTGTTCAGAGCCGAAAAGTAATCCGACATTGAATTTATCAGCAATTGTTGTTGTATAGTTTGCAGTGTTTGTCCAGGTCCAGCGTGTAGGACGATAGAATCTGTTGTAAGCATAACCGTTACTTGCATAGGAGTCTCCGGTAATACCGGTCTGGAACACATTGTCCTCAACAGAAAGGTTGTCAATTCCGTAAACTGTTTTCAGTGCCAGTCCCTTGAAAGGTGTAATTGTAGCGCTTAGAGTTGCAAGTATTCTGTCTGTCTCTGTTGAAAACTTATTCAGTTCAAATATCGGTACAGGGTTGTAATAACCGTAGTTGCCAACAGGTTGACCCAGACTTCCAATTGCGGAACCGTTTATATTGTATGTTCCGTCATTATTATAGGGTGCAAGGTTCGGAGGAAGGACAAATGCAAGGCGTCCTGCACCTGCTGTACTGAAGGCAGAACCCGCCAGTGATCCGGTGTTTGGAGCTTTACCAAGGGAATTAATATAGGAGAAATTGGCTCCAAGTGTTATCCATTTGTTCAGTTTATGATCCACGTTTAAACGAATGTTTTTCCTGTCGAAGCTATTCTTCTGGATCATTCCTTCCTGGTTGGTAAATCCAAGTGACAGGAAGTAGTTAGTATTTCCTGTTGCACCGGAAATTGTAAGCGCATGGTTATGCTGGAATCCGGTACGGTAAACATAGTCTGACCACTTTGTGTCAATCGGGTCTCCGTTTGCATCATCAGGTATAAAGAATGCAAAACTAAGTGCTGCGGGGTTGTTCGCCCAGGCAAGGTTCTTATGTTCCACATACTGTTCGGCGTTCATCACATCAAAGAGCCTGTATGGCTGAGTGAATCCAACATAGCCGTCATACGATACCTTAGTTTTACCTGCTGAACCGCGCTTGGTGGTAATAATTATAACACCGTTGGCTGCGCGTGAACCGTAGATAGCGGTGGCTGATGCATCCTTGAGTATCTCCATAGATTCAATATCTGACGGATTAATGTCTGCAAGGGCATTAGCAGAAGTATTAGTTCCGGAAACGTCACCGGTGAATATCGGAACACCGTCAACCACAACAAGCGGGCTTGAACTTCCGGTGATGGAGTTGAAACCGCGGACCCTTATAACGGGCGGGTTGTTAAGTACGCCGTTAGGCATTGTGATTGTAACCCCGGCGGCTTTCCCCTGGAGAGCCTGGTCAAAACTCTGAACAGGCATCATTGCTATGTCAGAGCCTTTCACAGATGAAATTGCACCGGCCACATCACGTTTCTGCTGGGTACCGTAGGCGACCACAACAACTTCGTCAACGTTGAACATGTCCTGCTTAAGGACCATGTCAATTCTCGTTCTGCCGTCAATCGCCACTTCCTGAGTTACATATCCCAGAAAGCTGAAAACAAGAGTTGATGCGGCGGCAGGAGCCTGAACGGTGTATTTTCCGTCAGTTCCGGTAATTGCTCCGATTGTCGTACCTTTTACAGTTACGAAAACACCGGGCAATTCCATTCCGTCTTCAGAGCCGGTGACGGTCCCTGAAATTGCCACTGTCTGTGCCATAACAAGCGAGGCCGTTATGAGAAACAGTGAAAAGAGCATTAGGATCTTTTTCATAAATTGATAGTTTAGGTTTAGAAAAAAAGGGTTAGTAAAATTCTTCACAGACGCAAAATAAGCGATTTTTTTTAATTAACAACTTTTAACCATTGATTTTGTGAACCATGCAGCCTTCTAGGCAATAAAAAAGAGGCTGTTTATAAATGACAGCCTCTTGAAATAGGATAATTAAAAGTTTACCTGATATTCCCAGTACTTTTCTTTTTTACAACGTTATAAAATGATCCTTTGGTGCCTGGAGCAAACTCATGATGGGTATCATATTCGTCGCCATCGTAGAAAACTGTGTAGTCAACCACCATGGTTTTAGCACAACCATCATATTTACCTGTACCTTCGACCCAGCCTACATATCCGTCACCGAACTCAAAATCCTGTAATGGCACAGTTACTATCTCAAGAAAATCGCCTGAAAGAGTATAGTAAATTACTTCGCCCGGAGCTGGATAGTCCCAAAAAGTGTCATTTAAAATGGTATTTGCAAGGGTAGGATGTTTGGTAAAGTTAACCGGATATACACCATAACCAGTCTCATCGCAGTCAAATGCTCCGACAAAATTGTTGAGATCCAGCGTGCAGAAAGGTTTAACAGTCACTTCAATTACCTTATCCGGTGATTTAACACCTGCGGAGGTGGTTTCGCTTACAGTTAATGTGGCTTTACCGTTCACCGGCATTGTTGCAAATTCAACAGTAGCAATCCTTGTATCCGTACTGACAGATTTAAGTGTAGCATTTGTTACACTCCAACTCCAGGTAGAACCTGCACGGGAGTAAGCAGGAGCATAGGTCCTTGTTTCAGTCTGATAAACAGAGGTAGGCCCTGTAACACTAAAAACAATAGGTGCAACGTCCGTCGGTTCATATGCACTCTGGTTTTCCTCCATATAGGTTTCGCCACATGAGGTGAAAAGCATTACCGCTGCCAGAATGAAAGATAACCGTGCAATAATATTCTTTTTCATATTCTTTCTGTTATTTATTTACGTTATAGTTCCACGATCAAAACCAGCCACCATTGGAGTAATCCTGACCTGCGACACCAACACCGGGGCCGAAAGTGTAATAATCCATCTGGTTAACTTCGAGCTGCTGACCCGGAATTGGCAGATGAAGAGGAGTTCCCGCCTGTAGCTTATTGGCTTTACGCATCGCAAAAAATTCGATGCCGTAACCGGTATTGTGGAGTTCTATATTTCTCTCATAAAAGATTGCGTATTCAATCTCGGTAGCACTGGCTGCGACAGGGGCAAGATTACCACGGGTAACCCTTTCCCCAGCATTTATAATTGCTGCGGCTCCTGCAAGATTGGGCAAATGAAGAAGAGCTTCTGCCTTCAGTAGGTCGTTCTCTGCCTTGCGGAAGCAGGGCTGAGGTTCAGTCCAGGTTGTCAGGTAAGTATCCCACTTTTTGAATCTGTAGCATGAGAAGTGGTAATAGCCACGTTCAACCCTGAAGGGGCATGAACTAAGATACTGAAAATCAGTGAATATCCGGTCATCTATGCCTGCGGTATGAGTAGTCACCGGGGCGGGAAGAGTATTCCATGTGTTTGCATCGGTCCATCTCGCAGGGAATCTGGAATCCATCATGTTTACGATTCGCATGTCAGTTTGTCCCCAGCCACCATATACCGAATAGGTCTGATATAGAGTAAACCATGAGATATCATCCATCACAGGAGCAAAGTCATAAGTCAGACCATTGTTTGCATACGTTCCTACTTTAGTCCAGTTAACAGCAGCATCGTCTGTTTTGTTCCTTGCCGAGTAAGACAGGAGGGCAGCAGCAGCAGTATTAGCAAGCTCACCAAGTTTCGCACTTGTCATGGTTATACCTGGCACCCAGTTGGAGGGCAACGTAAAGGTCTCACTTTCGCAGATTGCAATACATTTGTCAAGGCATGCAACAGCTGAGTCTATCACATCTTTGTAGGGTGCAGACTCCAGAGTCTCTGTCAGATCTGTGGTATGAGTTGTAATGAAAGCTTTGTCATATGTACAGGCCCAGGTAGCCCAGAGACAATCCCTGAGTCAGATGTGCAACTGCTGCAACCATTGGTGTCTCATCTGTGCCATCATCAGCCAGTATTTCCATGTCTCCTACAACTATCTTCCCAAGTACCTCGTTCGATGATGACAAGATTGAATAGAGTTGCTTATAAAGAGTCTCACCGTAAGCAGCGTTGCTGTAAGATGCGGTGTTGTCCCAGGCAATGCGAGGCTCATAGCTGAAGTCCCTCATTGCAAAGTTGCCAAAGGAGCATGTGCCTGCGTCAGCACCAACCCAAAACATCAAACCAGCATTTTCAGTGCTTTGTGTGCGCTGATACCATGCGTTAATAAGAGAACCTGCAACCCCTTTTACATCTGAGGGATTTGAGAATGCAGTCTTAAAATCAGGGTCATTCTCATTCTTGACATCCAGACTCTCGCAGCCTGCAAGAGAAGTGCAATGACTGCTGTAAAAGTATTAAATATTTATATGTTTTCATAGTATCTGAGTTTATTCATTAGAATTTCAATTCAAGCGATACAGAATAGGACCTGTAGTTCGGGTAGCCCATGAAGTCGTAGGAGAAATACTGGGTACCGTTTGTAGTTGCTACTTCTGGATCATAACCTGAATAATTTGTTAAGTGTATAAAGGTTCTTTCCTATAGAAGCAAGGTGGATGCCTTTTATATAACCTTTGGCAAATCCATTAAGAGCTTCTGAAGCAGCACTGTATGAAAGAGAAACTTCCCTCAGTTTCAGATAGCTGCCATCTTCAACCCAGAAGTCGTTCTGAGTCGTTGACATCGTAGAATACTCTTATAATAAGAAATGGTTTTTTTCAGGTAATCAGGTTTGCCGAACTGATCCATCATGCCATGCCTGTCATCGCGTGTCAGCCACTGGGCTGATTTGTTATAAATATCACCGCCGTTCTTCCATTCAATAAGTGCGTAAAGACCGAATCCTTTATAGTGAAGGTTGTTGGTCATAGCTACCTTGAATTTCGGATTTGAATCACCGATCTTCCCATACCAGAGGTTGCCATTTTCATCAAGTTTCTTGATGGGGCTTCTGATGTTGTCCCTTCGGTACCTTTTACAATAACATAACCATCGCTGTTTATAGTATAGATCATGACTTGTGTCATCCACCGTGGTAGTAGTACTTGCTGCAGCAGCTGGCCCCAGTTCATCAAGCGATTTCAGGAATGAATAACCGTACATGGCACCGAAACTTTCTCCTTCGCGGATATAGAATGCCTTGTTGGCTTCCTGCCCCTGAGGACCGGTCTGGAAAGGAGGAACATCAAGTTGGGTGATCTTTGTCCTTACCCTGTCGACTATCAATCCGATATTATATGTAAAATTCTTCTCCTGCCACCTGAACATTGAGTGATGACTTCCCACACTTTTGAATTCAGGCTCCGGCGTTCCGGACCTGGTCCGGCCATCCACCTTACTGAACAGCAAGGGGAACAGCAAGGATCTGATCGGTAGTATTTATTTCAGAACGTACAAGTTCAAAGCTGAACCTGTGGAGGAATTCGATATTGATTCCGAACTTCGAGTTCTTTTGACAAAGATGGTTTCAGCAGGTTAGTTACCAGCTGGTACTTTGATGAAGTGACCCGAAGAATTGACATAACCTCATACTGGTCCGCAAAACCAGGCCTCTGACCTGCTGTACCATAAGCAGCCCTGAGCTTAAGTTCCTGAACACCAGGTATCTTTAGGTCTTCAGTAATCCTGTATGCACCTGATACCCTGTAATATGGATTCCATCTTGCGTCGGCACCGAAGAGTGAAGAACCGTCATAGCGGTATCATACCGTCAAAGATATACTTGTCCTTGTAGTCGAAATAAAGAATGCCGAAATAGTTCTTGGCAATGATCGCATCCTGATAGCTTGTTGATGAAATATTACCGGATATTGCGTCCATTGTAGGTACACCGCCAAGTGCAGAAGTCCTTACCTGTAGTACCATTGCTTTCATAAGCTTAACTTTCTCAAAAAGGTAGCTCACTTTGGCCCTGGTGTTGAAATCACCGAATTTTCTTGTTGAAAGTTTGCAGTGTAATCTGGCATATTCTTGAGAAACATGCTGTATCTTGCCATATACATGGATCCTTTTGAATATACAGGGCTTTACCAGACCGGGTATAGGTATCATAAGGATTATATGTTGAATAGTCCCCAGTTGAATATTCGAATGCATATTTGCCTTCCAAATTCAGGAAGTGGTAAGGTTATACTTTGCACGAATATGTACCAAGTATTCTGTTCCTGGTAGTGTTATCCTCTTTTTTCCAGAGGTTGTAAATCGGATTTTCCTGCTCCGACTGCCAAATGTTGGGAATAAAATTGTATGGCTGTCCGTCTGGATTGGAGTAATTGAAATCAACATCAGGTTCAAATAGCAGGATGTTGAAGAACACCCCTCCGTTGTATTTATCATCACCACCGGGATCCTGTGTTCTTGATTTAACATAAAGGTTACTTGCAGAAACAGACAGTTTCGGCGATATCTTATGGTCGACATTCAGTCTGAAACTGTTTCTCTTATAGCCGTTCGTTTCAACAAGAAGGCCTGACTGAACATTATTCTCAAATGAAACAAGGAAGTTTGTTCTTCCAAGGTTTGAACCTACTGAAACATAATTTGTGTAGAAATTATTACCTGCAAAAACATCTGACTCTCATGATCATAGAGTCTTTGCATAGGGATTATCCATATACTGATCATCCTTCATGCTTCGGATCCCGTAACACCTGCCTCAGTACCCTGATAATCTGAAGGATAAGTAACTCCTTCATACCTTGTGATACGTGAAATCTGCCTGATCAGCCGCGAGCACATAATGCATGATGTGTTGAAAGATCATATTTTTTGGCAAGTTGGTTGGTACCGTATTCATTCCTTACAATTACCTCTGTTCTGCCTTCTGACAGGAGATTCCCGCGGCGTGTAGTAACAGCAATAACGCCGTTACCAGCGCGCGATCCGTAGAGTGCTGATGCCGAAGCACCTTTGACAACTTCAATCGATTCAATATCGTCGACGTTGATATCACCGAGGGTTCCTTCCATGATTGCACCATCGAGGATAATCAGCGGAGCCTGTGAACCGGTTATCTGTGTTGCACCGCGGACAAGGATAGTTGCAGCACTTCCGGGTTCACCTGTTGAGTTAATAATGGTCAGTCCTGACACCTTCCCCTGCAGTGCAGAAGAAGCAGAAGTATGCAGTAACTTCCTTGAGCTTGTCCTCATCAACTCTTTCAACAGATACAGCCATCTTTTTCTTTGGTGTTCCGGCAGCAACACCGGTTACAATTACTTCATCGAGATTCAGGAGGTCCTGCTCCATAACGATATCAATCACACTTCTGCCTGTAATAGCCACTTCCTGAGTCTTCATTCCGATAAAGGAGAAGACCAAATTTCTGGCATTTTGTGGAACATTGAGGGAAAAGTTACCATTTATGTCTGTAAACACACCAATTGTGGTGCCGGGAACCGCAACAGACACACCGGGTATCGACAAGCCGTCATCTTTGCTCGTGACAGTACCCGAAATCTGTACTGTCTGTCCCAGCATCATTGCTGTAGTAGACAGGGCCAGTACAAAAATCATTAGGATCTTTTTCATAAATCGATAGTTTAGGTTTAAAACAGGTTAGGTAAATCTATAAGACATAAACTTAGTCAATAATATTAGAAGTCTGAAATATTAATATATTTTTTTACCGAAAGTATAAAATAAAAGGGCTACAGTCTGTCGGAATCCATTTGCTCAGGTGATAACTACAGGGTTGGGTCACCGCCAGAGATAACATAGCGCGTAGCTTGCGCACCATAAAAAAGAGAGGCTGTCCCTTTTTGAGACAGCCTCTTTTTCGCTAACTGAAATACATCCACTATGGATTCTGATCATCTTCAGAAATTAGCGCGTTTGCGTCAACTTCTCCCTGTGGAATCAGATAATTCCATCTGTTGTCTTCAGCCGGTAGAGTCATGTTAAGACATAATGCCGGGTTATGGTTGCTACCTGTCCTGACGAGGGCTATTTTCAGACGCTTAATGTCCCTGCCGCGAAATCCTTCACCCCACAGTTCATGACGCCTTTCAAGAAGTATAAGATCAAGCAGGGCTGATCCTGTTGCCGTAACGGCTACGGGAGCGGTCTGTCTTACATCATGCAACTCATCAAGGAGTGCCTGTGCTTCAGCATCTCTGCCTCCCTGGCGTGCAATTGCCTCAGCCTCTATAAGAAGCATCTCCTCAGGACGCATCATAACATAGTCAGCAGCAAATTCTTTACCAGCAAGAGCAGCATTGAACTTATAATTTATGTAGTATGTCACACCACTATAAACAGCAGGTTCGCATAGTTGTTTCCTGATATCGTCATCTGGGAGCTGGTTATAAAGTGCAGTAGAGAGGTATTTTGGCATATAACCCAGGCCTGCATACCCACCTATGCTCATATCCATATGAGAGAACCATGACGCATAGATTGTTGACTGTTCGTCATTAATCTCAAGTCCCCACATCCACGATGATTGTTGATAATCAGCAAAACCGGAGGAGAAATCGGAAATCGTGTTGAGGTCGTAGTCAGCACGGGCAAGCCTGGCCTGATCCTCTGCCTCACCCCAATCTTCCATTTGCAGTGCAACTCGTGCCTTGAGACCACGGGCGACATTCAGATCGATATCTGAGATGTGACGCCGGGGAGATGGATTGGCACTAAACAGGGCGATAGCATCATCAAGATCAGAAACGATCAGGTCATACACTTCCCCAACAGTGGCTCTGGCATGGCCTTCAGTTGTAGGTTCGGTATAAATAGGTACTCCCGGACTGTTTTGATGGCCTGCATAGGTAAACTGGTAAAGGTTTACCAGGTTAAAGTAAGCATAGGCCCTGAGAGCCTTAGCCTGTCCCAGGATGCTGGCCTTTTGAGCATCAGACGAGAACGATATAGTCTCTCCATTTACCAGGATATTATTCACGTTGTTTATCACAACATAATACAGAGCCCAGGTCGTTCTTGTTCGTCTGTAAGCAGCTTGATTATTGTCAAGCTGATAGTCATAAATAAAGTGATGACTCCTGCGACATACAACATCTTCTCCCATGAGATCCCATGCCAGATCAAGTGCTTTTTGTCCGAAAACATCATGAGCATCAGAATAGGTCCGCAAACGGCGTGACACGCCGTCAAGTACTGTCTGGGCACCTGCTTCAGTCTTGAAAACATCTGCATCAGATACCTGGTTTGTAGGTGAGGTTTCAAGATAGTCCTTAGAGCAAGAAGCCAAAAATCCTACAATTACTATTAATATTATTACTATTTTCTTCATAATCTATTCAATTAAAAGTTGAGAGTCAGTGCAACTGAAGATGTCCTCAGAGGTGTATACGCGTTATCTGTTGTTCCATCAAACGACTGCTGGGGATCGAGCCCCTTGCGGTAGGAGAAAAGATGGAGATTGGTAACTGTAAAGCTTAACCTGGCATCTGAAATAGACAACCGCGAAGCTATTTTTCTTGGCAGGTTGTAGCCAAGTGAGAGGTTCCGGAAACTCAGATAATCTGATGGAACAATGAATCTGTCTGACGTTGCGTTGCCGTTTGTGTACTGATACAGCCTCGGAACATCGGTATCAGTATTGTTCGGGGTCCATCTGTTGAGCATGTCAACATGGAAATTGGTTCCCAGAACCTGACCCATCAGTCCGGCATAACTTCCGTCGTAGATATAACCTCCATAGCTGAAAGTGACAAGGAAAGAGAGATCCAAGTCTCCATATCTTAAAGTGTTGGTTAAACCTCCGGTAAGATCAGGAACTGATGATGTACCGGTATAGGCTCTATTAGCATCTGCATAATCATTTGTGGTACCAGTCTCAATCCCATCTTCATCGAAGACAGACCATAGTGCATCCCCGTTTGCTGGATCAACTCCGGCATAGTGGTATGTATAGAAGTCATATACAGAATGACCAACCATCAATTGTTTGGTTCCGCGAATGATCTTCTCTTGTCCTTCGGGCAGCTTGGTTATTTCATTTGTGTAATGAGACATGTTCATATCAATGATCCATTTAAACTTGTTCCCATTTACGATCACCGCATTTATATCAGCATCAAAACCCACATTCCTCATAGAGCCAACGTTTGCATCATACGATGAGAATCCTGTAGAAGGAGGCAGAGGGACGTCAAACAGAAGGTCAACACTTGCGCGTCGGTAGTATTCAAAGTTGACTGTCAGTCTATTAAATACAGTAAATTCGACGCCGGTATTCAGAGAGTTGTTTTTCTCCCAAAGCAGCTCTGGTGTAGCCAGTCTGGATGCAAGCAGACCGGGGTAGTCCATATTGTTCCATCCCAGGTCATAAAGGCCAAGATAGGCATAATAGGTTCCCAGGTTATCGTTCCCCTGAGATCCATAGCTGGCTTTCACCTTTAGATCATCGAGCCATTCAATCCCGGTCATGAACTCTTCCTGTGACAGACGCCATGATGCTCCGACCGACCAGAATTTACCCCACCTGTATTTCGTGGCAAACCTCGAGGAGCCGTCAGTACGGGCGCTGAGAGAGAGATAATACTTGTTCCTGAAATTGTAATTAAGACGGGATAGATAACTCTCCATCGCGAAATTATCCTCATAAGAGGTTGCATCTTCTATTGTTGCGGCCGCATCCAACTCATAGAGACCCTGGAATGGAAATCCGGTTTTGGTTGCGCCCGTATTATTATATTTAAAGGAATAATTCTCATGTCCAACAAGGAAATCAAAGCTATGATCACCATATATTTTATTCCATGTAAGTATTTCGTTGGCAGTGAATGTTAGCCTCCGTGAGTTGGAACGAGTTGAACGGCCGGCAAAAGAGGCTGCATCGCCAAACTCCGAATTCTGATGAGTAAGGTTGGTGTTGCCTGAATAATCAGCATTTGCGCTCACATTAAGTTTAAAGTCTCTAAGGAAGGATACTTCAATAAACCCTTTTGTCTGAATGTTATCTCTTTTGTAAAGTCTTTTATCAAGAGTTATCACACCCAATGGATTTGAGTTTGCCGAATAAGTTCGGCCACGTCCGTACTCATTTCCATAATCAAATATTTTCCCTCCGTCTGCATTAGTCTGAAGAACTCCGCCAAGGTCATATAGATAGACCGGGTAAATAGGCGCGATATTCCTTGACCACATGAAAGAGTTGACATAAGCAGAGCCAGAGGAATTTGGGTAGTTCTGTGTCGAAGTAGAAAGCGCAGAGCTCACTCCTGCTTTTAACCACTCTCTTGCCTGAGTTTCTGCATTGACTCTGACAGTGAAACGGTCATAATTGGAAGCTTTTACAATACCCTCATCTTTCAGGTAATTGCCAGAGATATAATAGGTAGATTTATCTCTCCCCCCGCTGGCAGTAAGAGTATAGTCCTGACGGAAGCCGGTCCTGTGCATCTCATCAAACCAATTGTCGTTCCAGAGAAGATTTCCGGATGTTGTCACATTACCATCATTACCTACGACCTGGTTATCAGGAACACTGTATGCATTATAACCTCCAAGCGCGTCAATAAGATTATTTGTTGCGTAAGTCCGTGCTGTGGCATCTACGGTACCTACATTTAGCTGAGATCCGTAAATATTTTCCCAGGCAAGTCCATAATATTCAGGCACTGAAACCCTGTCATATTCAGGAATCCCCCTGACGTTTATTCCGACATTTGCGATAAAACTCAATCGATTTTCGTTGGTCCTGCCTTTTTTGGTAGTAATAACAATGACACCATTGGCAGCACGAGATCCGTAGAGTGCTGTTGCAGAGGCATCTTTCAATACAGTGAGAGAGGCAACATCACTCTGAGGAATGGAGTTAAGATCGCCATCAAACGGAAAACCGTCGACAACATATAAGGGAGAAGTAGAGGCATTTATTGATCCAATACCACGAATCCTGACAGCAGTTGTAGTGCCAGGCTGGCCGCTACCACTGATAACCTGGATCCCAGAGGATAAACCCTCAAGGGCTTTAGTCACGTTGGAGACCTGAATTTCTGACAGCTTATCCACTTTCACAGAGCTAGCTGATCCGGTAAAAGCCTCCTTCTTGGTTGTTCCGTATGCAACGACAATTACTTCATCAACCAGGAGTAAATCAGTCTGCATGGCAAGATCTATTGTGGTCTGTCCGTTGATGTCAACCTCTGTGGTCTTGAAACCAATAAAGCTGAATACCAGCGTATTCACACCTGTCGGAACATTTAAAGAATACCTTCCTTCAGTGTCAGTAACAGTACCTGGAGTTGAACCCTTAGCAACGACTTAACTCCGGGGAGCCCTCCATCATCCACAGTTGTGACCTGGCCACTACGTACAGTCTGGCCAAATGCCATCAAAGCCGTGGCCAGTACAAATAGAACAAAAATGAACAGTAATTTTTTCATAAACTAGAATTTTGGTTAGTAAGGGTTTGCAAAAATCACATATGAGCAAAAATAGTATTATTTATTCCTATATTAACATTAAAACCATATTTTTTTTTGCAATACCTGACTCGATTGAATTTCTAAAATTCAATGAGGCCCAGTAATACTCTCACTTTATGTCAGAGTCTGGTGTACCGTGTCTCATCCATCCTGGCAGTCGGGGCACCATCACCGATATGTTGGATTTTCAAAACCTTTGTAATGATAGTTTTGTATATCAATACTGATATTAGCAGTAGCAGTAAGACCTTCCATTATTTTAAACCTTGGCAAACATCCTGTCACCAAAATTATTTCTGTCGTATGCATCGCTATTCCAGTTTAGCTCTGCTATGGCATTTCTACCCTGGTTTATTGGTCTGGAATGAAGCCCACCATCATCATACTGCTTCTTACCTGATCCGTCAAGAATATACTCACCGGTCGTCTGGTCAACTAGAAACACAGGGTAGATTGGAGCTGTCATTCTTGCATTTCTGAATGGGTTGGCATAGGTGGCAGACTCAGAAGTACCAACATCACTTGCTTCCAGAGAGCCATACAGGTTTGTCCCGACTTGCACCCATTCTTTTATATCATAGGTTATGTTTAATCTGGTATTTATACGTTCAAAGTCTGACTTGATTGTATAACCTCTCTCGTCGAGATATCCAACAGAGAAAAAGTAGCTTGCTTTTTTGCTACCACCCTGTAGGTTTAAATCATAATTTTGCCTGTATCCTGTTTGTTTTGAAGGCTCATACCAATCCAGATCAGGAAAACCAATCTCTGCATCCGGGTTTATTAATCCATCAGCACCAACAATCTCATTATTAGGGATATCCCACGAAAGGATTATACCTCAACTGAGAATAAATATTTTCATAGGCGTATGCTCTGGCAGATGCTATGTCAGGGTTGAGTCCGGAACGAAATCTTGACTGTGCAAATGCTTCTGCCGAAAGCTCATAATAATCGAATGCGTTTACGCTTGGATAGTATGGAAGCGATTGACCAATTACTCCACCCTGCGCTTTTAATGTCAATTTCAGAGTTTCAGTGCCTTTGGTTCCCTGCTTGGTGGAAATAAGAATTACACCATTTGCAGCACGCGAACCATAAAGTGCTGTTGAAGAAGCATCTTTAAGTATTGTCATAGATGCAATATCGCTCGGATTAATACTCGCCAGACTTCCGGAGTACTCAAACCCATCCAGAACGATAAACGGATCGGAGGATGTGTTTAATGTACCTACGCCGCGGATAATGATACTTGGAGAACTACCCGGCTGACCAGAGCCTGCGGTAGTTTGGACGCCGGTAGTAGACCCGGTTAATACCTGTGCCACAGAAGATACTGAGCGACTTTCCATCGTCTTGGAGTCTATCACAGCAGCAGAACCTGTTAAGGATTCTCTCTTGACCGTACCGAATGCAATGACAACGACCTCGTCCATTGCAACGAGGTCAGGAGCAAGTGTCACATTGATCCTGGTCCTTCCGTTGATAGGCACAACCTGACTCTGCATCCCGATGAACGAGAATTCGAGAGCGGTGGCACTTGTGGGTGCTGACAGGGAAAAAGCTACCGTCGATGCCTGTTGAGGCTCCGATCGTCGTTCCCTGCACTTTTACGGTTACACCCGGCATTGGGAGCCCGTCTTCGGAGCTAGTTACCACGCCGGTGATCTGTACTGTCTGACCTGCTGCGAACAGGCCTGTAACCAACACCAGTACAATCATCATGAATAGTTTTCTCATAGTGATAGTTTAGGGTTTAATTGAATTTGCGCAAGATATTAAAAAATATATATCCAATAAGGTGATGTTTTTAAGCATCAGACTGTCGTATGCAACCATCTCAAGGATCGTTTGTTCAATTTCTGCCGCCTTTGATGCCAAAGCTTCTCCCTCTCTTGATAAGATTTTCGGCAAAAGCCCGGTCATTTAAACTGCTGACATTTATCCTGACATTCAGATATGCACCCCTGATGCAAGCTCTTGTGGCCAGTACCCCTACTGCAGCATCGGTCACAGAGTTCGGGTTGCCTGTTGCAACCATTTTTTCAAGCAGTTCGAAGCTTTTGAAGGCTTCCTTCATGACTGCAAGAGGTATCATCGAGGCATGTTTTGTGGCATTTTCAATTGCCAGGCTCCTTGCCACTTTTTCTTCCTCACTCTTTTTAGGCATTTCGAATGCCTTCATTATTCCGTTGAAGGCTTCGGTGTCTTCGTCAACCAGCTCAAGCAGTCTTTTCTGCAATGCCGCTCCCTTCTCAGCCCATGATGCAAACTCCTCCCATTTATCATCCCATCCCCTTTTGTGTGCTGAAAGGTTGGCCACCATGCTTCCCAGCGCCGCACCCATGGCACCCATGGCTGCTGACACCGAGCCTCCTCCCGGTGCCGGTGAGTCGGATGATGTGCTCCAGACAAATTCAGAAAGGGAAAGATCAGCAAGTTTCTTCTCGTTTTTGTCCCTCAGCACATACTCAATTATCTTCTCCTCAGGATTAAATGGTTTTATCTCGGAAAGTCCCATCGACTTAACGGCAACTGTTATCAGCTCTGCATCGGAAACACCTGCTGACAGCTGCTGTTTGTGCAGAAAGTACTTCCCGGCGTCGAGCATTGCTTTCAGTGGAATAAGTCCCACAAGCTCCGATCCGGTTACTCTTATTCCACGGGTTTCAGCCTTTTTGCATACTTCGTCAAAGGCAATATGTACCGGGGTGACACCTATATTTGTAAGATTCATCGAGATCTGGGCAATTCCGTACTCCGGAATAAACCAGCCGATAGCCTTCACCGCTTTCAGGGTCCCGGGTATCATTACCGGATTACCCTCAGCATCCTTTATTATCTTGCCTGTGACTGAGTTTCCTTCACGCATCTCGCGGCCGCGTTCGCGGACATCAAAGGCAATTGCATTGGCCCTTCGTGTCGAGGTTGTATTCAGGTTGACATTGAAAGCAACAAGGAAATCACGTGCCCCCACAATTACAGCACCTGCACCGGGATTAAAAGCGGCAGGTCCGAAATCTGGTTTCCATTCAGGGTCGGCAAGCTTCTTCCTGAGACCCTCATACTCTCCTGACCTGACAGCCGCAAGGTTCCTCCGCTTTTCACTGAATGCCGCCGCCTCATAACAGTAAACGGGCAAGTGACAGCTCACTGCCGATTCGTTCTGCAAGCTTGCGGGCATATATTACTGTCTCTTCCATAGTGATGCCTGCCACCGGTACCAGCGGGCAGACATCGGTTGCTCCCATTCGCGGATGAGCGCCGGTATGTTTAGTCATATCAATGACCTCCGATGCCTTTTTCACGGCCAGAAATGCGGCTTCGCAAACTGCCTCCGGTGATCCTGTAAAGGTCACTACGGTTCTGTTTGTGTCACGGCCGGGATCAACATCAAGCAACCGCACTCCCTCCACGGATTCAATTACATCTGTTATCTGTTTAATTATTGTCATATCGCGTCCCTCGCTGAAATTTGGAACGCATTCGATCAATTGTCTGCTGTTCATATCTATCAATAATATCACCCCTTCGGGGTTTAGATGTTTTTTATTCTCTAATTCTATCAATAATGTCACCCCTTCGGGGTTCACTAAAATGACCCACCGGTATTTCTTAACGCTCGTCCCCCTTCGGGGTTCCTTCAACCTATAAACCTATAAACCTATAAACCCTTTAACATAACCACCTCCCCGTTCAAAATCACCTTATCAATCAGGTTAGAGCCATACGCATAGGCCATATATTCATATGAAGGTATCTTCTTTGTAATAAACATGTTAGCCTTTTTACCAGGGGTAATGGAGCCATGGGTTCCTGAAAGACCCATTGCATAGGCCGAATTCAGGGTGACTGCATTTATGGCCTCCTCCGGCAGCATCTTCATCCGGATACACCCCAGTGACATTATGAATTTCATATTGCCCGAGGGTGATGAACCGGGATTATAATCTGATGCCATGGCAACAGGCAGGCCCGAATCAATCATTTTCCTTACCGGTGGATCCACCATACCCAGAAAGAATGCAGCTCCCGGCAATAATGTGGGCATTGTGCCGCTGCCAAGAAGTGCAGTAATCTCGTCATCACCCGTGTACTCAAGGTGGTCTACGGAAAGAGCCCTGTGTCTGACGCCAAGCTGTATCCCCCCAGAATAGTCAAGCTCATTGGCGTGTATCTTCGGAATAAGACCGTAAGCGGCACCGGCAGTCAGTATCCTGTCAGTCTCCTCCAGAGTGAAGAATCCCTTATCACAGAACACATCGATATAATCTGCAAGCCTCTCAGCAGCAACAGCCGGAATCATTTCATTTACAATCAGATCAATGTAGCCATTCCTGTTTTTCCTGTACTTTTCAGGAATAGCGTGAGCTCCCAGAAATGTGGCTTTTACAGTAAGGGGCGATTCCATTTTAATCCGCCGGACAACCCTGAGCATCTTAAGCTCATCCTCGGTTGTAAGACCGTAGCCGCTCTTTATCTCCACCGCACCTGTACCGAAACCTATTATCTCCCCTACCCGTTCCATCGTCTGCCTGAAAAGCTCATCCTCTGACGTATCGTGCAGCAGTCGGGCAGAGTTCAGGATTCCCCCTCCGCGTCGGGCTATTTCCTCATAGGAAAGTCCTCTGATCTTGTCAGAGTATTCTTTCTCCCTGCTTCCTGCATAGACCAGGTGTGTGTGTGAATCACAGAATGAAGGAAAAACGAAACCTCCTCCGGCATCCAGCATATTCATACCCGGAACTGCATCAGGCTTTTGTGACATGGGACCGTATGCGGCAATAATGTCGTCCTCCGCAAGCAGCCATGCATCCTCTGCAACAGGCAGGCCTGACATTGCCTTGCCGGCGACGAAGGCCGGTGGATTTTCACTCGCCTGGACCAGCATACCAATATTATATATGAGCAGACTCATGACACCTTGTTTTGACGGTCACTAAGGTAGCAATATTAAAAATATTAGGATATGAGCATCATTTTTCTTTAACTTTACTCTTGCACAAAAAACTGACTTATGAAGAAACTCTCTGTAATTATGTTTACACTCCTGTTGGCGAGCTCATCGTTTAGCCAGGAGGCAAAAACCGGCTGGAACTTCGGGGCCCTGCCGGCAATCTCGTTCAGCACCGACCAGGGATTCCAGTACGGAGCCCTCGTAAACCTGTTCGACTACGGTGACGGTTCGATCTATCCTGATTATTATCATAAGATCTACATCGAGGCTTCTACATTCACAAAGGGAAGCTCTATTCTAAGAGTATCATATGAGTCTGACTACCTGATCCCGGGCATACGCTATGCGGTGGACCTGAGTTATATGCCTGACTATGCATACGACTTCTACGGCTTCAACGGGTTTAATTCGGTTTACAATAAAGACTGGGTTGATGACGAATCAACAGAATATGAGAGCCGTCTGTTCTACGCAATGCAGCGCCACCTCTTCCGCTTCAAGAATGACTTCACGGGGAAACTGGGCGACAACAACTTGTTCTGGAATGCCGGCCTCAGCCTGCAGAGTTTTAAGGTTAAGGATGTCGATGTTGACAAATTCAACAAGGGGAAGGAGCCGACGGATCCCAAATACCTTCCGGATGTACCGTTACTCTTCTCATATTATAAAGGTGCAGGCCTCATCTCGAATGAGGAGGCTGACGGTGGCTTTGTAACAGCCCTCAAGGGCGGAATTTCATATGACACCCGTGACAACAGGGCCTGCCCCATGAAAGGTATATGGGCTGAGACAGGCGTTGAAGTGGCCCCTGAGTTTCTCGGCGGTGAATCGACATTCGGCAAGTTTTATTTTACCTGGAGACAGTATTTCACTCTCAAGGAACGTGATCTGAGCTTAGCATACAGGCTGGGTTATCAGACAACACTCTTCGGTGAAGTGCCATTCTATTATCAGGGTCAGGTCATTGTGTCTGAACTGAGAGGCGCTCTTTCCGAGGGACTTGGAGGAAGCAAGACTATAAGGGGTCTACTGCGGAACAGGGTAGTCGGTAACGGTTTCGTTTACGGAAATGCCGAACTGCGGTGGAAGATGGTTCACTTCAAATTCATCAACCAGAACTTTTACCTGGGGACGAATTACTTCTTCGATGCCGGTATGGTAACCTCACCAATCGAAATTGATGTTGCTGACTTTGAAGACTATCTGGAAGGAAGTGCCGCAGAATTTTACAAAGACGGCAAGGACAAGCTGCACTCAACAGCAGGTTTAGGGTCTGAAGATTGCCATGAATGAGAACTTCATCATCTCTGCTGACTTCGGCAAGGCGCTGAAGGAGCAGGACGGTGATACAGAATTCTATATCGGGCTGAACTATCTCTTTTAGGCAGTAGGCAATAGGCAATAGGCAGTAGAGGTCCGCAAGCTGACAGGATTTGCAGACAGCGGGAGGCAATAAGCAAGAACTGGCAGTAGGCAGTAGTGTAAATTACTGATTAACTGCAGACTGCCTATTGTTGATTTAAGACTTTAGACTTTGGACTTTGGACTTAGACCTTTGACTCTCGACTATAACTTTCCCAGCCACATACCGAAGGCAACACCAATATAGTTGCCTATTATCCAGCCAATTATACCTGTTGCAAGTCCTGTCAGGATGACATCCTTATTCTTAAGGGCTGCCGCAACCATTGGCACAAACGGAGGAGAATAGACGAAACCGGTTGTGGTGATAAGGTAATCATCAGCATTCACCCTGAAAATCCAGGAAAGGAACAGATGAAGAAAGAGAGATCCGAAATATGCATAGGTGACATAAAGGAGAAGGCTGAGGTATTTCGCCTGGAAGATGACACTCAGGTCACACCTCGAAGCAATAACGATCGAAAAGGCAATGATGAAGTACATCCCAAGCTGAAAAGTCTTTTTAATATTCCGGATCCTCGGTATGAACGAGGCGGCTACACCAAATGTGGTTATCGCCAGAATCACTGAAATTGTCATCGGTACTTTTGGCAGGAGAAAACTGACACCAAGACCCAGAACCAAAATTACAACAGAAAGTCCGAGAGCGCTCAGGAGAGGCAGTGACCGTCGACTTCCTGAAAAAACCTGAATAATCATCAAAATCCTCAGCCATCTTTTCATTCATCGCCATGATGTCGGGATCCTCTCCATTGCTGTCAGCAGGTCTTTTGAAGGGAGGCAGAATGAGTCTGAAGAAGGCCGGTCCGGCAGTGATAAAGAACAGTATGACAATTGCCCCGACTATCATGTCATAGGTATTCGTCATGATGAATGCATTGGGTTCAACATCAAGGGCAAGGGCAATGGAAGCCAGGTTTACCGAACCTCCGGTATACAATCCTATCAGCATACCTCCTATCTTGTCTGCGCCCTCGACCCTGTCCCTGAAGATCAGGTAACCCGTAGCTACAATTACTACCACTGAAACTAGCGCCAGTACCATTGAGAGGAAGCCCTTTCCTGAGAATTT
Source organism: uncultured Bacteroidales bacterium (assembly GCA_963736735.1). GTDB lineage: Bacteria > Bacteroidota > Bacteroidia > Bacteroidales > VadinHA17 > SR-FBR-E99. The sequence continues at coordinate 403,758 of CAVTPX010000007.1, read as the reverse complement.
CAGCCACCTTCGTACATTAAGTGAGAAGAGAATCAGCGGAATAGCGAGTGGCACAAGCGCTGTCTGTGCTCCATCCTGTACGGCAGCCACACTGTTTACCTTCAGGTCACGCTCGGTAAGGGTGCCTGCCGCAACCATCTCCACAGCTTCCGACTTTGGTATGTATGCCCTGTTCTGCCCGATGGTGGCATCACGAAAGGCATCGCTGCCCTTTGGCAGAATGCCCGCGTTGGCGATGATTATGCCTGCTGCATAGGCAAGAACAATGGCCCCGATCTTCTTGACAACAGGGGTACTTCATTGTAAGCCAGATAAGAAGGACAGGAAAGGTGATGTAAAATAATACCAGAATGATCAGATTCAGCATGGCGGTCAGGTTTAGGATTATCAAAAATAAAAAAAGCCCCCTGCACGAAAGCAGGAGGTCCGTAAAAGAGGTATAAATACTTAGTTATGTATGTATTTTTACTTATCAGGGCACTCATCAAAGCTTTTGCGGTATTGTTCTATAGCCCTCTGGCTCATCCCCATGCTTGAAAAACCTCCGTCATTGAAGATATTCTGCATTGTGATCTTGCGTGTAAGATCGGAAAAAAGTGTTACGCAGACGTCTGCGCAGTCTGAAGCATCGGCATTTCCAAGCGGAGACATGCGGTCAGAGAAATCCACAAGGGAGTCGAATCCCGAGATTCCTGAACCAGCCGTTGTAACTGTAGGCGACTGCGAAACTGTGTTCACCCTTACATGCTTTTCCTTGCCGTAGATGTAACCGAAGCTGCGTGCAATCGATTCAAGGAGTGCTTTTGCATCACCCATGTCATTATACCCGGCAAGTGTCCGCTGTGCCGCAACATATGTCAATGCAACTACTGATCCCCACTCGCTTATTGCATCCATGCGGTAGGCAGTCTGCAGTATCCGGTGAAAACTGAGCGCTGAAATGTCAAGGGTCTTCAGCATGTTTTCATAATTGGTCTCCGCGTAAGGTATTCCCTTGCGGACGTTTGGTGACATTCCTATTGAATGAAGGACAAAGTCGATTTTGCCTCCGAATATCTCAAGTGACCTTGAGAAAAGCATATCGAGGTCTTTCATGGATGTGGCGTCCGCCATAATTGCTTCGCTTCCGGTCTTTTCAGCCAGCTCATTCATCGAACCCATCCGCATTGCAACCGGTGCATTGGTGAGCACAAGCCTGGCACCCTGTTCATGTGCCTTTTCGGCAACGTGCCAGGCAATCGACTTATCATTCAGCGCACCGAATATTATACCTTTTTTCCCTTCAAGTAGATTTGAAATCATTGTTTCAGGTTTTTCAATTAGTTAATTAATGCCCGTATCATTTACCGGCCAGCAGTTCCCTGGCATTGCGAAGGGAGGCGTCAGTTATTTTGCTTCCGCTCAGCAGCCGGGCAACCTCCGTCAGCCTCTCATCATTGTTCAACAACCTTACCCTTGTAATTGTTGAGTGATCGCTCTCCTCCTTGTAAACATGGTAATGAACCTTGCCTTTTGATGCCACCTGCGGAAGGTGAGTTATATTTATTACCTGCATGGCTTTCCCCATGTCGGCAAGGATCGTCCCTACCATTGAGGCCACTTCACCCGAAACGCCTGAGTCTATCTCGTCAAATACTATTGCCGGAAGCCCGGAAGAGCTTGCAAGTGTTGACTTCAGGCAAAGCATCACCCTCGATAGTTCGCCGCCTGATGCCACGCGCGACAACTCTTCAGGAGGCACCTGCCTGTTGGCACTGAAAAGGAAATCTATTTTGTCAAGCCCCGATGCTGAGGGTGCATCCTGTCCGGTTATACGTGTCTCAAACCTGGCATTAGGCATTCCGAGGTCATGAAGCATCTCAGATATCCGTTCGCTTAACGATCGTGCTGCTTTCTTTCTTCCGGCTGACAGATCCTGAGCAATTTTAATTGACGACTGAAGGGCATCATCTGCACTTTTCTTCAGGTCCTCAATCCGGTCATCGATGCCGGCGCTCTCCGAAACCCTTTTCTCAATCTCAGCTTGTTTCACAAGCAGTTCAGCAAGATCGCGGCACCTGTGTTTCTGCTCAAGGGAATAGATAGTATCCAGGCGTTGTGTCACAAACTCAAGTCTTCCGGGGTCAGTTGAGGCAGCTCCCAGCAACTTTTCAGTCTCGTAAGAAATGTCATTCAGTTCGACAAGTGACGTACCGATGCGTTTCTCGAGTTCCCCCGCCGCGGGTATCCAGTGTGGCTATTTTTGCGAGATTGGTACGCACTTCACGCAGCAGGGCAAGCGCTGACAGATCCTCACCTGACATCGCTGAGGCAGCCGCGGAGAGTGCTTCGCTGATAACACCTGCATTTGACAAGACTTCCTGCTCATGCTCCAGTTCCTCCTGTTCGCCCTGCACAAGCTTTGCTGCCCGAAACTGTTCAAGCTGGTGCGAATAATACTCAAAATCTGCACGGTCCCTCTCAGCTGCGCCAGCCGCCTCCTCATATTCACTCCTGAGTCTTAAATACCTGCGGTATGACCGGGAATAATCACGGAACATTGCAGATGTGCCGGCAAAGGCATCCGTAACCCTCATCTGGAAAAGGCTGTTGCCCAGGAGCAGTGTCTGGTGCTGCGAGTGTATGTCAATAAGCCTCTCCCCTACTTCCTTCATCACATTGAGGTTGACAGGCGTGTCATTTATAAAGGCTCTCGATTTGCCAGCGGGATTGATCTCGCGACGCATTATTGCATTATCGTCATAATCAATCTGAGACGATTCGAACAGCTCTTCCATGTCATACCCCTTCACGTTGAAGTGAGCTTCGACAACGCATTTTTCTTCCTTGCTCAGCAGAACAGTGGTGTCAGCCCTCTCTCCGAGCACAAGTCCCAGTGCACCGAGGAGTATGGATTTGCCGGCACCGGTTTCACCTGTAATGATTGTGAATCCCTCTCCAAACTCCATGTCCAGATCCCTGATTATAGCGTAATTCTTAACAGTCAGTCTGCGGAGCATTTCAATTATAATTAATTGGAGGCCTTAAGTATCCCCTGGTATTTTGTCTCGTTTGCCGGATCTATTTCCGTGAGTATCTGCACGACCCTGTTCTTCTCCTCAGGGAACCCGGGGGTAAAGATGCTTATCATCTCACTCACCTTGGCTTCAAGCACAACTGTAAGGAAATACATGAACGGATCAGGGCGGCGGCGGTACACCTCCTGAAGACTGCGAAGGCTCTCGTAAATTTCGGTTCTTGCCTGCGGTATGTCTGATTCCATCCTGTCGAGCCCCTTAATATGATACAGGTAAATGAACTGTCTTACACCTGCATATTCGTTGTTCAAAATGTTCTTCATCAGCCAGTAACGGTTCCTGTTCCTCGATCCGTCATACGGTTTCCACCCCTGTTCCGGTGCATTCTGGGCATTTGTCACAATTTTTTCAGCTATCTGGAAATAAGGGGTGCCTCCGTTCAGCGAATAAGTGTCAAAATCCATTCCTATAATAAGATATGCATAGTATGCCAGCACCGAGACAAGGTTGCTTGTGTGACTGTTAGGGCTGAACTCCAGAGGCTGGAACTCGACATACCTGAACTGAAAACTATTATCAATAAAATTCAGCACGGTGGATTCATAAGTGGTATTGAATACCGGCCTGCTCAGCTGCACCTGTATGGTCCCGCGGAACTCGTCAGCCGACAGCTGATCATCGAGATTTATCAACAGGTTGCACTCAATCCGCTCTGAAAAACTGAAGACATTGTCAGTCCATACCATACTGTTCATGAACTCATAGATGTCACGCTGCATACTCTGAAAAATCTCCCTGTTGGAGCCCTGGATCTTCTGAGCCGAGACCTGAACATTGCAGTACAGCTCCTGACCGCTGAGAACAGCTGCTGACAGTATTATAACCGTCAATGTCATCAACAGTCTGCTTCGGAGAGGAGAATTCATAATTCTTTTATATGTGAATCAGGGAGATGATCTTGTTCAGTATGTCAACAGCAACCTCTCCCTTCGTTTTCAACTCAAATTTATCAATATTATTGCTTTTATCAATGAGGGTAATGCGGTTTGTATCATATCCGAAACCTGCTCCCTCCTCCCCGAGAGAATTCAGAACGATAAGATCCAGATTTTTGCGTTTCAGTTTGCCGACTGCATTTTCTAACCCGTTGTCTGTCTCCAGGGCGAAACCTGTAAGCAACTGATGTTTCTTTTTCATCTTGCCCAGGGCCGCTGCAATGTCAACAGTGGGTTTCAGCCTGAGTACCATATCATCACTTTCCCTCCTGATCTTTTTTGACGAGGTCTTTTCAGGGGTGAAGTCGGCAACGGCGGCGGCAAGGATGGCAATGTCACACGTGCCGAAGGCCTTCACTGATGCCTGCCATCATCTCAGCAGCTGTAAATACATTTATGACTTTAACCTCTGGATGAGTAGGTTTCACAGCACACAGGGCCGAGCACAAGTGTGACATCAGCACCCATCAGGGCAGCGGTGTCAGCAATAGCGATGCCCATCTTTCCCGAGGAGTGGTTACTTATATAACGTACCGGGTCAATCGGTTCCACTGTCGGACCGGCATTGATCAGGATTTTCCGCCCTGCGAGGGGCCGTTCAGCTATTTTTTTTTTTGAGAAGAATGCTTTGATCTCCCCAACTATGACCTCCGGTTCAGCCATTCGGCCCTTGCCGGAAAGTCCGCTCGCAAGCTCGCCGGTGGCAGGTTCTATGATACGGTTACCTGCGGCTTTCAGCGAGGCTATATTCCTTTGGGTGGAGATATGGTTAAGCATGTCAAGATCCATCGCCGGTGCCAGAAAGACCGGGCATCTGGCTGAAAGATATGATGTAAGGAGGAGATTGTCAGCTATGCCTGCTGCCATCTTTCCTATAGTATTTGCAGTGGCGGGGGCGATCAAATAAAGGTCAGCCCATAATGCCAGATCGATGTGACTGTTCCATCTGCCGTCCTCAGGGTCAAAAAAATCGACCAGCACTGGATTCTTTGACAGGGTGGCCATAGTCAGCGGAGTGATGAACTCTTTTGCCAGGGGTGTCATCACCACCTTTACTTCAGCACCCTCCTTAACAAGCAACCGGATGATAGTTGCAGCTTTATAAGCCGCAATACCTCCGGTAACTCCAAGCAGTATCTTCCTGCCCTTAAGCATATGTATCTATTTTGTTTTCGGCTTCTGCTCCTTGTCGGGGTTGCGGTAGAAGACCTTACCCTCTTCGAACTCGGCAAGAGAAATAAGAGACGGTTTGGGAAGCCTCTCATAGAATTTTGAAATCTCAATCTGCTCCCTGTTCTCAAATACCTCTTCAAGATTGTCATTGAATGATGCGAACTCCTCGAGTTTCGAGTTCAGTTCCTGCTTCATCTCAACGCTGATCTGGTTGGCTCTTCTGGTACAAATGATCACACTCTCATAGATGTTGCCTGTGTCACCGTCAAAATGATTGACGTCCCTGGTGATCGTTGTAAATGCAGCTGATGTTTTTTTATAATCCATAGTCGTTATTAATGTTCAGTTTGTTTCTGTAGCTGTGATATCTACTTTCAGGAATTTAGCAGTTGCCTGCATGATCCTTTTCACGTCCTTCAGATATTGCGTCTGCGGAAATTCCTCGATGAAAGAGTAATATTCGTCGAGCGTTGCCTGGTACCGTTCCACCTGTTTTGACGGTACACTCAGCGATGCATAAAGATAAAGTGCATCCAGTTTCAGGAACATAAGTTCCTCGCGGTATTTTGTATCAGGATACTCCTTGAGGCTGTTGGCAAGCGATACTGTTGCTGCACGATATTGTTTAAGGTCGTAATAGAGTTTGGCACTCAGGTATGATTTCTCTACAAGTTTCTCCTGCAACTCATTTATTTTAGCTTTGCTGTCGTCAATCCTGGTACTTCCAGGGTACTTCTTCATGAAAATTGTGAAATTCTCAATTGCCTTCCTTGTGTATGCCTGATCCAGCTCGGGCCGCGGGCTCATTCTATAGTCGCAGATGGCCGACATGTATGAAGCCTCCTCGGCATTGTTGGATATGGGATAAATCTCAGCGAAGTTCTGGTAGTAGGTGCCGGCCATGAGATAGTCCTGCAACTTATAGTTCGACTGGGCATTGATCCAGTTAAGCTGCTCAGCTTCGTCTGTAGCCCTGTATCTGGGCAGTATCTGGCCGAGCAGTTCGACTGTCTTTACGTATTTCCCGGCATCATAATAATCATAAACCTTCTGCTTTTTGAGCTCATAGTCAGTGCTCTTCAGAAGTTTCTCATACTCACCGCAGGAAGTTACGATAAGAGCCAGCAGGGGAAGGATGTATAGTTTGGACCTCATAATAAAAATGTTGCGCAAAATTACTACTTTTTTTTAAATCTCAGGTGATTACAGTACAAAAGTGGTTTTATTTGGCCGGATCAGTGGTTAAAGTATTGTTAATATATGGGTACAAATAGGTATAAATAGGTAACGCGAGGAAATATGTTTTTCTTATTTTTGCGGGCATTAATCAAAAACTACTGTAGTGGATATTTTCGAAAAGATCAGAAAGAACCGTGGAGCGCTGGGCCAGTACCAGCAGATGGCTGACGGATATTTCATGTTTCCCAAGCTGGAGGGCGAGATAGGTCCCAGGATGAAATTCATGGGGAAAGAAGTCTTGAACTGGAGCCTTAACAACTACCTCGGACTTGCCAATCATCCTGAGATCAGGAAGACTGACGCCGAGGCAACGGCGCAGTACGGGCTTGCTTCACCTATGGGTGCAAGGATGATGTCAGGGCAGACAACAATGCACGAGAAATTCGAGCAGATGGCAGCTGATTTCGTGGGCAAGGAAGCAGCATACCTGCTGAATTACGGGTACCAGGGAATGGTTTCGATAATTGACAGCCTTGCGGGAAGACACGATGTCATAGTTTACGATTCGGAATCGCATGCCTGCATAATGGACGGTCTTCGCATGACCCTTGCAAAAAGGTTTGTTTATCCGCATAATGACATGGCAGGATTCGAGAAACAGCTCGAGCATGCCCAGAAGATTGTCACTGCCACCGGTGGCGGCATTCTTGTAATTACAGAAGGAGTCTTCGGCATGGCAGGCGATCTTGGCGCTCTTGACAAAATTGTTACATTCAAGAAAAAATACAACTTCCGTCTGCTGGTCGATGACGCTCACGGAATAGGCACGATGGGGAAGACCGGCGCAGGAACCGGCGAACATTTCGGTGTCCAGGAACACATCGATGTTTACTTCGGCACCTTTGCAAAGAGCTTTGCAGGAATTGGCGGGTTTGTAGCCGGCGACAGGGATATAATCAGTTTCCTGAGGTTCAACCTTCGCTCACAGATATATGCAAAATCGCTTCCCATGGCAATGACAATCGGAGCTATCAAGCGTCTGGAGATGATTAAGGAGCATCCCGAACTGCGTGAAAAACTGTGGATCATCGCCCGGGCGCTGCAGGACGGATTCAGGGAGGCAGGCTTCGACCTGGGAAAAACCCAGTCGCCTGTAACACCTATCTTCCTCAAGGGAGGCATACCCCAGGCCACTCAGATGACTAAGGATCTCAGGAAAAATTACGGGATCTTCTGCTCAATCGTTATTTATCCGGTTGTGCCCAAGGGTGTCATAATGCTCCGAATCATACCCACGGCTGCTCATACACTTGAGGATGTGAAATACACAATCGACAGCTTCAAGGAAGTAAAGGCGAAGCTTGAGAGCGGATTCTACCCTGATGAAATAGCAGATTTTAAAAACTGATAAACATGAGAGGCCGGTTCACCCGGCCTCTTTTATTATTATATTAATGTCACCTCTGCGGGCCTTTACTTCGACTTTCAGACCTCAGACTTCCCCCGACTTCAGACCTGCCTACCCCTTCCCCTCTTCAATATCACTTATTGACAGAAACGAATACTGATATTCCATCGGTAGGATCCTGGCGTATTCTTCAACAGAACAGTTATCGAGACATGCAGTAATAATCTTTCGTCCCAGCGGTATCAGTTCCGGACCCATGTATTTCACAAGTTCTTTCCGGAAGAACTGATTCAGTATTTCTGCGCCCGCAGCATATCCCTCATCTCCTACTTCGGACTGGCGGTAGACCTTAAGGAATCTTGTTGATACCCCTGAACCCTCTATTGTCAGATAGTTAAGTTCATAACCCAGGAGTGAGCACCTCGCCGGCTGATACTGGTCAGGCCTCAGCCTTGCATTACCCCGGCGCGTAAGATACTCACGCATTAGCAGCTGAGGCTTAAAGTCAACCTTCCATGCACCTATATGCTGGTTAGGTGTAAGTGTGTATCTTACCCTCGGTGTATTCACAATCTGTTCGAGCAGCAGGTTGGCATGACGTACCATCTTCCCGGTAGCAAACGGCCAGTATGAACCTGCTCCCTCACTCTCCATGTCACCTCCGCCGACTATACTCGGATTTGCATATCCGCGCGGACTGACAAGTCGCCACAACCACGCAAGAGCCGGAGGTAAAATATGAAATAGTCCGGCAATCCCGTACGATGGGTTTTCAGCTGTACATGGAGGCATCCTGACACCAAAATTACGGACATCAACAGTAACAGGCTTATTGATTACCCCGGGTACGATCCTTCTTGGCAGGACAACCCTCGGATTGGGGCATCTTTTTCCGGGGGAGTCTTCTGTGTGATTCCAGATCAGGGCCGTTCCGTCTGGTCTTGTGTCTATGTTCAGAAAGAGCAGAGGCTCACCCGGATTAATTGTAATTTTCTCAAGGAACGGGTCGTCACCATAACCTTTTACCCCGTCAACACGGATAAACCATGCGTTCTCCGCATCGGAAACTGTGAGTTTACCATTGCCCTGCTGGTATGAGGGGTGACATAGAGCCATATCATCAGTGGCGGCATGAAATGAGCAGAATATAGGTATTGAAATAAACCTCGTCTCCCCGGTAATAATATTTTTGCCAATCACAATCTGTCCGTTTGGTTCACGCACAAGATTCTGAATCATCTCACTCTTTCCACCGCCGCTGGCTCCTTCATGCATGAATGTAGTAATATTGTCATAGGGACTTACAACCTGCACTGTTGAGCAATGAGCGGTTATCCACCCCTCTGCTTCACCCTTCGTGAGAAGTACGCCATAGAAGCCTTTCTTTGCACTTGGCCCCGGATATAGATTATATGCAAACATTTCGTGAAGGCCGTGAAGCCTGTTATGTACCACGATCTGCTTACCCTGAAAATGAGTATGTCTGAAAGGCGGGGCAACATAAACCACTGATTCAATCCGGAACCCATCAGGTAACTCTTCCACGGATACAAGTTTCTGAAGCAGGGCCAGCCCAAAGGCAAAGAATGCTGCATTCAGAGGTGTAATTACAATTCCGCCGGACCCGACAGGGTAATTTCCCGCAAAGCACAAAAATACCCCCAGCTCCTGTGTCATGAGCCATTCAAAGGTCTCTCCTCTCAATCCACCAAATTCATAACCGTAAGCGTCAGAAAATCTCCTTTTGTCAGTTGGCCCGTCATCTCCTATAAGCATTGTTTCAGGATCACGCCTTCGCATATAGGATTCAGCATAGTTTGCCGAGATACCGTTCGAGACCTTGTGAACGACTGCCTCTGTAACAAGCCCCTTTCCGGGTATGTCATATTTTACTTCAAAATAGTTGCTGTTCCCTCCTCCCAGGCACTCTCTGTAAATTTCTTCCGGCGAATTAAAAAAATGAGCCGACGGTGCACGGGTTATGACCTCCAGTATTTCTTTCGGGATTAAAACACTGTGATGCTCAGCAATGGCAATGGCCTCGTTTATATTCATTTATCAATCAGGTGTTTTTAATTTATTTATTTAATATGTAATACTTCTAATGTAATTATATTAAACTAACAGCGGCTAAAAATAAGATTTTCCCGATAAAACATTATGCTTCCCATTGCACAGATATCAACATTTTGTAAAAAAATTACTTTTTGTTGTAATGTTTCGGTTTCCTGTCCGTCATAGGTATAAATTGAGTAGTTAATTTAAAAAGTAGAGTTATGAAAAGAATGCTTTTTTTGATTGCACTAATCCTTTGCACGGCGGCACTTTCAGCACAGAGAGACGGCCTTGAAAACTTCTTCAGCCGTTATGATGGTCTTGAAGGATACACCTCGGTCACAATCAATGGAAACCTTTTTGGTTTGTTTGCAAAGGCAGATGACGATCCTGAGCTGAAAGACCTGGCTGACAGGATCACATCCGTAAGGATAGTAAGTACTGAAAACGGGAAAACGCACACCGGTGTCAACTTTGCCTCAGAACTGGGAAATGTAATCAGGAGAGGCGGTTATGAGGAGCTTGTAAAAGTCAAAAGCAACGGTGATGACGTTCTTATCCTCGTTAAAACAGCCGGGGAGACGATCAGGGAAATTCTCATAGTTGCATCAGGAGACGATGAGGCAGTGATACATATTCAGGGAACCCTTAGACGACGGGATGTTGACAATCTGTCAAGGGCTCATATTGATGGATTGGAGCAGCTCGAAATGCTTGAGAACGCAGGGAAGTGATATCTTTACGTTTGAGACGCATTAAGGATGGGACCCGAAGAGTTCAGGAAGACAGTTCTGCCGGAGGGGCGAAGGCTCTATGCCTTCGTCTTCCGCTACCTGAACAGCAGGGAGGACGCCGAAGACGTTGTACAGGATGTGATGACAAAACTTTGGGAAACACGTGATACACTGGACAGGTATCAGAACATTTCTGCCTGGGCAACAACAATGACACGGAATATATGCATCGACAGGCTGAGGAAACACAGGATCCTTCGTCTTGATGAATATGAGAGTTCAGAAGTCATTAAAGTGCCGGAAGCCGGGAACGGGATGATGTCTGAAAGTGGAGAGGCTTCGGCCCTGGCGCTAAAGATCATCCAGAGGATGGATGAGCCGTACAGGAGCGCGGTCATTCTGCGCGATGTTGAAGGTTATTCATATGAGGAGGCGGCTGAAGTGCTTGAAACAAATGTGAACGCCCTGCGGACCTCACTGTCGAGGGCGAGAAAATATGTCCGGGAAGAACTTAACAGGATTTACAGCTATGGAACGGGAGAAAACAGAGGAGCTACTCAGAAAATACTATGACGGGCTGACCTCATCTGAAGAGGAGGCAAGGCTCAGGGACCTGCTAGACGCATCCGGGGCTGACGATGTGTTTGCATCTGACAGAATACTGCTGTCAGCGGGCAGAACCGGAGTACCTGAACCTTCCGCTGAATTCATGAGGAATCTTGAAGCGGTTACCCTGCACGGTGAACATCCCGGGGTCCGCCGCAGACCTTACAGGTACGCACTTTCTGTTGCTGCTGGAATTGCACTGTTGGTCGGGTCATACTTCATTTTCAGAACTGTGACTGCCATTGAGCCGGCTGACACTTTTTCAGATCCGGAACTGGCAATGGCAGAAGTCAGAAATATCCTTCTGAATGTATCACAAAATATGAATACCGGCACCGGTGCTCTAAGCACAATAAGTACTATGTCGGTATTGCCAGGGGCAATGAATGAAATGGGAAGGACTGTCAGGAGTGTCGACAGAAGCCTCAGCAGGCTTCGGTACCTGAATGTTCTGAATCCCACAGGTGAGGAAAAAGATAAGAATAACGAATAAGATATGAAGGCCATGAAAAAGTACATAATGTTAACCCTGCTTTCGGTGCTGACCGTGACACTCATGGGGCAGCGCAGTCCCGTCGACGACCTGTTCGAGAAATACAACGGCCGGGAAGGGTTTACATCCGTCTACATCTCTTCGAAGATGTTCAGTCTGCTGTCACGTATTGACAGCGAGGACCAGGAGTTTCAGAATCTTGTAACCAGGATAAAGGGCATCCGGATACTTACAATTGACAGCGCAAAAAATGTCACAGGTATAAATCTCAGTTCCGAATTACTGAAGAAACTAAATACTTCCGGTTATGAAGAGCTGATGACAGTCAAGGAAGAGAATGAGGAGGTCAGGTTCATGATCCGGGAGATCGGCGGTAAAATAGCCGAACTTATTATGATTACAGGTGGGGAAGGCAGCTCGGTGGTTTCAATCTCCGGCGACCTCGACCTGAAGACTATAGCCGACCTCTCCGGCAAAATGGGTATTGAGGAACTCGAAAACCTGGAGAAGGTGAAGAAATAAAGACAGGGTCCATCTTATAAGTTGCAGGGATAAACCACTGCAGGATTCAACTTTCAGCTTTTTGAACATTTGATTCCGATCAGCGTTAAAGAAGTGAAAGTTCCCTTTTTAAATGAAGACATTTTACAATTCAATGAATACTCCGGATGAGCTCTTGCAGGCTTATACCACTATGTTCCTTTTCCTTGGCAGTTCAGTAACACTATCACCCCGGGAAGGAGGACTTCCGAAATTTTGTCAGCAGGGATTTCTCAGAAATCTTCCGGTCACCAGCAATAACATGAGGTTTCAGGAGGCGTCGCGGCTGCTTAAATCACCATGTCCTCATTCCGGACACTGCACGAAGATACTTACAGAGAATTACGACAACCTGTTCTGCTCTGACAGCAGCGCAAAAGCCTCCCCTGTTGCCTCCACCTGGAAATACAGCAACAGTGACGATGAAAGTCGGAGCCAGTCTCTAAAAACCCTGTATGACAGGTACGGATTTCATAAAGATGAGGAATGCGGACTGGGCTATGACCATCTGAGCATGGAGCTCCTTTTCGTAAACATGCTTCTCGAAAAATATCTCACAGAAGATGATTCTGAGATAAAAGAGATGATAAGAAAGGACCTTTCATCATTTATCTCCGACGAGCTTCTGACATGGCTGCCGTTCTGGGCCAGGGCTGTCTCCGAAGGCTCAGTGACCAAATGCTATACAGGCATTGCAGGACTGGTTATAGGCAGTCTCGAGGATGTCAAGGAGATTCTGAATCGCAGGTAATCAGAAGTTAGGATTGTAAAAGCGCCTTATTGCACCCATATAATATTCCACCCACCCCTCGGTAATATTTTCAAAGTCGTCATCGGGAATATTTGTATGCTCGACTACAACCACGGAAGCTCCTCCCATTGGTGAAATGCTGATTGTAACAATCGACTCAGTACCCGCTTCACCGAAGTACCATTCCTGTACCACCTTTTTGTCAGGTACAAGTTCCAGTATCTTGCCTGTAATATCACCCTCCCACATTGAAAACTCCTCTCCCGGTGTTGCAACCATCTGTGCCGGATAGCCTGACCAGAGCTCAATTGTATACGGGTTTGTAAGGGCCGCATAAATGTCAGAAGGCTCTGCATTTATATGAAAAGTCTTTTTAAAATTCTTCATTTTAAGAGGCTGTTATTATGGCGATAAAAGATAAAATTAAATTATTTATCCGAGTTCTGCAAGATATCTCTCTGCATCGATTGCCGCCTTGCATCCGGAGCCGGCAGCAGTGACAGCCTGCCGGTAAATATGATCCATTACGTCACCTGCTGCAAACACGCCGGGAACCTTTGTCCGCGTGGAGTCAGGCAGTGTATTTATATATCCGGTCTCATCCGTCTCTAAAAAAGGCTTAAACACTTCAGAATTTGGGGTATGTCCTATCGCCAGAAAGAATCCGTCAATCTTCAGGTTGAACTTCTCCTCGTTCGGCTGCCCCTTATGACGAAGCACCACAGCACCCTCAACACCATTTGTTCCGAAGAGATCTTCCACCTGGCACTCCCATAGCATCTCGATGTTGGGTGCATTCAACACCCTGTGCTGCATTGCCTTGCTGGCCCTGAGCTCATTCCGGCGTACTATCATATATACCTTTTTGCACATTCCGGCAAGGTATGATGCTTCCTCACAGGCAGTATCACCACCCCCGACTACAGCCACATCTTTGCCCCTGTAAAAGAATCCGTCACAGGTTGCACAGGCCGAAACACCCATTCCGGCATACTTGGTCTCTGCCGGAATGCCAAGGTATTTTGCCGTGGCTCCGGTAGCGATGATTACAGTATCAGCCTGTATCTCCTTCGATCCGTCAAAAGTTACTTTCAGTGGTTTGCCTGAGAAATCGGCGGCTGTTGCAATCCCGAACCGTACGTCTGTTCCGAATCTTTGAGCCTGCTTCAGAAAATCCTCCATCATTGCCGGACCTGTTACACCTTCCGGATAGCCTGGGTAATTTTCAACTTCGGTTGTAGTTGTCAACTGTCCTCCCTGCTGAAGTCCGGTATACATCACAGGCTTGAGGTTAGCCCGTGCAGCATAGATTGCTGCCGTATATCCAGCCGGACCTGATCCGACAATAAGACATTTTACCTTCTCTGTGTCTGTAACAATCTGTTTACCAGCTTCCTTTGCGGATTCAATAGGTTTAAAAAACTGCATGTCTAAAATGATTTATTCAGTAGGCAAAAATAGTAATAAAACCTGTGGTATCAATATGCTCTCAGGAGCAGGTGCTGAATACAGATTTTAGATGCCGTAGCTCCGGCTTTTGTTGCGGCCTGCCCCCCGGTGTCGAGTACCGCTCTGTCGATACCCTGGCTTAGGATATAGCTGTTTGCTCCATCTTCGCTGTCAAACTTTAACGAAATGAGAGTACTGTTTTCAGCTTTTGTTATAAGTGCTGTATATCCGGCAGCGTCGCCAAGGATTTCCGACAGGGAAGGCACACCGTTAAAAACTCCAAGGCTTCCGCGGACGAGCACTGCACTTTTCATCGTCTCCTCACTCACTTCTTCAGGCGAAAACTGATTTGGGTCGAATGAGGGTGCATCAATGGCCGACAACAGTGCCCTGGCGATGTCGTCAGAAATTGCCTGTTCTTCTTTGGTACCGTCACTGTTTATTATGCTGACGTAATACGGGCCTTTGCACAGCTGAAGCTGGTAGGCGGACCGGCAGTAATAATCTGTCAGTTTTGCACCTCCGTTGCACCTGAAACGTGAAACAGAAAAGATGCCAAAAGCTGCCTCCGGATCCTTCATCCTGTACACTTCTACCTTGATTTCCTTTTCCCTGGCTTTAACCTCTGTGACTACCAGTGTATCGAAACCGTATTCGAGATAAAGCTCCGCCCCACCGTCTATATATCCATACAGGGATGATTGGGTAAAACTTCGTGTTCCGGTAAATTCAGTACCGGGGAGGTTATCAGTTCCTATGGCTGGAAATGAGGTCTGACCGGCAGCAAAAAGAGTGAATGTTATTGTTAGGGTGAGGGTTGCAAAGATCCTTCGATTCATGGGTTAGGGTGTATCTGACAGTTGTCTGCTTCTTTTAATGAGGTGCGGAATCCATTTTCCGCACCGTTTGTAGTGATAATGTCAATTTATCATGCCAGCAAAATCTCGCGCATATCGATCTTTTCCCTGTCGGCTACGCCAAGCTCAAGTTTCTGAGCCTGAAGCATAAAGTCCAGAGCCCGGGGTGAGCCTTCCTTCTGCAGACCCTCTGCTATCCGCTTTGCAAGTACAATATCGTAGCCAATCCTGTCGATTGCAACAGGGTCAGTGGAAGCCATTATTGTGTGATAGTTGCAGAAGAACTGTGGATTGGCGCCCGGACCGCCATTGAAGCAGCCTTTCAATCCGTCGACTATATTAAGTACGACTTTATCGCGCAGAGGCGCAAAAGCACATACCTCGGCACAAGTCTCATTCCAGAGCTGTGCATGAAGCCTGCCTGTGTTTGAGACCGATCCGAAAGCCAGGTTCTTTAGTGCCAGGGTCACTGTTGCTCCTGCATTTTTAAGTATCGGGATGTTGATGATCTTATCCAGATCCTTTGTGATTATGCGCGTAAAGTACGAATATTTACCTCCGTTGACCATATATGGAATAGTGTACTCATCATATTCACCCTCGACGTCAGCCCAGTAAAACCATTCCTTGTCGATCATATGCTCACCATACAGTTTTCCGTCTTTGCCGTAGTAAAGACCGTCCTTATCCATCTGTTCGGTTCCTGTGATGCGGATACCGGGGTAATTTTCCGCTGTGAAACCGGCATCGGTAAGTTCGAACTCCCTGCGGTCCCATATTGTAATCTGTGCGCGATCGATACCGCTCTCCTCGAGCTGGCGGATCACTGATTTGACCACTTCATGGCTTGTGCTGAGCATCTTGCCGGCAACAGGATTGATTTTCAGGCCAATCCTCTCTCCCGGGGAAACGAATTTTCTCCAGGCTTTTTTAAGCTTCTTTTCACCTGTCAGTTCAAGCATTGACCGGGCTATCATGTCATATGCTTCCTGTTCAATTATGGCGTTGTCAACTACTGATTTTGTATTTTTCACAACCGCCACGCGCCCGGGGAATAGTCCCGGCATTGAAAGTCCGTTGCGTGGTACCTTGAGTGCGTCGGCGATGTTTGTGGCAGGTTTTGCCTGCGGTTGGGCAGTCTGAGTGACGACTGGCTTTGCTGCCTGAGTCTCTGCATTCTGAGTGAAAGCTGACTGAGCAGCCTGGGCTACGGGGGCAGCGGCCATGGCGGCGGCGCCTGCGCCGGCCAGTTTCAGGAAGTTACGACGGTTTACTGAGCTCATTTTCATACTGTTTAGTATAATTCAATAAAACAGGATCAACAAAGATAAAAATTTATGAAAGCGAATGACATGATAAAGAAATATGTACCGGATCACAGGGCATCATTTTTTTGTATAATCGGAATAGTTGACTATTTTTGCACCTCTTTTAATAGCGGGATGTAGCTCAGCCCGGTTAGAGTACTTGTCTGGGGGGCAAGGGGCCCCGGGTTCAAATCCCGGCATCCCGACTGAGCAAAAAGCTCTTTCTGATTTATCAGAAAGGGCTTTTTTGTTGACAGAGCGATGGCAGCTTGCTGACAGAAGCAATGGAAACAAAAAAGCCTGAGCCATACGCGCATGCGTATGGCGGAGCTTTTTGCTCAGTACGTTCCCCCCACGGGATCACGTTCTCCGCCCGGAGGCGGAGAACGTAATCCCGACTTAGCAAAAATGCCTATCCGCCAAATTCTTTATCCGGGAATAAAGGAAAATACCGCAGGGAATTCCACATATTTGCATTACAAATCTGACAGTTATTAAGATGCAGATTCTGTAATTTAACTAACAGAATATATTACAACTCTATTAACCGTGAATAATATGGATATATACACCTTACTTATGCTTGTTCTGATCGGCCTTGTGGCAGGAATCCTCGGGGGTTTGCTCGGAATTGGAGGTGGAATAATAATGATCCCTGCCATGGTTTTCCTGTTGGGATTCTCTCAACACCAGGCCATTGGAACAAGCCTGGCAGTCATGCTTCCTCCTATTGGAATGTTTGCAGCATATAATTATTACCAGGCCGGGCATGTGAATATCAAATATGCCCTTATAATTGCTGCCGCATTCATGGCTGGAAGCCTGCTATCTTCAAAATTTGCCCTGGCAGTCTCAGAGGGTATCTTACGAAAAATTTTCAGCGTTTTGCTGCTCATTATTGCTATTAAAATGTTCATTTCGAAATAGCAGCATATTCTTCCTTTGGAGACGTTACCTGATTGGCAGCAGGTATCCGAAAGAAAATGAAAGAAATGAACTCACGGGATAAGTACTTGTATTATCCTGTGTTGTCGGAAAATTAATTGAATAACCAAGTTCAATGTCAAAATTCCCGGCATAAAGGCAAACCGGTAAATAGACACGGGTGTTCAGCAAACCGTACTTGTCAGATGTTGTAATTGCAGGATTCTCGATATCAATAATATTCCCTTCGCTTTGATATTCAATAGTCTCAGATCCAAAAAATGCAGAGACCTCAGGGGCCAGGAATAATTTGCCTGTCGATCCAAAACGGCCAAGTGTAATGTTTGCAAATATATCAGGGGAGAGGTTCATTCCGAACTCTTTTCCGAACAACGCATTGAACGAGAGATGACCTCCTACCCACTTGTTTCTAAGCGTCAGACCTGCACCAAGGTTGTTGTTAAAAACAATATCAACAGTATCATTTACATTAAAAAAATATCTGCTGTAAGACAGCCTGAAGCTCAGGTTCTGCTTTTTGTTCAGCGGCTTTCTGATGCCTGCTGTAAATACTGTGGAGTTGTAACCCGGATCAAGCTGGTTGTACCATGACCCTGATGCCCCGGCATAAAAACCCCCTGAAGTAAGCCAGTAGAGACTGCCGTTAACCGAGTACATATCGTCGCCCAGTTCCCTGCCTGCATAAAATGATTTGCTGTCACAAAAGATACCTGTATACAAATATGATCTTGCCTGCGATTCCCCGTACAGGCTGCTTATTGTCCTGTCATTCCCGAACACATCCAAAAGAAGGGAATCAACCCTGTCGTACTGAGAAAACAGAGGTAATCCCCACAGTGATAAAAACCAGATGACAGCAACCTTTTTCATTTTCAGAATTATAATATATTTTCTTCAATATTTTGATAAAGGAGTCCGGAAACACCCAACGGCATTTCCGGATCTCCACTCCTGTTTGCGGACTGTCTAATGCTGGCCGTTTCTTTTTCCGCCTGTTGAACCGTCGCTGTTTGCACCACGGTTCTGCATCATCTGCTTATTCTGGTCGCCGGTTCCGGTGCTGTTCCGGAACTCATTCTTCTGCTGCTGGCGTAATGTGTTATTCTCCCTGAGCAGGTTTCTCTGTTCATCAGTTAATGATCCCATGAATGCTTTTTTCTTCTGACTCCTTGTCATCTCCTGATCTCCGAGAATGCCTACCTGTTCTTCCGTCAGTGAATTGCGGAACTGATCACGATTCTGCTCCTTCAGCTGAGTCTGTTCCATAGTCTCATTTTTCAACTGAAGCCTTTTCTGGCTTCTTAACTGGTCTTTCTCATTCAGGCGGGTCTGGTCTTTCGTCTGAGTACGTGTCATTGTCTGAGTCTGATCCTGAATCATAGTCTGTGTCTGATTCTGAACCTGTGTCTGAGTCTGATCGTGAACCTGGAGCTGAGTCTGGGTCTTGATCTGATCCTTTACACCTGAACTACCCTGGCTCTGGTTCTGGGTTTGCTGGGCAAACGTAACTCCCATAACAAGAAGGAGTGCGGTGCATGTTGATAAGATTCTTAAATTTTTCATCTCTTTTCGTTTAGTTAAACATTTTATAAGCGTGACTGATTTCAATCAATCTCAACAGCTTATTTACAACTAAACCGCATGAAAAGAGTTTTACCCTACCTGTCAGAAATAAAGATTCAGAAAAATAGTTGGAGTGAATGGGACAGCTTCGGCGTATAAGCTAATTGTTGTGGTTTCATCCGTAGGTATAAGGGTATAATTTGAATAGCGGATATTTTCCCTGTTAAGGAGATTCATTACAGATACTCCGGCATCAAGTTGAATCTTTCGTTTGGAAACCTGACAGATCAACGCAGCATCAAGCCGGCTGTAAGGTTTCATATAATCGGCAAGAACCGGCAACTGCACTGGGTCAGGAAAACCTGAACCCAAAACGTAATTGACTGAGAAATGAAGGGATTTGAACTTCGCCAGGCCGGCCAGTTTCAATTCATGTCTCTGATCGTGCATTGCCGGCATATATTCATTTGTGGGAAAATAAGGAAAATGCTCGAGGGTCTTACTGAGAGTGTATGAGATCCACAGAGTGTGCTCCTTAATATCCTGTCTGATAAAAATGTCCAGTCCTTTTGTCTTGCTGTCACCTTCGTACAGGTCTGTCCCGATTCCTGTTTCCAGGTATCTGGTTATACCTCCGGTGTGTTTCAGATATCCTTCCGCGCTAAACACAAATCCCCGCTTGTTGTACGTCAGCCCAAGGGTAAGGTTTTGCGAATTAAGCACTGATACCTCACTGTTGTCACATACAGTCCATGCCAGTCTCTTATTTCCGGAAGACTCAATTATCATGTTCCTTGCTACAAACTGGTTGTACATCCCAGCAGCAGAACTCAGTCTTAAATCGTCATTGATCCTGTACAGAAATGAAATCCGGGGCTGAAAAAACACTTTTCCGGTCGGGGAATGAAGATCCACCCGAATCCCCGGCTTCAGTGCAAGCTTTTTATACAGGCTGATATTATCCTGCAGGTAGACATATGGAACAGGAAGGCGTTTGCTCTCATCCACGATTGAGTTAGCCGATTCGGTCTCTTTGCGAATTGTGTAATAGAAAAGAGATCCGAATCCTGCATCCAGCTGGTGTCTCTCCGAAAGATTGAAAGTATTTTCTATTCTTCCGTTTACTTCCCGGATGGAGGAAGAATATTGATCATGAATGCTGGTTGTCGTCTGGGGACCTGATGTTCTTATTATTTCCTCGTTATAAATCTGGTCAGTCTGCAGGGAAGAAAAACTGGTTACAAAGTTGCTTGTATGCCTGTTCTTCCATCGCAACCCATAAAACAGCGTACCTCCAGTCTGGTCATTACTTTCAGTGTTGTCAAGCGTAATTGTTCTCTGAAGGCTTTCATTTTCAAAGGCATATGAAAACCTGTCCCTGCCCCCGTATAAACTTAAATAGTAGTTACTCCGGGTATTACTTCCGGAATATTTAAGATTAATATCCCTGAACCGGTAATCAGGCGTAAGGTAAAAATCTGCCTGGGATCTTGACTGCCCTCTTCCGGAACCAGAGGCGGAGTAAGCTACCGGATTATAAAGATCATAATAGGTCTGCCTGTAAGCAATTAACAAAGCCGATCTATCCTGAACCGGTATGCTTGCCATGCCGTTGACAGTCATATTGTTTATGCAGAATTTTACCGATGGTGTCATTTGATTGCCCTCGGTCCCGGTAATATCTACAATACCTCCGACTCTTTCACCGTATTCAGCACCAAAGCCGCCTTTAAGTACCTTAATGTCCTTCGCCATATATGGATTTACAGCACTGATGTTATCATTGAAATTCTTCATGCCGTAAAGTGTAAATCCGTCAAATAAAACCTGGCTCTGCCCCTCATAGCTTCCCCATATGATGAGGTCAGCCGATTGCTCTCCGGCAGCCAGTATCCCAGGTTGCAGCCTGAGGAGGTTAAAAATGGAGTTATCTCCGTTGCCAGGAAGATACCATGCAATTTTGTGATTAAGCCTTATTACACCCGGAGAAGTGCCTGCCTGTACAGTCTTCGCAATTATCAAACCCCTGATAACAATTTCCTTCATTGCAATGACTGAGGGAATCAGCATAAACTGACAGTTCGCCCCCGTATTCACAACTGTATCCAGTATGTAATAACCTATGTAGGAGATTCTGACATTGAAAACACTGTCTGTTGTGGATGAAAATGAGAAATTTCCTTTAACATCCGAACTCAGAACATAATTATTTATCTGTATCCCTGAATAAGGCAGGGTTTCTCCTGATGACCTGTCAGTGATACGGCCTGAAATAAGATGCTTCTCAGGCTTCTCCTTTACCCTGCTTGTATATATTACGTAAACCCCGTTCTCAGTTTCATATTTCAGGGGCAGTCCGGTAAACAAATAATCAAACGCTTTTTCAACGGAAGCGAATGTTGTATCAACATTTATTTTGTACGTTGACAAATATGCATCATCAAAGGAGAGCAGCAGACCGTGCTCTGTCCGTAAGTTTTATAAGGACCTGATTCAGCGGCTCCTCTGTGCAATTAATCTTTATCTCCTGGGAATATGAGAGGCTGAACAGGAAAAGAAAAGAGAATAGAAAGTAGAAGCTTTATTATGAGGACCCTTCTGCTTATTTTCCTGTAATACTATATTCATTGTCTGATTTGCGGGTGAAGTTCAGGTCAAAAGGCCTGCACACCAAATTTAATACATTTTCGACCGAACTGTCTTTTGCGAAAGTTCCAGTATAAGTCCTCTCAAGACCGGCCGGAATACTGATTTTAACTCCGTACTGCCTGCCAATCTCTTCAAATACTTTCACCAGAGGAACCGAGGTGAAACTAAATTTATTATTTAACCACGATATAGTCAGCTCGGTATCTATATCTGACTGAATGGCGAAGTCACCGTCAGCATTAATGGCTGCCTGCTGCCCCGGGTCCAGTGTTGCCTCACGTGTACCCGATATTTCAAGAACTTTCACCTTACCCGAAATGCATGTTACCTGGTAGTCGCTATCGCTGGAGTAAATATTGAATGTTGTTCCGAGTACAATCGTCTTGCCCTTGCCTGAAGTTATCTCAAACTGCTTTCCCTTCACGACATCAAACCAGGCTTCACCTTCGAATTTTACTGTGCGGGAAATCTTCCATAATAAAGGTTTATAGGAAAGGGTCGACTGGGCATTCAACATTACATTGGAATTATCCGGCAGATATACTTCAAGGTGTTGACCAGCAGGCACATTGACGGTTTTTGTATAAAACCCTATCAGAGCCGACATTCCTATCAGAAGCGCTAATCCGGCAGCCATTGCTATTCCTGGCCAGGTCCTGATGAAATTTACTGATTTTACGGCAGGTTCATTCCCTAATCCGCTTCTCAAGGTCCATCCATACCTGCTCCTTGCTTTTCCCCCACCTTATCTGACTTCTGCCAGCCAGGGAATCTGTCTCCCCTGAAAACCGGGGCTGATCTTTATGTTTGTTTTCTGTATTCATTTTTCATTCGTGCAATGCTTGTTTAATATATGCAAGTGCAATGCTCATTCGTTTTTCCACTGCTTTCACACTAAGTTGCAGCCTGTCTGCTATTTCATGGTACTTAAGCCCTTCCATCCTTGACATCAGGAATACAGTACGATGTTTCTCACTAAGGGCGGCCAGGGCAATTGTATAATTTGAGAACAACTCTTTATACCGTAAGTGATCTTCCGGAGAAAAATCAGAGGAGTCAAAGTCGAGCGATGACTTATAATTCATCTCAAGAGTTTCTCTGCGGTATTGACTTATGAACATGTCACGTGCCATTTTATATAATAACCTGAGGGCCGTTTTTATATCTATATCCATCTGTTTCTCCCATACTTTCAAGAACACATCCTGAGCCAGATCAGAAGCCTGTTCCTTCTCTGCACCGCGGTATACCAGGTAACTGCGCACAGAATCGAAATAGTTGTCAAACAATAATTTAAACTCTTCTTTAGTCAATTGAGAACGATGTGAGTTATTACAAATCCATTTTCATAATAAAGTTAACTATTCTTTAACCGAACAGGGAGAGGTTTACCCTACTTAAAAAGGAATTTTTATTAGGCGAATATCAGTTGAAATTCCAAACCTTGCAGTAAAAGTTAAATGCCCGAGACTGAAATACCTGCTGTAATAACATCTGTATCAGCGACATTGAAGATAACTGCATCGGGAAGTTTAAACTTAATCCTTACTTCATCTACATATTTGTCCCGGACTGTAAGTACGATCTTGTTGTCAGAATTGTTCGTAAGAGTATTAAGGGCTTCTGCCCAACCCCTGTTATTCAGCTCCAGTAAGCCGACTTCATCTATAATTACAATCGTGTCTTCCCGAAAGAGCATAGATGTTAATATGGTGTTTCCCAGGGAGAGACCTTCGGGGTAAATCCTGAATCTGCCGATTGTTTCATGACCCGGCTCTTCGTTCTGTCTGAGAAAAACTTCTCTTTCACCGGTCTCAATATTTACAAGGTCATAACCGGTTGTCCGGGAGTCAGTCAATAACCGTTCTGAAAGAATCCCACCCACTTTAATATTCTTCTTTCTGAATATCTCAATCATGTTTTTAACATAAGTGGTTTTCCCTGCACCTACATTTCCTGTAATAATGAAAACTTTTTGGACTGACAAAGCCTTATTTTTGATATCAGCCAGTCTCCTGTCGGCCTGTGAAAGAACCTGGTAGAAGATCGAGACCGGATTCCTGATCAGTGTTTTAAAATCAGGAATGTAAGCAATAAACAAAGGCAGGCTCTCAAGAGAAAGTTCAAGTGCCAATGGAAAATTTTTAATCGAAGTCTTCTGAAAGAAATTCCTCACTGTCGGATTGTAAAGCTCAGTACCCAAAACAGCAAATCCAACAATAATTACTGCTGCCCGGAAGTTCATTTGAAGTCCTGCTAAAAGACCTTCTTTCAGTAAATTCTCACCAGGTTGGGCTTTCGTGAAAGCAAAAGCAGTAATCAAAGTAATCAGCACAAAGAATATCCAGAATTTTGGCTTTGAAAGCTGTCGTAAAGCCCTCTTATAACGCAAAGACCAGACAACAATAATTCCGGTTATGGCCAGGCTCCATACAACCCAATGGGTTGCATTCAGCAGGATAAATGAGAAGACAATTAATGCGATATCAATAAAAAGCCAGGTTAGGGAATAATTAAAAGCATGTCCCGCAAACCCGGGAATTTTCGTAAATGATTTATTCGGGATCACCTCTGAGACTGAAACGGGGTGTTTTATTATCCTCCTGCCTACTCTTATCCCAATAATTGCAGCAATAATCCCGAATATGGCGTAGATAACAAGCAACACCAGAACGGGTATCCAGACAATATCGGTACTGATGCTAAGCTGTTTTTGTGCATATCTCAGAAGATTACTATATACTTCTACAATGTCTGATCCATAAAAAATAATATAATTTGCAATTTTCTGAAACAGATTCCAGCACATTGCAAGCATAGCCCCGAGTATGTAGCCTGCAAAAGTTCTGCCTAACAGCCTGACAGATATCTCAAGAAGGAGTGCTTCGGTAAAGATTGCTATCATAGGGCCGAAGATTACTGCACTCGGCGACAATGTTTTCATTACTGCACATATCAGGCCGGCCCGCCAGAAGAGCCCCTTTTCTTTCCAGGTGTAACTTATTGAGATAAGAACAATAATGCCGATTGCGGTAAGGACATTACCACTGAATGGAACTTTAAGGTTATGAAGAAAACTGCCCAGGACAATCTCTGATGCCGCCCAGATGGTCCCGATAATTGAGGCCTTTATCCATTTCTCACTCAATTTATTTTTCATCTTTTTAAAAATGCATTTTTTTGCATCACTTATCCAAGAAGTGACAGTCCGGCCATCTTCAGCAACAAGTTCAAACAACTAAAGGAAATCACAATTTTCAATTGATTCGTAATTCCCGGCAGAAAAAAATATAGATTGGCTTGCGATTACAAATAAATTACGTATATTGCGTTACGTATTTTACGTAACGTACATTATGGAACTAAACCCGTTTTTAATCAGCGGATACATCTCGCCTGAGTACTTCTGCAACAGGGAAAAGGAGACCGGGATTATCCTTGAAGCCGTTCTCAACAAGCGTCATATGACAGTTATTTCACCCAGGCGGATGGGTAAGACCGGTCTGATAAGGCATCTGTTTTATGCCGGTTCAAAAAGGAAATTGTTTATCCCGGTATATATCGACATTCTGGCTACAACCTCAATCAGGGAATTCACAGAGGTTTTCGGCCGCGGAGTGCTTTCAGCCCTCGCAAGAAATGAATCAGGAATGAAAAAGATCCTGAAAAGCCTTGCCTCCCTCCGTCCCCGAATATCTATCGATTCAATGACCGGAGCTCCAAATGTCACCCTGACAGTTGAAAATGAGAAGGAAGCTGTTACATCACTTGAATTAATCTTCAGCTATATCTCAAAACAGAAACAAAACCTTGTCATTGCAATTGATGAGTTCCAGCAGGTAACCTATTACCCTGAGAAAAATACCGAAGCAATACTTCGTACCCAGGTACAGCAATCTTCCAATGTCACAATTGTATTCTCAGGCAGCCGAACCCACCTGCTGTCACGGATATTCATGTCTGCCGACAGGCCTTTCTATAACAGCACACAAGTTCTGGAACTAAAAAAGATCGAAGAAAATACTTACAGAAAATTCATTACAGATAAATTCAAAAAGGGCGGAAAGGAAATAACCCGTGAAGCAGTCAGCCGGATATTTGACCTTACAAACCTTCACACTTTCTATGTTCAGTTTCTGTGCAACAGGTTATACAGTTCGTCTAATGTCACAGGTCTGACTCAGACCGATGAGATGATCCTCAGAATAATAAACGAAAACGAACCTATATACGCCACCTATCTCAGCCTCCTGACTCCGTTGCAGTTTAAAGTCCTGCGGGCAATCGCCCTGAACTCAGAGGTCTCCAATCCCAGTTCCAACGAATTTCTTACAAGATATGATCTTGGAGCAGCAAGCTCTGTAAGTCAGACTATTAAAAGTCTGGAAGAAAAAGAACTTATCACGTGGTCTGAAAAAAAACTCACGCTAAATGATCAGTTCTTTATGCAATGGCTTAAAAGAAAATGAGTATTCCCGGGTATCTACCTGAAAGGTGTGTAAACAAGAAGTGCCCGCCTTACAATACCCTTGTTTTCAGCAGTTACAATGTAGACTCCTGCCGCAAGGCCGGCAGCTGACAGGCTGATTTCAGAATCGTTTTCAACACTCACCGCAAGAACTGCCGTTCCGTGCAGATCAGATATTTTCAATGCGATATTCCCCTGTATCTCCTCATCAATGTAAATATTCAGCATATCTGACGCGGGATTGGGATATAGTTTCAGTCCACCTTTGCCCCCGCTACCGTGAACGGGTCCGACAGATGTTGAAATCACATCGTCAGCAAAAGGAGAACCGCCTGCCTTTACCGAGCTTTTCCAGTATCCGTACTCATTCGGATCACCTGCGGGCAGCGAATTGACAGAAACCAGGGAGTATCCGTCGCCGTCAGCACTAACAGGCCAGGGATAGTCGTCTGAGAATGTAAAAGATAGAATCTTCCTGCTGCTCCTGTCATTTATGAGAACGTATTCTCCTGCATTTGACAGGTTGCCCTTAAAATTTCCTGTGGGATTCATCCCGTAGAATTCATAGAACTTCGCTGGTTTGGATGCAGCTACATAAAAGCCTTTAGGCGGAAGAATAAAACCCGGGGGTACCACGTGGTAAACTGCGGAATCGATTGTTACGCCGGAGATATTCACGGCGCTGTTTCCGGTATTCTTAAGTTCAATAAACTCCAGGTCGGTTCCGAAAACAGTGTCAGTCCCGTTTATCAGGTCAGCAGGATGATAATGCACTTCTGTCACCTTTAAACCGGAATAATTCTCCTCAGCGGCGGAAAGGCTAACAACCCGCAATGCACTCCACACCTGGCCGTCAAGGACACGAGCCTTCAGGAGAGTTGTCTCAGCGACTGTCATTGCAGAATTATTTTCAGCCGCCGTCGCTGAAGCTGAAACGGTTCCGCCAACCGCACGCGGATCGCTGCCATCTTTTGTAAAGTATATCTTCCCGCTGGAATTGGGATTCTGAAAGATTACGACAACTGACGAACTGAAACTTATGTCTCCCGCAATTATTTCACTGTTTCTCTTGAAAACAGGAGGCTCGATATACGGATACAGCCCTGCCGCCTTCATCTGGTTGACAACAATCTGCGAACGAACAGGAAATAACCTGTTTTCAATATCATTCAACTCAGGTATCCAGTCATCGAGCTTGTTTCTCGGGCTGACAGTTTTGAGCATCACCCCAGCGTGCCGATTCGGCAATAATTGACATATCGATCTGTTCCTTCCGCAACCGGAATCTTTCAAGACATTTTTCAGGTGAGAGTACCCCTCCCGGCGCAAACCTGACTGAAGCCCTGTCGGCAAAACGCATGCGGTATTCAGGGTTCGCCGTTAGTTTTTCGTGCAGCCACTGCGGTTGGAAACTGGTTACCCCCGCGGCAGTCATTACAGGATCATTTATTGTAACCCTGTTTTCATATAAACCGTTGTTGACATTTATAGGATCAATGAACATCGAATGTTCCGAATCGTGCGCGATGAAGACAAACCCTTTGCCTCTGTTCTCCCGGTTGAAGATTGCAAAATAGTTATTGGGCATATCATTGGAATGCCATGCAGACACAGGAGCATCCGTATTGCCTGTATAGAAAATAATCATCATATAATCTATCAGGTTGTCAATATCGACATACACCCTCGTATCTTTTACGGGCTTACCATACTGGTCCTTACCCTCCAGAGCAAAATAATCGGCATTTGATGAAAAGCCCCTGCCGCATCTGTTCCACAGTTCCTGCCAGGGTGCCATTGTGCCGTCAGTAGCTTCGTTGAAGTAAGGCCAGGCTTCAACAGATACCTTAATTACATCATAATCTTCCTTGTCTCCGCCAAAATAAGATTCGGCATAATTGGCTTCGGGACGTTCCTCTGTCTGGTAAAGACCCCAGTACATTCCGTTGAGATAGAGATGATAGTATCTGCCGCGGGTATAGGGCTGACCCATTTCGCGCTGCGCATCACGTGAGAAAATGTCTCTCAGGAAGGTGTTGTGCCTTTCGCCATCCTTGCTCCACGAATAGTTCTGTTCCGTACGCAGGTCCACCTTGTCAAATTCCGCCGCTCCTTCATCACCAAAAAGCGGAAAATCAAGCTTACCCGGTCCGTACTCCTTCCTGAAAAAAAGACGGAAGGCATGCTTCGGATTACTGCCAGTCCGGCTTGCACCACCGCGGATCCGAACGCCTGCATTGACCTGGAACCCTTGTGAATTATCAGGATTTATAAGTTCCACGGAGCATTCACGTTCCCATTCTTCACCGTGCCCATAGGCATTTACATATATCCCCGAAGAGGGACTGAACATATTTGCATTATCCGTAACCAGTGAAACAGTGGGCACTTCCAGCAGACTTTCCCTCATCAGTGCACTGTATCTCGGATCATTGACAACATCCGGATCCATCGGCAGATCTATTACCTGACCATTTACTGAGGATGCCGGCCAGTCGCCACCCGGATGTGTCTGGGTGAGGACCCGGTCAATGAAAATAAACGATTTTGTCACTGGCCTCGATGGCGAAAAACCATCAACTGCAAGTGAGGCACGAACTATGAAGAGCGGCGTCTTTGCCCTTCCTGCCGTGCTTTCCGGATCTACCTGTACCGAAACCGGTGAATTACCCTGAATTGCGGTGGCAGAGGTCTGTGGATTGCTTCCGTCAAGTGTATATACAATACCGTATCCTGCAGTTTCAGTTTCAATCAGCAGCTCAAAGGGGGCGTCATAAAATCCGGCTTCAGAGCTAAAGTTGATTCTCAGTGAATCTGATACCTCCGGCAGTGACAGCGAGGCACTGATACCCATATCAAAATAAAAATCAGAACTGTTAAGTGTTACATTCAATCCCTGTATGCACAGGAGATTCTCACCCTCAATGAGATTAACATCTGCTGAATCGAGCGAAAAGACTTCAACCACTCCTGATTCATGATTGGCCGTGGCCAGCGATGCTGATGTCAAAGTTACCGGGGCATTCCGGCTCAGGACTATGGTGCCGTTAATCCAGATTACAAATCCATCGTCATAATTTACTGAAAAAGTTATTGTTTTTATCCTGTCAACTGAATATGCATTGAATTTCGAGCGCAGGTAAACCGTCGGGTAGCTGTTAATCATATCTGAAAGCAGTGTACCTCCTGTTCCGTCTCCGTAACGATATGGTGCACTGCCTGAATTCCATCCTGAATCGTCAAAATCAATATTCATCCAGCCTGAAGGCAGAGCAGAGGCCTCAGAACCCTTAAGATATTTGTAACCCGAACCGAAATCGTACTGCACCTGACCTTCAATGATCCCGGACAGGCAGACAAAAAAGGCAATAATTCCCCACCTCAATTTCATGAGTGAAACCGTTCCGCAGACGTATTTAAGTGTGCAAATTACACTAAAAAAACTGGAAGGGTATTTTTGCAACATGAAGTATTCTTTGTAGGGTTTGTATTTCTGTAATCAGAATCAGTAAAGCAAAGTTAACATTGTTAATCTGAAAACCATAAATACGGCTTCCTACTTTCCGGGATAATTCCTGGAAGATCTGAATCTATTAACACTATCAGGAGCATCACCGATCCCCTTCATATTATTGCAGTTTCATCCGGTGAAAACTATGCCATGCAGGCATTTGACCAGAATTGCATCTGTTATCTGAAGAAGCCTGGCTCCTATGCGAGGAGCTGCCGGTTCTGAACAACAGGTTTTGTCATGTTTACAGCGGAAAACCACTCAGAGTGCTCCGCCTGCCACTACATAAGGACAAGTGCGTCTCTTACAACTTCGGATTTTTCGTTTGTTGCGTAAAGTTTCAGTCCGACACAGATAGTTGAATTCTGCAGAATGCTTGTTATGGGGCTGAATGTATCCTTTATATCTGCGGAATTTTTCATGTCATCATATTCTTCCAGAGGAATATAGAGGTGCACAAGCAGAAGATAATCGGGATTGCTGATTTTTGTGAGAGAGGAGATTATTTTGGAAATCCACATTGAAGTGGAGGTATTGAAATACTCCATATTGAGCCTCAGGTTGGTAATTGGTTTTGCATTAAGCACGTATTCCCTGGTCCAGCTAAGGACGGGTTGAAATGTACTGACTGCATTTTCCGGTATTGATTTGCCTGTAAAAACAAGTTCACCGGTGGAATGATTCAGTTCAATCCGGGGGGTCTTGTGTGTCTGCTCAATTACCAGGTTTTTTAATTCGCTCATTTTCAGGGTTTGATGGTGGGTTTTAATTAGGCAATCTTTGAACCACTCATAATGTACCAAAATTACAGCTTGCCGCATTAAGATTACATCCCTTTATCAAATAGTGGGGTCATATTATCAACTTATACGTCCGTTGGTCAATAAATGAAGGAAAGCACCTGCATATTTTACTGGACGAACAGGCAGACTGTGTCTGTCCTGAAAACCGGAAAAAGTAACTGTTAGCGCGGAGGATTATTAACCTTCTGCCCGGAAGATAGCAGAATAGTCTGCCATTGATCTGCGAATCACCTCGAATGCCTCTTCCCTGCCATAGACATCGGTTATGGTTACATGACGCTTCTCACCTGGAAGATCCTTGTATGTGAGGAAGTAGTGTTTCAGCCTGTCAATAGCAATTGGCGGACAGTCGGAAATATCCTGGTATTCGCCGTAGACAGCGTCGTTATCAAGAACCCCGATAATTTTGTCATCAGCCTCATTTCCGTCTATCATTCTGAAGCCGCCAATGGGCCTCGCTCTCACCAGTATATCTCCATGGGCAATGTCCTTTTCGGTAAGTATGCAGATGTCCATTGCATCGCCATCACCCTTTATGTCGTTTATTCCCGTACGTTCCATGCAGAGTTCTGCAACTCGTTCACCGGTCAGGGTGCGCGGGATAAAGCCATAGAGAGCCGGAACTACATTACTGTATCTCTGGGGACGGTCGAGCCTCAGATAACCCGAGACCTTATCCATTTCGTATTTGACTGTGTCAGTAGGCACCATCTCCACGTACGTCATAACCACAAAAGGGGCATTTGGACCAATATCAATTCCGTGCCAGGGGTGTGACCTGAACAGGCTGGGTTTTCTGACTGCTTCCTTTTCCATTGACTATTTCATATGATTGTTTATCAGGGCTTCACCTCCCCAGGTAGGTCAGTATTGTAACGGGGTCAGTACTGTCAAGAATCGGGAGACTGGGGATTCTGAAAAGGTCAGTGGCCGGGGAACTTATAACTCCTCTTTCAGATGTCCGTATAAACCTGTAACCGTTTCGTTGTGCACCGGCTGTAATTATTGCATCGCCTGCCCCGTCGCCGAAAGGTAATGCCAGCATTGATACATCTCCGGGTGTATGTTGTTCAATTAAAGTGGCGGAACTGCCCAGTTCCTCATCGAGATACCGGTTGAATTCTTCCGGATCGGCAATTGCATTCTTCATCGTAAGCAGGAAAGGATGTGACATCGTGTGCGAACCGAATGTAAAGGGATGGCTGCCGTCTTCATCCATATAGTGACTCATTGCTGTAACCTCTTCCCAGTTGAGATATGAATCCCTTCCAATCATGGAAACCCAGAGAAAGAATGTAGCTTTCATCTCATATTTAATAAGGAGTGGTTTTGCCCTTGACACCCATGAGTGGTCACCGTCGTCGAAAGTGATCACTGCTGCGTCTCCTGAAGGCATCTCACCTTTTATTAATATTGCTTCCAGTTCTTCAAAACTGATGACACTGATATTGTTGGTTTTGAGGAATTTGAGATCAGCCTCAAAATCAGCCGCACTGCGCTCATAGAGGTTAGCCGCGGTACCATCGGATATGCGGTGATACATCAGAACCACCACCTTCCCGGGCGGGAGCGGTTCAGGCTGGCGTGTGCAACCCGCAGCCGCCAGGATAATTATAATCAGAAATCCGGAAAATCTGTTCATGCACAAATATACTATAATAATATCACCCCTGCGGGGTTGCTCTCACACAGTCTGTCTCCTCGCTAAAATTGCCCGCCGCTGGCGGGCAATTTCTCAACGCTCGGTCCCCCTTCGGGGTTGCTCTCACACAGTCTGTCTCCTCGCTAAAATTGCCCACCGGGCAATTTCTCAACGCTCGGTCCCCCTCGGGGTTCCATCTCAATAAACCTATAAACCAATAAACCCATAAACCTTTTCAACTTCTCCCCTGTGCCAGCTTTCTCATCCCCTCGATCTCATCCCTCAAACGTGCTGCCTCGATGAAATCAAGGGCCGCAGCAGCCTTTTCCATAGCCTTGCGGCTCTTCTCCATCGTCTTTTCAAGCTGCTCGCGCGACATATATCTGAGTACCGGATCAGCTGCCACATCTATCGACTCCGGACCGGTATATGCTTTTACTGTGACACCCCTTCGTCCCAGGCCTTTTATCATCTGACCGCTCCTTTTCACGATCTGTGTCGGGGTGATGCCCATCTCCTCATTGTACTTCGTCTGCTTCTCCCTCCTTCTGTTTGTCTCGGCTATTGTCTCCTTCATTGCTCCTGTGATCCTGTCGGCATACATTATAACCAGTCCGTTGAGGTTTCTAGCTGCGCGGCCGGCAGTCTGTGTCAGCGCCCGCCCTGAACGCAGGAATCCTTCCTTGTCGGCGTCAAGGATTGCCACAAGAGACACCTCCGGCAGGTCCAGACCCTCTCTCAGCAGGTTCACCCCTACAAGCACATCATACTCACCTGCACGCAGCCCCTCGAGTATCTCGACTCTCTCAAGAGTATCGACGTCGGAATGTATGTACCGGCATTTTATGCCGAACCTGCCCAGGTATGTATTCAGCTCTTCCGCCATCCTCTTTGTCATTGTTGTCACCAGTGTCCTCTCGCCTGCTGACGTACGCTGCCGTATCTCCTCCATAAGATCGTCTACCTGGTTGCGGCTTGGTCTGACAGATATTGGTGGATCAAGCAGCCCGGTGGGGCGAATTACCTGGTCGATGAAGACACCCTCAGTCTTCTCCATTTCATAGTCGGCAGGAGTGGCACTCATGTATACGGTCTGTCCCGTGAGTGCTTCGAATTCCTGCAGCTGGAGCGGTCTGTTGTCAAGGGCTGATGGAAGACGGAAGCCGTATTCGACAAGCGTCTGTTTGCGTGTATGATCACCTCCGTACATCGCCTTGATCTGCGGTATTGTAGCATGACTTTCGTCGATGACAGTAATGAAATCCTTCGGGAAGTAATCGAGGAGGCAGAAAGGCCTTGTCCCCGAGGGCCTGCCGTCAAAGTACCTGGAGTAGTTTTCGATGCCGCTGCAGTAGCCCAGCTCCTTTATCATTTCAAGATCATACTGCACGCGCTGCATTATCCGCTTCGCCTCCTCAGGTCTGCCTGTATTCCTGAAATGCTCTGCCTGCAGCATCATATCATCCTGTATCTGATTGACAGCCTGATTTATGCGCTCACGGGTGGTGACAAATATATTAGCAGGATAGATCATATACTCGCTGAAATCTTCAATTCCTGAGCCATTCACAGGGTCAAAAGTGCTGATTTCCTCTATCTCATCCCCCAGGAAAAGTACCCTGAGGGCTATATCTGCATATGCCGGGAAGACATCGATAGTATCTCCCCTGACCCTGAAGGTGCCGCGTGAGAATTCTATCTCATTGCGGGCATAAAGGCTGTCGACAAGCTTACGAAGGAAAACATTGCGCGAGATCTTCTGACTGCGTTTGATATGGATTGTATTGGAATGGAAATCCTCAGGGTTACCGATGCCGTACAGGCAAGAGACCGATGATACCACAATTACATCGCGACGGCCTGAAAGCAGTGACGAAGTTGTACTTAGTCGCAACTTCTCGAGCTCTTCATTTATTGCAAGATCCTTTTCTATGTATGTATCCGTGACAGGCATGTACGCCTCTGGCTGGTAGTAATCGTAGTAGGAAACAAAGTACTCGACGGCATTTTCCGGGAAGAACTGCCGGAATTCGCCGTAAAGCTGTGCCGCCAGTGTCTTATTGTGACTGAGAATCAGAACCGGTTTCTTCAGCTGCTCAATCACATTGGCAATTGTAAATGTCTTGCCTGATCCGGTCACCCCGAGCAGAGTCTGAAAAGGCAGATCCTGAAGCAGTCCTTCAGTAAGCTGGCGGATCGCTTCCGGCTGGTCCCCGGTAGGAACGAAATCAGATACTAATTTGAAGTCCATGTATTGCAAAAATAACCAAATTCCAATGACTGAGAAAAGGGTATGTACAATAAAAAAAGGGGCGCAAGTAGCTCCCCTTTTTTCCTGTTTACTGAATTCCTAACCCAGATATCCTTTCAGCAGCCTGCTGCGCGATGTGTGCCTCAGACGCCTGATAGCTTTCTCTTTTATCTGTCTTACCCTTTCGCGTGTAAGACCGGACTTTTCTCCGATCTCCCTTAAGAAAGAAAATGGAATTACTCCTTCATAGGTAAATATCGAATTCTCAGGTATCTCAATCATTTCACCGATGACCATGAACTGGTATTTGTTCCCCAGCGTGACTGACTTACTGCTGGGATTAGTGCCCCCAAAATACTTGTCTGCAAGCCTTTTCGAGAGCACGATCGGGTACGGAGCGCTAAGTGCGCTGGCAGGGTCACCCCTCAACGGCGGAAGGGTGAACATATTGAAAAGCCCCGAATCAGATGCAACTACGGACGGCCAAAAAAAAACTTCTCTTCATAGCGAAAAAGAATGCGGGGGAGCTTGTTTATACGGGCCTGCTCAACTTTCTCCGGTATCCTCTCCTTCCATACGGGTCTGCTTGGCTGTGGGTGTCACGGTGACATGATACCTCTCACCAGAGTAAAACTGATCCTCCTCAACCCGGTATATGTTTTCAGCCTTTTTGTTGAACTTGTCATAGCTTAGCTCATCCTGAACCCATAGCAGTATCAGCAGAGAAGCTGACATTCCGATAGCCAGACCGGCTATATTGAGAAAAGTAAATACTTTGTGCCGGGCGATTGTTATGACTGCATGAGGAATGGTGCGCTATTCAACTACTTTAAAACCTCTGTACCGAAAGGTAAGTTCAAGCAAGTCAGCATATCTCCCAGGCAGCACCAGTAGATGATTACCTAAGGGCTTCTCTCTCAATAGCTTCAGTTTACTCCCAGGAAGTTCAATTTCCACCTGTGTGCGGCAGGCATCGGGAAGCCTGGGTCTGCCCGCCACTCTGCCTTCGGCAATGAAGACCCTGTCGAGGCTTTCCGAAAACCTGAAGATTGTAACCTCCGTAGCCGTCATTTGTCCGTCTATGGCAAGGGAATTGTCCGTCTCAAAGTGAGTTGGCAGTTTTATATCACTTACCAGATCGAAGGCAATTGTACAGTGTGAGAGAATGAGGGTCTTTTCTGTCAGGCGTGTCGTGTTTGCCATCCATGGTACAATTCCGGTAGCTTCCTGTCCGGCCATCATGCCAGCCATAGAGGCGAGGTCTCCTTCACATGCAGCAACGGTTCCTTCTGAGTTCAGTTGAGCCAAAGCAAGGCATGCTGTCACCTTTCGCTGCTGCACAAGGCTGAAGCACTCCACTCCTAATACGTTAAGGTTATTGTCTGAAATAACGCTGCGCAGCAGGGTCAGAATCCTTGACGCCTCCTCAAGTTCCGCTGACTTTTGTCCGCCGAATCGGCTTAACAGTGCTTTGTCGGGTTCTTCATTGCTAAAATCCGGAAGTTGTGGCCAGGGTATACCGACCAGGTTAACACCAAAACGCTGACGGAGTGTTTCGGCAGAGACATCCGATGCCACCAGCCACTCCGATACAGAACCAACCAGACCTGCTCTTTTGCCCTCAAGCTTCTGCCATGCACCGGCTGCTGCCCGCCACTGGCCTATCATTCCTGATTCCGAGGCGTCAGTTGCGTCTGAGAGCATAGCAATCCTGTTGTGGTTACCCATCCATGCCATCACCTCTGTTGCAGCGGCATAAGCGTTATTGCCCCGGATGCTCAGGAGCAGGACCGGACGGTTCGGATCTGCCAGCTCAATAGCTCTTCGCTCCGAGCCGCCGCTCATGAAAAGGATAATATCGGGCCTCTCATCAGTCATGGCGAAAGACTCCCGGGAGAGCATCCCCCTGATGAACTCCTCGGCCCTGGCACCGGTTTTCTCATCGGCTCCGCGGTGGGCTGCCCAGGCAACCCTGAGGATATAGTCACCGGGTTCTTTTATGCTTGCTTTCTTTGACATATTTTAAAAATTACGAAAACATAAAATTACATGTTTTAAAGAGAACTGGAGCAGTAACAGTGTGCTGCCCATTTGCAGGAATAACAGTTGTCTCGGCAGTTTTCGGAGTTGGCCCTGGTGCCCAGGACGGGAATGAGATTATAGCTGTATACAATGAGGGAGCCAAGGCCATGCAGACAGATGTGCCTGTTGCCATCGCCGCATTTGAAAAAGTGGTTACTCTTTCGGATCAGGTTAGGGAGACCGCCAATGACCTGAAACAGAATACCGTAAAAGCTCTGCCCGGGCTTTACAATACACTGGCCGCTGCAGTGTATAACGAAAAGAAATCGGCCGTAGAAATTAGATCCGCCGTGAAACTCCCCGATGCGATGTCAGGGAAGTACGTAAGCGCCATACTATAAGGAGAATTCAAAGAAGATCCTTGTGAACGGTCTATTATAAGATGGCCTCGGAGTTCTTCTCGGCAAAAGATTATGAAAAGGCAATGCTTGCATTCGACAACGTCCTTACTCTCAATCTCGATCATATAGCCTCGATATACAACAAGGCAGCTAAGTATGGTGACGACAAGACCATGTTCTATTACTTTGCCGATGTTTATAATAAGAAAATAATTTTAAAAGCGGAGCAGAGTATCCTCGGCAATCGTGAAATGAAATTCAGACTGCTCAGAAAGTTATTCTCACACCCACAGATAAAGCCTGCCTCGAAGTGCAATCAGGGCATTTTATGTTATCGAACCGGGAAAACAGCAATACAGGAGTTTCCGTTGTTGCCCTGCATAATTCTTCATATATAGAACCAAGTGTCTTGCCATTGGGCTTAACAGGTCCGGTTAAACCCAATACTTCTGCGTCCGGCACACTAATGCCTCCATCTGCAAGTTTTTTGTCCTGCTTCTTCTTTATCACAAGCAGGGCAACCAAACCGCCGACAACAACAACTGCTCCGCCGGCAATCAGCAGCATTTCGCCATCACTGATCATGCCTGGCAATTCATCGCTACGATCGCGGTATCCGGCATATTGCTGGCCATTTGTTTCCATCACTGAGATGGTCATTAAAAGAGCAATTGCGATAACACCAGATAAGAATTTCCTGTTTTTCATGATTTTCAAATTTGGTTAAGGTAAACAGATATTAACTATTAATATTTTCTAATTATTCCCGAAATTAAGTAAATAATCTAAATATCTACACTAACTTTCCATAGTAATTAATATAACAAAACAGATAATTAAAATCTAAATTCATGAAAAAAGCTATCATTGCGTTTGCTGCATGTCTTGTGATTTCGTTACCTGCCCTGTCCCAGGAAGCATCACCGATAATACTTCAGAAGAAAGGGCTTTCCAGGTATTATGTACAAAATGATCAACGACTCGACAGGAAAGAGCTGAAGGCACTTTTGACAGGCTATCCCGGTTCGGCTGGTGAATTCAAAGCTGCTTCACGTAATTCAACTGCCGGAATGTTACTTGTAAGCGGCGGAGCGCTTGTTATCGGGGCCTCCTCCCTGTATGACACCCTAAAGGACCTGGAGGCTCTGAACAATGGCAGCCTTGACGTTGGTAATACAAGCATCACACCCTACCTGATCGGTTGCGGAATGATTGTTGGCGGAATCCCGCTTATGTTAATGGGAAATGCGCATTTCATCAAATCATTCAACCTCTATAACGCCCAGTTCAGTGCCGGGGACATGCCGGTGGCAACGGTTCAGCTTTCGGTGACTCCTGTTGGTGCAGGGATAAAGATCGTGTTCTGAAACCTAATCAACCAGACCATGACCTTCAGGTATTACAGTAACATAAGGACGCAATATCCACTATTCTAAACAAGAGAAATAGAGATCATCATACTATCTTCAAAGGTATGTCAGAGTTGTTACAACAGACCCTGCAACTGGTTTTAGTAAAAAGATCTGAATTTTTATTTCCGCGGGAGAATCACCTGTGGCTGGCTGTAAATCCAATAATTTGTTTAGCCATAGTGTTCATATTAATTAATGCGTTTTATTAGCCTGGCGATAGTGACCTGACAGACTCATTCTAATCGGCAATCCACCCGAACCGTTTTGCCCAGTCAGAAAGGAAATCTGCACGCCATCTCGAAATTGACCTGGCGCCCTGATACCCTCCAAGATAAAGAACTGAATCAGTCCGGTCACTCCACCAGTTATTCAGTCTGATAGGGTCCGGATGTCCCTCTCCAGGCCAGAGATTCCGTGACAGGCATGTACGCCTCCGGCTGGTCCCCGGTAGGAACGAAATCAGATACTAATTTGAAGTCCATTTATTGCAAAAATAACCAAATTCCAATGACTGAGAAAAGGGTATGTACAATAAAAAAAGGGGCGCAAGTAGCTCCCCTCTTTTCCTGTTTACTGAATTCCTAACCCAGATATCCTTTCAGCAGCCTGCTGCGCGATGTGTGCCGCAGACGCCTGATAGCCTTCTCTTTTATCTGTCTTACCCTTTCGCGTGTAAGACCGAACTTTTCTCCAATCTCTTCAAGCGTCATCTCCTGGCAGGCAATGCCGAAGAAGTAACGGATGATGTCTCTCTCACGTTCAGTGAGTGTGGCAAGCGCCCTGTCTATCTCTTTTGACAGTGATTCGTCGATTAGCAACTTGTCAGCTACCGGCGAGTCGAGATTTGTAAGAACATCCAGGAGGCTGTTGTCTTCGCCCTCCACGAAAGGAGCATCAACTGATACATGACGGCCTGATACTTTAAGGGTGTCAGCCACCTTCTCCTTGGGAAGATCAAGCACCTCGGCAAGCTCTTCAGGTGACGGTGTTCGCTCATTCTCCTGTTCGAACCGTGCAAAGGCCTTGTTAATCTTATTCAGTGATCCTACCTGGTTGAGAGGCAGACGTACTATCCTCGACTGCTCAGCAAGAGCCTGGAGAATAGACTGCCTGATCCACCATACTGCATATGATATGAACTTGAATCCGCGTGTCTCGTCAAACTTTTCTGCTGCCTTGATCAGGCCGAGGTTACCCTCGTTGATAAGGTCCGGGAGGCTGAGTCCCTGATTCTGATATTGCTTGGCCACTGAGACAACAAACCGAAGATTTGCTTTTGTGAGCTTCTCCAAAGCTGCCCTGTCACCCTTCTTTATCCTCTGTGCTAACTCTACCTCTTCCTCAACCGATATCAACTCTTCCTTACCAATTTCCTGCAGATACTTGTCAAGAGAGGCACTTTCACGGTTTGTAATGGATTTGGTAATTTTAAGTTGTCTCATGCTGCTTGCCCCTTCGAAAAAATTTTCGCAAAGTTACTTCTTTTTTATTTAATAAACAAATATACTTAAGATCAAAAAATAGTCAGGATACTACATAATGTAATATCCTTATTCTATGATAGTTACAACAACAGGCGAGGACTATCTCCTTGTCTGGTATTTAAAGTAGGTTCCGTCCGGGGTATAACCCTCCACCGAAGAGAGATTTTTTTCTTCCCCCGATGCCTTTCTGACATCTGAAGCACTGTTAACTTTCTGGCCGTTTACAGTGATTATTACTGTTCCTTTTGCAAGACCCAGATCACGCAGCCGCCCTTCAGAAATTGAAGCTATTTTTACACCGCTGTCAATACTGTACTGTTTCTTCTCGGCGCTACCAAGCGGAATAAGGGAAGCCCCGAATACTGTTCCCGAAGATGATCCCTGGGCTACAACGCCGGTCCCGCCGTCAATATTTCGCAATGTAACACTGACCTTGTCGGGTTTGCCCTTCCGAAGATATGACACCTCGACCTTATCTCCCGGTCTGTACCTGCTGACTTTCTCCTGCAGGTCGCCAGTAGTTGCTACCGGCTCACCGTTGATTGCAACAACAACATCCTTCTCCTTCAGTCCTGAATTTTCTGCAGCTCCGCCCGGGGTTATCCCTGTGAGGTACACTCCACTGACCTCCTTCAGGCTCTCGGCTTCAGCCAGTTCAGATGTAACATCCGTTATGTTCACACCCATTAGTCCGCGCTGCACTTCGCCGAACTGCCTGAGATCTTCAAAAACCTTTTTAACAATTGTTGTCGGAACCGCAAATGAGTTTCCTGCATACGACCCGCTGGGTGAAATTATTGCAGTTGTAATCCCTATAAGTTCGGCGCTGGTGTTCACAAGTGCTCCCCCGCTGTTGCCGGGGTTCAGTGCGGCATCAGTTTGTATAAACGATTCGATTCGGTACTGGTTGTCAAGCAGATTCAGGCTCCTGCCCCTGGCACTTACAATACCTGCCGTGACAGTTGAAGTAAGGTTAAACGGGTTTCCCACAGCGAGCACCCACTCACCAAGCCTGATTGCATCAGAATTACCGAATTTCACAAACGGCAGTCCGGTTGCCTTAATCCTGAGAAGTGCAATATCTGTACTCGGATCACGGCCCAGAACCTCAGCCGAGAATGTGCGTTTATCGTTGAGTGTCACCTCTACCTCATCGGCTTCATCAATTACATGGTTGTTTGTCACAATATAACCATCGGCAGACACGATCACACCCGAGCCAAAACCGCGCACCTCCCTCGGTTTGCTATTCCCCGGTCCGTAGAAGAATTCATAAAGCGGATTATTGTAACCGTAATCGACAGTTGCTTTAGTCTTAACGTGCACCACTGCATGGACCGTTTTCTCTGCAGCAAATGTAAAGTCGTTAACACCACTCTGAGGAACCAGATTTGCATACCTTGCGTTTTCCTCAATCTCCCTTTTTTCTTTGTCTGTCCCTATTACAAGTCTATCCCTGTCAAGAAATCTTGTGTAGATGAACAGACCTGCCATTGCCCCGAAAAGGGCAATGAACAGTGTTGCAATTAGTGATTTCCCTTTCATAGCTTTAAACTGAATTTCAAATGACTTATGTTTACTCTGGTCCTGTTCCTCAAATTGCGTGCCTCCGTTAAAGATTCATATCTTTACAACCCTGTTTTCAATGAAATGTTTTACAAATTTTCGATATTTTAACATATTGAGAGCCCTCATTGACGATATTTAACCTCAATTTAACGTAATGAAAATTCTATTTAACAAATACGAAGGTGCAGGTAATGATTTCATCATTATAAACAATACACCGGCATTGATAGATCATGTTGACAATACGTTAATAAGCCGGCTTTGTGACCGCCGGTTCGGGATTGGTGCAGACGGTTTGATTCTCATCGAGCAGCATGAAGGATACGACTTTGAAATGGTATTCTTCAATTCTGACGGATACCCTTCGACAATGTGCGGCAACGGAGCACGGTGCGCGGCTCATTTCGTCATGAAAAATCTTACCGGCAGGCGCAAACTGAAGTTTCTGGTAGGCGACGGTGCACATACAGCTTCCCCTGAGGGCGACCTTATTGATTTGTCAATCAATGATGTACATGACGTTGTCAGAACGTCGGACGGAATGGTTGTAAATACCGGCGTTCCCCACCTTGTCGTCTTCACTGATGACATCGACAAGATTGACGTTGTCACGGATGGAAGGAAGCTCCGCTATTCTCCGGTATATGCGCCTGCGGGCGTGAACGTAAACTTCGTGCAGATAGAGGGTGAGAGGCTCAGGCTCCGGACATATGAACGGGGGGTGGAAGACGAGACGCTGGCATGTGGCACGGGTGCAACAGCATCTGCCATTGCGGCAGCCCTTTCCGGAAAAATTGTCACAGATCAGGCGGAAGTCAGGGTCAAAGGGGGCACCCTGCATATAGCTTTTAAAATCAGTAAAGAAATAGTAACAGACATCCGCCTGCGGGGCCCGGCTACATTCGTATTCTCAGGTGAGAAGGAAATTTAACCCATTATACAATTAAAATATGAAAAGACAGATTTGCAGGACTCTCACTCTCCTTACATTTTTTGCTTCAGGAACACTGTCCCTGACTGCACAGCCTGGCAATACCGAGCTGATGAATGCCATAAGGTCTGTAGACGGCAATTTCGATGCATTGGATCACAGGCTTGATGTACTGGAGAAAAAAATCGACGACCTGCTCTGGTTTGACAGGGTGGGCGATGTGGCATATGTCGATAAAATATACATTACAGGTCCCCCTCCGGCAAAAGAGAGTAACCCAACAGGTCAGGGAGCCGGCAACCCGTTGAAATTCTGGAACTATGTATTCATTCCGCGCGATGCTGACCCATCGAAGAAATACCCGCTCCTTGTATTCCCTCACGGAGGGGTGCATGCAAATTTCGACACCTATTATACGCATATCGTGCGTGAGATGGTTTCTCAGGGTTACATAGTCGTTGCAGCGGAATACCGCGGGTCAACCGGCTACGGTGCAGGAATGTACAGGCGTATCGATTACGGAGGGCTTGAGGTCGATGATGTCGATGCCAGCCGTCAGTATATGATTGATAATTATGAGATTGTCGACAAAGACCGCGTAGGAGTCATCGGATGGAGTCATGGAGGACTTATCGGCCTCTTCTGCATATTCGACAATCCGGAAGCGTATAAAGTCTGCTATGCCGGAGTACCCGTCAGTGATCTTGTTGCGCGTATGGGATATAAGGATGATGAATACAGAGACCTCTATTCAGCCGATTATCACATAGGAAAGACCGCCGACGAGAATGTGGCGGAATACCGTAAACGCTCACCTGCCTGGCAGGTGGAGCGCTACAAAAACACTCCCCTGCTGATTCATACAAATACAAATGATGAGGATGTCAATGTGCTTGAGGTAGAGCATCTGATCAAGTCCCTGAAGGCGGCAGGCAAGGAAAATTTCAAATACAAAATATTTGATGCAATGCCAGGCGGTCATTCCTTCAACAGGATGGACTACAGGGAGGCAAGACGGATCAGGCTCGATGTCTACGATTTTCTGAACGGATATCTCAAGCCGCAGAAACCGTTCAAGAGTATTGATGAACTTGAAAAGGCAGCCTACAGATTCTGATTATGAAGGAAAGATTATTCGGAAAAACCCTGGCAGAACTCTCTGCAGTGACCTCTGCAGCAGGACTTCCTCCATACTCGGCCAAACAGATTGCCGGCTGGCTTTATAAAAAGGGTGTGGAGTCAGTTGAGGGGATGACAGACCTCTCCCTGAAAGCGAGAACCACCCTTTCTGAGACTTATGATGTTGGCATCACTCCTCCGTCATCCGAGGCTGCCGGCGGTGACGGCACAAAGAAATATCTGTTCAGTGTACTTGAGAACCGATTCATTGAAACGGCTTTTATTCCTGACCGTGATCGCGCAACAGTATGTCTTTCAGTACAATCCGGCTGCCGGATGGGTTGCCATTTCTGCATGACAGGAAAACAGGGCTTCCAGGGAAACCTCTCCTCAGGCGATATCCTGAACCAGTTCAGGAGCATCCCGGAACATCCCGGGCTGACAAATATTGTATATATGGGAATGGGTGAGCCGCTCGATAACCTCGTTGAAGTTCTGAAGAGTCTTGAGATAATCACCTCTGAATGGGGTTACGGATGGAGTCCGACGCGGATAACCGTAAGCACGGTTGGTATAGTGGCCAGGATGCAGCAGTTTCTGGACTCCACGAAATGTAATCTTGCGGTCAGCCTTCACAGTCCCTATGATGAGGAGCGTCAGGCATTGATGCCGGTTCAGAATGCTCATCCGGTAAAAGAAGTACTCGATATAATCAGGTCTTTTGACTTTGGAAGGCAAAGGCGTGTCTCCTTCGAATATATAGTATTCAAAGGTATGAATGACACCCCCCGGCATGTGAAGGAGCTGGCAAAGATACTCAATGGCATCAGGTGCCGTATCAACCTGATCCGCTTCCACGCAATTCCGGGTTCGGAGTATGTCAGTCCGGGCACCACTGAAATGGAAGCCTTCCGTGACAGTCTCAATG
The DNA here is from genome assembly GCA_963736735.1 of uncultured Bacteroidales bacterium. GTDB lineage: Bacteria > Bacteroidota > Bacteroidia > Bacteroidales > VadinHA17 > SR-FBR-E99. The sequence goes on along the minus strand of CAVTPX010000007.1, from coordinate 359,496 downwards.
CAAAGGGTATAACCGCCACAATACGAGCAAGCAGGGGTCAGGATATAAACGCTGCCTGCGGTTTGCTTGTCAACACTTGAACAAAATAAAGCAGTATGAAACTCAGGGGAATTACTACACTGATACTGTCAGTTGTCGCGCTCATTTGCATTTATGGCCAGGAGTCAGTACTGAAATCAATGCTGGCAGACACAACCCTTACCGGTACTTCCTACTCGATATGTTTCGCTGATGCGGTTACCGGCGAGGTGGTCTTCGGGTTTGATGCAGACCGCAACCTGGCATCGGCTTCGGTCATGAAGCTGTATCCCACAGCCGTTTCACTCTCCATGCTTGGTGCTGATTACCGTTTCACAACCAGTGTCTTTATGTCAGGCCGTTTCAACAGCAGGAATGGAGTCCTTGACGGTGATGTTGTAATTCTGGGAGGCGGTGACCCCTCATTGGGATCAGCATATTTTTCAGACCATTACGGTGATGTCCCGGCGAAGTGGGCTGAGGCGCTGGCTGCGGCCGGACTGAGGTTGGTGACAGGCCGCGTGGCGGCAGCGGAGTCAGTTTACGACCATAATCCTGTCCCCGGAGGATGGTCATGGGCCGATCTGGGGAATTATTACGGCGCCGGAGTATATGACCTCAACTATAACGACAACAAATACAATATATATGTTACCGGGTTTTCGGAGGGAACAGCTGCGGTAATTGATTCGACAGATCAGTATGGACTGGGGATGCAGATAGAAAACTACCTGACATCCTCCGGAAAGTCAGACAATGGTTATGTTTACAATGCCCCCTATTCCACAAGTGCCTGGATCTCCGGCTCCGTTCCGGCCGACAGCAGTATGATTCTCAAGGCATCAATGCCTGACCCGCCGTTCACAGTTGTGAATCAGCTCTGTAAGGCATTGCAGCAGGCAGGAATCAAGGTTAAGGGCAACCCTGTCCATGAGAGGGTCAGCCTGAATGAAGCATTGTATACCCCGGTGTGTGTAACACTCTCCCCGCCCCTCAGTGAAATAATCAGGACCACAAATCACGAGAGCGTAAACCTGTATGCAGAGGCGCTCAGGAAATGCCTCGGACCAGCAACGGGCAAAGGCGGTACATACAGCGCCGGATCAGCGGTTATCAGAAGTTTCCTCGACTCCATAGGCTGTGAGCCCCGGGAGGCTGTTATTCTTGACGGTTCCGGCCTGTCGCCAAATAATAACATCAGTGCCCTGATGACAACAAGACTGCTGGTTCACATGTACAACAGCAGGGATTCTGAAGTCTTTCGCTCCTCTCTTCCTGAAGCAGGAGTCTCCGGCACCATGAAGAGTTATTTCAGAAACGAAATGTTCAGGGGAAGGGTAATCGCCAAGACAGGATCTATCGGTTCAGTGAGGTCATTTGCCGGATATGTTACAACCAACGGTGGAAGGACACTTGCATTCACAATGATAGCCAACGGATTCACAGTTCCATGGCGGCAGGTGACAAACAACCTGGAAAGAATTGCAGGTGAGATAATAACCAAATACTGATATCGAACACCTTCACATCCCTTTAGAACAAAACTGAATCCTGCCCGTTTTAATATTCTTTAACATTATCAATGGAATAATCAGCTAATTTTGCAGGTCATAATAATCGGATATCAGTTGACAGTTTAAAAGGATGAAAAAAAGTACTAAAATAATACTGTGGATCAGCATCCCGTTGGTTCTTGCTGCAGGTTTTTTCGGACCCAAACTGGGCATTTTCGGTAATAAGAAAGAGGGCCTAAGTGTTTCAGCATCCGCACCTGCTCAGAGTCAGGCTCAGGGTCAGGCACAGGGCCAGCGCCCCGGGGGCCAGGGTCAGGGAGGTCAGGGTCAGGGAGGTCAGCAGGGAGCAGCCGTACTTCCGGTAATGGCAAGCATCGCCAAACCATCATACCTTTCTAACGGAATCAGGTCGGCAGGGACACTGCTCGCCAATGAGGAGGTCGATATCGTAAGTAAGGTGTCGGGTAAAGTCACTGGTGTCTATTTCAAGGAAGGCAGCCCTGTGAGGAAGGGAGATCTGCTTGTAAAGATTTATGATGATGATCTGCAGGCTCAGCTGCGGCGTTCAGAGCTGCAGGAGAAAATGCTCTCCGAGAAACTGGAGAGGCAGAGAATCCTCCTTGCGAAGGATGCCGTCAGCCGCGAAGCGTTTGACCAGTTGCAGACCGACTATAATGTGATTCTCGCCGACATCAACCTGCTGAAAGTAAGGATCGCCGAGACCGAGGTCCGGGCCCCGTTCAATGGTGACATCGGTTTCCGTTTTGTAAGTGAAGGAACGTATGTACAGCCTTCGGTAAAAATTGCTCACCTGATTGACTATAATAAACTGAAGCTTGAATTCGCAATACCTGAGAAATATGTTTCCGAGTCTCTGATGGGAAAGAAAGTCTCTTTCAGGACACAGGGTTATGATGAAGAGTTTTTTGCACATGTTTATGCAATTGACTACCGTGTTGATCCGGCAACTCTTACAATAGGTCTTCGGGCACTTTATGACAACCGTGATAAGCGAATTGTTCCAGGCATGTTTGCAGAAGAGCTTGTCCTCATAACGAATGAAAAGAACAATGCGCTACAGGTACCCAGCGAAGCGGTGGTACCTGATATGAACGAAAAGAAGCTCTGGGTATATCACAGTGGCAAGGCTCAATTGGTTCCTGTTGTGGCAGGTACTCGGACAGAGGCGATGGTTGAGATCCTTTCAGGAATCAGTCAGGGTGACACTGTTATTACAAGCGGCCTGATGCAACTGAGACCTAATATGGCTGTAAGGGTTAATATAACCGAATAGGTCATCCCATCCTGTTCCTCCTTTACAAAAAAAAAAGTAACAAATGAGTTTATCCTCAATAAGCATACAAAGACCTGTTCTGGCCACGGTAATGAGCCTCGTGGTGCTCATTCTCGGAGGAATAGGATTCACCTACCTGGGAATACGTGATTATCCCAGCGTTGACCCGCCGATTGTCACAGTATCCACTTCGTTCCCGGGGGCCAACTCAGATGTAATAGAGACACAGATCACCGAGCCTCTTGAGTCTGCAATTAACGGAGTCCAGGGCATCAGGTCGATTTCCAGCTCGTCGAGTGACGGCTCAAGCCGTATTACAGTAGAGTTCAAGCTCGAAGTCGATATGGAGACTGCTGTAAACGATGTACGCGACAAGGTATCGGGTGCAATGCGCCGTCTCCCCCAGGATGTGGACCCGCCAGTGGTACAGAAGGCTGATGCCGATGCACAGCCCATCTACGGTGTCTCACTGCGCAGTGAAAGCAGGTCGATAATCGATGTAAGCACATTCGCCGAGATCAACTTTAAAGAGCGGATGCAGACAATTCAGGGCGTAAGCGCCGTGAACGTAATGGGATCCAAAAAACTTGCCATAAGGATGAAGATGGATCCTTCGAGGCTTGTCGCTTACGGTCTTACTCCTCTTGACGTAAGAAATGCCGTAACCCGTGAGAACGTTGAGCTTCCGTCAGGCAGAATCGAGGGAAACAACACTGAGTTGACAATAAGAACCTTCGGCAGGCTCAGAAGTGTTGACGAGTTCAATGACCTGATTATCAAGAAAGACGGTAACCGGGCAGTGAAATTCAGAGATATTGGAATTGCAGAGGTCGATGCCGAAAACATCCGTTCGATGGTGAAGGTTAACGGACTGCCGAGCGTAATTGTCTCGCTTACCCCTCAACCCGGAGCAAACTATATAGACATTGTCGATAATGCCAAAATCATCCTTGAGCAGCTTAAGAAAGACCTGCCGGAGGATATAAAAACGGATGTCGTATTCGATAACACAATTTATATCAGGAAGGCGATAGAGGAGGTTGAGACTAACAATATTCATTGCATTCGGGCTGGTTGTCCTTGTAATCTTCCTGTTTCTCCGCAACACGCGTACAACACTTATTCCCGTAATTGCAATACCGGTTGCCCTCATCGGCGTCTTTTTCGTGATGTATATTGCCGGGTTCACAATTAATATTCTCACCCTCTTTGCCGTTGTTCTCGCCATCGGGCTTGTGGTTGATGACGCAATTGTTGTTGTGGAGAACATTTACACAAAGGTTGAGCACGGGATGTCCCCTGTCGAAGCGGCCAAGAAAGGATCGAGTGAGATCTATTTTGCTATAATCGCTACCACAGTATCACTCGTTGCGGTGTTCTTCCCTATCGTGTTCCTGCAGGGTGTCACGGGACGTCTCTTCCGTGAGTTCAGTCTTGTAATCGTCGGTGCTGTAACAATATCGGCGTTCCTTGCCCTTTCACTGACTCCAATGCTCTCCTCGAAGTTCCTGAAGCATAATGCAATGGAAGGACGATTCTACAGGGCCTCAGAACCGTTTTTTGCAGGAATGATAAACATTTACCGCAGAGCAATTACAGCATTTCTTAAGGTAAGACATTATGCTCTTATAATAATCGCGATTTCGGCAGGATTGATCGTCTGGTTCTGGACGATGCTGCCCTCTGAAATGGCTCCGCTTGAAGACCGCGGATATGTCAACATAAGTGCGACCGCAACAGAAGGAACAACTTATGACTATATGGCCAATTATGTCGAAAGCCTTACTCCTGTGGTAGCCGAAGATGTGCCGGAACAGGATAATCTTATGGTTATGGTGGGAATGGGTGGCGTCAATTCTGCCAACATAAGGGTGCGTCTTGTCGATATAGATGAGAGAAAACGTTCCCAGCAGGAAGTGGCCAACTCCCTTTCGCCAAAGGTCAGGCAGTTTACAGGCGCACGTACAATAGTATCACAGCAGCAGACATTCGGATCACGCAGGGGCGGCTTACCCGTGCAGTATGTGATCCAGGCTAAAAACCTCGATGACCTGAAAAGAGTTATCCCTGATTTTATGGCAGAAGTCTCTGAAAGCCCCTATTTTTCTGCCAGTGATGTGAACCTCAAATTTACGAAACCGGAACTGACGATCCTCATCAACAGGGAAAAGGCCAACAGGATGGGCGTAAATGTCCAGAGCATCGCCCAGACCCTTCAGCTTACGATGAGTGAACAGCGGATCGGTTATTATATCCTTGACGGGAAACAGTACCAGATCCTCAGTCAGTTCGACAGGGCAAAACGCAATGACCCGTCTGACCTCACAAATGTATATGTCCGCAATGACAGGGGTGAGCTGATACAGCTTGATAATATTGTTACTGTCCGCGAAAACAGCCTTCCCCCTCAGCTGTTCCGCTATAACCGGTTTGTTTCAGCCACCGTTTCGGCTGGTCTTGAAGGAAAGTATACACTGGGCGAGGGCATCGATGAGATGGACAGGATAGCCGACAAGGTGCTGAACGAGGACTTCAGCACAACACTGTCGGGAGACTCAAAGGATTTCGTCGAAAGCACATCAAGCCTGCTGTTTGCCTTCGTGCTGGCACTTGTCCTGATATATCTTGTCCTTGCCGCGCAGTTTGAGAGCTTCCGCGACCCTGTCATCATACTTGTCACGGTGCCTCTGGCACTTATAGGGGCTCTTTTCATAATGGTTGTAACCGGGCAGACGCTAAACATATTCAGTCAGATAGGACTTATAATGCTGATCGGGATGGTTGCCAAAAACGGAATACTCATTGTGGAGTTTGCAAATCAGAGACAGCAGGCGGGGCTTGCTGTAACTGAAGCGGTAAGAGAGGCTGCAGTATCCCGCTTCAGGCCCATCCTGATGACAAGCCTTACCACAATACTCGGTATCCTTCCGCTGGCACTCGCCACAGGAGCCGGTGCAGAAAGCCGCGTATCGATGGGTGTGACAGTCGTGGGAGGACTATTCTTCGCCACTTTCCTTACACTCTTTGTGGTACCGGCAGTTTACAGCTACCTGGCTGGCAAAAAAAATATTGAAATTAAGAGCGATGAGAAACAGAAAGCTTAGTTTAATTCCCCTACTTTTTGTTATATCACTGACAGCGGCTGCGCAGGATATAATGACCCTTGACGAAGCTTTGATGCAGGCCCTCGGGAACAATTACTCCCTTAAAATGACCAGAAATGATCTGAACATCGCGGAGAATAATGTCACCCTTGCTCCCTTCCTGCCTACAGTTACCGGTACCGGCAGACAGTCGCAGACAAATAACACCACGGTAAGTTCATCATCACCCTCCGAAAACTCGACAACCAATGTGTACAGCGCAGGGGTTTCACTTACCTGGAGAATCTTCGACGGTCTTGGCATGTTCAGCACCTACAGCCGCACGCAGGAACTGCTTTCAATGAGCAGCCAGAGGGTAAAAATAGAGGTAGAAAACCTTATTATGAGAGTCTGTTCTGAGTACTACAACATTATTGTTCAGCAGAACAGGCTTGAATCGTCACGCACTTCCCTGGACCTCTCAAAATCGAGGTACCAGAATGCTGAAGAAAAGTATCTTCTCGGTGTCATCTCCGGACTGGAGTTGCAGCAGGCCAAAATCGACCTGAATGCTGACAGTTCTGCAGTCCTTTCACAGAATGAAACTGTAAATGCGGCCTATATCCGGATGACAAATCTGCTCAATGCAGGTCACGAGGTCAACTTTAACATTCAGGATACAATTATTCTTGCACCTGCCGTCGACATCGACTCACTCCGTCTGCGTACAGTTGCATTCAATAATCAGCTCATCATGGCCAGGCAGGGTGAGAAACTATCACAGTATGACCTGGATTATGTAAGATCATTGCGTTATCCATCACTTAACTTCGGTACAGGTTATAACTACAACCGCAATGAATTTCCGCTCTCCTCACAGTTACAACCAGACCAACGGGCTTAACTGGGGTTTCAATATGACATGGAATATCTTTTCAGGCTTCGAGACAAAGAGAAGGATATCCAATGCAGTCATTGATGCAGAAAACAGCAGGCTTGCTTATCTTGATGCCGAGAACGAAATCCTTGGTGAACTGGAGCTGCTGTATAATACTTATCGCAACAACATAACTGTCACCTATTTCGAAACAGAAAGTGCCGAGCTGGCGCGCAATACACTGGAGATAGCGATGGAACGCTACAGGCTGGGGTCTCTTTCGGGACTTGAATTCAGGGAGTATCAGAATAATTATCTGAGTGCAATCAACAGAAGGCTGACGGCACTTTACCAGGCAAAAATGTCGGAGATAGGATTGCGTCTCCTTGCCGGGGAGATTACTGAGTAACTTTGCGCTTATTTCTTCGGTAGGCCTTGATCCCCTGGTATGTCAGCCAGAGTACGAATAGTGCACCCAGGGCATACATTACAATATCCAGGTATGGCAGTATCCTGTCACGCATGTCATATGCAAAATAGCCTACAAGTGCAAGTACAAGATTCCATATTCCTGCACCAAGAAACGTAAAGAGAAGGAAAGGGCCTATTTTCATCCTTGCCAGGCCTGCCGGCAGGGAAATCAACTGCCTTACGGCGGGTACAAGACGCCCGATGAATGTCGAAGCCTTTCCGTGTTTCACGAAATATTGTTCAGCCTTTTCAATATTGGTGCGGTCGATAAGAAGCAGATGAGCCCAACGGGTGTCAGCCAGCCGGTACAGCACCGGTCTGCCGAGCCAGAATGCAAGATAGTAATTGATAATTGCACCTGTCATGGCACCTGCTGTTGATGCCAGCATTACACCGGCAAATGAGAGCGAACCTTCGGCAGCCTTCCAGGCTGCAAAGGGCACAACAACCTCGGACGGAAAAGGAATGAACGAGCTTTCGACTGTCATCAGCAGATAAATCGTGAAATAATTGAGGTTTGCAATATACCAGTCGAAAACTGTCTGAAAAATCTCCATGTCAGGTGCGTTTGTTTATGCCGGTCCAGATATAGTATACCGGTATTCCGAGAAGTACTATTGCCAGTCCGGGCCATGTGAACTGAGGCTTGTAAATAAGCAGTATTATCATTATTGTCAGGGCGAGCACTATGTATAAAGCAGGTATTACAGGATAACCGAAAGCCCTGTATGGTCTTTCTGCATCAGGTTTTCTTATACGAAGCACAAAGATCGACATTATTGTAAGAGCATAGAATATAAGTACTGCAAATATAACATAATCAAGAAGTTGAGAGTAAGAGCCGGAAAGACAGAGACCAGAAGCCCATATGAACTGAACCCACAGTCCTTTTCCGGGCACATCGTTCCTGTTCAGTTTTCCGACGCCCCTTGAAGAAAAGATTATCGACAGCCATCGCGTAGTAGACGCGGGCACCGGAAAGGATCAGTCCGTTGTTACATCCAAATGTTGAAATGACTATAAGCACGGCCATTATAATTGCAGCATAGTCTCCGAATATTGAAGAAATTGCTGCCGTACCCAGCCTGTCGTTGGCGGCGAATGCCATTCCCCGCTCCAGGACATCAGCCCCGCCCGGTATTCCACGCAGGGGCATAACCTTTATATATACGATATTCGAAAGGAAAAACAGAAGGAATGCAATAAGTGCACCCCAGAAAAGAGCCAGGGGGAGGGTGCGTTTTGGGTTAACCACCTCAGCAGATGCAAAAGTGATTGTTGTCCAGGAATCACAGGTGAAAAGTGATCCGACCATAGCCATACCGATAGCTGCAACAAGCATCATGCCCTTAATCGGCATCACCGCCCCGGTTGTCTTATCCAGCGTTGCTGCCTGCCAGAAGTACTCTGAACTGGTCTTAAAGCCGTCTGAACCTGCGATCAGAAATCCGACAAGCAGTAACAGAATGAGGATAATTACTTTTGTAAAAGTGAAGGTGTTCTGAACCAGTTTTCCGATCCTGATCCCGCGCGAGTTTATCCATGTGATAAGCGCAATGGAAGCCGAGGGCTATCAGGTGTACCGAGGAAAACTTCACAGGTCCCGCTCTGAAAAGAATATTGCTCTCGCTTATCCAGGGGAAAATGACTCCGAAAAACTTTCCGAAAGCCATCGCAACAGCGGCGATTGTACCTGTCTGTATTACAAGGAAAAACGTCCAGCCGTAGAGGAATCCGAGGAGTGGGCTGTAGGCTTCCCTGAGATAGACATATGTCCCTCCGGCTTTTGGCATCATGCAGGCCAGTTCACCGAAGCTCAGTGCACCCATTATTGTCATGAAACCTGTGATCAGCCATGCTACCAGTAACCACCCGGGTGAGCCCAGGGTTCGTGACATGTCTGCACTGACGATAAAAATACCTGAACCGATCATTGACCCGATGACGATGGCCGAAGAGTCGACGAGGTTCAGGCTTTTCCTGAATGCCGGCTGGCTTGTTTCTGACATAGTTCTATTATGAAGTCTGAAAGTCTAAAAGTCTGAAAGTCTAAAAGTCTAATGTCTAATGTCTCACATACCCGCTGCTCCCTGCTCTCCTGCTCCTACTCTCCCTCCGCACAGTCTGTCTCCTCGCTGCCTGCCCTACCACGGGCATTCTCCTATTAACGCTCGGCCCTCTACTGCCTACTGCCTATGCCTACTGCCTTCTCTACGCATCAATCTTCGCGTACTTTGCATGCTTCTCTATGAATTCCCTGCGCGGCGGAACCTCGTCACCCATCAGCATCGAGAAGATATGATCCGCCTCGGCAGCACTGTCAATTGTAACCTGCCTTAGCGTGCGTGTCTCGGGATTCATTGTGGTAGACCACAGCTGTTCAGCGTTCATCTCGCCGAGGCCTTTGTACCTCTGCACACCCACGCTGGCATCCTTGCCCTGCCCCAGATCCTTCACCGCAGCCACACGCTCCTCTTCAGTCCAGCAGTATGTTTCTGTCTTCCCCTTTTTAACGAGGTAAAGCGGTGGTGTTGCAATGTATATATTCCCGTTCTGCACAAGCTCGTACATATACCTGAAGAAGAAGGTCATTATCAGCGTGGTGATGTGAGAACCGTCAACATCCGCATCGGTCATTATTATGACCTTGGCATAACGCAGTCCCGTAGTATTCAGCGCCTTGCTGTCTTCTTCTGTACCAATATGCACTCCCAGTGCAGTAAACATGTTCTTTATCTCTTCGTTTTCGTAGATCTTATGCTGCATGGCTTTCTCCACGTTCAGGATTTTGCCCCTGAGGGGAAGTATGGCCTGGAAACGGCGGTCCCTGCCCTGTTTGGCGGTGCCACCTGCAGAGTCTCCCTCAACAAGAAAGATTTCGGAAACAGCCGGATCACGGTCAGCACAGTCAGCCAGCTTGCCAGGAAGACCTGAGCCGGAGAGAACATTTTTCCTCTGTACCAGTTCACGCGCCTTGCGGGCCGCATGGCGTGCAGTTGCGGCCAGTATCACCTTCTGCACAATTGTCCTTGCATCCTTGGGGTTCTCCTCAAGGTAGTTTGACAGCGCGGTGCTGACCGCACTGTCGACGGCACCCATTACCTCTGAGTTTCCAAGCTTGGTCTTGGTCTGACCTTCGAACTGGGGCTCGGCCACCTTTACTGAAATGACAGAGGTAAGACCTTCGCGAAAATCGTCACCGTTGATGTCGAACTTGAGCTTGGTGGTCATCCCGGAGTCTTCTGCGTATTTCTTCAGCGTGCGCGTGAGCCCCCTGCGGAAACCTGCCAGGTGCGTGCCTCCCTCAATTGTGTTAATATTATTCACATAGGAGTGCACATTTTCGGTAAAGGAGTCATTGTACTGAAGTGCCAGTTCCACCGGAATTTCTCCCTTTTCAGAGTTAATATATATAACCTTGTCGATAAGCCTCTCACGGTTTCCGTCAAGGAACTCCACAAACTCCATGAGGCCCCTTTCGGAATAAAACTCCTCCCTTGCAGGATGGCTTCCGTCACCGTTCTCCACAATCTCCCGCCTGTCAGTGAGGGTAAGAAGGATGTTCTTATTGAGAAATGCCAGCTCGCGAAGCCTGGCTGCCAGAATCTCCGATCTGAATTCGGTAACCTGGAAAATTGTATTGTCAGGATGGAATGTCACAATAGTACCACTAGTCTCAGCCTTCCCGATAGGAGTTACAGCTGTGACGGGCTTACCTTTCTCATAGGTCTGCGAATAAGCTGTTCCCATGCGGTGCACCTCCACAGTGAGCCTTGAAGAGAGGGCGTTAACACATGATACGCCAACACCGTGCAGTCCTCCGGAAACCTTATAGGAGTCTTTGTCAAACTTGCCGCCTGCATGAAGCACAGTCATTACTACCTCCAGGGCAGACCGTTGCTCCTTCTCATGCAATTCTACAGGTATACCGCGTCCGTTATCGGTTACAGTGACCGAGTTATCTTCGTTTATTATAACTTCTATCTTATTGCAGTACCCTGCCAGCGCCTCATCAATAGAGTTGTCAACCACCTCATATACAAGATGATGCAGACCTCTTACCCCAACATCACCGATGTACATGGCCGGACGCTTCCTGACCGCCTCTAATCCTTCAAGCACCTGAATACTGTCAGCTGAATACCCGCTGTTATCCTCACTCCTCTCTCTCAGATCTTCGTTACTCATTTTCTGGTAATTTTCTTTTAGATTTTCAATTGCTAAACAATTGATATTATGTTATTTATTAATTCATGCAAAGGTATAAAAAAACAGCGGTTTTACCTCATTCCGAAAGGTAAAAATGACAAAAGAGATATGAACAAAATATCAGCTTTTTAAAGGTCAGAGACTATATGTAAAGCCTCCCAGTATAATAAAATTCTGCGCCGGGTAAAAGTTCCACTCGTAGTACTTTTTATATGAAATGTTATTTGCCTTTACCCAGAATGAAAGGACAGGTGAGTATCTGTATTCTGCTCCCACATTAAGGTTCGGATGCACGGGCAATTCCACAGTTGATTCGGGTGCCCTGACCATGGCGTGACGCTTGCCCAGCACAGTGAGAGAAGCTGAAGCAATTAACTTGTTCCTGAGATTGTATTTGCCCTCAAGTGTGGCATCCCAGGCCGGTTTATGCCAGGCATAATCCTGTCCTGACATTGAGTAGCGGTAATAGTTCCCAAGAAGTGAAACGGTGAGCTGACGGTTCAGAGGGTATATTGTCTCCCCATGAATTCTGAAAAGGTCACCGTCATCATAAACCGGGAGAAAATAATTCCCTGCACCTATTGTATCATTCATGAAAAGAAGCATGTCATTGAAAAGCGTGTAGCTCACATCCAGGGCATAAGTTGCTGAGACATTCAGGTTTCCGGCAATTCCTGCAGTGAGCCGCAGCTTGTTGTCTGTGTTACGCAGTGTAAAGAGTGTGTCACCGGGCATCATCCACGGATTTTCATAGACAGTGTTCTTTGCCTGGTTGTTACCAAGAGAACCGTCAATTGCGGCCCTGAACCTCAGGAATGAAGGTATCACCCTGAATGTGAATGCAACATCGGGATAGAAGTACATGTATGCCTTAAGATCACCGCCTGTCAGAGGTTCCGTGTTTTCCCTTATGTCCGCAGCGGCAGTGAAACCGAAACGAAACCTCCATTCGTCGTTCCCCTTCGTTATGTATGGAGAGAGAGAAATAAGGTTTCTTGACTTGCTGTCAATGAGGTCTGAAAATAAGTAAAGATCATAATCAAATTCAGCCCCGCCGTAAAATCCGAACATCTCTTTTCCGGCCCTGACACTCAGTCCCGGGTTATGCTGAAGCCCGTCGCCGACCCTTGAAAACAGGTTGTATTTCAATGAGGCATCCCAGTTCAGATCACTTGAGTCGGTATCCATTGTGAAGTACCTGGCTGTGCCCGTGACATCAAAATAAAGAGACCTGATATCTTTCCTTGACGGATCGTACCCGGTAATGTCAGTGTCATACCCGTAAGCATACCGGTTCATCTGCCTGATATCGATGTCGGTGTCAAAACGGCTTTTCCTGAAGTATTTCTTCCCGTAAACGATTGCCTGGTTATCCATGAATCCGGCGAAAACGCGGTTGGCATCATCAAGTGTAAGTTTCCCTGCAGAGGCATAACTGCGTGTATATAAGCCAATGGCACCCTTCTTCGATCTTCCGTTTGACACACTGACCTCAAGGAATGGAGAGAGCCAGGTGCCCAGGCCGAGGCTTACATAACCCTTCTTAAGCTCCGGCAGCGGTTCAGGGGAGAGTGATGCAGCCTTAATGGTTGCGACCTTATACTCGGGGGTAAAACTTCCTTCAGTGAAGGAATATGTGAATTCGGTCCTGACCTTTGCAGTGTCATCTACGGCAGGCAGTATTGCTCTCTTCGTTGCTTCCTGCAGTGTAGGCTTATACGGATTGTACAGCGTTACTGACCTTTTAAATGTCTCGTCCTGGGTTGTCTGCCCCAGCACTGCCAGCGGAAGCAGAAGTGCCGTAAAAAATATATATGATCTCATTTTCATTACTGTTCCTTTTTATCTCCTGTTAATTACCTTGTAGCTCCGGATGTGACTGAAGAATCTGCAGCTGCAGTCTCAGTATTGAGTTTAGTGAGCTTTGCCCGGGCTTCTTCGATTATACCGTCATCCTTGATTGTATAATAGTCGATCAGGCTCTGGAGTGTAGCCTTGGACTGGAAGGTATCACCCTTTTTCTCGGAAATATCCGATAGCAGGAGGAATACTTTTCCTGTCCAGTAAGCGTGTGGCGAGTTCAAATCGATAAATGCATTTACAACTTTTTCAGCCTCGTCAGTTTTTCCTTCGGCATAAAGAAGCTCAGCCACATGGTATTTCGATTCGGCCCCGAAGATTGTTCCAACTTCGTAACCGACCCTTGTGTAATCGTCAAGAGCCTCGGCATTGTTCCCGAGTGCCTGATTGGCTTTTGCTGTCAGGAATGTGGCTTCGCGGGCGAGTTCCTCAGTAAGCTTGTCTGACTCCAGAACCTTTTCAGCTGACGCAATTGTCTTTTCGTGATCCTCGGTCTTGCGGGCTGACCTCATCATTCCAAGGTATGAAAACATCTGGTTCTCAGGAGTAGATGCCTCCTTACTGAGGTCTTCATATAACCTGTAAGCCCTGGTAAAATCGCCCTTTCCGTAGGCTATGGATGCAGCGCCCAAAAGCGACTGTTCCATAAACTGGTTATTGCCGACGCGAATGACGCTCTCGAAAAGTTCAAGAGCTTCATCGACGCTTCCGGCCCTGTTAAGACAGTCGGCAAGATAGAAACGGGCATTGGTTGCAAAACTACCCGAAGGGAAATCATTCAGGTAGCCCCTGAAGGTCTGGGTGGCTTTTTCACAGTTCCCTTTTACATACTGATTCTCTCCCGCTACATATGTCATCGAATCACGGGTTGTTGCCTCAACATCGCCGAATCCCTCCACAGTTCTCATATATGCGAAATATCCCTCCACATCATCCATATCTGTGTATGCATTTCGCAATCCGGTTACCGCATTGCGGGCCTCAGGGGTAGAGCGGTAGTTTTCGACTACCTTCCTGAACTGGCTGATTGCCCGCTGATTATCACCGGAATTGTAATATATGAGCCCCAGCTGTACCATGGCTGGCGGCACGTACTGACTGTTACTGTACCATGCAATCAGGTTATTGAAATCAGCCTCGCCCCTCTCCGGCTGCTCCATGGCTACATATGCCCTTCCCCTTTCAAACAGAGCATTCGGGACATACGCTGATTTCTTCATCTTTTCAATCAACTCCGTCAGAGTTGTGACCTTTCCTGCATTGTTATTGTTAAGACCCTGGGCGAACCCCTTCTGGAACATTGCATAATCGGCATCCAGCTTTGCATAGTCAATCACCTTGTCATAATACGTGATTGCATTCGGATAGTCGCCGGTAATGTAATAACAGTCTGCAATCCTGTTCCGGGTGTCCGCGGCAATATCGGAACGGGTTGTCATATCTACCCTGCTGTTGAAGTCGAGGAACAGCGGCAGCGCAGCCTTGTAGTCCTTGCTGTTGTAATATATGTATCCAAGATTGTAGTCAATGAGATCCTGTTCAGCATCAGCACCTGCTCCCGGCAACTGCCTGTACAATTCCCAATCGCTGCGTGCCGCCGCCCAGTTGCTCAGGCGGTAGTTCGATTCTCCCCTCCAGTACATTGCCCGGGCCCTGATAACCGGATCCATATCCTTGTATTTCAATGATTTGTCAAATATGATCACCGCATCTGCAAACTGTTTGTTCCTGAAGAGTTCAAGGCCCCTGTAGAAGGCCACCTTCTGATAAGCTTCCTTAAGTGTGGCATCCTTAATGCTGATCCTGTCCAGGGAGTTCAGGGCAGCCTGGTAGTTCTTGAGCCGCATATATGCCGAAATAAGGTAGTTGTAAGCCTCTGTAATATGACCCGATCCCGGATAAGTCTCAATGTAGTTGTGCAGTGCCTCGATGCCTTCCCCGAATGGAGAATAGGAGTTTTCATAAGCCAGCTTTGCGAAGTTGAAAAGCGACTCTTCCTGCACGGTCTTGTCAAAGCTCATCCCCGATGCAGCCGAGTAAGCAAGCTGGGCCCGCTTTTTGTCAGCTGTCTTCAGGTAGCTTGAACCCAGCATATAATATGCATTTTGTGTCAGTATGTCACTTTTACCCACAACCTCGGTAAAAAGCCTGATAGCCTTAGTGTAATCTTCCGTCTGATAGTATGAGTATGCAAGTTCATACTTGTCATTCCGGTCGCTAAGCCTGGTGTTCTGTGTAAATTTTTCAAGGTACGGGATAGCTTCACTGTAATTTCCCTTTTGGAAGTGAGCATCTCCGATGAAGCGGTAAAGCTCTATCTCACGCATCTTGCCTGCCTGCTCAATGAGAGAGGGGCCCATCTCAAGGATGCCGTCATAGTTCTTGTCGAGATAATATATCTGAACAATATAGAAGGGTACGACAGATCCGAATGTCTCATCACCCTTCAGTCTTTCAAAAGCTTCCAGAGCCGTTTTGTTGAAACCATTTTCATAGGCAATGCATGCATAGTAGTAAAGAGCCGGCGAGGTATAATCGGTATCAACATCCTTTAACTCCTCAAAAAGCATCATGGCTCTCTTCTGGTCTCCTTTGAGATAATGCGAATAACCGAGTTTGAAAAGATACTCCGGCAGACTCTTTCCTGTCAGCTGCAGCCTGTCAGTCTGCTCGAACCACTCAATGGCCCCCGGATAATCACGCAGCTGATAGCGGTACAGTCCTGTTTCGAACCTTGCCTGGTTGAGAAGAGGACTCTCGGTATTTGAGGTGATAAAGCTTTGCATGCGGTACTCTGCATCAGGACTCATAAGCCGCATTGAGGAGAGTGCTGCATGATATTCAGCATCAGACCGTTGCTGGGTGTTTCCCGATTTATCAGCGGCAAGCCATTTGTCAAGGAGCTCAACAGCCGGGGCATACTTTGCCTTGCTGTACATTTCGTAGCCTCTGTTCAAAAGCGACGTAAGCTCTTCTCCCGAAAATGAAGACTGACCGTTTATTGCGGAACCGGCAGTGAGGACTCCGGCAATAAGGAAGATCATTATTTTTTTGTTCATAACTTTATCTTTTCATTGACACTTATTAATGAAAAATCACCCCGGAGCACTGTTTCCTCAGGTAAATATTTCATTAATAATATTTTGCACTCTTAAGTGTGTGCATTTTCATCAGCGGTAAAAATACAACTATAAAACAGCCGGAAATTCGCTTTATTGTCCATTTTATCAACATCTCTGCCTCCGATTGTTAATTCTTTTCTTATTTTGCGACAAAAGTAAGCGCCATGAATGACAATGTGCCTCTGGATACAATAATTGAACTGAGGAGCTGCTCAATATTCCAGCAGGATCACCTGGTACTTGAAGACGTGAACCTGAAAGTCGAGAAGGGTGAATTCCTTTATCTTGTTGGCAGGGTTGGCAGCGGGAAGACATCTCTTATACGGACCCTGAACGCCCAGCTCCCTCTGACAGACGGTGAAGGATGGGTGGCAGGCTATGATCTGCGGAAGCTGAAAAAAAGAGACATACCGGGACTCCGCCGCAAGCTGGGAATTGTGTTCCAGGACTTCCAGCTACTGACCGACAGGAGCGTCCGTGACAACCTGGAGTTTGCTTTAAGGGCTACCGGATGGACAGTCAAAAGTGCCATCGCTGACAGGATCAATGAGGTACTGGATAAGGTAGGCCTTCAGACCAAAGGTTTTAAGATGCCGCACCAGCTCTCGGGAGGCGAACAGCAGAGGGTTGTAATAGCCAGGGCATTGCTGA
Organism: uncultured Bacteroidales bacterium; assembly: GCA_963736735.1. Taxonomy (GTDB): domain Bacteria; phylum Bacteroidota; class Bacteroidia; order Bacteroidales; family VadinHA17; genus SR-FBR-E99. The sequence goes on along the minus strand of CAVTPX010000007.1, from coordinate 342,397 downwards.
ATGACCCCGACATAATACTTGCCGATGAACCGACAGGCAATCTTGATCCTGAGACATCCGATGAAATCCACCGGCTGCTCAGGGGGATCAGTGACAATGGTCGCGCCGTTGTAATGTCAACACATAAATATTCCCTGATAAAAAAATATCCCGCAAGGACCATGCGCTGTGAGAACGGAAAGATCTTCGAAACAGGTGGTTCTGATGAGGTAATCGAACTGCTGAAGTAAAACCTATTTCAGCAACCTCGCCGGCCAGGGCAGTGTGTTCCGGTACAACCGGTAATATGATGTTTTGGTACCCCCGAATGATTTCATGAAGAGTGCGATTGAAGGAACCGAGGAACCGGCGAAGTCTACAGTTTTACCGCTGCCTGCATTCTCACTTATAATGCTGTCAATGACATGGTATGCCGTGCGGAGTTCCCTGCTCTTTCTGCTTCCGGCAGTAAAAAGAAGTGTTATGCGGTTCATTGTGTCTATGACGAAGATTCCCCATAGCAATTTTCCTTTAGGCGACCGTACCCCGAGCAGCTTTCCCAGTCCCGCTGAGGTACAGTACTCCATGAGTTGCTGGAGGCGGCGGTAGTTTATATCACGGATCACCCCTGCCCTTCTCCCGATGTTGTTGCGGAACAGTGAGACAAGCTCATGAGGTCTGACATTGTCAACTATCTCCTGCGGGTACCTGTGAGCAATGTTAATGTTGCGCCTGCAGTCCGAATCGTAACTGAACCACAGTGAATCATAAGACTCCCTGAGGCTGAGTTCATAGTTTGTCCTTTCTGTTAGTGTGTAACCCGGCACCTGTGCTTCCTGTCCGACAGAGAGATCTACAAGCCTGAAAAATTCAGGTATGAATCCGAGAAATTCTTCAGCCTTTACCTGTTTGTCGCTGTCCGGAGTAAATGAACCCAGTTGCTGCAGGAACAGAGGTGTTGCAACATACCGGTAACCGTATTTCCGGAAAGCGGGTAAGGGGAAGAGCGAATCATAGTCATCGTCAACCAATGCCTCCCAGCCCGGTGCCATAATGTCGAGATACCATGACCACGGATACGGTCGCACCCCGGGTATCTCAGCCAGGCAACCGTCCCATTTTTTACGGTCTATCTCTTCATTCCGAAGGTATACTATCATCTTCCCTGCTTTGTCAACATCGCCTCGAAAACTTCCCGCCAGCCTTCCCATCCGTTACGTTCTGCCAGGGAGGTGTTATGCCATACCGAAACAAATAATCCTCCTGCCTTTCTGGTAGCTGAGATAAGCTCGGAAACAGTTTCAATGGCATCTGTAACAGAAAGACTAAGGTATTTTTTCAGTGTACCGTCCATCACCTGGAACGGGACAACTGTAATTCCGGTCACCCTGTCTCTTACAAGGTCAAAGAATCTGAACGGGCGGGCTATGCCTGCCCGGAATCCAGGCTCATCGGCAAAACCCATGCTGTAGTCAGTTTTGAAGCCAGCCTCCTCGTAAAGACGATATGTCTCAGGCATCCTGAGCAACAGCCAGTGCTGCCTCACTCTGTCAGGAGAGTGGCCGGTAATGATTCTGTAGCGTTCTGCCTCGGCATTCAATACCTTTAGCTTTCCCGACGGAACGGTAAGAGGGATGCAGGCCCGAGCCATAACGACTGTCATACTTCCTAATGATATCGATATAATCACGATCCCTGTGAGACGGATTATGGTCATTTTCTCCCGGGTCGCCGGTCGGGAAAAAGAAAAGCAGGTCGCTTCCATATCTGGCTGCTGTCTCCCCGATGTATTCGAAATTGTCGTAGGGGTCCTGCTCTTCCCCGGTCATAGTATGAAATCTCTCTGCCGGGGCTACTGAATGGCCTGTAAAACCTTTTACAAATCCACCGACTGTACGAAGGAATCCTCTGCTCCGGTAGGCAAACGCCTGGTCAATATCGACTGTCAATAGGGCACTGAATTCATTGTGGCGGATTGTGAGTACAGGGAAATGCCTGATCAGAGCAGTTGCAAGATACCGGCTCCAGATTTCGACAACAGGTAACCTGAGAAAACCCCCACGGTAAGCAAGTGAGGCTTTTCCCGGAAATCTCCCGTGAGAATCAGGCACAAAGGGCTGGTACTCTTCATACCTGCTTAGCATATAGAAAGCAGCAGAAAACAGGTCGAACGGAAAAGATTCTTCCCCGGAGAAGTATAGAACTGGCATGTCGCCGATGCGGTGAACTTCAGGAACCGGTGATTCAAATCCCTGTTCCGCCAACAGCCCTGCAGGTTTTATTACAAACTGACCCTTCACCTTCTCGTCGGTATAGAGTACGGCAGGATTCCCTCCTATTTTCCTCCGGTCAGTTGTCAGCTCAAAATCAAGTCCGAGAACTGTATTGAAAATAATTTCCGTAACATATGCCAGCCGGGGATAAATGACGGGGGAGTATATTTTAAGGACTTTTGTTCCCATAAAGGCAAATTTAGATAATTAGCTGTCAGGCAACAATATCTGAATCTTCTATTTATTAACATAATATCGTAAACAATTGAGTTAATTTTTTCTAATTTTGTAAACAATTCAAAATTGCTTTAACTAAATATAGTTCTGTTATGGGTAAAGGTGATAAAAAATCAAAAAGAGGTAAGATAATCAGAGGCTCATTCGGAGTACGCCGGAGCCGTAAGGCAAAACATGCTGCTCCTGCCGCCGCCCCGTTAAAGGTGGTAACAGAAAAACACAAAGCAGTAAAGGCAGCTTCAAAGCCTGAAAAAGCAAAGGTTGAGACCGTTGAAGCCGTAAAGACAGAAGTATTGCCTGAAACCCATACTGAACCCAAAGTAGCAGCAAAAGCAAAACCAAAAGCAGCAGTAAAGGCTGAGGCTGAGGTTAAGACTAAGGCTAAGGCTAAGGCTAAGGCTGAGGCGAAGCCGGCAGAAAAGGCCGCACCCAAAACGGTAAAAAAAGCGGCACCGAAAAAGAAAGAGTAGGACTCAGACTTTTACAACCAGATCCCCGTATTCAGCAGGGTCTACAGCAGCCTCCAGAATAACTGAGTTGTCAGAGAGCAGAGCCTCCCTGACAGCTTTTCTCATTTTGTCAGCACCTGAGATTCGCATAACTTTCGCTCCCAGAAAACTTTCAGAACCGAAAAGGGGTCCGCTGTAAAGATTTACCCCATAGGGATCAACGCCTTTCCATCCCTCCTTAAGTCTTATCAGGTTCAGTTCACCATCGGCAAGCACAACTATTATAACCTTGATCCCGTACCTGCGGGCTGTCATCATTTCTCCGGCATTCATCATCATGCCTCCGTCACCTGTGATGCATACCACCGGAACATCCCTGCAGCACATTGCCGCAGCAATGGCAGCCGGAAGTCCGAATCCCATCGACGACCATCCGTTCGTCATAATAAGTTTGCCCGGGGCTGAGGCATCCCACAACTGACCGAGAAGATGGAGGTGTGACCCTACATCAGAGGTCACAATAGTGTTTGCCGGAAGCTCTTCACGGAGAATATTGAGTACCGTAACCGGGCCGAAGTCCTTCGACATGCCGGCGAGCGTGACTGCCATTTCACTCCGCAACCCACCGGCCAGAGACACCATTTCCGGGGAACTTCTGAGCGGTTCCAGCATCCCGAACCATTTTTCAGCAGGAGACACTATCCGGAGACTGCCCCTGCCCGGAATATCGCTCATCACAGTGTCAAAATGCACCAGGGGCACATCCGGCAACCACGACTCATAGTTATATTCAACCGGGTCATACCCTATTCCTATTACAAGGTCAGCCTCCCTGATCAGCCTCTGAAGCCTGTCGCTCAATGCGTGAAACAGGACTCCGGCATAACAGGGATTGTCACCTGACACGATTCCTTTGGCCATCGGTGTGACAACAACAGGCACACTGTGAGTTGCAAGAAAGGCTGTCAAATCTTTGCCAAGACCGTGCCTCACTGCTGTCAGTCCCACAGCCAGCAGTGGTCTGCGGCAAGAGGCGATAAGTACGCGGACCTTTTCGGAACACAGGTCATCAGCGGCTTCCTTTAACTTTTCCCCTCTTGTGGCCGTTTCAACCACAGTCCTGCCATGCACATCCGAAGGCAACCCTATATGTACCGGCCCCGGATACTCAGCGTTGGCAATTTCGAGAGCCTCATCAGTTACAGAAGCCGTATTTTCTTCACTCAACCGGAAGGTGGATTTTGTAAGTGGCCTGTAAAGTGCCTGGTGATCAATATTCATCTGTGTTGTACGCTTCAGCCACTCATCAGGCATTTCTGATGTAAGAGCCAGCAACGGGGACCGGTCAAGCAGTGCCCCTCCAACGCCTGTAGAGAGGTTGGTTGCGCCGGGACCGAAAGTACCATGGCATACACCTGTTACCCCGGTCAGCCTGGCAGTCACATCAGCCATTACAGCTGCCGCTGATTCGTGGGAGGTAAGCATGAACTCTATCCCCTTCTTCCTGAAGGCTTCCATATAAGGAATCGATGGTCCTCCCGGAATGCCGAAGAACCTTCTGACACCGTGATCCCTGAGTCTTGAAGCAAGATAATCTGCAATTGTCATTGTCTGGCCAGCGCTATATTTCACTTTTCCAAAAGTAGTCATTAGGTTAATAAATCGGAAAACAGCCGAAGAACATATATTTAGTGTACTATTGACACGTAAAAATTTATTAACTATGTACCTGTAATTTAACAAACTGATTCCGTCATGAAGAACAAAGCCAGCATTAAAACAATCCTCTCATTTCTCCTTGTATTCATAACTGTCAGCCTCGTTGCCCAGGTGACTGAGAAGGATTATGAACGTGCCACATCCCTTGACAGAAAGCTGTCAGGCAAAGTATTTCACAGTGACATCGCTCCGGTGTGGATTGGATCAACCCACCTGTTTCTGTACGAGAATCTGACTCCTGAAGGCAGGGAGTTTATAATCATTGATGCCGACAAAAAGACCCGCCGTCAGGCGTTCGATACTAAAAAAGTTGCGGCGGGCATGCTTAAAGCATCGGGTGATACCCTGAAAGCTGACAACCTTCAGCTCAGGAATATCAGGATGACCGATGACCTTAAGAAAATGACATTTGATTACGAAGGCACCACATACAACTGCGACCTGAAAAGCTACCTCATCACAAAAGGTGAAGCATCAAGGCGCCCTGCCCAGTTCGGGACTGGCGCGACTGCCAACAGGTGGCCCTGGGGTTTTCAGAATGAGATGGAAGGCCGCCCTGTAACATCACCGGACAAAAAGATGACCGCATTCATCCGTGATTATAACGTGTGGATCAGAAATGAGTCTGACAAAAAAGAGTCACAGCTAAGCTTTGATGGTGGAATCGGTAAGTATTACTCAGCCTCGATTGTATGGTCTCCCGATTCAAAGAAACTCATGGCTGGAAAAGTACAGCCGGCTGAGAAGCACATGATCTCCTACATTGAATCGTCACCAGCTGACCAGGTACAGCCAAAATATTACTCATACGAATATCCGAAACCCGGCGATGCAGTTCCGCAGACCTATCCCCAGGTTTTTGATGTTACAGCGCGCAAACAAATCACAGTTGACGAATCACCAATTCTCAACCAGTATGATGTCAGCAATTTCAGGTGGGATACACTTGGAAAATCGCTGACTTTTGAATACAACAAGCGCGGCCATCAGGTCTACAGGGTGATTAAAATCGATGCTGAAACAGGAAAAATGAGTGTGATAATTGATGAGCAGTCAGAGACATTCATCGACTACAGCGGGAAGAAATACCGTTATGATCTGCCGGCTACCGGAGAGATTATATGGGCATCAGAGCGCGACGGATGGAACCATCTGTATCTTTATGACTCAGGCACCGGGAAGGTCAAAAACCAGATCACAAAGGGTAATTGGGTAGTAAGAAGGGTATCCTCTGTTGACAAAACAAAGAGGGAAATCATCTTCCAGGCCTCCGGTAAGGAACCCGGAGACCCATACCTCATACACTATTACCGCATTAAATTTGACGGAACGGGACTGACCCACCTCACTCCCGGCGACGGAAACCATACAGTAGTATTCTCAGAGGATAACAAATATCTGACAGACATTTATTCACGTGCTGATATGCCCCCCGTTGCAGTCCTTCGTAACGGTGACAACGGTGCAGAGGTGATGACAATTGAGACGGCTGACATCTCGGCACTTAAAGAAACCGGCTGGCAGCCTGCAGAAGTCTTTACTGCAAAAGCACGTGACGGGGTGACCGATATATGGGGAATAATTGTAAGACCCCTGAATTTCGATCCATCGAAGAAATATCCTGTAATTGAGAATATCTATGCCGGTCCTCACGGCAGTTTTGTTCCGAAAACTTTCCGCCCCACATTCAGTAATATGAACTCACTTGCCGAACTGGGCTTCATTGTGGTTCAGATTGACGGTATGGGAACCTCCAACAGGTCAAAGGCATTTCAGAATGTAGCCTGGAAGAATATCAAAGACGCTGGTTTTCCTGACCGTATTCTCTGGATGCAGGCAGCCGCAGCAAAGTATCCTTATATCGATATAACCCGTGTGGGTGTATACGGCACTTCTGCCGGCGGACAGAACTCGGCAGCAGCGCTCCTCTTTCAGCCTGAATTTTACGATGTGGCTGTTTCATCATGCGGTTGCCATGACAACCGGATGGACAAGATATGGTGGAACGAGCAGTGGATGGGATGGCCAGTAGATCAGAGTTATATCGAGTCATCGAACGTCGAGAACGCATGGAGGCTGAAAGGCAAGCTCCTGCTGATAAACGGTGAGATGGACAACAACGTCGATCCGGCATCGACAGTGCAGCTTGTGGATGCGCTTATAAAGGCCGGGAAAGATTTCGATTATCTGCTGGTACCCGGCATGCTTCACAGCAGTGGAGGAACCTACGGCGAAAGAAGAAGGATGGATTTCTTTGTCAAGCATCTGATTGGTGATTCGACACCCGACTGGAATAAAAAGGATGTAACCAAAAAATAGCGATATTTGCTTACTGATTTTTTCTAAATGTCGAGTCGCCGTGTCAATACCATAGTGTGGGCAATTATTGCCTGCCTTCTCTGGTCAACAGCATATCCGTTCATAAAGATAGGCCTCGAATATTCAACCCCGCTCCACTTCGCCGGTTCCCGCTTTATTCTGTCGGGTCTTATGATATTGCCATTTACTGTCAGGCCGAAGCTCTATATAAGGATGATCAGGGAAAACCTGAGGCTGGTGGTGTGGGTGACACTCTTGCAAACTGTAATAAACTATGTCCTGTTTTACCTCGGTATGGATCTCGTGCCTGGAGCCATCGGTGCGGTGATAGTCGGTGCACAGCCGTTTGTAACAGCCATCGTGTCAAGAATAATGATAAAGGAAGAGCGGTTTACGAGAGCAAAGGTTCTTACAATCATCCTGGGACTTGCCGGTATCTGTACTCGTGAGTCTTGGCAGGCAGGAATTTCATATCGGCGGCAAACTGGAACTTGCAGGGATAGCCATGATCTTCATTGCAAACATTTCCACAGCTACAAGCAACGTACTCATATCCAAGGAAGGAAAGAAAATGAACCCGCTTGTGCTGAGCTCATTCTCAATCTTTATGGGTGGCCTTTTTATCTTCGCACTATCATTTTTTGTCGAAGATGTGCCATCGAAACCCGACTTTCCCGGTCCGGTACTGGCTGGTTCTTGTCTGGCTCGCATTCATGTCAGCCTTCACATTCTCCAAATGGTACCAGCTCCTTCAGAGACCCGAGGTAAAAGTCTCAGAACTGAACCTGTGGAAATTTATAATTCCTGTTTTCGGAGCCATTCTGAGCTGGATTCTTGTGCCCGATGAAAATGCTGACTGGGTGACAATAGTCGGAATAGTCGTGATTTCTCTGTCTCTTATTTATTTCTTCGGGGTAACCGGTAGAAAAGAGAGAAAAGTGGAGGAAGTTCCCGCCGGCCCTATAGCAAAATAGCTATTAAATCCTGTTCAATCGTCTTTAAACAAACGTGCTCATATCCTCATAAAATAGGATAAATGTCATGTTCCTGCAGTAAGAGAAGGATTATATTTATCCCTTATAATTTATTGTCTAAACTAAAATTTAAAAAAATGAGAAAGTCAATTCTGTTTGTTGTATTACTGGTTTCAGTTACAGTTGTACCTGTTCTGGGTCAGTTAACATTTAATGTTTCTCCAGGACTAAACCTGAACAGTGCAAATCTCGGGTACAAAGTAGGCAAAGTGGTTCCATTTGTTGGTTTTCAGTATCTCAGTATCGGGTTTAACCTTACTGAAACAGGTACCGAATGGAATTCAGGCATCAACGGACCTGAAGCCTTCAGTGAGGAAATGAAAATTGACGGAGGACTGATGATTCCTACCCTTGGAGTAAAATATTTCGTTAAGGAGAAAAACAAAATGAAGGCATACCTCGTCGCAAGTATTGCCAAACCCTTTGTAAGCGGAAAGATGGAATTCGATGGTGAGCCGGAAGAAGAGTTCAGTGAGCAGTTTCAGAAAGTCTCTTTATGGGGTGGCGAGGCCGGATTCGGAATGGAGTACTTCTTTGATGAGAATTTCAGTATCGGAGGTGAGTTTGGTATCAGGTGCCTTACAGGTAAATATGTTGATGAATATACCGGCGACTATTACAACCCCAATACCGGTATGTATGTTGATGCCGATTTTACCGAGGAGGTGAATATAACTATGAATCCGACATATACGAGAATAGCTCTCAACTTTTACTTCTGAGAATATTTTCCGATTACAATTATTAAAGATTGTGTTACAGGAGCTGCCGGTGGCGGCTCTTGTTATTTGCGATTTGCGATTTGAATTTTATGAGCTGAAAATCAGGAATTGCGGATTTTTCTCTATTTAACTCCGGAATGAGCAGCAATTTGGTGATTCATTTATCTTTATGCTATAAACTTAATTAACATGTCAGGCTTCCCCATAATCAACCTCCTGCTGCTGACTGTTTCAGTAATATCTGTTAATGCCCAGTCATATGTACCGTTAAAGATTAATCCACCACCTGTCATTGACGGCATCCTGAGTGAGAATGAGTGGCATGAATGCATGCCGGTGAATGAGTTTGTAACATTCATTCCTGATTTTGACAGGATTATGGAGAACCCCACTACTGCCTGGATGGGTTATGACTCTGACAATCTGTATTTTGCGTTCAGGTGTTATGACAATGAGCCTGATAAGATTAAGTCATCGGTGAATGCACGTGATAACATCAGGCCAGATGACTGGGTATGCATAAACCTTGACAGCTTCAACGACCAGCAATCTCTGTATGCTTTTTATGTTAATCCCGGTGGCATCCAGATGGACAGCAGGTTTTCTGCAGGGACTGAAGACTTCAGTGAAGACTTTGTCTGGTTCAGTGCAGGTTCCATCGACAATGACGGATACAGTGTCGAGATGCGTATTCCTCTTAAAAGTATCAGATTCAGCAACCGGGAACCTGTTGAGATGAGTATTTTTTTCGAAAGATTTGTGAGCCGCACCTCAGAGCATGCATCATGGCCAAGACTGGACCCGGCAAAAGGGTACGCATTCCTTTCACAAATGGCACCCCTTACAATAAGCGGCGTTAAACATTATTCGCTCTTTGAATTGTTGCCGGCCTTCACCTATGGGTACAGTGACACACAGAAGGATGGCAGCCTGACAAAAGAGAGCCGGGAACCAAAGCTGAGTCTTACCGCAAAATACGGAATTACATCACAGCTTACCCTTGATGCAACTATAAATCCTGATTTCAGTCAGATTGAATCTGATGCAGGCCAGGTTGATGTGAATCTCAGGTCCCAGCTCTACTATTCTGAAAAACGTCCTTTCTTCCTCGAGGGTAACGAAATTTTCAACATTGCAGGAGAGAGTAGCAGCGAGGTGGATCCGGTGATAGCCTTTATCCATACCCGTACAATCATTGACCCCCTGACAGGTACTAAACTGACAGGAAAGGCAGGTAAAAACAGTACACTGGGAGTATTGTATGCACTAGATCGTCTTCCCGAAGATGATTCAGGAAACAGTTCATTTGCACATTTCCCCGTTGTAAGATTCAAACAGAAAATTGGAGGAGAGAATTACCTTGGATTCCTTCTGTCTGCCCGTGAGACAGAAGAAAGATTCAACCGGATCGCAGGTGTTGACGGGCAGATAAGAATTGACCGGGCAACCATGCTTGGATTCAATGGATTTCTATCGCAGACACGTGTGGACAAAGCTTCTGCCCCGACTACAGGGCATACGGCTGCAATTGATATGAATCACGACTCAAGAAATCTGTCATGGTCACTAACTGCAAAAGAGGTGAATACAGAATTCGGAACAGACGTCGGTTTCATTACAAGAAACGGTGTTGGATATGTTGCCGGGAAATTCAAACCTAAATTTTATCCGAAAGTCAGGTTTTATCAGACGTATTGAAACAGAACTGCTGACGGCCCAGACCCATGACTCCTTCTATGATATGTGGGAAACACTTAACCAGTTTTCCCTCCAGGCATATATGGGAAGGTCATCCACACTGCGGGTAAGATATGCCTTCTCAACCGAGATCTACCTGGGAGAGAGTTTTAAGACCGGGGGGCTGACACTCCTGGCATCCTCACAGATTACGAAGCGTTTCTATCTTGCAGCGCAGTACAGGAAAGTGAATGCAATATACTATTCATCTGAGCCATTTCAGGGTTATGCCAATAAGCTCACGCTGAATATGAATTACAAACCCACGGAGAATCTTCACCTCGACGCTTCTTTTACTTATAATGACCTGATGAGGTCAGATGATGATTCCAGGGTCTATGACTACCCGATCGGACGAGGCAAACTGACTTATCAGATAAATAAATACCTGTTTCTCAGGGCAATCACTGAATATAACGGGTACCACAACACGCTCCTGACTGATTTCCTTGCATCATTTACCTATATACCCGGGACCGTCGCCTATCTTGGATATGGCTCCCTCTATGAAAAATTAAGATGGGACGGCGACATCTATGTCACTGATGAAAGGTATCTGGAAATGAAGAGAGGTTTCTTCTTTAAGTGCTCCTATCTGCTGAGGTTCTGAAAATCGAACCTGCTTTACCTACCACTCCGGCGGCCACTCCGACAGGTTTTTGAAGAAGAGCAGATCCTTGTAATGAGGTTTTGTCTTTGCCTCAATTGCAAGCATCTGATCAGCCGTCAGCGGTTTAAAGTGCCGGGCAATCTCAATGTTCTCCTCAAGCTCGGCAATCTTGTCTATTCCTACGATTATTGTGCTCACCGGAAGCGTCATTACATACTCCATTGCTTCCTTCATCGATATTATGCCGCCATTTGAGAAAATCCGGTCACGGGCAGGAATCTTCATGCCCACTATCCCCAACTTTTTGTTAACAGCATTGGGAAGGAATTTTTCAATGAAGGGATCGTGATGCTTGTCAGCGGCATTGATTGCCACAAGGACATTGTCAAAGGGGAACCTTTCAGACAGTGCGTTCAGCACATCAGGCCCCTCGTGGCCGGTAAAACCGATGAACCTGATTATCTTTTCGTCACGCGCTTTGATCATCGCTTTCAGTACTCCTCCTTCACCGGTGATCTTGTCAAGGGTTTCAATCTCAGGTGACCTGACATTATGAATCTGCCACAGGTCAAGGTGGTCAGTCTGAAGCTGCTTCAGGGATTTCTCAAGCAAACGCATCGAACCATCGTATGTGCGGTCGTGGGTTTTTGACGCAAGGAATACCTCATTGCGCCTGTATTTCATGACCTTCCCGATGTTACGCTCGCTGGTTCCCATAGCATTTTCCCTGGGAACATCAGGTGTAGCCCTGCCGTATGCAGCGGCAGTATCTATGTAGTTAATGCCGAGATCAATAGCCCTATTAATGATCCCTTCGGCAATCTCTTCCCTGCCCGGTACTTCTATCGAAGCCTGCCCCCCGAGGCTGAAAATACCCACCATATGACCAGTCCTGCCCAAGGGTCTCTTCGGTAGTTTCCCCTGTTTCAGGTCAAAAAGCGGTTCTCCAAACGCATCGGCATAAGGTGCCACGCCCACGAGGGCGGAAAGCGCAATAAGTTTCTGCAGAAACTCTCGACGGGTGTTAATGCTTTTCTCTGACATGACTGTTTTTTTCTTAAAGATAAATCAACTTTCCTAAAGTAAGCAGTTCAGAATATTGTATAAATCATTTCCCCGGTTTGTGACCTGACTTTGCAGCCAGCGACTGAACAGTCTCATCTGATACAAGCCTGTTCATTGCTTCCCTTATAGGCGCATACCTGGAGTGAAGCGGACAGGGATTGTTTTCATCACAGAACTTAAGACCGAATGCACAACCTGTAAGTATGTCCCCGCCTTCTACCGCCACTATGACATCCTTTATCGGCAGCGAAGACCTTTCTCCGTCAAAAAAGAATCCTCCTCCCCTGCCTTTCACAGATCCGACAAATCCCTGCCTGACAAGCCGCTGAAGGATCTTGGCTGTAAAAAACGGAGGTGCGTCTATCTCCCGGGCTATCCTGGCAATACCGGCTCTCCTGCCCTGGTTATTCTCAGCCTGGATGTAAACCAGGGCACGTAATGCATATTCAGTCTCCTTATTGAACATTTTATTCTTTTTACTCAACAAAAATACAAAATAATTGTTTAAGTTATAAAAAGACCTTTTTGTCTTATTATAAAGAATAATTATTATATTTGTATCAGTAAAATAAAAGACAATCATGAAAAAAGAAGAACTCCTAAAGGCAGCAATAGGCGATATAGTGACCAATGATTTCAGGGCTGCCGCACTGTTTAAAAAGGCAGGACTTGATTTCTGCTGCGGCGGGAAAAAGAGCCTCAGTGAAGCCTGCGGTGAAAAGAATCTGCCCGTTGACAGCCTTATCACTGAGATTCAGGAGCTTGAAAACCTGCCGGCTGACAAGACACATAATTTCAGGGATTGGGCTCCCTCCTTCCTCGCAGATTATATTGTCAACACCCACCACAAATATGTTCTGAGAACTCTGCCGGACCTTGTCTTTTATACAGCTAAAATCGCAGAAGTGCATGGTGAGAGACATGCTGAACTTCGCGAAGTTGCAGGCCTCTTTGCAAAGATAAATGAGGAACTGTTGCAGCACCTCGGGAATGAGGAACAGGTTCTCTTCCCGGCAGTTAAAAGGGTTCAGGAAACAGGTTCGGCAGATGACAAAGCCGTGATCCTTTCCGAAATTTCCAGGATGACCGGTGAGCATGAGTTTGCAGGCGGGGCGATGGATAAGATAAATGAGCTTACTCACGGTTACCTGATCCCCGGAGATGCCTGCAATACATATGCTGTAACAATGAAACTTCTCGGCGAATTCGAGGATGACCTGCATATTCACGTACACCTTGAGAATAATATTCTTTACCCCGCGGCTATGGTACTGGCAGGGGGAGATATCAGGAATTAAGTACCAGAAAACTCCGAAGGAGTGAAATTATGATAGCCCGGAAACTCCGAAGGAGTGACATTATGATAGCCCGGAAACTCCGAAGGAGTGACATTATGATAGCCCGGGAACTCCGAAGGAGTGACATTATGATAGCCCGGGAACTCCGAAGGAGTGACATTATGATAGAATTAAGAATTGAATATCAGCAGTTTAAAACCATAAAATTATGATTTCGGCAACAAAGGACCTTGAAAATGATCATGTCCATATTCTCCGGCTAACTGACATAATGGAGAAAATCACAAAGACAAAGGCACCAGACATATCTGACCTGGAAACCGTGGTTTATCTGATCAGGAACTATGCAGACGGATTTCACCACGCCAAGGAAGAAAAGATACTGTTCCCCTTCCTTTCTGGAAAAGGGTTCAGTCAGCAGCAGGGGCCGGTGGCAGTGATGCTTTCAGAGCATACCCAGGGGAGGAACTACACGAAGGGTATGGCAGACGGAATCGCCCTCTGCAAACAGGGTGACGCCTCAGGGCTTGAACAGGTTTTACTGAATATGACAGGTTATGTCAGCCTCCTGCGCAATCACATTGCAAAAGAGAATAACATCCTTTTCAGGATGGCAGACAAAGTGCTTACAGATGAAAATCATGCCGGCTTGCTTAAGGAATATTCAGATGTAATTCCCCTTACCCGTAAGGGCGGTGGAATAACTGAGTACCTGAATGACATCGAACAACTTGACAAGAAATACAATTAAACCCTCATGAATAACTCCAAAACCAAAACTCTATGTCGACAAAAAAACTCTGGATCGCTCTATTGACCGTAATGACTGTTTCATTTGCGGTGCTCCTTTACTTTGGCAGGGAGATTTACCGCCAGGCACCTCCGATACCTCAAAAGGTTATAACGACAGAAGGCACAGTACTTTTCACCGGGCAGGATATCAGTGACGGACAGAATGTCTGGCAATCGACCGGCGGGCAGGAACTGGGCACCGTATGGGGTCACGGTGCATATCAGGCACCCGACTGGAGTGCCGACTGGCTGCACCGTGAAGCAACTTTTATGCTCGAAGAGCTTGCACAGAGCAATGACAGCCTTCCATATTCGCAGCTGACCGGGGAAAGACAGGCATCCCTGAAGATCACCCTCCAGAACGAACTTCGTAAGAACACCTATGACCCCGTCTCAGGTGTGCTCACCGTTTCGCCGCTGAGAGCCGAAGCAATTGCATCAAATACCGCCTGGTACGGCAGCCTGTTCACAAATGACCCGGCTCTGGCAGAGTTGCGTGATGCCTATGCTATTGCTGAAAACACGCTGAGGGATCCTGAGCGTGTACGACTCATGAATGCTTTCTTCTTCTGGACTTCCTGGGCATGCGTCACAGAGCGCCCGGGTCAGGAAATTACATATACGAACAACTGGCCGGCAGAGGAACTTGTAGGAAACCGTCCTACCGGGTCACTGTTGCTCTGGACCGGGTTCAGTGTCATCATGCTCATAGCCGGAATCGGGTTAATGGGATGGCTTTATGCAAAGCGTCGTGATGAGTCACCGGAACTGATTCCTGCTTCATTCCCCCTGGGTAGCGAAACCCAAACCCCTTCGCAGAAAGCCACATTAAAATATTTCTGGATTGTCTCAGCGTTGCTGCTTGTACAGGTGTTAATGGGAGTGATTACGGCGCACTATACTGTTGAAGGACAAGCTTTTTACGGCCTTCCACTTTCGACTATTCTGCCCTACTCCATCTCCCGTACATGGCACGTCCAGATAGCAATTTTCTGGATCGCGACCTCCTGGCTGGCAACAGGACTTTATTACGCTCCAGCCATTTCAGGGTATGAACCTAAATATCCAGCGACTGGGAGTAAACTTCCTCTTTATTGCCCTTCTGATAATTGTCCTTGGATCACTTGCAGGTCAGTGGATGGGCGTGATGCAGAAGCTCGGCCTGATACAGAACTTCTGGTTCGGTCACCAGGGTTACGAGTATGTAGACCTCGGAAGATTCTGGCAACTCTTCCTGTTTATAGGGCTGGTTATCTGGCTGCTCCTGATGGCCAGGGCAATAATGCCTGCACTCAGGAAGAAGTCTGACAGCCGTAACCTGCTTATCCTATTTCTGATGTCCACTGTTGCCATTGCCGCATTCTACGGGGCAGGACTGATGTGGGGAAGGCAGACCAATCTCGCCATGGCCGAATACTGGCGCTGGTGGGTTGTTCACCTCTGGGTCGAAGGGTTCTTCGAGGTCTTTGCCGCGGTTGTCACAGCATTCCTCTTCGTCAGGCTGAAGATACTCAAACCATCAACAGCAACTGTGGCAGTGCTGCTTTCAACAATTATCTTTCTCTCCGGGGGTATCCTGGGCACGTTCCATCATCTCTATTTTACAGGTACGCCAACTGCGGTTCTCGCATTGGGGGCCACTTTCAGCGCCCTTGAAGTTGTACCGCTCGTGATGATGGGATTCGAAGCCTATGACAACCTGAAAGTGAGCAGGAGCACCGAATGGATCAAAGCCTACAAGTGGCCAATATACAGTTTCATTTCGGTAGCCTTCTGGAATCTTGTAGGTGCAGGAATATTCGGATTCCTGATCAATCCTCCTATTGCACTTTATTACATGCAGGGACTTAATACCACACCCGTTCACGGTCACACGGCGCTCTTCGGTGTGTACGGAATGCTCGGTATCGGCCTGATGCTCTTCGTGCTTCGCGACATGGATAAAAAGCCTGTATGGAAGGAACCGGTGATTAAGTTTGCATTCTGGGCAATCAATATCGGCCTTGCTGCTATGGTTCTCCTGAGTGTTCTTCCGGTAGGTCTGGCACAGACTGTGGCCAGCGTTCAGGAAGGACTCTGGTATGCCCGCTCGGCTGAATTCATGCAGCAACCTCTCATCGAAACCTTCAGATGGCTGAGGATCATCGGTGATACAACATTTGCCGCCGGAACGGTGGCGCTTGTCTGGTTTATTTTCGGTCTCAAAACGGGCTGGAGCATTAAAAAAGCCTGAGCTCAAATTACGTTGGTTTGTGCGTCCGTATGCAATGTTTTGCATACGGACGCATTCGTTTGAACCATGTCAGAGAGTAATATAAATGGGTGTTCAGACGAGCCTTCTGCTTACAATTTCGACAAGCTCATCAGCTCCGAGTCTGACAGGATTGTTCTTATTGTCAGTTTGTGAAGAAATTATCCTGATGTCGTTTTGACTAAGACCGAATTTCCTGAGTCCCGGCAATTCAAGAGCCTCGGTCAGATCATGCAGATAACTTATGAATCCGTCGATATAATAATCATCTGATCCGTCCGCACTGTCAATAAATATCTTTCCCAGCGCTGCATATTTGGCTAAAGCTTCTGATCCGGAAGGCCCTTTTCTCAGCTCCCTCACATTTACCTCATTTGCCACTGCCATCAGGGTTCCGCAGACCAGACCGTGTGGAATATCGTACAGACCGCCAATTGTGCCTGCCAGACCGTGGACCGTCCCGAGCCCGGCATTGGCAAGACAGATCCCCGAAGTGAGCGCTGCAAATGACATATCCGTTCTTGCTTCAAGGTCTGAACCGTCAGCATAGCTCCTGAGCAGTGACCGCTTTATTGACTTTAATCCCGCCACAGCCAGAGTGTCAGTGTAATCGCTGGCTTTCACTGACAGATATGACTCGACAAGCTGGGTGAAACAATCCGTTCCGCTGGCCGAAGTAATTCCCCGGGGACACTCCAGAGTCAGTTCAGGATCAATCACTGCAATGTCAGGGACAAAGTTATCATGTCTTAATGATCTCTTGAAACCACCTGGTCCGACGCTTGATAAAACCGCATTCTTTGTAGCCTCACTTCCGGTACCCGAGGTTGTAGGCAGAGCAATAAAGGGAATTTTTGTTCCCGGGTGTTCCCCGGTGCCTACCACTTCCAGATAATTCTTCACTGAATCCGCCATCTGCATCATTGCAGATATAGCTTTCCCGGCATCAACCGCGCTGCCTCCCCCGATACTCACAACTGCAGACGGTGAGGCATCCCTGAATCTGCTGACAGTTTCATCAATCAGGTCCGGCGAGGGCTCCCCACTGACTCTTACCAGGTGACAGACAATGCCTCTGTCACTGAATGATTCCAGAAGCTTTGCTGCATTGGCGGATTCGATGAATGACTTCCTGCCTGTGACAAGAATGACAGATGAACCGTACTGACTGACCAATCCGGGCAACAGGCTCAACCTCCCGCAACCGAAATAAATCAGAGGCAGTCTGGCAAACTGAAACGGTCTTACCATTTTGTGTTGTCTGAGGGTTCAATTACGTCATACCTGACACCGTAACGTGTCTCAGCCATCATATCTCTGACCTTTTCACGCCAGGCAATATAATGAGATGTCTCCTTATGCTCTGCCACAGCCTCCTCCGAACGGAAAACTTCATATAGCATGAAGGTGTGAGGATCATCAACAGACCGGAGAATATCAAACCTGATATTACCCGGTTCTTTCTGTGTTTCACGGTGATTGATTACGGTTGCATCAATAAAGTCCTGAACAGCTTCAGGTTTTACGCTTATATGAACACAGGTCACTACCATAACAAGGCGGGTTTTGATATTCGCCTGCAAGCTACAAAAACCCGACTTATCTGATCTCTTATTCGGTCTTAATTGAATCTGCCGGATTCATTACAGACGCCTGATAGGCTTTGTAACTTATTGTCGCAAAGGTAATCACAAGAGTCAGCAACCCGGCAATAAGGAACAGTGAAATTCCCATCGGGGTCCTGTAAACGTAGTTTTCAAGCCAGTTGCTCATAAAATACCAGGCCACAGGAAATGCAATTATTATTGCAATGACAACGAGCACCAGAAAATCCACTGAGATCAACCTCAGTATTACACCCTCATTGGCACCGAATACTTTCCTGATCCCTATCTCCTTTGTCCTTTGTTCCACCATGTAAGATGCCAGGCCGAAAAGACCGAGGCAGGCAATCAGAATCGCAAGGACGGTAAAAAGGGTAAATATCAGTCCCCTCTTTTCATCAGCTTCGAACTGCCTGTTAAATCTTTCTTCAAGGAAAGTAAAGCTGTAAGGCTGGTCAGGAAAGATTTCCTTCCAGCTTGCCTCAATATGGCTGAGGGTCTGTTCCATATTATTATCACCTATTTTGACATAGACTACGGGAAGACCCAGACTCGGCCTGTAAGCCAGGAGCAGTGATTCAATTTCATTATACATTCCAGTCTGGTGATAATCCTTCATCACGCCTATTACCCTTGCCCTCAGGAAATTACCATCTCCCAGCTCGACCTTTTTACCGATGGGATCGGTCCATCCCATTCGTTTTACAAATGTTTCATTAACTACCACACCTGTCATCGTATCTGCGGGCATGTCAGCCTGGAACTCACGTCCGTCCTGTATCCTGATGCCAAGGGTTTCAACAAAATCCTCATCCACTATTGTAAAGTTGACGCCTCTCTGGGCCATGCCCTGGTCTGTTTCGACATTGAAAAGAACTTTCCCCGAACCTTCTCCTACCGGCGTATTTGTTGCAGCAACAGAAACCACTCCGGGATTCCCGAGCAGAACATCCTTCAGAACCTTATATTTCCGTAACATTCCGTCGTTTAACTGCAGGGCAACCACGTTCTTCTGGTCAAATCCCTGGTCCTTGGTCTTAAGATAATTAAGTTGCCTGAAGACTACAAGTGTGCAAACAATCATTATTACTGAGACAGTAAACTGTATGACAACCAGTATCTTGCGAAAAATGCTTCCGGCAGTTCCCTGAGTAATCTCACCCTTAAGAACTGTAACAGGACTGAATCTTGAAAGGAAGAATGCCGGGTAACTTCCGCCGAAAATTCCGACTACCACGATAACTGCAAAGAGGGTGACAAGCACTACAGGGCTGTATACAACGTGCATATCAAATGATTTGCCTGCCAGAAGATTAAACTTCGGAATGAGAACGATGAGCAGTATAATACTAAATATCAGAGATATAAGAGTGAATACAGTAGATTCTGACAGGAACTGCATAATAAGTGGGCCACGCCTTGACCCTACGACTTTACGCAGGCCTACCTCGCGGGCCCGCCGTGTTGAACGGGCAGTGGCAAGGTTCATGTAATTCATGGCCGCAATGAGTATCAGAAATATTGCGACAATTGCGAAAATATATACGTATGTGATACTTCCTGTCGGCACAGGCTCACCGGGATTTGTAGAATAGAGATGTATCCTGGTTATGGGTTCAAGAATATATTCAATTTTTATGTTCAGGGCGCCGAAAATTGGTTCCATATAGGCTGCATACATCGCCTGCATCTTGGTCTCAAAAGCCTTCACATCTGTTCCTTCCGGAAACAGCAGGTATGTAAACACTCCGAAATTTCCCCATGAACCAATCTGTTCGGGGAGGTTGTTCCTTGAGGCTAAAGCATCAAAGGTGAAGTGTGAATTTGACGGTATATCCTCAATTATCCCTGTCACCTCATATGTGGTGTTGCCTGAAGTTAGAGTCTTCCCTATGGGATCACCGTTCCCGTAATACCTGGTTGCAATTCTCTCGGTCAGCACAATTTTGTTCGGCTCAGTAAGAGCGCTCCTCACATCACCTTTCAGAATCTTCCACGTAAAAATATCGAACAGAGCCGAATCAGCATAGAAGAAGTTTTCCTCGTTGAACTCCTTGTCCTCATATTTGTAAAGAGCTCTCGGCATATTTATGAACCTGGCATATGCTTCCACCTCAGGATAATCCTGGGCCACCTGCGGGCCAAAGGGAATCTGGGCAACGATCCAGGTAAACTGATCATCTGTTTCGGTGATTTTCGATGAGACCCTGTAAATCCTGTCCGCCTTCTCATGGTACTTGTCATAACTGATCTCATCAGAGACATAAATTACAAGGAAAAGTGCGCTCGTAATGCCAAGGGTAAGACCCAGAATATTCAGTACACTGTACCCGGGGTGCTTAACAATATGTCTTACAGCCGTTTTAAGAAGATTCCTGAACATATGCAGATGTATTTGAGGTAAAATCAGAGTTAGGAGGAATAAATTTATACTAATATTTAAAATCAGGCATTGATTTTTCAAGTTGCTCTCTTAAAGACGCAAATTTTTTTTCTATGCTGCAAAAATGAGGAAGGATTTTTTTTACTGCGAAAACTGAGACACAGCCTCACTTGCAGCAGACGGCAGCTTCTCCGGGGATGTCTCATTTTTATACACAAACTGTCTGTTTCTTTGACACCCGGCACTACTATCATATCCATATGTGTCTGTATATATGCTATTTAAAGCAATGGCACAGACTTTGGTATTACCGGAACAAAATCTTGTGCCGTAAATGAAAAAACTTATAACCGTTATTCTGCTGCTGATAGCCGGACTCTCCTTTAAGGTCTCAGCCCAGGAAATGAAATGGACTCTTGAGGACTGCATCGAATATGCCCTTGAGAACAATATCGGATTACACCGGCAGGCACTGCAAACTGAAACAGCTGAAATCAACTATCTGAAGTCGAGGATGGATATTCTTCCGGACCTCAATTTCGGGTCAGATGCACGTTTGGGCTTCGGAAGGTCAATAGACCCGGTCACCAACCTTATAACTTTCAAACAGAACCTGAGTAATTCATATTCACTGAACACAAATATCCTTGTCTTTAATGGCTTTGCCACGATGAATACTTTGTCTGCCAATAAGTTTATGGTTAAAGCTGGACTGGAAGCGGAGAAAGTTGCAAGAAACACTCTTGTTGTCCAGATCATGGGGCAATACTACCAGGTTCTCTATGCAAAAGGGCTTGAGGAGGCTGCAGGAATGCAACTGGACATTTCGGAAAGGCAGCTTTTCAGGATCAGCAAGATGGTTGAGACCGGCAAAGAAGCGGTTGCACGCCAGTATGAGATTGAGAGTCAGGTCTCGGGAGACAGGTTGACCTTTACAATTGCGCGGAACTCAGCCAGCCAGGCTGTGACAGTGCTGAAACAGATGCTCCAGCTTGAGCCGGGTGCCCCATTTGACATACTGCTTCCTGACCTTGGCAATATCCTTATAACTGACTCCGGTTTTGATACTGACAGTATCTATGCGCTTGCAGCAGAAGTGCTGCCACGTCTTAAGGCTATCGAATATGAACTCAGGGCAAGTGCAAAACAGGTGGCCGCCGCCAGGGGCACCCTTGCCCCAAACCTGTCAGTCGGAGGAGCTATATATACCGGCTACTACAAGGTAATTGGCGAAGATGCAACAGACCAGGCATCTTTCAGGAACCAGATGAAGAACAATAACAGTCAGGCACTTTACCTGTCCCTAAATGTCCCCATTTTTAACAACTATTCTGCAGGCAGGAATATAAGACTGGCAAAGGTCAGAAAGGCTGATACGGAGCTCCGGCTTGAACTTGAAAAAAATACCCTCTATACTCAGATTGAGGACGCATGCCTTAATTATAACAGGGGAAAGGAAGAATACCTTGCTGCTGAAGCCAACCTTACGTTCAATAAAAAATCGTTCAATGCCGTTGAAAAGAAATTTGAATCGGGACTGGTTGACGTGACTGATTATTCGGCTGCGAAGACAACTCTTTTTACTGCAGAAACTGAAGCCCTGAGAACAAAACTGCAGCTCCTCATCAGAAAACTCACGATTCAGTTTTACTCGACAGGAGAATACAATACAGTCATAAACAATTAACCTCAAATAATAATAACCCGATGGATACCCCAGTTGAAAGAATGGATAAACCTATTGCAAGGAAAAAAGGACTGCAAAAAAAGCATATATGGTATATTGCTGCCGGAGCTGCATTTGTTGTGCTCCTGTATATGGCATTTTTTGCTGACCGTACTTCCACCTATAAGGTCGAAAAGGACAAACTTATTATCGGGACTGTAACCGAGGACCAGTTCAATGATTATATCACGGTCCCCGGCACCGTTGAACCCATAAGCACAATTTTCCTTGATGCCCAGGAGGGCGGCCGTGTTGAAGAGATACTTATCGAAGAAGGTTCGATGGTCAATAAGGGGGACATAATCCTCAGACTTTCCAATCCTGACCTGTACCTGAATATTCTTGACAGCGAAGCCCAGCTTGCCGAAAAAGAGAATTTCCTCAGGAATACGCAGATTGCAATGGAGCAGGACCGGCTGCAGATAAAGCGTGAGCTGCTGAACCTGAAATACGATATCGAGAGAAAAGAGCGTAACTATCAGCAGAATGTGACTCTGATGAAAGACAGCCTCGTTTCACGTGAAGAATTCACAAGGTCGAAGGAAGATGTCGAAATGGCCCGGCAGTCGAGGGAGTTATTCAGGGAGAGACAGAAGCAGGACTCAATTTTCCGCTCGGTACAGGTTGACAACATGATAAATAACCTCGAAAACATGCGCAGGAACCTGTCGCTTGTGAGGCAAAGGGTTGAAAACCTGAATGTAAGAGCTACGGTTGACGGCCAGTTGGGGCTGCTGGTACCGGAAATCGGACAGTCGATCTCGCGCGGTGCAAATATGGGACAGATCAATGTACTTACCTCATTCAAGGTCACAGCTCAGATTGACGAGCACTATATCGACAGGGTCAGGACACAGCTGACAGCCAAACTTGACAGACAGGGAAGTGAATTTGACCTGGTTGTAAGAAGAGTCTATCCTGAAGTGCGTAACGGCACCTTCGAAATAGATATGACCTTCAGTGACAGTATCCCGGATAATATACGGACAGGACAAACCTATTACATAAGCCTGCAGCTGGGTCAGCCAAAGATCTCGCTGTTGGTGCCCGTAGGCGGCTTCTTCCAGGAGACCGGCGGACAGTGGATTTTCGTTCTGGATCCCACTGAATCTTTTGCAACGAGAAGGACTATATCAATCGGGCGGAAAAACCCCAGGTATTATGAAGTGCTTGAAGGACTCCAGCCGGGTGAAAAAGTGATTATCTCGGGTTATGAGACATTCGGAAATAATGAAAAGCTGATTTTAAAAAAGAGTAAATAACATAATTGTAAAGCTATGATCAAAACAAATGATTTAACCAAGATCTTCCGTACCGAAGAGGTTGAAACAACGGCACTTAACAAGGTTAACCTGCATGTCAAAGAGGGCGAATATGTTGCAATCATGGGACCTTCCGGTTGCGGCAAGTCCACCTTGCTGAACATCCTCGGGCTGCTTGACAATCCATCATCAGGGAGTTACATCTTTAACGGAACCGAGGTTGCCAATCTCAGGGAGCGCGACAGGACCATTTTTCGTAAGGGGAACATTGGCTTTGTCTTCCAGAGCTTTAACCTTATTGACGAACTGAATGTCTATGAAAACGTTGAATTACCGCTCATCTATCTGAAGATGAAACCGGCGGAGAGAAGAAAGAAAGTTGAAGATGCCCTTGAAAGGATGAAGATCGGACACCGCGCAAAACATTTCCCGCAGCAACTGTCAGGAGGCCAGCAGCAGAGGGTCGCAATTGCCCGGGCAGTTGTAGCAAATCCGAAACTGATACTTGCTGACGAACCAACAGGTAACCTCGACTCTAAAAACGGTATCGAGGTAATTAATCTGTTAAGCGAACTCAACAAGGAAGGTACAACCATAATCATGGTTACCCACTCTGACAGGGATGCAAGTTATGCTCACCGGATAGTTAATCTCTTTGACGGACAGGTTGTTGCAGAAGCTGTTAAGTGACAGGTCTTTCTAAAGGCCGTACTTCACCATCTTGTTGTAAAGCGTTTGTCGGGTGATACCAAGCCTCGCAGCTGCGAGGCTTATATTATGACTGTTTTTTCTGAGACTTTCTGCTATCGCCCTCTTCTCCATCTCAGCCAGAGTCACCTCTGAATGAAGATGTCTTCCGGGTGCAGCACTGAAAACAAAGTCAGAAGGTTTCAGCACATCGGAGTCGCTCATTATGACTGCCTTCTCAATTGTATGCTGAAGCTCCCTCACATTGCCGGGCCAGTCGTGGTTAGCCAGTTTCTCCAGGGCAGGAGTGCTGATCTTCATGCTGCCTTTTCCGTATCTCCCGATGTTGACTCTCAGGAAGTGATTGGCAAGTATCGGGATGTCATCAACCCTGTCGCGAAGCGGCGGCACCTCTATCATGATTGTGTTGATCCTGTACAGCAGGTCTTCGCGAAACGTGCCTTCACTCACCATTTGTGACAGGTTACAGTTTGTTGCACATATCAGCCTGATATTTACCGGGATCTGCTTGTTTGATCCCACCCTGACTATGTACCTGTTCTGAAGGACGCTCAACAGCTTGGCCTGGGACCGCAGGGAGAGGTTGCCGATCTCATCAAGGAACATCGTTCCGTTCTGTGCAGCTTCAAACTTTCCCTTGCGGTCCTCACTGGCATCTGTAAAAGCACCCTTAACGTGACCGAATAACTCCCCTTCAAAGAGTGTCTCAGTGAGTGACCCGATGTCAACACTTACCATCAGCTCTCCGGCCCGCTTCGAGAGTCTGTGTATCTCCCTGGCAACCAACTCTTTCCCGGTCCCGTTCTCTCCGGTGATTAGGACATTAGCGTCAGTACCCGCAACTTTTTTAACAATGTTCATAACATTGATCATTGTTGGGGAGGCCCCCTGAACGATCTTTTCACCACCGTTGTTGATTACGTCCTTCAGCTGCCGGTTATCCTTTTTCAAATTGCTGGCTTCCAGTCGTGAAGTCCTTAACTTCATGGCAGTATTAACTGTTGCAAGAAGCCTGCTTTTGTCCCAGGGTTTCAGAATATAATCCACGGCTCCCTCTTTTATAGCCTTCACTGCCAGGTCAACATCAGCTGAAGCTGTCACGATAACCACACTGATATTGCTGTCATGCCTGAATATCTCCCTCATCCAGTAAAGTCCTTCGTTGCCGTTATGAACCGCTGCCCTGAAATTCATATCGAGCACAATGACATCAATTTCGCCCTGACCTAACAGCGAGGGAATTCTGTTCGGATCCGTGGTGGTCACGACCTTCTCAAACTCCTTCCTCATGATAAGTTCAAGTGCTTTAAGTTCACCTGTGTCCTCATCGACTATAAGTATGGTCCCGCTGTTCATTCCGGATTTTTTATTAAAAGACGGAATAAATTCCTGATTGTGTCAAAATAATAGACATTTTTTTAAACACAGTCTCCTGACTCCTATTCACTTCTTAGATTATCTGCCGGGTTGACCGAGGCAGTCCTGTGAACGATCAGGATAATAGTCAAAAGAGTCAGGGCAAGAGTAATCACAGGTGGTAAGATGAAGTTCCATACTGAAATCTCCATTCTGACCTCGAATGTCTTCAGCCACTCCGTAAACCAGTACCAGCAAACAGGAATTGCAATTATAAATGAGACAGCTGTGATCATTATAAACTCTTTTGAAAAAAGCATTATAATCCCTGACAGATCTGATCCGATAACCCTGCGGATGGTTATCTCCTTTACCTTCTGAAGCATCATGAAGGATGTCAGTCCGAATATTCCCAGGCATGTTACAATTATGGCCAGCAATGCAAAGATGCCGAAGACAGACCCCAGAAGTTTCTCATCCCTGAATTGCTGCTCATAATAATCATTAAGGAAGAAATAGTCAAAAGGATTGTCAGGGAAGAACTCACTGAACTTCTTTTCAGCATACTCAAGTACTTGTTTTTCATTCCCCGGCCGGTATTTCATCATGAAAAATCCTCTTACATCCCGTCCGTGTGGCATAAAACGGTATATATGAGGTTCAAAAGCCTCCTTCGGGGATTGCTGACGGTAATCCTGTACCACCCCAACAATTGAATAGATATTATCCCAGTAATTCACCTTCTGATTAACGGCCCCCTCAGGCGTCTCAAAGCCCATCCATCGGGTGGCCGTCTCATTCAGGATAAGAGAAGCTGAATCAGAGTATGATCTGTCGAAGTTTCTTCCGGCAATAATTTTAGCTTCCAGAAGACCCAGATAGTCGTAGTCTATCCCGATTATCTGATAGTTCTTACTCTGATCAGATCCAACTCTGAAAATACCACCTGCATCCCATAATATCTGCCGTCCCGGCACTTCAGTCCCGACACTGAATTTCAAAACGGTCCCGTTCTTCAGCAGCTCCTCCCTGAAGGTCAGCAGTGTGCTCCCGAATGCTGCATCTCGCACCCTCGGAGCCCTCACTGCCAGAACCTCTGAAATACTGATCCCTTTATCCAGGTTCCTGAGAAAATTTACCTGCCTGAAGACCAGAAGTGTACAGGTGATCAGGATTACTGCCATAACAAGCTGAAAGGTGACCAGGACCTTCCTTATAAGTATCCCGCTTTTTGAGTTGATATATTTACCTCTAAGGACTTCAGAAGTTGAAAAAGAGGTAAGAACAAAGACTGGGTATGTTCCTGAGAGTATCACACTGGTAAAAAAAAGTATTGCTGACGTTAACCAGAACCACCCCTCGTTCCAGAGTACATATTCGTCTGTCATTCCGGTAAACCGGCAGAAAGCCGGCAATAATACTATTATGAGAGCCAGTGAAACTGCAAAGGCAGCAATGTTTACCAGTATGGTTTCAGCAAAAAACTGTTTCATCAGCTGTGATCTGCCGGCTCCTGCTACCTTACTGAGGCCTACTTCCATAGCCCTTGTCAGTGATCTTGCTGTTGTAATATTTATATAGTTGACCCATGCAATAATCAGTATAAAAAAAGCAATGATGCTCAGAAAGACTACAGTGTCATGATTTCCGTTCACCTTTATCTCCTGCATATATGCAGAATTCAGATGTATGTCGGTAACTGGCTGGACCTTGAGATCCAGGGTAAGCTTATAAAACCTCAGGACCTCTCCGAAGTCACTTTCTACAAGGGTCTTCAGCTTCTCCTCAAAATCTGAAGGGGTTACGGAAGGGTTTAACACAAAATAAGTAAAGAACCCGGTATCTCCCCAGGATCCCTCTATATCGGCTCCATAGTGTGTAAGGAGGTTAGGCCAGGAGAGCATAATATCGATCTCAATATGAGAATTATCCGGAAAATCCCGGAAAATCCCGGTAATAACAAAGCTCATTTCCCTGTCAACCGTAATAGTTTTACCCATCGGGTCTGTTTCGCCGAAGTATTTCACCGCATAAGACTCGGAAATAAATGCACAGTTGGCATCCCTGATACCGGTAACCGGATCACCGGTGATCATATCGATATCAAACACATCAAATATCTGCGGTTCTGCAAAATACATTCTTTCTTCATAAAACTTATTCTCCCCGAAAATGACTGTTGCCCGGTATCTGAAAAGACGCGCAATACTCTCTACCTCAGGATACAGCTCCCTGATCCTGATGGCAGCGGGAGGACAGCATGAGGCAAACCTGACTGATTCGCCCTCGGCACTTGATCGTTCATACCTTAACCTGTAAATCCTTTCGCTGTTTTTATGGAACGTATCGAAGCTCTGCTCGTATCTTACAAACATCAGTATCAGCAGAAAGGCTGTTATACCCATAGCCAGACCGGCAATGTTAATGAATGAATAGAGTTTGTTTTTCAGGATATTCCTGATCGCGATCTTGAGGAAATATTTATGCATTGTTCGAGAGTCTTGCAACAACCACAGTAAAATTACGTCTTTAATATAATTTAAGGCATGAAATTGCCGAACACCTAAAAACTGCTAACTGACAGAATTATGACAGTGAAACTGAACCCGAACGAAGTGGTTATCAAAGCAGGTGACACCAACCAGGTGGTTGATAACAGTACAATTGACGGAAAACTTATCGTGACTAACCAGCGCATATATTTCAAGTCTGTCAGGGCTGACAATGAGAGACATAATTTTGAAATATTGTTTGACAACATTTTGGAAGTCATCTACTTCGGTCGTGGCTTCTTTTCAGCTCAGGGTATCAGGGTCGTTACGCGGGACGGAAATAATCATTCATTTCCTCTGAAAAAACGCGACGAATTCGGACAACTCATCAACAGTATGTATTAGAAAGGTCTGCGGTCCTGCGGTCCTGCGATCTAGGTCTCGAACCTCGGTCTGAAGTCAGCCTTTCGGCCTTCATCCGCCAGCTGGCAGATCAGACCTTCAGACCTCAGACCTTCAGACCTTCAGACTTTTTCATTCATATTTAAGGGACTGTGCAGGATTTATCCTCGCAGCCCTGAGAATACGGTAACTGATTGTCAACAGCGCCGTTGAGAGTGCAATAGCCAGGCCGGCAACAAAAGTAAACAGCCCGAGATCAATCCTGTAATAGAAATTTTCAAGCCACTTATCGGCTACATAATAAATTAAGGGCCAGGCTATCAGGGCTGAAAGGGATACGAGAACCAGGACTTCCCTCGAAATTACAACGTAAATTCCGGCCACAGTTGAACCCATCGCCTTCCTCACTCCAATCTCCTTTGTTCTCTGTTCGACAGTGAAGGATGTAAGGCCAAACAGACCCAAAGCGGCAATGAATATTGCCAGGATTGAGAAAATGACTGCCATCTGTGCATTCTGCTTCTCCTGTATATACATATTCTCGAAATCTTCATCCAGAAAGTAGTACTGTAAAGGATCGTTTCCGGTAAATTCTTTCCACAGATTTTCTATTTCAGTGATAGTTTCGGGGTAGTTCTGGGGAGAGAGTTTCACTGTCAGATAACCCCACAACTGGTCATCACCCTTGAAACAAAGTATGTAAGGCTGAATCGGATTTCGGAGCGACTCGTAGTTAAAATTCTTGACCACTCCAATCACCTGCAGATACTGTACTGAGTTTTCATCGTTGGGCCTTATGAATCTCGTCTGGCTGAGATCCTTGATTTCGAATTCCCTGACTGCGCTTTCATTTACAATGCAGGCATCGCGGTCGGTGGTATGCGACTCATCGAAGAATCTACCTTCAGTAAGGGTCATTCCGTAGGTCGCGAGATAATCATAATCGACCCAGCTTGTCTGCATCAGGAAGCTCTCATCCTTTCTTCCCTCAAGCATGTAGCCGTTGTTATTATTGCTCCTGCCCGGCACCGCTGTGGAACTCGTAATATTTACCACGCCGGGGATCTCTCTGGCAGCTTCCTTGAAAGCCTTCACCCTGGGACCCAGAGCTCCTGCCCTGTTGATTACAATCAGCTGTTCCTTGTTGAATCCAACATCCTTGTTCAGCATGTACCGTATCTGCCGGAACATCACCATAGTGCCAACTATTAACAGGATTGAAACCGTGAACTGAAAGACTACCATAACTCTTCTCAGGCGTCCGTTTTGCATGCTGTTCTTCACACTCCCCTTCAGCACCTCATAAGGGTTGAAAGATGAGAGAAAGAGGGCAGGATAACTTCCGGAAAGCAATCCTACCACTACTGTGAACAATATCAGAACAGGTATTGTGTACCAGCTGGCAAGGAGCTTCAGGCCCAGGCTGGCACCGAGAAGGTTATTGAAATACGGAAGAGTAACCTTTACGATGATCAGGGCTGTCACCATCGAGATAAATGAGAGGATAAACGACTCAGCCAGAAACTGTGAAACGAGCATTCCGCGGGTTGAACCAGCAACCTTCTTTATGCCAACCTCCTTCGCTCTTCTGGAAGCCTGGGCAGTTGAAAGGTTCATGAAATTAATTGCAGCAATAATCACTATCAGAATCGCGATGCTCCCGAATATATTGAGGTATTTCGGATCACTTGCTTCTTTAAACTCCTGCTGGACTGTCGGATCCAGATGAATGTCTGTCAGCTTCTGCAGATAAAACCTGTACTTATTGCCCTGTGATTCAAAATCTGCAATCGTTATCCCCATAAACCGCTCAAGCTCAGGGCCGACATATTTCACAAGCATCTCAGGGATCTTCTTATCCACCTCGGTATAACTGGTGTTTGGTTTCAGAAGAAGATAGGTGCTGAAACTGTTGCTCAGCCACATCGGATCATTTGCCCTCGGGTTGGTCATGAATGAGGAGATCATATTGGCGCTGAAATGAGATTTTGCCGGGATGTCTCCAATCACTCCCGATACAATGTACCGGACAGTGTCTGTTCCCATCTTAAGAGCCTTGTCAATAGGGTCCTCATTCCCGAATATTTTCCTGGCAGTTGATTCACTGAGAATTATCCTCCTGGGTGCATTAAGCATTTTCAGGGGGTCACCCTTTATCACAGGTATTGTGAAGAAATTGAAAAACGACGAATCAGCCTCAAGCCATCCTTCTTCGGTGAATGTCTGGCCATTATACTCAACAACAGTGGGCCCACGGCCTGTCATCCTGAGAAAGTCCTCAACCTCAGGAAACTCCCTTGCCATTGTCGGGCCTATTGGTGAAGCAGTAAATGCACCGTTTATCTCCTGTCCGCCTATTTTCCCGTTCAGGACAAGCCTGTATATCCGGTCTTTATTTACATTGAACTTATCATATCCCGCTTCATTGATTACGAAAAGAGCTATCAGAATGCTGCAGGCAATGCCGATAGACAGGCCAAGAATATTGATGATTATGTATGCACGCTGTCTTTTGAAAGACCTTAAACTGTACTTGATAAGATTGTTAAACATTGCAATTTGTTTATTGATTTATTAATTATCATTCAACCTTAAGGGCTTTTGCCGGATTAATCCGAGAAGCCTTAAATGCCTGGAAACTTACAGTCAGAAGGGCAATTAGCAGAGATACAACTGCAATACCGACAAAGACGGAAAGCTTTAAATCAATCCTGTAGGCAAACTGCTTCAGGAGTTTATCAGCTATCAGCCATCCGGCAGGGAGAGAGATCAGTAACGAGATCAGGACCAGTAGTATATACTCTCTTGCCATCGTAAAAATGATTTTCAGTGAATCAGCTCCCATTACTTTTCGGATACCTATCTCATTAGTCCTTCGTTCAGTTGAATAGGCCGATAATCCGTAGAGACCCAGGGAGGCGATTATCAATGCAAGGATTGTAAAATATTTCAGCAGTCCTGTAAGCCTGATCTGAGTCCTGAAAAGTCTTTCATAATCCTCATCAATAAAAGTATAATCAAGTGGAAATTCCGGGACTATCTGGCTCCAGGTCTTCTCTAGGGATTTAATGGATTCGGCAGTCTTCCCGGGAGTAAGTCTTATCAGGATCACATTGAGGTAATTTGTATCAGCCAGAGCAATTGCCATGGGCTCAATAGGCTGATCAGCTCCTTTGAAATGAAAATTCTTAAGGACTCCGACTATAGTTCCGTTCAAACCTATAAAACTGAATTTCTTACCAACCGGATCCCCGATATTCATGATTTTAACCACCTCTTCGTTAACCAGAAAATTACCGGAGGTGTCTCTTGCCATGTCACCCGGGAAGTCTCTTGAAAAATTACGTCCTGAGACCAACCCGATCTCCATTGTTTCAAGGTAATCATAATCAATCGCATTGATTCCTATCAGTACCTGCTTTTCAGGGTCCTTACCATCCCATCTCGCTCCCCCGGAGTTACTTCCCAGCCTCACCGGATTCGCCATGGAGGCCGTTACGCCCTGAATAAGCGTCTCCTTTAAGAGTTCCCGTTTAAGTGAATAGTATTTACCTTTCATATTCTGTGACATCGGAATAGCTACAAGATCCTCTTTATTGAATCCAAGATCCTTTGTCTGGAGGTACTTTAACTGCAGGAACATAAATATGGCTGTTACTCCTATTAACACGGAAAGCGTAAATTGTATTACCACCAGAACCTGCCTCAGCCTGCCGTTTCCCTTTCCTGCAAATCCGTCACCCTTGATAATTGAAACAGGTTTAAGTGAAGACAAATAAACGGCAGGATAAAAACCTGATATGATACCCGCAAAAATGCCGACCGCAACAAAACTTAAAATAAACTTTGGCTGAAACAGGTCGGCCAGAACAAACTCCTTTCCTGAAATATTATTGAATATCTGAAGCGATAGCCCGACTAGTATAAGAGCCAGTATCATTGAAAATGCTACCAGAAGCAGGGACTCAGACATGAACTGTATCATCATAGTCTTCCGGTCTGCACCGGCAACCTTTTTGATGCCGATCTCCTTCGCTCTTGAAGAGGCTTTTGCAGTTGAAAGATTTATGAAGTTGAAACATGCGATCAGAAGAACAAAAACAGCAATCAGTGTGAAAACATAGATTGCGATCATGGGCCCGTTATTCTCTTCAAAACCGAACTGAACATGCAAATGAATATCAAGCAAGGGGAAAAGAAGAAATTTTGTTGTGGTCTCAGGGTTATATTCAAGCACTACATCAGTAAGTTTTTTATTGACCCCCGGAATGTCCGAACCCTTTTCGAGCTGTACGTATGTAAATATGGAATTACTCCCCCAGGAATCGCTGGTGGCTCCTATCTCTTTCATGAAAGAATACGGAATCACCCCCTCAAAAGTGAATATTGAGTTTCTGGGTATCCCCTTCATGACACCCGTAACCATAAACTGGTATTTATTCTCAAGGGTAATTGACTGACCTACAGGATTAATATCCCCAAAGTACTTTTTTGCGAGTTTTTCTGAAAGAACGATTGAATAGGGAGAATTAAGAACTGTGGCCGGATCTCCCATAAGTAAAGGCAGCGTAAACATCTTAAAGAGACCGGAATCGGCGGCAACTATTGCTGATTCAAAAAATACATTTTCCTCCTTTCGAAAAAGGACCCTGGGCAGCCAGTTCAGGCGGGTTTGTTCAATGATCTCCGGTATTTTTTCCTTCCAGACAGGTCCGCTCGGATGAGGCGTTACAGTAACATGATATCGGTCGCCTGAATAAAACTGGTCTTCTTCTACCCTGAAAAGGTTTTCAGCATTTTTATTGAATTTTTCAAACGACAGTTCATCCTGGATCCAGAGGACTATAAGGAGTGATGCTGCCAGTCCGACTGCAAGTCCTGTGACATTAATAAGGGTAAATACTTTGTGTCTTGCAATGTTCCTGAATGTGATGCGGAGAAAATTCTGTATCATGACCCGGGGTTTAGGAGCACTCTAAAGACGATTAACTTCAATTCCTGCTGCATGAACTGCCAAGATCATTCCCAAAAGCCTAATTAGCGGGCTTTTGCGACATTACTACAAATGTCAATTAAATTGACATATACTTCAATGAGTTCTGTTGAAGTCGGATTAAACGCGCTCCTTTTTGAAAACCCAGTGCCTCTGAAGCATATAATTGAAGATAATGGAAACGATTAGGTCAGTTATAATGCGGCTGATTTTATAATCAATCTTCATGAAGGAGGTGAAAAACCATGTACCGGTGGATTTCAGCACAATACTGTTGATTACTACAAGACAGAACCTCAGGAGCTGTCTCCTGCCCGAGCACTCGTACGGAACCTCCTTTGACCGGAAAGCCCAGTGTCTGTTAATTAAAAAATTGACAACAGCCCCCACCAGTCCTCCTATTGCTATTGACAGAATATAATGGACCCCGAAAAATTCAGTAATTGAAATCATGATCAGGTAATCGACAATACCACCGATAAAGGAAGAAACCTGAGCCTTTCCAAAAACAAACAGTCTCTCAACCATTCTGCTCCTTCAGTTTATTTTCCCTTTCGGTTTTATCGAGTTCATCAGCCTGATGCAGCAATTTCCGTGTCTCTATAATATTGACAATAAACAACAGAACACAGGCAAACACTCCTGCATAAAGAATTGCATCCGTATACAGGACCTCCGCCAGAAGTATAAATGAGATTATTATTCTGACTTCGGTAGGTCCGAACACGCCGGAATCAATTACATATTTCCCGGTGATCTTATATCTCAACAGTGCGGTGATCATTGCCCAGCCGTAAAATACGACAAATCCGAATCCAGCCAGATCCCAGTATCCGGTTGAATAGACAAGGTATCCGAATCCGATCAGAATTGTTGTGAGCCAATCAATAGTCAGATCCAATGCGAAGCCGTACCATTTTCTGGGCCTCTTGCGAAAGTAAGCCAGTCTGCCGTCAAGTGAATCACCGAACCAGTTAATCGCGAAACCCGGCATTGCAAGCAAAAGCCAGGTTTTATTCAAATAGGCGGCTAAAATGAATCCTGATACCACAATCAGACTTCCCAAAAATCCCATCATAGTCAGCATATTTGAATTCATCCATGACGGAATCCGCTGAACCAGATATGCCAGAGTCTTCTGCTCCAGGTTTTTAAGGAGATTGGTCCTTGTCCTGTCTTTCGATATGATTTTCAGGACTTCTCCTGCTTCCTCAAAGAATTTGGGTTTCATTCGAAAATCGTTACAAGATTAAATACAGACTTTAAAATCTCACCTTCCAATCCATTCGACAGTTAAAAGGATTAAAGATAACAAACTTACTCCATTCCGTAATCATAATTTATATTTGTATTAATGAGGGGGATATAATAAATTTCCGATTTGATTGTCAGGAACCAATCTGACATATTGTAACGGGTTAGAACCCAAGCACTAGTTGACTTTGAATTTTGAAAGGAAAATAGTTGATGTCCGGGACGTCACGAAGCTGTCTCCCTTTTTCAGTACGTGGTTTGGACGCTTGTGTGCTGAAGCGTTAATAAGACTTACATCCTATGACAGGGTTAACAGGTTGTATGAACACTCAATTCATTTATCGGGGGCGGAGTTTGCTGCAGGATGTCTGGATGAACTGGGTGTAGATTATCTTATTGGCAATGCAGAGCGTCTTGCCCAGTCTGCCTGAAGGAGCATTTATAAGCGTTTCGAATCATCCGTACGGAGGCCTCGACGGGGTCATGCTGATAGACCTGCTTGCAGGAATCCGCCCGGATTACAGGCTGATGGTCAACAAAATGATCTCCCGGGTGAAATCTATGAAAGACAACTTAATATCGGTTGCACCTGTCGATGATAACCATGAGCAGGATTCAGTAACCAATACGAGGGCACTCCGTGCAACACTTGCTCATTTAAACGGAGGTCATCCTGCAGGATTCTTTCCTTCGGGAGCAGTATCGGATTACAGTCTGAGCGACAGACGCATCCGGGACCGTGAATGGCAGGAGAACATCCTTCGTCTTATCCGCTTTGTGAAGGTTCCAATTGTCCCGGTTCGCTTTTTCGACAGAAACTCTCCGTTCTTCTACTTTCTGGGGGTTATAAACTGGAAAATCCGGTTGCTGAGAATGCCCTCAGAACTCTTCAATAAAAAGAGAAAGAAGATCCGGATCGGGATCGGGAACATTATTTCCGTTGAGGAGCAGGAACATTTTGCCGATGCCACGGCACTGGGAGCATTTCTCAGGAAATCGGTCTATGACATGCCGCTGCCGGCCTCTTTTATACGCAGGTCTTCCCTGGACCTCACTTCACTTCAAGAACAATTATAGCCGAAGGGGGTATCGTCATCATCACAATGTTGTTCCTGATCTTGGCATCCCTGTAGACAGACGGTATCACTTCTTCGGGCTGGTCAAATGTGTTATGCGCATTTATTTGCTTTGAAGAAAGGACCCTGCCCGATATATCCGAATACTCACCTCCCCTGAGGTCTATTTGCAGATTCACTTCTTTTACCGGGTCAATGTTTACAAGTGAGATATGTACTACTCCGTTCTTATCCTTTGATGCGGAGGCGCTCAGTGCAGGAAGCTCCTTACCATTAAGTGAGTAGTTTCCGCAACTTATATTCAGGGGCAGCATTGTGGCATCGTGATGCACCTTATACATCTCAAAAACGTGGTAGGTCGGAGTGAGAATCATTTTTTCCCCGTCTGTAATGATCAGTGATTGAAGGACATTTACAGTCTGGGCAATATTAGCCATCCGGATCCTTTCACACCGGTCATTGAAATAATTAAGGGAAAGTCCTGCTACGATTGCATCGCGCATTGTGCTCTGCTGGAACAGGAAACCGGGATTGCTCCCCGGTTCAACATCCCACCAGGTACCCCACTCATCTACTACCAGGGCGATTTTCCCTTCAGGGTCATACTTGTCCATGATATTGATGTGCCGGTCAAGTGCAGTCTCAACATTCAGGCAGCGTTCCAGCGTTTCGAAATATTCTTTCTCACCGAACTTTGTTGCAGAACCGTGGTTCTCCCAGCTGGTTGTGTAATAATGGAGTGATATTCCCCACATCATTCCGTGAGGCACATCACGCATCAGGGTTTCAGTCCAGTTATAATCCGTAGAACTTGCCCCGCCTGCAATCTTCAACAGATAGTTTTCTCCGTAATTGCGCGTATAGGTGGCATATCGCCTGTACTGGTCAGCATAAAAATCGGCGGTCATGTTGCCCCCGCATCCCCAGTTTTCGTTGCCCACACCCCAGAACCTGACATTCCAGGGTTCTTTTCTCCCGTTCTGCCTGCGGAGGTCTGCCATTGGGCTCACTCCGTCAAAATTGATATACTCGACCCACTTTGACATCTCCTCCACTGATCCGCTGCCAACATTGCCGCAGATGTAAGGTTCAGCACCGAGCTGTTCACACAGATCGAGAAATTCGTGCGTACCGAAACTATTGTCTTCGGTGACTCCGCCCCAGTGAGTGTTGACCATTTTGGGCCTTTTATCGCGCGGTCCGATGCCGTCAGTCCAGTGGTATTCATCGGCAAAGCATCCGCCGGGCCACCGCAGGTTTGGGATCTGAGTCTTTTTCAAAGCCTCCGTAATATCATTCCTGATACCTCTTGTATTTGGAACTGTTGAATTCTCCCCTACCCAGAATCCGCCGTAGATGCATCGTCCCAGGTGCTCCGAGAAATGACCGTAAATATGACGGCTTATGGTTGAGGTTCCAAGGTCAGTGCTGATTATGATACCAGCCTGTGCGGGTTCTGATTTCTGCTGGGCAGTGGCAGTTGAAAGAACTGCTGAGAGGAACAAAACTCCTCCGGTAATGTATTGGATTCGTGCCATTTTACTTCATTAATATTAGTACACAAGAGTCTGAATCGAGTGCGGCAGGATACCGATCTGTGCTTCAGAAGTATCAACAATCAGATTATAGTTTATGGGCTGATCACCCGGATTCATCACAACGGTTACAATTTTTCCATCCTCATTTTTAAAAGTTACGCTCAGCAAGTGGCTTCTGCTTGATGTGGTGTTTACTCTCTTTGCGTTCGGACGGATAAATTTTGAAAAATGGCCCAGGTAATAATAAGCCGGGGTATAGATTAACTGACCGGTCCGGGTGTCAGCATGAACAGGAGCAAAACAGAAATTACCCACATGATTCGGACCGCCGGTTTCGTCAAGAAGAATGTTCCAGTCCAGCCAGCCGACCGCCCCTGCATTGAAGTCATTTATAATTGAACGTCCGTACACCTCGCCGTTTGCCCAGTCATTAATCTTTTCCGGAGTAAAAGGTCCGTTGCATCCTTCGGTGAACAAAATGTTTTTCGACGGGTATGCTTCATTCACTTTGGCAACGTTGCCAAACATGGGATCACTGCCTGTCCACGTCTCGTACCAGTGAAAGCCGATACCCCAGGCATA
Organism: uncultured Bacteroidales bacterium; assembly: GCA_963736735.1. GTDB lineage: Bacteria > Bacteroidota > Bacteroidia > Bacteroidales > VadinHA17 > SR-FBR-E99. The sequence continues at coordinate 304,536 of CAVTPX010000007.1, read as the reverse complement.
TTTTGAAGCTACTGAATCGTTAAAAATAGTGCTGGCCCGGTGATTAATCATATCACGGTTATGATCCCAGACAATAATTTTTTTATCCCCATGCCCACTTTGTTCCATTACAGGCCCCAGGTAATTCTTTAAAAAGTCTCTCTCCTCTTCCGCAGTGTAGATGCATGACTCCCAGGTCTGTACAGCCATTGGTTCATTCTGGACTGAAATACCCCATACAGGTATCCCCTCTTTTTCGTACTCTTCAATAAACTTTGTATAGTATGTGGCCCATGCGGTGTAATACTCCGGAAGTAATTTTCCTCCATGAAGCATGTCATTGTTGTCTTTCATGAATGCAGGGGGACTCCAGGGACTTGCGAACAACAGGAGCCTGTTATCTGCTGCTTCAATTGCCCTTTTTATCAGTGGAATGCGATATGCCTTATCGTGTTCTATACTGAAGGTCTTCAGATCTTTGTCACCTTCGGCCACGTACGTATATGAACCGCTGCTGAAATCACAGCTGTGAATATTTGTGCGTGCCATTGTGTAGCCTATACCCTCGGATTTGTCATAATATGCTTTTATCAGTTCCTCTTGTTTGTCCTCAGACAACCCGGCGAATGTCTCGGCGCTGGCATCAGTGATTGCGCCTCCGATACCCAGCAGAGTCTGAAATGTCACGGCGGGATTCACAAAAACAGATATTTCTGTTTCCGGCGGCTGGACCGCTGCAGTAAAATCCAGTTTATTTGTTTCTGCAATTCTCTGGTCTGTCCCGAACGACGTGGAATATACGGTAACGCTCTTAAGTTCAGCTGAAATTGTCTTTACCGGAGGCTGAGGCTTCTCATTAAGACATGACACGGAAACTGACAGGATTGCGAAGAAGATCGCGTGGTTTGTTCCTTTCATTTTATTTTCAGTTATGAGGTTAAGCCTTTGTTCAGTGTAAAGTTACAGATTTTTGGTTCCAGTCATTCACGGCCCTGCCTATCGCTTCAAGATTCGGCACCTTCATTTCCTCATATTCCCTTGATATCACAATTCCTCCGGCCTCTGCCTCCAGTGCCCTAATTGTAGCCAGATAAACAGTTTCCGGATCATCAGGAGGGCTTCCGGGAACATCGATGCCTATACCTGCAAAAATCTTCGTTTTCCCGTTTGCAGAGGCTACGCTGCGCCGGGTTTCCCGGTAAACATAGTCGGGAGAGAAACCTTCGGACGACAGTTTATCAACACCTGGTTCAACATTCTTGTCATATCCGAAAAGATCATAATAGAGTTGCAGCGACTGCTCAAGTGATATTTCGCTTAAAATGGTCTTTTTGAACCGTTCGAGATACCAGGAACGGATCCGCGGGCCCAGCACCTCGTGGTAAAGTATCAGCTTGATATAGTCTGAATACGGAGCCATTTCCTCATAACTCATCTCTGCCCTGTATACAATGTCCCAGCTCGAGGGCTGATGGTCAACATGCCAGCCGACAACGGCATCAGGCTTAATCGATTTAATTGCAGTGTACATTCCCTTCTGAATATCTTCCCTTGACTGTCTGTAAAGATATTCCCACGATAGAATCTCGGGATAACGCATTATATGGCGAAGGAAGATCGTAAAGACACCCTCCGGCGGTTTTGGTGCATCAGTCATTAATTTCTGCACATACTCAAACAAAAGGCGATACCCTTCCCTGGCTCTCCCGGGATCAATATTTGATGCCTTTCCGCGTTCGATGCAGTGCTGGCAGAAACAACCGGGGGCATTATTATTCCATGGCAGAATTATATTCATCAATGGACCCATTCTTTCTGCTCCCCACTGGAATCCGTCAAGGTCATAACTGTTGAACATGTCAGTTACAGTTGCTCTCCAGAAGTTTGCATAATCGGGATTGCTCCAGCATGCCGACCGGCCCGGATTACCGTAAACGTCAACAGTGAGGACTTTATTAAAATTCTCAATATACAGGCCGCTGCTTTCAAGTATCCTTGCAAAGACCTTCATACCCCTCGCGTCAGCCGGTTTTCTGATCTCACTGAAAAGATCCCTGCCGGCAAATTCCATGGATGGGTCTGTGGGTTTAATCCTCAGTGAGGTTTCCGAAAAATATTTATCATTATGTGTCATCCAGACCCCGGGTACCTTATTCCTGAGATCGCGCGGCACTGTCCCGTGGTCTTTTGCCAGGTCCCTCAGGGGCTTGCCCAGAGTACTGGTGTGAAATGCATGGCTATAGGGAAACACTGCATTGACTCCGGCAGTACTCTGACACAGATCGAGGCACTGCTCTATACCTTCATCAAGCATCGTATGAGGGCTCATCTGTATGCCGACAAAGGTTTTACCCGGATTCTTACCAACAGGTGCCGTGCCTGAAATCAGCGGATATGGTGACACCTTTGATATAATCGGATATGATGACACCCCTGACATCAGCGGATATGGTGATGCCCCCAGACTTATGTCTGCGGCAGCACCGGCGGCAATAATTGCTCCCAGATTCTTAACGAATTTCCTTCTGTTGCTATGAGTCATAATATGGTTTTTAAAGACTGAGGTCCCGCTAAAATAGCAAATCAGCGGCTGGATAACGATAATACATAGTTAAGATAAATTAAATGCTGACATTTGTAATTGATATTATTCATAACCAGCCACCCAGCACACCATGATTAATATTCCCGAAACCGATAAAAAAAGAATAGTCATTGCCGGATGCGGATTTGCCGGACTGACCCTTGCAAAAAAACTTAAAAACAAAGGCTACCAGGTTATTATACTGGACAAACACAATTATCACCAGTTTCCTCCCCTCTTTTATCAGGTTGCATCTGCCGGTCTGGAAGAGAGCTCCATTCTTTTTCCGCTTCGAAAGATTTTCCAGAATTACGGGGATTTTCATATCCGGAAAGTTGAGATCACCTCAGTAGATTGCGACAGAAACCAGCTTTTAACATCAGCCGGAGTCATTGAATATGATTACCTGGTTTTGTGCCACGGCGCCACGAATGCATATTTTGGCTCCGCCCAGATGCAGAGGCATTCCAGGGGAATGAAGACAATTGCCGAGGTACTTGATCTGAGGAATTCTCTTCTGATGAACTTTGAAAATGCACTGATAGCCGATGACAAAGATGAGCAGGAAATGCTTCTGACTGTCGTGATAATCGGAGGTGGCCCGTCAGGGGTTGAAATAGCAGGAGCTCTGGCAGAAATGAACAGGTATGTCCTCCCGAAGGACTACCCCGAATTTAAAGAGATACGGGCAAAGATTTACCTTATCGAGGCTCTGGACAGGGTGCTGAGTTCAATGTCACTTAAATCGTCAGCCAAAGCCAGGATATTTCTTGAAAAAATGGGGGTCAGGGTATTGACAAATACAAAAGCTGCTGGCTGTGATGAGAAAACCGTTTTCCTTGATTCCGGAGAAAAAATACCGACAGGTATGATTATCTGGACAGCCGGGATAGCAGGCAACAAAATCGGAGGATTAGGGAACGACTGTTACGCAAGGAACGGCAGGATTACCGTAGACAGGAACAGCAGGGTGACAGGATATGAAAATGTTTTTGCCCTGGGGGATATTGCCCTGATGAAAGAGGAGAAATATCCCAACGGACATCCGCAGGTGGCGCAGGTGGCCATTCAGCAGGCTAAACAGCTGGCAGAGAATTTTGTCTGTCTTCAAAAGGGTCAATCGCTTAAAGAGTTCAGATACAGGGATCCCGGCACAATGGCTACTATCGGAAGACACCTTGCAGTAGTTGAGCTTCCCTATGCCCGTTTTCAGGGAATCTTTGCGTGGTTTGTCTGGATGTTCATACACCTGATGAGCATCATCGGCGTAAAAAACAAGCTGATAATATTCATTGACTGGGCCTGGAAATACTTTACGTATGATCAGTCGACCAGGTTAATACTGAGACCCAAAAGCCGGGTAAATGATTGAAATCGCATTTTTCTGATGCCGGATTTTGGAACCAGTACCATGGAAAATGTCATAATCTTCTTCCGGTGTTAACGATAAAAACATCCATATTTTTCAATTGATCCCTTATACTGTAAAGTGTTTCAAGATTTACAACCCCGATCAGATAATTATAATTATTACTCGTAAAAGACTCTGAAACTTCCTCAAATTCAAATAATCTCCTGTCACTTTCATTCCTGTACCTCAGGTAGATTTCAAGTTTAAAGTTGCGTGTGTAATTGGAGACCGTGCCCTGCTGATACTTTTTATATTCATACCTGTAACCGTAGGAGCTTGCCGAAATGTCTGAGAGAACCGCACTTCCTGTGGCATGGCCTCCTGCACCCTTACCGCAGAAGAACTGCTTGTCAGCAAATGCTGCTTCGGTTATCACCCCGTTATATTCATTATCAACATTGTAAAGATATTTGTCGGATGAAATAAAACGTGGAAGCACGAAGCTGGTAATTGTATCCTCCTTCGTCTTTCCGACATAAGGAACAAGCTTTATCTTAAAGCCTTTCTCCTTTGCATACTTTATATCGAAGGTGGAAATTCCATTTATTCCGTAATTGAATACCTCGTCCGGATCAAGAAAAAGTCCGTAAGCATGACCGGTAATAATACAGAGTTTATATTTTGCATCCCAGCCCTCCACATCCAGAGTCGGATCCGTTTCCGCAAATCCGAATGCCTGAGCCTCGTTTAGTGCAGCGGAATAGTCCATCCCTTCGCTATACATCTTTGTCAGAATATAATTGGTAGTTCCATTGAGGATTCCCCGAAGCGAGTGAAGCAGCTCGTTGTCATAATACTCCTCAAGGTTCCTGATAATTGGAATACTTGCGCCTGCCGAGGCTTCATATAAAAGTGACACATTGTGCTTCTCCTGGAGATCGACAAGTTCCCTGAAGTGTTTTGCGATCATCACTTTATTGGCTGAAACAACATTCTTCCCACTCTTCATAGCATTTGTCACAATCTCAAAAGCATCCTCTGCATTATCAATCAGTTCAACAACCAGGTTAATGGATTCATCATCAAGTATTTCATTTCTGTCGAATGTAAAATTTGACACGGGAATCCTTCTGCTTTTATTCCGGTCCCTGACACATATCCTGACAATGTCAGCCTTGAAACCACAACTGCTGTTCAGTACATCATGAAGCCCCTGGCCAACACAGCCGTAACCGAATAAGCCTATTCTTAATTTTTCTCTTGTCATCTTTTCGTCGTTTAAATGTTTTTTGCCCAATAATTTCTTACCACCTCAGTAAGTACTTCCGTTTCAATCAGGAAGCCATCGTGTCCGTAAAATGAATCAATCTCCACATACTCAGAACTGTTTGCATTTAATGCAATAAATCTCTGCTCATCCGGTGGAAAGAGAATATCTGATTTTATACCAACACACAAAACATCGGCTTTAATTGCTTTCAGGGCATTGCTGACGCCACCTCTGTTTCTTCCAACATTATGTGTATCAGAAAGGCAGGTAAGGCACCAGTAAGAGTAAGGGTTAAACCGATTTACAAGTTTATCTCCCTGGTATGCCTGGTATGAGGCTGCCTTGAAACCTGCCAGCTTTTCATCATCATTCTCTGCCTGAGTCTTATTGTAGGCATCATAAGTCCTGTAACTTAAAAGAGCTATAGATCTTGCAGCTTTCAGTCCTTGTTTGCCGCCGTCAGGATGAGATGAAGCGAATGTCTGATCAGCTTCCATGGCAAGTCGCATTGATTCATTGAAAGCCACTGCCCAGGGAGTCTGTCTTGCACCTGAGGCCACCAGGATAAGTCTTTGAATAAGCCCCGGAAACATAATTGCATATTCAAGTGCCTGGTAGCCTCCTATTGATGCACCGATAATTGAATGTATCCTGAGAATCCCAAGATGTTTCCTGAGTATCTCATGAACATTTACAAGATCCCTCACAGTTATCACCGGAAAATCTCTGAGCCATTGCTTTCCTGTTTCAGGATTTACAGATGCAGGTCCCGTAGTGCCGTAACATGATCCCAGGATATTGGCACACACTATAAAATATTTACCGGTGTCAAAAAGCAATCCTTCACCCACCATTCCCGGCCACCAGGTTTTAGCATCTGAGTTGGCTGTCAGGGCATGGCATATCCAAATTACATTGTCTGAATCACTGTTTAAGTTTCCCGTAAGTGTGGTAAGCAATTTCCAGTCCCGGGATTATTTCTCCGGTCTCCGTTTTAAAAGATTCTTTGATTTTCAGTGTCTTCATAAGATCTTTTTAAACGCCTGCTCAAAATCATAAATAATATCATCGATGTGCTCTATCCCAACGGAAACCCTGAACAGGCCGGGTTCTATTCCGGCTGACTTTAGCTCCTCAGCGGACAGTTGCGAATGAGTGGTCTCCGCAGGCTGAATAATAAGTGTCTTTGCATCACCCACATTGGCCAGATGGCTTACCAGTTCAAGATGTTCAACAAGCTTTTCAGCCTTTGATTTCTCTGCTCTCAGGACAAAGCTGAGAACCCCGCCGGCTCCTCGTGGTAAATATTTATTTGCCAGACCATAATATGGATTATCCGGAAGGCCCGGATAATTGACCTTTTCCACTGCCGGCTGTGCCTTCAGCCATTTCGCAAGTGCCAGTGTATTCTGAGTATGTCTTTCCATTCTGAGCGAAAGAGTCTCCAATCCGAGAAGCATGAGAAAAGAGTTGAAGGGACTTATTGAAGGACCAATATCTCTTAATCCCTCTACACGTGCCTTTACAATAAATGCTATGTTTCCCGAGGGCGATGATTGTGAGAACAGCTCCCCGAATACTAACCCGTGGTAACCTTCTGACGGTTCGGTAAAAACAGGGAATTTCCCGTTGTTCCAGTTGAATCTGCCGGCATCAACAATCACTCCACCTATGCTTGTGCCATGTCCGCTTATCCATTTTGTAGCAGATTCAGTAACTATGTCTGCCCCGAAATCAATCGGCCGGAACAGATAACCGCAGGCGCCAAAGGTGTTGTCCACAACCAGTGGAATGCCATTCTTCCCGGCAAGTTTTGCAAAAGCCTCAAAGTCCGGGATATCAAAGCCGGGATTGCCGATTGTTTCCAGATAAAGTGCCTTTGGTATTTTCGATCAATAAGCGCTTCGAAGGATTCAGGCTTAAGATCTTTTGCAAAGCGTGCTTCAATACCGAACTTGGGTAAAGTGACTTTGAACTGATTGTGCGAACCTCCGTATAGATATGGTGAACTCACAAAGTTGTCACCCTTGCTCATTATGGTAGACAGAGCAATAAACTGTGCTGCATGACCTGATGAAACTGCAAGTGCGGCAGCACCGCCCTCGAGTGCAGCCACCCGCTTTTCAAATACATCTGTTGTCGGATTCATTATCCGGGTATAAATATTTCCCGGTTCAGAGAGGTTAAACAGGCTGGCAGCATGTTTCGCATTTTTAAATACGTATGATGATGTCTGGTACAATGGAACGGCTCTTGATAAAGTCGCCTCATCAGGCTGGTGCCCTGCATGTACCTGGAGTGTCTCGAATTTTATGTTTCTCGTGCTCATTGGTATATGTTATTAGAAATTAATAGTAAACAGGTTTAACAAATAAGTATATCATACCGTTGTTTTAATACGGTGATAACTAAAAAGCGATAAGGTTCCGGATAAGGATACCTAGCGGCACATGCACATAGGCATGTGCAGAGTCGTAAGGTTTTTTTGAATTAAATGAATTGTGTCCATTTTTCCCGTTTCATTTTTATCATCTCCCGGCTTTCCGGGATTAGGTATTGGCACCGTTCTCCGTCATTTTACGGGTTGGTTGCCAGGGTTTCACAGAGCCTAATCTCTCCGCCCTTCTTTATAAAAATCAAACACTCTTTGGTTGTGGGAATATTTGATTTGTGACTGCAAATATAAAAATGATTTATAAAAACACAAAAAAGTTACTTTTTCGATACAACTGATTTTGTCTGATGCTGGCACAATTCAGGCACAAAACAAGAAACACCCACACATCATCTGTGTAAGTGTTTCATTTTCAGGTAGCGAGAGGGAGGAATGATCTCCCGACCTCATGATTATGAATCATGCGCTCTAACCAACTGAGCTATCTCGCCATTCTGCCCCGGTAAGGCGGGGCGCCAAACGCGGGTGCAAATATAAATATTTTTTCATTTTACCCATCGGGTTTTTTCTTTTCAGCTATTATTTTTATATTGCATCACAAGAACCAAAACGGCGAAATGAAATCCAGATTCGAAATTGAATATACATTGAATTCCCCCACACGCGTCCTTTTCGACCGCTTAAGCACCCCTGAAGGCCTTGCTGAATGGTTTGCCGATGACGTAAATGTCCGCGGAAATATCTTTACATTCCTCTGGGACAAGTCAGAAGCTCACGCAAAACTCTCCCATCTTAAGGAAAACAAATCGGCGAGATTCGAATGGCTCGACTTTGCCGATACCGAGACTAACTTCTTTGAATTCAGACTTGTTACCCACGAACTCACCGGAGATACAGCCCTCATAATTACTGACCACGCAGAGGATGACGAAATAGAGGATTCAAAAGAGCTCTGGAATCTGCAGATATCCAACCTGCGCAAGGTCCTGGGCCTTACTGAATAGGCCCCTCCCCCGTTGCATCTTTAGCAAAAATAGAGTACGTTTGCGTCACAGTTAAAGGAATGAAGAAAATCGATCTTTTCATGCTCAGATCGTTTATCGGGCCATTGGTCCTGACATTCTTCATCGTACTGATAATCTTCGTCCTCCAGTTCCTCTGGATGTATGTCGACGAGCTCGCAGGCAAAGGCCTCGAGATTAAAGTCCTTGCCGAACTGCTCTTCCAGTTCTCCCTTACTTTCGTGCCTATCTCACTGCCCCTGGCCATCCTCCTTGCCTCACTGATGACATTCGGCAACCTGGGTGAATTCATGGAGCTTACAGCCCTGAAATCTTCAGGAATACCCCTTCAGCGTATAATGCTTCCGCTCTTTTTCCTCATCGGATTCCTCTCTGTTGCCTCCTTCCTCTTCGCCGACTACATACTGCCCCTGGCGAACCGCAGAGCCAGAACCCTTCTCTACGACATAAGGCGAAAACGCCCTGAACTGAATATACAGGCCGGGACATTCTATAACGGCATTGACGGATTCAGCATCAAAATAACCGACAAGGATTCCGAAACCAACAGGCTCGACAGGGTCTATATCTATGACCACCGGAATGGATCAGGCAATAATTCGGTGATCTATGCCGACTCAGGATACATGGTAATCACTCCCGATGAAAGCGGAATGATACTTAAACTCTTTAACGGATATTCATACAATGAGCTGGAGGAAAAGAACGTCCCTGCTGAAAAGAAAAAATATCCGTTCCGGCGTGACAGATTCAGTGAACAGACTATGGTCGTGGAACTTACCGGTTTCGCCCTAAACCGGTCAGGCATAGATCTTTTCAGGTCTAACTACGCCATGCTTAATACAAGGCAACTGGGGTTCTTCATAGACTCTCTCGGCGATAGATTTGCAATGCGTAGCGGAAGCTACTATACCGATTTCAGCAAGACAAAACTGTTTACGAACTTCTCCTATTCAGGATTGCCAGGCCAGCATCCTGAAACGGATACCGGCATGGTTGCAACCGGGGAAAAATTCAACAGCCGGGCCATCTTCGATACCCTCCCCCGAATGGACAAGATGACTTCGGTAAACAGGGCCCTTAACAGTGCTCGCGACGGGATAGCTTTTGTGTCAGAAAAGGGTGAATCGCTTACAAATGAAGCAAAAAACCTGAAAAAATACGAGGCTGAGCTTTACAAGAAATTCACTCTCCCTATTGCCTGCCTGGTATTCTTCTTTATAGGGGCACCACTGGGGGCTATAATAAGAAAAGGCGGACTGGGAACCCCGGCAGTTATCTCTGTGCTTTTCTTCGTTGTATACTATGTGATTTCACTCTCAGGGGAGAAATTTGCGAAAGAACTCCTTATAAGCGTGCCCCTGGGCATGTTCGCGTCAACAATAATACTTCTGCCCATCGGTATCTTCCTCACCTACAAGGCCACAACTGATGCGGCAATCATGAATGCCGAGACTTACATCCTCTTCTTCCGGAAAATAGGTTCATTCTTTACGGGGATCAAAACACCCACGAATAATGAAGATCCTGATCCTGGCGTCTAAACCCCCGTGGCCTCCTCACGACGGAGGTGCCATTGCAACCATGAGGTCCATCGAAGGCCTTGCTCAGAACGGGGCTTCCGTTTCGGTTCTGGCAATGAGAACGCAGAAACACTATTCCCCGGACACCATACCTCCTGAATCTGTCAACGCTCCTGAAAGCTACCAGACTGTAAGTATCGATACATCAATAAAAGCACTGAGCCTATTTTCGAATTTCCTTTTCTCAGACGCACCCTACGACCTTGTCAGGTTTCGCTCTCGCGAATTTTCCGGGGTACTGCTAAAGACAATCAAAGAAGGCAACTTCGATATAATCCAGTGCGAAGGCCTTCTCTTCTCAGAATACCTTGAGGCGATCCGTACCGTCACTTCCGCTCCTGTAGTCCTCCGGGCACACAATGTGGAGCATCGGATCAGGGAGATGACATCAAGTCAGTCTGACCGGGTAATTGAAAGGATGTACCTTAAAAACCTCGCCGCTAGGTTAAAGAGAAGGGAAGCCGATGCCGCGAACCATTTTGATGCCGTTGTACCGATAAGTGGTCCGGATATGAAATGGTTCACTGATGCAGCTCCGGGCAAACCGATGATACTTATTGAATCAGGGGTGGCTGTTGAAACTGCACAGGAATATGTTGACACAGACAGCCGGCGGGTTGGCTTCATCGGTTCACTCGACTGGCGCCCTAATGCGGAGGGACTAATATGGTTTCTCAGGCAGGTATGGCCCTATGTCTCGAAAAGGATGCCTGCAGCATCACTGCACATAGCTGGTAAAAACGCTCCTGAAAAGGTTCGGGTGCTACTGACAGGAAGAAACGTATTCTTTGAAGGAGAGGTTCCTGATGCACATTCTTTTACATCATCGATGAGCGTCATGATAGCACCTCTCTTTGCAGGAAGCGGTATGCGCGTAAAAATACTGGAAGCGATGAGCCTGGGAAAGGCCGTTGTTGCAACACCTGTTGCAGCAGAAGGACTGCCAGTCACTGACCGGGGGGATATAATGATTGCCTCTGATCAGTTCATGTTCAGTTCGGCACTCATAGAATTACTGGGGAGGCCTGATCTGAGAGAGCAAGTCTCCTCTGCTGCCTGCAGGCTGGTGAAGGAAAATTTTGACAACAGGAAGCTGACACTGAAGCTCCTCGGTTTCTATAGTGAACTCACACATGGCCGCTGAAATAATACTCTGGATTTCCGCTGCACTGCTTGCATATACGTACCTGGCATATCCTGCCCTTATGCATTTAATTGCTTCACACGCCAGGCATAAATACCAGCAAACCTCCGACCTTCATCCGCCAGCTGGCGGATCAGACCTTCAGACCCTCAGACCTCCAACCTCAACCTCAACCCCAACCTCTGTCTCAATCAGCATCCTGATGCCGGTGCATAACGAAGAATCTGTGCTCAGGAAAAAGATAGAGAGTCTGCTTGCTTCCGACTTTCCAGGCAGCCTCCTTGAGATAATAATCGGGTCTGACGCCTCTGACGACGGGACTGACGAAATCATAAATGAATTTGCCCGGGCTGATGATCGCATCATTTTTTCCCGTGCTGAAGAGAGAACCGGCAAATCGGGGATGCTCAACATGCTGGTTTCCAGAGCCAGAGGCGAGATTCTGATTATTACCGATGCAAACGTGATGCCTGCTGCTCAGTCTGTCAGGCTGCTGGCTGCCGGATTCCTGAAGCCGGAGACAGGTCTCTGCGATGCTGCCGTTATGCCTTCAGGCAATAAGGATGAGGGAATAACAAAGCAGGAAAACTTTTACAGCAGGTTCGAATCAGCCCTCAAGCGCGCTGAGGGAGAGGTCTGGGGAACGATGACCGGACCCTATGGCGGCTTCTATGCTGTCCGCAGAGGCATCTTTCCTCTTTTACCCCGCAACCTGCTTGTAGATGATCTTTATGTAGGGCTTACTGTCCTGAGAAATGGTTTCTCAGCCATTAATATTCCTGAAGCTACTGTAACCGAGGATACATCTCCGGGAATTTCCGAACAATTCCGCCGAAGAGTAAGAATAGCTGCCGGATCATTCCAGAATCTTTTTCACTTCGGACCCTTCCCGGGGAAATCTACACAGGCGTCTTTCTGCTTCTTTTCACACAAGGTCCTGCGCTGGTTTTCACCACTTCTGCTTGCGTTCGTTTTTATGACAACGGTCATTCTTTCAGCCCATTCTGTTTTGTATTTTTGTCTGTTATCCATACAGTTAATTTTCATACTTTTGCCGGCACTTGATATGATGCTTTACAAAACCGGGAAGACCCTGACACCGCTGCGTTTCGCCACCCAATTCATGATGATGAACGCAGCACTGGTGGCAGGATTTGTAAAATCGCTGAAGGGGATAGAAAAGGGCTCATGGGAGCCCACCAAACGTGTTTGAAATGACTGAAAGCTCCAGACTGAATACTATAAACGAAGCCATTGATGAAATCAGGGAAGGCAGGGTTATAATTGTGGTTGATGATGAGGACAGGGAGAATGAGGGCGACTTTATCTGCGCTGCCGAACTGATTACCCCCGAGATTGTAAATTTCATGGCTACACACGGCAGGGGTCTTATCTGTGTGCCTCTTCCCGAGGAGAGATGCGATGAGCTGGAGCTGGATATGATGGTCGGCCATAATACATCCCTTCACGAAACTCAGTTCACAGTTTCAGTGGACCTGCTGAGTCCTGAAACATCCACCGGCATCTCGGCACGTGACAGAGCCAAGACAATTAAGGCCCTGGTCGATCCGAAAACCACACCCGTGCAGCTTGGCAGACCTGGTCATATATTCCCCCTCAAGGGACGCTCAAAAGGTGTTCTCCGCAGAGCCGGACATACCGAAGCTGCTGTAGACCTGACGCGACTGGCAGGTCTGCGCCCCGGAGGCGTACTTGTTGAAATTATGAATGAAGACGGCTCGATGGCACGTCTGCCCGATCTCATGGAAATCTCGAAGAAATTCGGTCTGAAGATCGTTGCCATCAGGGATCTGATAAGGTACAGACTGGGCATTGAATCGATAGTTGAAAAAGGTGAACAGGTCAAACTGCCGACTGAATTCGGAGACTTTGAATTCATACCCTTCCGACAGCTGAGCAACGGCCTCGAGCACGCAGCACTGGTAAAAGGTACATGGACGAAGGATGAACCCGTTTTGGTAAGGGTGCACTCATCCTGTTTCACCGGCGATATATTCGGATCAAAGCGATGTGACTGCGGACCACAGCTTCACAAGGCCATGCAGATGGTTGATGAAGCCGGCAAGGGAGCTATTGTATATCTGAGCCAGGAAGGCCGGGGCATTGGCCTTATAAATAAAATAAAGACCTACAAGCTTCAGGAACAGGGACGTGATACGGTTCAGGCAAACATTGAACTCGGATTCCGGGAAGATGAACGAGACTATGGAATAGGTGCCAGCATCATGCGCGAGATCGGACTTGGAAAAATCAGGCTCATTTCTAACAACCCTGTGAAAAGAGCCGGCCTCGAAGGCTACGGAATTTCTATTGTCGAGGCCATACCCCTGATCATGGAACCAAACAGGTATAACTCATTTTATCTTGAGACAAAAGCCAATAAAATGGGTCACAACCTGATCTCCTACAAGACGCCAAAAAAAGGCGAGGATGACTGATGCCGGCCCACGGATAGTATTCATGGGCACGCCGGAGTTTGCCGTGGCAAGCCTCCGCGCTCTTGCAGACAAAGGTTTTGATATTGCCGCAGTTGTAACCGTGGCCGACAAACCGGCAGGACGAGGCCGTAAACTGACTTTTTCACCTGTTAAGGAATATGCTCTTACGGCGGGGCTTAAGAGTACTTCAGCCCGAAAAACTGCGTGATCCCTCATTTATAAGCACTCTCAGGGAGCTGAATGCTGACATTTTTGTTGTTGTGGCATTCCGCATGCTTCCCGGGGAAGTGTGGAGCCTGCCGGCACTGGGAACATTCAATCTGCATGCTTCCCTCCTGCCTCAGTACCGCGGCGCCGCCCCCATTAACCACGCCGTAATGAACGGCGAGACTGTGACAGGGGTTACAACTTTTCTCATCGACAGTGAAATTGATACAGGCAGGATTCTGCTCTCCCGCCAGACGGAAATAGGTAGCGAAGAGACAGCCGGCCAGCTCCACGACCGTCTCATGCAAATGGGGGCGGCGCTCGTAACAGAAACCGTAAAGGGACTTGCTGAAAAAACTCTGAAACCGGTACCACAGATAATTGCACCCGGCACAGTTTTGAAGAGTGCACCTAAAATTTTCCCCGCTGATACTGTAATTGACTGGACACAGCCGGCATTCTCGGTTCACAATAAGATAAGAGGATTATCACCATATCCCGGAGCCGTGACGACGCTGATTATTGCAGGCCGACCCCTGAAACTGAAACTTTTCGGAAGTAAACAGGCTGTTGGTTTCAATCCGGAGCCCGGTATGATTACAGTTGGCAACCGAAAACAACTTTTTATTTCCTGCAGAACAGGATCGGTTGAAATAACCGAGCTTCAGCCTGAAGGGCGGAAAAGAATGACCGCTGCTGAATTTCTCAGTGGATATGATGTCTCAGGCAGTACAGTCAGCTAACAGAAACTGTCTTTTCGCCTTTTCCCTCTTCCCTCTTCCCTCTTCCCTCTTCCCTCTTCCCTCTTCCCTCTTCCCTCTTCCTCTCCCTCTTCCTCTTCCCTCTTCCCTCTGCCTCATCCTCTACCTCAGCCTCAGTTTCTGCCCCGTTGCGCACTCTGTACCTTCTTCCATCAGGTTCATCTTATAAAGTGAGGAGAGCTTTACAGCATATTTCTGAGAGATGGAATACATTGTCTCGCCTGGCAAAACTGTATGCAGATTAAACCCTGCCTCAGCCTTATTCCTCTTTGGCTGCAGGTACAAAACCTGACCGGGTTGCAGGGGTGCACCGGGTGCAAGATCATTGTACCGGACAATCTCCCAGGAGAGAAGCATATATTTCTCTGCCAGAGACTTATAAGTATCATTCTCACGAACAATAATATACTGAACATTATTGTTCATCTCCATCTGAACGGTCCCGATACTTACGTTTTTTACCGGTAACTGCTGTGTCACCGCGACCTGATCCTGCTGCTGAACCTGCACGGGAACAGTAACACTGTCAGTCTGTGTATTGATGACCGCTGGCTGCTTAACGGGCAGTGATCCGGTTTTGCCACCCGTATCAAATGTATGCAACCCGTAATCTTCTATCTTTCTGATGAGCAGTGCCGGATATTTCGGGTCAGTTGCATAACCCGCCTTCTTTAGTCCGTGTGCCCAGCCCCTGTAGTCTGTGCTGCTAAGCCTGAAGAGCTCCCTGTAGCGTGAACCTTTAACGAGAAAGTCAGAGTGGTCCCTGTAAGAGTCCTCTACTGTCCGGTATGCCCTGAAACATTCACCCTTCCGGTTGTCATCATGGTAGATCTTTTCACCTCTCCAGTCGCTGTGACACTTTATCCCGAAATGATTGTTCCCCTTTCTGGCCAGTGTGCTGCGGCCGTAGTCTGACTCAAGCATTCCCTGTGCCAGTGTGATGCTGGCGGGTATCCCTGTCCGGTTCATCTCCCTTATTGCCAGGGTGCTGTATTTGCGCAGGTATTCATCGGCCTGGGAAGGAATCGACCCCGGGGAGAGGCCGGAAGTCTTTGACATCCTCGCAGGTCCGCATGATATAAGCAGCAATAATGAAATTAGTGCGGGTATATATTTAAAGGAGAACCTCATTTTTTCAGTTTTAACAAAAATAGACATTATGTAATGACCGCAAAATGCCGGATTCCGGCAAATGACAAAATATTAGTACTTTTATCACGCTTTAACTTACAGTGGCATATAATGAACGAGAAAGAGATAAAAACATTATACAGGGAGTACGAAAACACGTCAGAACTGTCCGATTCAGAAAGGATGCTTGTAGAAAGTGCAGCAGATGCAGCCAAAAAAGCATATGCACCCTATTCTCATTTTATGGTAGGAGCGGCAATCCTGCTCGATGACGGCACAGTAGTAAAGGGAGCCAATGTCGAAAATGCCGCCTTCCCTTCAGGCAGCTGTGCAGAAAAAACAGCCCTGTCATATTCTGTATCCAATTTCCCTGACAGATACCCTGTTGCAATTGCAATTACAGCCATTTCAAACGGGAATATTACCTCCGAGCCAGTTCCGCCCTGCGGAAACTGCAGGCAGATGCTGCTCGAGGAAGAGCTCAGGACAGGGAAACATTTCAGGGTGATTCTTGCCGGAAAAAAGAAAATCTTCGTACTCGATAGTTGTGAATCACTGATGCCACTCCAGTTCAATAAATCGAACCTCAACCGCTGACCTATCATAATGTCATCCCTTCGGGATTCAGAGGTATCTGTTAACCTATCTATCCTAAGTCAGCCCTTCGGGATTCAGAGGTATCTTCTATCTTCAATCTATCATGCGCCCACACCGTCTGGCTACTCACTAAAAATGCCCACCGGGCATTTTCTATACGTTCGCTCCCCCTTCGGGATTTGCCGACCGCATGACCTTCAGACCCTCAGACCTCAGACTTCAGACCTTTGCTTCCACCACCAGCTGAAACCCGGCGCCATGAATATTCTTGAGTGTAATGGCAGGATCATCGCCGAGATACTTTCTCAGCTTGGTGACATAGACGTCCATGCTCCGTGCCGTGAAATAGTCATCGGTACCCCATATTTTCTTCAGCGCAGCTTCCCTTGTGACAAGTGAATTTGGCGCCATCGCCAGCATCTCGAGCAGCTGTCCCTCCTTTGGGGAGAGCTTCTTCTCGTCATTACCGACTGTAAGTGTCCGAAGCTTCGAGTTGAAGAGATATCTGCCTATCTCATAGATGTCACGCGTCCCGTCCTGCATATCCCTCCGCGAAATGATGGCCTTGATCTTGCATAGAAGGATATCTGTATCGAAAGGCTTTGTAATATAATCGTCAGCCCCCACTCCGTATCCCTTCAGAAGGTCCTCCTTAAGCTTCCGGGCAGTCAGGAAAATCATCGGGATTGTTGAATTCATACTCCTAATCTCCGAAGCTATTGTAAACCCATCGACATGAGGAAGCATTACATCGAGAATGCAGAGATCGAAAACACCTTTACGGAACTGTTCAACAGCATACTTGCCGTCGTCTACCAGGTCAACTACAAAATCGTTAATTTCCAGATATGACTTCAGAACTGATCCGAAACTCAGGTCGTCCTCAACAAGAAATATCTTCATGCTCTTTTTGCTCATGCGCGTGTCTCCCCGTTAAATGGTAAAAAAACCGTGAAGCAGCTGCCCTTTCCGGGTTCGCTCTCCACGTTTATTGTTCCTCCGTGGGCATCGGTGATTGCTTTTGCATAATTCAGCCCCAGTCCGAAACCTTTGACATTATGTATGTTGCCGGATGTCTGCCGGTAAAAACGCTCGAAAATACGGCTCTGCACCGCTTTCGACATCCCTATACCCCTGTCCTCTACGGTGAGTGTAATGCCACTGTCGTCATTTGAAGTACTCACCGTAATTTCAGGTGCTTCCTCGGAATATTTGTTTGCATTATCGAGGAGATTATGCACCAGGTTTCTCAGGTGCTCGGCATCTCCCGACAGAATGGTACTGGCTGCATCAAGATGTCGGATTATGGTTCCTCCCCGTTCTGTTACCTGAATCTCCACGGTGTCAATGGCGTGGGTAAGGACTTCGTGAAAATCAATCTCCCTGAATTCGAAATCCATCTCCTTCTTATCGAGTGAGGCAATCTGCAGAATTGTCTCCACCTGCCTGTTCATCCTCGCATTTTCCTTCTTTATCATCCCCACGAAATGCCTGACTTTACTCTCATCAGATATCACCTTATTGTTTGCAATTGTGTCAGCCGCCAGCGAGATTGTCGCAATGGGTGTCTTGAACTCGTGAGTCATGTTATTGATGAAGTCGGATTTCATCTCCGAGATCTTCTTCTGCGTAATTATGAAATAAAGACTGAGAGCGAAAGTGGCTATTATGATCAGTGAGAAGAGTGCCGACCCGCCCAGTATCAGCCCGATTGATCCGAGGACATAATTGGTCTTCTTCGGGAATACAACAGAGATGGTCTCCCCTTTTCTTACAAGCCCTTCTGAAAAGAGGTTTACCTGGTAAGGGCTTGCCACGAAATCCTTGGCCTTCGCCTTCGAATAAATTCCGTCACTTATCGAGTCACCCCTGAAAATGGCAAACTCGAATGGGTGTTTCGATGCCGGAAGCTACAAGCTCAGAACCCAGGGTTCTGGCCAGTTCCCCCCTGTCTATCTTAAGGTCTTTCTCCCAGATGAACATTTCGGTAATAAGCTGATTGCTCATCGACTGAAATTCACCGGCTCTGCGTTGCATCCAGCGCATATAGTCATCAGGCGCCACCACTACACTCTCACCCTGCCGGCCGTCACGTGGCACCTTCATGCGTACAGGGGGATTGTCATTGGTGGCAATTACTATTTCGACAGAATCTTCGCTGAACGAAGACTGGCTATCTATTGTCAGACTTCCCGAGAAGCTTCCCCGGATCTGACCTCCCCGGCCGTCACGGGGCATCGGAGGAACCGGATAACCGCTCAGAAACTGCTCATTCAGAAAGCTCATCCTCCGAGAGGCTTCCATATTACGGGCAGTATTGCGGAGACTGTTTATAACGAAGAAATCAAACTGGTCGTTGCGAACCCTTATTGCATTGCCGATCCATGTCACCTGTATCCATATTATTCCACCGAGGGATAATATCATGAGGGCAATAAGACCAACCAGTTTTCGTTTGTTCATGACACAAAATTAAATATATAAACAAGCCTTGGCTTCGTTTTAACTTTTTGTTAACCAGTTTTAACCTCAAATTAACCATAGGCCCGTGAAAATGAATTACTTTTGACCCATCACCTATCAGGTAAAAAAGAATGAAAAACACCCTTACAACAATTGCAGCCGTCATGACGGTACTTCTTCTGGCCTCAGCAACAGTTTCAGCCCAGGAAAAGAAGTATGAGAAGAGAATAACAATAGAAACGGTCGATAGATGGTAAAAGAACCGTCACCGACACTACAATAGTCCTTGATGAGCCGGAGGTAGTCTTTATCG
Organism: uncultured Bacteroidales bacterium; assembly: GCA_963736735.1. Classification (GTDB taxonomy): domain Bacteria; phylum Bacteroidota; class Bacteroidia; order Bacteroidales; family VadinHA17; genus SR-FBR-E99. Next base: position 285,277 of record CAVTPX010000007.1, on the reverse strand, counting down.
AAACAAAAGACGGCAGGGTAATTCATGGAACTACGGGTGAAAGAAAAATGGTATTTATAAGTGACGATGAGAATTCTTCGGGAATGCCGGCACCCCACCCGATGCCCGGAATGAAGGGTATGAAAGGAATGAAGGGTCAGAAAGACGTGATTGTCATGAGTGGGATGGCCCCGATGGCCCCGATGGCTCGGGAAAGAGAAGGTGTGAACTACCATATTACGGTCGACGGTGTCACAGTAAGCATCAGGGCACCAAAGGAGAAAACAAAAGAGGCTGACAAGATACTTGCTGAAGTTAAAAAGATATTGGAGGCGAAGTAACAGCCCCTGAAGGATATTAGGCTGCCATAGCCCACTGAAGGGCAGCAGCATTCATGGATTTGTTTAGGTTAGGTTTAGGTTAGTTTTAGGTTAGGTACGGGAGAGGTGCGGCAGAGGCACCTCTTCTTTTTGTTATTTGGAAGACCTTGCAATCCCCGCAAAAAGATCCCATCCCTTTTCCTTAGGAAGCGGTGCCACAACAATTACATCCTCCTTTTTCACAGGATGAGCGAAAGAGATCCGCCTGGCATGCAGTGATATCCCTCCACCCTCGTTTGATCTCTTGTAACCGTACTTGAGGTCGCCCCGGATAGGACATCCGATTGAGGCCAGCTGAGCCCTGATCTGGTGGTGCCTGCCTGTATGAAGGTCAACCTCAAGGAGGTAAAACTTCTCGGAGCGGCCTATTGTTGTATATGACAACTCAGCTTCCTTCGATCCCTTTACCATTGTATTGTATACGTAGGTCTTGTTCTGGGCTTCATTCTTCTTCAGAAAATTCTTGATTGTCCCTTCATCCTCCGGTGGTCTTTCGGATACCAATGCCCAGTAAGTCTTCTTAACCTCGCGGGTCCGGAAGAGTTCGCTGAGTCTCGACAGGGCTTTGGATGTGCGGGCGTAGATAACACAACCGCTGACAGGCCTGTCAAGACGGTGCACCACACCCAGAAAAACATCGCCCGGCTTCTTGTATTTCTCCTTTATATATGCTCTGACAACGTCATCCAGCGGTTCATCGCCGGTACTGTCGCCCTGAACAATGTCAGAGGTCCGTTTATTGACAATAATAACGTGATTGTCCTCGTAGAGTATCTCGGGTGTCGGGCTCTTCATCTAATACTGTTCTTTGTCATTGGGAAAATCCTTTGACCTGACATCGGTAATATAATGCTGTACTGCTCCCACTATCTCGTCGTGGAGGTTATGATATCTTCTCAGGAACCGTGGCGAAAACTCAAGGTTCAGGCCAAGCATATCGTGCAGAACCAGAACCTGTCCATCCACAAGCGGTCCGGCCCCGATGCCGATGACCGGAATCCTGACACTCTCTGCCACCTCGCCTGCAAGGGCTGCGGGGATCTTCTCAAGGACAATTGCAAAGCAGCCTGCCTTCTCTATAATAAGTGCGTCCTCCTTCAGTTTCCTCGCCTCCTCCTCTTCGCGGGCGCGGACGACATATGTACCGAACTTGTGGATCGACTGAGGTGTAAGACCAAGGTGTCCCATGACGGGTATGCCTGCTGAAAGTATCCTCTCTATCGATTCAACCACCTCGCGGCCGCCTTCCAGCTTAACGGCGCTGGCACCTGTCTCCTTCATTATCCGTATTGCGGAAGCCAGCGCCTCCGTGGAGTTTCCCTGGTAGGTCCCGAACGGCAGGTCTACGACAACCAGAGCCCGGCTCACACCCCTTACCACCGAAGCAGCATGATAGATCATGTTGTCAAGCGTAATCGGCAGGGTTGTCTCAAAACCGGCCATGACATTCGATGCGGAATCACCGACGAGAATTATATCAATCCCGGCTTCATCAAGTATCCTGGCTATCGAATAATCATACCCCGTCAACATTGCTATCTTCTCGCCCCTGTGCTTCATCTCGAAAAGCACGTGCGTTGTGACCTTTTTAACCACTTTGTGAACTGACATGGCCTCTTTTTTTATAATCGGGTACAAAGCTACAAAATAAGAAAATGATAATGGGTGAATGGCAACTTTTTGGATAAAATCTGCCGTTTTGTCATAGGAGGAAAATCGATTATCAATGCCAGAGACCGGTTATCATGACAGAATTGCATATCAAAAGGGGCCGGAGTGCTGTGGCACAAACATTGAAAACAACTCTGATATCACAAAAGAGTTTAAAGATTTAAATACAATAAAATGGGAAAAATTATCGGTATTGACCTGGGAACAACAAACTCCTGCGTTTCAGTGATGGAAGGCAATGAGCCTGTTGTGATCCCGAACAGCGAAGGCAAAAGGACCACCCCGTCAGTGGTTGCATTTCTTGAGAACGGTGAACGCAAAGTGGGCGACCCTGCAAAACGTCAGGCTATAACCAACCCCACCAAGACGGTCTCATCCATAAAGCGCTTCATGGGCAGAAGCTATGACGAAGTGTTGAACGAGATGAAGAAACTGACCTACCATCTTATCAGGGGTGACAACAACACTCCGAGGGTCAGGATTGATGACCGTAACTACTCACCCCAGGAAATCTCTGCAATTGTGCTTCAGAAAATGAAGAAAACGGCGGAGGATTATCTTGGCCAGGAAGTTACCGAAGCAGTCATTACAGTACCGGCATATTTCAATGATGCACAAAGGCAGGCAACAAAAGAAGCCGGCGAGATAGCAGGGCTGAAAGTCAGGAGAATCATCAACGAGCCTACTGCAGCATCGCTCGCCTACGGTCTCGATAAGAAATCACAGGATCTTAAGATTGCTGTCTTCGACCTTGGCGGAGGTACCTTCGATATTTCAATCCTTGAACTAGGCGACGGAGTATTCGAGGTTAAGTCCACCAACGGTGACACTCATCTTGGCGGTGACGACTTTGACAACCTTGTCATAGACTGGCTTGCTGAAGAGTTCCTGAAAGATGAAGGCATCGACCTTCGCAAGGACCCCATGGCTCTGCAGAGACTCAAGGAGGCCGCTGAAAAAGCAAAGATCGAGCTTTCAAGTTCATCGAACTCTGAGATCAACCTGCCGTACATAATGCCTGTAAACGGAATTCCCAAACACCTTGTCAAAAATCTCTCAAGGGCTCAGTTTGAGAAACTCACTGACAAGCTCATCAACTCGGTCATAGGACCGTGTCAGAAGGCACTTGACGACGCTGGTCTCAAGACATCAGATATTGACGAGGTTCTCCTCGTCGGCGGATCCACACGTATTCCCGCTATACAGCAGCTTGTCGAGAAGTTCTTCGGCAGAACACCTTCAAAAGGAGTAAATCCGGATGAGGTTGTGGCCGTTGGTGCTGCAATTCAGGGTGGCGTTCTGACCGGTGAGGTCAAGGATGTCCTCCTGCTTGACGTAACTCCTCTCTCACTGGGTATTGAGACAATGGGTGGCGTAATGACAAGGCTCATCGAATCAAATACGACTATCCCTACCCGCAAGACCGAGACCTTCACCACAGCCAGCGACAGCCAGCCATCAGTGGAGATACACGTTCTGCAGGGCGAGAGGCCAATGGCAAATGGAAACAAGACAATCGGAAGGTTCCATCTCGACGGGATTCCGCCGGCTCCGAGAGGAATTCCGCAGATCGAGGTCACTTTCGACATCGATGCAAACGGTATCCTCAACGTTTCCGCAAAGGATAAGGGCACTGGCAAGGAACAGCGTATACGCATAGAGGCATCATCAGGGTTGAGTGACGAGGATATCCGCAGAATGCGCGAAGAGGCCAAGGCAAACGAAAGCTCCGACAAGGCAGCAAGGGAAAAAGCTGACAAGGTCAATGCTGCCGACAGCATGATCTTCCAGACTGAGAAGCAGCTTAAAGAGTTTGGCGACAAGATCCCGGCAGACAAGAAGGGACGCATAGAAAATGCACTCACTGCCCTGCGTGACGCACAGAAGAGTCAGGATGTGGTGGCAATTGACAGCACTCTTGCCGAGATCAATGCAGCATGGCAGGCAGCCTCCGAAGATATGTACAAAGCCTCACAGGGAGCCGGCCAGCAGGCAGGACCTCAGGGAGGCCAGCAGGGAGGCCCCGCAGGTGAAAACGAAGGCGGAAACGCAGGCGGAAAACAGCCAGGCGGCGACGAACAGGTAACAGACGTTGATTTCGAAGAGGTTAAGTAAACATAACAGAAGCAATGACAGGCCGTCTCATGAAAATGAGGCGGTTTTTTTTGATCCCATGCCCCATGCCCCATACTCCATGCCATTGCTCCTTTTTATTATCTTTACCTCAAATAAATTATGATGTCCTACAGGTTTGCATTTACTGCACTGCTTATCATTATCACTCTCACTGCCACCTCGCAGAATATTACAGATGCAGAGGGCAGGAAACAGGGCTACTGGGTGAAAAATCATCCCAACGGAAAGGTCATGTATGAGGGGACTTTCAAAAATGATAAACCCACCGGCACATTTAAAAGGTACCGCGAAGACGGCACCCTCTCCTCAGAACTGACCTACCCCGAAAAGGAAGAGAAGATAACTGCAGTCTTCTATTATCCTGAAGGTAAAAAATCAGCAGAAGGCGCTTATGTTTCCCAGAAAAAAGAGGGGCTCTGGAAATTTTATTCGGAAACCGGATTTCTTGTTAGTGAAGAAGAGTATTATGGAGACCTGAAGCACGGACTTTCATACAAATATTATCCTGATGGGACCCTTGCCGAGAAACTTGCCTTTGACAACGGAATGAAAACAGGAGCCTGGCTCCAGTATTACCCTGACGGAAAAATATGCCTCAGGGCTGAATATATCGGGGGTAAACTGAACGGTCCGTTTTCATTCTACTACCCCGACGGCAAGCTGCAGTATGACGGAAAATACAAGGCTGACATGCGCGAAGGCGATTGGATAGTTCTAAATGAGAACGGAACAGTAAAACGAATAATGAAATACAGGGAAGGGAAACTTGCAGACCCTGCTGAGGCAGACAGGGAAACAAAGTTCCTTGACGACCTTGAAAGAAACAAGGGCAAGATCACTATTCCAGACTTGACCGGAAACATAATAAAATGATTAGCAGACCTTTAGTCATAACTATTTTATTCTTTCTTTCCTTTGTCAGCTTTGGCAACACGGCTCTGTCTTATGCTGCCGGCCCGGAAAATTATTTTTACAGAGTCTATTTTTCAGACAAGGGAGATGCAGTCGTTTCTGACTATCACCCTCAAACCTTCTTTCTCTCTGGCAATCGAAAGAACGAAGGGAGAAATGCGGAGCCGGAGTACCTGTCTTCACTGACCTGCCTGTCAACACTGAATACATCGAGGCAGTGAAACAGCAAGGTCTCACCTGGCGTCTCTCGTCAAAATGGATGAACACAGCCCTCTTCACTTCTGAATCACCTTTCGATACTGACAAAATAACTGTCCTGCCGTTTGTCAGGAAGGTGGTCCTGGTAAAATCTCCGGTTGGAAAGGCCTCTGCTATCGGTGATAAGTTCGGAAATACTGAGGATATCGCCCCCACAGGTGTCTTCAGACCCATAGGTCCGGTAAACGGCATGCCGCTGTTGCTCTCTGGTTATAATGGCAAGGGCATTACGATCGCGGTTCTTGATGCGGGATTCCTCTATGCAGACATCATCGAGTCACTTGAACCGCTGAGGACCCGGAAGGGTATTGTCAGTACCCGTGACTTTGTCGGAAACGGTGACTTCGTTTACGGCTTTCACGGGCACGGTACGGCTGTGCTGTCGATACTGGCGGGATCACTGGCGAATATAATAACCGGCACTGCACAGGGAGCCGACTACATGCTTCTCCGGACTGAAGACGACGAATCAGAGTTTCCGGTCGAAGAGGATTACTGGGTGGCGGCAGCCGAGTATGCTGACAGTGCCGGCGCTGACATAATAACTTCCTCACTTGGGTATTACTGGTTTGATGATCCGGCGATGAACTATTCATTCAGCAATACAGATGGAAATACTGCATTCATTACGGTTGCTGCCGACATGGCCGCCTCCAAAGGCTTGCTTGTTGTATCCAGCGCCGGCAATGAAAGAAATAAAGAGTGGCAGCGTTTGCTGTTCCCGTCTGACGGCGACAGTGTACTGAGCATAGGGGCTGTAAAACAAGACCTCAGGATATCTGATTTCTCCTCTTCGGGTTTCTCCGCTGACGGACGCGTAAAACCAGATGTGGTGGCGCCCGGCGTGAGCATCCCGGTACAGTACTCCTACGGTCAATGGGTGGCCGGAAGCGGCACCTCCTTCTCCTGCCCTGTAATCAGCGGCATGTGTGCCGCCCTGATGCAGGCCACACCGGGCGCCACAGCAGAAGATATCAGAAATGCAGTACGGGAAAGCAGCAACATGGTGAACAACCCTGACTCTCTTTACGGTTACGGGCTTCCCGATTTTGTCAAAGCGCTGCGCATACTTGATGAGATTCATGCCTTCATACCTGAGGTGACAGTTACCGCAGGACCAAACCCGTTCGTTGACGAAATAAACATCTGGTTCCGTGATGTTCCGGAGAGGCTATCAGTAACTGTCACAGATTATGCAGGCAAAACAGTACTGAAAACGGTTTATGAAACCTACATCGGCAAATCCCTTGTACTTAGAGGTCTCTCGTCAGCCGCCCGTGGTGTGTACCTTGTGAAGGTGGAGACCGCCACCGGTGAGAAGGTCTTCAAAATGATAAAACACAGGCAGTGAAGGAATCGGAAAAGGTGACGCTGTCAGAACTGCAGCGCGTTATCCGTGACAAGCTGTATGAGGCGCTGCCCGGGTTTTACTGGGTCATCGCCGAGATTGCCGAGATGAAGGTGAACAGCTCGGGCCATTGCTACCTTGAGCTTACAGGTTGCGATACGCCGGGCGGCAAGGTCACATCGCGCGCCAGGGCAACAGTGTGGGCTGCCAGGTTTCGCACAATAAATGCAGTTTTCGAATCAGTTACAGGCATAAAACTGGCACCTGGCATGACTATTCTCCTGAAAGCTACTGTCGATTACCATGAACTTTACGGACTCAGCCTCAACATTGCCGACATCGATGCTTCATATACTGCAGGAGAACAGGCACTGAAACGCGAGGCAATAATCAGGCGTCTGAAACAGGAAGGTGTTATAAGTATGAACCAGGAACTCAGCCTGGCTCCCTACCCGAGAAAAATAGCAGTCATCTCATCCAGTGGGGCAGCCGGGTATGACGATTTCCTGAAGCATCTTCATAATAACAGCCATGGCTTTGTATTTGTGACAACCCTGTTCGATGCCGTTATGCAGGGAGAAAGCACAGAGAGCTCTGTAATTGATGCGCTGAACAGAATAGCCGAAGCCGCGGATGAATATGATGCAGTTGCATTAATCCGTGGCGGCGGATCGGTAACAGACCTAAGCTGGTTCGACAGCTATGGGATAGCATTCCATATCACCCAATTCCCCCTGCCCCTGCTCACAGGTATCGGCCACCAGAAGGATTATTCCGTGGCTGACATGGTAGCATGGAAAGCCCTGAAAACACCCACTGCAGTTGCTGATTTTCTTGTTTCTGAGACCCTCGAGGCAGAAAGTCTGGTAAACGATCTTGCGTCCCGTATTGCCTCAGCAGCCACCGGAATAATGGCCGGAAACGAAGAACATCTGCAGTCAATGCAGAGTCATATCGCAGGCTCGGCCCGACTTGTAGTAAGGGTCAAAGAGAGAACTGCTGGGATATTCGACAGGAATGGTGGAACGGATTGCCGGTGCCACCCTTCGTAAAAGCCTGGAACTGACAGACAGAATGGCAGAAACCCTTCGACACCTGGGACCAGAAAATGTGCTGCGCCGGGGATTTACAATGACTACAAGGGCAGGAAAGATAGTACGCTCAGCATCAGAACTCTCTGAAGGTGATGAGATTATGACCCATTTTGAAAACAGCAGGGCCGTAAGTATTGTAGGTGAAAACAAAAAGCAAAAATAATAAGCCATGGCAAAAAAAGAGATCGGGTTTAATGAAGCTGTAAAAAGTATCGAAGAAATCCTGAGAAATATAGAGGAGGGAGAGCCGGATATCGACCAGCTTTCCGCCAATGTTAAAAAGGCTGCTGAACTTATAAAGATTTGCAGAATAAAGCTCCGGGAGACAGAGGAGAAGATTGACGGCATTCTGAAGGAACTGAAGTGATAAAACAAGAGAGGTTGTTTCTGGCGAAACAACCTCTGACTTGAAACCCTAACCTAAAATTCCAGAAAACTAACTCTTCTGTTAGAAAACTACCTTCGTTAACTTAAACGTACATAGATATGAAATTGTTGCATGAAAATGCAAATTTTCTTTGAAATTTTATCAACTATTAGTTTTTATCTATTCCGAATATATCCTTGAAAGCTTTTTCAAAAGCCTCCTTGGGCAAGGCACCCATTGCCATCTGAGGCTGCCCTTCGAGGGGTACAAACAGCAATGACGGTATACTGCGTATTCCGAATACAGAAGCAAGCTCCTGCTCTGCTTCCGTATCTACTTTATACACATTCAGTTTGCCTTCGTACTCTTTTGAAAGCTCTTCGATTATCGGCGCCACCATCTTGCATGGACCGCACCAGTCTGCATAAAAATCTATTATACAAGGCAATGTACCTTCATATTTCCATTCCTTGTTCTGTTCATAATTAAATACCTTCTCCTGGAAGCTTTCTTTTGTCAAATGTTCTGCCATTATCTGATTTTTATTGATTAACAGGATAATAAATTAATTGTTTAACAAAATACAATTGACATGCCAACCGGCGATTATGACCTGTTTCAGCCTAATTTACGCTATTAATTGTAATTTTGTCACGGAATGCGGATAAATTGTCATATTAATATATGAACATATCTTTGAATGACCGGATTTTCGGTATCGTAGCCTCGGTGGCAGAGAAGGAGAAGGCGGAGGCATACGTCATAGGCGGATTTGTCCGCGATCACATAATGGGCAGGGATAATCCCGACAAGGATATAGATATAGTTGTTCTGGGCGACGGGGTGGCAATCGCAAGGGCGGTCGCAAAATCGATTAATCCCGGCATCAGCGTAACAGTATATCAAAACCTACGGCACCGCAATGTTCCGTTTTGAAAATTACGACATCGAGTTTGTAGGTGCAAGAAAAGAATCATATCAGAGTAATTCCCGCAATCCGGAGGTCTCTCCCGGGACTCTTGAGGATGACCAGAACCGTCGTGATTTTACAATCAATGCCCTGGCTATCAGCCTTAACAGGCACAATTTCGGCGAGGTGCTTGATCCTTTCGGTGGACTCACTGACATTAAAGACGGCATCCTGCGCACCCCCCTGGAGCCTGACACCACCTTCAGCGATGACCCTCTCCGGATGATGAGGGCAGTGCGCTTCGCATCGCAGCTCGGATTTACTATTGCCGGTGAAACACTGGAATCGATTACAAGGAATGCTGAAAGGATCAGGATTGTATCTGCCGAAAGGATATCTGTGGAACTGAATAAGATTCTCGCTACAGACACCCCATCGACGGGGTTCCTCCTGCTTGACGCAACCGGACTCCTGAAACAGGTATTTCCCGAACTTGAAAAGCTCAAGGGGGTGGAGGACAAGGATGGCAAGGGTCACAAGGACAACTTTCATCACACTCTCAAGGTACTTGACAATATGGCTGCCAAAACAGATAATCTCTGGTTGCGATGGACAGCCCTGCTTCACGATATCGCCAAACCGGCCACTAAAAAGTTCGTCGAAGGTTCAGGATGGACATTCCACGGGCATGAGTTTCTCGGGGCCCGGATGGTGCCGGATATTTTTGCCCGGCTGAAGCTGCCCCTGAATGAAAAGATGAAGTATGTCCAGAAACTTGTGGGGCTTCACCTTCGTCCTATTGCGCTCGTGCAGGATGAGGTTACCGATTCGGCCGTAAGGAGGCTTCTCTTCGAGGCCGGTGAAGATATCGACGATCTTATGCTGCTTTGCGAGGCTGACATCACCTCCGGCAACAGGATGAAGGTGAAGAAGCATAAGGACAACTTCGCCCTTGTAAGAAGAAAACTGAAAGAGATAGAGGAGAAAGACGCCCTCCGCACTTTCCAGCCGCCGATACATGGCGATGAGATAATCGAAGCTTTCGGGATACCCCCGGGCCCTGCGGTTGGCACAATCAAAACAGCAATCAAGGAGGCCATCCTTGACGGCATCATACCCAATGAAAGGGAAGCAGCATGGGACTATATGCTTGTCAAAGGAAAGGATATGGGTCTCACCCGGCGGTGAATCCATGAATCCTGCCTGGCGTAAAATGAGTATCATAATTCAGCTCGTCAGGCGGTGAGCCGTTAAAAGAAAATCTCATGCAATTCTGAAACCGGATTCTTTGGTGCCAACTCTCACTTATGACTGATCCTGACCAGTACCGGGAGATGATCGGAATACCCTCCCTCCCATTTGTAAGCCCGGTATGTTGCCAGGGGTCTTTTACCCGGGTAATCAGGGTCATCTTCAAGCAGGAATGAGGCATCGAAAACACTAAAATCCTGCGGCGAAGCGGTAAAAGCTCCCTCCCCGGTGGTCATAATCTCTGAAACAAGTACCTGGTCAATCATCTCCCACAGACCCCTGTACCTGTAGGAGCCTTTCTCATTTTTTGCCATGGCGGCAGAAAGATTTGCCATCCCGCTCTCCTCCGCCAACCTCACCATTACCGGTTCGGAAGGCGTCGCATTAAAGTCGCCTGTGACAATAACGGAGGCCCCTCCCCCCGCAACAGCCTGAATAGAATCGACCTTCGATATCACCAATGATGCCATCGCCTCCCTCAGTCTTTCTGCCGCCAGCGTCCCACCACGCCTCGAGGGCCAGTGGCACAGAATCAGATGAAGGGTGTCTCCGTGAATCAGTGTCTTGACATATAGCAGATTCCTTGAGCCGAAAACTTCCCCCGGCGCCATGACAGGAGTCCATGCTCTGCTTTCGATTACCCTGACATGCTGCGATCTGTACATCAGCGCAGGATCAATACCCCTGCTGTCAGGCGAGTCACGGTGAGTTACATTGTAACCTGCATTTGCCAGTACTGACCTGTTGCAAAGGTCAATTACAACATTCCTGTTCTCGACTTCACACAGCCCGACCAGAAATGGCGTCTCCCATCCACCGGCTGAAGCAATGACCCGCGACAACGCATCTATTTTTTTCCAATACCTGTTGTAGGTCCATCTCCGATCACCTGCGGGCAAAAACTCAGCATCATCTGTCAGTGTGTCATCAACAGTGTCAAACAGGTTCTCAGTATTATAGAACATAACAGTGAACTCCTGCGCGGTCGACTGTCGAGCGCCAGCACTCATGAACAGAAGTATTATCAGTACCACTCTCATTTCAAAGACTCCCTATTTCTTTGCTCCATGCTCCTTGCTCCTTCTCCATGCCCCATGCTCCTTACTCCCTACTCCCTACTACCTTTTAGCCTTCGTCTCTCCCCCAACTGCCTCTCATATGCTCCTATGTCAGGGCTTACCCCCGTCGGTCTTGGCATGTTCCTTATGTCATAAGGCCGGATCAATGCCTCTGACTTACCTGCCCTGTCAACAAGCGGAGAAAGTGTGTCAGGCCTGAAGTCCCAGTTCGCCTCATCAATGAAGCGCGGATCTGCTTTTGTCTGAACCCTTACAAACAGATTCCTGTTCCACCACCCGTTTGTCAGGGTGTCAGTCTTTATAACTGAACTGTCAGCATAAATTTTTCCGAATATTTCTTCTGCGGTGGCATCTATTGCCATTTCCCCGGGCAGTGTTCCGGTAATTACCGAATTAATTATCCTTATGCCCGGAAGCTTGCTTTCACCTTTACCCGTGTAGAGAACCGGCTCAGTCCTGTAACCATACTCCCATCTGTTTGCCAGGGTGCAAAAGATAAATTCGCAGGAACCACCTCCTGATAATGAAACAGTACTGAATCCTGTATGGGCAAACAGTGAATTTACACATTCGATGTCTGCTCCCCGCGCAACCAAAGAGCTGACCGAGTTGTGCATCAGTTTCGATCCCGAAATCTTCATATCCGGAATTCCGTCATCAGTTGAAATAATGGATACAGCTATGACTGCATTCCGTATCTCAGTGTACATAAGTAGATTACCAGTACTTACATCCTGAAATTCAATACCTTTCCATTGTCCCGGCACGTCAATATATTCTTCTGCCGTACGGTCTGAAGCCATTAAAACCGGTTTCCCGTAGCTCCCGTCAGCGACTAATGACCCGGCGACAGTCATCGAAGCCTTGTTGTGAAAGAATACCCTGGTTCCGGCTTCAAGTGTCAGTGTCGCTCCGGTATCGACCATAAGAGAACCGTAGACTACATAAGGTTTACCTTCTGTCCAGAGGGCATCGCCGGTGACGGCATTATTAAAAAGCCAGATATCCTGACCCCAGGCTTCCAGAATTACGCGCCTTGTGGTGCCTCCTGACTCAAAGACAACTGAATCTGTAACTGCTACGGGAGCATTCTCTCCGGAAGGATCAATTATTACATCGACAAACACAAAAATACTGTCTCCTGATGCAAGCACAACCCCGTCCTTCGCGGTGACCGGCTCACCGTCGATATTCAGCCTGAAAGGTGATCCTGATCCGCCCCCAAGATAAATATGGTCAATCAGGAGTGGTTCATTACTCCTGTTGATAGCCCTGAACTCCCGCGTCACAGAGCCTATTGAAGAAAAAACTGTATCGAAATAGACTGTATCTGCAGAGAAGCTGACAGGGCCGTAACCCGCATTTCGGAGAGGGTCACACCCCAGGCAAAGCAAAACCGTTAAGATGACAATAAATAATTGCCTCATCAGTATTTGTTGATCCACCTGTACCTTCGGGGACTGTCTCCGAACTTTGCCAGAACGGTCAGTTCGTGTGTTCCGAAGGTATGGCTTCGGATTTCTGAAAGGGTGAAGTCAAATGCATAGCCAAAGTAGAATCTGTCAACCTTGAACCCTGTCAGCAGGATTATTGCATCGTTGGTTCTCCACGACAGGCCCATCCAGTAATCCTGTTTGTAATAGACCCGTGTTGTAATATCCATCTGGAATGCCTTGAACAGCATATCTGATGATTTGAGCATCACAGAGGGCTCAATCATGAACTCAGATTCAGGGATGTTGAATTTTATACCTCCCGTAAGGAAGTAATGGCCCAGTTCCGAGTGGCCGTTTCCGCCCCCGTTGCCAATCATAAGCGATCCCCTGAAGAGATTTGTCATTGAATATCCCACATAATACCTTGGAGTGGCATAGCTAATACCGAAGTTAGCATCAGGAATATAAACCACCTGATCATAATTATTCAGAAATTCATCATTGACATCATCAGGCATCACTGCCCCGTTTATATCCACAAAATACTGGTATGCACTCAGCGAGAGCCCGAATGAAAGTTGCCTCTCCTCAGGAAGAGGAAGGTGATAAGAATATGCCATTTGCAAGTCCTGTACGCTTCATTATCCCGTTACGGTCTGAGAAGAGATATCCACCTACCCCGACACGGCCGCCCTTTGTGGGTCTTTCTACCTTCTTCCTGACGGAGGTTGACCTTGTAATGTAGCTATCGCGAAGTATCCTTGTCTGGAAGGCAGCGGCATAGGTGCCCGGCGACTCCGGGAAGCCCAGCCACTGTTCACGGACAGTGAGTCCGACTGTCGTATATCCATCACTACCGGCATAAGACGGATTGAGAAGAAATCCGTTCATGAGATACTGGCTGTACATCGGGAATTGCTGTCCCATGACAGGTGACATAATTGCCAGCAGCATCATCACCGTAATTATTTTAAGAACTTTCATCCGTATATAAATTATATTTTAAAGGTTGGATGGAACCCATATGTCCTTCCGGTTATGGTTATTTGCTAATTATTGAGATCACCCCCGTGCGCGGTTCTGAACCGTCATTGAGATAAATAATATAGTGGTAAGAGTCATTTGGCAGCAGTTTTCCCTTATAGGTACCATCCCACTCGTCGCCTGCCGCATTGCGTGTATTGAATACAAGTTTACCCCAGCGGTTGTAGACAAGTACCTCGGCGTCAGGATAAATATCTGCATTCCTCATCTTCCACGTATCATTTCGTCCGTCACCATTAGGTGTTATGATCTCATATACCCTGAGACAGTTGTACCCGGTCATCTCCACAGTGACAGTCTGTTCAACGAAGCAGCCGTTCGCATCAGTAACTGTTACTGAATGTTCACCCGGGAAAATCGCCGGTCTGTCAGGAAGAGTAACACCGTCCTCCCATTCATATGTAAGCGTCCCGGTTCCGCCGGTAACCGTAATATCAATGCTTCCGTCAGCAACATCCGGACATGAGCCGGTCTCAGCTACAAGCGTTACAGTCATCGGTTCAGGCGCTGTAAGGATATAATCATCTGTAAATTGTACATCCTGCGCCGTCAGTGACAGTGAGGGTGTATGTTCCCGGTATCAGATCTGCAATATCTTCACTGGTCGACGAAAAACCTCCCGGACCTGACCAGTCAGTCGCCAGAGGGGCAGTACCTCCGCCAACAGTAACATTTATAAATCCGTCGTTACCGGAATGACAGGTGACCCCGAACCCGTTACGGTCGGACAATATGACATCTGTCACCGTAATAGCCGGTGGTTCAGTTACAGTCAGTGAGAAACTGAAGCTGGCACAGGCGTACAAGTCCGTGATTGTCAGGTCATATACTCCCGCAGTAAGACCAGTTATGTCTTCAGTAGTGGCTGTGAATCCGGAGGGTCCAGTCCAGGTGATACTGTAGGGTTGTGTGCCTCCTGTTGCGGTGATGTCGACAGAACCGTTATTCCCTCCGTTGCAGGTGACATTGGTAACATTGTCAACAACGGCTGTGAATGGCAATGGTTCAGTAACCGTGACAGTTGTATCGGAAAGGCATCCGTTGCCGTCAATCACCTCGAAATACCAGTCTCCCGGTGCCAGTCCTGTGAAATCACCAGAAGCCTGAAACGGAGAGCCGTCAATGCTGATACGTTACCGGTGGCATGCCCGAAGGCACACTCAGATGAATTTCGGCATCATTCAACCCCGGACAGGTGACATTTGAAAGTCCTGTTACAGTGATTGCAGGCAACTGGTTTATGGTTATAAGGGCAGATGATCCGGCAGTGCTGCACAAACCTGTCCCTAAAACCTCCATTGTAATTGTGACTGATCCCGCAAGGTAGTCGGAAGTGCCAAAAGTGTAGAACGGGTTATCAGTTGTCGGGTCGCTAAACGTTCCGTCTCCCGAAGTATTCCAGAGAACTGTTCCTCCTGAATGTGAAGCTCCGGAAACCTGGTATCCGGATTCCGATCTGCAGAGGCCGGCATCAGGACCTGCATCCGCAGTGGGGCTTGGAATGAATGTCACCGTCAGATCATCAGTGTCATCGGTACAGTAACCGTTTGAGACAGTCAGAGTAAGAGTGACGGGACCTGTATCCGAAGCACCGAATGTATAAACAGGGTTAACAGAGGCCGGGTCACTGAAAGTTCCGCTCCCCGAGGTGGTCCAGAGGATGGTACCGTTTGACGCGGCTGCATCTGCAAGGGCCACATTTGCCGTGCCTGAACAGATTGACTTATCAGTTCCTGCATCAGCTGCCGGCAATCCCGCAATCGTGAGAGTCATTGCATCAGTGGCGGGCTGTGGACAGCCACTGAGTTTGGTTCCGGTTACTGTAAGAGTAACTGCCGGAGCATCTCCTGCGCCGGGTGTATAAACAGGATTTACAAGTGCGGGATTATCAAAGGTACCTGTACCGGATGTGGTCCACAGTACAGTTGCGTTCAGTGCTGTAGCACCGGCAAGGGTGAATGACGGGTCAGTGACACAGATCCCTGCATCAGGACCGGCAGAGACTGAAGAATTGAAAGCGTCAGTAACTGTCACTATGGAGTTGCAGGTGGATATGTTTCCGCTTCCGTCTGTGACTGTAACAGTAACTGTCACGTCTCCAAGATCTGCGCAGGTAAATGATGACCTGCTGAGAATTACAGAGGCAATGCTGCAGTTATCAGTAACCGGAACGGCAAGCAGATCAGCTGGCACAACAGATCCGTTACCGGCCGCATCAAGAAAGACAGTGGCAGGCTTGCAGATGAGTGTGGGTGGCAGCATATCCACGACAATTACCCCTGCATTTGAGTTTACAGAATTTCCCGAGGCATCAGTGGCAGTCACCGTGACCACGTTGAACCCGAGGTTTGTACAGTTGAAGACAGTTTTGCTGACTGTGGCAGTTACACCCGGGCAATTGTCAGTCATGGTCAGGATAACATCCGCAGCTGCAATTGTGACAGTGCCGGATGCATTCAGACTGACTGTAATATCTTTGGTTACAAGCGACGGAGGCTCAGGATCTGTGACTGTAACGTTAAAGGAGCAGCTGGCAACATTGCCGGCAGCATCTGTTACAGTATATGTAACTGCAGTCACACCACGGGGAAGGAAGTCGCCGGGATTATGACTGGAAACGACTGTCAGGCCTGCACAGTTGTCAGAAAATACCGGTGGCTGACCAGACTACTGCAGCTCCGCAGACTCCGATGTCTGAGGGTACAGTCAGACTTAAGCGGACAGGTTATTGTCGGAGGCTGAGTATCGACTACCTGCACAGTCTGAGTGCATGTTGCCGTAAGACCATTGACGTCTGTCACTGTCCAGGTGACTGTTGTTGTACCGATAGGCATCTGTACCGGAGCATTGCTTGTTACCGATGCAATGCCGCAGTTATCTGATGTCACCGGTACGCCAAGCACAACCCCTGTTGCATAACACTGTCCCGGATCTGCGGGTACGCCTGTACGGGCAGGCGGGCAGGTAATCAGCGGTGGCTGTGTATCTGTAACCGTAACTGTAAATATGCATGTTGAAACCATGCCGTCACTGTCGGTAGAGGTATATGTAACTGTTGTTACTCCTACCGGGAAGATGCTGCCGGGCATATGAGAGGAAACCATTGGTGATGACGAAACCGGTGCTGTCCAGCTGACCGTAGCACTGCAGGAACCGGGGGCGGCGTTTGCATTTATGTTTGCAGGGCAACCGGTAATCACAGGCGGATCATTGTCTTCGATGTTGATGTTGACATTCTGTGCCGGCATCGCATCGAAATTATTGTCAGTAAGCCCCTGATTGACTGTGACTGCAATGAGGTCAGTACGGTCGGCATCAAGTGCATCTTCAATTGCCAGAACACTGACTACCACCGGAACATTCCAGTTGGCCGGGGTGAAAGTAATCTGTGCCGGATGGGTGACATGGACGGGTGCAGCATTGACAAGATCAAAGACCACATTCGTCAGAGGCTGCGCAGTAAGGACCACAGTAAACTGTCCGGCGGGTCCTCCCTCATTGATTGTAAGGTTCAGCGGAGCGACAATGAACCCGGCAATGTCGTCATTTGTGACATTAACGTTTACTGTTGCCGTAAGACCGTCATAACTGTTATCGGAAAGTGCATTGTTGACAGTCAGGCTTATCGTTGTTGCTGTATTCGGGATTGTATTGTTGTTAACCCCTGAAACAGTGACTGTCTGGGGAACATTCCAGTTTAAGGTTGTAAATGTCAGGAGTGCCCTGTCAATTGTTGCGACTGTGAGGTCATTGCTCACAAGGTTGACAACAACATCTCCCGCAACCGGACCGGCGGAAAGGGTAACCGTAAATGTCACGGTACCGTTCTCTGCAACGGTTACAGACCCCGGAGTCACAACCAGTGCTGCAATATCATTGTTGATTATTGTGACCGGAATATTTATGTCAGGCAGGGGATCGAACGGATCATCGGAAAGTGCATCATTAACCGTTATGATAATATTGTCGGTGTTGTCACCCATCACATTGTCCTCAACCGACTGAACGGTGACAACCTGGTGGGTGGCATAGTTGGCTCCTGTGAATGTCAGAATAACAGGACCCAGTGTAAGTTCACCAATCTTTATTGTGGAGAGGTTGAGTACTACTGTTCCTGCGGGCGGATTTGCCAGCCACACTTCAATTGTTGCTGTACCTCCCTCAGTCATAGAAATCGAAGCTGGGGTATACAAAACAGACGGAAGATCATCGTCATCAATTGTGATAGTCGCCGGTGTTGCATCAACTGCAATGGCAGGTGTGCCTGTAATACCTGTTACTGTCACTCTCACAGTCTCGTCCCCTTCAACAATGATATCGGCTACTGTTGTAAGAGCTAAGCTGAATGTCACGGTATTGGCCGGCATTACAAAGGAACCTGCAAGTGCTGTAAAATCAGTGCCTGAAATGGCTGTACCGGTAACGCTGTAAGAAACGGTGCGTGCCGCATCTGCCGGATTTGTGAGCGTAAATGTGAATGTACCTGAACCCGTTGCTCCGGGACCGCCTTCTGGAATTACAGGTGTTGCGGTTGTCACACCTATCGTTGCATTGTCATCGTTTACGATTGTGTATACACTGCTTACAATTGCGCCTGCCCTGACAACACTGAATGTATTGATCGAAAGGTTTATTGTTTCATTGTTCTCGACTGTGAGGTCACCAAGTATGCTGAGGGCTGCAGGCGGGACAGGAATTGACACAGGGACTGTATAATCTCCGGCAGGAATGGAAATGAGGCTGACTGTCTGCGACCAGTCGGCGGCTGTTGCCGTCCCGTTGGTGACGGTGAGTACCAGGCTTCCCGGAACAGTCATAATGCCCCCGCTGATTACAAGCTGTGGTGTGAGAATGCCATGTGCAGCATTCCCCTCCGCTTCGGAAGCGGTGGCTGCAGAAAATGATGCATAAATAAAATCGTCATTGATGATTGTATATGTATACGGATTCTGAGAACCCACCGTAACGCCTGCCGTAGGGTTAAGGAGGCTTATAATTACAGTCTCATCCGGTTCAAGAATTGCATCACTGACAATGTTAAGGGTAAAAGAGCCGGTCAGAGAACCTGCCGGAATGGAGAGAACTACCGGGGGGAGGGTGAAGTCGGCACCCGGGGTGGCTGTTCCGCCTGTGACTGTATGGTCAACGGTCATGTTGGCGGTATGTATGTAGTTCAGGGTAGCCTGGACTGTTACAGGGGTAACCCCTTCGAGTCCGGAACCTGAAATGACAGTATAGTTGATCTCCGGTCTGAAAGCAATGATTGTTATAAATTGACCTGAGGTGAGATCGAGGCTGAGGTTATAAATACCGGCAGCAAGGGTAGCCCTGTGCATGACGGTTCCCGATGTAAAATCGCCGTCTGCATCAGTAAGGATAGCAATATTGTCATATCCTGCAGGAAGAGCAGGGAGGGAAGCGGCAGGGATACTTACTGTCACTGTCCCCACATCGGAAGTCTCGTCTGTTCTCCACTCCCTGGCTATACGGTAGGTACCCGGAGCAGGCACTTCTGTCATCGTCCATGTTGTTGAGTTCTGGTTGTCATGCCCGTAGAAGAGGAATTCATTTTCTGTAAGGCCGGAAGGAGAGTTTATATAGAGCTGTTCAGATGAATGACCGTTTGTAAAGGTAGTACCGTTATAGGCTGCTATGCCTGAAACATCGTGTGAATGAGTCGCCTGGTGTGCATAATGATCATTTACAATTGTGAGATTGTATTTTGCCGCAAGGCTGTTTTCAATTACAAGTCGTGATGCGTCATTCAGCTGGCTCGAATATACAACCACCTCAGCAATTTCACCATCGAAGAACCCGGTGGGATTGAGGGTGCCGCCGAACTGAGTAGCACCAAGCAGCGAAAAATTGGACGTCAGTAATGGCACTGTTGCTGAAGCTGAGTTTCCGGTGAGTGAAGTACCGTCAAGCCATGCGTTGTAACCGGAAACACTTGATCCGGCTGCATTTGAATAAACCACCATTTTCCAGTTGCCGGAGGTATGGCCGTCGTTGAAGACCTGGCTCTGGCCGTTGAATCTTACAGCATCTGAATATTCGAGGCTGTAGTTTCTTACCTGGCCTGCAGCTCCCACATTTTCCTGGCCTGTGTACAGGCCGCCGTTCTGTTCATCAGATGCGGATGTATTCTTCGCTACAATTATAACCGTTGTGGCATCAGATCCTGAGAATCCCAGTCCTCCCCTGTGGCCGAGAAAAGCACCATTGACACCGCCCATATCATCAAATGTCAGGGTCGGTAGTCCGTTTAGAGCACCAAGTGTACGTTCCGGAACGTTCTGGTCTATTATTACCGGTTTGAAATTACGTGAGTTGCCTGACTGATCATCCCACTGTACCACTGCACTGAAGGGCATTATTGTAAAGACTCCCCTGTCAGCCCGGAGCCAGAGTTGGGTGTTTGTCATATCACCGACACCGCCCGGACCTGACTGCGACAGGGCAGGCAATGAGGCAAATGTCATGATAATCAGGAATGTTATAAGCAGAATGCCAGTTCGTTTCATATTAATCCAGTTCTCGATTTAAGAAACTCATTAACCTATATATCAGACAATTATGTTAACAAATTGGCAGTCCTAACTTTCAATCTGTAACATATTCAAAACCAAAAGTATCAGAAGCTAATATAAATAAATTCCGGATACTCTTATTGCCCTCTGATATGTATAATCAACCAAGTTAATAACATGACTGAGTGAAGCTAAAAATGGTTGCGTAATGCAGCATTTGCGAAGTCAGGTCATGATGGAGGAAAAAATATTTTTTCTGTGTTGCAGAATAAAAAATTGGAGTATATTTGCAGGCGATTTCGGGCGATTAGCTCAGTTGGTTCAGAGCATCTGCCTTACAAGCAGAGGGTCGGCGGTTCGAGGCCGTCATCGCCCACAAAAAAAGGAGTTTGCTGAGCAGACTCTTTTTTTATTTCCCATCGGGGAATATATTTATTTGACAAAACGCTTTTTATTTCGTATATTACTAAAATGAAGAACTATAAGTCAGTGAAGAGGCGTATGCCGCATGAGACGATATATTTGCTTAATACCTTAGAGGATATAGCAGTAAAATCGATGCCCGGCAATACGAATACCTATTTTGCCAAGGTAAGGGGAGGAAAGGAATATGCTGTGGACAACATGAGTTATCTCATCTGGGACACTGTGAGTGAGGCAAACGAGATCACCCACCACGAGTACAACAATTTCTGAAGATTAATCCCGGACATTTTCCGCGGATGGAGCAATAAAAAGAGAGGCCCTGTTACAGGAGAGCCTCTCTTTCTTTTACAAAGATATTCCCTAGCAGTTATTATCTGCCTGTGACCCGGAAGACCCGCTTCATCTTTTTTTACATCCGATTCCTGCCAGATCAGCCGAAAGGGTATACCAGGGTGCACTGTAATCGGGTCCGCCGGTGAATGGCTCCCTCTCCGGATCAATATGCGGATCAAGGTCAATATAATCAAAGGCTCCTGTTCCTGCTGCCATGTGAACCGAGCAGCCGAGTGCCAGTTTCGACTCAAGCATACATCCAATCATAAGTTTAATATTGGCGCTGCGCGCAATGGCGATTATGTCAAGCGCTTCTATGATGCCTGACTTCATGAGCTTTATGTTTATTATATCTGCACATTGGGTGCGTACAACATTTATTGCATCAGCACTTGTGAATACTGACTCATCAGCGGCAATCGGTATGGATGTATGGTCTTTGACAAATCTCATCCCGGCGAGATCTGATTTTATCACCGGTTGTTCAAAAAGGATGGGCCGGATATTGTTTTTCTCCAGTTCCTCCAGAAAATGTACGGCCTCGGTGGGTGAATAGCCCTGGTTAGCATCGAGCGTAATGCCACAGCCCGGAGCCCCGTCCTTAATAGCCAGCAGTCTGTCAATATCATCCGTAAGCTTCTTGCCTACCTTTGTCTTAATTACCCTGTATCCGGCTTTTGCAAGTTTTGCGGCATTGACCCTGGCAATATCCGGTGGGACAATGTCAACTGTATAATCAGTCTCTGCCTTGTTGCCAACGCCTCCGAAGAACTGATACATCGGGATATTCAATGTTTTTGTATAAGCGTCAAGCATCGCCATCTCCACTGCACAGCGTGCCGTAATCTGGGCCCAGAAAACGCTTTTCAGAGTCCTGGATACCGCCCTGTACTCGGTGATGTCTTTGCCTTTTATGAAGTCGATACAACTGTTCAGGGTGGCAATTGCCGTTCCCTGGTTCTCACCGTTTACCGGCTCCAGCGGGGCTGCCTCACCGTATCCCTCAATTCCGTTTTCAAGCACAACTGTGATAAGGGCATTTTCAATGCTGTACTTTGTTCCCGTAGCAATTCTGAAGGGTTCATCAAGCGGAACATTTACGGGTTCTACAAAGACCTTTTTAATCTTAATCGTTTCCATATTTTTTCTTCCATTGGTGTAACATATCCGATAAAAATTCTATCTGTCCGTTTGTATGAATGGCCGAAACAGTTATCCTGATCTGGTGCATCTCAACCTTAACCGGATAATTCATGAAAGGTGCAATGATTCCCTGCTCTTCAAGAAACCAGGAGAGACCTGACGCCTTTGCTGATGAATCAAATATGACGGGTATTATCGGCGTGCCGTTACCTGCTGTACGGAAGCCCATTCCGATGATTGCATCCCTGATGATTGCGGCGTTTTCAAGTGCATGAAGGCGTAAGCCTGGATTTTCCTGTATTACCTTCAGCGAAGCTATCCCGGCTGCTGCTATCGGCGGTGGTAATGCCGTCGATGCCTGGTATGTGGCCGACTTTTCCCTTATAAGGTTTGTAAGCTTCGTGTTTCCGGAAATAAACCCGCCGTAACCTCCCAGCGCTTTGCTCATTGTCTCGGTCTGGAAAACATTTTCATCTTCGGGAAGATTAAAATGTTCAGGAGTTCCTTTTCCGGTTTTTCCAAGTATCCCTGTCGAATGGGCATCGTCGACAACAAGTATTCCATTGTATTTCTTTACAACCGGGTAGATTCTGTCAAGCGGAGCTATCTCCCCGGTAAGTGCGAATACCCCGTCAGTTATTACAAGCGGAGGGCCGGACTCAGACAGTTTTAAGAGATTTTCAAGACTCGTCGCATCGCAATGATCATAGAAAATGACACTTTCAACCCCACCCGGAATACCGGCAAGGATGCTTGCATGGACATTCCTGTCACAGAAAACTGCAGAATAGCGATCTTTTAAAATATCGAGTAAAATGGTGTTTCCCTGGAATCCGGAAGCAAAAACAACAGCATCCTGCTTTTCCCTTAAAAATGCCAAGGCTTTTTTCAAGCTCAAGGTGTATGTCTGCAGTCCCGGTTGTATGGCGGGATGCTGAAAAATTAATTCCGTACTTTTCAACTGCCTGAATTGCAGCTTCTTTAACGGCCGGATGGCTGGCGAGGCCAAGATAGTTGTTGCCTGCGAAATAAGAGTATTTTTTACCGTTGCTGTGGATGTAGTTACCGATTCCGCTGTCCAGTACAATCATAGGAGGTTTCTGATTCAGAGTCTGAAATGCTTTTACCAAAAATAGAATTTAATTACGGGAAATAACAGGATAAAACAGATAAACTAAAAATCCCCCGGCATCACCGAACATGTGAATTTTGCAATAATGAGATTCAACTGTGTAACATTTCCCGGAGATATAACCATCACCTTTGCAACCAGATGAAATATCCTAAATGCAAAGGAAAAGCACTACTTAAAACTAACAAAATGAAAAAATCAATGAAATTTTTAGCCGGATTAATGACAGCCATCCTGATTACCGGTGTTGCATCAGCACAACACAGCGCTTCGCCAAGAGGAGATATCAACCTCGGTGTAAAAGGGGGAGTAAATGCTTACAACATTCACAATGACAATGGTGTCAAGTATGATTCACAACTCGGATACCACATCGGAATCTTTGGCCATATTCACTTCAACAGCCAGTTTGCATTTCAACCTGAAATTGTATATTCAACTCAGGGGGCGAAATTAGGAAGTTCCTCATACCGGCTCGACTATATTAATATTCCAGTCATGTTCCAGTATATGTATGACAACGGATTCAGACTGCAGGCCGGTCCGCAGCTGGGCATCCTTGCCAGCACAAACCTCGATGACATTAATCCGATTGACTTTGCATTCGGTCTTGGTGTAAGCTATGTAGTGCCTTCGACAGGCTTCGGGGTCGATGCCAGGTATAATATCGGTTTGACCAATATTCACGATGGCGGCACAGTAAGTTCAAGCAACAGGGGATTTCAGTTCGGCCTGTTCTATATCTTCGGCCATAACAGCAGGATAGTCCTCAATTAGGATTATTATTTATAAAGAAGAGGGCCACCGAGAAATCAGTGACCCTTTCTTTACTTCGAAAATATCCTGAAATTCCGGAGGGGTTGTGCTTTAAAACCGATGGTCTCTAAAGGCAACCTCTTTCTCATTACAACCTGCTGTTATTCAGGTACTTTCATTACCTTAAGACCCTGAAGGGTGAATTCAACCGGCACAGTGTATGCCACATCCACTGCCTTGCCCATCTGGCGACCCGGCTTCCAATCTGGCATCATCCCTATGACCCTGACAGCTTCTTTATCCAGGAGCGGGTGCACTGACTTAATAGCTTTCACATTCTTTACTTTTCCACCGGCAGTTACAACAAAATTAACGAATACCCTGCCTGAGATCTTTTCCTTAACAGCTTCGCCAGGGTAAATTCATCTGCCCTGCTATCCATGACTTCATTGCATCCGGTCCGCCAGGGAACACAGGCATCTCTTCCACTATCGTAAAAGTTTCTCCATCAGTTTCTTCCCCGTTTTTTTCCACTGGAGATACTTTATCATCAAGTTCTTTTGCGACTTTGTCCTTAGTTGTTATCTCTATTACTCCGTTTTTGCCTTTCTCTCCGTATTTTGCAATCGCTATTCCATCCTTGAAGACATTTATCGAAGCAATCGATTCAGATGGAATACTGTTCGGATCAACGTCTGTAATGACTCCGTCCAGAACAACAAGAGGTGCAGGTCCGTCAGTGTTTGACCTTATCTTAATTCCGGATGCTGGTGGTGGTGGTGGTGGTGGCGGAGGAGGCGGAGGCGGGGCAATCATTACAGCTTCGGTTTCAATTGTACCAGGCTTCATTATTACCTTCATTTCAGAGTTAAATGAAGCCTTTACAGCTTTCGTTTCAAAACCGATATAGCTGATTACAATAACGCCCTCATCCGGAACTTCGGCAAGGCTGAACCGTCCCTGACTGTCAGTGACAGTGCCCACAGTGGTTCCTTTTATAACGACGGCAGCTCCTTCCAGGGGTTTTCCGTCCTCCTGAACAACAATTCCCTTTACTGCTTTTGTTGCAATAATTGAATTCTCTCCCGGCTGTGCCAGGGTAGTCTGATCTGAAGCAACCCTGTATTGTGGCTCTGCGAAAGAATACAACACTATCGCAAAAACCGGCAATACAAGAAACAGCTTCAGCCTTCTGTAAGGTGAAGTACTGATATTTTTCATCATCGTAAATCTTTTTTTGTTAAGTGAATAATTGAAGGAGTTACCCAGGTCAACAACCGGAGAGCCGATGATCTGGTTTAAAAGCGCTGCCCTGTACACAGCCGGATCAGAGCTGTGCTGCAGCGCAGTCTGATCGGCAAGATATTCATGGTTTTGCCTCATGAACCTTGAATAGATCCATATAACAGGATTAAACCATTGAACCGTACACACCACGCCTGACAGCAGAAGGTCAACCCAGTGTTTCTGCCGGATGTGAACCATCTCGTGATTCATGATCTCCCTTGTCTCGGTGTCAGTTATTGAAGGATTGACAACTACAAAGGAAAAAAATGAATACGGCGTCTCACATTCAGCTGATCTCACAAGTTTTACCGGGTAGGTTGAAATGATCTCAGCCTTCTTTGCGGCACCGACAACTGACCTGATCTGTACTGCATGACGAATAATTATAAAAAGTACCCCGGTGAGATACAGACACAGCAAAAGAAAATACACGCCCTTTGGTCCGGATATCCCCGTCTGCTGAAGCCCGCCAGCAACTGCACCGCTAACCGTGGCATTTCCCACAGAAGGAAGTTCAACAACATAACGGACTGTGATTAAAGGAAATAACAATGCAGTCAGGATACCTGCCACCAGGAAGAACCTGTTTAGAGTAAAGAACCTCTCGTTACGTAAAAAGAGATAATATACAAGGGCGAAACCGGAAATCCATGTGACCGACTTCAACATATAAAATGCCAATGCTTCCATCACTTTAGTTTTTTGGTTTCCGAAAGTTCCTTCCTGGTCTCTTCCAGCAGGTTGTCAAGGTCCTTTATGGACAGATCCTTCTCACGTGCGAAGAAAGAGGCCATTGCAGGGAACGAATTGTCGAAATAACCCTCCATAAGTCTGAAAAGCTGACTTTTCGAGTATTCGTTTCTTGATACAGCAGGATAATAAAGGTATACATTACCGTAGGTTTTGTGCCCGACAAATCCTTTTTGCTCAAGTACCCGCACCACTGTCGAGACAGTGTTGCGCGCAGGCTTCGGGTCGCCGAACCGGTCCCGTATGTCCTTGACAAGTCCCTCTCCCAGATCCCAGAGAATCTTCATTACCTGTTCTTCCGCCTTTGTCAGTTGCATGTTCTTCATAACCATCTTTTGTCAATCCTTCATTGCAAATATATGACTATTTTTATAGTCATGCAAATATTTTATTAACAAAATGACTATTTTTATAGTTATTTATTACAACAGGTTGATTATCACTTGTTTACTTTGCATCCGCGGACTGATATGATGCCTTTCTTAGAAAACTTGGTCTCACAAATCAAAGTGGAACTTTGACGTTCACCACCTCCTGACATAGAGCCTCAGCGCTTTTCACACTGAGCAGTTCATACACTCAGAGGACTTCAGATTGAGCGACTTACGTTTCTCTTGCCTGTATTTCAGGATGACTGTAAGACCCACCATCAAAGAGGTGCTGGACCCGCCCTAACTCCCGCATCAAGGCTTACGGCATATCCCTATGTATTACACATTATGCTGCAAAAACAAATTATTAAGCCGGATGCAAATTTTTTGTGATTTTTTTTATTTTTTTTGTATTACATATTTCGGACATCATTAATAATGAACAATCAGGACCTAAGGTCAGCTCTCCGTTCAATAGATACAAGCAGCCTGGTAGACAAGGTTGAGATGCGGCTTATCGAAGTCTTTCTTTACAGGGAACTGAAGCCTGGCGACTCAATTCCGAAGGAGACTGAACTGGCAACACTGATGGGTGTAAGCAGGACTGTAATCAGGGAGTCTCTCAACAGGCTCAAGACAATGGACCTCATCGAGTCAAAGAAACACATGGGAACAATTATCAGGAGTCCCGACCTGTCAGCTATTTTGCGTAAATCAATTATTCCACGGATTCTCGACCACAAGACCCTGATGAATATTTTCGAGATCCGTCTTGCACTCGAGGTGGGTATGTCTGACTTCATTTTCAACCGTAAAACAGAGACAGATATTGAGGAGCTCTCGGCGCTGGTGGATTCAGAACCGGCCCATTCAGAATGCTGTCCTGTTCGACATGACCATGAACTTAAATTTCACGGCAAACTATACCAGATGACCGGAAATGATACCCTGGAAGATTTTCAGACGCTGCTGCTGCCCGCATTCCAGTATGTTTACAGCTCAGGAATACTGAAAAGCAAAGGCAAACGTAGAAAGTACATTTCGCATAAGGGACTTGTCTCTCTCCTGAAATGCCGGAACGGCTGACGAATTTCGGGATAGGAATGAGGAGGCATCTGGAAAATCACTTTCACAGGATCCTTATCAGCAGACCCTGTCCCGGTCCCTAAAATCCTTCTATTTCCTTTTCCACCGCCGGCAATAACTGATCACGAACCAGCGAATCCCGGCTCTTCCTGCAATACCTTCCTGTAGGCTTCACAAGCCCCTTTATAATCTCCTGTCTGTTCAAGAACTTTCCCGAGAAGTACAAATGTGTTGAGATACCTCCAATTACATTCCAGCGACTCCCTATTCAACTCAAATAGTGAAATTGCATGGCGTAATGACCCGGCTGCTTTTACTTTTGACCCACCCACGAAAGCAGGCATACTGGCTTCCGAATTTGCCTTTTCGATCCATACAGCAGGATTATCCCCGCCGGTCTCCAGTGCTTTCTCAAGCTGCTTCAGGGCTCTCGGACCCAGGGAGATCGCCATGGCCGGATTGAGCTCCATCCGGAAACCCAGAAGTGCAACACTGAACGCATCGGCTTCAGCCTTCCGGTCAGGGAATGCGGCCAGCTGGCTTAAAGCGCTTTCAAAATCATCAATAAATGGTCTGGCTTCGGCTTTATGTCCGATCCCGAGGAGATAGCCTATATACCCGTACCGGGCTTCCGTAAGCGTATACAGGGTGCACGATGAAGGATCATTCTGCCAGGCTGCATAAGCCTCCTCCATTCCCATTTTCCAAATCCCTATGTCACTGGCTATAAAACCTTTGTAAACGGTGCAACTGTTACAATTACCCTGTCCCGTTAAGGTAAATGAAAGGAGTGTCAGGACAAATGTGGCTAGCAATACTTTCATTACCAAAGGCAAATATCACTTCGAAACAGTCACCGGAACAAGTGAAAGAGGCGGTTTCTCATAATATTTCGGGATTACGGGTATGCCACCTTCCTCAGCGGGCTTCATCTGCTGAAAGTATTTTACAAGAGCAAGCCATTCTTTCCCTTCCTGGATTCCCGGCAGTGCCTTATCAAAATCAGCAACTGCATTATCCATTTCGGTCACCTGGATTCCGTTTTCATCTTTCGGCACAACATTTATCAATCCAAAAGACTGCTTCTTTATTATTCCCACGAAGTCAAGCATATAAGAATTGGCCACGATTGAATAAAGGCGTTTGTCGTCCTTTCCGGTAAGTATAGGTGTCACATTTCCGTCCCTGTCTGTGAACTCAAGTTTCTTAACTTTCTTAAATATTCCGCCTTTCGGGTCGTATTCAATGCGAAGGTGCGAGTAATAGCAGAAATGCGAAGGTGTGGATGCTGATGACATTATCAGCACCTCGATAATATTTTTCAGTTCCCTTCCGGTGACAAACAGTTTTGAGAGAGGATAGCCCGGAACCCTGTCAGCCCCGGAACCAAGTGACATCACCCGAAATACATCGGCAATACTCTGTGTACCCGGCAGAATCGGGTCACGCAGTACACCCGCGGCTACCATGGCAATATCGGTTCCCGGACCGTCAGAATTCATATAGTACCAGATTGCATCAGCTACCAGCGGGCCCAGGTTACTCTCTGCGCCATTCATGGATTCATCATATGTCAGTGGGAACGGTGCGCTCACAACAGGTTCTCCGTATTCGTATCCAAGAGGAGCCAGTATCGCGGTGTTTACCTCCTTCGCCTGAGTTTCAATTGCCGACTGTATTGATGGATCTGCCACGACTGCATCATTCACCGGAATCGCAGCATACTTTTCAAGCGATACCTTTCCCCTGTAAACATTCAGGTCCACCCTTCCGACGTGGCTTCCCGCGCTGCCTGCAAGTACTATGGGAACTCCTTTAACCATAATAGGTTCCAGGAGCAGGATATGAGTATGTGCAGAGATAATGAGATCTATACCCTTTACCTTTTGTGCCAGCTTCACATCTTCGCCGGTCCATTCTCCGTCTTTGCCTTTGGTTATCCCGCTGTGAGAGAGACATATCACAACATCGCAGCCTTCCTTACGAAGCTTCTTTACAAGTTTTCTTGCTGCCGGTATCACTTTGTCAAATTTTACCGGGGGCGCATATGGAGCAGACTCATCGGCATCTTTGCCCAGGAGTGAAAAAATTCCGGTTTTAATGCCATTCCTTTCGGTTATTGTGAAGGGCAGGATAAGGCCGTCGCGTATGACTTCCTCGAACATATCATCAGCGGTGTCATCAGGGTCAGTCACGCCGTTTCCCAGGAGCAGAACAGGCAATCCTCCCCTTGCGGATGCGGCTTTGACTGTGCCGGCAAATGCAGCAGGACCAAAATCAAAGTCGTGATTCCCCACAGCCACAACATCATAACCCGCTTTTTTCATAAGATTCAGCTGGAATCCGGTAGTGGGCTCCAGGGCAGCAAAAAACGTTCCCATAAGGCAATCTCCGGCATCAAGGACCAGAGTTGAGTTCGGGTTTTCAGTCTTCACAATTGAGATTATTCCCGCAATCCTGGAAAAGCCTCCAACGGTTTCATCGCCATCGGCAGTCAACGGGGTGTATGCCGATTCCGGGGCATATCCCTGTAAATGCGAGTGAAAATCGTTTGTATGAAGAATCGTCAGTTTCTTTCCCTCCTGGGCGTTTAAAGCCAACATTGGTGCCAGGATGAGCGCTAATAGAATAATACGTTTCATTTCACCTTAATTTTGGGATTAAGGTAGGAAAAAAGCACCACATCATTACTTCAGGCAGTACAAAAGAACAACCTGACCCGGGTCCAGTAAGGTTCCGGATTTGACAATAAACAACTGACATTCAATGGATAAAACTCTGATGTAAAATGATCAAAAAAACTACAGGTATAGGGTAAACCCCATCCTGATCATCGGACCTGTATAGATTTCACTTAAATCATCCTCATTGTCTTCAGTCTCTTTCCACACTATCCTGGTATAGCCTGCCGTCATATCAAAAGTAACCTTGTCTCCGATCGGAACTGCCACGCCAAGATGCAGACCTGCCGCAGACAGTGAATAACGATACACCTCCTCAATGGAACCTGAGGTCGGCCATTTATCAGTGTATGATCCAAACATCATTTCAATTTCAGCAAAGGGGCAGACTTTTTCCAGTGGATAGTAATACCTTATGAAAGGACCGATTGCAAAGGTGCTTTCAATATATTTTCCTTCAGAGCCGTCATGCTGACGTGAAGACCTGGCTAACATTGTTTCGACGCCAACAACAAGGTTATCCATTATGAAGTAGCCCCCCCTCGGAAGCAGGCTGAAAGTCCTGATATTATCCTCATTATAGGTATTTGATCCTGCCCTGTGTTTGGAGCGGAGGAAGCTGAGACTCATCAAATCAGAACCCCATGACCCGCTCATGCTGGCAGTTGAAGTAACCCCGAACATTATATTGCCCTTTTCAAGTTGAGGAAGCTGTGCAAGTGCTCCTGATGCAGCCAAAATGAGGGCAGCTGTAAACATTGTATATCTTTTCATAATCCTGACACTTTAAGGTAAATATTGAATCCTACTCTAAGGCCAACCCCGGATGTAATGAAATAAGTCGTCTCATCTGTCTCGACATTTGTATTTTTTACTGATGATCGAAAATACCCGACTGCAGCATCGAAAGTGACTTTATCTCCCAGGGGCAGGGATGCACCTATTGAAACCCCAAGCATGAGAAAAGGAGATTTTTCATCGTCATCGTACCATGATTCCTTGATTGTTCCGAAAATAGACTCAGCCTCAATGAATGGATAGAAATTTTCGAGCGGATAGTAGAACCTCACAAAAGGACCTATTCCAAGTGTGTTTTCCTTATATGTATCATCATACTCCAGGTCCGTTTCCGTGTAACCCGAGGCCACCATCTGCAAACCTGCCACAAGGTTGTCAGTCACGAAATACCCCGCCTTAGGCAGTATATTGAAGGAAGTCATCTTGTACCTGTCTTCAGCCGGGTTGGAACCATATTTGTATTTGATCTTAATGAAGCTCAGGCTCAGGAATTCCGTGCTCATGCTTCCATTCAGCGCAACCGTTGATGTTACCCCAACCAACAGGTTGCCCTTTTCAAGTTGCGGTTGTGCCATTACGGATGTGACACCCAGAAAAAGAACCGCCAGAAAAACAGAGATTTTCTTCATAGTCCGTTTTTTAGATTCGCCTACTCTTGAGTTTTTCAGCTTACACTCCTTACTCTTTAAAGGATTTTCAGGGACTCCTTATTTCGGGCAGGATATGCTTTTACAACCTGGTAATAACAAAGTTACATCCTGAAAATAAGGAAGTCAATTTTATTTAGTTTACCTGAATTGAGGTTAAGGTTAAGGTTGAGGTTGAGGTTGAGGTTAAGGCTGAGGCTGAGGTTGAGGTTGAGGTTGAGGTTGAGATTTTCAACCTGGTAAGTTCCGGAATTTTAGTTCACCAGCTGGCGGATCGCTCCCCATGCCCCATGCTATAAACCCATTCCACTCACCACCACCTCCGCCACCACATAGGTGGATCCGCCGATGAATATCATATCATCTTCGGCAGCAGCCGTCTTTGCTGCATCCAGGGCGAGTGCCACTGATGGATAAGCATTGCCCTCCAGATTGTGCTTCAGGGCTTCAGTTTTAAGCACATTTTCATCCAGGGCTCTGGGAATGTTCGCCCTGGTAAAATAGTAAACGGCTTCGGGCGGGAAAAGAGGCAGCACCTGCGACAGATCCTTGTCATTCACAAATCCAATTACAATATGAAGCACTCGTTTTGGCGTCGCTTTTAGCTGTCTTACAACATATTCAAGTCCCTCACGGTTATGACCCGTATCGCACACCGTCAGCGGCGACTGCGCGAGAACCTGCCAGCGTCCCATCAGCCCGGTATTCAGAACCACATTCGCCACACCCCTCACAAAATGCTCATTGGTGAGACTGAACCCGTCAGCAACCGACCCGAATGCCGCTGCTACAGTCTGAATGTTCTTCTGCTGGGCAAGACCGCCAAGGGGAGTTGCCCCTCCCCTGCGGGTACGGGTGCGCAGATCATACAGCATATACGGTCTCACGGCAGTCGTCTTATCCGGGTCACCGAGGTTGCACCTGAAAACCCTGTCGGCAAAAGTGACCTCCGTATGCCTTGCATTTGCCGCAGTGATAAATACCTCAGCCGTCTCAGGATGGGTCTCTCCGACAACAACAGGCACACCCTCCTTGATTATTCCGGCTTTTTCACCTGCAACAGCCGCAAGAGTGTCACCTAGAAACTCCATATGGTCATGGCCGATGTTTGTGATCACAGACAATACCGGGGTAATTATGTTCGTTGAGTCCAGCCTTCCTCCCATTCCCACCTCTATGACAGCAACATCCACTTCCTGGCGGGCAAAATAATCAAAGGCCATTGCAACTGTTAGCTCAAAAAAGGAAGGAACGGTGCTTTCAATTATCCCCCTGTGCTTTTCAACAAAACTGATTACATCCTCCTTTTCAATCATCATACCATTCACACGTATTCTCTCCCGGAAATCACGCAGGTGAGGTGAGGTATAGAGACCTGTTTTGTACCCCGCCTCCTGGAACACCGAGGCCAGCATGTGAGAGACGGAACCCTTTCCGTTTGTGCCGGCAACATGTATTGTTCTGAATTTCAGGTGAGGATGGCCGAAGTACGTATCAAGAGCCTGTGTGTTGTCAAGGTTTCCCTTGTATGCTGCTTTTCCAGTTCTGTGCCACACAGGCAGCATGGAGTACAGATATTCTACTGTTTCGTCGTATGTCATGTTAATAACCTGATGATGGTTGTTTGCAAATTTACAATAATTGCCTCTTGACAGAAACGGCGAAAGGTATCTTTGTTCATGACCATAAGGCGCCGGATTATGGTGTTCTAACGATAAAAAAAAATCTATGGCGAAGAAAAAAAAACAGAGCAAAATCTTCATTCTCGATACGAATGTTTTGCTGCATGATTACACCTGTATTTACAATTTTGAGGAAAACGACGTAATAATCCCCATCGTTGTTCTCGAGGAACTTGACAAGTTCAAGAGGGGAAACGATTTAATAAACTTTCATGCCCGTGAGTTCACACGTGAACTCGACAAGATATCCGGTGACCTGCTGCTGACCGGCAGCATTCCTCTTGGCGACAAGCTGGGCAGCCTTCATATCGAAACAGGAAAACAGTTCTCGGAGAGGGTCACGGAATCTTTTCCGGAGAGAACCCCTGACCACCGCATTCTGGCAATAGCCGATTATGTCACTCAGCAGCACCGTGATAAGGTAGTGGTACTTATAACCAAGGACATAAACCTTCGAATGAAGGCTAAATCGCTGGGTGTCAGGGCTGAAGACTATGAAAATGACAAGGTGGCAAATCTTGACGACCTGTATAAGGGTATTAAGACAATTGAAGGCGTCAACCACGAGATCATCAACAAGCTTTACGAACAGCCGGAAGGCGTTCCCGTCGGAGACCTGAAGATAAAGGATGAGGAGCTGGGGCACCACTTTTACATTCTGCGGAACAGCGGGTCCAGCGCCCTGGCCCATTACAATCCTGTCTCAAAGATGCTTATCAGGGTTCTGAAACAAACCACATACGGCATTGAACCGCGCAATGCGGAGCAAACCTTTGCTCTTGATGCATTGTGCAATCCCGATATCCAGCTTGTCTCGCTGACTGGCAAGGCAGGTACCGGAAAGACTCTTCTGGCGCTCGCCTCGGCTCTTCACCAGTACAAGCGCTATAAGCAGATCTTTCTTGCCAGGCCCATTGTACCCCTGGCAAACCGGGATATGGGTTTCCTTCCGGGTGATGTGAAGGAGAAGATGGACCCGTATATGCAGCCCCTGTTTGACAACCTTACAGTCATAAAACACAGGTTCAGCTCCCAGAGTCCCGAATTCATCCGCATAAATGACATGGTGAAGGAAGAGAAGCTTGTAATAACACCACTGGCATACATCAGAGGCCGTAGCCTTTCAAACATCTTCTTCATCGTCGATGAAGCCCAGAACCTGACGCCGCATGAAGTCAAGACAATCATAACACGTGCCGGCGAAGGGACAAAAATGATATTCACAGGTGACATAGAGCAGATAGACTCTCCGTACCTCGATGCCGGTTCCAACGGGCTGAGCTACCTGTCAGACAAGATGAAGGGACAGGATCTCTTTGCCCATGTCAATCTTGTCAAGGGAGAGAGGAGTTTCCTGGCCGAACTGGCGAGCAGACTGCTGTAGGTTAGCTTTTTTGAGCTATTTTTGCAGCCGAAACTGTAATGAATTCATTTTGAAGAAAAAAGTAGCGTTTCAGACCCTGGGATGCAAACTAAATTTTGCTGAGACATCGACTATTGCAAGAGCCTTCCCTGACGAAATGTTCGAAAGGGTTGATCCGGGCAGCAGTGCTGACATCTTCGTCATAAATACCTGCAGCGTAACGGATACGGCTGACCGGAAATGCCGTCAGGCCGTCAGAAAGATCATCCATCACAATCCCGGCGCATTCATTGCAGTTGTCGGCTGCTATGCACAGCTCCGGCCTGACGAGGCTGCCGCCATCGAAGGAGTGGATCTGGTACTCGGCAACAATGAGAAATTCGACATTGCTGCATACATAAAAAATCTTGACAAAAAGAGCGTGGCTGAAGTCCACTCCTGCGAGGCCCTGGAAAATGCCGGGTTCAATATTTCATGGTCAGCCGGTGACCGGACGAGGACGTTTCTGAAGGTGCAGGACGGATGCGACTATCACTGCTCATACTGTACAATACCAAAAGCCAGGGGTAACAGCCGCAATCCGCTTATTTCGGAAATTGTTGCTGAAGCCTCCGCGGTGACGGCATCGGGTGTACGGGAGATTGTCCTCACCGGAGTAAATGTGGGCGACTTTGGCAGGAGCACCGGAGAAACCCTTGAAGAACTGCTCAGGTCACTCGTAAAAGTCCCCGGAATTGAAAGGCTGAGACTCTCATCAATAGAGCCCAACCTCCTTACTGACTCCATTGTGGAACTGATTGCCGGAGAGCCTGTTCTGATGCCCCACATACACATGCCCCTGCAAAGCGGCAACGATAAGATACTGGGACTGATGCGGCGCCGTTATCGTCGCGATGTTTTCGAGGACAGGGTGAAGCAAATCAGGCAACAGATGCCTGAGGCTTCAGTGGGCGCTGACGTTATAGTCGGTTTTCCGGGAGAGACGGAAGAAGACTTTGAGGAGACACTCCGCTTTCTTGAAGCCCTGCCGCTTACTTACCTCCATGTCTTTTCATTTTCGCCGCGTCCGGGGACACCGGCGGCATCAATGCCCGGCGCAGTGCCGGCCGCCGAAAAGGAAAAACGCAGCAGGAGACTTATAAAACTCTCCGAGAGCCGTCGCACATTCTTCATGAAGACGTCATCGGGAGTGATTACTGATGTACTCTTCGAGAAGGAGGACGCAGATGGAATGATAGCCGGCTTCACAGGCAATTATATCCGCACAGTGGTTCCCTTCAGGGAAGGATTATCCGGATCGGTGAGAAGAGTGAAACTTACAACCCTGCGTGACGACAGCAGTATGAATTGTGAAATTATTGAACCCCGGGAAAGATGAAAGCTATAGGATTCTATATTTTCTTCGGTCTCAACTATGTAATCACACTTTTGCCCCTGAGGGTCCTGTACATTTTTTCCGATCTCTTTTTCGTTCTTCTCTATTACTTTCCTTCATACAGGAAGAAAGTGGTTGAAGCAAACCTCA
The DNA here is from genome assembly GCA_963736735.1 of uncultured Bacteroidales bacterium. Lineage (GTDB taxonomy): Bacteria > Bacteroidota > Bacteroidia > Bacteroidales > VadinHA17 > SR-FBR-E99. Next base: position 248,902 of record CAVTPX010000007.1, on the reverse strand, counting down.
GAAATGCATTTCCTGAAAAAGACAAAGCTGAGCTTGAGAGAATCTCCAGAAAGTTTTACAGGCACCTGGCCGATCTCTTCGTGGAGACTCTGAAAGTGACTCACATGAGCAGCCGTGAGATCTCACGAAGGTTCAGGTTCAGGGATATGACCCTGATTGACCGGCTATACGGAGAAGGCCGTGAGATAGTGGCAGTCTGCAGTCATTACAATAACTGGGAATGGATGTCATCAATGCCGCTTTTTACCCGTTACACAGCAATGACAATTTACAAGCCGCTGAAAAACAAATACTTTGACAGGCTGATGTGTGATCTCAGATCGAAGTACGGAGTGGTCGCCTCCCCCATGCAAAGCATTCTCAGAGAGATCATAAAACGCAGAAAAAACGGAGAACTGACTGTCACCGCGTTCATTGCCGATCAGACACCTCCGCCTGATGAACACACTTACTGGACCAGCTTCCTGAACCAGGATACAGGGTTCTTCTCAGGCCCTGAGAAAGTTGCCGTGAAGCTTGACATGCCCGTAATATTCGTACACATAATCAAGGTCAGAAGGGGTTACTACGAAGTTGAGACTTCCATGATATCAGAGCGGCCTGAAGACGAGACGCCTCACGCCATCACCGAAAGACACGTGCGCAAACTGGAAGAGATAATAAGGGAACAGCCGGAATTCTGGCTATGGTCACACCGGCGCTGGAAACATAAAAGACCGAAAAAAGATGATTAAGACAGCTGTTGTCATTCTGAACTGGAACGGACGCGCTTTCCTGGAAAAGTTTCTTCCGGGAGTCATCAGCGCCACTACATCACCCGGTACTGAAGTAATAGTTGCCGATAATGGTTCGGATGATGACTCTGTCAGCTGGCTCACCGGCAATCACCCGGCCATCAGGGTAATACTGCTGGACAAAAATTACGGTTATGCCGGAGGCTATAACAGGGCTCTTGAACAGATTGATTCTGAATATTATATACTTCTCAACTCCGATGTGGCAGTTGAACAGGGATGGTGTGACGCACTTGTCACATTCATGGACATGCACCCTGCAGCAGGGGCATGCCAGCCGAAAATAAAGTCATATTCGGAGCCGGAGCGATTCGAACATGCCGGAGCTGCTGGCGGCTATCTGGACAGATTCGGATATCCTTTCTGTCGCGGACGGATAATGAACTATACCGAAAATGACAACGGACAGTACAATGATGTCCGTGAAATATTCTGGGCATCCGGTGCATGCATGGCAGTGAGAGCTTCGGCATTTGAGCAGTGCGACGGGTTTGATGAATCATTTTTCACTCATATGGAAGAGATTGACCTGTGCTGGAGAATGCAGAATGCCGGTTTTAATATTTACTGCGTTCCAGAGACGACAGTCTGGCACGTTGGTGGAGGAACACTCAGCTACGGATCGCCGCAGAAGATATATTACAATTTCAGGAACAGCCTGCTGATGCTTGCGAAGAACCTGCCCTCACGCAGGATCAGGCGGACAATTTTTATAAGGCAGGTGCTTGACGGAGTGGCGGCCGTTATGTTCCTCTTCACCTCCGGATGGCAGCCTTTTAAGGCAGTTATCAGAGCCCATAACGATTTCAGGAAGGCCAGGAACAGCATCAGGACACACAGAAGCCTCTCCCCTGTTTGCGAAACTTACGGTCCTCCTCATACAATGATGAACAAATCTGTCGTTTTTGAGTATTACATAAGGAAAAGAAGAGTTTTCACATCCCTGAAGTGGCAATAAGAATCAATAAACAAATGGCAATATTTTTCACAATAGTCTTAACGGTCTATTTTCTGACGAACCTTTATCTATACCTCAAGGGAAGCAGGGCACTGACCGGGGCAGGATACCCTATAGCAGTCTATAGAATAGTATTTATAATACTTGCATCAACATTCATTGCAGGCAAATTCCTCGAATACAGGCATTCAAACGTTTTTACCGATATTCTGAATATTGTTGGCGGATTCTGGATGGCTTTCATGCTTTACGGTTTCCTCATGTGGCTTCTTTCAGACATTGTTCTGCTGGCGCAGCGACCGTTTCATCTTATTAATCCGGCCACGATGACACATGTAAAGCTCTGGCTTTTCATTACAATCACAGGCGGCTCAGCATTGCTGATAACGGTTGGGTTCTTTTCCGCCATCTCACCCGAGGGTGACAAGGTATGACATCAGTACCGGGAAGAATTTTACAGGCGGACAGGAAGGAATGAAAATTGTTGCAGTTTCAGACATCCACCTGGGGAGTATTATCAGAAAAAGGAGCATGAAACATCTTTCGCAGATGATAGGCAGGGAAAAGCCTGACCTGGTTCTGTTTCTCGGCGACCTTGTCGACGGAAGTATGGGACCCGTGTTGCGCGGAGACCTCCTGTCACATCTCACCCTGCCACCTCTTAAGTACGGACACTATGCAATTACCGGAAATCATGAGTATATGGGTGACCTTCATAAGTCTCTTCCGTATATCGAAAGCAAGGGGATCAGGATACTGAAGGATGAAACCGTGCCACTTGGCAACGGTGTTCAGCTTATCGGGAGGCTTGACAGAACAGCACAGCAGGGCTTCGGCAACGGCCGGGCCACACTGGACTCACTCATAGGATTGACGGATGCCGGTAAGCCTGTCATCCTGCTTGACCATCAGCCCTATGAACTGAAAAAGCTTGAGGGTACACTTGTGGATCTTCAGCTTTCGGGACATACGCATAACGGTCAGATGTGGCCGCTGAACCTGATCACAAGGGCTATGTTCGAACTGAGTTACGGGCACAAAAAATTCGGAAACACTGATGTTATAGTATCCTCAGGATTCGGCTTGTGGGGACCCCGGGTGCGTCTTGGAACCAGGCCGGAGATAGTTGTAATAAACTTCAAAGGTAAATCACAGAACGTCGTAGACCTTCTCCAGCATCATACCCCTTGAGCCTTTAACCAGGACAGTATACCCGGAAAGGTTTTCTTTGCTGAGCCACTCGCGTGCTTCCCCTGAGGTGCTGAAAGTCTTCATCGTTTTTCCTTTTGCAAGTGAAATGAACACCGGACCGACGAGCAGTATCTCAAGCCCTTCAATTGCGTCAAGTGTCTCAATTACCCTTGAATGTTCCGCGAGGCTCTCGTGCCCCAGCTCAAGCATATCACCCAATATCACAATCTTCTTTTCAGCGCTGATTTCGCTGAATGCGGCGAGAGCTTTTGACATGCTCGAAGGATTCGCATTGTAGGAATCGCAAATAATTGTATTACGCTCCGTTTTCCTTATCTGCGATCTGTTGTTTGAAGGCCGGTAAAGGGAAATGGCGTCAATGATTTCGTCAATTGGTACCCCAAAGAATATTCCTACCGCCATTGCGGCCCTGACGTTGTCAAGATTGTACGATCCGAAAAGATGTGTCGTAAAGGCATAATGGTGCCCTGTGTAGTCAACCCCGACATTCAGGAACGGGTCATCATGTTCAACAGGTTTAACCACCAGGTCTGTACCGTCAGGGTCAGAGTAGGGTACTGCTTTAAGTACCAGGTGATAAACAAGTTCAGTCAGTGTCGTACTATTCTCATTGTAGAGAGCAATGCCGCCGTTATTGTGAAGCCACTGAAACAATTCAGACTTGGCTGCAATTACATTCTCAAAAGAGCCAAAGCCCTCGATATGTGCCTTCCCGATATTTGTAATTATCCCGTGTGTCGGCATTGCCGTACGGCACAGGGAGGCTATCTCACCCTTATGGTTTGCGCCCATTTCTATTACAAGGTATCCGGTATCTGCGGGTGCGCCCAGCAGTGTCAGAGGCACGCCAATATGATTGTTCATATTACCCGCTGTACTGTGCACCTTTTTCTTTCGTGACAGTACTGCTGTAACGAGCTCTTTTGTAGTTGTCTTGCCGTTAGTACCGGTAATTGCAATGACCGGCACCTGTAATGTCTTCCTGTGGATGACAGCCAGTTCTGTAAGAGTCGTCAATACATCTGTGACGCCAATAATGTTTTTGCCTTTCAGTGAAGGATCATCAGTAACAGCAGCAACAGCTCCTGCAGTAATGGCGGCAGTGGCATACCGGTTACCGTCATGACTCGGGCCTTTAAGTGCGAAAAAAACTTCTCCCTTGCTGAGGGATCTTGTATCAGTGCAAATCCCTGCTGAACTGCGAACGAGGCTGTACAATTCGTTTAGCTCCATGATATTGTAAAAATAAGCCCCATTATTCCTGATAATGAGGCTTTATATTCATAAAATCCAAATCTGTTACAAACCGGCCGGGCTTCCTACCCTGATCATTGCGCACCTGAATCCGAGGTCATCTCGTGAGGCCTCCTGATCAAGATAACGGCGGGTTGAAGGATTTAGCCAGTAAGCTCTGTCTTTCCATGATCCGCCCTTGATGACCCTGGCCCTGTCATTGATGAGGGTCACATAGTCATTGTCAGTTGTATTCTGTGCATACATCTTTTCTGTCTGTGCAAGCTCGGCATTACCAGACCATTCGAGACTCGAGGAAATGCTTGAGATTACATCGCCGTCAAGATAGTTTCTGTAGTCTGATTTCTGGTAATTGTACCTGTCTGCAACATCTTCCGGCTTCACTGTATCAATCTGCAGTCTGCCGAGTCTGTCTTTTTCAACCACCTGACCGTTGGCATCCCTGCGAAGATCAGTGAATACGTTGCCTCTGAACGGGTTAAAGCCGTCAATGTCTTCCGATGAAAGCGGACGATAAACATCCTGTGTCCATTCGTTTACGTTGCCAGCCATGCAATAAAGACCGTAATCATTGGGCCAGTAAGACCTGACATCAACTGTAATGCTACCGGCATCGTTCAGGTTGCCTGCAACACCCATCATGTCACCCCTTCCACGTACAAAGTTTGCCATGAATTCGCCCCTGTATTTTGGAGCTGAATTGCGGACATTATGACCGTCCCACGGGTAAATGGCCCTTTCATAAATTCTTTCCTCAAAGGTATTTCCTCTCAGGCCGTATGCGGCGAATTCCCACTCAGCCTCAGTCGGGAGGCGGTATCTCGGCAGCAGAACACCGTCTTCCTGGCGTACACGGGCGTGTACTTCATCGACTCTCTGACCGGGTATGCCTTCATACTGTCCGGCGTAATATGCTTCCGTGTTGAAGTTGTTGGCACCTGTCTGCTCAACATTGGGTTCCTGCCATTTGCTTTCAAGAAGAATCTGCTCATTGACCCTGTCAGTTCTCCAGACGCAGTAGTCATTTGCCTGCAGCCAGCTGACGCCTACAACAGGATAGGAATTATATGAAGGGTGCCTGAAATAATACTGTACATAAGGTTCATTGAAAGCCAGGGGGCTTCTCCATACGAGAGTGTCAGGAAGTGCACGGCGGTGAACTTCAGGATAATCACTGTATACCCTTCTCAGCCAGTACAGATATTCACGGTAATCAAGGTTTGTCACCTCTGTTTCATCCATATAAAAAGAAGAGACTGTAACCCTGCGCGGAATGTTATTCCAGTCGTACATTACGTCCTGCTCAACCCTTCCCATTGTAAAGGTACCTCCTTCGATGAGCACCAGGTTCGGGCCCGTTATCTGTTCTGATGCTTCTCCGATGGGATAACCGAGGTCGTTCACATCGCTTGATTTTGGATCCCTGTAACTCCACCCCGTGGTGGGAGATACGTTTTCCGTCTTGCCCCCCTTGCAGGAGAACATGAAGAGTGCAACAACAACGAAAACCGGCAAAGCTCTGAGTTTATACATGGCCTCTTTAATATTTAAAACATGTTTAATTTTCAAAAATATATAAATTTAACTTAGAAACAACGCTGCTCCCAAAATAACTACAAATCGGGTAACTTTATTACATGAATTACCCTTCTTTTTTCAACATTATTTAAAGATACCGACAATCCGGCTTTTACGACCGCCGTTCCGGGAAATGAAACATCTCCGTTAGACAGCCCGTAACTATATGACAATGTGATTTTTAAGGAACCGGAATTCCATCCTGCCGAGGGTTCCACTGCGGAAAAGCCATCCCTGACATACCATCCTGCCAATCCGAGGACAAGTTCCCTGAAAGAGGCTGAAGTTCCTAAATATGTGATAATATTTCCTCCCTGTAGCATTATTAAAGCCGATGGCCGGAGTTCCAGTACCGGTACTCTTTGAAAAAATTACCCTGCCGGCATTAAATGTGTATAGCCGCTCAAGCCTGTTATAGTCCTGATGGTTGTCATCTAAATAAGGCTGCGCCAGATGCATGACTGCAAACCCGCCGTACCATGGCCCTGAGGAGAAAGTTACCCCGCTTCCTAAATCAAAAAGTGTTGAACCGGCATCTGAAACTGTCTCGCCCGGAGGACTTACCAAACCTCCGAAAGGGTCAAAGTCACCGGGGAAAGTGACCGCTCCACGGTTTATTCCCCTGTGAACGACCGAAGCTGTAAGTCCGGCATTGAAAAAGAGATTACTGCCTGCCTTAAGGTGATATGCATAGCTCATTCCGGCACGCAGGTCATTAAGCACCTCCCCCATCATGTCATCGGCAACCCAGATCCCTGCTCCACCGTGAAGTGTCTGTGAGTAGTCGTCATAGGATGCATAGACTGACTGCAACCCGAAGCCGGCACCGGGAAGGAATGAATAACAGGAGATTCTCATTCTGCCATCACCTGAAGAACCTGTGTAGGCAGGATTATACATCATCTCCATTCCGGTCACTGATCCATACCAGGTGTCCTGCGACAAAGCCGCTGTAACATTTGCAACCAGGCAGAGGAGAGTTATAGTTTTTCTTGATCCCATTGTGACTGTCCAGCAATTTGAACGTTTCTGCGTCGTTAATGTTTCATGACACGTCCGGCAACTGCTGGACAAAGATAAACTACTTCACTATCTTTGCCCGGATGAAACTTAAAAGTATCCGTTTCTGCTACCTGGTACTTTTTGTATTCCTGACCGTACTTACGGCTCCGGCGCAGGAGTACGCCCCATCTTCAATGCTCAGCAGCGGCAGATGGATAAGGATCGCCGTTACAGAACCGGGTGTATACCGCATAGACTTCTCACAGATAAAAAATATGGGGTTTACAGACCCCGCCTCCGTTGCAATCTTCGGCAACAACAGAGGACAGCTCTCTTTTTACAATGACGGAACGGCACCCGATGATCTCAGACCGGTGGCATTCATTACTGACAAGGGAAGTGACAATGTTTTCAACGACGGCGATTTCATCGTTTTTTACGGTGAAGGAACTCACAGGTACATATATAATGAGAGTACCGGCAACTATAACTTTATCAGGCATCACTATTCGGATACGGCCTTTTACTTCATCACAACCCGTGCCGGCGCTGCACTTCAGGTAAAAACAGCTGCAACTGTTACCGGTATACCGGGTCTCTTCCCTAACTCCACCGATGTATATTTCAGGTATGAAACAGAAAGCACCAATCTGCTCCGGTCCGGCAGGGAATGGTATCAGCAGGTAATCTCTGAAAGGGAAAACAGTGTCGATCCGCACTTCGGTACCATGGTTCCGGGAGAGCAGATCCATTACCGCGCACGAGTCCTCGCAAGGTCCGGCAGCGAGTCACGTTTCATCATCAGACAGGGTGCCCAGGTCATCAAGACACTCACTCTGCCGGCTGTAAATCCGGCTGACCTTAACGGCGTATATGCCAGTATCGTTACGGCTGAAGACTCATGTATTGCAGCATCAGCCTCACCCCTCTTTTCGGTTACTTTTTCTGCATCAGGCAACCCGGCAGCCGCAGGTTATGTAGACTTCATTGACATTCAGGGCAGGGCGCAGCTGAATTATTCAGACAGGCAGCTGTTTGTATCAGACAGCCGAACGGCAGGGCCGGGCAATTTATCCCGGTTCAGCATAACTTCCGCAACCGCACTGAATGTCTGGGATGTGACTGATCCCTTCGCACCCCTGATTATGGAATCCTCATTTTCAGCAGGCACCACAACCTTCACGGCAGAAACTGATTCTCTTCGTAAATTCATTGCCTTCACAACCCAGCATGTAATGCGGCCTGTAATTAAATCAGCTGTAATACCGAACCAAAACCTGCATTCCGCGCCAGCGGCTGATATGGTAATCTTAACACATCCTCTGTTTGTCCCCTATGCCCAACGCATTGCCGATATGCATCTGACAGATGACGGCACCACTTCACTGATTGTCACTCCGCAACAAATTTACAATGAGTTTTCCGGAGGCATACCTGATGCCGTCGCCATACGTAACTTCCTGAGGATGATGCGAATGAAGGGAAGCAACACGCCTGACGCCCTTAAATACCTGCTATTATTCGGCGACGGATCATACGAGAACAAAACACCTCCCCCACAGAACACCTCCTTCATACCTACATGGCAATCAGTGAATTCGCACGTAGGTGTACTCTCATTTACTTCTGACGACTTCTACGGTCTGCTGGACGACGGAGAGGGTGAGGCTGACGGATTCCTGGATATTTCAATAGGAAGGCTGCCCGTTACCGATACTACAGGAGCGGGTATTGTAACCCGGAAGATAGCCTCTTATCTCAGCACCTCATCACAGGGATCGTGGAGAAATGTACTCTGCATGGTTGCAGATGACGAGGACGGTAACCTGCATATGACTGACGCTGAAAGTCTCAGTGCGGAAGCGTCTGCCTCCGCTCCTGCCCTCAGTGTTGAAAAGATCTACCTCGATGCATACCGTCAGGAAACAACAGTTACAGGCAATTCTTATCCTGATGCGGTCAGGGCAATAAATGACCGTATAGCGGCAGGATGCCTGATACTTAATTATGTTGGGCACGGAAGCGAGAGCGGACTGGCACATGAGAGAGTAATTCGTACTGACAATATCAACTCGTGGAAAAACAAGGGTATGCTGCCCCTTTTTATCACAGCCACCTGTGAATTCTCCAGATTTGACGATGTGGAGATTAACCCTGCCACAGGAGCGATCTCTTCGCGGACCTCTGCCGGTGAAATGGTACTTTTGAATCCTGCAGGCGGAGGTATTGGTCTGATGAGCACCACCAGGGTTGTTTATTCCGCACCCAATTTCACACTGAACAGGAATATTTACGATTATGCATTTGCTACTGCGCCTGACGGGAGGTCCATGAGAATGGGCGACATAATCCGCCATGGCCAAGATAAATGCAGGCACAGGGATGAACAAGCGCAACTTCCTGCTGCTCGGCGATCCCGCACTCAGACTGGCATGGCCCGTCAACGGCAGGGTGGTTACCGACAGCATTAACAGTGTGAGTGTCAGCCTTGCCACCGATACTCTTAAGGCACTGTCAGTCATCACTGTAAGCGGCCACATAGAAGACCCGTCAGGCAACCCGCTGACATCATTCAACGGGACCGTTGAGCCGCGTGTTTATGATAAGCCTTCTTCTGTCAGCACTCTCGGAAACGACGGCGGTTCTACAATGAATTTCCCGGTGACCGGCAACATAATCTTCAGCGGTCAGACAACTGTCAGTGAGGGTTACTTCAGCTTTTCATTCATCGTCCCTCTGGATATCAACTACTCCTTCGGCTCCGGAAGAGTTACATACTATGCCCGGAATGACATAACTGACATGAACGGGAACTTTGCCGGTCTGACAGTGGGCGGGTTTTCAGATATCGACATAAATGACACCGAAGGTCCTCAGATCAGACTCTTCATGAACGACACTCTTTTTACCGGAGGAGGAATCACCGACACCTCTCCTTCTCTGTTAGCGCTCATAAGCGATGACTCGGGCATAAATGCGACAGGGGCCGGAATTGGTCATGACATAATTGCATGGCTCGATGATGACCAGTCCGGGGCAGTCTCGCTGAACAGCCTGTTCCGCACCGATCTGGGCGAACACAGGTCAGGAAGTCTTACATATCAGCTCCTGATTCCGGAGAAAGGGGAACATACAGTCTCACTGAGGGCATGGGATAATCTCAACAATCCCTCCTCGGCAAACCTGAAATTTATTGTTGAGACAAGCGGGAAATTCAGGCTGACAGATCTTATCAGCTTTCCCAATCCTGCAGTTGCAGAAACGAAATTTGCTGCCGGACATAACAGACCAGACACAGAAATTGATGTTACAATCACTGTATTCAACACCTCGGGAGAGGCTCTCAGGGTTATCAGGGAAAAGGTTTTCACCGCCGGGTACCGGCTGCCTGATATAATGTGGGACGGATGCGACGACTCCGGAGGCAGGCTGGCGCGCGGACTCTATATATGGCGTGCCGATGCGGTGACGTCAGCGGGCGAAAGAGCCTCATCCTCAGGCAGAGTGATCATTTTGTGAGGCAATACAATATCTTACCTTTTTTTTTGTTTTATATTTGCACAACCTGAATTTAAAAAAGAAATGAAAAACAAAGCACTAATTATCACCATATTACTGGTATCACTTCTCCCGGGGGTTAAGATTCTGGCACAGGATGCTCCCCTTAACGCAATCCAGACAGTGGTTCCGTTCCTTACAATTGCTCCTGACTCACGTGCCGGAGGAATGGGAGATGCAGGTGTTGCAACTTCTCCTGACATATTCAGCATGCACTGGAATCCTGCCAAATTTGCATTCATCGACGGCAACGGAGGATTCGGAATATCATACTCACCATGGCTACGGGCACTTGTACCGGACATTAACCTTGCCTATCTTTCAGGATACTACAGGGTAGACAGCCGGCAGGTTATTGCCGCCAGCCTCATGTATTCATCACTTGGGGAAATACAGTTCACTGATGACTACGGTAATTACCAGAGCAACTTCAATCCCAATGAATTCTCTGCTGACGTGGCATATTCGCGTCTCTTTTCCGAACATTTCTCAGGCGGCGTCGCACTGAGGTTCATATATTCGAATATCACCGGCGGTTTTATCGTCGGCAGTACTGAAACAAAAGCAGGAATAGCATATGCTGCAGATGCTTCAGGCTACTACCACAATGATATAAAGATCGGTCAGAGAGATGGCAGTATTGCTGCCGGATTCAATTTTTCGAACATCGGCTCGAAGATGAGCTACACCGATTCACGTGACCCTGATTTCATACCTATGAATATGCGTCTCGGAACGACAGGCACAATTAAGCTTGACAAATACAATTCGGTGAGCCTGTCCGTTGACTTCAACAAGCTTCTTGTTCCCACGCCCCCGGTGTATGATACTGACGGAGAGACCATTCTTGAAGGAAAAGACCCGAACGTCTCCATACCTGTTGCAATCTTCCAGTCGTTCTTCGATGCTCCCGGCGGTTTCAGTGAGGAGATCCGTGAGTTCACCGCTTCGCTTGGGGTCGAGTACTGGTATAATGAGCAGTTCGCATTGCGTGCCGGATACTTTCAATGAGGCAGAGTCCAAAGGCAATAAAAAGTACTTCACAGCCGGTGCAGGTTTCAGACTTAATGTCTTTTCGCTCGACTTTTCCTACCTGGTGCCGGTCACCCAGAACAATCCGCTTGCAAGAACCCTCAGGTTCTCGCTCGGATTTGACTTTGACGCCCTTCGCAACGCAAGCAAAAAGTAATTTATGACCCTCCGTCACCGGATCGGACAGGGTATCGACTTTCACCGGCTGGCGGAAGGCCGTGAACTCTGGCTTGGAGGCGTACACATAGTCTCACCTGTGGGCTGTGTGGCCCATTCTGACGGTGATGCACTCATACATGCAATATGTGACGCGCTTCTGGGTGCTGCCGGGCTCAGGGATATCGGGTTTCATTTTCCTGACACCTCCCCGGAATTTAAAGACATTGACAGCAAGATACTTCTGAAGCGGACTGCCGGGCTGATCGCGGCCAAAGGATACAGGGTCGTAAACATTGACAGCACCGTTTGCCTCGAATCGCCCAGACTGGCTCCCTATATTGAAGATATGCGCAGTGCACTGGCAGAAATTGTCGGCATAAATCCTGATTCTGTTGCCGTGAAAGCGACTACAACAGAAAAAATGGGATTCACAGGGCGGGGTGAGGGAGTAATTGCAATGGCTGTCTGCCTGATCGCGGATATGATCCCCGACAATATTTAATCCAGCACCTCCCCGATAAGCTTGTCGTCAGCAACAGAAGGCATTGTTACCACCAGGCCGGGTGTTCGTGCCATCTCCCTGCGTATTGCGAATACCGCTTCGCTGTTTCTTGCCCAGCTTCGTCTTGCGATGCCGTTATTCACATCCCAGAGAAGCATTGATCTCAGCCGTCGTTCTGCCTCCGGCGATCCGTCAAGGAGCATTCCGAAGCCGCCGTTTATAACCTCACCCCAGCCAACACCGCCGCCGTTGTGGATAGAGACCCAGGTGGCTCCGCGGAAGGCATCGCCGATCACATTCTGGATGGCCATGTCTGCGGTGAAGCGTGAGCCGTCATAGATATTTGATGTCTCCCTGTAGGGTGAGTCAGTGCCGGAGACATCATGATGATCACGGCCGATTACAACGGGAGCGCTTACAGTACCGTCAGAAACAGCATCGTTGAAAGCCTTTGCAATCAGTGTTCTGCCAGCAGCATCAGCATAGAGTATCCTTGCCTGCGACCCCACCACCAGTCTGTTGCTTCCGGCCTCTTTTATCCAGTGGATGTTATCAGCCATCTGCTGATGTATCTCCTCCGGTGACTCCTTCATCAGTGTTGTGAGAACATTGGCAGCGATCTCATCGGTTTTTTCAAGGTCCAGCGGATCACCCGAGCAGCATACCCAGCGGAACGGCCCGAATCCGTAATCGAAACAGAGAGGCCCCATAATATCCTGGACATACGATGGATAGCGGAACCCGCCGTGGCCGTCACCCACATCCGCACCGGCGCGCGAAGCCTCAAGGAGGAAAGCGTTGCCGTAGTCGAAGAAGTAGGTGCCGTGTGCCGTGTGCCTGTTTATTGCATCAACCTGCCTGCGCAGCGAGCCTTTCACAAGTGAACGGAATTTATCCGGGTCAGCAGACATCATTATTCCTGCTTCCTCAAATGTTATTCCGGCAGGGTAATACCCTCCTGCCCACGGATTGTGCAGCGAGGTCTGGTCCGAGCCCAGATCAGCCCACAGTTCCTCGTCGGCAAACCGTTCCCAGACATCCACAATATTTCCGTGCCAGGCAAGGGAGACTGCCTCACCGGCTTTTTGTGCTTTTCTGACACGGCTGATAAGTGCCGGCATATCATCGTATACCTCATCAACCCACCCCTGGGAATGACGTGTGCTGATAGCCTTCGGGTTCACTTCGGCGATCACGGAGATCACACCGGCAATATTTCCTGCTTTTGGCTGTGCCCCGGACATTCCGCCGAGACCCGATGAAATAAACAGCTTTCCGCGCAGTCCCTCTTTGCCGTCCTTAAGGCGGCGCCCTGCATTCAGTACTGTAATTGTTGTTCCGTGGACTATACCCTGGGGACCTATATACATGTAGGAGCCGGCAGTCATCTGCCCGTACTGCGATACTCCCAGTGCATTGAACTTTTCCCAGTGATCCTGCGAAGAATAGTTGGGGATGACCATACCGTTGGAAACAACCACCCTGGGGGCTTCGCGATGCGAAGGGAAGAGGCCGAGAGGATGTCCGGAATTCATTACAAGAGTCTGTTCATCAGTCATTGTGGCCAGATACTGCATAGTAAGCCTGTACTGTGCCCAGTTCTGGAAGACGGCTCCGTTGCCACCGTATGTAATAAGTTCATGGGGATGCTGCGCCACAGCATTGTCAAGGTTGTTTGTGATCATCAGCATTATTGCTGCCGCCTGTACTGAACGGTGGGGATATTCACTCAACGGCCGCGCTTTTATCTCATACTCAGGCCGGTAACGGTACATATAAATGCGTCCATGCTCTCGCAGTTCCGCTGCGAACTCGTGTGCCAGCTGCGCATGCAGTGCCACCGGAAAATACCGCAATGCATTCCGGAGTGCAAGTTTCTTTTCATCGCTGTCAAGGATATCCTTTCGCTTTGGGTGCGTGGTTTACCGAGGGGTCAAACGCTTTCGCCTCCGGCAGGATTTCTGGTATTCCTGCCAATATCTGCATCTTGAAATCATTCATAACCGGGAATTTAATTGCTGAAATCAGCCATCACAAATATATTAAAACGGACAGAGACGTTGATGTCAACGTCTCTGCTTCATTATAAAATATTAATTGTCTGTTTATTTTGCCTGTATGATCTCGTCATCAACGAGGATGCGTCCGCAATATTCACAAACGATTATCTTCTTCCGTGATTTGATATCGAGCTGACGCTGAGGCGGAATCTGGTTGAAGCAGCCTCCGCAGGCGTCTCTCTGTACAGATACGACGGCAAGGCCGTTGCGTGCGTTGATACGTATGCGCTTGTAGGCGGTAAGCAGTCTCTCTTCGATCTTTGTCTGCAGTTCTCCGGATTTTTTGTCAAGGACCTCCTCCTCTTTCTGGGTATCGCGTGTTATATCATCAAGTTCCGCCTTCTTTCCGTCGAGGTCTTTGGTTCTCTCCTCAAGCACCTTAAGTGCCTCGCCGATGACCTCTTTCTTCTCATTCAGGAGGACGGTGAATTCACGGATCTTTTTATTGCATAATTCAATTTCAAGAGCCTGAAATTCGATCTCTTTTGAAAGAGAGTCATATTCGCGGTTATTCCGCACGTTATTTTGCTGCTCCTCATATTTTTTTATGAGTCCCTGTGAAGTTATGATCTCGTTGTTCTTGTTCAGGAGCGATTTCTCCATCTCAGCGATCTCACTTTTCAGGTTGTTGATTCTGGTCTCCAGCCCTGCCACCTCATCTTCAAGGTCCTGCACCTCAAGTGGCAGTTCGCCCCTGAGGGTTCTTATCTTGTCAATCTCGGAATCAACCAGCTGCAGTGAATACAGTGCTCTGAGTTTTTCTTCGATAGAAAGTTCAGTCTCACTGGTTTTTGTACTTTTTATCATAGTATAATTTTGATTTTAATTGTATGATAGAACCACACATAATTGTATAACAACTTTTTTGTGTTTGTGATTATGGGCAATTATGTGGGTTTTGTCATATGAAATAATTAATAGGATTCGTTTTTGTCACGGAAAACCGGAGCGCAAATTTAGGAAATTTTTTGATAACCAGATCGTACAGAAGCTGTAAAGAAATATTTTCGCTCTCAAAGTGACCGACATCGGCAACGAGCATATTTTCGGGAGCTTCTGTAAATGCGTGATATTTGACGTCGCCTGTAATGAAAGCATCAGCGCCGGCGCGGGCTGCTGCGCCGATGAGGGAGGCGCCTGACCCGCCGCATACGGCGATCTTTGTGATGATGCGGGCCGGGTCGCCGCTGTAGCGGATCACCGGAGTGCCGAAGACCTCCCTGAGGCGTGCCAGCAGACTCTCTCCGGTGAGCGGGGCGGCGGCAGTGCCCACAGCGCCCGCGCCGGCGCCGTAATAGTCATTGGCAAGCGGAATGATATCGAAGGCCGGCTCCTCATAGGGATGTACTGCAAGCAGCGTTCTGACAACCTTCGTTAACAGGTGTGCGGGAACAACAGTCTCAATCCGCACCTCCGGTTCTGTATGCTTCTCTCCCACCTTTCCGGCAAATGGCCTTGCCCCTTCTCCGGCCCTGAATGTCCCCTCACCTTCAATATTAAAGCTGCAGGAGTCATAGTTGCCGATATGTCCGGCTCCGGAATCCAGTATTGCCGTCCGTACCCTGTCAGCCTCAGCCAACGGCACAAATGCAACCAGCTTTGAAAGCTTTCCAGCCGCTGGAACCAGTACCCTTATATTTTCAAGACCGATCTTTTCAGCCATGAAATGGCTGACTCCACGGGCAACCGAGTCGAAACTTGTATGAGCTGAATATACTGCTATCCCCTGTCTTATGGCTTCGGCCACGCATCTCTCGGTTATGCTTCCATAACCCAGGCGTTTCAGGGGTGAAAAAATAAGCGGATGATGTGATACAATGAGGTTATGACCGTTTGACGCAGCTTCGCGGATCACCGCCTCATTCACATCAAGGGTAAAGAGAACTGAATCAATTACGGCATCAGGATCACCCACCTGCAGTCCGCTGTTGTCATACGGTTCCTGGTAATGAAGAGGTATAACCTCCCCTATCCATTCCGTGAATTCCCTGAGTGTGACTGTCATCCGGTTTATTGAATTTCGTCCTTTATATCGAGGAGTATCTCCCTGATATTGCGGAGAGTATCGGCTATCTCCTGGCGGTAATCGGCATCACCGCGGTTATTCTTCAGGTACTTCCTGGCGCCGTCGATTGTCATTCCCTTTTCGCGCAGGAGATGATGTATCAGCTTCAGGTTCCTGATGTCCTCCTGCATGAAGAGCCTGTTGCCCTTATTGTTCTTTTTGGGTCTCAGTATCTCAAACTCATTTTCCCAGAAGCGTATTGTTGAGACAGGCTCCGAGAACATTTCGGAAACCTCACCTATCTGGTAATAGAGCTTTTCAACCTTTTTTTCCCTGTATGGCATTATAGTTGATTTTCAATCAGTCAAAAGTCTGTCCGCTCTTCAGTGCGATCTCCGCCATCCGGTCGTACTCGTCTGCCGTCAGGTCATTGAAGTAATAGAGTGCCGGATCAACATAACGGTTGTTGAGCAATACCTCATAGTGGAGATGGGGCGCGGTTGACAATCCTGTATTACCCACAAAACCTATGATGTCTCCGCGCTTTACCTTCTGTCCCACTTTGACGTTGAAAGCGTCAAGATGAGCATAAACAGTCTGGTATCCGAATCCGTGATCGAGGATTATATGGTTTCCGAGTTCGCGCCGCTGTGACTTGACAGTTTTCACAACGCCGTCACCGGTGGCAAAAACATCAGTTCCGGTAGGAGCAGTAAAATCCATTCCTGAATGAAACTTCGAGATCTTATAAATCGGATGTATCCTCAGACCGAAGCCTGAAGCAGTACGTTTCAGGTCCTTGTTCGATACAGGCTGAATTGCAGGAATGCTTCTAAGCATCTCTCCCTTTTCCCTGGCAAGAACAATAAGTTCATCAAATGATTTTGACTGGATGTAAATCTTTTTCCGGATCTTGTCAAGCCGGGTGGCAGTCTCGGTTATCAGCTGGGTGTTTGTAAAACCGTCGAGTTCCTCATACCTGTTTACGCCTCCTATGCCTCCCTCGCGGTATGTGGAGGGTACAGGCTCAGACTCGAATATAGTCCTGTAAAGATTATCATCCGTTTCCTGCAGGTGACCCAGAACCTTCTCCACATTATCCATCTCCCTGTTCATGAGCTCATACTGCAGATTCAACTGCTCTATCTCGCGTTTCAGTGCCCTCTCCTTCGGGGAGTCAAAAATAAAGGCGAAGATAAATCCGTATAATCCGGCAAGAAAAAGTGACCCGACAAAGTATGCAAAAAGCTTCAGGACAAGCTGTTTGAGGCCCAGTCTTATCCTGTCAAAGCTGAGTGTCTCGTGGTTAAACTTGTACTTTGTCCTGGGCATCTGCTTTTGAGTCTTAAATATTAAGACATGCAAAATTATGAAAAACCGTAAAATTCAAAACAGTCCTCTGCCGGCAGAGCTTGTGATCTTAATGTGAAGGGGAAGTAAGGTAATCGAGCATTTGAAAGTACTCTTCCTCAGTCAGGTCATCTGCAAAATAAGAGAGAGGATTAACATGTTCGCCGTAAAGATCTATCTGATAATGCAGGTGAGGTCCTGAGGTAGACGCCTGTATTTCCGGAATAGGCAATCAGGTCACCGCGTTTTACTTTCTGGCCCGGTTTGACGACGAAGTTGCTGAAATGACCGTACAGTGATCTGTAACCATAACCATGGTCAATTATTACTTTGTTGCCGTATCCGTCACTCTCATTGTTGCCTGATAGACCATCCCGGCACCTGTAGCATAAACCTTAGTGCCAATGGGGCAACGGAAATCCTGCCCGTAATGCCAGCGAGGTGTACCCAAAACCGGATGATGCTCCCTGAATTTGAAGCCGTCTCCGGCGGGCATCATGACATTTACAGGTCTGATGTAAGGCAGATGAGCCCACATATCCTTCCATTCGTCAACCTTTACTGTAAGTTCATTCAGCGAATTGTACTGAATATTTGTCTCGGTCCTGAGATCTTCGAATTTTGACCTGATTGCAATCATCATGTCAGTATTCATATATCCTGTCAGATCACCGAATTTAAATGTACCGCCGGATCCTCCTTCCTCAATTGTGGAAGGAATCTGCGGCAGGTCAAGTATTGAGCGGTAAGATGCGTTGTCAGTGGAACGAATGTCTGCCAGTACCTCAGATGAGTAGTCTATTTTGCGTTCGAGCAGGCTGTACCTGAGCTTCATCTCCTCTACCCGCTGATTGAGCAGTTCCTCTTTCGGGGAGCCGAAAAGTCTGTCGAAGATAAAGCCGTAGGCTGCAGTAAGCATAAGCGAGACACCGAAGAACAGCGATATGCGTATGAGTTTCTCACTCCACGTTCTGCGGTGTTGTAAAAATTGCAGGTTCCCTTTATCAAGAATGTATTTCTTCCCCTTCGGCATCAGACTGTTTGAGGCTTTGGACTATATTTTGAAGTTCGATCACAAACTTAAAAAAAAAAATTAATTTTACAAGCCCTAAAAGTAAAGAAAATTAAAACAGGCTTGGCACATAAGATGAAAGCTAACGAATTAAGAGAGGAATTTTTCAGTTTCTTCAGGTCAAAACAGCATACCATAGTCCCCTCTGCCCCTATGGTGATCAAGAATGATCCCACACTGATGTTCACCAATGCGGGGATGAATCAGTTCAAGGATATCTTCCTTGGCAACCAGGCTGCCCAAACATAAGCGGGTGGCCAATTCGCAGAAGTGCCTGCGTGTGTCGGGAAAGCACAATGATCTCGAGGAAGTGGGCCTTGACACATATCATCATACGATGTTCGAAATGCTGGGAAACTGGTCTTTCGGCGATTATTTCAAGAAGGAAGCGATAGAGTGGGCATGGGAATTTCTCCACGGCCGTCTCGGAATTCCTGAAGAAAGGCTCTATGCAACAATTTTTGAAGGAAGCCGGGAAGAAGAGGTATCACGTGACGATGAGGCCTTTAAATACTGGAAGGAATGTTTCGCAAATTCTGAAAACAGGATAATCGAAGGATCGAAGAAAGACAACTTCTGGGAGATGGGCGAGACAGGACCATGCGGGCCATGTTCCGAGATCCACGTTGACATTCGCCCGGATGAAGAGCGTGCTGCTATGCCCGGACACCTGCTCGTGAACAAGGGTCATCCTCTCGTGATCGAGATATGGAACCTGGTATTCATACAGTATAACCGCAGGGCCGGTGGCGAGCTGGAAGCACTGCCCGCAAGTCATGTCGATACAGGTATGGGCTTCGAAAGGCTTTGCATGGTCATTCAGAACAAAAAGTCGAATTATGATACCGACGTGTTTCAGCCTCTGATAAGCGAAATTGCTTCTGTATCAGGCAAACCCTACGGTCTGAATTCAAAATGGGATACTGCACAGAGGGTCATAGCCGACCATCTCCGTACTGTTTCCTTCTCAATTGCCGACGGTCAGCTGCCATCAAACAACAAGGCCGGGTATGTCATAAGGCGTATTCTCCGACGTGCAGTCAGGTATGGCTACACATCGCTTGAGATGAATGAACCGTTTATTTATAAACTTGTGCCTGCCCTGATCGGTGTAATGGGCGAACATTATCCGGAACTTTCGAAACAGGAAGCAATAATCACAAAAGTGATTCAGGAAGAGGAACAGTCATTCCTTAAGACTCTCGGTAAAGGTCTTAAAATGATCGAACGGAGGGTCTCCGCCATGAAAAATGAAAAGGAATCACTTTTTCCCGGGAAGGATGCTTTCGAGCTTTTCGACACCTATGGCTTCCCCGTTGACCTGACACAGCTTATACTGAAGGAAAACGAAATGACCCTTGACCTTGCTGCATTCAATACCGAGCTGATGGCCCAGAAGGAGAGATCAAGGGACAATGCAGCCGTTTCGGCAGGCGACTGGGTGAATGTGAGGGAGTCGGAATCAACTCTCTTCACAGGATATGACAAGACTGAGGAACAGGTAAATATTGTCAAATACCGGACTGTCAGTTCGAAGGGAAAGGATGCAGTGCATCTCGTCTTTGACAAAACCCCTTTCTATGCTGAATCCGGAGGCCAGACAGGTGACCGGGGCATTATCAGGTCAGACGCGGAAGAGATCCGCATCACAGATACAATAAAGGAAAACAATCTGACAGTCCATATTGCTGAGAAGACCCCTCTTCATCCCGAAAAAGTCTTTACAGCAGTTGTCGACAGTAATCTGAGGCTTCAGGCTGCCAATAACCACACAGCCACTCACCTTATGCATCATGCCCTTCGCACTCTCCTCGGAAGTCATGTGGAGCAAAAGGGATCACTTGTGACTCCTGAGAAGCTGCGTTTTGATTTCAGCCACTTCAGGCAGGTTACACCCGATGAACTAAGGAATGTAGAAGAGATTGTCAACGGAATGATTATGGACAACCTTGTTTCGGAAGTCCGCGATAATACGCCTGTGCAGGAAGCTTTGAAAATGGGAGCCATGGCTCTTTTCGGAGAAAAGTACGGTGACACCGTGAGAGTTGTCCGGTTTGGAGACTCTGTGGAGCTTTGCGGCGGCACACACGTGGAAAATACGGGAGTCATCGGGCTCTTTAAAATCATCTCTGAGGGGGCGGTAGCCTCAGGTGTCAGGAGGATCGAGGCAGTAACTTCCAGGGAGGCATTCAAATGGGTGAATGAGAGACTCAGGACTCTTGATGAGATCTCAACCCAGCTCAAAAGTACAGGGAACGTGGCAGCCAATGTCGCGAAACTTATAAACGAGAATGCTGAGTTGAGACATACTGTCGAAAAGCTCCAGGCAGTCTCGGCGGGGGCTGTGTACAATGAGCTGCTGAAGAATGCTGAAGTTATAAACGGCTGCACGATTGTAAGCGGCGAGGTTGAAGACGCCACCGCAGAAACCCTTAAGACTATTGCACACCGGTTCAGGCAGTCACACCCGAACAGTGCCGTTATTCTTGGTTCCGATGCCGGAGGTAAGGTGTCACTGCTCGTGGGGCTGAGTGACAACCTCATCTCAGCGAAGGGACTCAATGCAGTTGAAATAATCAGGGCGACAGCTTCCGGGATCAGTGGCGGCGGCGGCGGACAACCCTTCCTTGCCACAGCCGGCGGAAAGAATCCGGCAGGACTGAAAAGCACGGTTGAAAAAGCCGTCGCAATGGTGAAAAGCAGGATATAGACATTATTTCTTTACCTTTGACATTCCGCTTTACTGCTATGAAATCTGGATTCCGAATTACAGTCCTGGTATTTTTGACATTGCTGTTGCCGGCTTGTTCGGAGCAAGCCTGTTATGACGATACAGACCCACTCGTAAACGTAATCCTTCTGGAAAGCGGAACCGGAGCTGCCAAAAATTCTGTCTCCCTTAAAATTACAGGACTGACAGGGGTCTCCCCTGTTGAGCTTGTGACAGCCACTTCTGTCGCCAGATTCAGTTTACCTCTCAATCCTGCAGAGGAAACTTCGGTAATTGTGATAGTGCTTAACGGCATTGCCGATACAGCCACAATCAGCTACACCAACTTCGTGCACATGGTATCTCCCGAATGCGGTTATACTTTCTACAGCGTCGTACAGGGCTTGAATACAACCCACAATATTATTGACTCCCTCATTATCGAGAATAAAAACATTACAGTTGATGGCGAAAGGAATATGCGTCTTTTCTATTAGCCTGCTGTTGTTAACCGGCATCAGGGCTGCGGCACAGGATACGGTGACGGTGCCTCTGCATTTCCGTGCCGGCTTTGACATTGCGGGTCCCGTTCTGCAGGCTCTTAACAGGGATCTTGTGAGCTACGGTGCCCTGGCTGCCGTCGATCTCAATGAAAACTTTGCTGCAGTGGGGGGAATTCGTTACAGTTCATTTTCAGCCTCCGAATTCAGTTATGACTTCAAGAGCCGGGGGCTCACCTTTGTCGTGGGCGCTGACAAGAATTTCATCAAGCCCAAAATGATGGCAGGAAAGCATTATGCCGGAATTGGACTGCATTACGGACTGACATTTTACGGACAGGAAGCTCCGCGGCTGGAATATACAAACCCGTGGGGCACAGGTGCATCTTCAATACCACTTTCGCGCCACACCGGTCATTTCCTCGAGTTGACACCCGGGGTGCGCACAGAACTCTTTCCAGGTGTGACAATCGGCTGGAACCTTTACCTCAGGCTACTCCTGGGTGCCGGTACCGGAGACCACCTGAAACCGGTTTACCTGCCGGGTTTCGGAGACGGGTCCTCAGGCGTGGCTACGGGAGCGGCATATTATATCTCAATTTCAATACCGTATAAAAAGATCAGGGTTATAATCAAGCCCAAACCGGTGCCTGAAGAGGAGGAGGAAGGTGACGATGCAACAGTCCCGGCAACAAATACAGTCAGGTCAGGGACGGGGAGCAGGCTCTGAAAGGGTGCCCCTGCGGCTGAATATCCAGAGTCCCAGGAAAGTCAGGAATCCGTTGAGAAGTATCAGCTCGAAACCGAACCTGTAGCCGTTGAAAAGAACCTCCGAATATTTGCTCAGAAAAAAACATAATACAGGTGAAAGAACGGCAACGAACGGGGTCAGCCTGTCATTGACAAGCCTTCTTGTGAAGAGGCCGAAAGAGTAAAGTCCCAGCAGAGGTCCGTAAGTATAGCCCGCAATTGTAAAAAGCTCATCAATTATTGCCCTGTTATTCATTGACCTGAATATCAGAATGGCAATGAAAAAGATAAAGGCGATCGTCAGGTGAACCCTGTACCTGATCTTTGTCTTGGCCTTTTCAGTCCGTCCGGAGTTTTTTTCAAGACCCAGAAAATCAATGCTTACCGATGTGGTCAGCGAAGTCAGGGCTCCGTCAGCACTCGGGAACGCCGCGGAGATCAATCCTATCAGAAATACAACACCTGCCACCGGACCGAGATACTGAAATGCAACTGTAGGGAACAGATCATCGGTTGATGCGACGGTGATACTCTTGCTCTTGGCATAGATAAGCAGGAATGCCCCGAGGATCAGGAAAAGAAAATTGACGAAGACCAGTATGCCGCTGAAAGTGAACATATTCTTCTGGGCTTCCTTTAATGTTCCTGCAGCTCAGGTTCTTTTGCATCATCTCCTGGTCAAGACCTGTCATTGTTATCGTAATGAACATCCCGCTCAGAAACTGTTTGACAAAGAATCGCTCACTATGCCAGTCAGTTACAAACATGCGCGAAACAGAGCTGTCAGTGACTGTCCCGATAAGTTCGAAGATGGGTTTCCCCAGCTCCCTGCTTATATATACAACTGAAAGGACTACTGCCAGAAGCATGAATGTAGTCTGCAGCATGTCAGTCCAGACTATTGTCCGGATGCCACCCTTCAGCGTATAAATTATTATAAGAGTTATGAAGATAAGAACGTTGACCCAGAACGGAACATTCCATGCATCAAATACAAATATCTGTAATACATTAATTACAAGGAACATACGCAACGATGCGCCGAGTATTCTCGACACTATGAAGAACCCTGCACCGGTCTTGTACGACCAGAACCCGAAGCGCTGTTCAAGGTATGAATAGATAGATGTAAGCTTCATCCTGTAGTAGAGTGGAAGGAGCACCAGGGCTATTACAAAATATCCGAAAAGGTACCCGAACACCACAACCATATAGCTGAACTGTGTTTCCTGAACCCATCCGGGCACTGACATGAATGTGACACCTGAGAGCGAGGCTCCTATCATTCCGTAGGCAACCACGAACCAGGGTGAAACCCTGTTTCCAATATAGAACGACTGATTGTTTGCTTTCCGGGCTGTTATCCAGGTAACTGAAAACAGAACCACAGTGTAGATGACGAAAATGCCGAGGATCAGGGAAGGAGTCATTGACATCAAAATTAGAATGCAAGATTAACAAAAACCCTGAAGACAAAAAATTATTTTAATTTTGTTTAAAACCGGTTTCATGAGTGCAGGATTTCCTTCGAAGTTGCTTGAGGATGCAGTGAATGAGTTTGCTTCACTGCCTGGTATTGGCCGGAAGACTGCCTTCAGGCTTGTGATGCATCTGTTGCGGCGTAACAGTGCTGAGGTGAAGCGTTTCGGAGAGACTGTCACCAGGCTCCGTGAGGATGTATGCTATTGCAGCATATGTCACAGTATCAGTGACACCCCGGTATGTGATATCTGCAGCGATACCAAAAGAGACAGGTCTGTCATTTGCGTTGTTGAAAACGTCCAGGATGTGATGGCTGTTGAGAATACAAGGCAATTCAGGGGGCTTTATCACGTTCTCGGAGGCATTATTTCACCTGTTGACGGAATAGGTCCCTCCGACATCACAATCAATAAACTTGAAGAGAGGGTCCGTGAGGGCGGCATCGGGGAGGTGATAATGGCCCTCAGCACCACAATGGAAGGTGACACCACCAATTTTTACATTTACAGGAGGCTTTCCCGGTATGACATAAAAGTCACCACACTCGCAAGGGGCGTGGCTATCGGTGATGTATTGGAATATACTGACGAGATCACCCTCGGCCAGTCAATTGTAAACCGCCGGCTTTTTTCCGTGGCCCCGCGAACCTGATCTGGCCGACCCTGAAGACCACTTCTGTCATTTTTTTATTCTGAAATTCTTGTTTAATTTGAAGAAATAAGTTCCGGTCATGGCAGAAAAATTTGATAAATTCTTTTCACAGTCATCACGGTTGATGAAGCGTTCGGCGATCAGGGAAATCCTGAAACTGACGCAGAAGCCGGATATGATTTCATTTGCCGGCGGACTGCCTTCTCCTGAGTCATTTCCGATAGAGGATGTCAGGAAGATTGCGGCTGAAGTACTGGAGGAAGATGGTGCTGCAGCCCTGCAGTACGGAACTACAGAGGGAGACAACAAGCTCAGGAAACTGCTTGCTGAGCGCCATAATGGTGATGGTCTTGACATAACCCCTGACAATATTATGATTACAAGCGGTTCACAGCAGGGTATCGATCTTATCGGTAAGATATTCATTGATCCGGGTGACTTTGTGATCTGCGGGCTTCCCTCGTACCTCGGGGGGTTAAGCGCCTTCACAGTCTACGGAGCACAGATGAAGGGCATTCCTCTCGATGATGACGGAATGCGTCCTGACCTCCTCGAAAAAGCGATTATAAGCCTGAGAGAAAAGGGTAAAACCGTCAAATTCATATACATAATCCCTGACTTCCAGAACCCGGCAGGAGTGACAGTTCCGCGGGCGAGGCGGCTGGAGATAATCAGGATCGCCGAAAGACATGACCTGCTGATAGTTGAAGACAGTCCCTACCGCGACATCAGATTTGAGGGTCAGCCCCAGCCCCTGATGTACAGCCTTGACACATCGGGCCAGGTCATCACCCTGCACACTTTCTCCAAGATCTTTGCTCCCGGACTAAGACTGGCATGGGTTCTGGGTCACCCTGACCTGATAGACAAGTTAATAATTGCCAAACAGGCTGCAGATCTGTGCACATCGGCATTCGTGCAGAAGATAGCCGCCAGGTACCTTGAAAAAGGGTTGCTTGACATCAACCTGAAAAAAACTGTTGCACTGTACCGTGACAGACGTGACTACATGATAAAATGTTTCCGCGAGCTTATGCCTGAAGGTGTTAAATGGACGGAGCCGCAGGGAGGATTGTTTCTTTTTGTCACCCTTCCTCCATCAATGGATGCAGCCCGTCTGCTTGAAAGGGCTATCAGGAAAAAAGTTGCCTTCGTTTGCGGTTCGGTTTTTTACTGCAACAATGAGGGGCATAACACAATGCGGATAAACTTTTCGTTTTCAGGTCCCTCAGAAATCTGCGAGGGTGTACGCCGGCTCGCGGAGGCAATCAGGGAAGAGATGAGCGCCGTGTGAGAGTCATGGAGCTCTCCGTAATAATCGTATCATTCAATGTCAGGGAATACCTGATACAGGCTGTCGCTTCAGTAATTGAAGCAACCATTTCAGTTGACAGCGAAATAATTGTTGTCGACAACTGCTCATCTGACGGTTCACCGGAGGCAATCGGGCTTCAGTTCAGGAATGTACGGGTAATCCGCAATGAGAGGAATATAGGTTTCGCGGCGGCATGCAACGAAGGAATCCGTGCCTCATCAGGTCAGTTTATCCTGATCCTCAATCCTGACACGATAGTGCAGCCTGATGCAATCACCATTGCTCTCGGATTTATTAAACAACATCCTGAAACGGGGGCTGCCGGAGCCCGGATGGTAGACGGCGAATGGCACTTTTCTTGCCGGAATCCAAGAGGGGATTCCCTTCTCCCCTGACATCACTTTTCAGGGTCACAGGAATGCACAGGATTTTTCCGCATTCCCCCATCTTTAATGCATATTACCTGGGGCACCGGCCTGATAACCTTACCTGCAGGGCCGACATCCTCACCGGAGCTTTTATGATGATCCGCAGAGAGGCTCTTGAAAAAATTGGTCTTTTTGATACATCATTTTTCATGTACGGTGAAGACATCGATCTCAGCTGGAGACTTGTAAAGGCCGGATATACAAATTACTTTGTGGCTGAGTCCCGCATTACCCATTTTAAAGGCAAAAGCTCTGAAGCCGATGATCTCAGCAGGATCCGGAATTTCTACGGGGCGATGATCATTTTTGCCCGGAAACATCTCGGAAAGCATGGCAACTACCCCTTACTGCAGGTGTAAAAATAATGCTGGCAATAAGGCTTACAACGGCTTCATTCAGGAAAACAGTTAATAAAAAACCTGCAGCTGTTAAAAAGGGTTGAAACTAATAACCGCTTTTTTGATTATTTCACTTATATTAGTCTCTTTAAGAAAACTAACCCCTGAATGAGAAGACCTAAATATATTCTTTGCATACTGATAGTAATGCTTGGATTGACTGTTACAGGTCAGACAAGAAGCGGGATGCGGGAATTATTCGTCTCGGCAGAAGTTGACATCCTTTACGAAGATTACCAGGAAGCCCTTCCGAAATTCTTTAATCTCCTTCAAATCTATCCTGAAAACTTCAATTTCTATTACAGGATCGGTCAGTGCTATCTGAACACACCGGGAGAAAAGGAGAAATCAATTCCATATCTCGAGACTGCAGCGGCAAACATTAACCCGGATTACCGTGAAGGCAAATTCAGGGAGACAGGGGCACCGTATGATGCACTCTATTTTCTTGCAAACGCTTACCGTATCAGTGGCAATCTTGACAAAGCCCTGGAAACATATGACCTGTTCCTGGAAGATGTTAACACTGAAGTCTATGACACTGCCCTTATCAGATTCCAGATTAAGTCATGCCATACCGCCCGGTTGATGATGACAGATCCGGTTTATGTGGTTGAAAGGAACCTGGGCCCGACAGTCAATGAACGTTTTTCCGAATCCAACCCCGTCGTATCCGCTGACGGAAGTATGCTTGTATTTACAAGGAAGCTGCAGTTCTATGATGCGGTTTTTTATTCGAAAAGGGTGAACGGAAAATGGACCGCTCCGGTGAACATGACTCCGGAACTGGGTGTGGACCAGGACTATTTTTCATCATCCCTGACAGGAGACGGGAAGACTCTTTTACTCTACAGAACTGATAATTACGAAGGGAATATTTATCTCAGCAGGTTTGACGGTGAAAAATGGTCAACTGTTGAAAAGCTGAATGACAAAGTAAATACAAGGTTCTGGGAGTCTCATGCCACGTTGTCCAAAGACGGAAGGAAGACTGTATTTCACAAGCAACCGCAGGGAGAGCCTCGGCGGTCTTGACATCTTCGTCTCGGAGCGTGACAGCACAGGTAACTGGGGAGTACCGGCAAACGCAGGACCTGTAATCAACACGCCTTATAATGAAGAGACACCCTTCCTGGCCAATAATGACCGCTCTCTCTTTTTCAGTTCCCGTGGTCATTTGAATATGGGCGGGTATGACATTTTCAGGTCTGATCTCGATGCTTCAGGAAACTGGGGTCCTCCTGTCAACCTGGGCTATCCGGTAAACACAACGGATGATGATCTCTTTTTCACTCCTGTAGGCGACGGAAGCAGGGGTTACACAGCAAAATTCGACTCTGACGGTTTCGGAAACATGGACCTGTTTTTCTACGAAATTTTCTCAAACCGCAATCCACGGATGTTTACTGTTGAGGGTATTGCCTCAATTGATAACCTCCATCCTGATTTTCTGGAGACCGTAAAAATTACAGCCATCAATAATGCCGATGCGTTAAGGGTGGTATCAGCTGTCTCTGATCCGGCATCAGGACGATATTCCCTGCGCCTTCCACAGGGATCATACAGGTTCACATGGTCATCAGACGGCGCAGCAGATATTTCAAAAACCGTGGATATGCCACGTACATTAGCCGGAGACACAATACACATTGAAAAAGTAAGTCTGTCACCGTCCGATTCCGAAGCCTGGCTCCGCGTGACAGGTGACACCCTGATAGTTGTAAGGTCGGGCGAACAGGTTTCTGTAGGTCTTGAAACGGAACCAAGATCCATACTCCGGATTGAGCTTAGAACGGCTGACACTCTTATCATTCTGGGATCCCATCGCATTACCGACTCAACATTCATCTTCACATTGGTTCCTGACAAGGGGAGAAAGCCTGGTTACATTCAATCTGACTGACCGTTTTGGCAATCAGAACAGCGCATCAGTCAGAATTATTTGCAGTGAGAGTTCCATTTCCGTAAAACCGGTTGAAAAATCGGGAATAACCGAACAACCGGTGGTCAAACCTGCTGTAATCGCGGCACAACCACCTGATACCGTTTTAGTTGCAGAAGATGACAGCTGGTCAGCAGGTGTCTGTATCAGCAGGAGAAACTACAGGTACCCGGGATGGTTGCTGGTTATGGTGGCTGGCACTTATCTTACTTTTAGTAATTTTGTATATAATCTGGCGTTCAAGGTCAAGGAAAAATAAACGAGACGAAAAGTAAAATCAAACTGAGAGAAATATGAGAAGAGTAGCTGTTTTTCTGATATTGATCCTGTCAGCAGGCATCTGTGGGAATGCACAGGATGTTCCGAGGCTGCAGGATGCCTACTTTGAGGCAGAATATTTTCTTCTCAGTGAAGACTATGCTGATGCATTGCCTTACTACCAGGGAATCTACGCAGCAATGCCGGATAATGACAATATTGCATTCCGTATCGGTCTCTGTTATCTGAACATTGAAGGGCAGAAGAATCTCGCAATTGAATACCTTGAAAAGGCCTCAGTCAACCCTACAGCCAAATACCGTGAGGGACTGCTCCGTCAGACACAGGCACCGTATGAAGCTCTGTTCTTCCTTGGTGATGCCTATCGGGTCAACTATATGTTCGATAAGGCCAAAGATGCTTACACGCGGTATCGCAGCACTCTCCTTCCCAATGATAAGGACAACCTGGCCTTTATTGACCAGCAGATTGCCGCATGCGACAATGCCCCGGCCATTATGGCCAACCCGGTAAAGTTCTCGGTTGAATCAATGGGCAAAATATTGAATGACAGCAGGGACAACTTCTTTCCGGTTGTCGCGCGTGACGGTAAATCAATTGCCTTTATGTCATCAATGAAATTCTATGATGCAATCATGTATTCGAAACTTGTAAAAGGTGAATGGACCACCCCGGTGAATATCACTCCCGAGCTTCAGTCTGACGGTGACCAGTATGTCTCGTGTCTCTCTCTCAGCAGTAACATGCTATTCCTTTCCAAGGACGACAACATCAACAGTGATATCTGGGTAAGTAAATTCAACGGTGAAAAATGGGAACCTGCCACAAAACTCAGAAAGGAAATAAATACAAAATACTGGGAAACACACGCTTATATCTCTGATGACGGAACTGCTCTGATATTTGCAAGTGACAGGCCGGGCGGCTTCGGCGGACTCGACCTGTATATTTCAAAACTCAATGCAGAAGGTGAATGGGGAACACCGGTAAATGCAGGCCCCGAGATAAATACGCATATGAACGAGGACAGGCCCTTCCTGATCGATAACGGTAAAAAGCTTTACTTTTCCTCACAGGGGCATTACAATATGGGAGGATATGACATTTTTTCCAGCGAACTGCAGAGCAACGGGTTATGGAGCACTCCTGAAAACCTGGGTTATCCCCTCAACACCCCGGATGACAATATCTTTTTCTGCCCATCAGACAACGGAAAAGAGGGCTATTTATCGCTGACCCGTGAGAATGAAGGAGAAGGAAAAGAGGATCTATACCGCATCAGGTTCAGATAGAAAGTATAAAGCCTGCACCGCGGCAGGGTAAAAATTCGAAATGAAAAAACAAAAATGGGAAGAAGGGGAATAATTATACTGACGGCATTCCTGCTTTTCATGCCGCTGAACGCACAGAAGAAAAGTGAACTGAAGGCAATCTGGCTGGAGGCGGAGTCACACTACCTTTATGGGGAGTTTGAACTGGCCAATCCTCTATACCTTATCCTGAATGAGCTGATTCCGAACAATTCAAACATTAAGTACAAAATCGGGAACTGTTACCTCAATATTTTTGATGAAAAGGTCAAGGCAATTCCTTTCCTTGAAACAGCCGTAAAGAATGCAAGTTATGATTCCAGAAGCAATCTGCTGAAGGAAAAGAGAGCTCCCCTTGATGCATATTTCTCCCTTGGTAACTCCTACAGGATCGCAAATAAGCTTGACAGTGCCATGATGACTTACAACATGTTCCAGGGGCTTCTCTCCGGGGCAGGTGAAATGAAGAACCGTGAATTCATTGATCAGCAGATCCAGGCATGCAAAGTCGCATCAGAAAAAATGAAGTCTCCGATTAATGTCATAATTAATCCGTTGAAAGAATATATCAACCAGGGATCTGTAAATGACAGGCCAGTGGTCAGTTTTGACGGTCAGACAATGGCTTATACCGAACGCAGAGGGCTTGAAAGTGTCGTTTTCATTACAAGGAAAGAGGGTTACGGGCTGGGGCACCCCGGTTGACATTACAACTGAGGCTCAAATGGGCACAGACTGCCACACAACATCATTGAACAGTGACGGGACGGAGCTTTACCTTTTCAAGAACGATAATTTTGACGGTAATATTTATGTCACCAGGTATGCTGACGGAAAATGGATGCCTGTCACAAAACTCAACCGTAATATAAACACAAAGTTTTACGAGTCACATGCTTCGGTGTCTCCTGACGGAAATAAGCTCTATTTTACAAGCAACCGCGAAGGGTCACTCGGGGAACTTGATTTGTGGCTGTCAGAAAAAGATGCGCTCGGCGAATGGGGAGTGGCTGCAAACCTTGGAAACACTGTTAACACACCTTTTAATGAAGAGACACCGTTCATCGCAAAAGACGGCATAATGCTTACATTCAGCTCAGAAGGTCACGGTTCAATGGGCGGATATGATTTCTTCATTTCGAGGCTGGGTACTGGCGGGTGGAGTAAGCCTGAAAATCTGGGTTATCCGCTGAGCACCACGGATGACGACCTGGGATACCAGCCTGTTGATAACGGCGGCTACGGTTTTTATTCCCTGATGACAGGATATAAAAAGAAGGAAATCGTTGAGGTTACATTCAATACAATCCCTGCTGAACGTGTCACTGGATACAATTGCAGAAGGTCCGATTGCAACAATAAGCTTTGACCTTGACAGCCTCCCATACATCACTATCACCGACTCTTCAACCCTCATCAGGGACCTGGTCATGAGAGACGTGCTTGCCACTGATGTGGCAGATCCTGACATTCTCTATTATACTGTGCAGGTAATGGCCCTTTACAATCCTGTTGATCCGGCCTATTTTGAACATGCTGCTATCAGGGTGTTCTACAACGGATTTGACAGGTTCTTCAGGTATACCACAGGACAGTTTAGCACCCTGGATGAAGCCTATGCTGAAAAGCAAAGGCTGCTCAGAATCGGGTATCCTACCGACATTTTCGTCAAGAAAGTATACAGGGAATGATCCTCGGTGATGACATTGTCAGGTTGAGAGCCGTTGAGCCTGAAGACCTGGAACTTCTTTACAAATGGGAAAACGAGGAGTCCAACTGGAGACTCAGCAACACCCTGGCTCCCTACTCCAGGTTCGTTCTCAAAAACTATATAGCAGGATCACACAAGAGTCTTTTCGAGACAGCACAGCTGAGGCTGATGATAGACCTCCACAGCGAAAAGAGGACTGTGGGCACAATTGACCTTTTCGACTTTGACCACTTTCATCTCAGGGCCGGGGTTGGAATTCTTGTAGCCGGTGAAGCCTGACCGTCATAAAGGTTATGCATCAGCGGCCCTGGCCTGCCTTGTAAAATATGCATTTGAGACTCTCAGACTCCATCAGCTATGGTGCAACATACTCAGTGACAATGAGGAGAGCATCAGGCTGTTCAGAAATCACGGATTTAGCCCATGTGCGGAAAAAAAGAGAGTGGATAAAGCTTAACGGTGTATTTGTCAGCGAGTTGATGTTTCAGATTATAAATCCGTTAACCGCCTGATTCTGATTTCTTATTACGATTTGCTTTTTGAGGCTTTCGCGGCCAGCATACCGCACGCCGCTGCAATGTCGGCACCTCTTGACTTCCTGACAGAGGCTCCGATTCCGGAAGTTACCAGCAGATGTTTGAACCTTGACATTGTTGCAGAGTCTGAGCTGACACTGCTGTCTCCGGCAACAGAATTGTAAGGGAGAAGGTTAACCCGGATGCCGGTTCCTGAAAGCAGCATTTTCAGAGCTTCAAGATGCGCATCTGTGTCATTAACGCCCCTTATCATCACATATGCAACTGTAAACCTCCTGTTGCGGCGGGCACTGAAGTTTTTCATCAGACCAAGGGTTTCCTCAAACGGCCATCTGGCTTCGGCAGGTATTACTTTCATTCGTTCTGCAGGGAACGGAGAATGCAGGCTCAGGGTAATGTTACAGTCCGTTTCATTAAGCAGGCGTATAACCGATGGCAACACCCCTACCGTTGATACAGTAACCTTACTCCTTCCGACGGCTAGTCCCCATTCGGCGGTAAGAACTGCACAGGCTTTTATTACTTCGTCAATGTTATCACCGGGTTCACCCATGCCCATCATTACTACGTGGGTAACATCATGTGGCAGGCTGATTACCTGGTTTAAAATCTCTCCCGCCGTCAGGTTTCCGTTCCATCCGTTCTGTCCGGTTGCACAGAACCGGCATCCCATCCGGCACCCTGCCTGAACTGAAATACATATAGTGTGGCGCTTACCTTCAGGCAGATATACTGCCTCGTGCACCACTCCTGGTCCGGCCTCAAAGAGATATTTGACAGAACCGTCTGAGGATGCTGATGATGATACCGGTGCAGAGAGGCCTGTGTTGAAGTTTTCATCCAGTTGCGACAGCACTCCGCGGGGAATATCATTTATAATGTCGAAGGAAGAGATCCTCCTCCTGTAGATCCAGTACAGCAATCTGCGTCCGTAACGTGCGTCAATCCCCTTCATTTCCAGTTCCTGTGCGAGTGTGGAGGGGTCAAGGCCTGCAACCGGTATCTTACTAATATGGCTGATCATCGGCACAAAGATATTAAAACGGAAAAATTTGTCAGGAAAACCATTTATCTTAGATATGATTAAAATTCCAGTCTATGTCTTTTGATTTTTCCTCACTGGCAGTTTATTACATCACCGGCACCGGGAATGCAGCTTCGGCGGCAGGCTGGGTAGCCGATGAGGCATTAAAAGCGGGAATCCCCACCACACTTACGAATATTGCGGCAGATGAGATCACGCCGATGCCTCCTGCCGGAGAACGTCCCCTGATCGGGTTCGCATACCCCACCCACGGCTTTAATGCAATACCTGCAATGATCTATTTCATGTTAAGGTTACCCCGCGGGGAGGGAAGAAAAGTGTTCCTGATGAACACAAGAGGCGGATTGAAGCTTTCGAAGCTGTTTGTAAACGGTGTCTCAGGCATGGCGTTGTTGCTGCCTGCATTTATCCTGTTGCTGAAAGGATACAGGTGTATAGGCTTCAGACCGGTAGACCTTCCGTCAAACTGGATCATCCTGCACCCGGGGGTGCGGCGGGAAGTTGTCAGTTCAATATATGATCACTGGGAGATTAATGTAAGGAGTTTTGCCCGAAAGATACTCTCCGGTAAAAGGGTCTGGAGAGGACTTTACAGCTGGCCGGTTGATGTTGCATTGGTTCCGGTGGCACTGGGCTACTATCTGGGTGGAAGATTTTTTCTGTCCAAAACGTTTGCTGCCGGCACCGGGTGCAACCTGTGCGGGTTGTGCATTAAGGAGTGCCCTACACGATCCATCTGTCTTGTTGACGGTCGGCCCTACTGGAAACTAACCTGCGAGAGCTGCATGAAATGCCTTAACAGGTGCCCTGAAAGAGCCATTCAGACAACACACGGACTGGCTGTCGCCTTCTGGCTGTTAATCTCCTCACTTTTCGGGATAATCTTTCCTGCAATTTTAAAATTCGGAGGCATTGACAATGACGCAATCTGGTGGAAGATCACCCAACAGTTGCTGCAGTTTGGGATACTCATTGCCACAGTATGGGCATCTTACCTCATAATCCATTATATCCAGCGTTTCAAGCCTTTCAGGTATATGATCGAATTCACTTCACTCTCAAGATTTGGCTTCTGGCGCAGGTATCTGTCACCTCTTTACAAAAAAGGCATTAAATAAAAGAGAGCCGCACAGTGGCGGCTCTCTATTATTTCTATTGAAGAGATCAGTTCAATCCCCTGTTCTTCAGAATTGCATCTATTTTAGGTTCGCGTCCGCGGAACCTTATATAGCTCTGCTCTCCGTCAGTGATACCCATTGGCTCAAGCACCTCATTACGGAATGAATCTGCAGTGGTCTTATCGAAGATGCCCTTTTCCTGGAAAGCCCCGAAGGCGTCATTGTCAAGCACTGCCGCCCATGTGTAGCAATAATAACCAGCGTCATAGCCACCTACAATATGAGTGAAGAAAGTGCTGTGGTACCTCGGTTCTATCTCCTTCATCAGGCCTATCTTTGAAAGATAATCCTTTTCGAATTGTCCGACTTCAATACTCGCCGGAGCTTCAAGTGAATGATAAGCCATATCGAGCATCGATGCTGCAAGAAGTTCAACATTTATGAAGCCTGTGTTGAAATATCTGCTGTTCTTAATTTTCTCTACAAGTTCGGCAGGGATGACCTCGCCTGTTTTGTAATTCTTTGCGTACATATTCAGTACTTCAGGCTCTGTTGCCCAATGTTCCATTATCTGCGACGGCAGTTCTATCATATCCATTGGCGGGAAGGTAGTCGAGTACCTGTTTTCAGAGAAGAGTCCCTGGAGTGCATGGCCGAATTCATGGAACAGAGTCTCTACTTCGTCGAAGCTGAGAAGTGAAGGGGTGTCACCCGAGGGTGTAGTAAAGTTAAATACTGTTGTAACAACAGGAGTTATTTCCTTGCCGTCTATCCATTTATGATCACGGTAACCGCCGCACCATGCGCCCTGGCTCTTGCTCTCGCGAGGGAAGAAATCCATGTAAAGAACACCAAGGTGGCTTCCGTCGGCCTCCTTTACTTCAAAGGCCCTGGCATCCTTGTGAGGAAGAGGAATAGAAGCAATCGGGGTGAATGTAATTCCGTAGAGTTTGGTTGAGACAGCGAATACCCCGTCAAGCACATTGTCAAGACTGAAATAAGGACGAAGTTCATTGTCATCAAGATTGTATTTTTCCTTGCGCAGCTTTTCGGCATAATACCACCAGTCAGAAGATTCAAGTTTGAAGTTCCCGCCCTCACGGTCAATTATCTTCTGCATCTCGTCACGTTCAGTGCCCGCAACTCTCAGTGCTGGTGCCCAGAGCTGATCGAGAAGGGCAAATACGTTTGCAGGATTCTTGGCCATCCTGTTTTCAAGATTCATGTCTGCATGGGACTTATATCCCAGTAGCTTTGCCCTGTCAGCGCGGAGACGCATTATATCTGCAAGAATCTGTTTATTGTCGTTCTCGTTGTTCCTGTTTCCCTTTGAGTTATAGGCCGTATACAGGGTTTTCCTCAGTTCACGGTTTTCTGCGTAGGTCAGGAAGGGAAGCATACTGGGTTTCTGGGTGGTGAAGATCCATTTTCCCTCGAGGCTGTCCTGCCTGGCCGTTTCAGCAGCACCGGCAATTACATTCTCGGGAAGCCCTTTAAGGTCAGCTTCATTATCAATTACAAGCTTGAAACCATTTGTCTCTGCCAGCACATTCTGGCTGAATTTAACTGCCAGAACTGATATTTCCTGGTTCAGTTTCTTGAGTGTCTCCTGGTCGGCAGGACTGAGAAGCGCGCCGTTGCGCACAAAATCCTTGTAAAGATTCTCAAGAAGGAACATTTCCTCGGGTGTCAGGGTTGCCGATGCCCGGTTGTCATAAACTGTTTTGACCCTCTGAAAGAGATTTGCATTGAGAAGAACCTCATCGCTGAAAGCAGATATCTTTGGAGCTATCTCCATCTCAAGTGCCTGAAGGGTATCATTTGTGAAGGCACCACTCTGTGCGCCGAAAACGTACATCACCTTTGACAGCAGTTCGCCACCCCTGTCATAAGGAACAATTGTGTTCATGAAGGTTGGCTCCTCCGTGCTGTTTGCCACAGCACTGATCTCAGTCCTTGCAATGGCAATGCCTGAGTCAAGCGCCGGCATGTAATGATCGTTCTGTATCTGGTCAAATGGTGGAACACCGAACGGCGTTGTCCATTCAGAGAAGAAGGGGTTTGTTGAAACCTCTTTTTTGGTAGTGCATGAGGCAAGGACAATGCCTGCCAACAACATGACGAAGATGATTTTTTTCACGTAGTTAATATTTTATTGTTTTGAACATTATTAGAGTTGCGAAGTTATATTTAAAAGGAATGAAATAAAAATTATTGTAATTTTGTGTCGTAATATTATGACTGTTGCAGGAGTTGACCTATGAGCCGTTCAATGTCATATAAAAAGTTGCTTTTTTTTATTGTCTTCGGCTTATGGTTCATGGTGCCTGAAACCTTCGGGCAGAAGTCCTACGGAGAGCTCTTTTCAGGTGATAAAGTTGCAGTCCCTGATTCACTTAACCGTAATTTAGCAGAAAAGATAAAATTTTACCCGGTACCTGTCAAGACAGACCTGAATCTGGAAAATATTTCTTCAGTAACTGTAATTGAGATCTTTGATGTCATGGGCAAGAAGCATATCTCACAGACCTGCAGTAAACAGGAACAGCTGAGTATTCCTGTTAGTCAGCTTCCCCGGGGCATTTACTTTATCAGGTTCGTCACTCCGGGGACTACTGTGATGAAGAGGTTTATCAAGGAATAAATCATTACATCCTTTCCATATACCAGTTCAATTCCTTCTCAATTTTTTTATGCCTGAAGAGGGTCTCAATTATCTTCTTCAGTCTGAGGAATGCCGTTTCGCTTTTCACCACATAGTCAAGAGCACCGTGATGCATGCAGTTTACAGCCACCTCTATTTTATCCTGACATGACAGAATTATTACCGGAATTCCGGGGTTAATCGCCCTGATCCTGTCCATTGTAATCAGTCCGTTCATCGCACTTTTGTCATTTCCGTCCAGATGGTAATCTAGAATAATTACATCGGGATTGTGTGACAGGTTTGCAATACATTGCTCACCTGTCATAAAAGTCTCAATACTAAAACTGGAATGTTCAACAAATTCTATTTCAAGCAGTTTCAGGAATACTGCATCATCATCCACAAGGAAAAGTTTTATTTTGTTTTTATCTTTCATGTGTAGTCATTTTAATAATGTCATACTCAGCCTGCAGTTCCTTACAAGCCTGGAAACTGATCTTCTCAAGCTGCAGGATCATATCTGGTATTTCTTCCGTATTCTGCTGTGTTCTTGAGTATTCCTGAATTTTTCTTGCCAGGTTTTCATACCTGGGATTGATACCCATAATTGAAAATGAAGGAATAATTTTATGAACCGCGGAGTAAAGTGAGTTCCATTCTTTTTCCCTTAGGCTCCGGCTCATCTCTGTGATCAGGGGTGGTGTCTGTTCAAGGAATACTGAAATCATCTCCATCAGCAATTCGGGTTTGGATCTGGTCCGCTGACTCAGGTAAGTCAGGTCTGTGTACCTCGCTTTTTCCGTCCTGACATTCCTTATTACCTGCAGGGACTTTGTTCTTTAGAACCAGTCCTACTATTTTTTTGTACAGTTTCTTTTCATCAATCGGTTTCGGCACATAGTCATTCATTCCTACTGATGTACACTTTTCAAGATCGGTCGTTGTTACATCGGCAGTCAGAGCGATTATAGGGATTTTGGAATTCATTGTATGCCGGATATACTCTGTAGCTTCAAACCCGTTCATTTCAGGCATCAACAGGTCCATCAGTATGATATCATATGTTCTCGATTTCATTTTCTCAATCGCTATCTTCCCGTTTGCAGCAATATCGGCTTCAAATCCGAAATCCTCCAGAACGGTTTTCATCAGCAACTGATTCAGTGCGATGTCTTCGACAACCAGTACCTTTATATTCACCTCTCCCGCTATCATATCCGTTAATTCGGTATCCGACTCAGGCTTTTCGTCAGTCTTGAGAAATCCAAGTGTAAAACTGAAGACCGATCCTTCATTGACTTTGCTTGTAACCTTTAATTGAACCACCCTGTGGTTCAACAAGTTGTTTCACGATTGCAAGCCCCAGCCCGGTGCCCCCGTACAACCTAGAGGTGGTGCTTGATGCCTGCTGGAAGTTCTCAAAAATTTTATTTATTTTATTTTCTGCAATTCCTATTCCTGTATCTGCTACTGAAAATTCGACGATTACTTTCTCACTGTCTTCGCTTACAAGATTGACACTTACTGTTATTTTACCACTGGAAGTAAATTTTACAGCATTGCTCACAAGATTAATAATGATCTGATGCAGCCGAACCGGGTCTCCAAGAAGGACAGCAGGTATTCTCTCATCATATTCCTTTTCAAAAGCCAGGTTTTTTTCGCGTATTCTTGATTCAAACAGGTGAAGTATAGCTGAAATTGAGTATGCCATATTGAAAGGAACATTCTCAAAAATCATTTTTCCTGAATCGACTTTTGCAAGGTCGAGAATATCATTAATAAGGACAATAAGGGAATCACCGCTCATTTTAATTGCAGATAAATATTCCCTTTGTTTCACTGAAAGATCTGTTTTGAGAAGCACCTTTGTAAATCCGATTATTGCATTCATCGGGGTACGGATCTCGTGACTCATATTTGACAAAAACTGCTGTTTGGCCTTTACCGCAGCTTCCGCAATGACTGTTAAGCTCTCCGCCTTGCTTTTTGCTTCTTCGGCTGTTTCCCTGGCCAGGTCAGCAACTGTTTTTGCTTCAGTCAGCTCGGAAGCGATGAGGTTCTGTGCGGTGACATCCCTGGCAACAACAACAACCCCTGAAACATTGCCCATATCATCCCTGTAAACCGATCCATTAAAGAGGACATCTGTCAATTTGCCGTCTTTGTGACGGATAGTAAGCGGTGCATCTGCCACTGAGCCGCTTGCAAATATTTCCCGGTATACTCCACGGGCATCCCCGGGTTCTGTAAAATAATCGAAGAAGTCAGTACCTGTCAGATCCTGACGCGTCAGCCCTGTAATATTCGCAAGTGCCTCATTCATGTCCGTAATTTTACCGCTGACACTGATCGTCACAAGCGGATCAAGACTGGCTTCGATCAGACTCCTCGCATATTTTGATTCCCGGTTTCCCTGTAGTTCCATGTTTTCAGTTAATTAAATGAGGACCTGTCCGCTCAGCATTTGTATTTCCGATTTCCTCAATTGGTATTCGCTTTCTTTCTTTCAAATTTTTGTATCCGGAGGGTGACATTCCGGTTACTTTCTTGAACTGATTCGAAAGATGCGCCACGCTGCTGTAGTTCAGCAGGTATGAAATCTCAGTCAGGTTAAGTTCGTCATAAATAAGCAATTCCTTGATTCTTTCGACCTTATGTATTATTATGAATTGCTGAATTGTGATTCCCTTAACTTCGGAGAAGGTATTGGAGAGATAAGTATAATCGTGATTCAGTTTTTCACTCAGGTAGTCGGAAAAATTAACCTTAATGACTTCCGAGGTATGATGAACCATATCGATAATCACATTTATGATCCTTTCGATCAAGACAGCTCTCTTGTCGTCCATCAGTTCAAAGCCTGCAGTGAGCAAACCGGTTTTCAGCTGCTGACGCTGGTCGGCAGTAATATCCTCCATCAATTCTATTTCACCCAGATCGACAACTATAAAATGCAGTCCAAGCTTTTTTAATTCAGCCTTCACAGCAATTTTACACTGGTTACTAACCATGTATTTGATAAATAATTTCAAATGGGCCCTCCTCTTTTTAGAGATTTCGACAAATCTGCGCAATTAACGGCTCAATTTTGTTACATAACTTTAGGTAAATCTTACATAATTTACTGATTTCCGGACTTTTCCGGGGCGTGCAATGACAAGGTGAAAGCCACCCAAATGAGTGAATGATGTAACTTATTTAAAGAGTTATGTAATACTCTGCCGTTATAAGATGATAACCTTTACAGGGTATTATTAAGTTCAAACTAAATCATCAATATCATGCCCGTTTTAAACATTCTTCTTGTGATAATTGTCGCCGGTGTAGTACTCTGGCTGGTGAACGCTTACATTCCAATGCAGAGAACCCTCAAAAACATCCTTAATGCTGTGGTTGTGATCCTTGTTGTGATCTGGCTGCTCAACGTATTCGGTGTTCTTGGCAATCTGCAGAACCTGAGGGTTTAGCTTTTCAGATGCGAAGTCTC
This sequence comes from uncultured Bacteroidales bacterium, assembly GCA_963736735.1. GTDB lineage: Bacteria > Bacteroidota > Bacteroidia > Bacteroidales > VadinHA17 > SR-FBR-E99. Next base: position 208,054 of record CAVTPX010000007.1, on the reverse strand, counting down.
TCTTCGCACCTTCAGATATCGGTCCTGACGAAGAGATATGAATACATATCGCAGCAATCGTCGTTCAGTACCAATGTATCGAGGTTCAGGAAGACCTCCTTTTCCCATCCGGTGAGGGGATCTCCTGAACTATTCTTTGATTTGAATTCTATTCTCAGATTATCGGTTGTTTGCTCTATGATTTCGATTCTGCCTTCTGATAGTAGTGTTTCATGGAAGTACAGGAAATAGTGCATTTTATTGGTTATCTGCAGAATATCGAAGGTTGGCTCGTATCCTCCGCCGGAAAAGCCACCTGATATTTCCATGATTGTCCAACTGCCGCAGATACCTTTGTATTCACTGTAAAAGTGCTCTTTTTCGCATCCGGTAATTGTCAGCGCAGCAAACAAAATGACAAGCGCTGATCTGATTGTTGATTTATGCTGTTTCAAGCCAGGAAGGATTTCTGACTTATCGGGCTCAAATATCATGCCGTACCGAACCTTAAAATAGTGTTAAGATTCATTAATTCCGGAATGAATCTCTACACCTGATTGTCTACATTGTTAGTTATCAATTAATAATTCAAGCATATGAAAAAGGGATTAATTAAAACTGGTGTAATTGCAATGATTGTCACCGTGACTGTGATGTTAACGTCTATTGAGCACGTTTGCACAGGGTTCAAAAACAAATTTCTCAGGTTCATGGGCATTTGATGCTGCCAGGAGCCAGGCTGTACAGCCTGCAGGGCAGGTTCAGCCTCAGGGACAGGGACAGGGTCAGCCTCAGGGACAGAGAGCAGGCGGAGGCGGAGGCGATTTTGCAGCAAAACAGGAAGCCAACCTGCTCACAGTTGAGAGGTCACGCCCGAACAGGGATGGTGAGGTCACTACCACTGTCACAAAGTATACACTTGACGGAAAAGAAAGTGTAAATTCAACAGCCCGTGGCGACAGCAAATCAGTTGCAACCTGGTCATCAGACGGCAAAACACTTACAATTAAGACTTCCAGGACAATGGACATGAACGGTGAGTCGAGGACCATGAATTCAACTGAGGTATGGGTACTTACTGACCCAAAGACACTTTCAATCACTACAACAATGGCAACTCCCAACGGAGAGAGAAAATCCACTGCTGTATACAATAAAAAGTAGTTATATTTGCACCCGTTACGCCCCGACGGGTGTAACACTCCGGAGAGATGCCAGAGTGGTCGATTGGGGCGGTCTCGAAAACCGTTGTCCGGGCAACTGGACCGGGGGTTCGAATCCCTCTCTCTCCGCAGTAACCACAGCATACCGGACTGCCGTTTGGCAGCCCGGTATTTTGTTTTTGTGTCAGCTGCGAGGGAGCTTGCTCACGAGGAGATGATCATAAAAACAAAATTAATATGTGCCTCTGGCACATATATGCGGTGGTTCCTGCAGGATCCCCCCCGGGATCACCGCAGGTAACCCCTCAATCACCCCCTCACTCCGGCAGCCCTGAGCCAGGCGAACTCATTCCCCGATTTCGATATCGTATTTGCCCAGAAGTCCCGGGATACCGTTCATGGAGAACTTTGCCCTTTTCATCCTGTTAAGCTCAGGGTCAATCGAATAGTTGTAGGAAGTTCTGAAGTCTGCTTTTTCGATTACTGTATCTTCAAATGTGGCTCTGGCCAGGTCGCAATTGTCGAACAGCGAGCCGGTCAGGTCACAACCAGTGAAATCTGCCTCCTGCAACTGAGTGTTTATGAAGTTTGTGTTCCTGATTTTGGTTTTAAAAAATGATGAATGATTCAGTGAGCAACTATCAAACGTAAAAGATAATCCCGCCGCATTGCAGTTTTCGAATTGCATGCCCAGCATCTTGCATCCGGTAAACCTGGTATCGCGAAAGGCCGTTTTGTTCAGTTTGACGAGACTCAGGTTGCATCCGGTAAACAGGCAGTCAGAGAAAATGAGCTCAGAGAGATCGGAATTGTAAAAGTCGCAGTTTGTAAAGCGGCAATTGTAATACTCGCCCTTCGGCAGGGCATTCACTTTGAAGTCTCTCTTTTCAAAGGATTTGTCTTCTGTAAACAGTGATTCCGGTTCTTTCATTATCAGTGCTGGCGACCCAGTTTATTAATTGATGATTAAGATTGTTATTTCATCTTAATTACAATCTGCTTACCATTGTATTTCACAGCCTTATAATACTTCTCCGACAGCCCGATACCAGTGCCCGCATCCGGATCAACAATTACTATATTAAACTGACGTTGTTTGGCCATTCCGGGGAAAATTCCCTTTCTTTCTCCGATTATCAAAGTGCGGGTCTTTTCCTCCCAGTTAAAACTTATTGTAGCAAAGAGCCCCTTTTCATAATTATAGTTATCCTTCTCATCATCGTACAACACGAATTCACCGTCAGCACCCGGATAAATACGGACCTCCACCGGGTCCGTACTTTTCATTTGCATATTGGACGAATGGCCCCATCGCGATTATTGAACCGGCCTTTACATACAAAGGCATTATATCGATGGGGGCAGGTTTCTCAATGTATTGCCCGCCGGATAAAGTCTCTCCTGTCCAGAAATCTATCCATTTTGTCCCGTCAGGCAGGTAGAGTTTTCGTGATTTTATCACGCCGAAGTCTGCCTGAGGAAGGTCTTTGCTGTTTATTGTATACATAGGTTCCGTGACAGGGCATACCAGGATGGACTTTCCGAACATATATTCGTCATTTATATCCAGTGCGTTTTTATCGTCTTTAAAGTCCATCATAAGGGCACGCATCATACTGGATGAGCTGGCAGTTACATCCCATGACGCTGAATAAGTATAGGGCAACAGCCTGTAACGCAGGTTGATGAATTTTTCAATTGCATCATATGCCCAGCTACCCTTCTCACCGAACTGATAAATTTCCCTGGGAGCATCAGTCCCGTGCGACCTCATCATGGGACAGAAGGTGCCAAACTGCAGCCAGCGCACATAAAGCTCCACATAATTGGGATTCTGATTTTTTTGGGGAAACATATATAAGAAAAATCCCCCGATATCACTGTTCCAGTAAGGTATTCCGCAAAGAGATAAGTTTAACCCACCGGAGATCTGGTTTCTCAGGGCAGGCCAGTCAGCCACCACATCTCCTGACCAGGCATTGGCGCCATAGCGCTGCTGCCCTGCAAAAGCAGAACGGGTGAGAATAAAGACCCTTTTATCAGATGTCGTTTTCCGCTGGTGGTCATATACTCCGCCAACAGTCATAAGGGGAAACAGGTTCCGGTATTTGCGGAAAGAGCCAAGAATAGTCTTCTGGTTATAGTCATTATCTTCCCTTTCAAAATGATCGGGTTCGGTAGAGTCAAGCCACCAGCCGTCCATTCCGAGTGAGAAGATACCCTTATTCAGATAGTCCCAATATATATCACGGGCTTTCGCGTTATAGGCATCATAAACCTTCACACCGGAATTTAACGGCCAGGTTTTAAAGTCAAACAGCATCCCTTCCTTTTCCATCACAGGAAACTGTTTTGTTTTGGGCCCGAAAGAAGCCCAGACAGAAATAATTATATGTGCATTCAGATTGTGAACCTCATCAATCAGTCCTTTAGGGTCAGGGAATTCAGGGTTTCCAAATTCCATTGAATTCCAGTAAGCATTATCAGTGCCCCAATATTGCCAGTCCTGGATAATTCCGTCAATCGGCACACCACGTTCACGGTATTCTTTTACCACGCCTGCTGTTTCTTCCTGGCTTCGGTATCTTTCCTTACTTTGCCAGTATCCATAGGTCCAGTAGGGAAACATTGGAACCTGTCCGGTCAGATCTCTCATCGCGGCAATTACGCCATCTGCATCAACTCCTGACATAAAATAATAAACCGCGCAATCACCTACTGTTGATTCAAAAGATGTTTCCTGCTGGTTATCAGTGAAATAGGTGGGCGAATAGTTATCCCAGTAAAGGCCATAGCCTTTCGTCGACTGAAAGAATGGAACAGCCGTTATTAAAATATCCTGTAACATGTAAAGCTTCTGGTTACGCTGCACCATTTTCCCGTCCTGGTACTGGCCAAGGCCATAGATCAGCTCATCCCCGTCAAGCATGTATGACTGCCGTACAATATAGCTGTCCTCATCGACATCCCTGAAAGGGGTAAAATGAACCCCGTAATCCTTCTCCCTAAGAAGTGACTTTCCCTCCCGGGAAAAGAATGAGACACTTCCTGTCTTTCTATCCAGATGAACCGACAGATCCGATGAAGAGAGGATAATTTTATCTCCCTGCTCAACTGTTTTTATCTCTACTTCCTCAGGCTGTTTAATAACTGAATAACTCACTGTTTCAAGTGCTGCCTCATCCGGAGCCTTAAGAATCCTGACTATTTCAGGTGAGTAGAATTTGATGTCAACATTGATATCGTTGATTTTTACAAGAATACCATTGCTGGTTTTCTTAAAATCCTGTGCCCCGGTATTTAATGTTAAAACACACAGTATAAAAGCTGAAAGCGAAAAGATGTTTTTCATATTGTACAGACTATTATTCCTTCATCCAAATTTAGCATTTTACAATTACGCCGGATCTCACAATTATCACTTTCCTGGCCACTGATATGACTGTGCGGTATTCAATAGATCTTCGTTTGCTTTTCACTTGCAAGAATGGTTTTGGTTAATCTCGATTGCTGAGTCTTTTCCTGTTTTGCACTCATAATCCAGTGGAGAATTGTTTTTTGATAGGAAGGAGCCTGCTTTGTGAAAAACCCCCATGCTTCATTATGGGACTTGAATTCGTTTTCGAAAATCTCACTCAGTTTTGAAGTTTCCTTCTCGAAACTGTACAATCCCGATTTTGTAATTTTCCGTTTATTGTAAACTTCAAGGCCGGATTGTTTCATAAGTCCTTTTTCTATAAGCTGATCTACCTTCTTGAGATTCACGGCGCTCCAGATACTTGAAGGCTTACGGGGAGTAAAACGAATACAGTAACTCTCACTGTCAATAGATCTCCGGACTCCGTCAATCCAACCGAAGCACAGAGCTTCGTCAACAGACTGTGACCATGTCATATTAGGTTTCCCGCTTCCGACTTTATAATAACCTACTAACAGTTCAGATTCCTTACTGTGATTTTTCTCCAGCCATTTTCTGAATTCTTTCTGATCATTAAAGAATATAGGAGTCATTTTTATCAGATTTGAATAAGTGATTATTTTGATTTAGTCTCATATTCGAAGGGCAACAGATCTCCAATTCTCTGCAAAGCCATTTCCCCTGACCATGTGATATCTCTTGGATTTATTACCCTGTTTTTTGTAAAGCCAACACTGTCTTTTCCGATAAACATGAAACTTGAAGGAGATTTTGAATAGTAGGCTATTGAGGCATTTCCCTTGAATTTAAAATATTTCAGATGATCAGTATTTTGCACGCTGTCAGACGTGTGTACCAATCTTTCATATGTCAGCTTGTTGTTCCTGATGTCTTTGACAGTAAACCCTGCTGAGTCTAAATTATTTGCATACAGTTCTCTTATGAAGTGCATCGTCGATCCCAGATATGCACTTTTTCTTCTTCTTTCAAATACCTCTTGTTCAATCTTTTGATTGACAGAATCCTCCTCAAAAAAGTAATTGCCCTGTATGAAACAATATTTTTCTGAGCCTTTCTCACTGAATTCAAATTTATCCAGAAAGTATGTGATTTTATATCCCAGGGCCTTATTATGAATTATAATAGGATTGGAGGACATGGCCATTAAAGTGTCTTTACTCAGGTTGTAATCCAGGGTGATGTCTCCTTCATTAATGATATCGCATTTCATTGCATTCATGGTTCGTCCGAGAAATTCCGGTTTAAAAATCAGATCATTTTCTTTTCTTTCCCTTCTGGATCTTGCGCTCCCTTTTGCACTGACGGTGACTTCATTCAATACAAACTCTTTTGGTTCCAGGTAAATCTTATAGTATTTTTCCGGGGAAGGATCTGAAACAGTAACAGAATAGTATCCCAAAGCGCTAATAATTAAGGACATTGATTTATTCCTTGAAATGTCTATTTCAAAATATCCGTTTTGATCTGCATAAGTTCCCAAAAAGGTTCCATTGAAATAGGCGGTTGCATAATTTATCGGTAGCGCGGAATTCAGATCTTGAACAGTGCCCTTAATAATCTGATTATAAGCCTGAGTGTTGATAGTAATAAAAATAAATATTATTGTTGTCTTTATCATAAGAGTCAGTTTATAATTGCAAATGAACAGGTGATATGTCATGTTTAACCAACTCTGCCAAGACTCATTGTCCCGGTCAGGTATGATCCCATTCTGTATTGCTATTCAAAATTATTAAATTCTGCGGGTATTGATATGCACTTCCTGTTCCATAGACCGAACCCTTTTCTCTGCTCCTTGTTATCATTAAACTATAACTTTGTATGATGACTGACAAGACGCTCACAATTGAGGGGATGAACTGCGCTTCATGTGCCGCTCATGTAGAGAAGGCAGCACGAAAAATTGAGGGCATAGCTGTGGCTAATGTCAACCTGGCAACAGGAAAACTGACACTTAAGTTTGACGAGAAGAAAGCATCGGTCAGGCAGGTGATGGATGCCGTTGACGGTGCCGGGTATAAAGCCCTGGACAGGGAGAAGGAGGAAAAGTCAAGACGCACCGAAGCGCAGAAACTGAAAGTGAGGCTCATTTACTCGCTTATATTTACCGTCCCCCTGCTCCTTCTTGCAATGTCTCCTATGGTTGGTGTGGTTCTTCCCGATTTCATCTCACCGGAGAACAAACCAGCAAGATTTGCACTTCTGCAGCTCTTACTGACAGTGCCTGTCATTATTACGGGAGTCAGCTTTTATTCGGCTGGTACAAGGACACTTCTAAGGGGAAATCCGAGCATGGATACCCTCATTGCGATGGGTACGGCTGCGGCTTTTCTCTGGAGCCTTTACTCAACTTTCAGGATTTATGCCGGGGATGTTCACGGTGTTCACCAGCTCTATTTCGAGTCGGCCGCCACCATTCTCACCCTCATCACACTCGGAAGATATCTCGAGGCAGTCTCAAAGGGAAGGGCGAGTGATGCGATAAAGAAACTGATGGCACTCGCCCCCCAACTGGCAACGGTAAGACGGAACGGCACCGAAAAAATTGTACCCGTGGCAAAGGTTGTTATGGATGATATTGTGCTTGTAAAACCGGGAGAGAGATTCCCTGTTGACGGGATAATTACAACAGGGTCCACCTCCGTCGATGAATCGATGCTGACCGGAGAGAGTATGCCCGTTGAAAAGAACATCGGGTCAGAGGTTGTGGGCGCCAGTATCAATAAAAACGGTTATGTTGAATACAAGGCTACACGTGTCGGGGCTGACACCACACTTGCACAGATCATTAAGCTGGTTGAGGATGCCCAGGGATCAAAGGCACCGATAGCCAGGCTTGCCGACATAATATCAGGTTATTTTGTGCCCATTGTAATGGTACTTGCAGTTATTTCAGGAGTGGCATGGTTTGTTGCAACAGGCGACAGCCGGCTCGCAATGACAATCTTCATCTCGGTACTTATAATTGCATGTCCCTGTGCTCTCGGTCTTGCAACACCCGTGGCCATAATGGCCGGGACCGGCAAGGGTGCAGAACACGGCATCCTTATCAAGAGTGGTGCAGCGCTTGAGACAGCACACAAAGTATCCGTAATTGTGCTTGACAAGACAGGGACCATAACCAGGGGGGAGCCAGTTGTAACGGATATCAGGAGTTTTGGTTCATTAAGTGAAAATGAATTACTGTCACTTGCCGCCGGGGCGGAAAAAATGTCTGAACACCCCGTTGCAATGGCTGTTGTAAAAACCGCTGAGAATAGGGGAATCAGGAGTGATAGTGTTGACAAATTCTCTGCCATTCCGGGTTACGGAGTCGAGGTTTCGGCACGAGGGAAAGAAGATCCTTCTGGGCAATGCCAGACTGATGACCGAAAGGAATATCGATCTTTCAGAATCAGAAAAGATGACCGGCATACTTTCGAATGAGGGAAAGACCCTGCTTTATGTTTCGGTAAACGGAAAATGTGAGGGGTTGATCGCCGTGGCTGATACAATAAGGCAGGGTTCCGCCGGTGCCGTCAGGGATTTGCTTGAAATGGGACATGAGGTTATAATGATTACCGGCGATAATATCAGTACAGCTCAGGCTATAGCCTACCAGGCCGGAATCGGAAAAGTCATTGCCGGGGTCTTGCCGCACGATAAAGCTGCGGAGATAAGAAAGCTCCAGGAAACAGGACAAAAAGTAATAATGGTGGGAGACGGCATCAATGACGCTCCGGCGCTGGCACAGGCTGATGTTGGAATTGCAATCGGCTCCGGTACCGACGTAGCCGTGGAGGCTGCAGATATAGTGCTTGTCAGAAGCGATCTTCAGGATGTTGTTACAGCCGTTAAACTTAGTCGTGCTACAATCAGAAACGTCAGACAGAACCTTTTCTGGGCATTTTTCTACAATATTCTTGGCATTCCGGTCGCTATGGGAGTCTTGCACCTGTTCGGCGGTCCGCTGCTGAACCCGATGATCGCCGCCGCTGCAATGAGCTTCAGTTCTGTTACGGTTGTATGGAATGCACTGAGACTAAAAAAATTCAGACCCTGATCTTTTTGCACTTTTTTCTGAATCCCGTTAAACCTTTCCGTTTCCTTTACATCAGAGTAACATACAAGGAAAGTAAATAACAATAAATAATTAAAAAATGTTACTCATGAAAACAAGACTATTTCTTTCAGCCGTGGTTCTGACAGCTTTGACAGTTGTTGCCACAGCACAGACAAACAATCAAACCAGTGCCCCGGCAGGTCAGGGCAGGAATCAGGGTGCCGCCTGGGTGGATGCCAATAATGACGGTATCTGTGACAATTTTGAAAAGGGAACACCTGCCGCCAGAGGCCGGATGAACGGCCAGCGTGCCGGAAAAGGAAATATGCAGCACAGGGGACAGGGTATCGCCCGTGGTAATGGACAGGGAAAAGGCAATGGTCAGGGTCGGTTTAATGGTAAAGGACCTGCCTTCATTGATGCCGATAAGGATGGCATTTGTGACAACTTAAAAAAATAATTTAAGGAAACCGGGACTGGGAAAAAGTCCGTGAAAAAGAAGAGAGACCTTATCCGGTTTCTCTTTTTTTTATTTAATCCGAAGCCATACTATCAGCCGGACTTCTCTGAAATATTTTATTTTATTGAAAAACTTGCACAGTATAAAAATTATAGTTTTCTTTGTGAGCGAATATTCACTTACCTTAATTTAAACAAATATTAATATACTACTGATATGAAGGTTACCAGATATCAAAATCAGGAAATAAAGGATACCCCACACAAGATTGATGTAAGGGAAATATATAGCAAAGAATCGGCACAGGCAATGCTTATGACATTAAAGTCCGGTGAAAGCTTAAAACCCCATAAAACACCTGTGGATGTATTCTTTTTTATTGTGGAAGGCTATCCAACCATCCATATTGGTACTGAAAGCGAAATTTGTGAGGTGAACACACTTATTGAAAGCCCGGCAGATATTGTGCATTACATCTCCAATGAGTCTGACAGCCTGGCGAGAATTCTCGTTGTAAAAGCGCCCAGGCCAGTAAGTTCGACAAGAGTTCTTTAATTATTGAATGAACAATAGAATAATGCTGCAACAGTTAAGTAATTAATTTAAACTAAAATGGAAATTACCCCCCGTCAATTCGAAATTATTGAAGCAGCCGGAAGAATACTTACATCATCAGGAGTAAGTGGATTGACTATAAAAAATCTGGCGAATGAGATGCAATTTTCAGAAAGTGCAATCTACCGTCACTTTGCAAGCAAGGAAGAAATTATTCTTGCAATGCTCCTTTATTTGGCTGACAGCATTGACAGCAGGTTAACAAACTCAATTAAATCGTCAGATCCTGAAGAAAGTTTTAAAGAATTATTTCATGATCAAATCAGTTTCTTCAAAATGAATCCGCATTTCGTAGTTGCGGTATTCTCTGATGGATTAATTGAAGAAAGCAGGCAAATCAATGAAACTTTTCTGAAATTAATGAATATAAAAACCAAACACCTGATGCAATTAATAATGGAAGGGCAGCAAAAAGGAGTTTTTACAAATGCTGTTACTTCCGCGGAACTTGTAAATATAATTATGGGGACGTTTAAACTTCAGATGTTTAAATGGCTGATAGCGGATTTTCAATTTGATATCACCCGAAGTGGAGAGAATATGGTACAATCATTACTTACATTGATTAAGAACAGGTAAATATGAAAAATGTATTGAAAATGGCATTGGCAGTTCGTTCAGCATTTATTGTTTTGAGCTGCCTCATTGCTGCCTGTGGAATTATTAAACCCGGAAAATGGATCACACTATTGCCGGATACTTCTGTCATCGTATAAAAAAATTTAAATAATTATGTTAGTGAACGCTCGCATACATTCTGGAAATATGGTTCTTAGAAGAACAGACATGGTTAAAGCCGCCGCTAACATCATCCGTGAATCCGGAATCGATGGATTATCGGTCAAAAACATGGCATTTGAGATGAAGATAGAATATGACCTGCTTCTCACATACCTGAAAAACGATGAAGGTATCCTGACTTTATTGCTTGCAAGCCTTGAAAATGAGTTTAAGCAATTGACAAGAGATATGATTTCCACTAACCGGTCACCTGAAGATGAACTCCGATTACTGTTTGAACGCATTTATAAATTATTTAATGATAAGCCCCATTACCTGCCAATAATATTTTCGACGGAGTTAAAGGAAAGGGATGCTGCAAATCAGGTCGTTCTGACACGGATAAAAACTGATCTAAGAGGTTGCCTTACAAAAATCATTAAAAACGGAAAGAGTGAAACACTATTTAAAAATAAGTTAACCGCCAGGTATTTGACCAGGAATATCCTTGGAAGTTTTCGTTCGCTCATGAACGAACAAAGGATTGTAGCCAAAATGGTTAAGGATATGGAAGCACTGAAAAATGGAGAAGATTGAAATCATCAGAAATAAACGAGTAATAAAAACCCCGGGAAGATGCTAACAGATAATAACAAGCAAACAGAAACAAGATTTCGAAGAGGCCTTTCAATTTTCGTAATTCTCATAATGAGTATTGCCGTACAGGCTCAAAAATTATCTCTGGAGCAATGCATTGATACTGCCTTACTTCATAACCGCAATATTAAGTTATCACAACAAGACGTAAATATTGCCTCAGCAAAGAATAAAGAAATAAAAGGGAATCTTCTTCCAAGACTTAACGCTATGGCAGATTATCGTTACTATACCGACCTGCCCTATCAGTTAATGCCGGCGGCGGCATTTGGCGGCCCAGCGGGAACTTATAAGGAAGTTCAGATCGGCGTCCCGCAAAGCCTGAATGCCAATTTGCAGGTTGCTGTACCCCTTTTTAACAGCACTGTGATTAGTGCAGTAAGAAGCACCCAAATTGCCGTTGAATTGTCAAAAATTCAAAAGACAAAAACGGATGAAGATGTGGTACTGGAAGTTTCCAATGCTTACTATAATGCCCAGATACTTTCAACACAGATTACATTCCTCGACAGCAATATTATTAATACAGGAAAGCTTGTAAAAACCACTGAATTGTTATACCAGGAGTTGATTGTCAAAGGAACTGACGTGGACAGACTGAAATTGCAGCTCGAGCAGATAACCACTCAGCGAAGCACAGTAATCTCACAGTATCTGCAAGTACTGAATGCACTTAAATTCCTGATGGGAAAACCAATTTCGGATTCCATCGAGGTTCTAACAACCGGCAAATCACTTCAGGATGCAAACTTTCAATCGAGAAACACAACAGATATTCTACTCATTGATAAAAAAATAGAGTTTAATAACTCGGAGTTACTGGGACTCAGGAATCTGAGATTGCCGTCCCTGAATGCTTATGGCATGTATGGTACTACAGGTTCCGGCACAACGGGGAATAATAGCTTCTTCAATTTTCATCCAATCGGATATGTAGGAGCTCAACTATCCGTACCGCTTTTTAGCGGAATGGTTACTCATCATAAAATTACCGGCAAAAAGCTTGAAATTGAGAAGTCGAATGTTCAAAAAGAACTTTTAATCGAAAGAAACAGGCTGGACTTGAAAAACGCCGAGATGCAATATGCTCTTGCAACCAGGAATATTGCCGTAGTGAGTTCACAAATAGAGCTGGCAAAAAAGATTTATAACAACACTACCCTGCAAATTCAACAAGGGGTGGCAAACATAACAGATTTGGTACTGGCAGACAATGCCCTACGTGAAACACAGCAAAACTATCTCGTGGCTTTGATAAATCTTCGCAGAGCTGAATTGGAATACAAACGTGTAACAGGCAACCTGCTATCAATTAAAAATAAAAATTAAAAAATAAGGTGATGAAGAACAGGATTATTTACATCATAATAGGATTGGCAATAATCGTCTCAATGATTATTCGCCTCAAGAGTAATAAGGAAACGACATCAGGCAGGATTTATCGATACGATAAAGAGCAAGCCATTAATGTACAAACCAGCACTTTGAAGCTTGAAAATGTCAAAAATGACATCTCTTATGCAGGAACTTTTGAACCAAATAAAGAAACGAAGGTCAGTGCAGATATCCAGGGAAAGATTAACTCAGTACTTGTTGATGCTGGCAGCACTGTCAAAAAAGGAGAAGTTCTGGTCCAATTGGACAATTCATTGTTGAAGCTTCAATTGCAAACCGTTGAAATCCAAATTGAGGGACTGGAGGCTGATGTAAAACGATATACAATTCTAGCCAGTGCCGATGCAATTCAAGGCGTTCAACTTGAAAAGGCTGAGCTGGGCTTAAGAGCTGCCAGGGTGCAGAAGGCCACTTTACTGGAACAGATCAGTAAAACTGAAATTAAAGCTCCCTTCAGTGGAATTGTAACTGCAAAATTTACAGAAGAAGGTGCTTTTGCAGCGCCGGGAATTCCATTGCTGCAAATTACGGATATCTCTCTTTTGAAGCTAACTGTAAATGTCCCGGAAACTGAATTATATCAGTTTAAACTAAATCAACTTTATACCTATACAGCTGATGTATATCCTGAAGCTGTTTTGACAGGGAAGGTTATCATGACCGGCAGTAAGGCCAATATGGGGAACAGCTTTCCCGTGCAGTTTTCAGTTAAGAACACGGCAGACTTAAAAATCAAATCGGGGATGTTCGGGAAGGTGCATTTGGGAAACGACATTGAAGAGAATTTTATTGTTATTCCAGCCTCGTCTATTGTTGGGACAAACATTAAACCGCAGGTTTATGCTGTAAGGGAGGGTAAAGCTGTGCTTCAAAACATCACCGTTTCAAACAGATTTCAAAATAAGGCTGTGGTGTCTGAAGGCCTGACAGAAGGCGATGTAATTATAATCAACGGCTTCATTAACCTTTTTGATGGAGCAAATGTCATCTACAATTAATATCAGCGACAATGAACATCACAGAAATTTCGATTAAACGACCATCGCTGATTATAGTTCTCTTCAGCGTATTTACCCTATTGGGGATAATAGGTTTTAAAAATCTGGGTTATGAGCTTTTACCTGACTTTAACCAGCCGGTAGTAGTAATAAAAACGATGTACCCGGGTGCCGAGCCAAATGAAGTGGAAACATCTGTTTCCAGGAAAATAGAAGATGCCTTGTCAAATCTCGAAGGTGTTGATTATCTGGAGACAAAATCAATGCCCAACGCCTCTGTCATTATTGCAAACCTGAAGTACGGAACGAATCTGAATAATGCAATGCAGGATGCACAGCGATACATAGATAACATAAGGAAGGACCTGCCAGCAGATATGTTAAGTCCGGTCATAAGCAAAGTATCACCTAATGATTTACCTATAATATCAATAAGCGCAACAAGCAACCTGCCTGCGACAGAATTTTATCAGAAAATGACAGATGATTTTCTGCCTCAGATTCAGCAATTAAAAGGAGTGGCAGAAATCACCATGCTCGGTGGTGAAGAACGTGAAATCCAGGTCAAGGTAGATCAGGATAAACTGAAACTCTATAAAATATCACTTTATCAGGTGGTGGAAGCCATTAATCGCTCCGGAATCGATCTACCTGCTGGTAAGGCACAAACTGATAAAGAAAGCAATTCCGTACGTTTAACCGGAAAATTTTCAGCTGTAAATGATATAATGAAAGTGCAGGTGGCAATGCCGGCACCGGGAATGGCGGTTTATGTAAAAGACGTGGCAACCGTTATCGACGGTGTTAAGGAAATAAGTTCCGTAAGTCGCTTCAACGGTGTTAACGGAATAGGCCTGCTGTTAAAAAAACAAGGCGATGCCAATGCAGTGGATGTTTCAAAATCAGTTCATGCAAAACTTAAACAAATTGAAATCGCAAACTCAGAATACGGAGTGAAATTTGATATTGCAGATGATTCAACTGATAAAACCATTGCAGCAGTAAATTCAGTAGTGGATGACCTGATTCTGGCAATAATATTAGTTTCTCTTGTGATGCTTCTCTTCCTTAGGAGTTACAGGAACTCATTCATCGTATTGATTGCTATTCCCACTTCTTTGGTTACTTCCATAGCGGTGATGTGGTTGCTGGGTTTCACATTAAACCTGATGACATTGCTCGCCATGTCCCTGATTATCGGAATCCTGATAGATGATGCAATTGTAGTTCTGGAAAATATTCAGAGACATCTTGATATGGGCAAACCGAAATTAACAGCTTCGATGGATGGCCGGATGGAAATCGGATTTTCAGCAATATCAATAACACTGGTTATAGTAATAGTGTTTTTGCCCATTCTTTTTTTACAGGTATTTGTTGCCGATATGCTTAAAGAATTCTCTGTTGTTGTAATTACATCCACTCTCACAAGCTTGTTGGTGGGTTTTACTTTGGTGCCATGGCTTTCTTCCCGGATCGGTAAGAAAGATGATTTAAAACCTACCAACTTCATGAACCGTTTTCTGCTCTGGTTTGAAAAGCAGTTATCAGTATTCATAGATTGGTATGGCCGTCAGTTAGTATGGGTACTTAGCCATAAACTCATTTTTACGGGTATAGTGCTTTCTCTGATGATAATGACTGTTGTGATAATGAAACAAGGAATTATAGGTAAAGAGATGATGTCTACAGGCGATCAGGGGAAGTTCCGTTTGAACCTGGAATACGATAAAACAACCACTGTTCAGGAGAACAATATCAGAACTCAGAAAGTAGAAAGCTTTATCCTCCAGCAACCCGAAGTTGCCACACTTTTCAGCAATATTGCCGGGCCCAGTACTGGTATCGGCAGTTTAGGGGTCGGATCTGCAAATTTATCTGAATTTACGATTCAGTTAAAACCGGAGAAGGAGACCAGGATCAAGACCGAGGAGTATATGAAATCAATTCGCGAAGAGCTGAAAAGACAGTTTCCGGGGGTAAACTTTTCAATGGCGGTGCTTGGCCTGTTACCTAAATCTGCACCAATCAAGATTACCCTTAGCGGTGGCGATCTTGATTTGGTGATGAGGACAGGATCCGGACTTAAAGCAGCTGTTGAGAAAATACCTGGTGCCGATAATGTCCAGTTATCAGTACAGGAAGGAAGCCCTGAATATAAAGTTATCCCCGACAAAGATAAGATGCAGCGTCTGGGATTAACAACTGCCTATGTCGGGTTAAATTTAAGGACTGCCTTCACCGGAAATGATGATGCCACACTTACCGAAAACGGAACAGAATATCCGGTCAGAGTCTGGCTTGATGACTTTGACCGTAAAAATTATGGGGATGTGGAACAACTTTCAATCATAAATCCAATGAATATCCCTGTTGAGGTTTCACAATTTGCAGAAGTCATGCAGGATAATTCGCCTTCATTGCTCGAAAGGTTAGACAGGCAGCCTTCTGTAACATTGACTTCCGAATCGTTTGGCAAGCCTTCCGGAACACTGGCGGGTGAAGCAATAAGCTATCTGAAAAGCTACCCATTGCCGGAAGGGGTTAAATTAACCTGGGGCGCAGATATTAAAACACAAAATGAAAGTTTCGGAGCTCTCGGTTCGGTTCTTCTGATTTCATTTATACTAATCTATCTAATCCTGGTAGCTCTTTACAATGACTATATCTATCCATTTGTGGCTCTATTTGCCATACCGGTGGCGGCAATCGGGGCTTTCCTTGCCTTAAACCTGTCGTTAAACCACTTAACCCTGTTTGCCCAACTAGGATTAATAATGCTCATGGGTCTTGTAACCAAAAATGCCATTCTTATAGTAGACTTTACGAATCAACTGAAAGCCCGCGGTAACCATTATAAAGAAGCATTAATAATTGCCAGCAAAGAACGTATGCGGCCAATATTGATGACTACTGTGGCAATGGCGATTGGAATGCTACCAATTGCTCTTGCCAGGGGAACTGCCAGCGAATGGAAAAACGGTCTGGCCTGGGTAATAATCGGCGGTTTGGTGTCATCGATGATATTGACGGTTTTTTTAGTGCCAATGGTCTATTACGTCGTGGATTCAATCAAAGAAAGACTGGCAAGAAGAAAGGCAATCAAGATGGATAGTGTCGTCCTGTAATTTCTGTGCTTTGCATTCTGCCATTTTAGAAATTTTTCGCATATGGGTAGGTTTGTACTTAAATTATTGATTTCCTTTTCTGTTTGTAGCCCGGGTTATGGACAGGCAAGAGACTCTTTAGCCGGTATTGGCCTTATTGAATTATCTCAGGTAAATCAGGGAAATAGCTACATCACTTTTCCCACTGATATCGGGAATATTGAGCCACTTTGGTTTGAAGCCAGTTTAATCCCAAATTTCTTCCTCCGGCAAAGCAAAAACTCCCGATTGATGGGAGTCTTCACACCTCAAATTATCCTCCGTATGTATCGGGAGAGGTCATATCCAGTACGCACACCGAGCTATATGCCACAAATTACACTATACTATATGCTAAAGAGAGGTGAAAATGGCAGAAAGTTGAGCCTGTTCGGTCGATATGCGCATCATTCCAATGGGCAGGACGGAGATTTCTTTATGGAGGATGGGGAAATAAATTTAAAATTCGGGGATTTTGCAACAAACTACCTTGAATCAGGTGTTATTATTACAAATATCAATGACCGATTCAATGCATATCAATTTTTTAAAAGTTCGATTGAAATTCATCCTCAGGCCTGGAATGTAAGAGAACTGGAAGGAATTTACAGCAAAATTCGATGGCATGGGACATTCTCAATATATAAGTTACCACCCAAAACTAATCAGAATATTAAGAACAAAGCAGATATTTCACTTAAGGGAGAATCCACGTGGATGTTTGGCGAATTGAATGACTGGGATTGGGCTTCCTTAAACAGACTCAACCTGACCTTCACTTTTTATTTTCATCCGAAATTTCTGGAAGACATAGGTTTGTTTGCTCAATATTATCATGGATCTGATTATTACAACATCTATTTCAGTCACCGGCTGGAAATTCTTCGATTCGGGCTAATGACTGAAACGTTGAGATTTTAACTGCACAGGTGCATAATGATTGAAATTTCACGCAATTAAAGTCCTTACAAATAAAAATGCGATGAGTACGGATGATAGGATATTAATCACTGCATATAAGATCTTCCTTTTATTCGGATATCATGGTACTACTTTAAACCAAATTGCACTGCTGGCAGGGGTTAACAAATCAGCTGTTCATTACTATTTTCGATCAAAAGAAAGATTGTATCTAAAAGTCGTTAAAAAAGTACTTGACCATATTCTTAACACTAAGGTCAATAAGAATACAAAACTAAAACGAATTGAAAAACCAGCATGGTTCCTGATATCTGAGCTGTACAATAATAAAAAAATGTTTGAAAAAACTCTTCAGGAGTTATACCCGGATGATTGGGATGAGAAGTTAAATTGTATCAGGAAGTTGCTCAAATTTAAAGCCATCCCGTATTACCTTTTCCCCGTCAGCCCTTATGGGGCAAAATCCGGAATCTCTATTAACTTTAGCCCCTGACCTTTGGAATTTTACCTTGTACCTATCCATTATCATACCCATTTTTAACGAAGCCAACGTCATCGCACTGACACTTGGAAAGCTTAAGAATGCGTCAATGCCTGCGTTTGTTGAGAGTATGGAGGTGATAGTTGTTGACGACTGTTCAACGGATAACTCAGCAATCCTGGCCGAAGGCTTCGAAGCGGAAAATCTACTCGTTAAAGTCGTGAGGCTTTCAGTCAACAGCGGGAAGGGTGAAGCGGTAGCTGCCGGCATCAGGGCCTCCACCGGTGAC
This sequence comes from uncultured Bacteroidales bacterium, assembly GCA_963736735.1. Taxonomy (GTDB): domain Bacteria; phylum Bacteroidota; class Bacteroidia; order Bacteroidales; family VadinHA17; genus SR-FBR-E99. The sequence continues at coordinate 189,749 of CAVTPX010000007.1, read as the reverse complement.
ACTCTGGCAATACAGGATGCCGATCTTGAACTGGATCCGGCTGACCTGCCCGCACTGGTGGAAAAGATACACAGTGAAGAGTTGGATCTGGTAAGCGGTACACGTTTCAGAACAGGCAGAAGATACCCGGTCCATGCAAAGCTGGCTGCAGGGGCCAACAGAATCTTTTCACTCGCGGCATCACTCATTACTGGCAGGAAAGTCACTGACATCACCTGCGGACACAAGGTTTTCAGAAGGAACTTGTATGACCGCCTGAATCTGACCGAAAGGAGGTTTGGTTTCGAAACGGAGCTGATATTAAAAGCTCTGCGGGATAAAAATGTCAGGTACGGTGAATGTGATGTGGCTTACAATCCCAGGAGACAAAACGAGGGCAAAAAGATCAGGATCAAAGACGGCCTCGGCATAATGTTCAAGACTGTCAGGTACGGACTTGAGGGAAAAAGATGGATGTCAACCCTTATGATTGCTTTCATTTTGGCCTTTATGACCTTCAATATGCTGAATGTCAGGCACTGGAAACAGGAACAGCGGGTGATTGAATGGGATGCCATATCTTACTATGCATACCTTCCGGCAGCATTTATTTATAATGACCTTTCACTGGGATTCACAGAAGGTTACACCGGCACTCACAAGTTCGTTTTCTGGCCTGAAAAGAGCCCGACAGGCAAGAATGTGATCAAGACCACCATGGGACTTTCGGTGCTGTGGCTTCCATTTTTCGGGGCCGCACATCTGATTGCAAATATAACGGGTGCCGATACAGGCGGTTATTCTGAACCATATAAGTTTTTCCTGTTAATCAGCGCACTCTTTTACCTGTTAATCGGTCTCATTTATCTCAGGAAGATTCTCCTTGCCGGCGTCTCCGACGCAGTTACAGCCCTGGTTCTGGCAGGATTTGCATTCGCTACAAATATGTACTGGTACAGTCTCTTCCAGAGTACGATGTCACATGTTTACAGCTTTGCCCTTATAACAGCCTTCATCTGGTATTCAATGAAATGGCATGAAGCATGGAGCAAGGAGCATGGAGCACGGGGCACGGAGCGCGGAGCATGGAGTGCGGTGAGGCTGGGATTATTGATCGGGTTGATATCACTAATCAGACCTACAAATGCCATAATTGTTCTATTTTTCATTTTATTCGGAACATGTTCCTTCCGGGAAATGAAAAAAAGGATAAGTAACCTCTCACGGGATTACAGGTATCTTATTGTCATTACATTGGTTGCCAGTCTGGTATGGATACCACAAATGATTTACTGGAAGGAGATGACTGGACAATGGTTATATTTCTCCTACGGCGATGAAAGGTTTTTCTTTAACGACCCCGCAATCATTAAAGGTCTCTTTAGCTTCAGAAAAGGACTTTTTATATACACACCATTGCTGATCTTCGCCTTTGCAGGACTTACAGTTCTCTGGAAAAAGAGATCACCCCACCTGGTGGCAATTACAGTTTTCGTGCCTCTGAATATCTATATAATATTTTCCTGGTGGTGCTGGTGGTACGGTGGCGGATTCGGTCAGCGGGCCTTCATCGACAGCTATGCTCTGATGGCAATTCCGGCAGCAGCGCTCTTACAGGTTGCATTTACAACCGGCAGGAAATGGCTGAGGGGAGGCATAATCGCCCTGTGGTCCCTCCTCTTTCTGCTTGGCATCTATAATAATATCCAGTACTATTACGGTGCAATTCACTGGGATTCAATGACAAAGGAGGCTTATTCTGATTCCTTCGGACGTATCAGAGCATCAGCACGTTTTAATGAGTTACTGGATGCCCCCGACTATGAAAAAGCAAGAAAGGGCGCCGACAGATAGACATCCGCCCGGCACCCTTCCGGCTAATCATAGAATTATTACTTCTTCGCTTTCTCTATACTGCTCAATAACGATTCTTTTGTTTTCATACCCACGAGTCTTTCGAACTCCTTTCCGTCTTTGAAGAGGATCATTGTCGGGATATTGCGGATCCCGAATCTGGCAGCCACCTGCTGGTATTCGTCAACATTCAGTTTATAGACCGAGGCCTCACCTTCAGCAGCTTCTGCAACCTCATTCAGAATCGGAGCCATCATTCTGCACGGCATACACCAGTCTGCCCAGAAATCGACCAGCACCACACCCTTCTTTATCTTATTGTTAAAATTCTGCTCCGTCAGCTGCTCTATCAGATGGCTGTCCTCGGCCACAGGAGTATTCTTCATCTTGTTCCACGCGCGGATTGCAAGAAACGCAAGCGCGGCTACAACTACAATTGCTATTATCAGTCCTTTCATCTTAATCATTTTTTATTTTCTCTTTAATGAATGCAGGTAATCAGCAGCCGCAAGAGCGGCAATTGTACCGTCTCCAACTGCAGTAGTCACCTGCCTGTATCTTTTTACATTTGCATCACCTGCTGACCAGACACCTTCAACACTTGTTGACATGTCGGCCCCGACAATGATCTCCCCTCTCTCATTCAGATCAACATGTCCTTTCAAGGATTCAGTATTTGGGACATATCCTATGAATATAAATACTCCGTCAGTCCTGAAACCTGTTTTTTCTCCAGTTACAAGGTTCGTAATTTCAACCCCTTCAAGACTCTCTTTTCCGTAAAACGAAGAGATTGTTGATGACATTACGAAGCTGATCTTCGGATTAGCCTGTGCCTCCTCAACAGCATACTTAAATGCCTGGAAGTGATCAAACTGGTGAACCACTGTAATCTTCGACACATACTTTGTAAGGGAGACAGCCTCTTCGAGTGCTGAATTACCTCCACCGACTACAACTATTTCCTTATCTGTAAAAAAGTCGCCGTCACAGGTGGCGCAGTATGAGATTCCCTTGCCTCTGAAGAGATCTTCACCCTCCACACCCAGTGTCCTCGACCTGCCACCTGTTGCCAGTATGACAGCATCGGAAGTATATACAAGGTTCTCATCGGTTGTCACACTCTTCACCGGACCCCGGAGTTCCAGAGATGTGATCACGGTATTGCTTTTTACAACGGCTCCGAAAGATGTGGCCTGTTTTTTCATGACAGTACCAAGCATATACCCGTTGATTTTTTCAATGCCCGGATAATTTGCAATTTCATGGGTGAGGGTCATCTGACCTCCGGGAGTGCCATCGGTCAGAAGAAGTGTTTTGACCCTGGCACGCGAAAGATAGATGGCTGCAGTAAGACCTGCAGGCCCTCCTCCAAGGATAATGACATCAAAATGGTTTTCGTTCCCCATGCTGTCAGGCCTTTGGCTGCCCGAACTGAGCGTCAAGTATGCTTTTTACCTGCGGCATGTTCTGGATGCTCGTGGTGGCCTTTACAATTTTACCGTTCTTATAATATACGGTATAGGGTAATCCCATGAAGCCTTTTGTCTCAGGAGCATTCCTTATGACTATAGACTCCGGATTGTCAAACTCCATATCGAAGAATTTCACATGACTGTATGCCGGCTGAAGCTCTTCCATTATACCGTAGACAGGTATACACATAGGGCCCATACGTCCGCAGCATACCATTACATTTTCATTTTCATTGATGATCGTTTCGAGCTGCTTTGCAGTCTCAATGTGGTTCAGATTTGTGTATAACATGACTTTTATATTTGCGATTTGCGATTTGCGATTTGCGATTTAATATTGAGAATTGTTTTTTAAGAATTGCGAACTGAGTTAAACCGGTGAAGGTCAGTCGAGAATCCGGATTTCATGTGAAAGTTCAACCTGTGCTTTACGGTAAACTGCTGATACTCCGCAATACCTTTCCATTGAAAGCGATATTGCCTTTTCAATTTTCTCCGTATCGAGATCTTTACCCCTGAATTCATAAATGATATGCATCTTCACGAACGGATTCGGATGCTGATCGTCAGTGTCACCCTCAACTTTTACATTGAAATACTCAATGTCCTGGCGCATTTTCTTCAGCAACGAAACTACATCCATACCGGTACATCCGGCCAGGGCTGCCAGCATAAGCGGTTTCGGACGGGGGCCGGTGTCTTCACCGTCATTGTTAACTGCTGAATCCATCATAAAATGATGTCCGTTCACCTCTGTGTCGAACTTCATGTTTCCCTTCCAGGATGCTTCTACTGTATGTCTCATTGTCTAAAATTTCTGCAAAGGTATACTATTAGCCAACTGAATCATTTGAAATTGATCCCACGAAAACAACCTGTGAATTGAAACGCGACAACTTCCGGATTGATTCAATTCAGTCGCCTATACGTATTCTGCTGATTAATAGCGACTTATATCAGAGCCATTTTTAATCTGTAAATTACTAATTTTGTTGCTCACAAGCAGCTATGAAAACCATCAGCGATTCTGACCGGGAATTTTTGTGTGATATCACACTACCCTGTTTCAGCACACTCACAAATGAAGAAACAAAACTTGTTAAGGAAAGCAGGGTGCAGGTCCTTTTCAGGCGGGGCGAAAACATAACCAAACAGGGGGCGTTTGCGTCGTATGTCATCTTCATTGTCAGCGGTTATTCGCGGCAATATATCGAGTCAGATAACGGTCGCGATTACAACCTGCGCATCATCCGTCCCGGTGAAATGGTGGGCCTCTCAGCAGTGTTTAATCCTAATACATTCAACTATTCGGTTGTTGCTTTAACAGAGACAACGGGGTTCCTGATTGAGAAGGATGCCATTGCCGGTCTTGTAAAAAAGAACGGCGAATTTGCCTTTGGCATCATCAGGCGTTACTGTGAGCAGAACAGTGTGCTTTACAGTTCCCTTGACCATGTGCTTCATCAGCAGACCAACGGTCGTATGGCCACTGTGCTTCTGCACCTCGATCCGGAGAACTACGGAGGTGAGGACCTTTTCAGGTTTCTCTCGAGGAAGGAACTGGCAGACTTTGCAGGCATCTCAACCGAAGGGGCGGTGAAAGTCCTGAAGAGTTTTGAAAAGGATGCACTTATCAGGCTTTCTGATAAAAGCATCACCCTCCTTGACCGCAAACGCCTTAGCGAAATCAGCCGCACCGGTTAGCATGGAGCACGGAGCAGGGGGTATGGAGCGTGGAGCACGGAGCACGGAGCATGGAGAATGGAGAATGGAGAATTAAGAATCAGAGCCGGTTTCTCAATATTCCGGACTTAACAGTCTTTACGGTCTTTCGACTTTCAGTCTCTCAGACTTTCAGACATTCGACCCTCAGACCTCAGACTTTCAGACTCCTTCACAGTCTTATCACCGTCGCCGGCAGGTTCACTCCCCTGAACTCAAGCATCAAAGGTGTATTCTTCTGCGCCGGGGCAAGTGAATTGATGTCAACGATTACGCTCCTTTTCTCTCCGGGAAGCAATACAATATAGTTATCATCAAAAAAGACCGGTGAGACAATCTCGCCTGTGGATGCTGTTATGACCTTCATGCGGACGAAAAATGCTGCAACATCTCCGCTGTTGGCCACATCAACTGTAAACTTCCCGTTGCTGCTCTTCATCATCTGAGCCACAACCCTCGCCTCAGGCAGTTGCATCAGAGCCTTATTGCCTCCCGTTCCCGGAAGCCAGTAGGTGTTGTCATCGATGAGAACCCCGGTTGAAAGGTAGGTTATCTTCATCCTCAGAAATCTCACACTCTCGTCGCCTGCCGTGAACGCTGCATCCCAGAGCTTTGTGTTACTGTTTGCCGCCGCACTCGTCTCCAGCGCTTTCGCCCATAACTGTTTCCCGGCAGCATCAGTGAGAATGGCCTCCACTTTCAAGCCCTTCCGTTCCTTAGGAGTGGCATTTATTATGTAAATACCGTTGTCATTCAGGTTTAACTGCATGTGCAGGGGTGCTGCGGCGTGTTTGTATGCATAATACGTTGAGTTCTGGTCCAGAAACCAGTCGTAAAACTGTCCCTTCAACGCCGTCCACGGGTTCTGACTCTTCCAGACAAGCATCCCGGTGTACCAGTCCCACATGTGAGCATTGTGCCCTTCCTGCAGTGAGCGGTACTGTTCATACTGCGCAAGCTGGGCCTTCATCACAAAGTCTTCTATGCCTGTAACCTCACCGTACTTCCCTATCATATCACCGTAACCCAGGTATTTATGATATTTCCATACCTCATTAATCTCATCCCCTGCAGGCGGCACAAGATCCTGTTCGTCCATAATCTTCCTGAGTCCTTCGATATTAGGCATACCCACAGATCCTATCTCAGGATTGAACGGGAACCATTTTTCAGTAAAAAACCAGGCAGGGTCTTTAACCAGGTAAGGACCGTCAGCGGTGCCACCGCGAGTGTTTGTAAGAAGTTCCGGAGAGGTCGACTCGCTCAGGAATTGCCTGCTACCGTCAAGCTCTTCGATTGTCTTCCGCACTCTTGCCTCCAGTTCAGGGGCAGGAGGAAACTCATTGCCGCCACACCAGAGAAATAACGAAGGGTGGTTACGCAGCATCTTCAGCTGGTCGGCCAGTGACTCTATAAAAAGAGAGTGATCATCAGGGTACTCTCTCCGGCGTTCCTGCGATTCAGCCTTCTTTGTGTCAGCCCATCGTCCGTTACAGTCGCCTGAAATCCACAGGTCCTGCCACACCATGATACCGTACCTGTCACATGCCTCATAGAACTCAGGCCTTTCGGTGATTGAACCTCCCCATACCCTTATCATGTTCATATTCATGTCAGCATGCATCTTCACCTCAGCTTCATATCTCTCGGGGTTAAGGCGAAGCATAGCATCAGAGGCTATCCAGTTGCCACCCTTGATAAATATCTTCTGACCGTTAATTGTAAAAACCCTTGACCCTGTCTTCTCCTCGAAATAACTTCCGGTCTCCCTGAATCCGAATGTGATGTCCTCACGGTCATAGAACTTGTCGTCTTTGCCCTGAACAGTTATGGCAGCCGAATAAACTGATGGCAGGCCTATTCCGTTTGGCCACCAAAGCTTTGGGTCGGTCTGCTTTATCTCACCAAATGTTACGACGACGGATGATTTTGGCTCAAGTTTTATTTTCTTTTTTTCTGTATTGAGGCCGAATGTCAGTACCGCCTCGCCCTCCACAGGCTCATCGGAAGTATTTACAAGCTCAGCCGAGACAGTGACATAGGCAGGGTCCTGAAGCTCACCGGGAAGCCTTGCACCAGGCACCCTTGGCTTTGCAAAAGCATTACGGACATCCACGTCACCAGTAAGCTCGATTGCAACCTTATCCCAGATGCCTGTATTGCGGTCTCTGACAGGCTGAATCCAGTCCCACCCGGCAGTAAACTGCATTGTCGCATCACGGCCTATTGTACCGTCACCTCCCTGACCACCGTTTGGGTTTCCGGGATGCGCCGGAGGCTCAACCAGTACCGCCAGGCGGTTCACTCCGGCAGGATTCAGGTATGGAGTGATGTTGTAAGTCTGGCGGAGGAACATCCCCTCATGCCTGTCAGTACTTATGCGCCTGCCGTTGAGGTAGACCTCGGCGAAGTAGTTTATGCCCCTGAATTTAAGCCAGACCTGCCTGGTTGAGTCCATCCCTGCGGTGGAAAACCTGTTGAAGAACCAGTATGTATAGTAGTCGCGTCCTTTTGTATAAACATCGGGTATCTTTTCATTATTCATGCCGAAAAGAGGATCAGGTATCAGTCCGTTATTCAGCAGGGTCGTCAGCACAGTGCCCGGCACTGTGGCATTCATCCAACCTGAGAGGTCCGGATCTTCCTTTGTGATGAGGCACCCGTCAGAAGCAAGATCAGACGCCTTTATTGCTTTCCAGCCGGTCACCAGCTGTGTTTCCTGTGCAGAAAGAATTGAAGCTGCAAATATCAAAACGGTGAAAATGAATGCTTTTTTCATTATTAAGTCAGGTTACGAACGTGACGGGCAAGTTATTAAAAATAATCGTTACCTGCTCCGTTCGCTGTCGCTTCCGCCAGCCTAAACCTGTCAATCATTCAGCTGTTAAACAATATTTATCACTTATTCTTTGATTTTACCAAAGGATTTGTCAACATTGCGGGTTAGATTAATTCAATCTGATGGAGGCCACTAAGGCAGGGGAAAAGGAAAGGCTTTTCATTTTAATTCTGACGCAACACCGGAGATGGGGTTCAATACTTATGCCCTATATAATCGAGCGGACTGCGGGTGTGGCCTATTACCGGATTGTTGAGGCGCTGTCACCGCATCCTGACAACAACACTGTTTCTCATCTCGACAATGAAGAGAATGAAATTATAAGACTTATAAACGAATATTCCGACCGGAACCTGTTTAAGCTCTTTTCGAAACACAAAAGTGTCAAGGAGTTTCTGGAGAGTGTCGGGAACCCCGAGTTTGAGACTCTGATTAAACCCTATATCGAAACCAGGATTTCACAGTGTCTGCATTTAGCACTTAACGAGGAGGTGCCTGTATACCTGCAGAAGACCAAGATCGACAGCCTTCATCCTGAAGACCAGCTGAAAATCATGCCGCAACCCGCGACCCCTGTTTTCAGGTTCGACCGCGGACCCGAAGGAAGCACCTACAATCTCATGTTATTCTCCGGCGGAGCCTCTTTGAACCTCCGCAGGGGAAATGTGGAAATCCTTTCAAACAAACCCTGTATTGTCAGATCGAATGACCGCCTTCTCTTTGTTTCAGATATTGAAGGCGCGAAGCTTAAACCCTTCCTTATCCGGAGCAGCATATTGATTCCGAGGGCAACGGAGGAAAAATACTTCCGCACTTTTGTCCTCACTGTTGTAAACAACCATAAGGTTTCAGGTACAGGATTTACTATCGAAGAAGCCGTACCCGAGAAAAAAGCATACCTGACAATTGAAACAGGAATAAGGGGAATTCCCGTTGCGATACTCAAATTCAGATATGATGACCGCGACCTCTATTATCCTGATGATACCTCTTACTTTACAAGCTTCAGGGCTGACGGCGGACACTTTCTCTTCCGACGGAAGAAGCGCTCCCCGGAGTGGGAAAAGGGATGCATCGATTCACTGGCAGAAGCAGGACTCTTTTCCGAAGACAATATAAACTTCACAGTAGCGGGTGCCAGGGAAAACAACAGTGATGCCCTTTATGACCTCGTTGAAACCGTCGCGCTTAACAGGGTAAGGCTGTCAGAAGCCGGGTTCATAATAAGGAATGGCAGCACAGATCTGCCCTACAGCCTTGAATCTGTTGAGATTTCGATGAGCCATGAGGTCATTGACGACTGGTTTGACCTCCGGGCAGTTGTGACAATCGGGAAATTCAAAATGCCTTTCACCCGCCTGCGGAGGAACATCCTGGGGGGTATCAGGGAATATACACTTCCGGACGGCACCGTTGCAATACTACCCGAGGAGTGGTTTACCCGTTACAGGGGTCTCTTCGAGATGGGACGTGATGAGGATGACAGTCTGATGGTGCATAAACAGCACTTCAGTATCCTCAGTGAAGCCATGACTGTAGAAGATTGCGAGATATGCAGGAAGCTTGAGAAGCTTGTAATGCCCGAAAAACTGCCTCAGATTGAAAAGCCTGAAGGTCTTAATGCCGAAATGAGGCCCTACCAGTCAGAAGGACTTAACTGGCTCTGGTTTCTCCAGACCAACAACCTGGGCGGATGCCTGGCTGATGATATGGGCCTCGGTAAAACCCTGCAGACCCTGGCTCTGCTGTTGTGGAACAAGGAAAATAAGGTTTTACAGGGCCTGGAAAAAGAGGAAGGCCAGCTCTCCCTTTTCGGTCCTGGTCCGCTGAGAAAAACTTCACTCATAATTGTCCCGGCATCACTCATCCATAACTGGCACAATGAGATAAGAAAATTCTGTCCCTCCCTGAAAACCCTGATCCATCAGGGTTCAGGCAGAATGAAGACAACATCACAGTTCCCAAAGTATGATGTTGTAATATCGAGTTATCATACAGTACGCCAGGATATCGAGTTCTTCAGTTTATTCAGTTTCTTTTATGTCGTTCTTGATGAAAGCCAGCACATAAAAAATCCCTCCTCACGAATTTACCGGGCTGCTATCAGGATAAAAGCAGAGCACAAGCTTGTCCTGACAGGTACCCCAATCGAGAATTCACTGACTGACCTGTGGACACAGCTGAGTTTTATCAATCCCGGATTGCTGGGATCACTGGCCTTCTTCCGCAGGGAGTTTGCAAAACCGATTGAAAAAAACAGCGAGGACGGAAAGGAGAAGCGTTTAAGGAAGATCATCCAGCCATTCATTATGCGGCGCACAAAGGATATGGTTGCAAAGGAACTGCCCCCTGTCTCCGAACAGGTTATTTTCTGCGACATGGATGAGGAACAGGCTGTTATATATGAGAGGGAGAAGTCAGCCGTCCGCAACAGTATTCTTGAAAACATTGAGGCCATGGGAGTCGAAAAATCGGCAATAATGGTTCTTCAGGGGTTGATGAAACTTCGGCAGATTGCCAATCACCCGGGGCTTACCGATGAGACCTACCAGGGAGGCTCGGGAAAATTCGAGGCTGTTATACACAATATTGAAAGTGCCATTTCAGAAGGACACAAGATCCTCATCTTCTCGTCATTCGTAAAGCACCTTGAGCTGTTTCCTGCATGGCTGCAGAGTAATTCAATCGGATATTCAATGCTTACTGGATCCACACACGACAGGGAAAAGGTGATAAATGCTTTCCGAAAAGACCCCGCAATTAAGGTATTCCTGATTTCACTCAAGGCCGGAGGAGTAGGACTGAATCTGACAGAAGCAGACTACGTATTCATTCTGGATCCATGGTGGAATCCGGCGTCGGAGATCCAGGCGCTGAGCCGTGCACACAGGATCGGCCAGGACAAAACAGTGTTTGTTCACAGGTATATATCCGCCGCAACAATCGAAGAGAAGATTCAGCATCTTCAGGAGAGAAAGTCAAAACTGGCGGAGGCTTTCGTGGAATCGAACAACCCTGTCGGGAATCTGGACATCAGCGGCATACTTGAAATAATCAACTGATTTTTGTAGTTTTACACTATAATTAATCACCACCAAAAATGCAGAATTATCAGAATCATCCACTGGCGGGTGCCAGGGATCTTGACAGCGCAATGATCAGATTATGGTCCTTTTACAAGAAATATTTCATCGGAATGTATATTATCTCGGTGATTTCAGCCCTGATCTCAAACCTGATCACCTCGACACTTGACACCAATGCGCTGATGCAGGCCACAGGAGATCCGGAACTGCTGATATCGATGATGAAGGAGATGGCACTTCCCTACTCGCTCATAATGGCTGTCTCTTTCGTGTTCACAATAATTCTTCATGCCTGGGTTCTGGGAAGGCCCCTGAATGAGAATTACGGAGTTATTGATACCCTGAAGGATTCTGCAGTTGCCTTCTTTCCGTTTCTTCTTGCCGCCATCGTGATGGGACTGGGGGGTGTAATGCTTATTGGGATAGGTTTTGTAATGCTGGTGCTTCCGGGACTTTTTGCTATGTTCTATTTTATTACAGTATTTATTTTCGCCCTGCCGCTGGCTCTTGCTGAGACCAGGAATACTGCTACAATCATCGGGAAATCATTTCAGCTGGCTCACAAAAACCTGTGGCCGAATATGGGCTGGGTGGTGGTTGTGGCCCTTATAATGGTGATTGCCTCAATGGTTGTTTCAGGGATAATAATGCTGCCCTTCACGGGTACCTTCGTCAAAACACTCGCAAATCCGGAGGAAGCCTCAGCCCTTCTTGAGATGAGTCAAAGTCCGTTGTATATCATCCTGAGCTCTCTTGCGGGAGCGCTTATTACACCCGTCTTCCCGATCCTGGCATTTATCCTTTATTTCAGGAACAGCGAAGAAATTCCGCAGGTAATCACCGAAAAGGCCGATGACGGCAGGGTAAAAGTTGAGGATCTCTACCCGAAGATGCCGGACAGAGAATAGGGATGTGCAAATTGCGATTTGCGATTTCGAATTAATCCCTGAACCGTTTCGCCATTATCCCGGAGATCTTCTCCTTCGGATACTGTTTTGAGAATGTAAGCCAGTAATCTTTCACCGACTGTTTCATCTCCTTGCGCAGTAGCAGGATGCCGACAAGGTTGGGCACTGCCATCAGTACGATTGCGACATATGAGAGGGACCAGATTATTGTTGTGTCTGTAAATGATGCAATAAAGAAAGAGACTACAAATACAATACGGTAATAAATTACGTACCGGGGTCCTGCCAGGTATGTTATTGCCCGGTCGCCATAGTATGACCAGGAAATGGCCGTTGAGAAGGCAAAGAGCAGTAACGCAAAAGTGACTACATACTGTCCGTATCCCCCCAGGATACTTTTGCTGAATGCAAAAGTCGTAAGAGGTGCACTGTGAATAAGCGATTCACCGCTGACTGATACTGATTCTGTATTAGTAAGTTTCCCGCTTACAACATCAAGCACACCGGTAAAAGGCACTTTCCCGGCGTTGAATCTCACATTCTCAGCCAGTGAACGGGCATGGATTAATGAAATTCCGGGTGACTGTATCATACCGTTCTCGATCACAAGCTGTCCGTTATACAGATCAAGAAACTCCTTCCCACTCAGGTGTTTGCCCAGGCTAATCCTGTCATCATCCCTTTTATCATCGTAGCTGCCTGCCAGGAACTGCATGTCAGTTGCCTGAAACTGGTTCTCAGTCTTTGTATTCCACGCTCCTGACGAAAGTACTACCAGGCCGGTGAGCGTACATATTATAATTGTATCGATGAACGGCTCCAGCAGGGCCACCATGCCCTCTGATACCGGTTCCGGTGCACGGGCGGCTGAGTGGGCTATCGGCGCAGAACCCTGACCTGATTCATTGGAGAACAACCCCCTGTTTACACCCCTGTTCATTGCAAAGGCGAATGAGGCTCCCAGGAAGCCTCCTGCAGCTGCTGACCGCTGTAAATGCGTCACCGAAAATCGACAGGAAAGAAGGAATTATGTTCTCAGCATTTGAGAAGATAACTATCAAGGACCCAACCAGGTAAAGGATTGCCATAAATGGCACCATCACCGAAGTTACTTTGGCAATTCTCTTAATCCCTCCAATTATAACAAGCCCTAGCAGAAAGGCAAGAATAGCTCCTGTAATTATATGCTTTATGCCGAATGAGGCAAAGACTGAGTTTGATATACTGTTTATCTGGGGAAGGCTTCCTGTACCGAAGGAACATAGTACAGCGGCCACTGAGAAAAAGGCTCCCATAATGGCTCCTGTCCTGATTATCTTCCCGCTTTTGGTAGTGATATTCAGCCTCTTCTTCATATAATACATCGGACCTCCTGAAACAGACCCGTCGGGCAAAATATCCCTGTATTTATGAGATATCGAAACCTCCACCATTTTTGTACACATGCCTATTGCAGCAGTAACAAGCATCCAGAAAAGCGCTGCAGGTCCTCCGAGGTGAATTGCAAGGGCAACGCCGGCTATGTTTCCCGTGCCAACCGTTCCTGACAATGCGGTTGCCAGCGACTGAAAATGTGATGTATCACCAACATCATGTGAATGGTCGTATTTGCCCCTGGTTATCCTGATTGCATGTTTAAAGTACCGGAACTGGGGAAAACCCAGGTATACTGTAAAAAATACCCCGGTGCCGATGAGCAGCACCATAAACCAGACATGGCCTCCGAGATAGCCGTCAAGTACTGTAAGAAAGTCGTTCAGCTTATGCATGTCACGAATATAAAGATTTTTATACTTGCAACCGGCACCGTATGAATGTTAAAAAACAGAAAAAGCCCGGGGAACGGGGGACTAATCCTCCGGGGCAGGCGTATGTTTCTTCTTCTGCGGGAAAATTATCGAAGCCAGGATGCTTATCACAAGCGTTCCCGCAATTATATAGAGGGAATAGACATTCTCGTATCCGATCTTGTCAAGATAGGAATGGAACAGAAGTTTCATCCCTACAAAAGCAAGCAGGAAGGATATGCCCACTTTAAGATAGTGGAAGAGGTTCACAACCTTCACAAGCAGGAAGAACAATGACCTGAGACCTATAATTGCAAATATGTTTGAAAAGAATACAATGTAAGGGTCAGTAGTTATTGAAAAGATAGCGGGAATGGAGTCCATTGCAAACACAACATCAGTGAACTCAATCATTATCAATACAATAAACAGCGGTGTGAAATAAAACTTACCGTCTACGCGCGTCCAGAAGTGATATCCGATAAAATCAGGATAAATATTGAAGTGTTTCGAAAGGAATTTTACAAGCCAGTGATCCCTTGCTTCCAGATTCTGTTCCTTGTTCCTTGTGATGAACATATGTACACCGGAATAAATGAGGAATGCCCCGAATACCAGAAGCAGCCAGGTAAATTTATGTATCAGTGCCGACCCCACAAAAATGAAAATGAACCTCAGTATTATCGCACCCAGTACGCCCCAGAAAAGAACCTGTTTGTAGTTCTTCTGGTCAACCGAGAATGCAGTCAGAATCATCAGGATAACGAATACATTATCAATTGAAAGCGTGTATTCAAGGAGATAACCTGTTATGTAATTTGTGGCTGTAACCTTGCGGTACAAATCAAGTGCTCCCTCATAGTCGTTCTCAGGAAGTTGAAGGTTGGGCTGATATAGGGCAACATAGTCGCGCAGCGACTGCCAGTCGGTGATATCGTGGACATGATGACCGTAATACCTGATAAAGAAATAAAATGCAATGGCAAGGCTTATCCAGATCGAGGTCCAGATCAGTGATTCCTTAAGTGATATTGTATGATGGTCACGTCCCACGACGAGCAGGTCAATGAGCAGGACTCCCAGCACTACAACGCCAAAAACAATAAAAAATATGTTTTGAATCAGGAATTCAACCATCTCCGTAAAATTTTGTGCAAAGGTAAAAAGAATAATTACTTGTGCGCTCCCCGGGCTTCAGTGCATAAAAAAAAGGGACATTCATTGACTGAATGTCCCCCTGACAAAGTATAAAAAGATTAGTAGGATTCGCGTTTAACATAGTGAGTATGAAGAAGTTCATGCGATTTATGCCCATTGGGTTTATCGAGAAAATCCCTGTAAATTGCAATTACCTCGGGATTCTCATGTGATTTTCGCAATGGCATATTTGTGTCTTCGGAATAAATTGCAGCCATCCTCAGCTTCCTTATATCCATATTTGTAGGGATAGGCTGACCGCCACCGCCGATACAACCGCCGGGGCAGGCCATTATCTCCACGAAATGATATGTAGCTTTTCCTTCGCTGACAGCTTTCATAAGTTTATTCGCATTGACAAGGCCGTGAGCAATTGCTACCTTGAGTTCAGCACCTTCGAGGAATCTCCATTCTTCTGTTGTGCCTTCTATTTTTACGGTTGCCTCCTTGACTCCTTCCATTCCTCGAACGGGTGTGATATCCAGGTTCTTGAAGGGAACTTCTCTTCCGGTTACAATCTCATAAGCTGTACGGAGAGCTGCCTCCATGACACCTCCGGTTGCACCGAAGATTACTGCAGCACCCGTCGAGTCTCCCATTACCGAATCATAATGAGTTTCCTCGAGGGTCCTGAAGTCTATCCCTGCCTGTTTGATCATTACCGCAAGTTCTCTCGTTGTCAGTACGTAGTCAACGTCCTTGAACCCGCTTGACCTCATCTCAGGCCTGTCTGCCTCATATTTCTTTGCCGTGCAGGGCATGATTGAAACAGAGACAATTTTGGAGGGGTCGATCCCGCGTTTCTGGGCATAGTATGTCTTAGCCAGGGCACCGAACATCTGCTGCGGTGATTTGCAGGTAGAGAGGTTCGGCAGCATATGAGGGAATTTATGCTCAATGAATTTGATCCATCCCGGTGAGCAGGAAGTAAACATTGGAAGAGCAAGTGTCTTATCACCGTCAACAAGGATCTTCTTCAGGCGTGTGAGAAGCTCAGTGCCTTCCTCCATAATTGTAAGGTCAGCCGAAAAATCTGTGTCCAGTACCGAATCGAACCCGAGCTGGCGCAATGCAGAGACCATTTTGCCTGTCACCCTGTGTCCGGGATCATAACCGAGGTCTTCTCCCAGTGCTACCCTGACAGCCGGAGCAGTTTGTACAACCACATGCTTGTCAGTGTCATAGATCGCATCCCACACCTGATCAATATAAGTCTTCTCAACCAGCGCTCCCGTCGGACAACGGTTTACGCACTGTCCGCAGTTGGTGCACACAACGGCACTCATCGGCCTGTCATGGAATGACGAAATCTTCTGATGATTTCCCTTATTGGCGACTGCTATTGCAGAAACCTGCTGCAGTTCAGCACAGGTACGCACACATCTCTGACATCTGATGCATTTGCTGTCGTCTTTGATGAAAGAGGGCGATGACCTGTCAATTTTGTACGGTCTGTTTTCAACAAGGTCAAGGAAGATATGTTCGCCGAAAGAAAATTCGTTGGCGAGTGTCTGCAGCTCACAGTTCTGATTTTTGTAGCACTTTGTGCAATCAGCACGGTGTTCCGAGAGAAGCAGCTCAACTATATGCTTGCGGGCATTCCTGACTTTGAGGGAGTTTGTGTAAATCTCCATCCCCTCCGAAGCAGGCATTGAGCATGAAGCTATCAGCGTCCTTGCATTTTTCTGTTCCACCACGCAGACACGGCAGTTGCCGGCTACGCACAGGTCCTGATGGTTGCACAGTGTGGGAATATTCAAACCGAGGCTCTTGGCAGCATCCAGAACTGTTGTGCCCTCTGCTACCGATACCGGGTGGTCGTTTATCTTTAGGTTTATCATGATTTTCAAATTCTTAAATTAATATAATACCTCTTCTCTGAAGTTCTCAACGATTGACTTGAAGGCATTGCCCACTGACTGACCCAGTCCGCATTTTGACGCCACTTTCATAGTGTCGGCAAGCTTAACAAGTTCATTCAGGTAGACTGACCTGGCTTCGCCCTTTTTGACTTTCTCAACGCCAAGCAGCAATTGCTGGCAACCTACCCGGCACGGAGTGCACTGCCCGCATGATTCCTCTGTAAAGAAGTCGAGGTAATTATGCAGTACGTTGTACATCGAACGCGAGCTGTTGAAAAGTTTCATTGAACCTCCTGTAGGTACCCCTTCGAAGCCGATAATTGTCTCACCGAATTTCTTCCTTGGGACACAGAATCCTGATGCGCCACCCACCTGTACAGCTTTTGTATCACCGTCACCGAAGACATCTACAAACTCCTGCACTGTCATTCCAAGTTCGAGCTCGAAAATTCCCGGTGTGGGCGTGTCACCTGATATTGAGAAGACCTTTGACCCGCGTGAGTCACTGGTTCCAAGCTTTATATATTCTGAAGCTCCCTTATCTATTATCATCATTGCTGTAACCAGGGTTTCAACATTGTTGATAGATGTGGGTTTGGCAAACAGACCGCTGGTTGTCGGATAAGGCGGTTTATTGCGCGGCTCACCGCGGAAACCTTCAATTGATTCGAACAGGGCACTTTCTTCTCCGCAGATATAAGCTCCGCTTCCCATCCTGAATTCGATATTAAAGTCGTATCCTATCTCTTCTATCATTTTATGAAACTTATGCAGGTCGAGATAGAGCTGCGGAAGCAGGAACCTGTATTCACCACGGAGGTAAATATATCCTTTCCTGGCACCCATCGCTTTGCCTGCTATGGCCATGCCACCGTAGACTTTGTAAGCTACCTTATCGAGTATCTCACGGTCTTTGAAAGTACCGGGTTCTCCCTCGTCTGCATTACAGACAATGAATTTATCAGGATCTTTTTCAGCTGCAGTATATTTCCATTTAAGCCCTGTCGGGAAGCCTGCACCGCCCCTGCCCCTGAGTCCCGACTCAAGTACCTG
Organism: uncultured Bacteroidales bacterium; assembly: GCA_963736735.1. GTDB lineage: Bacteria > Bacteroidota > Bacteroidia > Bacteroidales > VadinHA17 > SR-FBR-E99. Next base: position 171,987 of record CAVTPX010000007.1, on the reverse strand, counting down.
CTGGATTATTTCGTCATTCTTAAGTGCGAAGGCTTTTTTCAGCACCTCTCTGGAATCAATTTTTTCGAAAATAAGGTCGACCTTATTTAGTCCTCTGTTCTTCATGTTCTGGTCGTTTGATATTATTTACGCATATAACTCTTTATCACATCCACGACCGATTCCGGTGTGAGTTCCGTATAGGGCATGTCATTAATAAGTATTGCAGGAGCTTTGTGGCACCAGCCTATACAGTTTGTTTCAAGCAATGTAAAGAGCCTGTCAGGAGTCGTCTCACCAACTTTTATCTTAAGTGTCTCTTCCAGCGCATCGATTATCTCTATTTTTCCCTTCATCGAGCAGGTGATGGTCTTGCAGACCCTGATTACATATTTACCCCTTTCCTGAGTGTCGAGGAATGTGTAGAATGACGCAGTGCCATAAACTTCGGCAGCTGAGATGTCAAGTTCTGTAGCAACATTAACCATCGCTTCGTCAGTCAGGTAATTATGTTTCATGACAATATCCTGAAGGATCGGCATCAGGCTGTCCCTTCTCCGTCCGTGTTTGTCGGCTAATTCCTTCACTAGATCTCCAACGTGATACATTTCTGTTCTGTTTTTAATTAATTAGTATGACTCTTATCTTTTTGACTGAAATTTCGACTGTGAAAATAATAACAACAGAATTCAAAAAACCTTACTTATGTCATGTTTATACGCTTACTCAGGAAAAATGATCCGGAATTTCTAAAAACAATGAACCGGCACCGGAGATCATAATCCTGACATTTTTGGGGAAAAAGTGCGGGGTTGGAAAAATATTTACTATCTTAGACTTATTGATTTAACTGATTTTAATCATTAATTTAATCACACGGGAGGTGCAACATGGCCATACGAATATTTATGCAAGGCATGCCGGGGACATCTTACAGTAAATAATTTCCTTGTGCTGGCTGCCACGAAGATCAACAGCGCGAAAAGAGGACTTATCTTTCTGAATCCTGAGCTGGGGAATTACACCAAGACGACTCATCCTTCATTTTCAATAGAAAAGGGTGCCGAGTACCTGTACACATGTCCTATCTGCCATTCTCAGCTGAACAGTGTTAAATATCCTCATCTTGTCAGAGTTATAATGGAAGACGAAAAGGGCAAGGAATTTGACATTTACTTTTCGGGCATTGCAGGGGAAAAGTGCACCTATCAGCTTACCGACGTGGGAGTAGTTAAAAAAGGTCCCGATGCAGGCAAGTATGACAGGTATTTTGATGTACCCGATGAGGACAAGAAGTACCTCTAGGGGGTTTATAGGTTTATAGGTTTATAGGTTTATAGGTTTATAGGTTTATAAATCGCACATCGCAAATCGCAAATCCTACAACCTTAATTCCCTTTGCCGGATTTCCCCGTGATAATTTCCGGCACTGATTACCGGCCTGCAGTGCGTGTCCTGATTCCCGTAATGAGGTGCGTCAGGTAAATCTTGTACGTTTGTTTTATTGTTTTTGCTGCCCGGCAAACCTGTTGTCCGGGGTATCGGCGTCTTTGGCCTTCCTGACCGGCACACCACCGACGAACCAATTTATCCCCCTCTTTTACCCGATTCTTCCACAATTTTTGTTTATTTTAATCCAACTTTGCAGATAATAACCGATTTTATATGAAAACGAATATTGAAGTCAGGTATGCCGCTCATCCTGATGACGTAAAGCACTGGGATACTGACCGCCTGCGGCGGGAACACCTGGTTGGATCGCTTTTCCGTGACAATGCTGTGTCGATGGTTTACACCCTCTATGACCGGATGATTGCCGGTGGTGCCAAACCTGTCGGGGAAGCGCTGGAGCTGGAGCCGATTGATGAGGTCAAAGCCTCATACTTCCTTCACAGACGCGAGTTGGGGATATTCAACGTAGGAGGCAAAGGAAGGGTGAGGGCTGGCGACAGCATCTTCGACCTTGACTTCAAGGAGGCTTTGTATCTTGGCAGCGGTGACAGGGAAATATTTTTTGAAAGCATAGATAAGGAACATCCTGCACTCTTCTACTTCAACTCCACCCCTGCCCACCGGAACTACCCTGACAGGAAGGTCACCGTAAAAGACGGCATAACCGTGGAGATGGGTTCAGCAGAAGCAGCCAACCACAGGGTCATCAACAAAATGCTGGTAAGCCAGGTGCTCGAGAGCTGCCAGCTTCAGATGGGCATGACCGAGCTGAAGCCGGGAAGCGTCTGGAACACAATGCCTCCCCATACCCACGGCAGGCGTATGGAAGTATATTTCTACTTCGAAGTGCCCGCTGAAAGCGTCATCTGCCACTTTATGGGTGAGCCCACAGAGACAAGACATCTCTGGATGAAGAACAATGAGGCAGTAATTTCACCCCAGTGGTCAATCCACGCCGCCACTGCCACCGCCAGCTACACATTCATCTGGGGTATGGGCGGGGAAAACCTCGATTACGGTGATCAGGACTTCCTGAAACAGAGCGACCTGAGGTAATAACTGGCATTCAAAAACTTAATAGAAAATAATGATCAGTAAAACATTCAGACTCGACGGGAAGGTGGCACTGGTCACCGGAGCATCATACGGCATAGGCATGGCAATGGCCAGGGCTCTTGCTGGTGCGGGAGCCACTATCGTCTTCAATGACCGCAACCCGGAAAGGGTGACAACGGCCATCGAAGAATATAAACATGATGGCATTGACGCCAGGGGCTATCTCTTCGATGTCACCGACGAGAAGGCCGTGCAGGAAAATATTGCCCGGATAACATCGGAAGCCGGTGTTATAGATATCCTGGTTAACAACGCCGGGATCATCAAAAGGGTCCCCGCTCTGGAGATGGATGTCGCAGACTTCCGTGAAGTTATTGATATTGACCTTACCGGTCCCTTCATAATGTCAAAGGCCGTGGCGCCGGGCATGATAAAGAAAGGAGGCGGAAAAATCATAAATATCTGTTCCATGATGAGCGAGCTCGGCCGTGAGACTGTCTCGGCCTATGCCTCAGCCAAGGGCGGTCTCAAGATGCTGACCCGCAACCTGGCTTGCGAATGGGCCGGGTTCAACATACAGGTCAACGGCATCGGACCCGGCTATATTGCCACTCCGCAGACAGAACCCCTGCGCGCTGAAGGACACCCCTTCAACTCATTCATTATCGGCCGGACGCCTGCAGCCAGATGGGGCACACCTGAGGACCTCCAGGGTCCAGTCGTGTTCCTCGCATCAGGTGCCTCTGATTTTGTCAACGGCCACATCCTCTACGTAGACGGCGGCATCCTTGCCTATATAGGAAAGCAACCCAAATGAAAAACTCCCTGTAAAATGAAACAAACACTCCTCTTCCTGACTTCACTCCTGATGTTTGCAGGCTGCACCAACGACCGTATCAGGATCACCCTTGAAAACACACTGCCCTTTGACCGGTTGTCAGAGGCAGTTGAGATACCTATTCCTGTGCTTACGGGAAATATACCTGATTGTGTACCTGCCCTGCTTGTGGTAACAGACAGCAAGGGTGCAGAGGTACCATCACAGCTGATCTATGACGGTCAGCCTGACCCGCAGTCGCTGCTCTTCATGGCTGACGTCAAAGCCAATGAAAGCTCCGGATATTTTATAAGTAAAGGAACCCCGGCAGTTTATGAGACAAAAGCCTACGGCCGGTTTGTACCCGAAAGAATGGACGATTATGCATGGGAGAATGACCGTATTGCTTTCCGCATATACGGACCGGCACTGATTGCGAAGGACGGTCCCAGCAACGGCCTTGACCTCTGGATCAAGCGAACGGAGAAGATGGTGATTGACAGGTGGTATGCCGATTACCTGGCAGGAAAAAACACCTATCATGATGACAACGGTGAGGGATGTGACTGCTACAAGGTGGGACGCACCCTTGGCGCCGGCGCCATGGCCCCGTTCATCGATGATTCCCTCTGGCTGGCAATAAACTTTGAAACCTGGCAGACACTTGACAATGGCCCGCTGCGCACCTCCTTCAGGCTCACCTACCCGCCCTACCTTGTGCGCGACCTCATGGTGACTGAAACACGGACATTTTCTCTTGATGCAGGCAGCCAGCTCGCCAGGGTCACCGAGGCATACACAGGGATAGACACGGAATTTACAGTTGCAGCCGGCATCGTCAGGCGTGAAGAAGGCTCATCGCTCCTGTTCCCGCCTGAAGCGAACGCCATAGCCTATCGCCTTGACGGCGGAGAGGGAGGCATAACATATGTCGGGAGCATACTGACAACTCCGGCAACAGAGGTTAAGGAGAACAAGGATCATCTGCTGATCGTGACCAGATATACCCCGGGCACTCCACTGGTGTATTTTACCGGTGGCGGATGGAGTAAATGGGGCTTTGATTCCGACATCGCATGGACTGACTATATAAGTAAGTTCGCCCAAAGAATCAACACACCTCTCCTCATGACAATCGAATAGATACATATGCGCCTTTCTGCCGGGTTAGCGGCCCTGGTTATTGTATTGCTTGCGGTGACTTCCCCTGCAGGTCACTCCCAGTCCAAGTGCGCCTTCACACATTACTCTGTTGAAGATGGACTGTCGGAGGGTGTTGCACTCACAATGCACCAGGACCGGGAAGGCCTGATGTGGTTCGGCACCTTTGACGGCCTCAACCGGTTTGACGGCTACAGCTTCAAAGTATACAAGTCAGGCTTCAACTCCGGTTATGGCCTGACTAACAACAGGGTTGACCGGATCACCGAGGATGACCTTGGGCACCTCTGGATAATGAATAATGACGGCGAGGTCTACCGGATGAACCCCCGGACCGAGGAATTCATCAATTTCAATGAGATAAGCGCCAACAGCCCTGAGAACTATTCACCGGTAACCCAGATATACTGCTTCAGCGGCGGTGAGACATGGCTATCAACTGAAGCCGGTACCTGCATCAGGGTCATCTCATCTGCAGCATCATCGGAATATAAACTTGACAGATTTGAGTGCAGGAATGGATCATCAGCCACCCCGGCAGTAAACATAATAAGTAAAGACAGTCACGGCAACGTATGGATACTGTCAGATAACGGCCTCTTCCGGATCACCGGGGCGATGGAGACTCCTGAACAGGTGCTTCACAGCAGCTACCCTGCAACAGGAAACAGGACTTTCTTCTGTCTCCATGAACTGGGTGACAGGATGTGGTTCGGCACCGGTGATGGTACAATAGTTATAACAGACAGTGATGCTGATGTTTACGAAGAGATAAAATTTGGAGTCACCTCGGATATCATCAGCATCAAGCCCCTGAACCAGCGTGAACTGATTATACTCACATCCGGTGACGGCTTTTTTGTGTACACACCGGTCACCGGTGAGAAAAAGCATTATGACAGGAGCAGGTACCCTGTTCTTCCTACAAACAGCATGGTGTCGGTCTATGTTGACAGGTATGGTGAGGCGTGGATCGAGTCATTGTCTGACGGGGTCATTCACTATGACCCTTTCAGCGGATCCGTGAAGCACTTCAGGATGAATGTCGACAAGACTAATCCCAATGTTCTCCTGCCCAGCTTCGTCATCTTTGAAGATATAAATGACATCCTCTGGATATACCCCAGGGGAGGCGGTTTTTCAAGGTATAACCGGATCGAACACAGGCTGGAGTACTTCTTCAACGAGCCCGGCAGCACTGACAGGCGATTTCCTAACCTGATCCACTCAGCCCTCTCCGACAACCAGGGGAATCTCTGGATGTGCACAATCACACGTGGAATAGAAAAGGTCTCCTTCTTCCCGAACCAGTTCAGGGTAATCAGTCCGAAGGCGGTACCCGCATCTCACTCGGAGAATGAGGTAAGAGCTGTTTTCGAGGATAATAACCGGTATCTATGGGCAGCAACCCGCGACGGACGGGTATATCTCTTTGACCCCCAACATAATATGGTGGGTCACCTGAGAGACAATGGCACATTCACATCAGGTGAGGACTTCAGCGCTCTCGTATATGTAATCACCCAGGACAGTAGGGGAAATATCTGGTTGGGATCGAAAGGAAGGGGCCTTTTCAGGCTCGAGCCCACTGGCCGGAGCTCCCCATGCTGTTACCGGATAACCGGGTACAGGCATGACGACGCTGACCCCTGGAGCCTGAGCCATGACAATGTCTATTCGGTCTATGAAGACCCGGCAGGAAGGATATGGGTTGGTACATTCAACGGAGGACTGAACTATATCACGGAGGAAGCCGGTACCGTCCGTTTCGTCAACTCCTTCAACAGGCTCAGGAATTATCCCTATTCCAATCATAAAAGAGTAAGGTATATTACCTCCGACAATCACAACCGCATGTGGGTGGGAACCACAAGTGGCCTGGTGATTTTCAGCCTCAGCTTTTCAGATCCCGAAAAGGTCGAATTCGAAACCTGCTTCTTTGATCCTGCTGTTGAAACCAGCCTTGCGAACAATGATGTGCATTATATTTATTGCTCCCCTTCGGATGAAATATTTGTCGCTACTTTCGGCGGCGGCCTGAACCGGGTCATCAGCAATGGATCAGTAAGTGAAAAACCCGCCTTCAGGTCTTATACAGTAAAAACAGGAGCCCCTGACGACGTGATCCTCAGTATAGTTGATGACCTGAATGGTAATCTGTGGCTAAGCAGTGAGAGAGGCATCCTGAAGTTCAATACACAGAACGAATCGTTTGAGATATACAGCGAGCAGAGCGGAGTGGAGAAAAGATATTTCTCGGAAGCGACAGGCCTCAGAACTGCAGAAAATGAGATAATGTTCGGCTTTGACAATGGCATCTACTGCTTCAATCCTTCACAGGTCCGCAAGGTCAACTATGTACCGCCTCTTGTCTTCACCAGGATGTCTGTTGCCGGGACCGATATTCATACTGCCGGGGAGGCATCTTCCCCTGCAGGTGCAGCGAGTGACGGTCCTGTACTAAGGCTGAACCATAAACAGAAGAACCTGAACATCGAATATGCAGCTCTCGATTACCGTAACCCGAAGAACATCCAGTACGCACACAGGCTTGAGGGGGTTGACCCTGACTGGATAATAGGGAGAGGACAGCGCAGTGCCGCCTATACTAACCTCGATCCCGGCGATTACATTTTCAGCGTAAGGTCCACAAACTCAGACGGGATCTGGGTTGACAATAACCGCAACGTTAAAATAACAGTAGAACCCTCTTTCTGGCAGACAGTGCTGGCAAAAGTGCTGCTGGTCCTTCTGACACTTATAATAATAGCGCTGACAATATATGTCATTTTTACCTTCTACAAGCTGCGCCATAAGGTTGAGATTGAACAGATCATAACAAACCTCAAGCTCAAGTTTTTCACAGACATATCTCATGAGCTGAGAACGCCTCTCACGCTGATATCGTCACCTGTAACCAACATCCTGCAAAACAATTCGCTCGAGCCGGAGGTCAGGGACCAGCTCACCCTGGTACAGAGCAACACACAGAGGATGCTGAGGCTGGTGAACCAGATACTGGATTTCAGGAAAGTGCAGAACAAAAAGATGCGTCTCAGGATTGAAGAGTTCCCGATAGGTTCATTCATATCCGCGATCTGTGCTGACTTCCGGAAGGTGGCTGAAGACAAGGGCATTCTTCTCACTGTGGATGACCTCTCAGATGGCCAAACCATATGGGCCGACAAGGACAAGGTTGAAAAGATCGCCTACAACCTCATTACAAATGCCCTCAAATTTACCCCGAGGGGCAAGAGAATCGATATCAGCATCAGGAAAAACAGTGACTCGCTTGAGTTTATTGTTGCCGACCAGGGAATGGGTCTCTCAAGGGAGAAAATGAAGAATCTCTTCATGCGGTTCGGGAGTGATGACAGGGAGGCTATCTCGCTTCAGCCCGGCACGGGCATTGGCCTTTCTCTCAGCAGGGAGCTGGCGGAACTGCACCGCGCAGAACTGTCGGCCGAGAGTGTTGAGGGTCAGGGGGCAACATTCCGGGTTCTCTTCAAACTCGGGTTCGCCCACTTTGATAACGACACGGAGTTCGTGCTGTCTGACGGGCAGAGCTCTCCTTCCTCAAGGCACTTGCTCCCTGTTATGCATGACGATGGCGATAACAGTGAGGAGGTCGGCCAGGAAGATGATGAACCGGTGCTGCTCTTTGTAGAAGACAATGAGGAACTTCGCAGCTTCATCCGGATCATACTCTCCGACGGCTTTCATGTAATTGAGGCAGGGAATGGTATCGAGGGATTCGAGATAGCGCGCAGCCAGTTGCCTGACATTATAATCACTGACCTTATGATGCCGGAGATGGATGGCCTCGAGCTGGCTCGCCGTATAAAACAGGAGCCAACCACATCCCACATACCTGTAGTAGTACTGACGGCTAAAACCGACCTCGACACCCAGGTGGAGGCGCTGAAGAGGGGTGCTGACGATTTTATCACCAAACCCTTCAGCTCAACATACCTCAGGGCAAGAGTGGAGAATATACTGCAGCAACGCAAAAAACTGCAGGAGATCTTCCTCTCAGCAATAGCAGACTATCAGCCCTCAGGGGCAGGCAGAACTTACGATGTCACCCCGTCCGAACCCCTCGTGGAATCATTTGATGACAAGCTCATGAAGAACGTGATGGAGGTAATGGAACAGAATATTGATAACTCAGACCTTACTGTTGATGATCTCGTTTCCAAGATCGGCATTGGACGGTCAGTCTTCTTCAAGAAGCTTAAGAGTCTCACCGGGCTCGCGCCCATCGAATTCATCAGGGAGGTCAGGGTAAAGAGAGCTGCACAGCTTATTGAGGCCGGTGAGTATACAATATCTCAGGTGACATTCATGGTTGGATGTAATGACCCCAGATACTTCTCCCGCATATTCAAACAACGGTTTGGAGTGACCCCATCTGAGTACCGTGACAAACATGCAAAACAGAAGCCATCCTGAGAACATCATAAAATACTTAACAATGAAAACACAAGTTACAACCGCTCTTACCTGTCTTTTTGCAGTGATAATCCTCGGTTCATGTATGACCCACAGGCGTGACGGACTCAACTCACCCCTGTGGTCAGTGCGGATGGCTGAGTCTGAAATGATCCGTAACCCGTCACTCTGGATGGCTGATTTTGTAACTGAAAAGAAGTGGAATTACACCCAGGGTCTCATGGGTCTGGCTTTTATGCGGCTCAATGAGGCAACCGGGGAAAAAGCCTACTTTGAATATGCAAGAGGATATGCAGATTCTCTGATCGACGAAAACGGCATTATCTATAATTACAACAAGGATAACTACAACATTGACCAGGTCAACCCCGGCAAAATGATGTTCCTGTTATATGACAAGACAAAAGATCCGAGGTATGAAAAAGTGATCCACACTCTGAGAGATCAGTTGGAATCACAGCCACGGATTGCTGAAGGTGGCTTCTGGCACAAGAAGATCTATCCTGACCAGATGTGGCTTGACGGTCTCTATATGGGTGCTCCCTTCTATGCTGAATATGCATTCAGGTACGATCAGCCTGAGGATTTCCAGGATGTAGTAAACCAGTTCCTCATCGTTGCCAGGAATACATTTGATCCGGAAACAGGCTTGTACAGACATGCCTTTGATGCCTCACGCAGGATGGCCTGGGCAGACAGCATATCAGGCCAGGCACCGCATGCATGGGGCCGCGCCATGGGATGGTTCTCAATGGCGATAGTCGACGTGCTTGACTTCCTCCCGGAGGAGCAGCCCGGCAGAAGTGACCTGATAACAATCCTTCAGGGTATGGCACAAAAATTATCTGAGATACAGGACCCGCAGACCGGTGGATGGTACCAGGTCCTGGACCGTTCAGGAGACACGGGAAATTATATCGAAACATCATGTACCGCCATGTTTGCCTATTCAATATTCAAAGGGAGTCAGGATGGGATACCTCGATGCGAAATATCTTGCCACAGCTGAGAAAGCCTACCAGGGACTCATTGAAAACTTCATTAAAACCGACAGTGCCGGGCTTGTCACAATGACGAATATCTGCGGTGTGGCAGGGCTTGGCGGTGATCCCTACCGCGACGGCACCTTTGAATATTATATTGGTGAGGTGATCCGCGAGAACGATCCCAAGGGGGTAGGCCCCTTCATAATGGCCAGCCTGGAGTACGAGATGATTCAGGCAATAAGTTTAGGCAGCCGAGCGTAAAGAAATGACCCGGTAGGTCATTTGAGCGACGGAGCCAGACTGAAGGGCTGGCAATAGGCAGTAGTGAGACTGCAGGACCGCAAGACCGCAGACCTCAGACCGCAGACCGCCTGACCATTCTCCGGCTGCCCCCGGCCAAATTATCCACCATTTTGACAAAATAGTATACCCTCGCCGCCGGGTGCCGGTATAACTTTGATATTGCAAAAATCATATCCTTAGTATTTTTAACTCTAACCCTATAACTATGTTGAAGAACAAGCGCATTTTCAGAAAACCGGTGCTGCTTATCCTTGCACTTGCTGCAGGGATCATGGTCCAGGCACAGACAAGGACCATACAGGGCACCGTCACAGGGGCAACAGGTGAAAGCCTTATCGGCGTCACCGTCAGCGTTCCCGGAACTACCGCCGGCACAATGACCAATGCAGATGGCTTTTACACGATTTCTGTGCCTGCTGAGGCAACCATTCTCCAGTTCTCCTACATCGGCCTGGTACCGGTGACAGAGACCATCGGAGCCAGGACTACAGTCAATGTTGTCATGCAGGAGAGCACACTCGCTCTCGATGAGATTGTGGTAGTCGGATACGGCACAGTGAAAAAGAGAGACCTGACAGGATCAGTATCCTCAGTCCGGTCTGACGAGATTGTAAAGACGGCATCAAGCAACGCCCTGCAGTCGATACAGGGCAAGGTTGCCGGTCTTGATATTACCAGAGAGAGCGGCGAGACAGGCTCGGAGATCAACATGACCCTGCGCGGCGTGAGATCTATCAACGCCTCCAACTCCCCACTCTTCCTTGTAGACGGAATTGAGTACGGTTCCACCCTTGACATCAACCCTTCCGACATAGCATCAATCGAAGTCCTCAAGGATGCCTCCTCAACAGCTATCTACGGAACAAGGGGTGCCAATGGCGTCATAATCATCACCACAAAGAGAGGCGATGCAGCCGCCGGCGGAAAGTCAACGGTATCGTTCAACAGCTTCGTCTCAATGAACACGCCCACCAACCTGCCTCGCCTGATGGATGTAGAGCAGGATTACCTGTTCCTGGCTGAACGCCTCCGCTATGCCGCAGAGAATGTGGCTGACACATGGGGGCAGACAAGTCTTTCGGCTTATCCTCCTGCAACTGTTCTTTCTGACGTACTCTCCTCCCCCTGGGAAAAGACTGTGCTTGACCTTTACAATGAGGGCGGAGTCGACTGGTTCGACCTTGTGATGCAAAACTCAGTGACACAGAACTATGAACTGTCAGCCTCAGGCGGATCTGATAAGACATCCTATATTATAAGCCTGGGCTATATGGATGAGAACGGGCTGCTGAAGAATGACAACCTGAAAAGATATAACGGCAGAGTGAACGTAACTCAGAAGATATCAAAGGCGTTTACCGCGGGTGCCAACCTGCAGTTCACCTACCGCGACTGGGACCGCAGGGAAGACAACGTCTACACACAGCTCATCAAGATGCACGCCATGGCACAGCCATTCCTGGCTGATGGCACCATCCTTGACCGTCCTTCGGAACTGGCCACGAGCCATACCAACCCGCTCCTCAACGAGGTCGAGGGCTTCTATACAAATAACACCCTCTCGAGCCGTCTCTTCGGGAATGTGTTTGTGACATGGGACCTTTTCAAGGGCATGCAGTTCAAATCATCGCTTGGAATCGACGGACAATCGGGCCGCCAGGGCATATATGAAGACTACATGTGCACCTCCAACTACCAGTTCGGACGTGGCTCTTACATCTCCGCCGAGAACGACCAGACGATGAAGTATATCCTCGAAAACACGCTTACATATACCCGGTCAATCGGCGGGAACAGCGAACTGCAGTTACTTGCAGGACAGGCCGCACAGAGAGAAAAGTACGAATCACACAGGATTTACGGCTACGGTCTCCAGGATCATTATACAAAAACCTCATTTTATTTCCTGCAGAACATTCTCTCATCCGGACGCCAGCTTGAGGATATTTATACAGAGAGCTCACTCCTATCGTACTTCGGAAGGGTGAACTACAAGCTGCTTGACAGGTACCTCTTCACTGCAACTCTGCGTGCCGACGGATCATCAGTGCTTGCCGACGGAAACAAATGGGCAAGCTTCCCCTCCCTTGCTGCCGCATGGGTCATCTCGGAGGAGTCATTCATGGACGGAGTGAAGGCGGTGGATCTCCTCAAGTTGCGCCTCAGCTGGGGTATCGCGGGCAACTCTTCAGTAGACCCCTATATGACAAAGACACGCCTGGGTTCAACACTGGTTCCTTACACATTCGGAGGCACCTTATATAATGGTATGCTCCCGGCAGTGCTCGGCAACCCCGATGTAACGTGGGAGACAACGGCAACATATGACGCCGGTATCGACCTTTCCCTATGGAAGGAGAGACTCTCACTGGTCCTTGACGCCTATTATTCAAGGACCTCTGATCTTCTGCTCTATAAGGGTCTGCCGGCCACTTCGGTCTATCCGCAGGTGCTGGCAAATGTTGGTGAGACAGAGAACATAGGCTTCGAAGCTTCTGTCAGCGCACGGGTTATTGAGACAACTGACTTCCTCTGGTCATCAGACTTCACATTCTCTACTAACCGTGACAAGATTCTGTCTCTGGCAAGCGGTGAAGACCGCGACGTATCAGTCCCGAACAATGCATTGGTAGTAGGTGAACCCGTGAGAGCTTTCTATAACTATGAGGCCAACGGATGCTGGACAATAGCAGAGGCTGAAATGGCAGCATACTATAACCGCGTTCCGGGTGACATTAAAATTGTTGATGTAAATAAGGACACTCTCATCAATGACCTTGACAAGAGACTCTACAACAAGAGCCCCCAGTTCATATTCAGCTGGAACAACTCAATCTCCTACAAGGGCATAACTTTGTCAGGTCAGCTCTTTGCAAGGGTAGGTCAGTGGATACAGTATGCTTACAACACCGCATACAAGCCCACCGAACAGGATGGCTCACCGGATGTCGACTTCTGGACACCTGAAAACCAGGGAGCAAAATTCCCGCGCCCGGGCATAGCCTCCCAGAATGATATGCCTGCACTGGCTTTCGAAAAGGCATCATTCCTGAAACTGAGAGAGGTCACCCTCGCTTATAACCTTCCCCGCAGCCTGATCTCCAGGGCCGGAATAAGTAACCTGAGGATCTACGGTTCGCTGCAGAACTATTTCACCTTCAGCAACCTCGACAACTACGACCCCGAACGCGGAGGAAGCATCGCAAACCCGATGGCAAAACATATGGTGTTTGGTATCAACCTGGATTTTTAACGGACTGTCCGAAAAACAAATAGACATGAAAACAACAATTAGACAATTCATACTTGTGCTGGCGCTGCTTATTGTGGCAGGCACTTCATGTACGGACTTCCTTGAGGAGAACAACCGTACAAGCAACACCGAGGATATACTTTATTCATCCAAGAGCGGAATTGAGGGACTTGTTGCTGCCAGTTACTCCTACCTGAGGGGCTGGTACGGCAAGGAAGCGTCGATGGGGCTCAGTGAGGGCGGGACTGACACCTGGCTCACAGGTTATGACAACAGGCAGAAGGTCCTTATAAACTACTCAGGCATCACCCCGGAAGTCGCAAGCTCAACAAGAGAGACTATGAACGCATGCTTTGACGAATACTGGGAGATGCTATACACTGCTGTCAACCTGTGCAACACAGGCATAAAGGCTGTAAACAACGCAGGCGAACAGGTTCTCTCAGCCCTCGAAAGAGATCAGTATCTTGGTGAGCTCAAGACACTCAGAGCCTTCTACTACTGGCACCTGGTTGAGACCTGGGGCCCGGTACAGATTAACAGGGAGGCGGTCAACAGCATCTCAAGCATCGCCCACCGCGATTCGGAAGAGGATGTTTATGAATTCATGCTTAATGACGTTGACGAAGCAATCGTCCATCTTCAGGCAAGAACAGCAAAGACCGGTCGTGTAAACCTGTGGGCTGCAAGGGCATTAAGGGCAAGACTTCTGCTATACAAAGGCAGCAAATTCAATGATGCAGCAGCCTACACTGCAGCAGCGGCCCAGGCTGAGGAGGTAATTACAGGTAGCGGAGCATCATTCTTCACGAATTATGCCGATTGCTGGCTGGGAGCCAACGAAAACGGTGTCAGTAATAAAGAGGTGATCTGGCATGTAGATTACTCAACTGAGCTGGCATACAATATAATGCCCGCCAGGCTCAAGCTCGATGCCAGCAACAATCAGATGACATGGTCAGGGATGATACTCAGGAATGCGGCCAACGTCCTTGGTGGCAACGCATCGCACCTGTTGTTCACGGGAGTCTGGAACAGCGTACCGGCCACCTCTGCAATACTGAGACGTACAGATACAGAAGCCAATAAGAATATTACATTCAGGGGAGTCGTATATAATGTAGGCCTTAGCTACCAGCCCTACTCCAAGGGCTTCACCCGGTTTGTTCCTTCAGGTTATCTTCTTGATGTATTCAACAGGGAGACAGACCAGCGTTACCAGGCATCGTTCCGCGATGTTTACTATGTTGCGCCGCAGTTGGGTGCAGCGTTTGAAGGAGGGGTACAGCCACCGGCAGGCTATGCCCTCATGCGTGATACAGGCATCTATCTGTCTCCTGAAACAGTGACAGCTGCACAGGTGGCCAGAGCCGCCAACAGGTATGTACTCTTCTCGAGAACCGATGTGGGTGATCCGGTAGTGTGGCCGCTATATGAGACCGAGGCTGCTACAATGCCAACAATCGCCACCTCCACAAGCGGGGTACAGAACAACAAGGGCAACAGGATGTACATTGCACTGAAAAAGTTTGACGATTATACCGGCACCGTAATAAGGGACCTTGGTTCCAAAGATGCCTTTGTCTTCAGACTGTCGGAGATGTACCTCATTGCGGCAGAAGGCTATATGATGACAGGCCAGTCGGGACCTGCAATTCAGAAACTGAATGATCTGCGTAATGCGCGGGCTTTACCGGCTAAGGATAACACCCTTACTACTGCCGAACAGGCACAGGTAACCGCTAAGGATATTGCCGTCATTCTTGATGAGCGGGCCCGTGAGCTCTGTGGCGAACAGCAGCGCTGGTTTGATCTCAAGCGAACAGGAACACTCATTGACAGGGTAAGGCTATACAATGGTGCTGCTTCTGCCACTATTCAGTCATTCCATACACTGAGACCAATACCGCAGCCGCAGATGGATGCCATCACAAACAAAACATCAGGTCCTGATCCTGAAGGCTTCTGGCAAAACATCGGTTACTGATCATGGTGCGTAATTTATCATACTTCTTTATCTTCCTTGTCACTGCCCTGCCTTCCTGCACGGGCGGTGACAAGTGGAAGATGGCGGTGGAGATTGAGCAGTCAATCAAGAGGACCTCTTTCCCGGCCGATACTTTTAACATAACCGACTTCGGAGCAGTGGCTGATGACACTTCATTTCTGAACACAATGGCCATTGATGCAGCGATTCAAAAATGCAATGCTGACGGAGGAGGTGTGGTATTTGTGCCCTCCGGCACATGGCACACCGGCCCTGTCACCCTGTTGAGTAATGTCAACCTGCACTTATCCGAAGGAGCAACACTGCTCTTTGCCACCGACTATGAACTCTACCTGCCCCCGGTGCTTACGCGGTGGGAAGGAATGGACTGCTATAATATCCACCCCCTGATCTATGCTATTGATGCTTCAAACATCGCCCTGACAGGCAAAGGCACAATTGACGGACAGGCCTCAAACGAGGTGTGGTGGTGGATGAACGGTAATCCTGATTACGGCTGGCGCGAGGGGATGAATAACCAGAAAATAGCCGGCAGGCTGCAGCTTCTTGCTGATGAACAGAACCAGACACCTGTTGAGGAACGCCGCTTCGGCCTTGAGGGGGCTCTCAGGCCCCAGCTTGTCAACTTCAACAACTGTAATACTGTTCTCATTGAAGACCTGACACTGAAGAATTCCCCTTTCTGGGTGATCCATCCTGTTATGACTGATAACTTTATCCTGCGTGGAGTGACAATTGTAAGCGCCGGCCCGAACTCAGACGGATGCGACCCTGAATCATGCAACGGCGTGCTGATAGAGAACTGCTACTTCGACACAGGCGATGATTGCATTGCAATCAAGTCAGGAAGAAACAATGACGGGCGGCGATGGGCTGTCCCCTCGCAGAACATTATCGTACGGAAATGCCGCATGGCAGACGGTCACGGTGGAGTTGTAATAGGCAGCGAGATCTCCGGAGGATTCTCAAATCTCTTCGTTGAGGATTGTGAGATGGACAGTCCTGAACTGCTGAGGGTCATAAGGATCAAGACATCAGACTGCCGCGGAGGTGTCATAGAAAATGTGAACGTGCGAAATGTGAAGGTAGGCAAATGCTCTGAGGCAGTGCTGAAGATCAACCTGATGTATGAACCTGGCGAAGATTGCAAAAGGGGCTTCCCTCCTTTTGTAAGGGATGTCACCCTGGAGAATGTCACATCACAGGAGAGCAAGTACGGAATTTATATAATCGGACTTGAAGAATCGATGAACGTTTCAGACATAACACTCAGAAACTGCAGCTTCAACGGCGTTCAGCAGGGAACATCAATCACCGGTGCTGAAGGTGTGAAGCTGAAAAAGGTATTTATAAACGGAGAGAAGATCAGAATCTGAGTTGTTATCTGTCAGGACTCCATCCGTCAAGACGGGCAAACACCTTCTCAATTGTGTATACTCCGGCCTCCTTTCTGCTAAGCTGGCGGCTCCATGCAACACGGGTGCCGGGACTGGCTCCCGGGCCTGTGTTTCGGTACTCGGCATATCTGGCAGTCCGCTCGTTCTGCGGATTATCCCAGTTATGCCAGCCTGCGGGCAGGATGTGACTGCCAAGCTCGCACCGCATGAAGAGCGTTGCAGCGAACGGCCGCCAGGGCCTGCCGAGATATACCTTCGTGATTGTGTCGGCGGCCGTGAGCCTGCACCTGTTGAAAACATAACCGTACTCGTGACCCTCAACGGTTGATGCGGCGGTGATATAGGAATTCTTTTTACTGTGAATATGACATCTCTCAAACCAGGCAGTGGCAGGACCGAAAATAAAGTCGGTGGTACCCTCTATGTAGCAGTCCTCATAATACTGTCTGCTCTCCTGGTTCGCAGTAAGAAGAGTGTCCTGATTTCCAAGCAACCGGCAATTGCGGAAAATGGCCCTGTCTCCGTCAACATGCACGGCTACGGCCTGTCCGAGCTGCTCGGCATTATTCTCAAAAGTGATATTCTCAGCAGTGAACCCGACTCCCTGCACCCAGATAGTGTAGGTTCTGAAAGTGCCCATGTTATTTATCTTCGCATGATCATTCCAGGTAATCACAGTATTTTCAACACTCTCGCCGGTCATTTTCAGGTTCGTCACCCACGAGGGAATAACTACCTTCTCCCTGTAAATGCCATTCTTAATGTACATGTAGGTAGTATCAGACATATATGCCCTGATCGAATTGACAGCTTCCTGAACGGTGGTGAATTCTCCGGAACCATCGGCTGCGACTACAATATGACGTTCCTGGCAGTAAACCAATGCAGGAATAATCAACAGGACAATCGAATAAAAAAACCTCTTCATAACCGGATCATTTGTGGTCTGGAATATTACACTAATATAGATTTTTATTGCTATTTTTCGCTTAAGATAACAACCATATAATTTTGGGGTAATGACAGTAATTGGTAAGTACTCAATGGGATTGGGAGACAGGTTCTCTCATCAGGGTGAGGCACAGCTTTCAGCACTCATAAAAGCAAGATCCCTGTACGGAGTTGACATAACACCCGTCTGGAACAAATCAAACAGGGAACATAACATAGTGCATTCTGAGCCGTCAGATACAAGGGCGGAAGCAGATGCGGCCGTGAAAGCGCTGAAATACAACGGACAGTATTTCGTTGATGCCGACCACATTAACCTGACGAATGTTGACAGATTTATCGATCATTCTGATTTCTTTACCCTGGATGTGGCAGATTATATAGGTAAAAAG
Source organism: uncultured Bacteroidales bacterium (assembly GCA_963736735.1). Lineage (GTDB taxonomy): Bacteria > Bacteroidota > Bacteroidia > Bacteroidales > VadinHA17 > SR-FBR-E99. Next base: position 153,780 of record CAVTPX010000007.1, on the reverse strand, counting down.
GCAGCTGATACGGATATTGCAGGGTTCGTTGAAAATCACAGGCAATACTGTGGAACACTCAGAATTCCTGGAATTGATCAGGCATTCACAGTCACCGAAACCTGGCTCAGAGCCTTTGCGGAGAAATTTCTCTTTGCAATTAACCAGGCGTCTGCAATCTACACCCATATTGCATCTGTGAAGGGCGAAGGCAGTTTTGTCACCGAAGTTTCAATGGATGAAGTCGATGAGCCTCAGAAACCGCTTGATATGCTCTTCATCCTGAAAGGACTTGCTGACCTGAAAGTGCCCGTTCAGACTGTAGCCCCAAAGTTTACAGGACGGTTCAATAAGGGTGTCGATTACGAGGGAGACCCCGTACAGTTCGGTAAAGAATTCGAAGAGGATATCCTGGTGATCGATTATGCAGTCAAAAAATTCGGCCTGCCGGTAAACCTGAAGCTGAGTGTCCATTCGGGCAGTGATAAGTTTTCGATCTACCCGGTTATGGGTGCCATAATCAGGAAACATGACAAGGGAATTCATATAAAGACCGCCGGGACCACCTGGCTCGAGGAGGTAATCGGCCTGTCAATCTCAGGAAAAAGGGGTCTTGAAATTGCGAAAACCATTTACAGAAGGGCTTTCGAACGCAGAGAGGAGCTCTGTGGCCCCTATGCCACTGTCATCGACATAAAACCGGAGCTTCTCCCCTCTCCTGATACTGTCGACGGATGGGATGGTGAAAGGTTCGCCGAAACTCTTCGTCATATACCCGGCAACAAATATTATAATCCGGGTTTCAGACAGCTGATACATGTCGGATACAAGGTGGCCTCTGAATTGGGATCGGAATACACTGATGCGCTGAAGTCAAACAGTGAAATCATTGGCGCCTGTGTGACCGAAAACATCTTTGACCGCCATATTGAACGAATATTTGGGAAATAAGGATATCAAACAATTTCAAGCTATGAAAGAGTTTATCAATGATGATTTTCTGCTGCAGGGTGAGACGGCGAAGATGCTCTATCACGGGCATTCTGCAAACATGCCGATCATTGATTACCACTGCCATCTCAATCCGCGGCACATCGCCATCGACAGGCGGTTTGACAACCTGGGTCAGCTATGGCTGGAAGGTGATCACTACAAGTGGAGAGCCATGCGCTCCAACGGCATAAATGAGAAGTTTTGCACAGGCAAGGAGACTACAGACCGTGAAAAGTTTGGAAAATGGGCTGAGACAGTACCCTACACGATGCGGAATCCGCTTTACGCGTGGACCCACCTTGAGCTGAAAAGGGTATTCGGGATCAGCAAGATACTGAACCCTTCCACCGCTGCAGAAATATACGAAGAGGCGACTGACCTGCTGCAAAGGCCTGAATATTCTGCAAGGGGCCTGATGAAAAAATTCAACGTCAGGGTGGTATGCACTACAGATGACCCGGTTGACAGCCTCGAGCATCACCTGGCACTGCGCGATGAGGGCTTTGAAATAAAAGTACTGCCGACGTGGCGCCCAGATAAAGCCATGGCCGTGGAAGATCCGGAAAAATTCAGGAACTATATCCTCGATCTTTCGGCTGCCTCGGATACAGCAATCATCAGCTTCGAGACACTGCTCGAGGCTCTCAGAAAAAGGCATCAGTACTTTGCAGATGCCGGATGCCGTCTCAGCGATCACGGTATAGAACAGTTCTATGCCGATGATTACACCGAAAAGGAAATCGGGGAGATCTTTAAAAGAGTCAATTCAGGCCGAAACCTGACCTGGGATGAGATCTCAAAATTCAAATCGGCGATGCTTTATGAACTCGCCAGGATGGACTTTGAAAAGGGATGGACCCAACAGTTCCATTATGGCGCAATCCGTAGCAATAACAGCAGGCTCTTCAGGAAACTGGGACCTGATACCGGGTTCGACTCCATCGGAGATTTTACTGTTGCTAAAACTCTCTCAAGGTTCCTCGACAGTCTTGACAATGACGAAAAACTGGCAAAGACAATTATTTACAACCTTAATCCCCGTGATAATGAGCTGATTGCCACAATGGCCGGCAATTTCCAGGACGGGACAGTGCCCGGTAAGATCCAGTTCGGCTCCGGATGGTGGTTCCTTGACCAGGAGGCCGGCATCATCAACCAGCTCAACTCTCTGTCGCTGCTGGGGCTGCTGAGCAGATTCGTGGGAATGCTTACCGATTCAAGAAGCTTCGTATCATACCCGCGCCATGAATATTTCCGGAGGATACTTTGCAACATGCTGGGCGATGACGTTGAAAAAGGCAAGATTCCTGCCTCGGAAATTGATTTTCTGGGCCGGATGACTGAAGATATTTCATATAACAATGCTAAAAACTTCTTCGGTTTCTGAGGACCGGGAACAATAAACATAAGAAATGGCTCGATTCACGCGCATAGAGACTGTGCTAAAAATGACGGAGACAGGAATGGTTCCGGTCTTCTACAATCCTGATCCGGGAATCTGCAGGGAAGTTATAAAAGCCTGCTGGGAAGGCGGTTCTTCAGTATTTGAATTCACAAACAGAGGCGACTTTGCCCACGAGGTATTTGCGGAGTTAAGCAAATGGGCAGAAAAGGAATGTCCGGGATTGATGCTGGGTGCAGGATCTGTACCTGATGCAGGCACCGCCTCAATATATATGCAGATGGGAGCCTGCTTCATTGTCTCGCCATTTTTAAATCCCGAAGTGGCTAAGGTCTGTAATCGCAGGAAGGTGCTGTGGATTCCCGGGTGCGGAACGCTGACAGAGATTTCAGAGGCTGAGGAGCTGGGAGCCGAGATAGTCAAGATCTTTCCCGGAACCGCCGTCGGCGGACCCGGGTTTGTCAGGGCAATAAAGGGTCCCTGCCCGTGGACCAGCATAATGCCCACAGGCGGCGTTGAACCTACTGAGGAAAACCTCAGGGAGTGGTTCAGTGCAGGCGTGGTATGTGTGGGAATGGGCTCAGCACTGCTTACTGAAAATCTGGTAAAGAGTAAATCCTGGCAAAAAATCACTTTGGAGATAAAAAAGAGTATTGATATTATTAAGAAACTTAAAGCCGGGAGGCCCTCATAATGAACACAAATAGCCAAATGAGCGGGAAAATGACAAACTTCAGGTGGGTCATCACTTCCCTGTTATTCTTTACAGTCGCAATCAATTATATGGACCGCCAGGTTCTCTCCCTTACATGGAAGGATTTTATTGCACCCGAGTTCCACTGGACAAACAATGATTACGGTACAATTACCGGACTGTTCTCTATTTTCTATGCAATCTGCCTTCTGTTTGCAGGCAAGTTCGTGGACTGGATAGATACGAAAAAAGGATTTTTGTGGGCAATTGGAATCTGGTCTGCAGGAGCAGTTCTCCATGCATTTTGCGGCATTGCCACCTCTGGCATAATTGCTGGCAAATGGTTCGTCGGATTTGAAGAAGCCAGAAACATTATAAGCAGGGTTGATGACATAGGCATGATCACAAACGTGAGCGTGACACTTTTTATTTTTGCGCGCTTTGTACTGGCCCTGGGCGAGGCAGGAAACTTCCCCGCCGCAATCAAAACCACCGCCGAGTTTTTTCCCAGAAAGGACCGGGCCTTCTCAACAAGTATTTTTAATTCCGGAGCACAGGTCGGAGCTCTCCTGGCCCCGGTTACTATTCCCGTGATCGCATCCAGATACGGGTGGGAAATGGCATTTATCGCGATTGGCGTGATTGGATTTATCTGGATGGGCTTCTGGGTATTCATGTATAAAAAGCCTGAGGTGCATCCTAAAGTGAACAAAGCTGAACTGGACTACATCAACCAGGATACGATTGCAGAGACAAAAGCAAATAACGGCGATTGAGAAGACCGCGAAGAAGATGTCATTCAGGGAATGTTTTAAACACAAACAGACCTGGGCATTTGCTTTCGGCAAATTCATGACAGACGGTGTATGGTGGTTTTACCTGTTCTGGACCCCTGCTTATCTTAGCGATGTATATGGACTCACCTCCGATACCACAATGGCAAAGCTGCTTATATTTGTACTTTATGCAATCGTCATGCTGTCAATCATAGGAGGCTGGCTTCCAAAATATTTCGTCGATAAATTGGGAATGGAACCTTACGCTGGCCGTATGAGGGCTATGTTGATATTTGCATTTTTTCCTCTCCTGGCCCTTCTTGCACAGCCGCTGGGACACCTTTCCTACTGGTTTCCGATTATTTTAATTGGTATTGCGTGCGCCGCTCACCAGGCATGGTCTGCCAACCTTTTTTCAACTGTCGGTGACATGTTCCCCAAATCTGCCATTGCCACAATCACAGGAATCGGTGGAATGGCCGGAGGATTAGGCGCATTCCTAATAAATAAGGGATCAGGCGTTTTGTTCGACTTCTCATCCGGTTCGACAATGACAGACGGAACAGTAACCGTTATGACAAAGGAACTTCTTGCCAGTGGTGCACAGTATGTAACTGAACCGATGAAATTTTTCGGTTTTGAGGGAATAAGGGCGGGATACTTTATAATCTTCTGCATCTGTGCGGTAGTCTATCTTATAGGCTGGACAGTGATGAAAATTCTCGTGCCAAAATACAAACCAATTACAGTTGAATAGTAACATATATATAAATGACTGACTTCATTGATCTAAAGGGAAAAGTCGCAGCCATTACCGGCGGCAGCGGCATAATAGGACAGGCGCTGGTCAGAGGACTGTGCAGTGCTGGCGTGACTGTAATCATCCTCGATGTGAATCCTGGTCGTGGCACGGAGACTGCTGCTGAAATGGCCATGAGGCCCGACTGCGGGAGCGCCACAGCCATCAGTGCCGATGTCACAGACAGGGAGTCACTTATTAAAGCCAGGGATGAAATACGTTCCAGATTCGGCACTCTTGACATCCTGATCAACTGCGCCGGAGGCAACAAAGCCACTGCAACTACGGGCAAAGAGACTATAAAAGCCGGCGACAAAGATATGACCGGAACATTTTTCAACCTTGACATTGACGGTTTTGACGGTGTATTTGATCTTAATTTCAAGGGCACCGTACTCCCCACAATGGTTCTGACCGAGGATATGGTGCTCAAAGGCAGCGGTGCAGTGCTCAATATTTCATCGATGAATGCATTCAGGCCACTCACCAAGATACCTGCCTACTCTGCCGCCAAAGCTGCAATTAACAACTTTACCCAATGGCTTGCAGTCCATTTTGCTCCCACAGGGGTAAGGGTAAATGCAATTGCTCCCGGATTCATTCTGACAAATCAGAACAGATTTTTGTTAACAGATGAGAAGACAGGGAATATGACCCCAAGGGGTGCGAAAATAATCGCCGCGACCCCAATGGGCAGATACGCAGAGCCTGATGAACTTGTCGGTACCATGCTCTACCTGCTGTCTGACAGGCTGTCGGGATTTGTTACCGGGGTGGTGATACCCATTGACGGTGGGTTTAGCGCCTACAGCGGCGTCTGATGACCGATCAAAAAACCTTATTAATTGTTCTAATAGAGATATAGAATTTAATGATGAAACAGAATGTCATCGTCGCTCAGTCGGGAGGTCCTTCTCCCGTTATCAACAACACTCTCAGGGGGATTGTGGAAGCATGTCGCAGCTATCCTGACCGTTTCGGGAAGATTTACGGAGGCTGGCATGGAATAGAGGGAGTGCTGAAGGAGGAGCTAATTGACCTCTCAGCCCAGGATGAAGACGAGATAGCCCTTCTGAGAACAACTCCGGCCGCAGGTAGCATTGGTACCTGCCGGTATAAGCTGAAAGATCACCAGCTGCTTGATTTTGACCGTATTGCCGAAGTATTCAAGGCCCACAATATCGGATATTTCTTCTATATCGGCGGTAATGACTCGCAGCATACTGCACTTAAGGTCAGCACAATGTGCCGGACAAAAGGACTGGATGTCATCGCTGTAGGCGTGCCTAAAACAATAGACAACGATGTAGGAGACAGTGAATTCAAACTCATTGACCATACTCCCGGTTACGGATCGGTGGCACGTTACTGGGCTTGCATGCTGCAAAATGCAAATGAAGAAAATGCAGGCTCCTCCCCTGCTGACCCGGTGCTTGTCATGCAGGCAATGGGCCGCAAAATCGGCTTTATTCCCGCCGCAGCCAGACTTGCAGACCCTGATCGGCAGATGCCACTGCAGATATACCTGACCGAATCGGGCGTAGCCCTCGGGGAGATAGCTGACAACGTCAATGACCAGCTGATGAGATCAGGCCGCTGCATGGTGGTGGTCAGCGAGGGACTCGACGTCGGGGATATCGGGGAGAAAAAAGACTCCTTCGGACATACCGAGTTCGGTTCAAGTCGTCTCACAGCCCAGCAGGCAGTCGTAAATTACCTGAACTCGAAGGGCCTTAAGGCGGCTGGGTCGGCACGCGGACAGGTTCCGGGAACTGACCAGCGCCATAACATGATCTACGCCTCGGTAACTGACCTTGAAGAGGCATATAATGTGGGACAGAAAGCTGTTGAGATAGCCCTGAATGACGGCAACGGCTGGATGGCCACTATCCTCAGAAAGGAAGGACCTGTATATAATGTATGGTATGACAAGGTGCCGCTTGAAAAGGTAGCACTCTCCGAAAGGACATTCCCGGCAGACTGGATAGCCATGGACCGCTATGACGTCACCGACGATTTCATTCGTTATGCAAGACCCCTTATCGGAAACGACTGGGTGAGCATCCCGATTATAAATGGCATTCAAAGGTTCGCCCGGCTGAAACCTCTGTTCGCTGAAAAGAAACTGCCGGAATATACCCTTCAGGGTAAATAAACACAATGAAAATGAACATTTTACAGGAACTAAAACCGGAAAAGGATTTTTTTATAGGCATCGACTCAGACGGATGCGTATTTGACACAATGGAGGTCAAACAGAAAGAGTTCTTCATCCCGAATGCGATAAAGCATTTTGGACTGTTTGCAATTTCAAAATACGTGCGTGAGACCTGGGAATTCGTCAATCTTTACTCCGTGACCCGCGGTATCAACCGTTTTCCGGCTCTTGTAAAGGTGATGGATCTCCTCGCAGAAAGACCTGAGATAATCGAAATGGAATTTACACTTCCTGATATGGAGCCACTCAGGGAATGGATCAGGAAAGAGACCAGGCTTGGAAACCCGGCCTTTAAGGAATACGTGAAGAACAATCCCCATCCTGCCCTCGATCCCGTTTTGAAATGGACACTGGCGGTCAATGAAGACATAGCCGCATGGCTGAGGAACACGCCACCTTTCCCCTACGCCCGGAAATCTATTGAAAGACTTAGCAGGGAGGCTGATGCGATTGTCGTTTCCCAGACGCCTTACGAAGCTCTTGCAAGAGAGTGGGAAGAACATGACATAGACCGTTTTGTGAGGACTATCGCCGGACAGGAACTGGGCACAAAGACCGAACATATCGCAATGGCGGCCAAGGGCAAATATCCTGACAGTAAAATACTTATGATAGGAGATGCACCGGGCGATTACAAGGCTGCCAGGGAAAACGGAGCACTCTTCTTCCCAGTCGTTCCCGGCAACGAAAACAGATCGTGGAAACTCTTCTTTGAAGAGGCTCTCGATAAATTTCTGAAAGGAGATTATGAAGGCCGGTACCAGGCACAACTGATTGGTGAATTCGAAAAATCACTGCCTGATAAACCGGTATGGAAATAAAAGCGTAAAGAGATGTTATTCTATGCCACAGGAGGTCCTGAAAAAGAACTTCATAAAGAAGACCTGAAAAAGGCGCTGAAAGTTACTCTGGAGGCTTTCATTGACAGGAAGAGTATTGCAATTATCCCGCCTGATATAACCCGTGCCCACTCCGGTGCGGGCATTATTACTGAAATACTCTGGAACCTGCTGCATGAAAAGATAAAGGATATCCTTCCCGCCCTTGGCACTCACACGCCGATGGAAAAGGCTGAGATTGCAAAGATGTACGGCTCTACCCCCGATAATCTGTTCCGCGACCACAGATGGAGGAGTGATATCGAAGAGCTGGGAAGAGTACCTGCTTCCTTTATCAGGAAAGTAACGGAAGGAAGACTCGATTTCGACTACCCTGTACAGGTAAACAGGCTTCTTTCATCGGGGAAGCATGACCTGCTCATCTCCGTCGGGCAGGTGGTACCTCATGAGGTGACCGGGATGGCCAACTACAACAAGAATATCTTTGTAGGATGCGGAGGAAGTGAGGCAATCAATAAAAGCCATTTCATCGGTGCCGTCCACGGCATTGAAAACATTCTCGGCACCATTGACAACCCGGTAAGAAAGGTGCTTAACGAGGCTTCCGAAATTGCATCCGACAGACTACCGCTTTTATATATCCTTACTGTAATAGCCCCTGACGCATACGGGGCATTGAAAATGAGAGGCCTTTTTATAGGTGATGATATCGAATGTTTCACCCTTGCTGCAGAACTTTCACGAAAAGTGAATTTCACAACCGTTGAGGAGCGGTTGAAGAAGGTAGTTGTATATCTTGATCCTGAGGAGTTTAAGAGCACCTGGCTGGGCAACAAGAGCATATACCGTACCCGTATGGCCATTGCTGACAGGGGCGAACTCATTGTCCTGGCTCCGGGAGTCAGAACTTTCGGCGAGGATCCCGAGATTGACAGGATGATAAGAAAATACGGTTACAGGACCACCCCGGAGATACTTGACTTTGTATCTGCGAATGAAGACCTGCAGAATAATCTGAGTGCTGCAGCCCATCTGATACACGGATCTTCTGAAAACAGGTTCACAGTGAGGTATGCCACAACACACCTCTCAGCTACTGAAATCGAATCGGTCGGATACAGTCACGGGAATCTTAACGATCTCATAAAAAGGTATGATCCTGAAAAGCTGAAGACAGGATTTAATACGATTGCCTGACGGTGAAGAGATATTTTATATTCCCAATCCTGCAACAGGTCTCTGGAAAGCGCAAAAGTGAAGGGATGAAGATTGTAATCGACGACAAAATCCCTTTCATCAGGGGTGTTTTTGAGCCTTATGCTGAGGTAGTTTATATTGCCGGACGTGCCATAAACTGCACAGACTGTTGCTGATGCCGATGCTCTGATAGTTCGGACAAGGACAAAATGCAACAGCCTGCTTCTGAAGGGCAGCAGTGTCAGGATCATTGCCTCTGCCACAATAGGATATGACCATATTGACACGCAGTGGTGCGAATCTGAGAATATCAGGTGGACGAATGCCCCCGGGTGCAACTCCGGATCGGTGATGCAGTATATAATTGCCTCCCTTTTTTACCTTGCAGCGAAGAATTCTCTTGACCTTCGCTCCATGACACTCGGTGTGGTGGGTGTCGGAAATGTCGGATCGAAGGTTGTCCGGGCTGCAAAAGCAATTGGCATGAACGTACTGCAGAATGATCCTCCGCGTAAACGACGTGAGGGATTGAAAGACTTTATCTCCCTTGACAGGCTGCTTACTGATTCTGACATCGTTACCCTTCATGTCCCGCTGAACAGAAACGGACAGGATAAAACCTGTTACCTGATAAACAGCAGGAACCTGGTTGAGATGAAGAATGACAGCATCCTTATTAACACTTCGAGGGGAGAGGTGGTTGACAACCGTGCACTGCTTGCCGCCCTGTCAAAAGACCAGATAGGCGGCGCAGTCCTTGATGTATGGGAGGGTGAACCTGAGGCTGACCCTGCACTTATAAAATTGGTTGACCTGGCAACTCCGCATATTGCAGGATACTCGGTTGACGGCAAGGCTAATGCAACTGTCAGAGTCGTCAGGGAGGTGGCGGAGACACTTCACCTTCCTCTCACTGAATGGCAGCCGGAGTCATTGCCGAAACCTCAGGAATCCGGTTATCGACCTGACCGATAATGCCCGGAGACATACCTCTGCCGGGCTGGCCGGCATTGCAGTAAACAAAACATATCCCGTCAGTGAAGATGATATTCTTTTTAGAAAAGAACCGCTGAAATTCGAGTATTTTCGCGACAATTACAGGATCCGCAGAGAATTCGGTTCCTATTCTGTAAAGGTGATTGATGAAGATGCCCGTGAAATACTGTCGGGACTGGGATTTAACATTGTATGATACTTTAGGAAACTCAATAACTCAATGACAATATGAAAGCTGATATAGGACTTATAGGACTCGCTGTTATGGGCGAGAATCTTGTACTGAACATCGAAAGCAGGGGCTTTACAGTTGCAGTGTTTAACCGCTCGACAGACAAGGTAACCGGTTTTGTCAACGGCAGAGGAAAGGGGAAAAAGATAATTCCCTCCTACTCACTTGAAGAACTGGTTGGTAACCTGAGCCTTCCCAGGAAGGTGATGCTGATGGTCAAGGCCGGTCAGCCTGTGGATGATTTTATTGAAAAACTGATCCCCCTGCTCGATAAGGGTGACATAATAATCGAAGGAGGCAATTCGCATTTTCCGGACACAATACGCACGGACAAAATATGTCGAAAGTAAAGGCCTGCTGTATATCGGGACAGGTGTTTCCGGTGGTGAGGAAGGCGCCCTCCTGGGCCCGTCAATAATGCCCGGCGGATCAAAGGCAGCATGGCCGTTTGTGAAGGATATATTCCATGCAATTTCGGCAAAGACAGCTGACGGCGCTTCATGCTGTGCCTGGATAGGCGATAACGGCGCCGGACACTTCGTCAAGATGGCTCATAACGGAATAGAGTACGGTGATATGCAGCTTATATGCGAGGCATACCAGCTTCTTCTTGATATCGGCGGATTCACCCACGACGAGATGGCTGATATTTTCACGGAGTGGAACAAAGCGGAACTTGATTCTTACCTGATTGAAATAACCGGCGAGATATTGAGATTCAAAGACACTGACGGGTCGCCAATAGTAACGAAAATACTCGATTCAGCCGGACAGAAGGGCACAGGCAAATGGACAGTCGTCACCGCCCTTGATCAGGGTGTACCGCTGAGCCTCATCGGCGAGTCGGTTTTTGCCCGGATGATCTCGTCAATGAAAGACGAAAGAGTAAATGCATCAAAGATCTTCGGTGGTCCTCGAAAAGAAAAGATTGCCGACAGGCAGCAGTTTATCGATGACATTCGCAAAGCACTCTATTGTTCCAAGATAGTCTCCTATGCCCAGGGCTTCAATCTGCTCAAAAGTGCCGCAAAGGAGTACGGCTGGGACCTGAACTACGGTGAGATTGCAATGATCTGGAGAGGCGGCTGTATAATCAGGTCAGCATTCCTTAACAAGATATACGAGGCATTTACAAGGGATCCGAAACTTGCAAACCTGATAATAGACGGCTATTTCTCAGGTATCCTGACTGCAAATGCTGAGAGCTGGCGCAGGGTGATTTCAACCGCTGCCCTGAATGGCGTTCCTCTGCCGGCGATGAGCGCAGCACTCTCATGGTTTGACAGCTACCGGTCTGCCTGGCTGCCGGCGAATCTTCTCCAGGCCCAGCGCGATTATTTCGGAGCACACACCTACAGACGCATAGATAAACCGGCAGATGAGGTTTTTCATACAAACTGGACAGGACGCGGAGGAGATACTGCTTCTTCAACATATAATGCCTGAGGAACACCTCACTTTTTGCTTATTTGTCTATTTTTGGGCAAACATTTAAACTGACTGACACTATGAAAAAGACCGTACACATGCAGGCTGCCGATAATATGCGGATACTCTCCATGGCAATGGTGGAGAAAGCCAACTCGGGCCATCCCGGGGGAGCAATGGGCGGAGCAGACTTCATTCATATCCTATTCTCTGAATTCATGAATTTTGACCCGGCAGATCCCTCGTGGATTAACCGCGACCGGTTCTTTCTTGATCCCGGGCACATGTCGCCGATGCTTTACTCGGTGCTGACCCTTACCGGTCACTTCACACTGGAAGAGCTGAAGAACTTCAGGCAGTGGGGAAGCCCCACACCCGGACACCCGGAACTGGATCTTGCACGGGCAGTTGAGAATACATCAGGCCCGCTCGGACAGGGTCACACAATGGCGGTAGGCGCTGCCATAGCGGAACGGTTTCTCGCAACCCGCTTCGGAAACCTCTTTGAACACAAGACTTTTTCCTATATCTCCGACGGAGGAGTACAGGAAGAGATCTCACAGGGGGCAGGACGTCTTGCCGGACATCTCGGACTGAGTAACCTTATCCTGTTTTACGATTCAAATGATATTCAGCTGTCAACCGAGACTTCTGCAGTTACCTCTGAAGACACGGCTGCAAAATACAAGGCCTGGGGATGGCGCGTGATGTCAATCGACGGCCAGAGTCACAACCAGATACGCGGTGCCCTGCGAATGGCGGTTGATGAAAAAGAAAAACCAGTTATGATAATTGGCAAGACCTCAATGGGAAAAGGTCTTGTAGATGAGAACGGAAACAGCTTCGAAGGCAAGACATCGACACACGGTCAACCTGTAACTCATGCCGGCGCATCATTTAAAAAGTCTGTGGCAAACCTTGGTGGTGATCCTGAGAATCCCTTCCTCATTTTTGACGAGGTAAAAGAACTGTATGAGGGTGTTCTGACCGCTAAAACTGCTGCAGTTAAAGAATGGAAAAAGAAAAAGACCGCATGGGATGCGAAGAATGCTGATGCTGCCCGTATGCTCAACGGCTTTTATGCAGGAGAAATACCGGCGATCGATTTTGGAGCAATAGCCCAGAAGGAAAACGATGCTACAAGGAATGCATCTGCAGCTGTGCTGGCCCACCTGGCAGTAACAGTGCCAAATATGATAGTAGCCTCGGCCGACCTTTCAAATTCAGACAAGACCGACGGATTTCTCAAAAAGACCAGACCTTTTACCCGCGGTGACTTCTCCGGAGCATTTCTCCATGCCGGGGTGTCAGAGCTTACAATGGCGGCAGTAATGAACGGAATGGCACTGCACGGCGGCATCATTCCTGTTTGTGGAACCTTCTTCGTCTTTTCTGACTACATGAAACCCGCAGTGCGCCTTGCAGCCCTGATGGAACTGCCTGTCAAATATATCTGGACTCATGATGCCTTCAGGGTCGGTGAGGACGGTCCAACCCACCAGCCGGTGGAACAGGAAGCCCAGATCCGTCTGATGGAGCATCTGAAAAACCATCACGGCAGAAACAGCATGCTTGTGCTCAGGCCGGCTGACGCCACAGAGACAAATGTTGCATGGAAACTGGCGCTTGAAAATAAGAAGTCGCCAACCGCACTGATACTCTCCCGTCAGAATATCAAAACACTGCCCTCCGCCGGTAAACCCAGGACTGAGTCAGCCGAAATGGCTGCGAAAGGAGCATATACTGTCGTCGAATCTTCGGGAAAACCGGATGTTATTATGGTAGCCAGCGGCTCTGAAGTAGCTACGCTTGTTGAAGGTGCTGCACTGCTCACCGGTGAAGGGATAAAGACCAGGATTGTCTCGGCCCCCTCGGAAGGACTCTTCAGGATGCAGGATAAAAAGTACCGTGAAAGCGTTCTGACACCGGGGATACCGGTATTCTGCCTTACGGCCGGCTTGCCGGTAACGATGATCGGTTTTGCCGGTTCAGCAGGAAGGATTTGGGGTGTTGAGAGCTTCGGTTATTCGGCACCCTATCAATGTGCTTGACCAAAAATTCGGTTTCACGGGTGAAAATGTTGCTGTACAGGTCAGAAAATACCTTCAGGAACTGAACATTCCCAGGTAATTACTGGTTTAGTATACAACCTAAAACTGAAAACCATGAAAATCTTAAAATGGATTCTGATTGTTGTGGTCATACTGGTAGTGCTGCTTGCTGCCGTCGGTTATATGCTTCCACGCGAGGTGGTTGTTACCACTTCAGAGGAGATCAGACAACCTCCGCAGAAAGTCTTTCATTTTGTTGCCGGCTTCGTTGACCGCACTGTGTGGGACCCCTGGATCAAAAGTGATACAGCCACAAAGTGTACTTTCGATATCAAATCGGGTTACACGGGCTCAAAATATATGTGGGAAGGTCCGAAAATCGGAACCGGTGTTCTGGAAGTAGATTCTGTTGTCATCGGATCCTATATCCTTAACAATGTCTCATTTATGAAGGGTACAACCATTCCGGAAGAGTGGACTTTCACCCAGGTCAGGTGACGGCACCCGTATGACGTGGACCATAACAATGGCTTCAGATTCGCCTCTTGAGCGACTGATGAACACTATGTTCAGGGGAATGATACAGAAGACAATTGACAGCGGCAAGACCGACCTGAAGAATTATCTTGAAACGCACGAGGTAATAATGCCCGGCTCCGTACCAGGAGCGTAATTACTGCTTCCAGTCGGACTGATACCACCCCCGTACATCGGTGGCTGTCATTCCTGCCCGCTCCGCAGCTTCGATACCCAGATCGCCGTCTTCAAAGACCTCGCAGAAACGTGGTTCAACACCCATGAGTTCGGCACAACGAAGGAAGGTTTCAGGATCGGGTTTGTGACGTTCCACATCATTGGCGGTCACTATTATGTCGAAGTACTTCCGAAGTCCGGTAATCTCGAGGGTCTTTTCAACTGCCTCCCTGTGTCCTCCCGTTCCTACAGCCATTGGCAGTATGCCGCAGTATTTGCGGGCAAGGGCTGCAACAGGCTCTATCGCAGTTACAAGATGCTGGATAGTAAAAAACTCATCCAGCTTAACCTTCATGATTTCATCCACAGTAACCTTACCTGACATCCCGTTCTGTTCAATTATGGCCTCAGCAATTGTCCATCCCGGTGCACCAGTGTAGCTCTGAAGGAAAGCAGTATCCATCTCTATCCCGTATCTTCTGCAGGCTTTCTGCCATGCCTGGAAGTGATACGGCATTGAGTCAGCCAGCGTACCGTCAAGGTCAAATATCAGGGCTTTGATACCCGGTGTAATGTCGTGGATCATACTTTAAAAATTTGTGCCGCAAATGTAGGTATTTATGATTTGAAGAGCAAGGCAGGTTAGAAAGGCAATAGGCAATAGAGGGCCGAGCGTTAATAAATAGCCCTGTGGCGCTAGTTGGCGAAGGAGCCAGACTGCAGGGCAGTAGGCAGTAGTGGAAATCTTCAGATATTTTCCAATACCTTTGCTTCAATGATGGGTAAAGTTGACGAAATGGCTGACCGGCCGAGGCTGCAGGTAACCGGTGACGGATCGCATACGCTTTATGTAGAGTCCCTTGATGAGCATTACCATTCACATTTCGGGGCACTGACAGAGTCAAGGCACATATTCATCAATGCAGGCCTGGGTTACTGCCCGGGAGAGACCATATGCATCCTTGAAGCAGGCTTCGGCACCGGGCTCAATGCACTTCTGACAGCCCTGTACGCTGAGGAAAACAGGAAGCATATAACTTATGTGACCCTTGAAAAATATCCGCTTCCGGATGACCTTTTAGATAATCTCAATTATGCCGCAATGACCGGCAGCAGGGGGAAATGGATGTTTGATGCAATACATGCGGCAACCTGGGATACGCCGGTAGTGCTGACCCCATGGTTCACAATCCATAAAAAGAAATTTGACCTTACGGCAGATGCTCTTTCGGGGACTTTCGACCTTATATATTATGATGCGTTCGGGCCTGACAAGCAGCCGGAGATGTGGACTCCGGCGGTTATGGACAAAATAAATTCAGTGACCCGTGAAGGTTCTGTTTTTGTTACATATTCTGCCAAGGGAAGTCTCAGGAGGATGCTTAAGGGTCTGGGGTTTGATGTCTCCCTGCTTCCCGGACCTCCCGGTAAAAGGGTAATGATCCGCGCGGTAAAAAATGACATCCTGACCGATGCCTCCTTTTAGGAAGGTATTGTTAACTTTGCACAAAATTTTAAAGATCATTATGAAAAGCAAAAACGCAATAATCGCCGTGATCGTCATCATGGTGCTGACCACAGTGTCAGCGACAGCTCAGAAAGTAAAGATTGTAAGCAGGGAAGATTCCCTCTCATATGCACTGGGAGTTGCAAACTTCAAATATTACCAGGCTGACAGCATCCAGATCAATACAAAGCTTTTTTCAAAGGGTATGACAGACGCCTCAAAGAATAAGGCGCTGATGACTGACACCACTGCAAGTTCATACATTGTAGCTTACATGGGAAACCGCGAAAAGGAAAGACTACAGGCACAGTATAAAGTTCAGATTGAGGCAGGAAAGAAATTTCTCTCAGAGAATGGCCGTGAAGCAGGAGTTGTCACTACCGCAAGCGGGTTGCAGTACAGGGCGGTGACTCAGGGAAGTGGCCCGGTGCCCGGACCTGAAGATGTTGTAAGTGTTCATTATACAGGCAAGACAATTGACGGCACGAAATTCGACTCATCTTATGACCGTGGCGAACCTGCCAGTTTCAGGGTTAGCAATGTCATTCGCGGATGGGTGGAAGGCCTTCAGCTTATGCCTGTCGGATCAAAATACATGCTCTACATTCCTTCAGATCTTGCCTACGGTGAAAGGGGTGCAGGCAGTATAATCAAACCCTTTGAAACACTCATTTTCGAAGTGGAATTGCTGGATGTTATAAAAGAATAATATCAGTAGCGTACTTGAAAGTCAAAATGTTATCTTTGCCAAAATCCAATTTAAAACATAAAACATGAAAATCAGAAGTTTAGTGATCCTCGCTGTGGCTACAGCTTTTATCGCAACATCATGCACCCAGTCCGGAATAACAGGCACCAAAGTAAAAAGTGACGAAGACTCACTTGCATATGCACTTGGAATTGCAAGTTATTTTTACTACCAGGGTGACAGTATTGATATTAATCCCGTTCTCTTTGCAAAGGGTATGATTGATTCAAAAAATGCCAAGAACACACTTGATGAGACAACTGCTCAGGGTTTCATTATGAGTTATATGCAGAAGAGACAGGCCGAACAGATGAAAGCAATGTATGGCAAAAATATTGATGAAGGCGAAAAGTTCCTTGCTGAGAACAAGGCCCGTGAAGGTGTGACTGAAACCGCAAGCGGACTGCAGTATGAAGTTATTACGATGGGTACAGGCGAAAGACCGGCTGCTGAACAGACAGTTAAAGTACATTATACAGGAACACTTCTTGACGGAACCAAATTCGATTCATCAGTTGACCGCGGCGAACCGGCTGAGTTTGGCGTAAACCAGGTTATCCCGGGATGGCAGGAAGCTATTCAGCTTATGCCTGTAGGATCAAAGTACAAATTCTATATTCCTTTTGAACTTGCCTATGGTGAAGCCGGCACAGGCCCTATCCCTCCGTACTCAACACTCATTTTCGAGGTTGAACTTATCGAAATCGTGAAGTAATGATATTTGCCGAGATACATACCCCAAAAGGGGTGATGAAGGCATCGCTCTATGACGAAGATGCTCCCGGCACAGTTGAGAACTTTGTGACCCTGGCCAGAAAAGGTTTTTATGACGGTCTGGCCTTTCACAGGGTAATTCCCGACTTTGTCATACAGGGCGGATGCCCCTTCTCGAAGGATATGAGTGATCCGCGTGTAGGTACAGGCGGCCCTGGTTACAAGATCAAATGTGAACTTACCGGCAACAACCAGTACCATGACCGTGGCGTTCTCTCTATGGCGCATGCGGGAAGGGATACGGGCGGGTCGCAGTTCTTCGTATGTCACAGCCGCTCAAACACAAAACACCTCGACAGGCAGCACACCTGCTTCGGAAAAGTAACCGAAGGCGTCGAAGTGATTGATTTGATAAGGGCCGGAGACAGGATAGACAGGATCGTAATTACCGAACAGGAATAATGGAATATCAGATCACGGGCAGGATTGCCGAGGTATACCAGATAATAAGGGTCAACGAGCGGTTCCGCAAGCGCGAATTTGTTATCGAACACAAAGACGCGACCGGCGGACAGGCATATGTGGACTTCATCAAGTTTCAGCTCACACAGGATAAGTGTGAGATAATTGATGAATCGTGGCTCCGTGAAGAGGTTACAGTGGCATTCAATATCAGGGGGAATAAGTGGGAAAAGAACGGGATGGTGAATTATATCACCAACCTTAATGCTCTTTCCGTTTCCCGTGGCATTTCAGCTTCTGAGAACGGCCAGCAGGCCATTCGAAGCCCGAAGCTTGAGGATGCCCCGTCTGCGGACCCTGAACTTGACGACCTGCCGTTCTGAATTCACCCGAAAAAAGCAAAAAGGCTGTCATAATCCGTTATGACAGCCTTTTGCCTTTATATTTGTATTCAAACAGTTCCGGATGAAAGATAAGACAAACCCGCTTTTGATTCAATGGTCGACGCCTTTCGGTGTGGCGCCCTTCGGTTCAGTTAAGGCTGAACATTTCAAACCGGCAATTGAGCAGGCCGTGCAAATTGCCCTCAGAGAGATAAATGAAATTGTCTCGCGAAATGAAGAACCTGATTTCGAGAACACTGTCGTGGCACTTGAAGATGCCGGAGAACTTCTGAACCGCATCACTCCTGTACTCTTTAACCTGAACAGCGCTGATACTACCCCTGAGCTCCAGGCAGCAGCGCAGGAGGTCTCCCCTATCCTGACTAACTTTTCAAATGACATAACGCTTAACCCTGAACTGTTCAGAAAAGTAAAAGCTGTTTATGACAAAAAAGACACACTGGGTCTGGACCCTGAACAACTTATTCTGCTCGATCGCAAATACAAGGGCTTTGTCCGCGGCGGCGCCGCTCTGCCAGGAAGCAGACAAGGAGGAATTTCGTGCCATAACTGTTGAAATGTCTACCCTTTCTTTGAAGTTTGAAGAGAATCTGCTCGCTGAAACAAATGACTTCACAATGCATCTGACAGAAGCCCTGGAACTGGCAGGACTTCCGGAGAATGTTCAGGATGCAGCCGCTATCGCCGCAAAGGAGAAAAACCTTGAGGGTTGGCTCTTCACCCTTCATGCCCCCAGTTATATACCCTTCATGCAGTATTCAGACCGCCGTGACCTGCGTGAGAAAATGTTCAGGGCGTACACAATGCGTTCATTTCGTGGCAATGAACATGATAACAGAAATCTCGTAATCCCGCCTGTCGGAACTGCGTCTGAGAATGGCTAAACTACTTGGTTACGCTGACTACGCCTCTTATGCCCTCGAGGAAAGGATGGCTTCGACGCCTGAAAAGGTAAAGAGTTTTCTTGACGATATGCTGAATTCCGCCAGAGGCGCCGGACAACGTGATCTGGCAGATATTGAATCTTTTGCACACAGTCTTGGGCATAAGGGTATGATTGAGCGCTGGGACTGGGCCTATTATTCCGAGAAACTGAAGATGCAGCGGTACAGCATCGATGATGAAGCGCTGAGACCATTCATGCCGCTTGAGAAAGTTCAGGAAGCTGTGCTGGGACTTGCAACGAAACTGTACGGCATTACATTCATTGAAAATAAGGATATTCCTGTCTATAATCCTGATGTGACAGCCCTTGAAGTGCATGATGGAGGCAAAGGTGTCACAGCGATACTGATGCTCGACTTTCATCCCCGTAAGGGTAAGGGCGGAGGCGCATGGATGACCGGCTACCGCGAACAGCGCAAAGAAAACGGAAAAAGGATCATCCCCGTGGTTTCGCTTGTAATGAACTTCACGCGTTCCACCCCCTCCAGACCTGCCCTGCTTTCGCACAGTGAACTCACTACCTTCCTCCATGAATTCGGTCACGCACTGCACGGGATGCTTACCGACTGCACATACGAGAGTCTGTCAGGGACCAATGTGAAGCGCGACTTCGTGGAACTACCCTCGCAGATTATGGAGAACTGGGCGTGGGAGAAAGAGTGGCTTGACCTTTGGGCAGCCCATTATAAGACCGGCGAGAAAATACCGGAGGTCATTCTTGTAAAACTCAGGGAGTCACTGACATACAATGAAGGCTATGCGAGTATGAGACAGCTGGGATTCGGATTCCTTGATATGGCATGGCATACTTTAAAGGAACCGTTCAACGGTGACATCGTAGCTTTTGAACGTGCCGCCATGGCTGCTGCCGAATTGCTACAACCGGTTGAAGGAGCCTGCATGAGCGTCTCTTTCGGGCACCTCTTCTCAGGTGGTTATGCAGCAGGATATTACGGTTACAAGTGGGCAGAGGTTCTTGATGCTGATGCTTTCAGCCTCTTCATTGAAAAAGGCATCTTTGACCCTGAGACTGCATCGTCATTCCGCACCCACATTCTTGAGAAAGGCGGCAGCCGTGAACCTGATGAGCTCTTCAGGGCATTCCGCGGAAGAGAACCGTCGATTGATGCCCTGACAGAGCGTTGCGGCTTCAGCAAAAACTGAAACAAAAAAAGAGAGTATCCCCAACGGATACTCTCTTAAACCAACCATATTCTACCCCGGAGGGTAGTACAATCATAGTGCTGTAAAGACTCTCACCGATGAGTTCGGAGAGGCTACAGCCCTGAATCCTGCCATAGTATGGTGATACCTGCGGGCAATAGTGAGCGAAGAAGTAGCAGTATATGCTGCAAAGGCCCCGCCAGTGCCCATTACCTGAAGATCACCTATGACAACACCGTCCTCGTCAACTTCCTTGATCTTGAAAGTTAATGGTTCTGGCGCCCTGTGATATCAGGTCAGTTTTAACAACAATAATCTTCTCCCATCCTGTTGATTCACCGAAACCAACCGGGGTCCCTATGTTAACAAGAGCACTTGTGCGGGTATTAACATACTGGTACTGGAGCTTCTTTGTTGTAGGAACACCTGCAGATTCATAGAGGAAATTGTAGAATTTGACCCAGGCAATCGAGTCAGTTAGAGTGGTCAGGTTTGCCACATAGGGGTAACCGTTATCGAACACGACCGGTGCCTGTGCGAAATCATGAACTACAACATTCTGTTTTCCGGAAGTGAGTGTAACAGACTTGTCATATACCAGCGTTGTCATATCTGCGCCCTGGTACATCTTGATCTGTACGCTGCCCGGGTTAACAGCATAGAACCTCCCGACAGCCCCGCTGGGAATAACGTTATAGGTTGCGAGAGGGGCTCTGGTGTTTGCAAACAACTTGCTGTTGATCTCGACCTTGGTGATGTTGTTTGCTGCAACGGCGGTAACAGGCACATAGTAGTGCAGCTGAAACTCAGCCATATCGGCAACTGGTTCGGCATCATAAATGATTTCATGTTTCTCGCACGAAACCATCAGTACCAACCGCCAGTATCAGACTTATATATTTCATTATTTTCATAATTTTTTCTGTTTTTATGGCTGTTAATTAGTGGGCATATTACCCGGATATGCAAACCAGGGAATTGAGGTCTGATAATTATCTGCAGTTCCGGAAATTGGTTTTAACCCTTCCAGTGACGGCTTGTTCCACATATATTCCGAGTTGTAACGCGGACGGATCCTGTAGCAGGGTGAACCTTCGTTAAATGTATTGTAGGCAACTTTCCTGTGTTGAACCTGAGCCGGGTAGAGATATAAACCCTTGTATACTTTTGCCGGCGTCATCGTCCCACTTCATTGTTACAGTTGAAAGGTCCCATCCGTTTCCGCTTTCCGGATAATCACCGGTGTATGCTATATCATAATGATATTTGCGCATATCAACCCATGCTTCTTCTGATCCCCATGGGTAGAGGGCTATATACTTCTGCATCATGATGTGAGACATTGAGAAGTCAGCAAGAGGGAGTGCATCGACATACGGACCGGCTGAGTACTCTGAAGCCAGCGTTGTAAACACAGCCTTTGTTATCTTGTCTCCGCCTTCAGCTTTTCCTGCCAACTCCCGGAGAAATATAGTTGGCAGTAAAATCAAGGTCAGCTTTTACACCTGCTTTAAATGCTTCGAATGCCTCCGGCTTCTGCCCGAGTTTCATGTATGTTTCAGCCAGGCAGAGTTTGATCTCCGCACATGTCATAAGAATATAGGGGGCATCGTCTCTGTAAAGCCAGCGGCCTTTTCCGTCATGAGCTAGTTCCTGCGTAAGCCGAGCTGGCATTGCGGCCGTAGTATGAAGGAGCTGCACCGATCGGACCGGATGTCGAACCGATGCTTCCGCCGTAATACTTACGTTTCTTAATACTGTATGCATTACCGATATTGTCGTAGATGGGATCATCAATAGTTGCAAGCTTGACTGCCACGCGCGGATCATAATGCCCTGCCACGGTTATGATTGTATCACAAATGATCTGCTGGTCAGCCAGTTCATACGGATAATAAGTATTACCTGCAACCGGGATCTTGTTTCCTGTGGCCTGGTCATATTTTGGTACACTTCCTGTAAAAACCTGAACGGCATATTCATGCTGCCAGTAGACCCGTGAAAGGTTTACCCTGAAAGTACCCCAGAAGTTATTGTATGCAGACTGTGCTGCAGCGGCGCCGCCTCCACCGATTTTTACGGTTGCATCATCAGCGAAGGTCTGGAATGAATTGTTTGCTGCAGTTATAAGTTCAGGTGCATATCTGGTATTAAAATCAGACTTGTTTGAAAGTGAAGCCAGGTTACGGACAATTACGCCATTGGCAAACTTGATCCATTTGGCCTTGTCACCTCCGTAGATGTAGTCATTGGCGCTGATCTTGGTTCCATAGTTATGCGTATCAGGCATCTTGAGCAAATCGATAGCCTTGTACGCCCAGTCCCGGACTGCCGAATAGACAGTATCCTGATAGTCATACCTGTGTGACAGGAGTCCCGGTACAAAAGCATCCTTCAGTATAAGCTCACCATGATGTTTTGTCATCTGGTCCCATGAGAAGGCCTTAATTGCATAGCCTATTCCTGCCAGGGTCCATTCTTCATTGGCCATCGACTGGTTTATCATGTTTTCAAGGTTCATCCCCTGAAGCCAGTAAACAAAGCGCCACATCTCACCGGCAGCATCACTTCCCACTATATAATAATGGTTGCCGAAATTAGTGTAGGAACTGGTACCCATCATCTGGGTAAGAGGGCCTGTGGCACGTACGTCATAGTACATGCCGTTATACGCCTGAATGATCCCGGCAAGGTAAAGGTAACCTTCCACCGAAGCAGGGGCATCCACATTCTGGTTAACATCAAGATAGTCTTCACAACTGGTTGTCATGAAGAGCAGCAATGCCACCAGAACAACGGAAATTGATATCTTTTTTATCATAGTTATAATTTTTTCCAATTATCAATTATTTGAAAGTCACGTTTAACCCGATCGTGTAACCTCTCGGATTAGGCAGTGACCATATGTCCATCCCTTCACCGCCGGTACCGCCGGCAGCTGCTGAAACCGTGTTTCCAACTGCATCTATTCCTGAATAGTTGGTCCATACTGCGAGGTCATTGCCTGACACAAATACGCTTGCAACTGACAGAGGCGTATTGGATAACCATTTGGTGGGCAGGTTGTAGGAAAGACGAAGCTCCTGCAGACGCAGATAATTGACATCCTTCTCAAGCCAGGTTTCATCACCGCCGCTGTAAGTCGTTGCGTAAATGTCATAGTTGACAGCGATGTTGTTCCTTGTGGGACTTGTGGTGTTTTCATTTCCGTCCTGCAACACACCGTTGAAGACTACCGGTTCGCTTTCACGAAGTTTCACCGACTCAACACTCAGTCCGTTCTGCATCATAAGACGTTTTGTGCCGTTTACAACTGTAGCCTTGTAACGACCTGAGAACATGGCTGAAAGACGCAATCCCTTATAACTTAAATTGGAGGTTACCCCAAACCTTAATTTGGGCTCGCGGTTACCGATTACTGTCCATGTCCCGCTGGTTACAGGAAGACCTGTCGTGGGACTTATAAGGATATCACCTGCATTCATTGCGAAGGAAGGCATTACCTGTAATTGATGTTACAGGGAATCCGACAGCTACACCGTTGCGGATGTTTCCTGAGTTCCAGGTATAGGCATTGTAATACTCTGTCAGGTTTTTGGGAAGGTAAAGAACCTCAGAATCAGTGTGAGAGCATTGATCCCGACATTCCAGCGAACTCCGCTTTGCATACGGAGCACATCACCGTCGATATGAGATTCCCATCCCCATGTTTCAAATGTACCTACGTTCATGTTGTTAAGTACGAAACCGGTACCGTAGCTCATCCTGAAACCTTTTACAATCTGATCGTCGCAATGGGTCCAGAAATAAGTGAAATCGAAATTTAACCTGTCGTCAAGAATGCGGCCTTCGAGTCCCACCTCTTTTGATGTTGTCATCTCAGGAACAAGGTTTTTATTGGGTCCGGTAAAACCGTACCTGTAACCACCGCCCCACAGTACTGTAGGTTCAAGCTGCGGGTCGATTTCAAGAGGACCGGCATCACGGCCAACCTGTGCAAGGGTACCCCTGAGTTTCAGGTAATTGATTGGTTTGATATTTTCCATGAATGAGAGCTCAGTCAGGATGACAGAACCTTCAATTGCAGGATAGAAATAACGGTTATTCTCGATTGGCAGCGTTGAGGACCAGTCGTTACGGGCCCTGAGTGTCACGAATGCCATATTGTTGTAACCGAATTCCATCTGGGCAGAAAGCGCCTGTATCCTTCTTTTTGTCGTACGCTGTGTCGAACTGATTGACAGAGGATCACAGTTGTTGATTGACTGAAAATCAGGTACGGCAAATTTGGAACCTGTTGTGGCAACGCGTGTTATGCCGTTTTCCTGCTGGTGGTATCCAAACTGTGCTGAAAATGAAAATTTATCGTTGAAGAACGAATTTGAATAGCCTGTAATGAAGTTCAGGCTCGGGTCTGAAAAGTTTGATTTTGATATGTTGTAGTAACCGTTGCCGTTGTTGGCAGCAAAATAATATGGATGCCTTGAGGTTACATAGGTCTGCATTCCGACGTCCCATCCAACCTGCAGACGTATGAAAGCATTCTTGACAGGAGTGACATTCGCTGAAACACTTGAGATGAAACGGTCAGACTCGTCATAGAACTTATTTTTATACAAGCCGAACAACGGGTTTAGCAGGTCAGTGTCAATATAGTAATTCGGCTTTTTCATATGAGCACCGTCTGGTTCCAGATATATTGACATATCGTCAACTATCGGCCAGAGCATCGCCCTGTATAAGGGTCCTTCAGTTCCGATCGGCACTTTGTTGTTATCCGTGTTGGCGTACTGCATTGAAGATTCGAAGTTCAGCCATTTGTTAATCGTGGCCTTTCCCGAGAGTGAAAGGTTAAACCTGGAATAATCCGAGGTCTTGATTACACCTTCCTGATTAAGGAAATGAGGCAGATGCACGGAGGGTTATTCTCTCTGTTCCTCCCTCAGCCGAAAGATTGTGTCTTGAGGTGAAACCCGGCTGCAGTATTGCGGCCACATTGTCATACAGCTTGATTCCTGATGGGTACAGACCGCCAAATCTTGATATATTATAATAGTTTGTGGTTCCGTAGTTTCCGTTTGCATATTTCGTCTGGAATTCCGGGTAACCGTATGCATCATCCCACCTGAATGAGTTACTGTAGGTTATCTTACCCTTACCGATAGCTCCTTTTTTCGTGGTTATGATGATGGCTCCGTTGGAGGCGTCCGACCCGTAAAGGGCTGCAGCTGCGGCTCCTTTCAATACAGTCATTGACTCGATATCCTCCGGGTTGAAGTCGTTCCCGCGGGAACCGTAGTCAAGGTTACGGACCGAATAATACTCCAGGGCTGAAGAACCAACCTGGTCGATCGGGTTGAAGGTGGAGTTGTTCATAGGGATACCGTCAACGATGTACAGTGGCTGGTTATTCCCTGCAATTGAGGTAATACTTCTCAGCACAACTGAAGTTGAAGCTCCCGGGGCACCGCTGGTTGAACCTACGTTCATACCGGCGACACGTCCCTGAAGTGCGGTTATGAAATTGTCACGCCCTGACTCAATAATGTCAGAGGCCCTTATGTTCTGAACAGAAGAACCTACAGCACGGGAGATACGTTTCATCCCGAATTCTGCGGTTACAACTACATCTTCGACATTTATGACATCCGCATTCATTCGGGCATCGATCCGGTTTGAAGAACCCACGGTTATTTCCTGGTCTGAATAACCGAGATAGGTAAACACAAGAACCTGTCCGGCAGGAACACTGATCGAATAGAATCCGTTTCCGTCAGTGCTTGTACCGGTGGTGGTGTTTTTGATAATCACATTGACCCCCGGCAGCGTTTCATTGGTGCCGGCGTCAGTGACGTACCCTGTTACGGTCTTGGGTTGAGCATAAGTGCTTTGGGAAAGCATCAGGCCCAAGACCGCAAACAATGTTAGTAGAATTGTTCTCATTTGATTGGTTTTAGGGTTAAATGATTGTTAGGTTATATGATTGTGGTTATAGTAACTCGAACTTTCTTCAAAAGCAAGATAAATACTTTTTCTGTATGATGTATTACAACTATTCGATTTTTCTCTGAATAATTCCAAGTCCCGGACCTGTAGGAAGGGTTACCTTACCGTCAACGACTGTCATCCCGTCATACAAGTCGTTGCTGATCAGAAGGTTTCCGTCAAGATCAGCCCAATCGACAAGGGGTGAGAGATGTGCTGCCGCTGTAACGGCACACGATGTTTCGGTCATGCACCCTACCAGAATCTTCATTCCCATTGCCCTGGCAAGTGTTATCATCTTGTATGCGGCATTCATTCCACCGCATTTCATCAGCTTGACATTTATGCCTGAGTAAATACCCTTCATCGGGAGCAGGTCAGCCACAGTCTGAAGTGCTTCGTCTGCCAGAATCGGCAGCGGGCTTCTCTCTGTCAGCCAGGCAATATCGTCAATCCGCTCCTTGGCCATCGGCTGCTCGATGAAGACAACATTCTTCTCTTTCAGCCAGAATGCCATTTCAAGCGCCTGATCCCTGTCCTTCCATCCCTGGTTCACATCAACATACAGGGGTTTGTCTGTCACTGACCTGACACTCTCAATCATCTCCCGGTCATTGTCCCTTCCAAGCTTCACCTTCAGGATTTTATACACATCAGCTTCCCTTGTCTTCTCCTTAACAACCTCAGGAGTATCAATCCCTATTGTAAAACTGGTGGGAGGAGTCTTTGCGGGATCGAGTCCCCATATCCTGTACCACGGTTCCCCTATCAGCTTGCCTATAAGGTCATGCAGGGCTATGTCAACCGAGGCCTTTGCAGCATAGTTACCTGGCATTATACCATCTACATATGCAAGTATTTCTTCTTTCAGGAACGGGTCACTGAACTGTTCAAGGTTTACCTTTGAAAGAAATCCGGTAACTGAAGCCTGACTTTCACCGAGATACGGCGGCATTGAGGCTTCCCCGAAACCGGTAATTCCATCAAATTCAATTTCAGTCAGCACCCCCGGGGTTGTGGTCCTTGAATTTGAGGCGACAGTGAAGACATGCTTCAGCTGCAGTTCATAGGGTCTGAAACTGAGTTTCAGCTTTGAAGAGCTTCCTGTTTTTCCTGATCGCTTTCCCATTGATTCATTTGCAGCCGGTGTTGAGCAGCCAGTAATAATAGCCCCTGCAGCCAGACCTCCGTATTTGATGAAATCTCTTTTCTTCATAACTCAAAAATACCAGTTGTGCTGTGAGACACGTTCGGTTCCCCTGCCGGAAGGCTCCCCTATTATTCTTCTTGCACCCTGCAGGGTGCTCTTCAGATATTCACTGTAGTTCGCACGTGTGGAGTCAAGGCTGTTGACCCTGATTATTCCCGGCGAATGAATGACCTCGGTGTCACCTATATACATACCCACGTGGCCTATCATCTTCTTTCCGTTGCGTACCCTCCCGAAGAAGAGCAGGTCACCTGGTTCAAGTGCCTCTGTGTTGTCAACCGGTACTTCCTTTCCGTACCTGTACTGTGACGATGCGTCGCGTGCAAGTATGACCCCGTATGAAAAATATACTGTCTTTACATACCCGCTGCAGTCAATCCCCTTGGATGAAGTACCGCCCCACAGATATGGCGAACCCAGCAAAGTAAATGCTGATTTTACAAGTTCTGCAGCAACGGGCTGCGTATCAGATGCCCACGACCTGAAGTCTGCCGCATCGGATTTACTTATCAGACCGCTTCTTCCGTCAGGTAACATTACCCGGTACATTCCGCCCTGCTCGCCTGTCTTTACAACCACTGCACCTGAAACAAGATCAGAGACAACCTGACCGCCGTCAGTTACAATGTCTCCGTAATTCTTTTGAAAAATAACCCTTTCTGAACTTCGCCACCCGGCCATCTCCTCAGTGTCCATCTCATAAACGGCATCATCATTGGTCCACCCGATATATGAGTCAGGAGTCTGGATGAGGAACCAGCCGCCCCTCTTCTTCAGTATCTTCACCGGAGTGCCCATGATTGCCTGGGTGACCATCTCAGCTCCGTGAGAAGGTTTGCCTCTCATGTTGCAGACACTTAGAGTAATAACACCCCACGGCTTTTTGACTACTGCTGTATCGGGGAGTACGGATATGCTGTCCCTGAATGTTTTCCCCGACTTCTCCATGTAAGCGATGAGCTCATTTTTTGCGTCGGGAATATTCGTTTCACCCTTCACGGTTATAATCCCGTCATCTGACAGTGAAAGTTCAATGTCACACAGGGTCTCCGAGGACTGAGGCACCCAACGTGCTGCAATGGAATCAATGTCAGCCACAATATTACCGGGAATCTCTGCATTCCTGCAACCGGTAAACTGAAGAAGAGATACAATAAGGAGGAGGTATCCTGTAAATTTCATGAAATGTTGTATTACATCTTACAAATCCAAATTTAAAAAATTTATTTTACCGCGGCAATAGTATTTGGCTTTTAATTATACATTTAATATGTGGCTGATTATTTGAACTATAGACCTGCAGATTGCCTTTACTGCAGCCTGCCATGCAATCCCGGAACTTTTCCTGTCATCAAATAATTCATATATTAGTTGCTCTTTTACTGATCATATAATACAAAAACGGCAGTGTCAAATGAGAACAACTTTCAAACTTTCAGTCAGGTCCTTGCTAGTGCTATGCATTGCAATGACATCTGCCTTCGCCATGAAGGGGCAGACTGTTTCAACGGGTGTAGAACAGCTTGAGAAAATTGATTTTGCTCCCCTTCGCGGAAAAAAGGTCGGCCTGATAACAAATCCTACCGGTGTAGACCATAACCTGAGGTCGACTGTTGATATCCTGTTCAATGCCCCCGGCGTAAAACTGGTATCTCTTTTCGGGCCTGAGCACGGTGTCAGGGGTGATTTTACCGCCGGTGAATATGTAATGACTGAAACCGATCCGGTCACCAAACTGCCGGTATACAGCCTCTACGGGAAAACCCGCAAACCGTCAAAAGAGATGTTGCAGGGAATCGACGTCCTTGTATATGACATCCAGGATATCGGATCGAGATCATATACATTCATCAGTACCCTGGGTCTCGTGATGGAGGCAGCAGCAGAGAACGGCATAAAGGTTATCGTACTTGACAGGCCGAATCCCCTTGGAGGTGTACGAATGGAAGGAGCCATTACAAAACCCGGATTCATATCTTTTGTAAGCCAGTTCGAGATACCATACCTGCACGGGCTGACGGTAGGGGAACTCGCCCTGTTCCTGAACGGTGAACGTATGCTGGCAAACGGTGTGCAGTGCGATCTTGAGGTGATTGCAATGGAAGGATGGCACAGAAAGATGTATTTTGAAAATACAGGTCTCCCGTGGGTCCCCTCATCACCGCACGTACCGCATGCAGATTCGCCCCTGTTTTATCCCGGAACAGGTATCGTGGGCGAACTCTATACCGCCAGCATAGGTGTCGGATATACACTCCCGTTCCAGCTTTTTGCAGCCGAATGGATTGATGCCGATGCCCTGGCCGGAAGCCTTAACGGACTGAATCTCCCCGGTGTTATCTTCAGACCCGTGCATTTTAAACCTTATTACAGCACCTCGGTGGGAAAAATGGTTCACGGAGTCCAGATCCACTTTACAGATGTCGAAAAAGCACCGCTGTCAATTCTGCAGTTTTATATTTTGCAGGAAGCTCACAAACTGTGGCCTGACAAAAACGTGTTTGAAATGTGCGAGCCGTCAAGGCTTGCTATGTTCGATAAGGTTTGCGGAACAGACCTGATCAGGAAAGAATTCACAAAGGAATTCAAGGTCAGCGCAATTGAGGGGCTGTGGACAAGGGAAATCCCGGCTTTCAGAAAGAAGGCTGAAAAATATTTCCTCTATAATTAGAATTTCAGAGCGCTTCGCCTTCCACGCTCTTTTCAAGTTCCCGTGCGTGTTCCAGGAACTCGTTTATCTTCATTTCCCTGTGATAAACCATCCCGTGTGTACCTCTGATTTTTGGGCTTTCGTTTTCATAGAAGAAATCCTTGCCAAGAATCAGTTGCACCTGTTTGAACTGTTCCACCCAGACCTGCTGCGAGAGGTCGCTGAAGGGACCGTCATATGCGGGACTGGGGAATGAGGCGTTTACCTGGCTGACATAGCAGTCTTTGAAAGACTGGTTCAGTACTGCCATGGAGTTGAGGGAAACCGGGGTAAAGACATTTGCTTCCGAGGGCATGAATCTGTACCAGACATTGCGGTAACCGATGATCCTCAGGCCCGACAGATCCTGTTCCAGACTCCACTGGCGCAGGGCTTCTGCAATGGCCTGCAGTACCTTGTAATGGGTATCAGGACCGGATCCCTCAGGGTCAAATGCAAGGCTTATCACTGTTGGCTTTATTCGTCTCAGCGTCTGCAGAACAGGTTCAACATCCCTGTTCCTGTCGGGCTGCTGGGTAAAGATGTCACCTGTATAGAATCCCAGCCTGAGATGTTCTATATTCTGAACCTTGACGCCGTAATGAGCCCATACAAGCTCCTCTTCGTACTCCCGAAGCATGCCTTTCAGCTTCTGGATGTCAGGTGCATTCTTCTCACCGCTGTAACTGCCGGTGATCAGGTCTATGTTCTGCTTCAGCCGGGCTACAAGCTCTTCATTGGATTTCAGCCTGTAAATATCAACCATGGCCCTTACAATCCTGTGACATATGCCTCTCAGTTTGCCGGCCTCATCCTTGTCGGCGATCTTGTCGAGATAATGACTTACGTCCTTGTCCCACTTGAATTTGTACCCGCTTTCATAGAAATCATCATACCTGAGCATCTGTATCTTGCCGGCAGATATAAGCTGTAGCGTCTCCTTCAGCAGTTTCAGGAGCATATCGTTTGTCACAGCCGTAAATCCGGATGTAAGCACCGCAAAGTGAAACCGGTTGGTTATCTCCCTCAGCTGGGGAATTATCGCCGGAAAGATTCCGAGCATTATATCGTCGTGATGCGGCCCGGTGTGGAAAAAGACCTGATTTACGTCTCTTTTCAGTCCTGTCTCAATCTTTTCCTTTGTCGATTCTATTACCTGCTGTACGCTCTCCATGCTGAGGCCCGGAATCATCAGGCAATACTCATCGTCCTGCAGATCCTCAATTACAAGCTTGTGAGCATACTTGTCAATCTTCTGACAGAGGTCGAAGACAGCTCTTTCAGTCTTTTCAAAAGTCCATTCTCCCTCCCTGTAATAACGCTCGATGCTGTCATGCAACTGCACCGAAGCTCCTTCAGTGATGTAGAAGCGTGCGTTTTTCTGGCTCTGAAGAACTGTGGCGGGATAAAGATTATCAGGTGCCATTTCGATGGCGTTCTTCACCACCTCAGCTTTGGCCTCACCGGCGGCAAAAATTATGGATACTCCCTTCGGATTGTAAACAATTGTACCAAGACCTATTGTAATCACAAGACGTTTTCTCGATACCTCTATTCCGCCGAGATCTCCTGCTGAAGCTGCCTGGGTCTCGAAGTTCGTGGCTGTCAGCCTGGTAGTCGAATTATGATCACTGCCCCGTGTATTAAATGCTATATGGCCGTCAGGCCCTATTCCGCCCAGGAAAAATCCAATGCCGCCCAGCCCGCGGATCTTTTTTTCATACCCGGTACACCAGTTGTCAATCCTGAAAAGCGATGCCTGCTGAAGCTCTTCTGCCGGCGTCAGCGCCTCCCTGTTCCGCAGTGTCAGATCAATTATATTATCCGGAAACACTTCGGTAAAATGTTTTCCTTCAGCAAGTTCTATTTCATCAGAATTTATCAGAAGGGCCCTTGCAGGGTCAAGTCCGAATCCTTTTATATAATAGTTTGTAACATAGTCGAAGAAGCTGTTATGCTGCTTCGGGCTGATCGGATAGAACTCGTCTATCTGCACAAAATGAAGCCCTTTCAGAGACGGCTTTACTTTAAGGAAGAGCCCGTTGTCTTCCCTGATACGCTTTGCCTGGGGCTTTTCCCAGTTATTGAGAAGATACTGTGTCCATTTGATGAAATACTCAGGTGTCTTGCCTGTAGGCAGGCTGATCACTCCCTCAGGATTCTCCGCAACCCATTCCAGGAACCTGAGTGATGTAAGCAGTCCGAGGTTGGGAAAATTCTTAACCACAATATACGGCATGGCGGAGGTGGCACTTTTCCTTCCGGAACGCCCGAAGAAAGCCTGCTCAACCCTTGTAAAAACTGCATTATTCATATAATTGATTTTTTTCATTTCACTTAATGAGTGCTTCATACATTACCTCCACCGGATGCAATGCCTTTTTGCCGGTACCGTCGGCAATCTGATGCCTGCACGATGTGCCCGGTGCCACTAATACTGTTGATGCTGCCGCTTCCCTGACAGCCGGGAAGAGTACCATCTCTCCTATCTTCATGCTCAGGTCATAGTGTTCCTTCTCGTATCCGAATGCTCCTGCCATGCCGCAACATCCGCTTGGTATTTCCTCAACACTGTAGCCCGGATGGAAGTGACAGCATCCTGACAGTGGGTGTTGTGGAAGCGATGGCTTTCTGCTGGCAATGACCGTGGAGAAGGATCTTCAGCGGTTTGCCGGTGAACATATCCGATGTTATATTGCCCTTGTCAACTTCGCGGCAGATAAATTCCTCGAACAATAGTGCATTCTTCCCGAGGGAGGTGGCTGCCTCTGCCAGGCTGCTGCCAACGAGTTCAGGATACTCATCGCGGAAAGTCAGCACCGCTGATGGTTCTATGCCTACCAGTGGAACCTCTTCACTTACAATGTCCTTAAGCATAATAACGTTCCGGACGGCAATTTTCGCAGCCGACCTCAGCAATCCCTTCGAAAGGAATGTCCGGCCGCTCTCTGCATGTTTCGGGATAACAACTTCATAACCGAGCTTCTCAAGAAGCATTATCGCCTTAATGCCTGTATCGCTCTCATTGAATTCTGTAAACTCATCGGCAAAGAGGCATACCTTTCCCTTATTGTTTTTAGTCACAAAGCCTTTAGCCTTTCTTCTGCGGTCAAGGCTTCTCAGGGTGCCGGGAGAAAGTGCGGGTACACTGCGGCTGACTGAAAATCCGACCAGCCGTTTAAAGAGAGAGGTTCCCGTAAAAAAGTTTGTAACCGGCCTGACAATCATGCCAAACCTGCTGAGGCGGGGCAGGTATGCAATCAGTAACGTCCGGAACGGCACATGATGCGAGTCATAGTAATGTTGCAGGAACTCAGCCTTAAACTTTGTGACGTCGACATTCGATGGGCATTCTGATTTGCAGGCCTTGCACGAGATACAGAGGTCCATCACACGGTAGATCTCCTCATTGTCAAACCTGTTTTTCTTCTCTGACCTTGTAAGGAATTCCCTGAGAATGTTTGCCCTTGCACGGGTGGACTTATCCTCATCGCCGGTAGCCATGAACGTTGGGCACATGGTGCCTCCCATCAGTGAGCTCTTGCGGCAGTCTCCTGATCCGCTGCATTTTTCAACAGCATAGAGCAAGCCCTCCTCTTCCGGGAAGTGAAAGGCGGAACCTGGTATCCGTGTCCTTTTTCCGGCCGGATATCTCAGGTTATCCACTATTGAGGGAGTATCCGTGATCTTGCCGGGATTGAATATGTTATCCGGATCCCAGGTATGTTTAAGTTCCTTCAGCAGTTTATAATTGTGCTCTCCAAGCATCAGTGGTATAAACTCCCCGCGGAGTCTTCCGTCACCGTGTTCTCCGCTGAGTGATCCGCGGTATTTTTTCACAAGCTGTGCCACATCACGGGCAAGTGTATGAAAGAGTTTTATGTCATCAGGGTCTTTAAGGTCAAGCAGCGGACTGAGATGAAGCTCCCCGGTGGCGATATGTGCATAGTAGGCGCAGCTGAGGCCGTGCCTGCTGAGCAGCTTTTCAATTTCGGCAATGTACTCAGGGAAACGTTCCGGCAGCACGGCTGTGTCTTCGATCACCTGTACGCTTTTCTTACGCCCGGCAATATTCAGTAATACACCCAGTCCTGCCTTCCGGAGTTCCCACACCCTTGATATCTCGTCGGCGCCTGTAAACAGCGGGAAATGGTATCCGTAGCCCGCCTCCCTCATGTCTGATTCCATGGCAGCGGCGGCAGCTGTTATCTCATCAACTGTATCCCTTAGAATTTCAATTATGAGTATGATTTTTGGCTCACCACTGACAAAAAATCGGTTTTTGTTTTGCGAAATATTGTCTTTGGTGCAGTTAAGTATATAATCATCAATAAGTTCTATTGCAGCAGGATTATGCTTCAGGGCGATAATATTCGCCTTTGCCGCATCCTGCAGGCTCGAAAAATGGGCACACAGAAGTCCTGTCTTCTTCTGCGGAAGGTCAACCAGGTTGAGCTTCATCGAGGTCGTGAAAGCCAGGGTGCCTTCCGACCCGGCCAGCAATCTGCAGACATTTATCTTTTCGCCGTTGCCGGTAAACGGGTCTGTCCCGAGCAACACGTCAATGGCATAACCGTTATTGCGCCTTTTAAGTCCCGGATCGGGAAACTCCCTCCTTATAGTTTCTGCATTGAGAGGGTCTGAGAGAATGTCGCGAAGTTTGCAGTATATCTTAGTTTCAAGCAAATCAGGGTCTCCACTGCATTTGAGGTTGAATTCATCCGTGGAAAGCTCCCTGAATGTGACTTCGGAGCCGTCTGAAAGGATGGCCTCCACTTCCAGAATATGGTCCCTCACACTGCCGTGCATCAGTGAGTGGGCTCCGCACGAGTTATTGCCAAGCATCCCCCCCATGCAGCACCGGTTGGCAGTCGATGTCTCAGGACCGAACTGCAGACTGTACGGCAGGAGGTATTTATTCAGCTCACCAAGTATTACTCCGGGCTCAACCTTTACCCACCGTTCCTTACTGCTGAACTCGAGAATGCGGGTCATATACTTTGAAATGTCAATCACAATTCCCGGTCCCACCACCTGACCCGCAAGCGAGGTGCCGGCGCCTCTGGGAATGACTGAGCTGCCTTCGCTTTTCGCAAATGCAATTATCTTCTTTATATCTTCTTTGCTGCGGGGTCGTGTCACTGCAAGCGGCATCTCCCTGTACGCCGAAGCATCAGTTGAATAGAGTATCCTCTGGGTATCATCAGTGTAAAGATCCCCTTCCAGCTCCGTCGCGGAGGCTGTCAAATTTAAGATCCTGTTTCATCGACTGTATCATTTGAAGTACTATTTGGCGCTCTTTTTCCCGAATTCAGGTTTTATTCTGAGCATAGACACCGCAATCAGCGGTACTATGCTGCAAATCATCACCCACAGGAAGAAGTGGTTGTAACCGAGTTGCTCCTGCAGCCAGCCGGCAAACAATCCCGGCAGCATCATCCCGAGTGCCATAAAGCCTGTGCAGATTGCATAATGCGCTGTTTTGTATTTCCCGTCAGAGAAATATATAAGGTAGAGCATATATGCAGTAAAACCGAAACCGTAGCCAAACTGTTCAACGAAAACACATATGTTGATAATAACAAGGTTATCTGTCTGCGTAAAACTCAGGTAAAGGAATGTTGCTGCTGTCAGCAGCATGCTCAGGGTCATGGGCCACAGCCATTTTCTCAGGCCGCCGGCGGCTGCCACAACACCTCCGATAATACCACCCAGCGTAAGTCCGATTATACCAATTGTTCCATAGACCAGCCCGACCTCGCCGGTTGTCAGCCCCAGGCCTCCCTTGTCAATGGGGTCGAGCAGGAATGGATTTATAAGTTTCAGCAACTGCGCTTCCGCGAACCTGTAGGTCAGCATGAAGAAGAGGGCTACCCCGACCTGCGGTTTCCTGAAGAATGTCGCGAATGTCTGCCCGAACTCCCGCAGAACATCGGAGGGTTTAAGATCTTCACGGGGTGCGTCGGAATCCGGCCTGGGCAGGATAAACCTGTGCCAGAAACTAAAAACGAAGAACAATCCGGCAAGGACAAAGAAAGTTACCGCCCACGACATCGGGATGTTCCCCGACAGTCCCTCATAACTGACTGACGTGTTAGTGGTTAGCTTGGAGTCTGCCTGGAATACCATGTAGGCCGGTTTATCCCAGTTCGATTCGTTGAAGACAAGATGGCCTCCCTGGATGATGGCAATGCTCTTGTCTCCCTTTTTCAGGACGGTATTCAAGACTATCTTTTTCCCGGGTTCGGGCGTTCCTGAAAGCCTTACAGGGACAACCGCCACGCTTCCTGTCACAGCAGCAACACTGCCTCTCTCCTCTCCGAAATTATCCCTGATCCATTCACCCAGTGGCTCAGAAACATATGTAGCCCACCACCCCTTGCTCTTGACTTTTATTTCCTCCTGCTGGACAAATCCGTAATCCAGGTTGGAGGCCCTGATTGAATCCAGGAGAATGCTCAGGCTGTCCCTGTCAACTGTTTGCGTGCTTATCTTCAGAGAATCATGTTCAAGAAAAAAGTACGTCTCGCCCCTGCTCTCCGGCGCTGCCGCCACCTGAGGCATCTCGAGAACCGTTTTGGTATACCCCGGTGATGCCTCGATGAAGAGCTCGAACAGGCTCCCTGCCTGAGGAGCTTTCAAGAAATCCTGCAAGAATCACGAGAAGTCCCTGCCCGGTGATTGTGGCAACCCGGTAAAAGGTGCTTCGGATGCCCACATACTTTGCCTGCTGGTTTGTATTCAGCCCGAGCATGTAAAAACCGTCTGCAGCTATGTCGTGAGTTGCTGAGCCGAATGCCAGCAGCCAGAAGAAAGCCAGGGTGATCTTGAAAAAGAGTGATGCCGGAATTGTAAGGGCAATGCTCGCAAAACCTAATGCCAGGACAAGCTGCGTAATTACTATCCACCATCTTTTGGTCTTGAGCATATCAACCAGCGGGCTCCATATCGGTTTTATAACCCAGGGCAGATAAAGCAGACTCGTGTACAGGGCAATGTCGGCATTGGAGATGCCCATGCGCTTGTACATTATCACAGAGACTATGTTAACCGCCACATAGGGTAACCCTTCAGCCAGATAGAGTGAGGGTATCCATGCCCAGGGTGAACGGGTTTTGTTTTGTGCTGCCATGCTTATAGCTTATTAAACTTGTATCCCTTTTTAGTATAAAAATCAATTATCTCCTGCAGCCTCATATAAAGCTTGTCGCTCCTTGCCGGGTCAGTCCCCGGATGAATGAGTATCATTGCGCCATTAAGCCCCCCGGGTGCGCTCTCCTCAAATTCGGCCAGCTTCTTCACCAGAAAATCGGATGAACGGTAGTTAGCCATGTCGGGAGTCGTATAATCAGCATTGGTGCCTGTACCCGGGGTGAAATTGACGAGGGTCAGGCCCATCTCTCCGCTCCACCTGCTGATGGCACTGTTGTACCACTCATACGGCGCAAGAAAATACTGTGGCTTCTGCTTCTTCAGTCCCGCCTTCTGCAGGGCTGCGAAGTTGTTCCTGAGGTCAGCATTGAATTGCTCCTTGCTCACAAGAAGCGTATCCCTGTTTTCCCAGGGTATATAAAGCAGGTGTGCATCGGAATGTGGTCCGAGATAATGGCCTTCCGATATTATCCTCGCGGTTACCGGCGCCCACTTTTTGTTTCTGAGAAAATTACCTGTAAGGAAGAATGATCCTTTTATGTTGTTGTCTTTCAATACATTAAGAATATGCTCAAATCCATCCCCGAATTCGTCAGCAGAAAAAATCAGGTAGATGCTTTTTTCATCCGGTCCTTTTCTGATCACGGCACCCTGTGTGTCATACACATAATCCTTTGTTTCTGCCCGTGCATTCCTTCCCTCCTTCTCAAGGGTGGAGAGGTAGTAGCTCAGGCTTGCGGTACCGTCGAGGGTGGGCTCATTTGTGCTGTAGTCCCCGATATCGTCATGATATACAATTTTGCCGCCCTGGAAGGCTGCATACGTATCCGGTCTGAGCAGTGTCAGCCCTTTCAGGTTTTCATGTATTGTCTTGTTGATAGGTCCGTCAATCAGTCCTCCCGTTGTTGTCACGCCCAGGTACACGGTGACAGCCGAGTGCGGATAAAGGGGATAGTCGCCACCTGCAGGCAACCCGCAAATCATTGATGTGCCCCACGGGTTGCAGCCGAAGAGCCAGTCTCTCATAGCGGCTTCCATGTGGTCATACCTGGTGTCTCCTGTAGCCTCACGGTAAAGCCTGCATTGGGTCAGCGCCGCAGCCACGTAGTTATTCGAGCACCAGACAAATGGTATTTTCACCTGGAAAACATCATTCTGATCACGCCGGTAGATAAGCTCCAGTCCCCTGCGCATAAATTCAGTGTATTTCCCTGAATATTCAGTTTCAGACAGCCCCATACCGGCATGGCCCAGGTTTACGAATGGATAGAACTGGTAATGGCGTGCAGTGTCTTTCTCAATCCACGGAGTGTAAGGCTCCAGTGTGCCCCAGTAATCAGCCTGAATAAGGTAGTCGCTCTCTCCTGTAAGCTTGTACAGTTCCCAGGCTGCAAGCTCCATGTCATCTACATAGTTGTCCTCCTCGTAGAAATAAGGCGAAACATTGCATGCGGTCTGGGTAGCCCCCGGATCGGTCTGCGCAAACTCGATATGCATCGACGGATTTTGCAGCCAGTTTCTGCGCCAGTGCAGGATCACTCTTCCCGAACACCTTCGCTCCCATGGCAAATACCGAGGCAAACTTACCTGCCGTGGAGGCCACTCCCTCGGT
Source organism: uncultured Bacteroidales bacterium (assembly GCA_963736735.1). Lineage (GTDB taxonomy): Bacteria > Bacteroidota > Bacteroidia > Bacteroidales > VadinHA17 > SR-FBR-E99. The sequence goes on along the minus strand of CAVTPX010000007.1, from coordinate 114,891 downwards.
CCTGTTTTTGAATTCTGCCAGCCCCTGTGGCTTGCCGGTCACGAAATAAACCGGCCTGTAGAGACCCGAGGCCATATCCGGCCTTGTCATGGTTCGGCAGGCGGAAGCCCTGGTGATCACGGTCGTCGGCAACCTGGTTGTACATCACCCCGCTGTCAGGATTCATCTTAAGCAGCCACTCCAGTCCCCATCTTACCTCATCAAGTATGTCAGGAATACCGTTACTGCCCTTGGAGCCTGCAGCATCATGGGTGTCTCCGAAAATCTCAGGAGATTTTTCGTATGCAAACATCATCTGGTAAACCGAATTCGATGTGGTGGCCGTGTACCTGAGGTGATCACTTGCATCATGGTAGCCGCCCCTGTACGTCAATTACAGTGCCTGAGAGGGTCGGGTGATCAACTATAATGCCGTCATGTGTATGACATGAGTCGGCCAGAAAAGGATTATATCCGCACCGCTGCTGCCTGATGTAGTTTAAGTATGAAATCGGCTGTTCCGTCATAGACCCCGGCTCCGACCCGGAATGTTTCAGACCTGGTGCTGCCATATAATATATAGTATCCTCCCGGTGCTGTCAGCTGCGAGAAGTCGAGCCTGGCTGCGGCTGCCATGCCCCATACGGAACCGTCATACAATGTTGCATTGCCTTTGAATACCGGCTTATCTGTCAGTGCATCACATACCGTGAAAGAGGCGCCCGCTCCCGGTTCCTGCGAGATATATACTGCAACCTTGACCGAAGCCGGAAGATAGCCAAGCTGGTTGATCCTGATCCATGACTGTCCGTAAATACAAGTAATGGATAGCACACAAAACCAGGATGAGAAGCAGGCTTTTCTTCATTTCAGTATTTTATTTCAAGAGTGGCATTTTTGAAATAGTGCATGAGTATTTCCCTGTAGGTGTAACCCTTCTCCCCCATCACTGCTGCGCCTATCTGACAAAGGCCCACACCGTGACCCCATCCGGCACCGTGAAGGACGAAGGAGACCGACTCTCCGTGACTCCTTTTTTCCACATAAAAAGCAGAACTGTAGAGATGAGTTGACGAGAGAGCTTTTCTTATCTCGAGCTCCTTCCCGATTATGAGTGTCTTTTTGCTGCCCCTGATCTTCAGCCTGACTATTCTTCCGGATGTTCCCCTGGAAAGGGGTACAAGGTCAGTTATAATTCCGAAATCAATACCGGTACGTTTTCTGATCAGGTCACTAAGTTCATGCTGTGTATATTCAACCTTCCAGCGGAAGAAGTCGTTTGTCTCCTGGTCATAGCTGTTCAGGACCTGGGTAAGTGTCTTTTTATCATTAGTATTACAGAAAGCATCCGGATTACCGGCTATCCAGTTCACTGCATTTACTTCATGTGTCAGGTCTGGCGGTAACACTGAAGGAGTGGGAGTATCGGCCAGTCTCTGCAGATACGGATGATTCACCGGCTCCCATACATTTTCAAAGATCTCAGTCACTCCCCCGCAGCATTTTGAATAGCGTGCGTCACATATGGCGTCAGCGTACATAAGCACTTCACCGGCTGTATCACTTATTGCCTTCTCAACTGCCGGGGTTGAGGCACGGGTGATACCCTGATAACGCTGGCAGTGATCATCAGCACAAACATCGAAATTATGATGATCCTCACGGTCATACCAGCGTGTAATTTCCCTGTCGGTCACGAAGCTCGTCCTGTATTCTGACCTGATCTCCCCCAGCCGTTCACTCTTCTCCGTCTGAGCCAGCAGCCAGCTCCTTGAGATAACAGCATGCGCTTTCAGGAGTTCAGGCGATGAGGTAGCGCTCATCTCCGATGATATAACGCTTATCAGGTAGTCTTCAATTGAGAGAATGTTGACTGCCGTCAGCCTGCCCTCTTCGGTAATAAATTTCAAGTTTGCCCTTAAACGACTGATCCTCATTGCGCTGCCAGTGAAAATTCACCCCGATTGTAACGGCATGAAGGGTGAAATACGATTTGTCCGGCGTTTCCGGTATAAGGATAATCTCTCTCCCCACCTCCATCTCCCGGTCATTACTACGCAGCAAAATGCTGCCATTACTGTATAATGCGGTCCAGAGGCCTTCAAGGCTCAATGATCCTCCTGCATCTTTAAAGGTTCCGGAAAGGGTGAATGTAAGTCCACTTCCCGACACTACTCCGACCCGGATTTCCGGGACTTTCCCTGATTTGGTCATGGCAGATTTTTTATAAGCGGAGAAAGCTCCTCGTCAGCTGAAACATACCTGTCCGAAGATATCAGATATCTCCTCTGCGGTGATCTTAATAAAGTCCTCTTCCCTCGGGGTTATGACTACGCCGCCCATATCCACCGAGGCGGGACTGAGTAATATTTTTTTATTATCCCCGGCAAAAAACTGCGACGGTCTGTGAAGCTTCCGGGGAATTATATGTACAGTCCAGCTACCCGTGGAAAATGATGTCAGAATATTGAGCATAGGCTCCGGCCTGTCAGGCTGAATCAGCCGGAACCGGGAATAAAATTCCTCAAAACAGAGGGTAAGGTCATCGCGATTGGTGCCCTCGATTGTTATCATACCCCTCATATAATTTTTCCACTGCCACAGTTTGATATCCACCTTTCCCGGATATCAGGGAGCAGTTGCTTTTCCCTTCAAAGTCCTTTTCTACCGGCAGAAAACCCTTATTCCCCGCCTGGAAATGAAGATGATCAGGTGCTGAGGCGCCGCATTGAGGCCCGTTATAGAAGATTACAAAATCCTGTAATTCATCCGCCAGGGAGAGCATTTTCCTGAAACTGTCAAGTATCCTCTGGTCTGTGTGCTGATCAGCCACTATTGTAAGATGTCTGTCGAAGATCGGGAAGGGATTGACAAGCAGGGTCCAGCCTTTCCCAATCGGGAGACCCTGCTGCTGCAAAGGCCTGTTTTTCGCGCACAGGAAACATGGGCGGGCTTCTATGGACCTGGTATCTACTTTAGCTGCTGATGATGTTATGCGGCCGGGATTGAACTGAACAGTGAGGTCATAAGTCCCGAAACCGATAATGCGGGTCCTCACGCTTTCAAGCTGTTCATAGTTTGCCCGCGCCAGGTCCCATTCGCTTACCTGGCTGATGAAAAGTTGATTTACTCTCTCGGAATAGCTCATTCTCCGGTTCTGGTTTACTGTTTTTCCTGGCTGAGCATCTTTTTACGTGCCAGCAGCTCAACTGTCCTGATCTTGTCCTTATATAAATTATATGTATTGCTTTTATTCACGTCGAGGGCTGCGTCGGAGTTCTCATCCCACCTGCGGCACAGGTAAAGTGGCTCATAGATGCGTCCAATCCGGTAGTGCCTGCTGATTGCCAGTCCCACGGCATAATCTTCACCGTAACTTACATTCGGAACTTTTATGCTTCTCAGCAGGGGAGTGTAAAATGCCCGCGGAGCACCCAATCCGTTTATGCGCAGTGCATTGTTGCGTCCATTGTCAGGCGTCCATTCGCGGTGATCAATCAATCCGGGGGGTATATCCTGAAGGTCGAAATTCACCATTTTATAAGTACCCACAACCATGGCGCACTTCTGGCTGTGGAATGCCTCCACTACCCTTGTGATCACGGTGTCATCGATATACAGGTCATCACTGTCAAGCTGAAGGGCATATTTTCCGCACTTTTCGCTGAAGATGGCTTCATTCCAGCAGCCGCCAATGCCAAGGTCCTTCCTTTCAGGAATAATGTGTACTATCCTTGTATCCTTTTCAGCGAATGACCTTATGACTTCTGTAGTGCCGTCAGTTGAGTAATTGTCAACTATTATAAGGTTAAACCTGTACTTTGTCTTCTGGCTTAGCACAGATTTTATCGCATCACCCACTGTTTTCACCCTGTTCTTTACAGGGATAACTACCGAAATATCGGTATCAAATTTATCTGCATCAGGGGTAATCTCCCTGAAAACAGGTTTCAGCCATGCATTTATATCCTTCAGATGATCTGTGCAGGCATTCTCCATCTCTATCTGCACGGCCCTGTTCCTCGGGTCAACATAGTCAAACTGTTTTTCACCCGTCTTCCGTGTGTCACTCTCTACCTCAGAATAAAGTAATTCCTGGATATGCACCAGGCTGTATTGCTGGGATATCTTGAGTCTCAGGTCATAAAGGCCTGCATACTTGTAACCGGTTAACATCCGCAGGCATGCATTCCTGAAAGCAGTGGCACTGTAAAGGATCACCGAACCGAAGTTAAAGTCATCACGCAGGCTTCCCTCCTGGTAGTCAGTCACCGGGTGAGGCGACAGCCGCCCGTCGCGGTTTTCATAATAGTCTGAATAGACGAGGCCCGCACCCGTATCCTCGCATACCTGAATCAGGCGGTCAGGGGCAAACTTTCCGAGATCCAGCGGGGAAGTCTTGCTGTAAATCAATATGTAATCAGTATCAGCCACCTCTGCCATTTTCCTGACAGCCTCCGTTGAGGCAAACCCTTTCGCCTTTATCAGCCCGGTCACACTCGCGGCAGCAGCCATGGAATGATCTTCGGGGACGACGGCAAAAATGCCGCTGACGAGTCCGGATCTTTTCAGTGAGGCGACTGTGATGTTAAGTGATTCAGTGTCTGATAAGGGGACAAAGCATGTTATCTTTCTGTTCATAAACTCTGTTTACTTATTAATAAGGAATTCAAGGGTCTGTTTCATCAGCCTGTTCCTGTCAGTTTCGGATTTAATTGTCTCAAATGGGAAACCCAGCACCAAAGTTCTGTTTTTTCCGCGGTGTATTACGCCTGCCGATGTATTATTCTCGGTGTACCTGAAAGCGGTGACCGAAAATTTGTCAGCAGGAACAATTGCATCAGGTGCTTCTGCACCGTAAACTTCACCTGTTTGCCCGGTATTGAATTCCACAGGGCCGCTGAACAATGGAGCTGCAATATCAGTCGGGCTGAGTAGGCCTGTCCTTACCGCATGCCCGGTCATCGGCCTGAAATGCAGATAACCGGCAGCAAAAGCCATAACCAGATGTATCTGCTGAGATGCGAAGATCTGTTCCCACATATGATCCTGACATGAAGATTGATATGCCGGCTCCGGTAATCGCTTTGATCTTACTTATGAATTCCGGGGTATATATCTGAAAATCAAGCTTTGTACTGTCAAAAACAGCGGCTGTAGTCTTTTCTTCACCGAAAATCAGATCTGCGACCTTATACGGGGAGATGTCAAAGTCGGGACGGCTGAACACCTCGTCGCTGACGGAACAGAAAGAGTAGCCCGCGGCCATTATGGCTTCACCGTGAACAGAGGCAAAATCAAAAGTGTTGCCCGGAATTATTTTCCCCTCCATATCAGACCATGAGGCTCCCCAGCCGGGATTGTCATCATCGATCCATGGCAGACTGCGCTCAAAGTCATACTGATCACCGGTGGCAACAATGTCATAACGGTCTGCCACACCACGGTCTCTCCACCATGCTACTCCTGCCAATCCATCCCTGTCAAACCATTCAGGACCGGAGATGCGGTCAAAGCCGTTGACAATCAGCACTATGGCATCTGCTTCTCGTTTCAGTCCCACCGCAAGAGTCTCTGACCCGAAACTTTCACCGCCGTCATTGAAGGCAGTGACCCTGAAGCTGTAAACGGTGTCATAGTTTGGAAGTTCAACGACTGCCTGGGATTCAGTCACATCAAATCCGTTGTCGAATCCGTTGTCACCGGTGCGGGTGTAAATCCTGTAGCCTGCAGGCTGTGCCGAAGGTTCCAGAGGGTCCTGCACAGGGGCCCAGCTTATCTTTACACTTCTGCCTTCAAGCGGAATTACTGCAAGGTCTTTGACCGGCAGCGGCTGTACTGCATATTCCCTTCCCTGGGTGAATGACAGGTACCTGAGTATTCCTTTATAGACGGCGCGGCTTACATGGAACCTGAAACGGGGATCCAGTCCGTAACGCTGGTCTCCCTGGTTCTGATGTGAGAGAAGTTCCAGCAGCATTGCCGGTACAACGGGAGTCCGGGCTTCCGAATAGGATCTGTCCCACAGCCCGCGGCGGGTCCACTGAGGATTGAAAAGCTCTCTTACATCTCCTACTATCTGCGTCTGAATCATGTCAGTAAGATCACGGCTGGCCATCCGGCTGGTTCCGTCAGGGAACTTCCCGCCACCTGCGGCGGTGGAATAGATGCCAAGGGTCCCGATTATAGAGTCATCAGGTGTGACGCCGGCGTCAGTGTGAAAAGCAAGGGCCAGGTCAACAGGAATGCCAAGGCCTGATGCCTCCCCCTGGTCTGCCACGGTGCCAGCCGGGCCTGCAAGGTAGTTAACCCAGGCACCGCGTGACATATAATCATCGTTATAGTCGTTCCTGTTTTTGTTCGGTGTATAAACAAGAGTATCCGGCATACCGGCATACTGCAGATAATACCGGGCACCCTCCAGGTATCTGGGTTTTCCACTGAGCTTCCATGTATGGCTGACAGTGTCATTATGAGCTTGCAGGGTTTCTGCCGGTGAGGTAGCATTGAGAGACCACTGGTTGGAAACGATGTCATTGGAGGGGCGGCGCACCACGTTCCCCATGCCTCCCCCGAACCTGACGGCGTCAAGAGCTGTATAACCGCTATCACCGGCGGTGACAGCAACAGCTCCTGCAGACGTACTTTTGCCCTCATTGAAGTGAAAAGTGCCGAGATATACCCATGTGCCTCCACCGATTGTCTGATTTAAAATAAATGAGGTGCTTCCTCCGCTGTGCTTTACCGTATACTTCACCGCGTCGCTGTTCTCCGGAGACTGCGGGTAGGAAACATATACAGCATAATTTCCTTTCTCCGGAATGTCTGCAACGTAATCCGCAGACCCTTCCCTGAATCTCAGTGAGGTCCCCTTCCTGAAAGGATTGTCGCCTGTAAAAAGTGTATCAGTCAGAAGAAATCCCTCACCCGCTGACTCCTGCTGGCCGGAAATGTGTATGACAAATTCCGACTCACCTGATGAACGGTCGTTGTCAACAATAACTTCATTGATCTGGGTGTCTCTTTCCCTGGGAAGCAAGACAGTTGCTCCTGAGTTTTCAAGCATCCTTGTGAGGTAGGGCAGAACATAACCCATCACCGAAATGTCTTCTACAGTCCCGAACAGCTTTGCCCTCTGCCACTCCCAGCGGTCAAGGGGCTGGTCAAAATAATACCCGTGACTGTGCCAGATCGCAAGGTTGGTTTCAGCCAATCCCGCAGACGGAATAATACCGTTGACTTTCGTGATGAACACAGGTCTGTCAGGGGATCTGCGCAACAGCCTGGAGGTATCGGCCGGGAGTCGACTTCCTGTAATAGTTCGGGATAAGGTCACGGATTAAAAATCCGTTTGTACGGATATTTATGCTGTAATTCCGGAATTTCCTTCCCAGAGCCTCCCTGATTGAATTCTCGAAGAGTGCCACATTTTCTTCCCTGACGGGATTATATGAAAATGCTGCAGGGAACCACAGATCTATACTTCCCGGTCGCTTCGCCGATGCTCAGCGAGTCAGGCCTGATCCTGTCCGGATATTGCCATTCGGAAACCGGATTGGTCCATGAATCCAGTTTTGACAAAGCCGTCTTTTCGAGCTTTGCAGCTCTCTGTCCATTAAGACCGGCGGGACTGATCAACATTAAAATGATCACCGCGGATACTAACCTGCCTGATCGGGCTCCCATCCTGATATTTGTTTTGCTGAAAGTAAGAAATATACACCAAAATTAGAAAGTTTTTTAAAACATGTCATACATCTGACAAAAACTGCCTTTGTACGGAATTATTATTTATTTTTGTTATTGGTTAAGATTTCCAAATTGGTTCCTTTTTAATATAACAGCTGTTATAATACTAATATCTAACATATTGCAAGTTTTATAAACGCTCATGATACTCATAGCCGACAGCGGATCCACAAAGACTGAATGGAGGGAACTGACTGATGGAACAGCCGGGAAGTCATACATATCCACAGGACTTAACCCCTTCTTTCTGAAGAGTGAAGATATTGTCTCACTTCTGGGGAAAGAAATGTCAGAATTTGAAGGAGTGCCTGTCAGTCAGATATTTTTTTACGGCACGGGGTGCAGTAATCCTGCCAAGATTGAAATAATAAGCATTGCCCTGAGGAAGTTTTTCGGTGATGCAGAATTGTTTGTCGGCAGTGACCTCCTCGGCGCTGCAAGGTCTCTGTGCCAGAACGAGGCAGGAATAGCCTGCATAATAGGTACAGGATCAAATTCATGCTATTATGACGGCAAAAGAATTGTCTCTAATGTTTCGCCCCTCGGATATATTCTGGGTGATGAGGGAGGCGGGGCAGTAATAGGCAGGAAGCTGGTCGCAGGGGTTCTCAAGAAACAACTTCCGGGAATAGTAATAGAGAATTTTTTCAGGGCATATCCTATGACACCCTCAGAAATTCTTGACAGTGTCTACAACATGCCTTTCCCGAACAGGTTCCTGGGTCAGTTTGCCAGGTTTATTGCGGAGAATATTCATGTTCCTGAATTGCAGTCAATTATAACATCAAGTTTTGATGAGTTCCTTATAAGAAATGTGCTCCAGTACCCCGAGGCAAGGAAATTTCCGGTACATTTCACAGGAAGCATCGCCTGGCATTTCAGGCCTTTCCTTGAGGAACTTCTCACTAAATACAGGCTTCAGCCCGGAATATTTTCGCTGACCCCTATGGAAAACCTTGTCAGGTACCACATTCACAATCAGCAGAGAACAATATGAGCAAACATTCCTCATCAAAGCCGGCAATAAGTATCACCGAGTCGCCTTCCAACTTTGAAAACCTTGATATTATGTCTGTGAATGAATTGCTTACAAACATAAATCATGAGGATGCCAAGGTGCACATGGCAGTCAGGGCTGCGATTCCACAGATAGAAAAACTTGTTGATCAGATACTGGGGCGAATGCTGAAGGGTGGCCGTCTGTTTTACCTTGGGGCAGGAACCAGCGGCAGGCTGGGAGTACTTGATGCTTCGGAAATACCTCCTACATTCGGGGTTCACGATAAGGTTATCGGGCTCATTGCAGGCGGTGAAGTAGCCCTTCGCAGGGCCGTGGAATCGGCTGAAGATGACCCCAATAAAGCCTGGAAGGAGCTGGAGATATTCAATATAAATACCAAGGATACAGTGATTGGGATCGCCGCCTCCGGGACCACACCCTATGTCATCGGGGGAATACAGACAGCCCGCGAGAAGGGCATTCTGACCGGGTGCATTACATGCAACCCTGGCAGCAATATTGTCAAAGTGACGGAATACCCAATCGAAGTTGTTGTGGGGCCTGAATTTGTCACCGGCAGTACAAGACTGAAGGCTGGCACCGCACAGAAAATGATCCTCAACATGATTACAACTACCCTTATGATCAAGCTCGGAAGGGTCAAGGGTAACAAGATGGTCAACATGCAGCTCTCGAACAAGAAACTTATCGAACGCGGCACCAGAATGATAGTCGAGGAACTGAAAATTCAGAGTGACGCTGCACGTATTCTGCTGCTTCAAAACGGATCTGTTAAGAAAGCCCTTGAGGTTTACAGGGAAAACTATAAGTAAGTATGGAAGATATCTTCAGTAAAATCGGTACCGGACTCACCCTGAGCCAGAAGATCGAAAGGAAAATCGAGGAAGCGATAAGGCAGAAAAAGCTTCTTCCGGGAGCCAAGCTGCCGACGGAAAAGGAACTGTGCGCGCAGTTTGCAGTCAGCCGTACCGCACTGAGAGAAGCCCTGCGACGTCTGAGTGCACGGGGTCTCATCGACATAAAAAAAGGCAGCGGGATGTACATTACCGAGCTGAAGATCGAAGATGCCATCAACTCGCTGCACCTGTTTTACGACCTCAGGTTCAATTCCGATCTCATCCTTGCAGATCATTGAGGTAAGAAGGCTTTTCGAACCTGAGATTGCGAGGCTGGCGGCACGCAACAGGACCGAAGAAGACATAAAGATCCTCCAGAAGAACCAGACAGAACTGGAGAAGTGCAACCCTGACAACACCCAGCTCGAGGTTGACCTAATTAACAGGTTTCATATGAACCTTTCCAAATCTACCGGCAACCCTATTGTAATAATAAGCCTTGAGCCCGTGTACTCACTGCTGCCGAGGATGCGAAACCTTATCTACGGGAACATCGAGGGCGAAAAGGAATACACCCTCAAATACCAGAAGGAACTCATCAGGGCACTGAAGGATAAGGACAGCCAGAAGGCATACGAGATATCCGTTGCCCTTCTCGAACGCAACAAGGAGATATACAACAAGTATTTCAAAACCAACTGACCCTCAGACGGTCATTAATTCTGCAATGCTGAAAATATATCCTGCAGCTGCATTAATCTTATTCAGCAGTCTCTGTCTTCAGGCACAGGAACATGACACTTTGCAGATTGGTATACACCAGTCCGAAAGCGAGTATTACTCGCAGATAATTGACAAATCACTTTTTGACGATAATATTCTGACTGTTGCGCCCTCAGTACTAAAGAGCAAATCAGCAGTTTCCCTGACTCACAAAGTCTACGGTTGGCACCCTTACTGGGCTTCGGCATCAGCCTATCTCTCATATGATTACAGTGCCCTCACCCATATAGCATATTTCAGTTATGAGGTCGATACCGCAACCGGCGGATACACCACCCTCAGGGGTTGGAACACAACCCCGGTAATCGACTATGCTCATCAAAAGGGTGTCAAAGTCACCCTGACAGTAACCAACTTCGGCGCCGCAAGAAATACCGAATTACTGTCAGACACTGTTAAACAGAGGTTTCTCTTAACAACTATCGTCCAGCAACTTAAGGATCGTAACGGGGACGGAGTCAACTTCGATTTCGAAACAGTGCCGGCAGCACAGAAAGCCAATATGGTTGATTTTTGCAGGCGGGCCGTAAGGATTATTAAGAAAGAACTCCCTGCCGCGGAGATATCGCTGGCGACCCCTGCCGTCGACTGGTCTTCTGCATGGGATTATCCCTCACTGGCTGGAATATGTGACTACCTGATAATCATGGGGTATAACTATTACTGGAGCGGATCGGCTACTGCCGGTCCTGTTGCACCGCTGACAGGAGAGACACAGAATGTCACCCGGAGCATTGACACTTATCTCACCGCGGGTGTACCCCCGGAAAAACTGCTGCTGGGAGTCCCCTGGTACGGCTACGACTGGCCTGTTGTCAGCAGCGAGCGAAAGGCTGCCACAACCGGTACCGGAACGTCACGTATTTACAGGGCAGCGGCAGCACTTGCGGAATTGCACGGCAGGGAGTTTGATCAGCCAACGGGCGTTCCCTGGGTGAGTTACATGGCGGGTGCCGACTGGCGTCAGTTATGGTACGATGACAGCACGAGCCTCTCGCTCAAATATGACCTTGTGAAAACCAAAGGACTGGCCGGGATCGGCATCTGGGCACTCAGCTATGAGGACAGCGGCACCGGAATGTGGGGTAGCATTAAAAGCTCCTACTCTCCTGCCAGTGGTTCCCACCCTATCCCGGATATTAAGCATAATTCCGAACCCTGTCTCCGATGTCTCGGTGATAAGATATTCAGTGCAGGCAGGAGAGCACATCACACTCAAAGTGTTTGACAGCAGCGGTCAACTAAAGGCGATTCTTGTTGACCGTGAGGCTGAACCAGGCTTTTATGATCAGGATATAAGCAGTGCCGGCTTAAGTTCCGGTATCTATATTTGTGTTCTCGAAACACGGTCAGGAAGGTCGTCACTGAAATTTGCAGTGATCAAAAGAAAATGATGAAATTCAAATACCCGTCAACAAATGAAAAAACTTATCGCGGTTATGATTATGCTTTCTTCAATTCCGGCAATTAAAGGTCAGATGCAGGAAGCAGTTGATAAAATACAGGCTGATTACCAGCTGATGGGACTATCAGTTGTCACTGTCTGCGGAGACCGTGTGACAGGATCATTTCATGCCGGACTGAGGGATTATGACCGTAACCTGCCGGTGAATGACAGCACCAGGTTCAGGATTGCCTCAATTTCTAAGCTTGTCATGACCACAGCAATGATGAAGCTTTATGACAGGGGCCTTTTCAAACTTGATGATGATGTAAGCCGTTACCTTGGATTCACGTTGAGGAATCCGAATCATCCTCTGATACCGATAACAGTACGGATGCTGCTCTCTCATACGGGAAGCCTCAATGAGGGCACAGGTTATGATGCCTTCCTCATGGATACCTACAATAATGTCAGTAATCCTCCTGATTTTTCCCAGCTGTTTATACCGGGAGGCAAATATTACACGGAAGACATGTGGCGAAAAGAGGCACCCGGAGAATATTTCACATACTGCAATGCAAACTTCGGCCTTGCCGGGACACTAATCGAAAAGATCAGCGGACAGAGATATGACGAGTTCATTAAAGAGAATCTCTTCATCCCGCTTGGCATAACAGGTGCTTACACGGTGGAGGGACTCAGTGAGGTAAACACCCTGGCGGTAATTTATACTAACGAAGATGGGAAATGGACACCACAGACTGATAACTTTAAGGGTGAACTTACTGCACCACGCGATTTTTCAGGATATAAAACCGGCACCAACGCGGCAGTCTTCTCACCTCAGGGCGGGCTAAGGATCTCAGCCTCCGAACTTGCAAGGGTAATGATACTGCACATTAATAAGGGCACTTTTGACGGTAAAAGGATTATATCAAAAAAGAGCATCAGGCTGATGCATTCACCGCAATGGAAATACAACGGAAGTAACGGTGATGATGTTGGTCAGTCAAGGTCCTGGGGACTCAGTGTCCATATACTTACAAACACTCCCTCCGGTGACATTATCTTCGGTGATGCAAAAATGATGGGGCACACCGGTGATGCATACGGACTTAAATCCGGCTTCTGGTTTGACCCTGTAAGCAGGTCCGGTTTCATCTTCATGACAAACGGTCTTTTCAAACAACCGGCACCGGGCTCCCGGTCTGCTTTTAACAGCTTCCAGGAAGCTGTATATTCAGCAGTCATGGAATACGCCGGAGTGCCCTGCAAAAAGTAGGGAGATGAATGTTGAACTCATCACAGCAGTAGCTATCGGAATCGGGCTTAGTGCCAGTGCCGGCTTCAGGGTCTTCATACCCATGCTTGTGGCTGCCATAGCGGCCCGTGCCGGCATCCTGCCACTGAATGAGAGCTTCCAGTGGCTCTCATCATGGACCGCCATAGCATGTTTTGGTACTGCGACGGTCGTCGAGATACTGGCCTACTATATTCCATTTGTCGATAACCTGCTCGACACAATAACCACACCCCTGGCAGTCGTAGCCGGCACCCTGCTGCTGACATCGGTACTGCCAATTGACAATGACCTGCTCAAATGGATCACCGGGGCAGCCGTGGGAGGCGGTGCCGCGGCCACAATTCAGGGCGGAAGCGCAATCACACGCCTTTTCTCGACAAAGCTTACCGCCGGCGCCGGCAATCCTGTTGTGGCAACAGGAGAGAACGTGGCAGCCATCGGCACCTCACTGCTCTCTCTTGTAATTCCATTCTTTGTTGTTGCCGGAATAGTGCTGCTGATTATATTCATCTTCACCAGGCTGCGTAGAAGGCCCGGCAGGCAAACCTGACAGCCATCCGACATCATTAAATATCCGCCTCCTGTCATCCCTGGTCCGGTTCATCAGTTACAGCAGGATATTTACTAATTTAGTGCTCTGAATTTTAGCGCATTTTGCCTGTGCCGAAGAACAATGAACATATTTCCGTCTTCTGGTTCCGCCGTGACCTCCGCATCGATGACAATGCAGGCCTTTACAATGCACTAAAGTCAGGCTACAGGGTCCTTCCCCTGTTCATTTTCGATACGAACATACTTGACAGGCTGGAAGAGCGCAGAGACAGGCGGATTGAATTCATTGCAGGAGCCCTCGGTAAAATGCAGGAGTCTTTTACCCTGGCGGGGAGTTCCCTCGCTGTATATAATGCCAGCCCGGTCGATGCATTCAGTAAACTACTTACGGAATATAATGTCAAAGCAGTCTATGCAAATCACGACTATGAACCTTATGCTGTCAGTCGTGATACTGCGGTTGGCGAATTTCTGAAGGAATCAGGAATTCCTTTTCATACATTCAAAGACCAGGTGATCTTCGAAAAAAATGAGGTACTCAAGAGTGACGGTACTCCTTATACGGTCTTCACACCCTATGCAAATGCCTGGAAAAAACTATTTTACAAAAGAGGCTGCATCACCTTATCCGTCACAGGACCTCACAGGTAATCTGCTGACTGTAGAGCCAATGTCAATCCCATCGGTATCTGAACTGGGTTTCCTGAAGACCGGGTACATCTATTCAGTCCCGGAAATTGACACAGACATAATAAAAAACTATCACAATACGAGGAATTTCCCTTCGCTTGCCGGTACAAGCAGGCTCGGACCGCATCTGAGGTTCGGGACTGTAAGCATAAGGAAGCTGGTCAGTACGGCCCTCACCCTGAACGGGGTATGGCTCAACGAGCTTATCTGGCGTGAGTTTTTTATGACAATACTCTGGCATTTTCCGCATGTAGCGGAAAACTCCTTCAAACGGAAATATGACAGTATCGTCTGGCTGAATAATGAAGTGGAATTCGGCCGGTGGTGCAACGGTATGACAGGGTTTCCGATAGTCGATGCCGGCATGAGAGAGCTGAATGAGACAGGCTTTATGCATAACAGGGTGCGGATGATAACCGCCAGTTTCCTCGTTAAGGATCTGCTGATCGACTGGCGGTGGGGAGAGGCATATTTCGCCTCGAAACTACTCGACTACGAACTGTCGGCAAATAACGGCAACTGGCAGTGGGCCGCAGGCTGTGGCTGTGATGCAGCTCCTTATTTCAGGGTCTTCTCCCCTGCTGAACAGACAAGGAAATTTGATCCTGACCTGACATACATCAGGAAATGGGTCCCTGAATCAGCATCGCCTTCATACCCGGAGCCTGTTGTGGATCACAGTCTTGCCCGTGTGAGAGCCGTACAAACCTACCGTGAGGCACTGCAAAAAAACAACTGAAAAGTATGTTACTTACAAAAAAAGCAAGGGCTCTGTTTAACCCTGAGATGTACCAGGGATGGGGAAACGCGAGAAAGTACTTCGAAGGCTGGTATTTTAAGGTTGTTAATGCGCCCGGGACCAGGGCTTTCGCATTTATTCCCGGAATAAGCATGGAGGTCTCGGGTGAAAGCCACGCATTCATACAGGTACTGGACGGGTCGATGAAGAAGTCTGAATACCACACTTTCGACGCCGCGCTTTTCAAACCGTCTGAGAATAAATTTGAGCTTTCACTTGGAGAAAACTTTTTCTCACCTTACACGATTGCACTTGACCTGCCCTCAGTAAAGGGCAAACTTGAATTTTCCGGAATCGTACCCTGGCCAAAGCCCTGGTATTCGCCCGGAATTATGGGACCATATGCATTCGTCCCCTTTATGGAGTGCAGCCACGGAATCGTGAGCATGGACCACGGCATCAGGGGCAGTCTTACAATAAATGACGAAGTAATTGATTTCACCGGCGGAAGGGGATATATCGAAAAAGACTGGGGTCATACATTTCCCTCGGCCTACATCTGGATGCAGTCAAACCGCTTCGCGACCGAAGGCATTTCCTTCAAAGCCTCAGTCGCCCGTATTCCCTGGCTGACCGGGTCTTTTACAGGTTTCATTGCAGGACTGTGGCATGATAACAAACTCACAAGATTTACAACCTATAACGGGTCAGCGCTCCGGAAGCTGGCCTTTACAGATACCTCTGCAGAACTGGAGCTTGAAAACAAATCCTGCATCCTGAAGGTACAGGCGCCGCTTGATCAGGCAACGGGACTTGCAGCACCGGTTGCAGGGATGATGAACAGCCGCATTGAGGAAAGCATGACTTCTGTAATCACAGTCACCCTTACAAACAAAAAAACAGGAAAGACAATCTTCAGCGGAGAAGGCCGGAATGCAAGCATCGAAGTATCAGGAGACACCTCTGTTCTGATACCCCGCTGACACCTCTGACTGACTGATTCCTGTTGTTTTAAAACATCTTTGGGGGTACACCCTTTTGAATATCTTTGCTCCCTGTTGATTAATCAATAAGCTCCGAAATCCGGTAATGAGAAGAAATATATACTGCCTGATACTTACTGCACTGATACTGCAATTGTCAATGACGGTCAGGGCCCAGGAACAAGCCGTGGGACAGGACAGCCTGAGAAAAAATGCTGCCAAGGTTTTCATCGACTGCAGGAGCTGTGACATGAGCTTCACACGCCAGGAGATACCCTGGGTGAACTATGTAAGGGATGTGAGGGAGGCCGAGGTATACGTCCTTGTGACAAGCCAGAGAACCGGCAGCGGTGGTGATATGTACACATATAAATTCCAGGGAATGAACAGGTTCGCCGGAATGAATGACACTCTTTCATTTATAAGTAATCCTGATGAGACCGGACCGGAGTTAAGGGAGCTGCGAACCAGTCTCCTGAAGGCCGGACTGCTGAGGTATGCAGCCAAAACCCCGGTTATAAGGGAGATCATGATCTCCCACGATCAGAAGATGGCACAGGAGGAAATAGTCGATAACTGGAATTACTGGGTCTTCGAGCTGCAGACAAGTCCCCGTTTTAACGCCGAAGAATCATACCAGAGATTAATGCTGAACAACTCGATAAATATATCCAAAATCACCCCGGATATTAAGCTTGAAATCGAAGCCGACCAGAGTTACAATAAACAGCGCTTCGTCGAAGGAGACGAAGACACAACTTATATAAGAAGTTCTAAAAGCCTTGATAACCTGTACGTTAAGAGCCTCGGCGAACACTGGTCGGCAGGTCTCAGGTGGAACTTAAGTGCATCGACTTCGCAGAATTACATATTCAACAATATGTTCATGCCCTCGGTCGAATATGACCTCTTCCCCTACTCCGAAGCCACCCACAGACAACTCAGGTTTCTTTACAGTGTGGGTTACCAGTACAGCAACTATATCGACACCACAATCTACAACAGGAAGTATGAGCACCTCTTCCTGCAGCAGATAAGAATTGCCTATCAGATTCAGGAGAAGTGGGGATCTGTAAATCTCTCCATGGTCGGCTCAAATTACTTTCATGACCTGTCAAAAAGCCTGATTCAACTGAATGCCTCTGTCAGGGTCAGGATCATAAAAGGACTTTCCCTTTCTGCTCAACGGCGGTGCAGCATATATAAATGACCAGTTGAATCTCGCCAAGGGAGAGCTCTCTGAAGCCGACAGGCTCCTGAGGCTCAAGGAGCAGGCCACCAGTTTCAGTATCCAGGGCGGCCTCAGCATAACCTACACCTTTGGTTCTATTTACAATAATGTTGTAAATCCGAGATTCGGCAACGGCGGCGGATATGATTATTACGACTGACAGCAGGCTCATTTTCTGTGACAGTTACTTTGTTTTGAATTAGAAGCAGACCCGGAGATTTATTATCTTTGCGATTGTCAGGAGCATTCAATTTCTGAGATTATAGTGCTCTTTATCAATATATTATGACTGCAAAGATGATCCTATTCTTCGAGACACCTTCAAAAAGCATTATAGCTGCCGGAACAACACGGGAAATATCTCCGGATGAAATATCAAGGCTTTTATGGCTCTTCAGTGATGCACGCCTGATCAGTTCAGAATCCGTAACCGGAACTTTCATCGGTCCCCGCCGCGAGATGATCACACCCTGGAGCACCAATGCCGTGGAGATAGCCCAGAATATGGATATCACTGGAATTCAGCGGATGGAGGAATACTTTCCGGCAGCTGGTGAGAGCCCGGAGCATGATCCGATGCTGCAGCGAGTATACCACGGCCTTGACCAGGAAGATATTCACAGTTCACCATGACCCTGAACCTGTAATCCCTGTTACTGACATTGCGGCATACAGTGCAAAGGAAGGGCTGGCTCTCAGCAGTGAGGAAATAGAATATCTTGATAAATTAAGCATTTCAATAGGTCGGAAACTGACAGACAGCGAGGTATTCGGATTCTCCCAGGTCAACTCCGAGCACTGCCGCCACAAGATATTCAACGGCACTTTCATAGTCGACGGTGTAGAACATGAATCGACTCTTTTCAGACTCATCAAACGGACTACCGAAACAAATATCAACCACGTTGTCTCAGCCTATAAGGATAACTGCGCCTTTCTCAGGGGTCCTGTGGTTGAGCAGTTTGCACCCTCCTCACAGGATAAGCCTGACTTTTTCGAAGTCAAATCTTTTCAGTCTGTCCTTTCGCTGAAAGCCGAAACCCATAATTTCCCCACCACAGTAGAGCCTTTCAACGGGGCATCAACAGGTACCGGCGGTGAGATCCGCGACCGTATTGCAGGCGGTAAAGGTGCACTGCCAATAGCAGGCACAGCAGTCTATATGACCTCATATCCGAGAAGTGACGGAGCCAGGGAGTGGGAGAAACTTACACCGGAACGCAAATGGCTCTATCAAACTCCGGAAGACATACTTATAAAGGCCTCCAACGGAGCCAGCGACTTCGGGAACAAGTTCGGACAGCCTCTCATCTGCGGCTCTCTGCTCACCTTCGAGCATTTTGAAGAGATGAAGCGGTACGGCTTCGACAAGGTAATAATGCTGGCAGGAGGCATCGGCCTCGGCAAGAAGAAAGACAGTCTGAAAGACATTCCTGAAAAGGGTGACGTGATAGTGCTGCTCGGCGGCGACAACTACCGCATCGGTATGGGTGGCGGCGCCGTGTCATCAGTTGACACCGGAGCCTATGACAGTACAATCGAACTTAATGCTGTTCAGCGGGCCAATCCCGAAATGCAGAAACGGGTCTATAATGCTCTCAGGGCCATGGCGGAGAGTGACTCCAACCCGGTCGTGTCACTCCATGACCACGGCGCCGGCGGCCATCTGAACTGCCTCTCCGAACTTGTAGAGGAGACAGGTGGCAGGATAGATATAAGCAGGCTTCCTGTCGGAGACCCCACCCTCTCGGCAAAAGAGCTCGTGGGCAACGAGTCGCAGGAACGGATGGGACTCGTGATGAAGAAAAAGGACGTTGACTCGCTGACCGCAGTGGCACACCGTGAACGCGCTCCCATATATATAATAGGTGAAGTCACAGGCGACCACCAGTTTACATTTTACAATTCTCTGAACGGCGAGAAGCCCATTGACCTGAAGCTTCATGATTTCTTCGGCAAGCCGCCGCGGACCGTGATGCAGGACAGCACTTCATTAGCGAATTTCAGCGATCCGGTTTATGATTCAAATGATCCTGAGCGATACCTGGGAGCCGTCTTACAGCTTGAAGAGGTTGCCTGCAAGGACTGGCTCACAAACAAGGTTGACAGGTCGGTCACAGGCCGCATTGCCAAACAGCAGTGCGCCGGCGAGCTGCAGCTGCCACTGAATAACCTGGGGGCCATCGCGCTCGATTACAGGGGCCGTTGCGGCATGGCCACTGCCCTGGGGCATGCGCCCGTTGCCGGACTCATCAGTCCGTCGGCAGGCTCAGTGCTCTCAATTGCCGAAGCCCTTACAAATATAATATGGGCACCGCTGCCTGACGGACTGAGAAGCGTCTCGCTCTCAGCCAACTGGATGTGGCCATGCCGCAACAGCGGCGAAGATGCCCGGCTCTATGAAGCTGTAAAGGCTGCCAGCGAATTTGCACTTGCCCTTGGAATAAATATCCCTACCGGCAAGGACAGCCTCTCCATGACGCAGAAATATCCTGACGGAGTTGTCTTCTCCCCCGGCACAGTCATAATCACCTCGGCGGCAGAAGTCACCGATGTAAGAGCCATCGTCGAACCGGTATTGAAAAATGATGACACCACGGCGCTCTTTTATATCGACCTGAGCCGGATGAGACCTGAGACAGGCGGAAGTGCACTCGCGCAGTCACTCAATGCAATAGGGACAACCGCACCTACGGTTACTGACCCGGCATATTTTGCCGCCGGTTTTGAGACAATTCAGAAGATGATAAAAGGCGGGATGATCCTTGCCGGACATGATATCTCTGCCGGCGGAATGGTCACCACCCTCCTCGAAATGTGCTTCGCAAACCGCAACGGAGGGCTGGCAATCAACCTGAGTGAAATTGACGAGAGTGACACTGTCAGGCTGCTCTTCAGCCAGAATCCCGGTGTTATAATCCAGGTAAGAGACGAGGCAGAGACTGAAGAGATGCTCCTGAGCCATGGGATAACAGGTTATTCGATCGGCCACCCTGTGGCTGAGCGCAGGATTTATATAACCAACGGGGAAACCAGGCTTGACCTCGATATTGACAGGTACAGAAAACTGTGGTACAAAAGCTCCTACCTGCTTGACCGCAGGCAGTGCGGCCTCAAACTTGCCACCGAACGTTTTGAAAACCACGGTGCCAAAGCCCTCAGTTTCAACATCGGCGATTTCAAAGGCACATTCAAATCGCTGGGCATCACTCCTGACCGGAAGAAGGTCACTGGCGTCAGGGCTGCAATAATCAGGGAAAAAGGCGTCAACGGCGACCGTGAGATGGCATATGCCCTGTGGCTTGCAGGATTTGACGTCAAGGATGTGCATATGACTGACCTGATCAGCGGACGTGAGACCCTGGAAGAGATAAGCATGATAGTTTTTGTCGGAGGGTTTTCAAACTCTGACGTCCTCGGTTCCGCCAAAGGATGGGCCGGCGCCTTCAGGTACAATGAGAAAGCCCGTACGGCACTTGAAAACTTCTACAAACGTGATGACACACTCTCACTCGGGGTCTGCAACGGCTGCCAGTTGATGGCTGAGCTGGGACTCATAATGCCTGAGCACCGGGAAATGCCACACCTTGAGCATAATGCATCCGGCAAGTTCGAGTCTGACTTCCTGGGAGTGAAGGTGATGCCCAACAGGTCGGTGATGCTTTCGGACCTGTCAGGCATGGAACTGGGAATCTGGGTCGCTCACGGTGAAGGCAGGTTCGTCTTCCCCTACCCTGAAGAAAAATATAACGTGGCGCTGAAATACAGCAGCAGCATCTATCCTGCCAATCCGAACGGATCAATGTATGACATTGCAGGTATTTGCTCGTCTGACGGCAGGCACCTTGTCATGATGCCGCATCTTGAGAGGGCGTTTTTCCCCTGGCAGTGCGCATCGTACCCTTCAGAAAGGCTGCGTGATGATTTCACACCCTGGATGAAGGCATTTGTAAACGCCCGTAAATGGGTGGAAGGCAAAGGCACTAAATAAAAAAACTCCCCGTTCGCAGCGGGGAGTTTCTGTTTCTGTTTAGTTAACTTTTGGTTTGAAAATAAGCGAATTGATAAGCGTATGCTCATCAATGTTCACCTTGGCTGCATCTGAAGAGTGTGGTAAAACCCTGTCGCTGATAACCTGAATCTGGTATTCACCGGCTTCGCTGAAAAAGACCGAACCCATGTGTGAGTCAGCCCTGAACCAGGGAGACCTTACATTCTTGTCATCGGTTACAATCTCATCCCCCACAGGCATCTTCACGAGCCTGGTGTCTCCCGCAGTGATCGTCACATTATCTGCATACAGAAGGTTTGAAGTGTCAGCTGTTATGCTCGACAGCCATACGTCATACCTTCCCGGTTTATCAACTTTAAAGCTCCACTCTGCGGTATTGTACCCCGGATTGGAATCGACCTGTATCAGGTCAGCATTCTCAATCAGCAGCGTAACGCCATCATCATGGCCTGTTGTTCTGTCATTCCTGCCAACGGTCTTTGAGCCGTCAGTTCCCTTATTGTCCTTACATGATACCATTATAAATATGATGACGAGGACAATTCCTCCTGTCTTTCTGATTAATTCTCTCATTTTTGTGGCTAAAATATTACAGTTTAATAACGTCAAAAACCGTTCCATAGTGTTTTGAAACTCTTTGAAGGCTGCAAAATAAATTTTAAAAGGAATGGCTGAAAGGCCGTACCAACTCTTTATTTAACCGTTAAATAAAAGTTTTCAACTGTTTTCAACCCGGTGAAGCACCTTCCTCCTGGCGGTCCTGGCCGGTTTTTTGAACTCGGGCAATGCCTCGGCCACCAGTTCCGCAATATCAGTCACCTTTGTTTCTGTTGCCGGACTGAAGGTTTTCAGGCAAAGCGGACAGGCAGTAATGAGTGCGTCAGGAGCACCCGAGGTAAGGATCTTCGCTGCATCCTTCGCGATCAGCATTCTTTTTGCCGATGGGATGTGCATATTGGCGACGCTTCCACCGCAGCAGAGAGACATCGACTCTTCCTGACTGGCAGGCTGCAGATCAGCCACATAGCTGATCACCGCCCTGGGCTCCTCATAGACTCCTGAACCTCTGCCAAGATCACAGGGATCATGATAGACAACTTTCTTATGAAGATAACCCGGCTTGAGAGACCCCTCCTCGATAAGCAGATTGATGAATTCTGAGTGATGCATTACAGTGGCATCAAGATAATAGCTCTCCTTAAAGACCTTGTAACATATGGGACAGGATGTCACAAGTATCTTTGCACCTGACTTCCAGATTATATCAGAATTGTGATTGATGAGTTCCCGCGCCTCCCTGTCTCTTCCTGCCAGCGTCAGCGGTCTCCCGCAGCATACTCCTCCGGATTCATCCATGAAGTGCCAGCTTACACCGGCGCTCTCCATTATCTTTTTCATCGCCACTATTACAGAGGGTGTAAGATGTGTCATGCACCCTGCAAAGAACAGTATGTCAGCCTTCACTGGGTCCGGCTTCCTGAGGTAACTGTATGAATGCGTCGGCTCTTTCTCCGCAACTGTCACTGTCTTTTTGAGCTTGTACCTGTCAAAGAACCTCAACTTCTCTGCAGGCTGTCTTTCCTGACGCCTCTGTATCAGCCGGAGAGGTCCCAGTTCAATCCCCACCGGGCACACTTCCTCACAACGGCCGCACATGAGACAGTTCATCGTAATATCCGAAATATCCCTGCCGTCACGCAGTCCCTTTATGAAGTAGGTCGACTGTATATCGTTTATTCCTGCAGCATAGCTCATCTGGCAGGTGCCGATACAGATGCCGCATGATGAGCATGCATGTACCTGCACTTCGGCATATGAGGAGGTCCTGTCGCCCGTTTTGATTCCGGAGTTGCGCATGAAGATCAGCAACAGTTCGACAGGTATGTGGAAATAACGCGAAGCCGGGAGGAGAAAGAAAAAAGTGCCCAGGGAAAGCGAGTAGAGCCACCAGAAGTATGGTGCCATTTCAGCTGCCGGGAGAAATGATGCGAGTGAAGCGCCCAGGTTACCTGTCAGGAAGCTTCCTGTGCCGTGGGCCCCGCAGGTGAAACTCTCTGCCATAAGCCTGGATGGAAATATGAGCCAGAGACTTAGGAGTGCGATGCGGTCTGTCCAGGTATGCCTGGTTCTCTTTTTCATCCCCACTGTCTTCGGAATGAACCGCTTGATAATTGCAAGAAGCAATCCCGAAAGGATAAATGCGAGGAGGAAATCCATCCATATTCCGTAGATCTTTGCGAAGCCTGCCTCGCCATGGTCAGGATTGAAATAACGGAAGAAGATTGCATGGGCCGGCGGGTTAAGGTGCTTCGCCCCGAAGAAGTCAGCCTCAATTGTGCCGAACACAATCAGCATGAACCACCCGAAGGCGAGGCTCATGTGCATGTAGCCAAGGACAGGGTTCTCCCTGAAAATCCGCCTGTGAAGCAGGCTCTCGTTGAAAATCTCTTTCAGGCTCTCTCCGAAGGGTCTTCCGAAGAAACCCCTCTGAAGGCGAAGCTTGTCAGACCGCGACAGGTCGCGAAACCATATTACACTCCTGGTTACGCTGTATATCAGGATGAAATACAGCCCCAGGTTGAACGGCAGCAGGAACAGCTCAGAGTTCATTCCTGTCGTATTTCATTATTGCTTCGGCGGCGAGGGCCACCACATTACGGGTATTCACACCACGCGGACAAACAAGCTGGCATTTGCCGCAGAGCATGCAGCGCCCTACCTCCTCGCGCAGAGGTGCTATCTCACCGCGCCGGATGAGCGTGTTCATCCTCCTGAGATTGAATGAGACGTGCTGTCCCGCGGTGCAGGTTGCAGTGCACCCGCCGCAGGCAAAACAAAGCCTGAAGCTCGGCTCCCTGTCTGTGATATACTGCCTGACCTTCCTGTCCGAAGTGTCATAGTCTATCAGCCTGCTCTTGTTTATATGGAACCCGAATCTGTTCATTCCCGGCGGATCACTTTGAGGAGAGGTATTTCACGGCTTCGACTGCTGCAGCCCTGGCATGTGAAATTGTATCGGTGATATTCATCGGTGCAGTGCAGGTGCCGGCATAGAATACGCCCTTCATTTTGCTCATGTTGCTCCCGTAGTGATGATCTGTGCTTTCAAGGAACCTGTTGATCCCCGTTGCGAAACCCGATGCCTCAGCCAGTTTTGCGCCTGACTTCGACATTTCCATGCCCGTCATAAGAACGAGAAGGTCAACCTCCATCTTCAGCGGTCTCCCTGCAAGTGTATCCTCCACTTTCAGAGTTACCCTTTTCTTCATGGTTCCGGAGGCTTCTGACACTTTTCCCCTGATGTAGTTCACGTTGTATTTCTCCTGTGACTCACGGTAAAGCTCCTCGTAATAAGGACCGAACATGCGCATATCCATATAAAAGCAAAATACTTCGCACCCGGGCAGCTTCTCCCTCACTTCTATCGCCTGTTTTACGGCAGTGACGCAGCACACCTTCGAACAGTGATCGTTGCAGACTTTCTCGTCGCGTGAACCCACGCAGTGTACAAAGCCGATGCGGTCAGGAACCCTGCCGTCAGAAGTGAGCAGCCTGTCGTCATTGAACATCTGTTCAAGGTCGGCCGAGGTAATTACATTGTCATAGATGCCGTAGCCGTATTCTTCCTTGCGCCGTGCGTCGAAGAGATCGAAGCCTGTTGCCACGATGACGGCATCGGCATTCATCGTCGTGCCGCCTGATATTCCTACTGTAAGGCCGCCGCCGTGCCGTTCGATCTTCTCAACTGAAGTGCCGGCTATGAATCTTATATTTTCGTTTTCGATACGTTTTCCAAGATAGCCTGTAACCTCACCGGCAGGCCTCCTGTCGGGGAAGAGGGCATGCCACTTTGAAACATGTCCGCCCGGATTCCCCTCCTTCTCCAGAATACTTACCGTGTGGCCCATATCGGCAAGGACTCCCGCAGCCTCAATTCCGGCGACACCTCCGCCGGCAACTATTACATGTTTTGACATTGCGGTCACGAATTGATAAGATTGGCCGGTTCCGGCAGCCTGCTGCCATCCTTCGCAAGGAATCTCTTATCGGGATCTGCCCTGATGCCCATCTTGCGCAGCAGCGGGAGAGCCTGGACATTATGGTACTGCAGTCCCATCTCCCAGGGGTCATAGCCCAGGATAAGCCCTGCCACTTCCTCATAAGTCAGAACCGGGATTCCCTGTCCGTCATACTCCGTAAGTAATTTCATCCAGCTCCTTAATTGTATACTGCCACCTGTCCATAAACATCGTGCAACCCGGACAGTTGGCAAGTATCATCTCCGGTTTGTACGGCTCCATTGACTCGAACTTTTTGCGCGAAGCCGATAGGGAGTAGCCCCTGTTAGCCTGAACGAGATATTGTCTGAAACCGAAGCCGCAGCAATGACGACGCTCCGGATAGTCTATGACATCACCGCCCCAGGCCTCGATCATCCCTACAAGTACATGCGGGAACTCAGCGCCGCCTACACCGTACTTGGGGAACATCTTCGAGTAATGACAACCAATGTGTTCAACAATTCTCAGGGGTTTACCGGTCTGTATATCCACCAGGTTATACTTCGCCTTGCCGGCTATCTCATTCCTGAATTTATAAATCAGGTCACTCGTGTGCGAGATTGTCTCCGGCACTTCAAAAGTCCGGCCGGTGGCCTTAAAAAGATCTTCACGCGTGCGCTCCAATGTCTCCGGAAAATGTTTCCAGGTCTCGAGTATCTCGGTATAAATTCCAAAAGAGGTTACGCAGGAGATTGCAATATTCTTATATCCGGCCTCCGTTGCCAGTGAGAAATGACGTGCCACCACTGCCTGTATCGTTTCAAAAGGCACAACATCGCCGTGATAGCCGATACCGGTGCAGGTTGTATGCCGCGGATCCTCGAATACATCCTTGCCGAGGTCATCACGCATTATCTTCAGAAAGACCTGCTCAGAGCCGGCGAAGAATGTCTGCCTGATGCATGACCTGACATAGAAGAAATGATCATCGGGGATGTTTTTCTGATATTCTGCCCAGATTCTTTTTTTACCTTCGAGCTGCATGTTCTTCCCTCCTGATATCTTCATTTTCAATCTGGTGATTGCCGTTGTCAGCGGTGACAACGTGGCGGAAATATTCAAAATTACGGCCTTCCCTTTTGAACTCCATATTCATCTCTGCAGCCTTTAATTTCAGAGGCCTCCTCTATTGCGTCATATAGATCCTGGCCGCCGGTAACCTCAAAAATATTCTTCAGTTCCTGCAAAACATCATCACTTATTTTGCGTGTCGGGCCTTCCTTTCCGTTGAGTTCACCACCGACGCGGGCGAGAGAGTCCTCCATATGATTGTAATAGTGTTCCCATGCCGGTCCCTGTTCCGGATGCGTTTTGGGATCCACATCATATGATACAACGCAGTATCCGTGTTTCAGGACATTGTCGCCCACAGTCCGTTTGATGGCAAACTGCTGCCTGCCCTTCTCCGATTCAGTGAAATAGCCAAGCTCCTGTGAGACTTTGCGCAGCGCCATTATAACCATGCCGGGAGTATTGCCCCTCGGGCACCGGGTCTTGCAGCTCATGCACTGTCCGCAGTACCAGATGGTCTCGCTCTTAAGAAGCTCCAGTATGATGTCATTGTTTCTTGTCTGCACAAGGTCCATGACCCTTCTGGGGTCATAGTTGTAATACTCTGCCGCCGGACATATGCCTGTGCATACGCCGCAGTTCATACAGGCATTGAGACCCTCCTCGAACCTTACGTCCTTCATTAACCTTGCATAGAGATCTTCCATTCTTCCTCCTTTTATCCGGAAGTTCAAAATTATCCTTTGTCGGTCAGACCTATAGAAGGATTAAAACCTATTTTGGGAGGGGTATTTATACCTATATGAGGCAATAGAGGGCCGAGCGTTAATAGATAGCCCTGTGGGCTATTTTAGCGAAGGAGCCAGACTGCAGGGCAGTGGGCAGTGGGGCAGTGAGGCACTGTCAAGGTGGTTAGCCCCGAAGGGGAGCGAGCGTTTAGAAAATGTCCGGTGGACATTTTAGCGAGCAGACAGATTGTGCGGAGGCTGATGGAGCTTAAAGCAGACAGACCGTGGAGGAGCGAGTGTTAAGAAATGATCCGGTGGATCATTTTAGCGAGCAGACAGATTGTGCGGTGGGGCGCAATAGGCTATCCCCTCAAAACAACGCATCAAGCACCGGAAAATTCACCCGGCAATTTTCAATCTTCACCGCATCAGCCAGCTGCATCAGCGTCTGATATGCTGCATCGGGGTCAGGCCTCTCTCCCCTGCCGGCCCAGTAGTCGACTATCGCCTGGTAGCCCTCAGGAGCGCGTCACATTCATGATTCCGCTCTCAGAATCAACTTTCTTGATTGTCCACCATGCCCATCCGATATTGTTTGATTCGAACAGATGAACCGCCGACCTGTACCATTCGTTGTTGTTCTCCCCTGACTCCCCCATCCAGATCGGCACATCGAATTCCTCCCTCAGATCAAGAAACTTTTGTATTGTTTCCGTGGTTGTCGGATTCCAGTATTTATGAAAACTGTAGGCCATATTCTCATCCCAGGGCGGTGTGAGACCAGTGTAATTATTGGCAAATTCATTGCCCTCAATGAAAATTATGTGTCTTGTATCAACCTCCCGGACTGCTTTTGTAATCGCGAGGAACAGGTCACTGAGCGGCTTATTGTCCTCCATCGGGTAATTGGTCTCGTTGATGAGATCATACCCTCCTATCCATTCCTCGTTTCTGTACCGCTCTGCAAGCTTTCGCCACAGCGCCACTGTCTTCCTCCTGTTCTCTTCGCTCTCCCAGAGCTTCGGCTTCAGAACGTCGACATCTGCAATCGGGATATCATTTCCCTGTCCTCCGGGCGCCGCATGCAGGTCGAGGATCAGCCATATCTGATTCTTCCTGCACCACGAAAGAAGGTCGTCAGTCATCCGGAAACCCTCCTCCTTCCAGGTGTCCTGCCCGGGCACAGGCTCCTGGTCAACAGGAAGTGTAAAGAGGTTATAGTGCATCGGCAGCCTTATCGAATTGAAACCCCAGGCCTTTATGGAGTCTATGTCTCTTTCGGTTATCATATTCCGGAGCCAGGCAGTATAGAACTCACTGCATCTCTCTTCGCCGATCAGCTCTGTTATTTTGTTCCTTATATCATACTGCGCAACAGCAGCTTCTGTCAGCTTAAGCATATACGGTTCCTGGAGCATCCATCCTCCGAGGCCGATGCCGCGTAAAAGGACATTCTGACCCTGGTCATTTACAATTTGCTTTCCTTCCGTGGAGAGGAAATTATTCCGGGGCTTTTCGCAGGAGGCAGCCAGGGCAATGGCAGCGATGAGCAGGATAATTTTTTTCATGAAACCGGGGGTTAATAAGTTATTGTTAAATTTATGTGTTTTGTAGGAGACAAAATATTTTATCTCCTTATTTATTGAATTTACTGATGCAAACTCCTGATTTATGAAACATACCGGAATCGTTAAGTACCTCATCATTTCAGTGTTAGCCCCCCTTCTTCTGAACTCATGCACGCGTGACAAAATTGTCTCCTTCCGTTCACTGCTGGTGGAAATAACTGACCCTGAAGCTATTACGCGTTTTCCTGATCCATCATACAGGCTTGTCCAGCAGAGCTCATATGACCGCAGAACTGTGTCTCCCGACAGTGCCGGGTGGTTTGCAAACAATGACTATACGCATTTCATCCGCGAAGAGGAGAATGAGGGCCGGCGCGAGTTTGTGATGTTCGAGGCTGAAGGACCAGGAGCCATCGTAAGGTGGTGGATGACATTCGGGAACCACGATGCACTGGCTTCATACATCAGGGTTTACATCGACGGCAATACGGTTCCGGTACTTGAGGGTATGGCACCTGCACTTATCGGTGGCGGACTGCTTGCCCCGCCACCGCTGAGCGATGCCGTCTCTCCCCTTACCGAGCCGCAGCGCCAGGGCTACAACCTCTACCTCCCGCTCCCCTTTTCAAAGAGCTGCAAGATCACTCTGACAAACAGCTCAGTGCTTATAACCCCTGAAAGGCGCACACCGTCAATATATTACAACATCTGTTCAAGGTTGTATGAAAAGGATACAAGGGTGATCTCCCTCACCCGGGAAATGCTTCTCGCTGACAGCCTCGCCATTGCTGAGTGCTGCAGGGCGCTGAAAGGTACAATAGCGCAGAACACCGGAGATGATCCTGCCGGCTCTCCGCAACATGATCCTGTCAGTTCACCTGCAGGAGTTGACCCCGCTGGGTCACCAGCCGCCGGTGATCCTCCGGATTTCAGGCAGGCAGGTACCCTCCCGGGGCAGCCTGCACAATAATTTTCGATGAAAAGAACAAGGCGCTGGAGAGTCTCTCCCTGCGCCTTGAAGCCCCCGATACGGCCTCCGCCCTTCGCAACACACGAATCAGTATAACCTTCGACGGGCATGAAACAGTGAAATATACCTGCAGGTAATTTCTTCGGAACAGGTTACTCATATAACCCTTACAGCACACTCTTCAGCAGCACTGCCGGCACCGGGAAAATGACATTCAGCAGGCTCATGCCTTTCCGTAAGGAATGCATTGTCTCTGTGGTGAATGAAAGCAGCGATACGGTCGCGATTGAGCTGGAGGCTGCCACTGTAGGTTACCGCTGGGACAAACATTCGATGTATTTCGGGGCATCATGGCATGAATACCCGGGCATTGAAGCAGCAGGATCAGAAAATACCGGCGGCACCGGAAAACACGTCGACCTCTCCTTTGCCGGCATTGAGGGAAAAGGCGTTTATGCAGGAGATGCTGTCACAGTATTCAATACGGCAGATGCATGGTGGGGCGAAGGCGATGAGAAAATATATGTTGACAATGAGACTTTTCCTTCTTCAATAGGCACCGGTACCGAAGACTATTACGGCTATGCATGGTGCCGGCCTGAGCCTTTCTCCCATCCCTTTATTGCACAGCCAACGGGGGAAGGCAATTTCTTTCCCGGAATGACTGTGAACATGAGATACAGGGCTCTTGACGCCATCCCGTTTGAAAGCGCCATCAGAGCTGACATAGAACTGTGGCACTGGGTAAGGACAAAAATTGACTACGGTCTTACAGCTTATTATTACGTCTTCCCGGGTTATGTTATGAAACCTCCCCGGACCCCGGAGCCAGTTCAGAAACCGTAGCATATCTCCATGCTTTCAGAAAGATCCGGAGTATAAACAGCGCCTGTGTTGCCAGGAAGAACAGTGTGATTAAAAATCCACGTTCAGGCACCGCGACGGCTGTAAAGGCAAAGATCAGACCCAGGAAAGCCAGGTTAGCAAGAAAAACAAGGAGGACAGCAAGGTAAGATACTTTGAAACTAATCCGCAACGAGGAGAATCCTGCTCCCAGGGCCCTGAAAACCCTGCGGATGCCGGTTGTTGCCACCCAGGTGCGGGCACGATCGGCTACAAGGAACCACAGTGGTAATCCCAGTGCCCATACAACAGCCATTATCTTCGTAACTGCCAATACAGCAGACGGGGCATCAGAAACGCCTCCGGCAATCGTGGCTGGAATGCCGATTATGACAAGGGTCCAGATAACTATCAAAAGAAGGGCAATTATCCCTATCCCGAGATAAGTAAGGAAATTGTGTGCCGAGGATTTTAAAAATGCTGACACCTTGAAACTGCCATATGTTCTTGTATAACAGGCAAAGAGTCCTCCTGCAAAAAACGTATAGAGCAGGAACCCGGTTACCAGGAGCAGAAAACCGCCGTAGGTAGCCGACCCGAGCAGGTTACTGAAAGCAGGACCCATGTCTCCCGCCAGCCCAACGTCAAAACCGTCGAGAAGGTTGTCAGTTGCAAAACTTGTGCTGAAAATCATCTTTAACCCGGATTTCAAAGGCATCGCCACAAGGAGTATCATTCCAAGGGTTATTACCCACATTGTGATCAGAAGCTTATATGAACCGGCGGTTTTGCAGGCGCCTTTTTTCAATACCGAAAACAGTCTCATTGTCTGAAAATTAAATTGTGATAATTGATATAAGCAACTGAATGAGTGAGATATACTTGGTCATCATCCTTCGCGAAGCCGGGAAATTATCATCCCTGCCCCACGAGTTGTTGATACGGTTTACGTCCATATCGATTTTGTTTTCCGGATCAATCACAGCCCTGACGACCTTCCGCGTACCCTCATATTCAAAGTCAATGAAGCGCGCTTTTCCGTCCCACTGTTCCCTCACCTCGTCGCCGTTGTCAAATCCCACAAGCACCTCAATGGGGAGCATCATATCGCCTATCCTCTCTATCCTCACTTTGGCATTGTAAAGAGAGTCCGCTTTGCGGTCACTCTTCGCAAAGGCAACAGTGTCGCCCTCGATGATTCCCGTGTAGCCTGTGATCCTGCTGTTCGAAACGCTTATCACTGTATAGTCGCATATTCCGCTTCCGTAAAGCACCTGGTCAAAATACCAGTTCATATCTTCGCCAAACCTGTCTCCGTGCTCCTTCTTTACAACCTCACTGACAACATTAATGAAATCGCGTCCCGAGGGATGCCTGAAAGCCCACTGCCTGTAATACTCCCTGAAGACATTGTCCATTGTCTCAGTCCCGATAATTCCTTCGAGGGTATGAAGCCAGACCGAAGTTTTCTGATATGACATCATGCCATAGGTACCGTGGGGATACATCCATGAGGGAAGGTCATTGGTGGCCACCGACCTGCTGGGCGATGATATATAGGATGACCTTCCCATATCGGTATCTGAGACTTTCAGGAACGGCAGGCGTACCATCCCGTATCCGTCACCGTAATAATTATCAACTATCCGCTGTTCCCAGTATGAATTAATACCTTCATCGACCCATGGCTCCTCAAACTCATTGCTGGCGAGCATGCCCATGAAGTATGCATGTCCGAACTCGTGAATTGTAACCATCTCAGGCATCTTCAGAAACCCCGGGACCATGCCCGCACCGGAAGATGTGAACAGTGTGGTGTACTCCATCCCGCCTGCTCCTGCACCTGCTGCCGGAGGATCCACAAACGTCAGGTGAGGCCACGGATATGGTCCCACCCTTGCGTCAAGGTATTCAAGTGCATATTTCACAGATTCCAGCTGTTTGTCTTTGATTTTGAGACCCTGTTGAAAAGTGAGAAAAGTGATGTCAACACCTCTCCACCTGTCCTTCACAATTTTATAACCCGGCCAGGCTGTCCATGCGAAGTCCACAATATCTTCAGCCCGCCAGACTACCTTCTTCGTGCTGTCACCGTTGTTTATCTCCTCGATAAGCACTCCTCCCGAGCCGGCCACATATTCGGAGGGCATCGTCACGGAGACATTATAAACAGAATGGTTCGCGTAAAACTCTGAATTGGGATGAAACTGATGGCAGTTCCAGCCGTCAGCTTCGCGTTGCCTCATTCCTGCAGTTTCATACACCCCGAACTTCGGGAACCACTGAGCGACAAAATAATAATCATCAACAAAGCCTGTCCTGACTATTGGCGAAGGCAGCTTCGACTCAAACTCAATGTTAAGTCTTAAAGTGTCACCGGGCTCCACCGGCTTCGCAAGCAGCACCTGCAGCACCGTCTTATCGTAAACATTCCCGTCATCCGGAGAAATGTATTTCATCTGACCCGAACAGGTCATTCCCCTCAACGTCTGTAATTGACCTGATCTTCATCCAGCCCCATCCCTCATCACCGGCTGCTGTCCATCGTCCTTCGCCTGCAAAAGAGGTTTTTGTGCTGCTGAATGCATTAAGATACATATGCAGCAGGGCATCAGGAACAGGCGCTGCCGAGGTGTTGACCCACCAGGCAAGCATTTTTCCGGAGACAGTGTGATCCTCTGTGTTGAGCGAACCAATTATGTCATAACCGGTCACTCTCGGACTTAACGGAGTCTGAAATACGACCTGCCCGTTCGTAAAAACATACAGGGGCAGCATCAGAAACAGGATTGATAATCTTTTCATATTCCTTTATCAGTGAAAGAAAGAGTTAAAGTTAAGGCAAAAAATAAGTAATAATTGTACTTTTGCACATAATTCATTTTTTGTGCAATGGCGAAGAAAAGTACCAGGGACCTGATTCTCGGAGTTGCGGCAAAGCTTTTTGCCACGGCGGGGTTCAGGCGTACCACGATGGAGATCATCGCGGCAGCTGCCGGCCGGGGCAGACGCACAGTCTATATGTACTTCGAAAACAAGGCTGAGATTTACAATGCCGTTGTTGACAGGGAGATAGCGCTTATAACATCGCCGCTGAAGGATATTGTCTCATCGGGAACCGTGCCGGAGAAGACTGTCAGGGATTATGCCAGGATGCGGCTCGAAGGCATCAAAAGTCTGCTGGACCGCAATCCGCTGCTGATGAAGGATTTCTCGCAGAGTCATAACAGGATCGAGAGACTCAGGGAGAAGCTGTACGGTCAGGAGCTCAGAATTGTAACACCATATTTCAAAACGATAGTGTCACCGGGGAAGAATCCCTTTTCTGCCGATCCTGATGCACTTGCTATCACCTTTCTGAATATGCTCAGGGGCAATGACCGGATGCTCGCAGGCGGAGGAAGTTATAAAAGGGCTGTTGAACTGGCAGACGTTGCCTCTGAAATAATCATCACAGGCATCGCAGCAATTAACAGGAAGTAAAGTCTGGTCTGAGCCGGATGTCGGTGACCGGGTCGGGTCGCGTTCAAAACTCTAATTTATTACCTTGTATTTCTTCAGTAGCTCCTCTGAATTCATCATCAGATCAACATACTGGGCCCGCTGGTAAGGAAGCTTGTTCTCAGTTATATTCCTTGAAAGTCTTCCCCTGAAACTCCTTATATTCTCATAACCACACTCGTCCATCCATTTTTCAATGTCAGAGAGCATTTTGCCAATCACTTCGACATTGTTCCTGTAGATTGTGCTGACAACCTGAACTGATCCGGCCCCTGCGAGGATCATTTTTATCACGTCATTCCCGGAGAAAATTCCTGAATTTGCGCATAATGAACTGTTTATGTTTCCGTATAAAAGCCCGGCAAAACGCATAGGCAGCCTGTTGTCATCAGGATGGCTGAGGCTGTACGGGAAGATGTGCCGGCCCTTTTCGGTGTCAATATCAGGCTGGAGCAGCCTGTTGAACAGCACAACGCCGTCAGCGCCGGCCCTGTCGAGGTCAGAGATGAATCTCAGGGCATTAGTATAGAAGGGACTGAGTTTAACCGCTACGGGGATTTTCAGGGCACCCTTTACTTTCAGGAGGGTCCTGAGCTGATGCTTTTCAACGTTTACCCCTTCCTTGTCGAAGTATTCGGGAACAGCATAAAAGTTAAGTTCTATGCCGTCGACACCCGTCTCCTGGAGTTTTACTGCATATTCAACCCACGTTTCGTCATTGACTGCATTGAGGCTTGCGAAGACTGGAATCGATACCGATTCCTTAGCCTTTTTCAGATTCATCAGGAATTCGAGAGGACCGAGAGATGCAGATGCTGAACCGGGGAAGAGGGTCACCATCTCTGCATTCCGATCCTCGTATTCTGTCTTAAGCTCCGAGTTTTCAAGGTTTTCAAGCTGCACCTGTTCCTCGAAGAGAGATTTGTAAACAATTGCCGCAGCGCCTGCATTTTCAATCTTCTTAAGGTTTTCAGGGTCTGCAGTGAGGTTGCTGGCTCCGACGATTATGGGATTTTTCAGCTCCAATCCCATATAGGATGTTTTAAGATTTGCCATGGCAGTAATTATTGTTTCATGATTAATTAACAAATTATTTCACGGATTGTTTTAAGGTGCAGCCCTGAAATTCCGGAAAAAAGAAAGCCGGTCCGTAATGAACGGCCGGCTCCCTGGTTTAATATATTGTTCTATTTTGCCTGCTCGAATTTGCCTTTAGTAACCCACATTACAACTTCGTCAGAAAGAGGTTTCACTTTAGGGTCAAGATAACCCACCA
The DNA here is from genome assembly GCA_963736735.1 of uncultured Bacteroidales bacterium. Taxonomy (GTDB): domain Bacteria; phylum Bacteroidota; class Bacteroidia; order Bacteroidales; family VadinHA17; genus SR-FBR-E99. The sequence continues at coordinate 79,671 of CAVTPX010000007.1, read as the reverse complement.
GTTTGCCGTTTTCATCGACGAGGTACTTCTGGAAGTTCCAGGCTACGTCTGAATCTATGACGCCGTTGGCTGATTTTTTTGTAAGCCACTGGTAAAGTGGATGCATGTCAGCTCCCTTTACGGAAATCTTCGCCATCATCGGGAATGTAACACCGTATTTGCTGTCGCAGAATTGCTTGATTTCAGCATTGGTGCCCGGTTCCTGGCTCATAAAGTTGTTGGCCGGGAATCCAACGATCACAAATTTATCGCCGCCGTAGGCTTTGTTCAGCAGTTCGAGGTCTTTATACTGTGGTGTATTTCCGCATTTTGAGGCAGTGTTTACAATCAGTACCTTTTTGCCCTTCAGTTCAGACAGGTTGAGTTGTTGTCCGTCTATTGTCTCAACAGTAAAGTCATAGAAAGATTTCTGTGAGAGAGCGGGTGTCAGGGCGATTGCGGCAAGAGCTGCCAGAGTTAAGAGTCGTTTTTTCATCATTCAATTTTTTATAGTATAACAAACCTGATGCCAAAGAGTTTCTCAGGATTTTTATTAAAATCAGAACCGGGGTTGAAATTACGAAAATCTTTATACTTTTGCACAGCCTTTTCGGGGAATAGTTGAATGCTGCTCCGGGAGGTCACATAAAGAATAATTTTCGGGGTATAGCGCAGTCCGGTTAGCGCATCTGGTTTGGGACCAGAGGGTCGCAGGTTCGAATCCTGCTACCCCGACAAACAAAAAGCCTGTCACCGCCATTTGGCGGGCAGGCTTTTTCATTTCACTGACGCTTTGACTGTTCACTGTCAAGGGCGGAAGGGGAATGGAAAAGACAGCAGGGAGCGAAGCGACTGACAGGCTTTTTGCTTAAGTTACCCCAAACTCAGGTTCACGACCGATCAGCCGTGAGGCTGAGAGGGAGTAATCCTGGCTGCGCCTGACAGACAATAAGAACCGACCGCAGGGAGGCTTTTTATGTTTGAATCACCTCCAAAAGGATCACGAGGAGGAACGACGAGTAATCCCTGTTACCGCTTGTACCCTTATCTGCGTGTGAGTAATTCAAACAAAGGATCATTTATGTAGTAGTTACCTGTCCCTAGTTTCTTTTTGGTCAGAAGATTGTCTTCAGCAAGCTGATTAAGATAATTTGCTGCAGTTATCCTGGATACCTTTAAGTCACGTTGCACGAACTCAATTTTGGTATAAGGATGCTTGAACAGGTTGTTTAATAAATCCTGACTGTAAAACTTGTAATTATCTCGTAATGTGCTTTTATAGCGCATCATCAAATCGCGAATTTGCAGTATCAGATCAATAGTTTCACGGGCAGTTACTTCGATTCCCCTGATCATGAACAAGAGCCATTCTTCCCAATTGTTGTTTTCTCTTACATCTTGAAGTAATCTGTAATAATCAGGTTTGTTTTTAATTATGTATTTGCTTAGGTATAGTATTGGCAGGTTCTGGAGGTTTTCATGGATAAGATAAAGGATGTTTATTATTCTGCCGGTTCTGCCGTTGCCATCATAAAATGGGTGTATGCTTTCAAACTGATAATGAATGATGGACAATTTAATAAGTGGATCAAAGTCACATAAACTCTTGTCATTTATAAATCTTTCCAGATTTACCATTAAGCTTTTAATCTCTTCCGGATCTTGTGGAGGAGTATAAATAACCTCTCCGGTTGAGGAGCTTTTCAAGACTGTACCTGGCAACTTTCGAAATCCGGCTTTGTTTCCCTCAAGTTCCTCCTGAACCATTAAGATTATCTTATTTGTGAGAAGCCTTGATTTTGAAATTAACTCAAACCCTTTTTTTGTTGCATTAATGTAATTCTGAACTTCCTTGGCATTTAGCGATTTGAAAGAATCAAGGTTTAAACCTGACTTATACAGGTCATCATGAGTTGTGATGATGTTCTCTATTGCTGAACTATCCTTTGCTTCTTGTAAACCGAGTGTATTGATTAGAATAGTCTGGTTTGGGATAGTTGAAGCAATACCCTTTAACTCGGCTAATGCAGCATGTGCTGAAGGCAGACTCTTAAGTACTGATTTGCTCTCAAAATCAAAATTGAGTGGCAATGGCTTTAACTTCTTGTTCATTGTGTAAAGAAAATTGAATTTTCTTTACAAAGGAAACGTCTTTTGTAAAGAAAAGCAAGTTTTCTTTACATATTATGGCATGTCTGAAAAGATTATACAAATATCGTAGCAGGGTTCCTCCCTCATCCCTCATCCCTCTTCCCTCATCCCTCATCCCTCATCCCTCATCCCTCATCCCTCTTCCCTCATCCCTCTTCCCTCATCCCCCCCTCCAATATGTGAATTATATAACTTTCTCACACTCTTATGTAATACTTATAACCATCAGAAAAGGCTTCTTTGTATTTAAATCATTCTGATAGTATTTCTCAAATTATGCTTAATTGGTTATTTGACCCCAATAAAAAATATTTTCATTTTAAACTATTTTGTTTTCAATGGGTTAGTATAACAGGTTTTGGTCGCATTTATTTCTTGAGTCGACTTATTTCGTTAGCCAGACTGCCAGGTTTACTCAGGCAGAGTTTTACCTGCAGCAGGTACATTCTATAACAGGGGAAGAAAATGACTTCAGGAGGAAAGCTTAAACTAGTTTTAAATATTGTTCTTTTCCCAATTCTGTGTTTACTGCCTCTGAAAGTCTGGTCACAGGCATCAGCAAGCTGGAACTATGGCACACAAACCGGAACAATAGGTACTACATACAGCTGGATCGACTGCTCCTCAGGAACCACAATTGTTATTGGTGACGATACCCAGATTCCAGTCAGCTGGCCTTTTGATTTCAGCTTCTATAATAATGACTATACAACTGCTAACAGCTTAAGTGTAGCCTCAAACGGATTTATCCGCCTTGATGGCGTTGCCGCAGGAAATAATTACACCGCAGCAAATGCATATGATCTGACAGCAACCGCTACAAGTTTCGGACAAATAATTGCTACCTCACTGTATGACTGTTTCCTGGGAAAAGTTGAAGATTCCTGGTGCAGGTACCTGGTGACCGGAACTGCACCTAACCGGATATTTACAATTGAGAGTAATAACATTGAGATTGATTACAACGACGGACTGTATGCTGACGTAGAGGTCAGTTTCTACGAGACAACAAACGAAATTGTAATCATGCTCGGGAGCGATAATATTTCTGTTTCGGGTGTTGATATGGGCATTCACAGCGGTGTAAATGGCTTTTATAACAAATGGCAGGAGGTGGAAAGCGGCACGAACAATACCTGGATAAGATATATGCTCCCTGTCGAAGTAATAGCTACTAACGGAAACTTACACGCATCTTATCCGACACTCAAAAATGCTTTTGATAAAATCAACGATGGTACCCATCGCGGTGATGTTACTGTTCAGATTAACGGAAACACTGTCGAAACCGTTTCAGCGGTCCTCAATGCAAGCGGATCAGGAAGCGCAGACTATGTGTCAGTAAATATATATCCTACAATCACCGGCCTTTCAATCAGCGGTAATTTAACAACGCCACTGATAAACTTAAACGGAGCCGATAATGTGACAATTGACGGAAGGGTCAATGCAACCGGGGCAACACAGGATTTGACAATAACAAATACAAGTACCTCTTCCGTTGCCGGAACATCAACTATCAGGCTGATCAACAATGCCACAAACAATTATGTGAAATATTGCAATGTTAAGGGTTCGGAATCAGTCACCACAAGTGGTGTTATCTTTTTTTCAACAGCCACGGCTACCGCCGGAAATAATAACAATACAATTGATAACAATAATATTACAAATGCGGCCAATGCAAGCCGCCCGGTAAATGCAATATTTTCTTCCGGAACGCTGGGCAGGGAGAACAACGGGAATATAATAAGCAACAATAATATTTATGATTTCCTGAAAAACGGAACAGCCTCAAATGGCATATTTCTTTCTTCAAATACAACCGCATGCAGTATCACGGGGAACAGCTTTTATGAAACAACTTCATTTGTGCCAACCGGTGCTGTAACGTATTGTGCAATCCAGGTAAATAATACCTCAGGAACAGGATTTGTTATCTCTGATAACTACATAGGCGGGAGCTCAGCACTGTGCGGAGGTACTGCCTGGACCAAAACAAATAATAATAACAATGTCTTTAACGCTATTTATTTAAACGTGGGAACTGCCATTGCAAGCAGTGTCCAAAACAACACTATAAAGAATTTTGACTGGCGAAATTCCGGAACTGCTGCATGGACAGGAATAAATGCAATAGCCGGGAATGTGAATATTGGTACAATTACCGGTAATACAATCGGAGAATCAACCGGTAACAGTTCAATTACAGTAACCAGTGGCACCTCCGGACAAACTGTTTATGGAATAAATATTGCAAGCACCGCTACAGTTGATTGCCGGAATAATAGCATTGGTTCTGTCACAGCCGTTAACACTGTTACAAGCAGGGCAAGTAATATCTACGGGATAAACAGGACCGCAGCAGCAGGAACAACAACTATAAGCAATAATACTATTGGTAGTACTACGACTTCCAATAGTATTCATGCCAGCTCAACAAGTACAGGGGTCCATTCAGACTGTAACCGGCATAAGAAGTGACGGCACCGGTACTATAACAATATCAGACAATATCGTTGCTAATCTTACCAATGCGGTTACAGGTACATTAGTATCAAAAACCACAGGCATTGAAACTTCCGGCGGATCAAATACAATTCAAAACAATACTCTGTTTAACATCTCAACAGCCAGCGGACAGACCGGAACAGCTGCAAGCGCCTCGGCAATGGGTATCGTACAGAGGGCCTCCACGGCAGGCACAACACAAACCGTTAATGGTAATACCGTATACAATATATCGAATACAAACCCATCGGCAAGAGGTGACATCTATGGAATATATTACTTCGGTCCGGCTTCAGGCACTAATAATCTGACCGAAAATTTTATCCATAGCTTAACGCTTTCTTCGTCAAACATTTTATCTGCAATTGATGGTATATATCTGGCTAACGGCTTAACAACAATTGCAAATAATATTATCAGCCTGGGCACCTCGATAACTACCGGGTATCTTATCAATGGTATCTGGGATAACAGTGGTGCCGCAAATAATAACTCAATCTGGTTTAACTCTGTTTATATCGGTGGCACTGTTACCGGAACCACATCGTCAACCGGCGCCTTATGGAATGCCGCCAATACTTCAACAAGAAATTACCGGAATAACATCTTATTCAATGCCCGCTCAGGTGGGGCAACCGGGAAACACTTTGCAATTCGTTTAGCAGGGATTACAAACCTGACTATTGATTACAACGACTATTATGCTCCAAATACGAATGGTGTTTTAGGATATAGCGGTGCAGACCGCACAACACTGGCGTTGTTTCAGGCGGCTACCGGACAGGATGCCAATAGCCTGAACACAGACCCCCTGTTTGCACAATGCCGGAGGGACACTGGCTCTGGATTATTACTCCACCGCTGTGTTGCCCGGGGTGTCAGGCACGGGAATTACAACAGACTACAGCGGCCTTACAAGGAACGTAATCCCCAAAATGGGTGCGTTTGAAGTAAATAGTTTTGTATGGACCGGATCTGTAAGTACAGACTTTGGAACTGCCGCGAACTGGTCACAGGGGTCTGTTCCTCCAGACGGGGCTGACATAATGTTTGCAGCTGACCCTGACAGAAGCTGCCTGCTCGACCAGGACAGGAGTCTGAAAAATATAACTATTGATCAAAGCACTGATATCTTAATTGTTAATGGCCACCAGCTTACAATCACAGGCGACCTCATATTTTCAAACGGGGCTCAGATTGATGCTGCAGCCACCTTATCTGAAGTTGTGTTTGCTGGTTCAGTCGCTCAAACCATTCCTGCCGGTGCCTTTGCTGGCAACACAATTGCTTCGCTGACTTTAAACAATGTAAACGGATTGACATTAAACGGAGATCTTACAATAAATGAAGCCATTGCACTTATCGCAGGTAATTTCGCCATTGGCCCGAATACTTTAACATTCAATGGAATTGTCACCGCTCTGACAGGAACAGTCACCGGCGGAAGCTCAACAAATATGATAATCGGAGGAACAGGGGGAGTAATAGATATGCCCTCCTTTTTACTCAATAATCTTACAATTAATCGTGCAGGCGGTGTCAGTTTATTTGGCGACCTGACCATAGCAGGCACGTTAACATTAACTGCCGGAACACTTACTGTCGGATCAAATACATTAACAATATCAGGCAGTTCACCTGTCAGAACAACCGGGTTAATTGATCCGGGCAATTCCTCAGCGACTCTGGTATTTACAAATACTACAGCCATTACACTGCCCTCATCGATTTTTACAGGAGCAGTTAATCACCTGACAATTAATAGCTCCGGGGGAGTTATTGCGGGCAGCGATTTCACTGTAAACGGCATACTGAATCTGCAGAGTGTTAACCCTTCTGCAACAAAAGGCAGTCTCGCGATGGAGACTTTCACCCTCACCCTGGGAGCCAATGCAACCACCACAGGTGCCGGAGATGTTACCGGGATCGTCAAACGAACAAGTTTCACAGCCGGTGTTTCATATACATTTGGCAATCAGTATAATACAATAGTATACCAGAATTCTGGAACACTTCCGGCTGAAATGAGTGTAAGGTTAACAATTGGCACAGCGCCAGTCTGGAAACCTGATGCCATCCTCAGAATCTACGAAAGTATCCAGACGGGTGCAAGCGGCGCTCTTGCAACTACCACTCTCAACTATCTCGAAAGTGAACTAAACGGGAATACAGAAGAGAATCTTGTCATCTGGAGTTGGCAACCCGGCTACCCGGCAGCGATAGAACACGGCATCTCCGGCTCCAACACAATACAAAACTGGCTGGGATCTTCGAATTTCCCCGTCGATTTCTTACCCTCTGCTTTTGGTAACGACTATATCGGCATGGCTAATTCACAGACTGTCCTGAATACCTGGAACGGATCAGCCAGTACTGATTGGAACAATTCCGTAAACTGGACAAAAGGTTATGTCCCTTTATCCACTGATGATGTAATCATTCCGAATACCGCCTCCCTCAATCATGAACCCACTATGCCTGCCAGCACAACAATCAATACGCTGACAATACAACCTGGTGGAGTTGTGAATGGAGGAACGGGCACTGTTTTTACACTTGCCGGAGGAACCGGGGCATGGACAAATAACGGGATATTTAATCCCGGCACAGGCACCGTGGTTTTCACCGGTGCACTTGCAACAATTAGCGGAACAACAAATTTCTACAATATAACCCTGAATGGTGGCGCAGGATTGACCCTGGAATCAGGAAGTATAACGCGCATTGCCGGAACAGTAACAAACAACGGAACCCTGCAGTGCTGCATTATTCCAAATACAGTTGAATATAATGGAGCAGGTCAGACTGTTATTGATCCGAATGGGTCTGTTCCCGGATATTATAATCTCATTCTGAGCGGCAGCGGGACTAAAACCATGCCGGGAACTGCCTTAAATGTAACAGGCAATTTCACAATGACGGGCACCGCTTCGGCAACTGCTGCAACTGGTTATACAATTGGCGGGAATGTTACAATTGGTACCGGAGCAGTCTTTGATGCCGGCAGCTACACTCATTCCGGCATGGGCAACCTGACAAACGATGGCACTTTTACAGCCTCTGCAGGAAGTATAATCATAATGAACGGTACCTCTGTTCAGACGATTAGCGGAACTTCCCCGACTGACTTTTACAATCTGACTATTAACAACAGCACCGGAGTGAATCTGTATATGAATACAAATATTCACACCTCACTGACTCTTACAGCCGGGACCCTCAGCGTAGGGGCAATTACACTGGGTATCAATGGTACAATAGATCAGATCGCAGGGAATATAAATATTACCCCGCTCTCTTCACTGAGTTTTGGAGGAACGGCAGCAATCACAATACCCTGTAGTCTGTTTACCACGGCTCCCACAATCAATAATCTCACAGTCAACAGATCCGGTGGTGTAACATTCACCTGCGACCTGACAGTGAACGGAGTTGTTAATCTTGAAAGTGCTAATCCTTCGGCAACCAAAGGCAGCCTTGACATGTGGGATGGCTCCGCTGACAAAACACTTACAATGGGTGCAGATGCTACAAATATTGGAATTGGAGATGTAACAGGTATTATTACGAGAAACACGATTTTGCCAAATGTGACTTATACATTCGGGAATCCTTATACATCAGTGTTTTTCCCTGCAGTGGGAACCCTGCCATCCTCAATAAGCCTTAAAGTACAGATTGGCACTACCCCTGCCTGGAAAACTGGGGCCGTTCAAAGGATTTATGATCTGATCCAAACCGGGGGCAGTGGTACCCTGGCTATTATAAATGCACACTACCACGATTCGGAACTGAATGGAAATGACGAAAGCAGTATAGTTAACTTTTCATACAGATTTGCAGGATCCATACTTACCGAACATGGACGCTCTAATTTCAATACTGTTGAGAACTGGATTTCACTTGCCAATGTGAATTTTGCTTTTTTCCCGCCAGCTTTTGGTATGGTGGAAGTTTCACCTGATGAATCAGAACTGACATCCCTCACCTGGAACGGGTCTGTAAGTACTTCATGGATTACGGCAGAAAACTGGACTCCTAACGGCGCTCCGTCAGATAATACTGTCGTTATTATTCCTGATGCAGCCACAACACCCAATGATCCTGTCCTGCCTCCTTTTACAGCCTGCGGAACAATTACATTGAAAAGCGGTGCAATAATTAACTCCGGAACAGGTTCCCAGTTAACACTTAACGGCGCAAGCGGTGTCTGGAGTAATGAGGGCGGAACATTTAATGCCGGGAACAGTTCAGTAATCTTTACTAATCCAAACGCGACAATATCCGGGACAACAGATTTTTATAACCTCACAATAAACAGTGGCTGCAGCAATGGCCGTGACAACCGGTTCAGTTACAAGAATTGCGGGAACCTTAACCAATAATGGGATATTGAGAGCCGCCTACACTCCAAATACAATTGAATACAACGGAACTGACCAGACAGTAATAAATCCAAATGGTCTGTCGTCCGGGATATTACAATCTCATCCTCAGCGGTACGGGAACAAAAGCAATGCCTTCATCTGCTTTAAGTGTTGAAGGAGGTTTCTCAATGGCTGGTCTTGCCTCCGCCACGGCAGCCGCTAACCTGAATATTGCCGGAGATTTTACCCTGGCGAAATGGTACAACATTTACAACAGGCAGTTTGGAACACCAGTTAGGCGGAAACTTCACCAACGATGGTACTTTCATAGCATCAGTAGGTGATACTATTGAAATGATTAGTTCAGATGTCCAGTATATCAGCGGTTCTTCGCCAATCAGCTTTTATATCCTTGATCTTGATGAAATCTCCGGAGCTGTAATGGCAGCAGATATTACTGTTGATTACCTGCTTGAAATGGATAATGGCAATCTTTACGTTGCGGATAATACCCTGACAATTAATGGCAATATTGTGGTTAACGGAGGCGCTTTGGACGTAACCACACAATCGTCTCTTACATTTGGCGGCACCACTGCAATAACCCTGACAGCAAATATGTTTACAGCACCTCCTGTATTGAACAACCTTACTATAAACAGATCCGGAGGGGTAACTTTCGGCACTGATATTACTGTGAACGGGATACTTCACCTGCAAAGCGCCAATCCGTCTGCAACCAGGGGAAGCCTTGATATGAATGACGGATCCGCGCTTAAAGTGATCACAATGGGAGCTTCTGCCACCACTGTGGGTATTGGTGATGTAACCGGCATTGTAAGACGCACAAGCTTTGTTGCAGGCATACCATATTCATTTGGAAATCAATTTACTACGGTTACCCTTAATGCAAACGGCGATTTTCCTTCCGGAATGAATCTGAAAATCGTCATTGGCACTTCTCCATCATGGAAACCCTCAGCAGTAAACAGGATATACGATTATATTCAGGACAATACAAGCAGTTGCACCGGTACTTTCAGATTCCATTATCTCGATTCGGAATTAAACGGCAATACAGAAACTCTGCTTGTTCCATTTTTAAATGGAAATCCCGGACCGCCGGAAGGAATAATTCAACTGGAACAGGTTGCCAATGATGAGACCGATAACTGGGTTGAAGATGTTGAAATACCACTCTTCTTCCTGAATACCGGATATGGAACGCTGGAACTCACACTTGCAGATTCCGAATTGCATGTGGCGTTATGGAACGGATCGGTAAGTTCATCATGGACCGAAGCCGGTAACTGGACTCCCTCAGGTGTTCCTACTTCAATAAGCGATGTTATAATTCCTGATGCGTCAACAACAACTTATGATCCTACCCTCCCGGCATCAGCGGAAATAGTGACCCTTCAGCTTGAAAACGAAGCAATTTTAAATGCTGGAACAGGCTCACAGTTAACAATAAACGGCAGTAATTTTGCCTGGAGAAATTATTTTAACGCCACCTTTAATGCCGGGAACAGCAATGTCATCTTTACAAATACAGGTGCATTCCTGTGGGGCACTACTTCTTTTCACGATCTTACAGTTGCCGGCGGAGCAACTTTGTTTCTGCCCCTCGATTCACATACCAGAATCTCCGGTGCAATAATCAACAACGGTACACTTGAAGCCGGGTTAATTAAAAACACTATTGAATATAACGGCACTGATCAGACTGTGATCAATCCAAACGGCACCGTGGCAGGCTATTTTATCCTGATCCTCAGCGGCAGCGGTGTAAAGACGATGCCTTCCACCCTGCTCAATGTATTATATGATTTTACGATTTCGGGTACTGCAACGGCAACGGCAAACCAGGATATTGTTAATCAGGGTGATTTTACCGTTGGCCCCTCGGCTTCCTTCACAACCGGCCCATTTAATCATTTCATAGGTGGATTTCTGGAAAATAACGGCTCCTTCACAGCAACAGGGAGTACAATCACATTCAATGGAACCGTTCAGACAATAAGAGGAACAGTCCCTGTGGCTTTCAATAATCTTACTGTAGCATCAGGAAGTAACACTACTGTCAATACCGCAGGGCAGACAGTAAGCGGGATACTTTTATGTAACGGGAATTTAAACTCGGATGGAAATATAACCCTTCTTTCAACTGTATCTCAAACGGCACTGATTGCCGGTACGGGAACCGGACAGGTTCTGGGAAATATAATAATGCAGAGATACCTTCCTTCCGGGTTTGGATATAAATATTTCAGCTCACCGTTTCAGTCAGCCACTGTAAATGAGTTTGCAGATGATATAGACCTGGCATCATTCTCTACCGCCTTTTACTCTTATAATGAAAACAGGTTTTTAAACAGTACTCCTCTTTCAGGTTGGGTTAACTACAAAACAATAACCAACGTACTCAACCCGCTTTCAGGATATGCTGTTAATCTTGGGTCTGCCTCCGCTCCAAACACAATTGACATTGCCGGGATTGTGAACAATGGCAGTCTGTCAGTGACTCTATATAATCACAATCAGTTATACACTCAGGGTTTCAATCTTGTAGGGAACCCCTACCCGTCTCCCATAAACTGGAATGCTTTATCGGGCTGGACAAAAGACAACATTGACAACTCACTCTATTTCTTTAAAGCACATACAACTGATCAGTACGGTGGTACCTACAGCACATATATCAATGGTCACTCCAGTGATGGGTTTGTAAATAATATAATCCCTTCGATGCAGGGCTTCTTTGTGCATGTTACTGACGGCATTTTCCCTGTCACCGGAACTCTGGCCATGAATAATGACGTGAGGATAACGGATTCAACACATCCTTTCACAAAATCAGCACAGACTACTGAGGCTTCCTATCTGAGGATAGTCGCAGGCTATTCAGATAATGTTGATTCTTATGACCCTACCGTTCTGTATTTTGATGATAAGGCAACATTCGATTTTAATGGTCAGCTCGATGCTCTTAAACTTTATAATACAGATGCCAGTGTTACAAATTTTTACAGCATCAGTGATAATGACTACAAACTTTCGATAAATGCACTGCCGGTTATGGCGGATGGTCTGTATACAATACCGCTGGGCCTCAGAACATCAAGAGACGGAGAGGTGATTTTCAGGGTCAGTGCTTCCGAAGGAAGTTTCACCGGAAAAATGATCTACCTGTCGGATGTGGTTGCAGGTGTAAATCAGGACATAAAACCGGGCAATGAATACAAAATCTACCTGAGTGCCAGCGAATACAAGACCAGGTTCTTTCTGAATCTTTCGAATGTTGCGACCGATATACCTGTTTTACCTGCGGATAATGGCTGGTTCACTGTTTATGCGTACAATGGGATACTTGTGACTGATGTGGAGCTTCCGGAGGGAGAGAACGGAATCATGACACTCTACAACATTCTCGGGCAGCCTGTTTTCATTGAAAAAATTTACAAGACCGGGCATTACGAGTTCACTCCGGGCTTAAAAAACGGCCTCTACATCGTAAGCTGTGTATCGGGGAATAAGAGGGTAACTGAGAAAATTATAATTACGAATTAATCGAGCTGTTGACCACGGAAAGAACCCTATCGTTTTTTCAGTGAATAATTCTTGTCCGTACTGTTCTTCTCTACAATATATCCGCTGTTCAGATCAATAGTCCATCCTTTACCTGCTACTTTATCTTTACTTATAAGAGTAGGTTCGCTTACAGTTATTTTATCCCAATTTGTACCAAGCAGAGCCCCGTCAGTGACTGTAAGGATTCCCCAATTATCAGATACCCTTAATGTTGGATAAACAGTACCAAATCCTTCAATCGGCATTATGTTCCGTGGATCAAAAGAAACACTCATTTTCTCAAACCTGATCTCCAGATGGGGTTGTTCAATAAATTTTGCTTTATACTCAAGTATAAGTTGCTTGATTCTTTCCTCCCTTTTATTCTCGGAAGTATTTATACCCGGTAATCCATATTGATTCATTATCTCCTCTCCTATTGTATCAGGAATCTTCAGATTGAAGGATTTAATGAAGAAATCAGTCAGGTTTGTATTACTGTCTGTTTGCCTGTTCCAGTACTTATCAGACCTGCTTAAAAGAATACCATAAAGAGGGGTAGTTAAATATGCAAAAGAGCGGACGAATGTCGGATAATTCTGAAACGCGGTTATTTTATTTTCGAAATATTCTTCTAACTGGTTGTTGTCACGTCCACTCATAAAAATACCGGTATATGATGCCAGTCCTTCATTAAGTTCAAGAGAGTTTTCACTTGCTTTTGCATCTTTATAAACAGAGTACCGGTGATTTCTAAAATACACAGCATTCGTCAGATTGCGGTTAATCTCTGATTTGGATTTTGCGATCAGTGCCTGTCGCAGGGCCTCCAGTTCCAATCGCAGGTACACCCGACCTTCTTTTTGGTCAAGATGGCTATTGGCAGGATTACTCATTTTAAAACCAAGAGCAGGTTGAGAACGGTGGAAGAGTTCATGCGACAATAGATCAAGTCTTTCCAGTTTATTTTCAGGAAGTGGCAACATTATCATTGCCCACGATTTTCCACTCCAGTACAAAGCAGTATTTGCAAAATTGATATTATTGGGTAATGTGCCTGAAAATATTTCACCATCAGGTTTTAATATTCCTGCCGAATCAGGGAAATTTGAATATACTATCCTGGTATTTGGATCCACAAGAAGAATTGGACCGTATAAATCAATATTCCATAGGTCTTTATAGTTGTATGTATTTGTTTTAATTTCCCTGAAGTATGTACTGATCGTATCCGGGCTTATTTTATCCTGGCCAAAGGATAAACCGGATGAGACAGATATCAGAATCAAGCCAAGGATAACTTTTACTACTTCTTTCATCGGACAATTATTTTGGTCACTTTATACAAAGTTAAGCTACTGTGTCGAGGGTTCAGTTAAAGTCAGGTTAATACCGGTCAGACAGTCCTGCTTTTATAGAATTTATGACCTTTTTCAAAAGTCTTTAATGTTCCGGCTGTTGCCATGATTTTGGTTAAATCTTATGCTGAATGTGGCAGGATCTGTCACGAAATACAGCATTTTTTCTGTGTTGGCAATTCGTATATAATTCAATTTTCCAGATTAAGAAGGTTATTCTTTTTGAAATATTGGAAAGGCTAGTCCTGCCGAAAAGGAAAGAATACTTGACTTTGTATTAATGGTTGTCCAATCCCCTTCGAAATTAAGTCTATTGATTGATTGTCCGGCATCGGATGAAAACCAACTCAGTTTTGTTATCAAATCAAATTTGTCGGTCAAATAAACCTGTAGACCGATAGAAGCATCCACGCCCAACCTGAACCTGGAATTTTCTTTGTAACTTTTTGTTACAACATCTCCGGTTTGATAGTCTGTTGAAGTTAAGAAAGCACTGGAAAAAGATGAATATCCATTTATTCCTGTTGTGACAAACAGGTTAAGATTATCATTTAGCTGAAATATTACTTTGGGGTAGAGACAAATTGCCGGAATGCCGGATGAAATTTCAATTTCTTTTCCCATTGTGATCGTAGTCCCGCTTATGTCATATCTTGATTCATTGTAGTTTACAATATTTAAGTATGGCGAAATCCCAATCGAAAATCTTTTTGACAAAGAGATTTCAAATTGGTATTCAATTGTCACCCCTGGTTCAAAATTTTCCGGTTCTTCAAATGCAAGATTAAGACCACCAAGTATCGAGTGCTGGTATTTTTGGGAATAACTGTTCTGTATTGTAAAAAGTCCAAAGATTAAAAGGCAACTGGTTGCCAGTAGTTTGTGATATGGATTAGTCATAAATGTCAGATCTTAATGATTTTGATTTAAACGAGAAGAATTGTGAAAAGTAATATCATGGGCTGCAGAGGCGAATGAATGCTACAGTTCAGTGGTATTGTGTGTTCATGCACTTTATTTTTCTTTCCAGATTGGAATTTTCACAAAACTGTCGTTATACCATTTTATTTCTAAAGGTTCTTTTGCGTCTTTTATGGTTTCTTCGGTTACTACTTTGCCTGTTCCATAGTTTAATTCTGAAAACGGATTTTTATTAACATTCAGATGAATTAATAATCGACTTCCTTTACTCAATTGCTTGCTTATCAGATGAGTATTAGAAAAAGGAATACTTTCAATAACATTTGGTTTAAGTAATTGTCTTTGTGTGATGTCGTTGGCATAACTTGCTCTTCCAATAAAATACGATAGATGAAAATATTCTCCGTTTGGCATTACTTCGTATAATGTTACGCCAATATCCATATCCGTTTTATTGATACTGGCTTTGATTTCACCCACGAACGAGCCATTGATTAACATAGGTTCCTTCAATGGTTCGCTTATAAAGTTAAATCCGTTACTTGTTTCTATTTCCTTGCGTATTATCGGGTCCGGATAATAATTATTATTGCTGTTTTCTCTGTCAGCAAAGTCAACTTTCTGTGATAAAAAACTTTTCCCGTCAGGCTTTTCAGTACTGGCAGAGTAGAAATCTCCTGATTTATTGTTTGTCAAAAACAAAGTCAGAAAACCATTACTCATTTTGTCAATTGAGGGTGCACTTCGCCATTCATTTGCACCCATTACTTCATAATTGATTTTATCTTTCAGTATTTCCGGTTTGGTTCCATTATTTAAAATATAGTCAAACCACTGGTAGGTGATTTTATTTATATTGAATAATGCGATGGAATCGACTTTGTAGCCATTTAAGACACTTTCTCCGCCTCTTTGAGTGCCAAAGT
The DNA here is from genome assembly GCA_963736735.1 of uncultured Bacteroidales bacterium. GTDB lineage: Bacteria > Bacteroidota > Bacteroidia > Bacteroidales > VadinHA17 > SR-FBR-E99. The sequence goes on along the minus strand of CAVTPX010000007.1, from coordinate 63,888 downwards.
GTCCGTAAGGCCCAATAATAAGATAGGCTGGCGTTTCTGGACTATACTTTTGTAGTTCTCTTAAATAATACAAGCCCGAACTTTGTCCATCGTTGTAATAACCGTCAAATGCCAACACCGGTATTTTTATCTGTGCAAAGTCTTTTTTATACGGTGTCATGCTTTGCCAATAATTATCAAAAGAGGGATGGCTTATCCATCGCTGAAACCATTTGTTTGGTGTACCGTCAATGCTATCTAATTTACTATAGGCAACACCTGTCTCCCACCATCTGAACTGCATTTTCCTGAATCGTTGTCTGTCGTTTCCTGCTATTGTGTCCAAATACTTATTGTTCCCGACATAAAACGCCCATTCGTAATTTGGATTTACAAAAATATTGTTTTCCATAGGCAACCCCTGTCCTGGTCTTGCTGCTACATAAGGTACAATTGTTTTAAGTGCCGGGTGAAGAGTTTTACAGGCTGCCCATTGTGTAAATCCATTATAACTACCGCCAAACATAGCAACACTTCCGTTGCACCATTTTTGTTTACTGATCCAATCAATTACATCATATGCATCTTTGCCATCATTCTCATAGGGAAATATTTCGTTCGGACTAAAACGTTTACCTCTTGTGTATGCAATCACGCCTACATAACCATTGTCTGCTGATTCTTTTAGTGACTTAATATCTCTGCCTTTATCCCTGACATAAATTGTAAATTGAAGTATCGCGGGTTTAGGATTTGTATCGCCTTTTTTACGAACCACCATTGCCGATATTGTAGCACCATCTCTTGTCTTTATCAAAACGCTGTCCTGAATGTCATAATTACTTGATGCTGCTTTAAGTTTAGTAGCTGTTGTTTGTTGAGCAAATGCTTCAACCCCAATTAGCAGGATCAAAATAAGTTTGAGAATTTTAACCATTATTTTCCTTCCTTTTTTATCAGGTACAAAAATGTAGAATTTTGTGTAAATATTTTTTGTCAGTTGTTAAAGTTTATGCATCAATTGTCCCGGATTTCTCATTCAGAAAAGCATGCAGATAACTGCCGGTGGTTTAATTTATTGGGGGGGGTACCCGACGCGAGTTCCGGGCATGGTCCTGGTACTTTAGTCCGCCTGCTGGCGGGAGTCCCCTGATGGTACCGTCAGAGGAGGGCCGAACCACCAGCCACAAAATGGTCCTCTATAACCAGAAGATACTCTCGAAAAAGGTGAGGCAATGATTTATCACAATCTGTTATGGATAGCCGGGTGTTAGAAAGATCTGACACAACGTACATGACAAGTGACTGTTTTCGGAAAAATGTTAGGAAAGTCGGCTGGATAAAAGACATGCATCCATACCATCTTATTATTTCCAATAAATTCTGAAGAACTCCAATAGTAATTATTACCCTTAAAAGGATAAAAGCCACCAATAAAAGAAAAGTTTTTGCATAACTTATCTAGTTCGTCTTTACTCGGTAAATACCAGTCTGTAAACCCATTATATTCTAAGTCGTAACAATATTTGGCAGCATAATTCTCCTCTCCATGAATTGCAATTATTGATTCAGTGTTAGCAAGACCAGTTCCTAAGGCAGTTCCTGTTGTTCCGATTGGTGGCTCACTAATTATTGACCATGGCATAATGCCTTCAGTTGTATCACTGGGTCCGGCAATCAGACCATGCTGAATTTGAGGATCATATCCGGGATCCCCGGGTTGCAAAATATAAGCTACTTTACCTCCCTGAAGAGAGTCTCCTAATGCAATTCCTTGTGGCAGTAACTCTTGCGTACAACTGTTGGTAAGCAGATAAAAACAACCAATTGTGGATAATAGATAAATTCCACACTTTGTCCTGGAATTCATATTGTATTAATTAATATGCTCTAATTGTATCTAAATTCTAAAGTATGAAAAAAAATAAAATCCAGATCATTTTCTGCTAAGATTTCATTTCATGCTGGTTGCCACTTACCAATATAAGCAGGCAATTATCCATAACAGCAAATACAACGATTGTTAGCGGAAGCTATTATTAATTGTCATGGTAAAGATTAAGATTTACCTGGCACTTTTTACGCATCTGAATCCTACCGCAAAATCAATCCATGATGGTGAAAGGCCGTTGCGATAAAAAGTCTGAATGCACATTGCCCCGGAATGCCAGCTTCCACCACGAATTACTTTAAATCTGCCTGAATGAGGGCCTTCAGGATTTTGACCTGGAGAGTTTGCATAATAGTCATCTCCATAATTGTCCATTGTCCATTCCCACACGTTACCTCCCATATCGAATAGTCCAAAGCCATTTGGTTTAAAGGATCCTACTTTTAATGTTGTCTTGTATTTTTTCCCGTAGTTTACTAAGGTCGAGTCTATCTGGTTTCCCCAGGGATAATTAGAGTCTGATAATCCACCTCTTGCTGCATACTCCCATTCGGCTTCTGTAGGTAGTCTTTTTCCAGCCCATTGTGCATATTTTAAGGCATCCGTGAAATTTACTCCTACAACAGGATGATCAGGAAACTCAAGGCTACATTTAAATTGTGCCGATCCCCAGAATTCAGGAAGGAGATTGCCTGTCTCAGAACAGTAATCAAAGTACTGTTTGTTTGTTACCTCGAATTTGTCCATGTAAAAAGCGTCAACCGATACTTTATGTTCGGGTTGCCAATCCGTAGTTCCCGAAGAGTTTTTTCCCATAGTGAATTCTCCGGCTGGGATAAGAACCATGTTGGGGTCCGTAACCTGTGAAAACACTGAGTTGCAGACTAGAAACGTAAGGAGAAATAGTCTTGATTTCATATTCTAAAATGTTGGTAGTATGTCTGTTAAGTTACCGCTAACGTTCGGCGATATGTGGCGTTGGTCCTCCAGCTGGCGGAAGTCCCCGACTACAGCCGGGGTGGGCCGCACCGCCGACCACTTGACGAGCCTCTTTAGCCAGAAAATGATGGCGTTGGGGAGAGGATATGACATATGCCGACCTGTTAGAGGCTGTTCTTGTCATATAATGGTTCTGTTGATGTTGTTCTGTCAATAAAAATGATCCCGTCAAATTTCTCCATTAATGATGCAGGATGAAACTGGTTGTCAGTCGCATTACCTCCAATCGTTCGGAAATACAATTTCTTAAATAACCATTGGGAATCTGCATCATTCTCTGAGATGCTTTTCAAATCAAGAAAAAACATAGAACACCCTACTTTGCTAAAATTATAGTCAAAAGAACCCGGAATGCTTTTTACCAGTTTATTATCTGTCGAAATACTATAACCATTACCAACACCAGCCGTATATGTACCCTTATTGGATGAAAAGCCAATAGAGTAGTATTCGGAACCAAATTTTTTATGCAAATAATCTCCCATTGCCAGATGATCTTTACAGATATGCTCATTATGCGCCCATAGAATTATCTTACTCTTTGGATTATCATTTAGTATTCTCTCCACGTTCTCTGCCATACAACTATCTCTATAATACCTTGTTGTATTCCGTGAACCATTTATCTGGTCAATGTCAAAGCCAAAAAAATGTAATTTGTCTGGCGCTGCCTGGTTATATTTCTTCATCCACTGAATCATTTGCAGGACTTCTTGAGTGTTCCATGCAGGGTACAGTGTATTAAGAACTTTGTTTGGCTCTCCGAATCCCGTCAGGACATAATGGTTGATCAGGCTATGTTCAGGAAGAAAGGATTCAATTGCAAATGCATTAAATCCCATTTCTGCTGTAAGGAACTCTATCATTCTGTGTCTCATTTCGAAAACTTCATGAGATCCATGTGTATTTTCCCCAAGTGCGATTATCCTTGCATCTTTCAGGCTTTGTTTTAATGGTTCAAGGTCTTCAAAACCACTTTCAGCTTTTGCAGTTTTTATTGGTATAATCCTGGTTTTCAGCCTGTTTATTTCATTGCGTGTAGCGCTATAAGAATAAATTCCTGGCTGCGTAAATACTTCATTTTCATCGACAAATAACCTGATATTGTCTACCCAAATCTTTCCTGATCCGGACAGAATTGCACCAAACACGAGAAAGTTAGTTTCTTTTGAAGCAACAAGTTCAACTGAATATTCCTGCCAATCGTGCGTTCCAATAAAATCACTGTCATATGTAATGTTGCCTACGTTCCCTTGTAATGTATAACAGCGAATATATAATCCAATTGAGTCTTTGTTTGTAGAGTCATTTTTAATGGATCCTGTCACCCTAATTCGTTGATTATCATGAATGCCATGATAGAGGTAACTTACACCCCCGGTTCCTTGATGATGACTATTGTCCGGATTAGGTTCTATTCTAAGGGAATACTTCCCGCTATAACTAACCTTTTCATCAATAGCTACATCGTACCCGTCTTCCCAATAATCCCATCCAAAAGGTTCAAATTGATCACTTTTGATTGACTCAAAGCCGAGGTTTAGCTTCAGGTCATCAGCATTATTGCAACCATTTGTAAGAACTAATACAAATAAGCAAAAGCAAATCTTAATCAATGTCTTCATTCCTGATAATTACCAAAACAGCTTCTATGCACATCAGCACTTACCCATATTGTAGGCGTTACAGGTAGTTCCTATTTCATTTCAATTGAGTTGAATAAATTGTCTTTGGTCCTTTTCGAAAAATTATCAACTGGATAAGGAGTTAGAAAGCAAAAAGCAATAAAATCTTTCTCATTGCCTATAAACCTGCCGAAGAATTTATAATTGTTTCCGTTACTTAAATAATCAAAGTTCAAATCACTTTGTGAGTACGTATCTTTATATGTAAAGGTGCTATCAAGATTGTCTAAATCAAATGCTTGGATAAAAGCATCAATATTCTTTTTAAATGCATATTCCTGGTCATTTATATTTGCAGAATCCGGTTCGCTAATTGAATATCTAAAGACTGCAAAATGATCGTCATCGAAAGCAATCTCCCATTTCTTTTGAGTGTATTCAGATCCGGTTATGCTTATTTTACTTTTCTGTGGAACGCTAATGATAATGTTTGGAGTAATCTCAATCCTTTGAGTTTGGTTCTCACAGCCAAAGCAAAGTGCTATTAAGAGCAAGAATAAGAATGATCTTGTTTTCATTTTAGATGTAGTACTATTATTGTTAAAAGATAGAATCCTGTGACCTCTTCCCAAAAATCCGGACTATTTTAAAATAGAGTGTCAGAAAAAAGGTATGGGCTCATCAAAAGAAAACATCTAAATTTAACTGCTGCTAATTTAGGGAAGCTTTCAATTCCGGGAGTATTATATAATACACGATTTTCTGTCAGGGGGAAATGCGATATTCGTTAAATAAATTAGTGTTATTTTTCTAATGTTATGTAAATAAAATTTGGTACTAATTGAAGCAACTGCAGTTAATAAAATTTGTCATTACTTATAATCATATTGTTGGTCACGATCCTGTAAAGAGCAGAAATTCATTAATATATTTTTCAAAATCTGGAATAACCGTGGTAATTCCAAGTTGCCTATATTTTGCCTCAAGGTTTGATCTAATTATCGATAAATCCAATAACTGTGTAGTACTTCTAAGCTGCATAAGAATACTAGTGTCATTCAAAGTTCCATCAGGTTCTATATCTTCAGCAATGTTATTTAAAAGATTAGATAGTTCAGATGTTGGTGAATAACTCAGAAGAATAATCGAGATTGCAAGAAGAATAGCATTTTCATCTTTGTTTAAAGAAATATCCAGCATTTCTGAATGATTTATATTCTGAACATGATATCCAAAGATTGCCAATATTTCTTCTTGTGCTATTGCTTTTGCCTTAGAGAAACTATTCCCATGGTATTTAAGGTGTGCTACCCTAAACCTTTCTAGGGTAGTAAGGACATTTATGTTAACAGTAGAAGTGCTTTTTATATCTGCCAACGCATGAAGAGACAATGTATAGCCCCCTTCACCAATTTCATTGAAATAAAAGCCACTCAGATAAACCTCAATATATTGGGAAGAAAGCTCAATTCCAGGAAATTTATAGAAACCAGTATTGCTAATAACTAAAGTATCAAATGAAATTGAAGTTGCAAATGGGACTAAATCAGAATTAAGTGAATTCACAAACACAGGTGTCCCAGTAACGAAGGGTCCTTTTTGAGCATATCCTGAAATAGTAACATTATATAAATTATCATTATCTTTAGTACATAGATTTGATAATAAAGATATTAGTAATAATAAAAATAATTTATAGTGATGTGATAATTTCAATTAAAATGGTTTTTATCGAAAATAAAAATATGAACTAAAATTTATTTTGCCCCCTTCCATAGAGTATTTTGTGAATGATTTTTGACGCTATTAGTTATAGTAAAGATAAATAAAACCTAATTAATTGTACTTGATTATCTATGTTTTTAATCCTTGATGCAACGAACAGAAAAACCAGATACTGCCGCTGTCCCTCCGCCCTGTATGATACCGGAAAACGATGCCATAGCCATTTCCCAAGCATCGATCCTACCACTCTCTGTAGACGTCCACCATGCTGCAGATGCACCAATTTGGTTATAGAAATTTGAGTTGGTCCTCATGCCACCAGGCATAGCTGTGAAACCACTGCTGTTGTTAACTGTCTGATTACCACCAGGACTACCATCGTATGCTCCTTCTGGATCCCAACCGGATTTCGCTGCTAAGGATTTTGCTATATCGATACCATTTTCTGAGTAAGCATATCCATTCTTTATAAGAAAATTAACTAAAGTTGTCCATTCGGTATCACTAGGTACATGCCATCCTACAGGGCATAAACCTCTGCTGTCTGTCACAACATACCATGTATATAATCTACCATAAACATCTACGTTTTCCTCTATACCATCATAAACCCATTGATATTTTGGATAAGATTCAACATTTACATCATATGTGGGATTTGTTGTTCTTATCATAGATCCATCACGGTATTTTGTTGTCTTTAAATTCTCAGCCATCCATGTTTGTGTTCCAATTGAAATAGTTTTATAAATATTCCCATCGATATCTTTTACATTTCCATAAGAAAGATTAGGATTAAAAGTTAAGCCAGTCTTACTGTCAGTAGTAAATGAAATATTATTACCGTATCCGGTTCCTGAGCTATTCATTGCATAAGCCCTAATATGGTAGGTTGTATTTAAATTTAAACCTGATATTGTACTCTCAAATTCGTTGGAAGATGGGAAATATGTTGTTTTATTATTATTTATAGTTGGATTTTGACTGGTACTCCAGCATACCCCGAGGGCTAGAATTGATTCTCCACCATCGTTTGTAATATTTCCGCCAGATTTGGCTAAATTGGGAACAATGCTTTTTACTTCGGTAGTAGTTAATAGTGGAACCTGTCCTTTTTTACAACTATTCATAAGAATAGCTATAACTCCCCCAAAAATTAATAAGTAAATCATTGAACTGTTTTTCTTAAACATGATAATTGTATTTATTAAGAGTTATGTAAACATTATATTTTAGAACAAATAACAACCTGACTAAGTATGTTTATATAGGATCCTGCTCAGAACGGAAGAAGGAATTGCCAATCCATTATCAAAGATAAAGTATTCTTCTGCTCTATGCCAACCTCTATTTCTCCATGGTAGTATTTGTATAACCATCATCTGTTCTTAGTTCAGAAAGTCTTTGATGCCATTTTTCAGGTTGTTTCTCAGATACAGGTTCTTTTGCAACTTCAATTATTTGTTCATGATTTATTATCTTTCCCACATTATCTAAGGACATGACCTCTAATCTTTTCTTAATTGTGGTTTATTTGTACCTGCCTCTTCTAATATTGGCATAAACCTTAATCGGCCCTTTTTCATTTTCTATTTTCACCTCTGAGTGTTTTAGTTGTCCAATTGTAGCAAATCTCGATTAAAGTCATTATTGGGATTATTCCCTTTGGCCGCAAATCGCATGACGCATAACGGCCAGCGGGTATGGGCAGTAAGTGTTACCTGACGCAGCCATCCGGCCACCAGTCCTGGTACTTTAGCCGAAAAGCTGTCCCGGTGGCAAGGAAGGTATGGCGCAATTTTTGCAAGTCCCGGCGAAAGATTTAATTGTCTCTTTAGCACGGATCTGTCCAGAGCCGGAATCACGATGTTTGTAAACGGACGAGATTTTTGTTTCACGATGAAGTTGTCAAGGTGTGGTGCAAAAATTGTGACAAACTTATTGCCTATACCCGCTTGTTAGCTGCTGGGCAAATTTTGGAGTTGTCATGATCTAGTAGGTTTCTACTTTAGCCGCTTATCTCGCCGAGTTGCAGGGACAGGCTGGAAGGCTCTTTACGCAAACCACAAAGTATTATAAATTGAAGAAAATATTTTTTGTGTAATGTGCCTGACAACGCAGGGACGGTTTGGTTCATTTGACTTTTCTTGAAGTAAGTCTTAGAAGAAGAAGGGCCGGGATAATTATGTGACATTTAATTAAAGGTACTGTCTTTGAATGCGAAGGGACGGTAATGTCAAATAAAGAATTTAGTATAATTAACGAGCAAAAAAATTAAAATTCATTTTTCTCGTATTTCTTATAAAATTTGAGAGAATGTTTAAATATTCTGATATTAATGATCCAAATAAAGCGAATACAATAAAATTTGAGAGACCATAAAAATCACTTGAGCTTAAACTATAACTCATTTGAAATAATATATTGATAATTAAAAAGATATTCAATAAAATTAGGATAGTTAGGATTTTATTTTTAGGAATTTTGTAGGTATCAGATTTATGATTATCAATAAGAAGTGCCCCTAAACTCCAACTAAAAGAGTATAGATGATCATTAATAATCTTTATGCCAGCTACTGTTTTAGCTTTAGCCATTACTTCTTCATTAGTAATCTTTGATTCATTATCAAGGTAAAAGCCAAATTTTTTGAGAATAAATTGTTGTAAAGAAGGATTACTTTTAAATAACCAAGGGCATGAAAAAGTATTAAAATATAAATTGGTATATTTTTGGGATAAAACCTTAATTAAGTTTTCCGAGATTGATATATCATAATGTCCTACTGAAGTAAATTTATTAACGATAGACCTAAACCAATTAACCGTAGGATTTTCAATATCATTTTTTTCAGACAAGCTTTGAATTATTTTATTAAAGCTATTAAAAGTATGGCTTTTCCTTATTTTGATTTTTAAATTTTCATCCATCAAATCATTTTCTCAAAAGTTTTGAAGAATGCACAGTATTCCAATAATCATTAGGGATGCCTCTATAATTGGTATTATTGCAAAGATCAAATTCAAAAAGGTCGATTATCAGGAATAATTTGCAATTTCTAGAATTTTCTATGCAGATATCAATGATTTCTTTTTGAAAATATATGCTTTTATCTTGGTCAACTTTGCCTGATTCATCAGATATAATTAGATGATGAAATGAAGCTAATGATACTATTATATCAGGATTTATTTCGTTTAATAGATTCTTTATATCTGAAATTATTGGTATCGGATGTAAATGGACATTTTTATTATTATAAATATCCGAAATCAAAATACATTTCGTTACATGCTTCAATTGCATGAATATTTTTAAATCCAGAATTAATCAAGAACTTAGTTAAATAGCCATCACCTGCCATCAAATCTACAATGATTAATGATTCTTTGTTTAGTTCTTGTGACTTGATATATCCTTCAAGAATTGAGATTGTTGTAAAATTCAATAATTCTTGCATTTGGATCGTTTTTGATCGCTTCTTTATAACCCTTAGCCTTTTTTTTAAAACGTTCTATTTCTATATTCTTTGTTTCCATAAAATTAGTTTTGAAGAAATTAAGTCTAACATTTTTATGAAAAACATACCAATTATGCTAATTAAAATAATTCCTGAATACATACCAGGAAGTTGAGATACATCCCCGTAATATTTTTCATGAACAAATGCACCTAACCCGTTATTAAGAGTCAGAAAAAAATCAATTGCAATTTCAAGAGCTAAAATAAACGTGATCAAAATTCTTAAAGAAGAGAACAAAATATCAAGCGACTCCCAAGATAACATGGCGTAAATACGAACATTTACTAATATTGTATAGACTGAGTACAGAATATCGATTTTTATTTAAATAGATGCATGAATCAGAAATATTGACAGCGATATTTGAAATAACAGGTAGAGCAATTAAAGGAATAATAAAGGAACTAAGTTTAAACAAAATGATGAATATAGGAATTAGGATGGTAACAGGGACAGATTTTATGGCATTCAAAAAATCATAAAATAAAAAACTAGTGATTTAAAAACCCATGAGAATGCCGAATAAATAGCCAAAGAAAATTCCAAGAAATAGACAAAAGAAAAATACTTTGAGGGTATTTTTAGTATGTAATAGCAAATCAAGAATATTACTACTGTGGAAATAATAAGCTATGACTAAATTAAAATGGGGTAGTTCTCCTTGCAATAAGTTTGTTAATACAAGTAATTCCCAGATTGAAATAAAAATATAAGTGCAACAATAATATATTTAAGAATGTCTTTCATTATTAGGTAGTTCAATTATGCGAGTAGAAAAGGATTCAATTATTGATTGATTATGAGATGTAAAAATAATGCCTGCTTCTTTTAACAAAGCATATTTTTTCAACTTTTCAATTATTTTATTGGAAGTGATTTCATATGTATTTGCAAATATTTCATCTAATAAAAGGATTTTAGGGTTTTTAATAAAGCACAAATTAGAGCCAAAATAGCTTGTTCTCCACTGGATAATTCAAAAACCCTTTTTTCTAAATAAATCCTCTCGCTCAGTACTTAAATACTCTTGAAATTCATTTAAATAATAATCTTTATTTAAGTTATTTGCCATTTTTCCATTATTAAGAAAAAATGATATATTTTCTTCAACTGAATACCATGGCAACAATAAATAATTCAATTCAGTTGGAATTAATTTAATACTTAAATTTTTATTTATGAGAAGTTGAGATCCAATACCTGGTGAAATAAAACCCGCTAAGATTTTTAATAAGGTAGATTTACCTGAACCATTAGGCCCCCTTAAAGCTACAATCTCATTTTCTAATAGACTTAAGTCTAAAAAGTTAAACAATTCAACTCCATTAGGATAATTATATGTTAAAGAATTAACCCTGATCATTATTTAATCATAAAATCCTTCGTAAAAACGAATAAACTATCAATAACACCAATTTTTTGAAATGACTTAATAGTTTTATCTATTGCATCAAATGATGTTTCTGAACTAAAAATAAATGTTAACCCATGTTGCAGTTTGAGCAACCTCATCTGATAATAATAATTTCTTCTTAAGAATGTTTCGTGCTTCAAAATCGTTATCTCTTATAAATAGAACTGCCTCATCCCAGGCTTTTAAAAAATTTGAAGCAACATTAGGCCTATCTTGATAAAATTTTTGCGACATAATACTTACTCCAATTGCAGAAGGTTCATTAAAATATGCATATATTTCTAAACGATAAATTTCTCTAACTCTATTACCAAATTCATTAGCTTCTTTCTCCGGAGCATAAATATGCGAACAATCTATTTCACCAAGTTGTAACATTTTAAGATGATCTGGTGGAGCAAGAGGAACAAACTTAATTTTAGAAATATTTACTTTATTTTCCTTTAAGAAATATTCAACAGCTTTAAGTGAGGTTATCCCGGGGCATACCCAGTTTTCTTCACTTTTAAAATCCTTTAACGTGTTTATAGTACTATTTTGAAGCACAGTCAAAGCTTCAAAATGTGGATTGTTTCTCATTCTACTATTAGAGAAAATTAATGGTTTTAACGGTTTCTTTGAGGATTCATTAATTACATCTACTAGTGAAACTGCCGGTAATATATCCAAACCACCAGTTTGTAATGCTGCCACCATAAATTTGCTATCAGTTACATTTCGAGTCATAACTCTAAGGCCATATTTTTTATAAATTCCTTTTTCTTCTGCAACCCAATGTGGAAGAGATGCAATAATTGAAGGCGGAGTTACAATAGCTATATCAAATACTGGTTTTGGACCAACTAAATATTTTGACTATAATTAACCCTAAAGCCACAACAGTTAAAATAATTATTAATTTCTTTTTCATAGTATCAATTAAGATTTAAATGATATTTATAATAATAGTAAACCAATAAAAAATAAAATTAATTAAATTCTAATGTTATTATAATGTGAGGTTTAGGTAAAAAAATAAATTCAATGTTTTCTAAATAATAAACTATTGAAAACCATTTTTATTAAAGATAGGAAATGTTTTTTATCTTCAATATTCAAGCGGAAAAGAAATTCGGAACTCTTTTAAAAGCTTATTAATGTTCAAGTTCAAAGAAATATTACTAAAGTATTAAAATATTATCGTGAAGACTTTTATAGGTTATTAGAAAGATGGCATTCTTAGAAATTGGAGAGACTTCTTAATCTCCTGTGATGTGAAAGTCAATGTCTTAATGTAGTTGCCATTTTAGAATTTCTTGGGTTTAATTAGGTTTAGTTTTTCAATTCTTGAATTTATTGCGCCACTATTTCTTCCAAAAGAATCGCATAACTCTTTTATAGGAGTTCCTGCCCGGTATAGTTCTTCTAATTTAGAATCATCTTCTTTGGTCCAAGGCATATAGGCATTTTTATGTTTCAGTCTAGATTTTTCAATGTGAAGCGGCAATTTCTTTTTTTCAGTGTTCTCACCTGTATCTATTGAGTTCCTCTTTTCGGAATTTCCTGCTTCGATAATCGATTGTGAGGCACCACAGTTTGTGCAAAACTTATAAGATTCATCAATAGGGACACCGCATTTTAAGCAAGACTTTAATTCTTCAACAATATCCTTAAACACTGGACTATTGTTATCATAGAAATGCTGAGGAATTTCTTCAATAAAGGAAGACTCATTCCCTAACTCTGTAATAAGGAATAATTCATCCTTAGCTCTGGTCATGGCAACATAAAATAGTCTCCGTTCTTCCTCAAAAAGAATATCATACTTTACATCTTTGACTACTCTAAATATTGCATCGTCTGACCATATATCGGGGAATCCTCCAGATCCCTCTGTAAGGCCTAAGATAAATACTGCTTTTGCTTCAAGTCCTTTTGATCCGTGAATAGTTTTGAAAGAAGCAATTAGGTTATTATTCTTTAATCCGGCGAAGTAAGGCTCTCTCATTTTACTTCTTCTGTATAAAACCAGAATGTCATTTTTTTCATACCCTTTTTCGTACAGTTCCCTTACTTTATTTACGAAAAACTCCACCCCATCTTCATCAAGCTTTTTAGATCGATAAATCTCAATTTTATTGGGTGCATTTTTGAGAGCTTTTACATCCTTATTGATCTGGTTTTTGTTATGTTTAATTACCTCGTTACTGGCACCAACAATTGTTTGAGTGCTCCGGTAATTAATATTCAGTTTATGTATTTCTGATTCTTTGTAGAGTTTTTCAAAATTTACAATATAATCTACGTTTGAACCTCTGAAACCATATATACTTTGCCAGTCATCTCCAACACAAAATAATTGTGTTTCAGGTTTCAATAAAAGATCAAGTAATTTAACCTGCAGACTATTTACATCTTGAAATTCATCAACCATTACAAATCTGAACTTATTTTGATAATGTTCTCTAATTTCAATATTGTGTTTCAAAAGTTTAATGGTTAAAATGATTAAGTCATCAAAATCTATATATGATTTATTCGTGCAGTAGTTTTTATAGCCATTTATAAGTGGGACTGCCAATTCATAAAACACTCTTACTCTTTCATGTTCACTTTTATTTGATTTTGTTAGCAAACCATTTGGTTCAATGTCCTCCGCTTTAATCATGGTTTGTAATCTCATCACAGTTTTTAAAAACTCATTTATTTTTACAGTGTAATTCTTAAATTCTTCTTCATAGCTTAAAAAAATTTCTTCAGTAATTGCTTCCGTTATCTTACCCATTACAATTCTTTCCATAGCAAGATTGAAAAGATTGGTGTTGTTCATCATAGTTTCGCTAGTCTTCGCATAGTTTTTACCTGCTACTTTAAATTGTTCTTCCTTATCCTTCATCGGATAGCTCTTTATCGCTTACATGTTCTATATATAAGTCGGCTTGTGGAATGAAGAAATCCGGTTTAAAATTGAAATTGACCTTCATTCCCTTTTCATAAATATATTTTATGCTATGTCTATACAACCAATCTGCAATATCTCGTTCCGATTTTGATTTTACCTTTTCTCCTTTTAAAGTAGTATAGGTTTGCTGACCAGGATGCTCATATGATTTCATTGCCTTATCAACACTATTTTTATCAACGTAATAATCTAGAATGTATCGCTTTAGCTTTAAAATGTAATCCCGATTTTTACATTCCAGTATTAATAACTTTCCTATGATATCTTTAGGTTTCTCATTAGCAGATACTTCACCTTTATTAAGATCTAATTCTTCAGGTGAATCATCAGAAATAAGCTTGAATTTATTATCAAATACAGGATTCCCATTATCCCTCAATATTTTATAGCATAACGAGTGAAAAGTTTTAATTGTCAAATTACTTAACCAAGGTTGTTTTTGGATTCGATTGCGCCTTTCAGTTTCCTTTTGAAGGGCAGTAATCGATTTGTCTTGAATATAAGTTTCATAAGTGTTTGTTGAGTCACTTGATACTATTAATCGGTCAATCATTTCATTGGCAGCATTTTTAGTAAATGTAATTGCTAATATAGCAGATGGTTTAATGTTTTTCTCAATAACTAGATGAAGAAGTTTGGCAATAACTGTCTTTGTTTTCCCAGATCCAGCTCCTGCCAATACTAAGATTCTTTTTGCATCGGATAAAACAGCCTTTTTCTGTCTGTCATTTAAATTATCAATTACACTCATAAATTATGATTTTTGTCCGATATTTTTCCTTGTCAAATTATGGATATTTATTGTCAATTCTTTCATCTCATGATAGGTGATTTGCATATGATCCGGTTTTGGCTGTAATGAGTTTCAAAAATCAATCAATAAAGTTAAAAATACTCTCTCTTCTTTAACTATTTCTGGTTTCTTAAGATATGGAACAACTTTCCCTGTGATTAAGAAATCATACAAATTGTCAATTGAAATTGCTTTTGGTTCGTCTTCAACATTTAAAACTCTGATAATTTGATACATCTCGCGATTAGATAAGAAAAAACTCCATTCGTTTGAGGTAAGATAAAATGTTGGCTTTTTCTTTGCAGTACCTTTGCATTCGATAAGTTTAATTACATTGTCATCCTCATCCAGGATTTCAAAATCATATGGTTCAAATTTTTCTCCCTCCTGATTAATCCATCTTACTTTGTTAATGCCATATTTATCACAAAGTAATTCATAAAGGTAAATTTCACTTTTCTGCCGAAGTGATTCACTATAATCCAGATCTATTGTTAAGGTCGTAGATTCTAACCCAGAATCGATTAAAGCATTAATACGAATTATTTCTTTAATTGAGATTAGCTCACCTAAGAGTTTTTGCCCATTTGTTAAGTATTCATTGATTTTTGTTTCAATTTCTTCAATTTTAGCCAGGCTTAAATCGGTTCGTTCGTGTTTTAACTCGACAATCTTCTCTTCAACTCTATTTTTAATTGAAGAAGCTACCTCGTGAATATCGGGCGCTTTGTCTTCTTCGGCAATATTGATATTATGTAATGTATTCTGAAGTACTGCAGCTTTTAAAGGAATCAAAGCATTTTGAATCTCATCCTTGATAAAAGTATGTGATTTAATATTGAAGTAACCTCCACTTGCTATTGTTTTAGACTTGATTTCAGATTTTTCATCTTGATCAATTCCGATAATGAATATCTTGCACGGAATGCCCTTGCTTTTTTCAATATTCTTAACTGCTTCATTATAGTTTCCTCCACCATTTTCTTCTCCATCAGTTAATAGTATCATTTTTCTGTCACTGTCTGGGTATTTTCTTAGATTTAAAAATGCTTCATTAATCGCCGCAGTAATCGGTGTACCTCCGGGTAAAGGATCCTCAAGGGCAGATATAATTGATGCAATTTTGTCTTTATTAAATCCACCTTGATAAATTATGGGTGCTGAAAAAGTATCTTCAGTTTTATCTCCAACTTTTTTTTTATTAATTCTAAATGTTCTTATGAATATTTTTGTCGAATAATCAATAGTTGGGATTACTTGCTCTATAAGCACCTTTTTCAATAAACTTAATCTGGTTTTTCCATCAATTAAATATTTGTTTTCATGTTCAGGTCCTGAACCTTTCATATAGCCCATACTGCCAGAATAATCTATTAGTATTTCTATTATGGTCTCTGTCATGTAAATAAGTTTTGGTTATTCGATTTGAAGGATTTCTATCTACTATAAAATATCTTTTAATAGGAATCTGGAATCCACGAAGGAGTTTTGGCGCTAGTCCAATTCACTTCAACTATTGAAGTTTATCTACCAAAAAAGGCGATAAGGGCAAGTCGGTAACAGAATTAGTAAAAATCATTTTTTAGGATATACTCTTATTGCTCAAAAAGAACTTTAGAGGTTATTTCATTCTTGGTTGTTTAGGTTGATTTAATACTACTAGGTTTTATGATATCTCTCTTGAATCCCTTACTTCTACTAATTGAATAATAATTCATCGGTACCCCAAATGTGTTTACAACCTTTTGCATATTTTCTATTAGTTCCGCTCGAAGCATCCTTTTTGCATCCGTTTTAAACATTAAATGATAGAAGGAAGCCCACATTATCGCGGCATCACGAAATTCAATGTCATTCTTAGGTCCAACAATAGAATAACAGTTAGTCTTTGGAATTAACTCCTCTGCAAGTCTCTCATTCACTACTGAGCATGATGAAAGGAAAAGTCTTTTACGATAAAGGTAAGATTCAAGTATTTCGCCAAGTTCTTGAAAAGGTATTTCATCTAAAGTTGTCCAAATTGAGTCTTTGTTTTTTCCACCATGACAAGAAATATGTAGGTATCTAAAGTTGCTATCATAAAACAAGCCGAGTACTTCGATAAATTCTCTTTTTGTCCTGATGTAGTAGTATTTGCTTTCTATCTTACTTAATCGTAGAATGCTTGAAATAATATGCCCTTCAAAGAGATTTTCTTCTTCGTCATCAAATTCAAGACTTTCAATAATGAAAACCTTGGGTTCTGTTGTTTCGTTTTTACTCATAAAATATATGATAAATGTTTATGGATTTACGATATGGGAACTTTTCACTCGGCCAGTAAGTATAAATTTTTAAAACAGGTGTAAAGTCAAAAGACATGACAAACAACTTACCGTTATTGTCCATATTATGAGTCCCTGCTTCAATTCTTTTCTACTCTATTTAATCCTCGTAAAAAAGTTTCATTTTGAGTTACATTGAAAAAAATATTTTTAAGCTCTAACCAATATTCTCTTGATACTTGGTTGGCAATTCCAGTACATACTTTAAATGCTAAGTCTTCTTCAAAATCAAGCCATTTATTAGTAAGAACTATTTGGGTTCTTGATGAATTTAAATCAAGATCCCTATTTCCACATATGTCTATTACAAGAATTAATGGGAAAGGCCAAGAAATTCTAACCTGGTTTCTGAATATTTGCCAGCTATATTGGAACAATGAGTTTGGTACCTCGATCCCATGTAGAGACAGTCTTGACCTAGATTTTGCTAAGTCATTTGATGAATTGCTTTGGCTAATTCCTCCATCGTCATTTACGGTTAATGAGGTTGAATCTTGCTGAATTGAATTCTCGGAAATCCAGAGTTTTTTTTCTAATGTATACTTCTCTCCATCCACTGATACGTCAATGGATGTTTTATTTATTTGTTTTTGGGGCATTCCTTGGCTTTCAAGTATGGCTACATTAACAGATCCTATTATACCAAGGTTTAAATCATCGATGGTGATTTCAAAAGTCCTAATATTTTCATGTGTGTTCCATGAATAATCTTTTAATGATAAAGCAGTTATTTCTTTAAAACTATTCTCATCCCTTGTTTTTTTGTGCGATTTAGTTTCAATATTAATCTTAAATGGAGGATTAGGGATTACATTTACTACAGAATCAAGAAATTTTTGCTCTGTCATATTTTCCCAAGGGTTTTTTGCTTTTCTTAAATGTAATTTAGTATTTGTTCCTGGCGTATCTCGTTTTCCTGGCTTTATCCAAAAAATGCTTTCTTGACCTTCAACAATGATGTTAAGAGCATCACTAGATGTATGCTGAGCATATACTCTCTTTGTTTCGACTTCTAGGGTATCTGCCACCATAAAACATGAAAGAATACCAATCCCAAAGCGTGAAGTTGGTGTAAAAGTAGCTCCGCTTTCTGATTTTAAATTGTAGAATTCTGCTGACTTATAAAACGATGAGCCAACCTTTGCATAATAATTATCAATTATATGTTGATCCATCCCAGTTCCATTATCATCAATCTCCAATATATCTTCTCCATTTTGAGAATAATATCTAACATTAATTTCAGGTTGATAGAGGTTACCCCATGTTATTTCTTGGGCTTGTCTTAATAAACACGCATCTATTGAATTTTGAAGAAGTTCCCTTAAAGCTACTTCGGAATTACCATAAAGTTTTGAGCCCATTAATAAATCAATTACCTGTTTTTTGCTAAGATTAAACTTAGTATCACGATATAAATAAATTGGTCGGTTTAGGATATCTCGTTTTGTTTTAATTTTGTCTCTGTTTACTTTGAAAGGGACTTTTAATATTATATCCCTTCCTTTTGTGGAATTGAACTCGTTGAGATTTGATATAATATTATTACAGATACTTAATTCATAATCAATCAAGTTACAAAACTCATGAATTGAGGCTTCGATTGCTGGATGAGTGCATTTTGCGCTGAATTGAATAATATCTGGATTTATTTCCCAAGATTCAATTGCTCTATGTTTATTCCATTCATTTAATGAAATGGGATGCCTTACATATAAATGTGAGTACAAAACTGCGGGTGTCCTTTTTGCATCAAAATCAAGAATGTCAGCTAGTCTTAATACTACACCAATTAAGGGTAAACATGCATAAATTCCTGAACCACAGAGATAATTTTTATCCAACTCAAGGAGGTTTAAAGCATCTTCTGTATGACTGAAACAAATTTGTGCAAGCTCAACAGTTAGATCAACATCTCTAAATTTTATTTTATTCTCCCAATCTTGGGAAATAATCTCTCGTGCTCTTTCAGAATGGTTTTGCCTAATAAATTCGGTTATTAAGTAACCTTTAATTGTATCTGCCGTATAGATTTTCCCATCTATAATTAGCTTTTCAATTACTTCATCTTGATCTGGCTTTGAATTAAAAAATCTTTTAAATTCATTGAATTTTGTCTCTTCCTCTGGTTCTAGTTCAGGTATTTCATCCCATATTTTTTTCCAAGTCAATACATCATTTTCGCTTGGAGCCATTCCAATATCATGAAAAACAGCACTTAATATTAGCAGCATTAACTCTGGAGATGATAAATTTTGAATAGTCCCTCTTGTAAGCAGTCTTTCCATTAAAGTAAGTACCCTAAATAAATGGTCCCCATCATGTAATGTAAATTCCCCCATGTGTTTAATGATAGTTTTAGTCCTTTGGTAGGCATAACCAAAAGCATTTTGGACAAGAGCAATTACTTCAGGATCGGATTCCTTACATTTAAGCAATAAGGTATTATAGATTTCGCTTTTTTTAAGTCTCGGGAGTATCTCATCTTTATAATCATCGATCATTTTTTCTTAGATTTATATTGGTTTATATGAATATACGACAGATATGACTAGCATAAAGCAAAATTTGTGAGTAGTTTTGAATACCAAGGCAATTAGCTAAACCAGTTGTGTAAAAGCTGGGTTATTTTTTATCCTCCGTATTTAAGTCCGTACTATATTTTTCAAACGCATTTTTATAAAGTTGTTCACTTTCATCTTTAAATCTGCTTCTATTCTCTAGCAATTCTGAAAACTTATGAAAAAGATTCTTATATATTACCTGATGAGCCTTATGAGCAATGTTTTCTTGCTTATATTCATCCATTTCAAAATCTGTTTCAATAGCCTTGTCAAGCAAAGCCATTAAATCATCTTTCCCAATTTTATCAATTTCTTGCCAATCGTTTTCTTTAAGGCAAAAAAATCCTTTTGAATTTTCAATCTTTAAGTATTTCATAGGTCTTTCCTCTTTCTTTATATGCTTGATCTCCTGCTTCAAGGCAGTTTAGTATTATTTGATAATTATCTATTTCTTCTCCATTCATACTTTTTAAGATCTGATCAGATGGATATCCTGAATATATTTTAAATACAGGCTTTTTATCGATTACCTCCTTTTTGGTATATAAAATATAATCAGGTTTTATAGATGCTCCTACCGTATTATTATGGGTGACAATAACTACAGGTATTGATTTAGAGATATCTTTTATTTGTTCGTTGACTTCGTTTTTGAGAAAGAGATTGTCAAATGAAGATTCGGGTTCATCAATTAACAACATGTCATATTGATAAGCATCCTGTATTTTTTCAAGTAAATTGAATTCAGATCGTTCTCCACCCGAAACTTCAACTCCATGTTCATTGAGAATCTTATAATCAACATCGACAAAATATTTATAATAATCAGTAGGTTCTAGAAGTTGTATCTCTTTTAACTCGTCAAGATATTCAACCGGGTTTTCGTAAAAGTTGAAAGCATCACTAAATTTTGTCCTTTTACCACATTTATTTAAGAGTTCTTGTGCTCCACCAAACTTGCGAGTACTGGCAATTATTTGAAATCTACGTATTTCCTTGCTTCTCAATTGTTCGTTCCTTCTTGACTAAGTATGCTAATGGAAGAGAATTTCTTAAGTTTCTCTTTTTCGATTAGTATTTTATAAAGGTCAATTTCCTCAATTGAGGCAGATGCAGTAAAGGATTGCAGTTCCCTCTTTGTGTTTGTAATTAATGAGTTGAGCCATACTTTCTTTAAATTTAGTTCCTCAGATTCATTGTTTTTTTTGAATTAAATCAATAATTAACCTTATAAATGTGTTATGGGTATATGGGCATTGATGATTTCTCTAACTCATTATTTTCAATCAATAACTCTACGGATCCAATTAGCTTTTTCAAAGTCGCATTGTCAGTTTCCGTATATTTACTTTCGTTGAAAAGCGTAGCTTGCGAAAAGACATCCTTCTTTCTTCTTCTGCAGCTACTTTTAGTAAGTGAATCGATATAATTTTCTGTCTCTCTCTCATTATGTTTTTCTGCTCAATATTAATAACATCATCTACAATAACTTTGAAGTCTGCCAAATATGTTTCTGAGACACTACTCTGCTTTAGCGGATAACAACCTATTAAATTTATCAATATCCTTTTCTTCGTCTGTCTCAAGTAATTCAAATTGCCTGATGTACTTTATATTGCCGAAAAGATTGCTTATACGTTTTAAAGTGTACAGTTTTTCCAGAAGATCTTTCGCCTAAGATTACATTTAATCCGGTTGAAATAATTTGGCCATCTTCAAAAACCTGAAAGAATTTGTGTCCTGATTTTTCTGATAGATGAACTTTGGATTTTGTCTAATAAACAGGTACATAAACTTCTAAATGAAATTTTCTCTGTATCAATAAACGTTTGTCTAGGAGGAAACTCAGAAATATCATCAGAAGATCGGAAATCACTAAATAACACTGGAACTAAACTATTTTTATTCTTAATGTAATAAATGAATTTCTTAGGACTTGAAACCTCACCAGATGAAATAAAGTCTTTTAATTCATTTATAATCTCTTGTCTAATAATCGGTTCTTTGTCGTAGTGAGGTATAATTAAATACTTTTTTAAATCGCCAAATATCTCTTTTAACCTTAGTATTGAAATATGATCATTTGGAGCAGAAATTTCCCTTATTTAAGTGGTTGCATCTGCTTTCGAAATCTTCTATTTCGTTGTTATCAGCTATTAGTAGTATATGTCCCTCTTCGAGATCAATCTCGATTCCAGGAAATACAGTAATCTTCAGCGCGTCTGATATAATAATATATTGTTTTGAGTCAAATAAATTATGATTTGTTATTGCAATAAAATCAATTCTAAGTGTTTCTACATATTTTTTCAATCTGTCAAGACTAAAACTAAAATCAGAATCACTTTTTGAAGCTACAGTGTGAATATGCAAATCTATTTTTTTCATAATCTAGATTTTATTTAAGGATATGATTTTACTTAGCCTACCAACTAATTTAATTATTAAAGTAACTTCAAATTGAAATTTTGAGATACAATTTTTAAAGTGATAAATTCCCAGTAAATCAGTAGGATAAGTCATGATATAGTTTTAAAAAAGGCAAAGACTCGCAAAACATGCAGGGGTTGTCATCATGATATGATAAAATTGCCGATGCGGCAAAGTCCAGATAGATTGGCATGAGTCGCCATGTTTTGTTGAAATTGTCCAGACGATAAAGAACCGATAAACGGGAAGGATTTGTCATGTTATGAAAAAATTGTCTAGATGGCGGAGTCCGGGCAGGCAAAAAAGCATGTGTTTTGCAGCGAAGGGACGGTTGCAGGGATGGGCTGCAAAACTCTTGCTTGCGCGTTGGCAAAGTCCTGGTATACTGAGTTTGGTGCAAATTTGCCTTGCAGCTAACGCTGATTATATGTACACTTTTGGTGAATAATAATTATGGAACTTGCTCACTACTGCATCGTCGGTGTCAACCCGCGATTCTGCTGTCCTCATTACATATTTGCTTATTGGTAATTAATGCACAGCCCCGTCAGTCACATTGCCAAATACCTCAATGATCGCCGGGTCAAAATGATACAAGCCAAAGAGACAAACAATTGAATTTCAAACCTAAGTTATGAATTTGTATTGAGAACTGAGGGCCCCATTTCGAAAAAAATAAGCCTGATCGGAAAAAATAGAGAGTATATCAGGGAGTCAGACCAGGTACGATGGTTATTTATCTGAAAAATGACTATGATTTAAAAGAAAATCCGTTTTCTCTTAAAGCCTTTTTAAGTTTGGGAATAGTGCCTGGTCCCATTCCGTGAAGGTTGAGAATATCCCTTTCAGTCCATTTTGAAAGGTCTGCCAAGGTCTTTATGTTTTCCCTTTCCAATGCTCGTCTGGCAGGCGCAGCAATTAAATCCCAGAAAACTGTTTTCTGGTTTACCTTCATCTTCACAAACCAGACAGGTCGGACAATCACTACTCTTGTAGAATTGATGTCCCTGACTACAAGTCTTTAATGTTCCTTCTGTCGTCATGATTTTCCTCTAATATTTCAACTTCGCTTGGTACAATGAAGAGAATTATACAAGTAGTCTCAGATCGGACAGAGTGCTTTGCATCAGGTGGTGTATATAAATAATCTCCCTTTTCAAGTTTAGTTTCATTGATGAAACAGCTACCTTCAAGTACAAATAATTCTTCTCCAGATGGATGATTGTGATATGGATAGCTTGCACCAGCTTCAAATTTTAACATAAAACTTGGGGCTCTCCTCGTTTCATTATATCGTAATGGAATAACATAAATACCATTTGTATTCACATTCTTTTCAATCAAAGGCTTCCAATCTGCAGAATTAGTTTTTACTACGTAGTCTTCAATTTTTCCCATATTAATTGACTTGCTTAAAATGAATTATGAACAAATAACACTGGCATGTCTTGCCACAAGTTTCCATTGACCATTTAATTTCATCCAAATATTAGTATAGCGCCTGTTGATAGTCTTTCCGGAATCAGGCGATTTACCTTTGGGGACGACTATTTCCTTCCCCATTAATATTGCCACATTTTCATATATTTTTACAGCTTCACATATTCGTTGAAAGGATGAATAGGTAACAGTTCCGTTACGAATTCTGTCTGCTTTGTCTATTTCATTAAATGGATTGGTTACCATAAAGTCTTCTGTCCAATATTTGTCCATTTCCTTCAGGTCCCCACTTAATACTGCAGCAGCATGCAGACTATCCAGTTTCCTCACTTCAATTTCGATGACTTTTTTTTCCATTTCACTTTGTGCGGAAACAATAGTAATGGAACTTATGATTAAACATAGTGCTAACAAGATTGACTTTCCCATTTTGCTTTAGTTTACAACACAACAGGAATAGAATGATAATGTTTAAATTACCGCTAACAGTGGTGGAATGAAAAGTTGCCATTGCATGTCAAGCAAGTTTAAATTTAATTGGCAACGTGTCGCTAATAAAGACACTGTATTTTACCTTATCCATGCTTACTGCTTTTTTCCCGGCAGGATGTTTAAGTTGTATTTTTTGATCCATGATAATAAATCGTTGAAGTTATTATTTGGTAGTCTTTGCGCCTATCATCTTACCAAGCTTTTCAAATTCTATATCGTTTGGCTCCCATAATTCAATTTTGTTGCCCTCTATGTCCATAATGTGAACAAATTTGCCATATTCAACAGTTTCAATTGTGTCAACAATTGTTACTCCGTTTTTCTTCAGTTGTTCGATAAGCGCTTCTATATTTTCAACTCTGTAATTAATCATAAAGTCCCTGGTCGAAGGTTCAAAATACCTGGTTTTTTCAGTAAACTGGACTCCATTGATGTAAAACCCCTTTTTGTTAGATGTCGCAAGTGCTAAAATTATTAAGGTCGCTTTTTTCATCTTGTCTGAATGTTTATTTTCTGTTGTCTAGTTCATTCCGCTTACAATTAACAGGCGGCTGCATGGAAAGTTGCCGATTGCGGGCAATTCCAAATCTTAAGTTATGAATTTGGAGTGAGAACCGGTTTCCCCATCACTCAAAGAAATAAACCTGATCGCAACAAAAAGAGAACATAAAACTCTCTTCCTGCAACTACAGAGCATAACTTCTATTATTCTGATCCGGCTCAATCATTCATTTCTTTTTAAATATTCTTGCGCAGTATTAAAATTTGTCTTTACTTTGCAGTTCAAAGTACTTTTAATTCACCTTAAACTAGCTGATATGACACTGAAAAACTTTTCAATTCCGCAAATTACAACTATCTCCATAATCAAAAGAATGCTCACCGGCGCTGTAATAGGCTTAGCCCTTATCTCCTGTACTCGTATTCTCAGTCGACGAGCCAAACCCGGAATGGGGGAAATTCTGGATGATCAGACCTCTTATAATTACCCCCATCGTCGCAGCATTTGGATTCCTATCCTTTTTCTTAAAGGATTTTGTCCGCCCCCAGAGTGACCTGATGCGACTGGTAGTTATTCTACTCAGCATTATTGCATTTATTATTGCTCTCTGGATGGGAACCATACTGGGCCTCGACGGTACTTTGTGGAATTAATCCTTCAACAATCCAAACATCAAGGTTAAATAGTTTATTGACTGCCTCCTGTAGCCCGGACAAATTATTCCATCCAGGCTGCAGAGGCAGTTCATTCATTTGCTTCCGGAGTCCTGTATCTGATCGGTCCTGATCTTCTCCCTTCCATTGTATAGTTTTTCCATCGCCCGGTGCTTTTATTAACGTAAATCACCTTTGTTCACCTTTTGCGAGTAAATTTTGGTTTATGAAATTTACTTGTTCACCCAACATTTACATCTGTTCATGGAATAGTCTCGATTTAAGACATATTGTATGCGCCAAATTAATACTTTTAACCTGTCTAATACTCATGAAACAGAGGCGGAATAAGAATTTACAGGGACTATTTATGCGCAAAAACAAACCTCATTTCAATTTCCCGGAAGCACCTTCCGGATTCTCTTCAGGTCTCAAAGGACTGCGAAAGAGAGTCTGCTTTGTGCCTGACAAGTGGGAAAAAATAAATGAGTCATTTCTGATATTTGAAAGTCAGAAAATACTGCTAAATTCAAATCAGATTCTTTTTGTGCTTCCTGATGACCGCAGCAAATCTGTTTTCCTTTCAACAATCTCTCAGAACTGACTTATCGGATCATTATTATGAAATATAATTACGGTAGTCTGTTTGCGTCAGGGAGCGAAGAATTCAAAGCTATTCTTGGCCAGGACTACTATGCCTCAATCCTGGTTGAGGATGATCTTTCAAAGTCGGCAGTCATCGTTACCGACAAAAGGGTCTACCATTTCGGGAGAATATACAGGTCCGGCATTAATTTAAGGGCCCGCGGATTAAGAGCCAAAGGCGGAAAGAAAAGCGTTAACCTGGAAGACATCACAGGTACATCATGCATCGAACTGACAAGACCTTTACCGGGCTACGCAATCATGCTGTTCGGTCTCCTGATGGTCGTCCTCGGCCTGCTGTCAGAAGTCAGGAATTCATTACTGATCATGGTAATCCTGGGGACAGTCGTAATAATATCAGGAATCGCCCTCAGTCTTCTCCGGAAAAGAAAATATTTCATAATTGAATATCCGGGCGGAAATATGGTCCACCCTGTAAAATTCGCAACCCGCACCGAGATGGAGTTGTTCCAGGGTATAATATCGATGCAGAAAGACATTGTAAAGGACGGATTCAAAGACTATAAAATCTGCCCTTACTGCGGGGAAAAGATACAGTATAAAGCAACAGTCTGCAGATATTGCGGTCGCGAACAGGAGGTTCATCAATTCGAATAGTGACTCCCCGTATTCTTAGTGTCGGTTAACGGACGAAATGCCGGAGTTCGTCAAAATCTCCTATGCTCTTTCTGGTTTTAGCCGTAACTTACTGAACTTATATGCACTTCGGGCGTCTTACCTATAAGAAAGTTCGGATGCATCATAATACAAGGCAAAGCAATAATGAATAAAATCTTTATAGTTGTATTGATTCTTGCTTCTCCCTATATATTCAATGATAGGGATACACCCGCCATTTACGGTCACTCGCCCGACACAGACCTTCCGGCCCCTCTTAACTTCTCCCCTGCCCCGCAGCTTGCAACTTCAGATTTCGGCGATGCCCCACTTTCCTACGGTTCGGCTGATCATGTGGTCACGGGGAGTAATTACCTTGGATCGACAGGACCGGACAGAGAACCTGCCAACCAGCCCTCTCTGGAAGCTGATGCAGACGACCTGACCGGAACCGATGACGAAGACGGCGTTACTTTTCCCGAAATGTTCCCGGGGGTGAGGGTCGCAATACAGGTAACCGTAAACGGTCTTGCCTACCTAAATGCATGGGTGGACTGGAACGGCGACGGAGACTTCGGCGATGCCGGTGAACGGATTGCAACCAATTCGCTAAGAGTTACCGGAACAGCAAATCTGTCTGTGACAGTACCGGTTGACGCTGTAACATCAAGACCCACATTTGCCCGTTTCAGATTCGGTCCCAATGCTGCCAACAAGCCCACCTACGGCATCACAGGATCAGCAACATCGGGCGAAGTTGAAGACTATCAGATAAAGATTTCATGTATTCCCCCGACCGCACCCAGGATTGGTACCATTACACAACCAGACTGCGACATTACAACAGGGAGTGTGGATTTGAGCGAACTGCCCGCAACAGGCTTATGGACACTCACCCGCCTACCCGACGGCACTACACTGCAGGGGCTGGGCACAACAGTGACAGTTTCAGACCTGGCGCCGGGAACCTACAGGTTCTCTGTAACCAACTCGTCAGGGTGCACTTCGGCACCTTCTGAAGAAGTAACAATAATTGAGTTTCCGGGAAAACCCTCACCCCCGGTGGCAGAAACTATAATCCAGCCCACATGCATATCATCAACCGGCGGGGTAATACTGACCGGATTACCCGCATCAGGTACCTGGACCCTTACACGATATCCCGAAGGGCTCTCCTTTAACGGCACGGGAGTCACCACAACCATTTCCGGCCTCATGCAAGGCAGCTACACATTTACAGTCATGAACTCAGTCGGGTGTACTTCTTTACCCTCTGATGCGGTGGTTATCAACGCGCAGCCTCCCACTCCCACCGCCCCGGTGCCGGGAACTGTCACCCACCCAACCTGCGAGGTGCCGACAGGAAGCGTAATAATTAACGGACTGCCATCATCCGGAACATGGACTCTCACCCGTTTTCCCGGCAGTGTACAGTCGACCGGCACAGGAACCGGCACAACGGTTTCAGAATTGAGCCAGGGCACATATAACTTCACTGTCACAAATGAAAACGGATGCACCTCGCCGGTATCTTCCGATGTAATTATTAATCTCCAGCCCGGACCCGCTCCAGTTGTTGTTATCACGAATCCGGCAGCCGTCTGTTCACCCTCAACAGTTGACCTGACGAATCCTGCCGTAACACAGGGTTCTACCCCCGGACTGACCTTCAGCTACTGGACTGATGCCGCAGCCACCATGCCTTATGCCACACCGGCCCAGGCCACCGCAGGCACCTACTGGGTCAAGGGTACAACGGTATCAGGCTGTTCCGCCATCAAACCGGTGGTTGTGACAGTCTTGCAGAAGCCTGTTGCCGATGCAGGTCCTGATATGATCCTGGAATATCTGTTCAGCACAACCCTGCAGGCAGTTGAGCCGGGGATTAATCTGACAGGAAACTGGTCTGTTGTAAAAGGATCAGGAGAATTTGCTGATCGCGGTTACGCAAGGACCACAGTCAGCAATCTGGCTGCCGGGGAAAATGTTTTGTCGTGGACTGTTACAAACGGTGTTTGTCAGCCAACCCTGGATTACGTTTCAATAACTGTAACCGACCTGTTGATACCATCACTGATTACGCCGGATATGAACGGGAAGAATGACTATTTCGTGATCAGGGGCATCGAAACTTTAGGGAAAACCCTGCTAACTGTCTGCGACAGAAGGGGCATGGTTGTGTTTGAGAACACAGCATATGACAATCTGTGGCACGGCCTGGATTATAATGGCAATCCGCTTCCAAGCGACACCTATTTCTATTTGCTGAAGCCCGAAAATGGCAAGTCTGTAAGAGGATACCTTGTAATAAGACGCTAAAGCGATATTCCAGGCACTATTTCTGCTGCTTTTCTGAATCATCCCCTTCTTCCGTTTTTGCCGGAATCACGAGGTACATGCCGGGCATCGGAAACAGCAGTCCTTTATTGGCTTGCTTCAGTTCCCGCACGGTAACACCGTGATCAATTGCTATCGAGGAGATTGACTCTCCTTTTTGCACCTTGTGTGTTTCAGGTTTGGCCTTTACCGGCTTTTTCTCAGCAGTCTTTGCTGCAGGCTGAGGTTGAGGCTGAGCTGAGCCTGAGATTGAGGTCTGAGATTGAGGTTGAGATTGAGGTTGAGATTGAGATTGAGGTTGAGGTTGAGGTTGAGGTTTAGGTTCGAGGCTTTGGGTTGTGGTGTAGGTTGCTGGGCGGGTTGCTGGGCGGGTTGCTGCACGGGTTGAGGCTTGAGGTTGAGGTTGAGGTTGAGGCTGAGGCTTAGGTGCGGCCACGGCTTCCGAGGCCGGGATCTTGAGAACCTGATCCGTCTGAATACCCCTTGGCGAAATCACATTCGTACGGGTGATGTCGTCAATTGTTACCTTATACGCCCTCGAAATCGAATAGAGCGTCTGTCCTTTCAGTACAGGGTGCATATAATACACCTTGCCTCCGGAGATGATCTTCTGACTTGATATGTCAACAGGCACCTGTCCGTACAGTGCTGCAGGTAGTGCCAGAGCAATTAATATTGCCAATTTCTTTAATAAGCAGGGTTTATACATTTCAGGGTGTGTATGTTGCAAATGTAATATTTTTAGTTAATTGAAGCTCAAACAAAATTTGTACTATATTTCCCTTAATTCAATATTGGTAAATTGCACTCTGAAATAAAATAACTCATGAGGAACCTGCTGATTATTTTCGGACTGGCCCTGCTGACGAATTCCCTTTGCGGGCAGACCAGGACTGAGTTTCAATTTGCCCTGGTGACCGATACCCACATTGGCAGCTCAACATCAGCCGAAGATCTGAGACGAACCGTTGCAGACATAAATGCAAGCGACTCCCTCGCCTTTGCAATCTTCTCCGGTGACATAACCGAGTTCGGCTCCGATGCCGAACTGCATCTCGCAAAGCAGATCCTTGACAGCCTTACGAAACCCTGGTACATCGTGCCGGGCAACCACGACACAAAATGGTCAGAAAGCGGAGGCAACAGCTTCCGGATAATATTCGGCGCAGAAACCTTTTCCTTTAAACACGGCAGTTTCCTCTTCATAGGCACCAACTCGGGTCCCAACATGCGTATGGGACCCGGACAGATACCGCGTGAAAATATTGTCTGGCTCGATTCACTTCTCGCAGCCACTCCTGATAAGAACACCCCCATAATATTTATAAATCATTATCCGCTTGATCCCGGACTCAACAACTGGTATGAAGCCATTGACAGGCTCAAAAGCAGAAATATCCAGCTGAGTCTGTGCGGGCACGGGCACGCAAACAGGATTATGGATTTCGAAGGTATCCCCGGCCTGATGGCCAGGTCAAACCTCAGGGCAGGAGATGCTGTTGGAGGATACAATATAATGCGGGTCAGCGGTGACACCCTCCTGACTGCCTCGGTACGCCGTCCGGCGCTGAAGACCGATGCGCCCTGGGCCACAGTCAGGCTCACAAATCATAAGTTCAGTGACAGTGATGCAGATTATCCGCGTCCCGATTTTTCGGTTAACAGCCTTCACCCCGGTGTCACAGAAGTATGGCGCACAGAGGAGAAAAGCGATATCGGTTCAGGTGCAACGCTTGCAGGAAACACAATTATTACTGCCGGCACCGACGGATTTATAAAAGCAAGAAAACTCAGTAATGGAAATCCTAAATGGCAGTACAGGACCGGAAGCAAGATCTACGGCACTCCGGCTGCCTCAGGAGACAGGATCATAGTATCGGCAACAGATGGTACCATTTATGCTTTAAGTATCAGCAGCGGAAGGCTGTTGTGGAAATTTGATGCCGGACAACGCATCGTTGCATCCCCCGTGATATATGGTGAACAGGCAGTCATCACAGGCTCCGGCGGCAAAACCTACTCCCTGTCGCTGGCAGACGGCAGCGTAAAATGGATCAACGAAGAAGTTGAGGGCTTCGTGGAGACAACCCCCCTGATATACAGGAATATGATTCTCTTCGGCACCTGGGAAAACCGTTTCTATGCCCTCGATGCAAAGACCGGAGCCACAAAATGGGTATGGAATAACGGTTACTCAAACCGGATGCTCTCCCCGGCTGCCTGCTTCCCTGTAGCCGTTGATAACCGCATTTTTTTAGTTGCCCCTGACAGAAAAATGACCTGCCTCGATGCACTCTCCGGGAAAACAATATGGCAGTCAAAGATCGGTGAGCACAGCGTAAGGGAATCGGTGGGCCTTTCCGCAGACAGTACCCTTGTCCTGGCGAAAACGATGGAAGGAAATATTATAGGGGTGTCTGCTGACGGCTCACCGGCGGATGTCCGGTGGAAGGCTGATACAAATATCGGGTATGATATAGCGCCGGCTGCAGTGGTGGAGCATGAAGGAATTGTGTATGTACCTTCCGACAAGGGCTTTATCTATGCATTCAGTCGTGATAACGGAAAACTTATATGGGCTCACCGGATATCCGCCTGTCTGATAAATCAGATCACCCCTGTTGCGCCGAACAGCGTTGTATGTACATCGATGGACGGTGTAATTACAAGACTTACTTACGCCCCCGGAGAGTGAGCCTCGTCTTTTGCTTTTGACGAAGCCCTTCTCTTTTTCCTCCTGGAATGGAGCCATATCCATATTCCCGTTATTGTAAAGACAAGGAGTGATATGCCGCTGACGGTTGTGTATACAAGCTTGAATTGTTCTCCTTTAAATCCGAGTAATTTGTCAAGGGCAGACCCGTCGTGTATATCCTCTATCAGGTCAGAACGGCGCCGTTCCAGATGAAGTACTCTTCCGGTGGCACCATCGAGCTGTATCCCGTTGTAATGATAGGAAAAGACAAACTTGACCATACCCTTATCGGGTCTGACATCAATCCGGTCCAGTTCTGTTCTGAGATCGGGATTGATTGAATCGTGAAGCACCTGAAACGCTATTGTCTTCAGCGAGTCAAGCGGAAGCCAGTCGCGGAGGTCAGGGTTGCTGCCCTGGTAGGAGTCGGGGTGAATGTACCCGTAACTGTTCTTCTTCCAGCCAAGCAGAAGCCCTGTCACCGCCACTGTCACAAAGACAACCGCAAGAAAAGCAGCGGCCGCCCTGTGTATCTTTCGTACAGTAGTAATACTTACAATATCACCCTTCTTCTCCGCGCTTTTTCCCATCCATAAAAACTCAGGATGCAAATCTAATCAGTTCTTTCATTTTTACGGGCAAACCTTCTCAATGTCATTCACCCCTGTAATTGAGAACCGGCCAGCGCCATTTTTCCAGGACGATACCCGTCTTCTTCTCCGAAAAGCTTCCGCAGGTCAGTGTTATACTGTATTTCCCCGGCTGTGCCTGCATTGTATTCCAGTACAACTTGCCGAAACCTTTGACAGGCTTCACCTTTCTCTCAAAAACCTGTTTGCCGTCCTGATCCAGAACCGTGACTACTGCATCACTCTTCTGATCCGCCCCGAACCAGTACCAGATCTCGAGGCCATTGGGCTCGTTACGGGTATTAAGGTGATTGTCACCCATCATCTGGTAGTTACCCCAGGTTGCCTGCTGTGAAAAATTCATCTGTGGTTTGGGTTCAATGTCGAAGAGAAACATTGTTTTCGATTCCGTCTCCGGTGTGAACTGCTGCAGGGGACTGATGTCAGTCACCCAGGCGCCTCTGCCGTATGTTCCCACTATCAGATCGTTCTCACGGGGATGGATCATCAGGTCGCGCACCACGGCCGGGGGCATATTCCCTTTCAGCGGTTCCCAGCTTTCGCCTCCGTTGACCGAGACATAGACTCCCAGGTCATTCCCGGCGAACAGCAGCAGCGGATTCTTACGGTCCTCAACTACAACATTAACAGGCGATTCCGGCAGTCCGGCAGTGATCTTCTTCCAGCTCTTTCCGTAGTCAGTTGTTTTGAATATGTAAGCGGTCATCAGGTCATCAGTAAGACCGTTCTTAGCCACATAGGCAGTGCCTGCATCGTGGTTCGATGCAAATACCCTGCTTACCCACATCGAAGCAGGTGCACCCAGCGCCGTCAGCCCTGCAGTCAGGTCAGTCCATTTTCCGCCGAAATCCTGTGTCATCTGCAAATGACCGTCGTCGGTCCCTGCCCAGATGACTCCCGCTTTTGCAGGCGATTCGGAAATTGTTGTGACGGTACAGTATCTTATGTGACCTTTGCCCACGATTTTGGCAGGGTCATTATCAGTAAGATCGGGGCTTATCGGCTCCCAGGTCTCGCCGCGGTTCAGTGAACGCAGTACCATCTGTGCTCCTGTGTAAAGTATTGAACTGTTGAAAGGTGACAGTGCCAGCGGTGTTGTCCATGTATACCGGTAGTAGGGGGCGCCCTCTCCGGCTTTCGGAGTGATCGGAACACGCTCACCGGCAGCCTGGTCGACGCGGTGATGCGAGCCAAACTGGGTGGTGTAATAGATCCATCTGTTATTCTCAGGATCCACTTTCGAATACATCCCGTCCCACATTCCGGTTATGACCCAGTCCGAGGGGCTTATTTCACCTGCCCAGCCGTTAGACGGAGCCTTCCATGTCTCATGATCCTGAAGCCCGATATAAATATTATATGGTGTTTCCATGTCGGCTTCGACCTGGTATATTTCACCCAGCGGCAGCTGGTAATAATGGTTCATTGTGAGGCCTCCGTCGAATGACGAATAAATGCCACCGTCAGAACCCAGCATTATATGCCGCGGATCTTTCGGATCTATCCAGAATATGCGGTTATCGCCGAAGTTGGACTGGAAGAGCCTCTGCTCCCGTCCGTTCGGCCAGGTTTTTCCTCCGTCGAGTGTATAATACATCCCGGATCCGATTATATAGATCTTGTCAGGGTCAGCCGGGTCAATTGTGATACGGTTAAAACTGTAGGCGGCCTTTCCGCTCACATCATTTTTTTCAGGGTCATTGATTCGTTTCCATGACTTCCCTGCATTACCTGTTATATATACCTCTCCGCCGATGAGGTTATCGAATGAATGGTCTGTGAATTCATCAAAAGGCACTTTTGCATCCGGATCAACTCCGGGCTTTACATTCAGGTTCTGAACAACGGCAACAAGGATATCAGGGTTGGCGCGGTGAATGTCAAGGCCGATTCTTCCCAGCGGTCCTTCGGGAAATCCGCCGCCGACCACTTTCCATGTCTTACCGCCGTCAACAGACTTGTGAATGCGGCTCTTCACCCCGCCCGGTTCATATGTCCAGGCCGTACGTTTCTTTTCGTAGGTGGCGGCATACAGGATGTCAGGATTCACAGGATTGATAACCAGGTCAATGACACCCGTTGCTTTATCTGTAAAGAGGACTTTGGTCCATGTTTTTCCACCGTCGGTTGTTTTGAAAACTCCTCTTTCCTCATTTTCAGAATAGAGGTGTCCCATTGCTGCAACCCATACAGTAAGTGGGTCGGTAGGGTGAATCACGACTTTCGATATATGGTGCGAATCCTTCAGCCCCATGTTCTTCCATGTCGTACCAGCGTCGGCTGACATCCACACTCCGTTTCCGTAATAAGAGGATCTTGCGTTAAATGCATCGCCGGTACCAACCCAGATTACTTCGGGGTCCGACGGGGCAACTGCAATGTCACCGACAGCTGTTGTTCCGAAGCCGTCAGAGATGCAGCTGAATGTTGTACCGTTGTTCACTGTCTTCCATACGCCTCCGTTGCGTGGTCCCACGTACCAGGTGTATTTGTGCTTTTCGCCGGGATTTTCAGGCACAGCCAGTGCGCCTACCCAGGCGCTGATCCGGAAGGCACCGAAATTGCGGTATGTAAATGCATTGAGATCCCTTGCAGATTTATCCTGTGCCGATGCCGGGAGAACGGCCATGATGAGTAACAGGAACGATACAAACTTTTTTATGCAATTCATTGTCTGAAATTAATAGTGTTTGAGAAGTAAAGATAAAAAAGGCCGCTTCAACATGATTACTGAAGCGGCCTTTTAAAAGTTAAATAATGCTAATGGCTGACTGCCTATTTAGCCCTCCATGAGAATGACTTTGTATCCCATGTTGTACCTTTCACCATCCAGTTAGGCTGACCCAGTGCAGCGACTGAAGGGTTCTTCTCGAGTTCATCAAGCGGATAGGGGAATCTTCTTGGGAAAGTATTCGCATTGGCCACGTTTGTAATTGCATACGTGAAGTTCAGCTTCGGATACCCTGTTCTGATGAAGTCAAAATATGACTCCATTGTCTCATATACATTTGCAATGTATTTCTGACCAACTATCAGTTCCTGGGCAGCCTCTTCACTTGTCGGCATTGTAAGTGACGGCTGGGCAAGATATGTTACAATGTCAGCTTCTTCCACTCCCATATATTCCATATCAGCCCTGATACCGGCTTTCATTGCTGCCTCGGCAAGAGTCCACTGACCTTTTAGAGCCAGTGCTTCAGCCTTGAGGAAATTTGTCTCCGAGAAAAGCATGATCTGATCAGGATAGGTTTTAAGCACAAATGATGCCTTGTACCTGCTCGGTTTTTCACCATCTATGACATTAGCTCCTGCCTTTATCCCAATGAATCCTGTCGGATCTGCCTGGGCAAATGTGAACATTATATATCTCCTCGGGTCATTGAATGAGTTCATCATGTCAATGAGGTAATTTGTAGGAGTCATACCTTGAGCAGAATAGTCATATACCCAGTCATTGTAGAACCAACTGGCATTGTCAAGATCGTCGAGGTGTCTCCACTCACATACGTCATCATTTGATGTCATACCGTTCTGCAGATAGCTGAGAACCAGGTCAGCCTGTCCAGCCTTAGTTTTGCCCGGAGCATAGATAAGGCGCATTGCCTGCCTCGCCTTGATTGAATAGGCAAGTCTGCTCCATTTGTCCATATCACCCCCAAGCATATAATCATCTGATTGCTCTTGGAACCCTGTCGCCACCTTCAGCTACAGCAAACAGGTCAATAGCTTCATCGAGAAGTGCATTGGCGTGAGCATAGATCTCTTCCTGGGAAGCTACTGTCGGGTGGAAAAATTCTCCGCCTTTCATAGCCTCTTCCAGAGGAGCCTTATCATATACATCGGCGATATAGAACCAGTGCCATGCTGCAATTACTCCTGCAATGCCCTGGTAATGAATATTACCGTTAGCCTTTGCTTTGTCATAAAGCTGAACGGCATGTTTAAGTGAACCTGAGTAGGTATCCCAGATATCATTGCCAAATGCTGCACTGATGATGAAAGAAGCAGGTGTTGAGGCTTCAATGCCATACCATAACTGCCAGTCAGAGGTGCTGCCATACCATGGAAAATGTGCAACCGATGTTTCAGCCCATTCAGCTTCAATACCAATCAGCATTATATTCTCAGTGATAGCAGGTCCGTCAGAGATTGCACTCGGATCAGTGTTTACATCGAGCCACTCCTCGCAGCTTGTGAAAGTTATTGCTGTCACAAGCAAAAGTGTAAAATATTTAAATATCTTTTTCATGTTTCACATTGTTAGAAGGTTGCAGTGACTGTGAACGAATAGGTCTTTATAGCAGGGAAGCTATAAGTGAAGTAGCCGTTACCGTTGTCAATCCCATTTGAATTGGTTTCAGTATCAGGACCTTCAAATTCTTTGTTGAATTTCCTCCACAGGTTCCTGCCTGCGAATGATACTGTCAGGCCCTGCATAAAGACCCTGTTTGCCATTGTTTTGGGAAGTTCATATGCGAGAAGCAGTTCTCTGAGTTTAATGAAATCCTTAGGCATAAGGTTTTCTTCATCGAGAATCTGACATACTGTCTGATAGTAAAGGCTGTAAGATGTCGGGACCGGTGTCTGGCTGGTAACCACAACTTCTCCATCCTCAAGATGACCCATAACACCGTCAAATGTAATCATGTTGTTGTCAGGTCTGTTCTCCTGATGCTTTGCCATACCGTAGTATGTCAGGTAATGATCATCCTGGCTGTACATGAGTCCGCCCTTCTGCATATCGATCTGTGCGGTGAGTGACAGACCCTTATATTTGAAAGTATTGCGCAAACTTCCGAGCCAGTCAGGAGCAGTCTTACCGAGGATAAGATTACTGCGGTTATCAACCATTGGCCTGCCAAGTGTTACTCCGGGCGTGTCATCAAGCACGAGCCTGCCCTGATCATCACGAAGGAAGCCTGTTGTGTAAATAACCGGGAAGGGCTGTCCAACTATTGCGTAGCCTGATGAACCAACAGAGACAGGTTCATTGTTTGTTCCCGAGCTTGTCAACCATTGAGTTATCCTTTGACCAGTTAACAATAATATCCCATGAAAAATTAGTTGTCTGAACAGGTGAGCCATAAAGACTCAGCTCTACTCCTTTATGAGTAATACCACCTATATTAATGTATCCATTAGTATAACCGGTTGATGAGAGCAGCTGTTCCGGAAGGATCTGGTTCTTACTCCAGTTATGATAGTAAGCAAAATCAATTCCGAGCCTGTCCTGGTAGAATTTAAGTTCTGTTCCAAATTCAATTTCATTTTTAAACTCATTCGTAAGAAGAGGATTTGGATATGTTGAAGGCTCAAGGTAGCTCATCTGACCGCCGAAAGGCCATTTAACGTTTAGCCCACCGGCCGTTTCAAGGACAGTGTTTGTTACATATGCATCAGCCGGCGCCCCGACCTTTGCATAACTTGCCCTGACCTTACCGAAGGAAAGGATATCCTTGTTAGCCAGAAGCTCACTGAATACAAATCCAAGACTGTGGCTGGGATAGAAGAAGTCGTTTGCAATACTTGACACCCAGTCATTTCTCCCACTTACTGTATAATAGAGCATGCTCTTGTAACCAATTCTTGCTTCCCCGAAAAATGAGTAAGATCTGTATTTACCATTCAACGCTGAAGCTTCGTAGCCTGCAACGTTTTTAGTATTGTAGACACCAGGGAGGATCAGGCCGGTACCCTCAAAGACTGAGCGTCTCCAGTTGTTCTCCACAATGTTATGCCCGACAAGTGCGTTAACTGTGAAATCGCCGAATCTATTTTCATAGGTCAGCATTTCAGTCGATTCAAAGTCGCGGCTGAAATCCTCGCTTGTATTATACCATCCTTCAGTAACCTGAATACCACCTTTGTTAAAATGGTCATTATTATTTGCACTGGTAGTACTGACACCGGTCACTGACCTGAACTTAAGTTTAGGAAGAATTGTATAATCAACTGTGACCGTGCCTGCAAGTCGATCACGCTGGAAGATCCTTGCAGCGCTTTCAAGCACCCATAGATAAGGATCACGGCCACCGTTTCTGAAAAGACGAAGGGTTCCGCTTTCAGTTCTAACCGGATAAGGATTCCATGTATTCGGAGATGCAAGAAGTGTGTTCATGAATGAACTGTTGCTTGCATCTTCAGTCAGGCGGGAGCCATTCTGTTTTGAATACATGAAGTTACTTGAGATAGTAAGTTTATCGGTAAATCTGAATGAAGTGTTTGCATTCAATGAACTTCTCTTGAATTTAAGAGGCTCAAGAACACCCTGATTATCCAGATTACTAAAGCTAACATAATAAGTTGCCTGTGCATTACCACCCGTGACATTTATGTTATTCTCTGCAGCATATCCCGTCTTGAATACATCCCACCTGTCATAGTATTTTGCTCCGGGAATATCAGCAATTTTAGGTCCAAAGCTTGTAGAGGATTTGGAAGTTTCACCATCAGCATACTGCCATGCGGTGCCGTTCCAATATCCCTGTGCCCATGTCTTCTGAAGAGGAATTTCAAAAATCTGATCAAAGCTTGAAGTGTGAGAAAAGGTGACTCTTGGTTTTGAGTTGAATGAGCCTGATTTCAGGGTGATTAACACTACACCGTTGGCAGCCTGGCTGCCATAGAGGGCTGAAGCAGCAGCACCTTTAAGGATGCTGAGGCTTTCAATTGCATTGGGGTCAATATCAGCAAAACCTGATGACTGACTGCTGTTTGCAGCATCAAAAGGCACACCGTTTACAACAAACAGAGGTTCATTGTCACCTTCGATTGATGACCCGCCGCGGATCACAATTCTGGTTCCGCTGCCAGGCTGGCTTGACGTTGAAGTGATCTGAACACCGGCAACCTTACCGTTCATTGCAGTGACAAAGTTGTTGGATTTTACTGCACTGATCTCGCTTGCATCAACCTGAGCTGTAGCGTAACCAAGTGCCTTTTTATCACTCTTAATACCGAGAGCTGTAACAACAATCTCTCCCATGACCTGCGTGTCAGACTCCATACTGACATCAACAACACTTCTTCCGGCAATCTCAACCTCGGTCTTCTTCAAACCGACATAACTGAAAATCAGTGTAGTTGAACCTGACGGAACGTTAAGGCTGTATTTCCCGTCGGCATCGGTCATAACACCTACGGTGGTCCCCTTAACGGTGATCATTACTCCCGGAACAGACAGGCCGTCTTCTGCGCCTGTAACAGTCCCGCGCACCTGCACCGTCTGCGCCAGGCCTATGGCCGTAGTCAGCAGAGTCAGCGCAAAAAGCAACAGAATCTTTCTCATAAATTGGTTGGTTTTAGGTTATAATTGATTAAAAAAAGGAATTTAATTTTACCCGGTTAATAAATCAAAACACTGCCTGTAAATCTACCTGGTGATGATTCCCACCCCCACTTACAGATATAAAAAGGAGCCTCCACCGGAGGCTCCAAAAAAAACTATTCCCATCTGAAGGGCCTTATCTTATCCTTCTCATTTACAAGATTTGCATCAAGCACAAACATCCCTCTCCCGTGTGTTGCAATAATAATCATATTGTCACGCGGATGTATCTGGAGATCATGAACATACGCAAATGGCAGGTCGCCCAGTATATCCCATTTCTTGCCGCCGTCCTTGCTAACATAAACAGATGCATCTGTTCCAGCGTAGAGTATACCCTCTTTTACCGGGTCTTCTCTTATTACGTTGACCGGGCCAACCGGAATATTGCCTGAAATGTCTTCCCATGTGTCACCATAGTTCGTTGATTTCCATACATATACCTGGAAGTCATCATCGCGTCTGCCTGTCTGGGTCATATAAACCGTTCCCAGGTCATATCTGGATGCAACAATTCTTGACACCCATCTCTGCGGAACAGCCCCGTTGCGAATTTCAGTCCAGGTCTTGCCGCCGTCTTTTGTTCTCCATATACGTCCGTCATCAGTTCCGGCATAGAGCAGGCCCTGGCGAATCGGTGATTCATCGAGTGTCTGTATTGTCTGGTAGCTTATGTCACCTGATTTTTTCGGGTCATTGTAGGTAAGGTCGGGACTGATATATTCCCATGTATCGCCCTTGTCACGTGACATCATAACATACTGCATGCCGTGATACACAATTGACGGATTATGCGGAGAAAGCAGTGTGGGTGCAACCCACTGTCCTCTCAGGCGGGGCTCCTCGGGATACCTTACCGGAAGCAGATCTTTCGTACTCTCCGGATAGTTATTTACTTCGGCCCTTGCAAGTGCGCCGTAAAAGGTACTGGCATATACCGTATTATTGTCACGCGGATCAACAGCATGTGAGCTGCCTTCGGCACCGAGAATATTCGTGAATTCAGAAGGCCTGACTCTGTCGCGGCCACGTGAGAGATCCACCGGTCCGTAAAAGCTGTGGTGATCCTGAATTGAACCGAATACTCTGAAAGGTACGTTGAAGTCATATGCAATATTGTAAAACTGGCCCAGGGGAAGTACGTCTATCGGATATTTCCACGATTTGCCCTTGTCATAGGAGATCGTGAGGCCACCGTCCTGAACATTAAGCAGCAGGTCGGCATTGAGCGGATCAATCCAGAGACCGTGATGATCTGCATGAGGTCCGCGAAGGGCTGCAAATGTTTTGCCGCCGTCAACCGACTGGTGCAGCTGGACACCGAGGGTATAGACAATATTCTCATTTTTCGGATCTACCCGAATCTGACCGAAGACCCATCCGTAGGTACCCGAATGACGTTCCATATAACTTTTGGTCTCAGGGGTAAGTCCACTTACCTGTTTCCAGGATTTGCCGGCATCGTCGGTGCGGTACACCGTGGCACCTTTTATAACATCACGTTTCTGACGGCCATATGAATCCATTTCACCCGGTTTGGCAACATATGATACTTCGTAGTTGTCAACATAAGCATAGAGTACATCAGGATTTGAGAGGGCAATGTCAATACCAATTCTGCCTCTCTCGGGAGCTGCCGGCAGACCTTCGTTAATCTGCTTCCAGTTTTTACCGCCGTCAGTTGATTTCCATACGCCGCAGTTTTTCGTGGGTGTGAATGCGTTCGGATCATTCCATTTTAGTCTCATCCTTTCCCATGAGGTGGCATACAGGGTGTTGGGATCACGCGGGTCAAGTATAAGATCGAAGACACCGGTATTCTTGTCGATATATAATATTTTATTCCAGGTCTTGCCGCCGTCGGTGGTTTTGTACAGGCCTCTCTCCTCATTGGTAGTCCATTCGTGACCGGTTGCAGCAACATATACAATGTCTGAATTTTCAGGATGTATTCTTATGCGTCCGATAGTATGAGTGTTTTCAAGGCCCATAAGCTGCCATGTCTTGCCGCCGTCAGCTGTCTTATAGACTCCGCAGCCTGCATTTGAACTGCGGAAAATATTGGCTTCGCCGGTTCCAACCCAGACAACCTCGGAGTTTTTCGGATCAATTGCAATATCCCCTATGGAGCCTGTTGGCATTCCGTCAAAAACTGGAATAAAAGTTGTTCCCTCATTGGTTGACTTCCATACACCGCCTGTTGCAGAACCGACCCATATCAGGTACTGGCCTCCGCGGGGAGATACAGCTTCAACATCGGTGCAACGACCGCTTATATTTGTTGGTCCGATGTATTGCCAATGCATATCCTTATAGGGAGAGGTCTGCCGCATGGCATCCTGGGCGCTGAACATCTTCACCCGTTCCGTACCGTTCAGAACAGGCTGTTTAACCTGTGCCATGGCGATAACCGGAATGAGTCCGAAGAATAACAAAACAGATTTCATTAATGAAACTGAAAGATTCTTTCTCATACCTTAAATGTATTGATTATTGTTTTAATACGTGTAAATTAAACACTTAACTAGGTAAAAAAAATTTTACTATGGTTTGATACGTGTAAATATAACGTTTTTGGTT
Organism: uncultured Bacteroidales bacterium; assembly: GCA_963736735.1. Lineage (GTDB taxonomy): Bacteria > Bacteroidota > Bacteroidia > Bacteroidales > VadinHA17 > SR-FBR-E99. The sequence continues at coordinate 21,741 of CAVTPX010000007.1, read as the reverse complement.
TACCGATAACAATGCTAAATGTCATGGAATAGAAAATTAATTTTTTTTAAGAAATAGTTACTAAATCTGCATAATTATTCATATTCCGGCAATTCGATTCCGGATTTGAGAATAACAAATTCCCCGATCAGGAACCTCCGTTCCGCCGGTTTTCGGTCCTGTATTCCTTCAGTGACACCCCTGCTGCAAGAAATGCCCTGTAGAGTGAGTTCACGGAACCGAATCCCGAAAGATCTGCAATCTCCTCAACGGAGTAATTCTTCTTCGTGCAGATCAGCGTCTTCGCATGCGCAACCCGGTAACCGTTAACAAACGTGCTGAAGTTCTGTCCGAACTCCTTGTTAATTATGCGCGAGACGTATGTCCTGTTTGTTCCAAGCTGGCCCGATACGTCCCATATCTTAAGGTCCTTGTCAAGATAAACCTTTCCCCTTTCAAACAGTCCGACAAGGTCTTCCTTCAGTTTGACAGGGATGTGTTTCATCCATAACCTGTCCGCCGAACGCTTCAGGTACAATTATGTGCACTGCTTTCTGCCTGTTTCCAAGCAATCCTATCGTAAAAAGAAGCAGTGAAAAAACAATTGACGGGGCAAGCAGATAGAGGTCATTGCCCTGAAAATTCTCGCGACCGATAAGAGCAACAACAGAACTTGCAATTGATACAAGGAAAAATGAAAGACTGAACACCTGTACCCATCGCAGACTCCTTGATTCCGGTTCCGAGTAGTATTCGGAAATTTCAATCGTTATGCCTTCCGATCAGTTTATATGCCAGCCTCAGATAGACTATTACCTGTACGACAAAAACTATTTTGGCCAGGAAGGAAATGAGCTGCATATATCTTATTCCCCTTCCGGGTGACGCTATCCCGTGCTGCACGAGAGTAACATAATTAATCTGTGTCTCATCATCCATATTTATATATCCCACGGCAATAAGCACAAATATTGCTGCCGGCGCAATCAGGTACCTTCCGTGCAGGCTCCATGAAAACCTCCTGTCGCGTACAAGAAGCAATACATATATATAATATAGAGGGAAAACTGCAAGAGATGCAAAATTATAGAAGCTGTCAAGCCATATATAGAGACTGTTCAACTCGAGAAAAAATAAGAGATGGGAAATATAAACCACAAAGGCGACTATCATGAATTTACCCAGGAATCTTTTCGGTTCGTTCCCTTTACGCGGGTAAAAATTGAGTACTATAATCCAAAAAAGCGTAACATATACCGGGTTTAGCAATAAAATATGGTTAAGCATCTTCAGTTTCAGCTCTTTATGATAAATCCTCAGGAGTGCAATTTAGCAATGATATTTTATCTTTTGAAATAATCATTTTATCATTTGAAAAGAAAAAAAGCATGGCTTAATGCAACTTTGCCTTTGAAAGAAACAATGTATTTAAAAAGTCTGATTAAACAGGTTTAGTAAACAGAGTACACATTTTTCCCCTTTCTTTCCCCAGGGCAGAAGCAGACTCCCCCGTCTGATACTTCTGCCCTTTTCCTTTGTAACCGGTCAAAGAGAAAAGTATGTATGCAGGGTGAGTCCGCCGGCTGGCGGAGCGGACGGTGTGGTATTGTTATGTCAGATTTCCCCGCTGAAAGTATCACCCTGGTTAATGTCGCCTGTCTCCCACCCTTTGCGAAGCCATTCCGACCGCTGGGCAGCCGACCCGTGGGTGAAGGCATCAGGGACGACACGACCCTGGTATTTCATCTGGAGAACATCATCACCTATTGACGAGGCAGCGTTCAGTGCTTCCTCAATGTCACCGGTCTCGATTGTATTGAGCATCCTGTCTGCATAATGCGCCCATACTCCTGCCAGGAAGTCAGCCTGTAGTTCAAGCCTCACTGTGAGCTGGTTGGCACGCGTCTCACTCAGGCGGGCACGTTCGGTGCTCACCTGTTCGAGAATGCCCATAAGATTCTGCACATGGTGCCCTACTTCATGGGCAATCACATATGCAACGGCGAAATCGCCATAGGCCCCGTACTTCTGCTGAAGATCGTCGCAGAAGCTGAGATCAATATATACCTTCTCATCTGACGGGCAGTAGAAAGGTCCGCTTGCAGCCGTGGCATAACCGCAGGCCGACTGTATCTCACCGCTGAAGAGAACCAGTTTGGGCTGACGGTAAGATGATCCGGATTCTGCAAAAATCTTCCCCCATATCTCCTCAGTGTCTGCAAGCACCACCGAAACGAACTGAGCCATCTGGTCTTCCTCAGCAGTGGGAGCCACCTGTTCTGTCGTGCCTCCTTCCATCTGGTTTATTATACTCGAGGGGTCACCGCCGAGGAGCCATACAATAATCAATATCACAATTGTTCCTATTCCGCCGCCGGCAACCATTCTTCCGCCGCTCATTCCCCTCCTGTCCTCAACGTTGCCGCTGCCTCTTCGTCCTTGCCATTTCATATAGTATACATTTTATCCGTTTAAAATCATTTTACAAATTAAAGATAACATTCTGTCAGCGATTTTAAACCACCTGATCTGAACAAAATTAAAAAGAGGTTGTTTAACTTTGAAAGAACAAAACGATGAAAAAGGTAAATCTTTTAATTGCAGGTTTTATTTTGGGAATTACATTAATAACAAACAAAACAATGGCACAGGAATACACATTTCCACAGCTCCCTTATGCATACGATGCACTTGAGCCTTATATTGATGCTCAGACAATGGAGATTCATTATTCGAAACACTTCAGAGCTTATTTTGACAATTTTGTCAAGTTTGCAGCAGAAAACGGCGTTGACAAACTTCCGGTAAAGGAAATATTTGCAAAGATATCCACCCTGCCGGCATCAGTGCGCAACAACGGCGGCGGTTTTTACAACCACGATCTTTTCTGGCAGGTTATGGGACCAAAGAAAGGAGGTCAGCCCACAGGTGACCTGCTCAATGCAATAGTCTCGACCTTCGGTTCATTTGACAAGTTCAAAGCTGAATTTGAGAACGCGGCCAAGACACAGTTCGGAAGCGGATGGGCATGGCTGGCAGTTGACAAGGACGGTAAACTCTTTGTCTCACAGACACCCAACCAGGACAATCCTCTCATGGACATAGCAGCCAAAAAAGGTGAACCGGTACTGGCACTTGATGTTTGGGAACATGCCTACTATCTGAAATATCAGAACAGAAGACCCGAATACGTGTCAAACTTCTGGAATGTTGTCAACTGGAATAAGGTTGCCGAACTCTACACAAATGCTCTGAAATAAACTTCATTTTAATTCCGGCATGGTCCGGAATTAAATATGAATGAAGAGATCCTGATACAGGCCAGTGGTCTTCACAAAAACTTTAAGAAGGTGAAGGCGGTGCAGGGTGTTGATTTCACCCTGGCAAAAGGAGAGTATGTGGCACTCCTGGGACCGAACGGAGCCGGCAAGACCACCCTGGTTGAAATGATAGAAGGAATAAGGACCCCTGACAAGGGAGAAATACTTGTCAGGGGTCTTTCTGTTAAGGACGATAAGACCGCATTGTACGGGATACTGGGCATCTCATTCCAGGAGACACGGTTCCTCGAAAAGATAACAGTCCTCGAAACAGTACGCCTCTTTGCAAGCTTCTACAGCCAGCCGGCGGCGAAGATTCAGACAGTCATCGACCTCGTAGGACTCGATGAAAAAAAGGATGCATATACAAAGAACCTTTCCGGAGGACAGCGACAGCGGCTGGCCCTGGGCATTTCGCTGTTGAACGACCCGGAGATACTCATACTCGACGAGCCTACCACCGGCCTTGATCCAACTGCACGCAGGGAGATATGGGATATCCTGCTGAAGCTGAAAGAGAAGAAGGGCACCTCGCTCATCCTCACCACCCATTATATGGAGGAGGCAACACAGCTCTGTGACAGGATAATAATAATGGATAAGGGGCTGTTCCTCGCCGAAGGGAAACTGATTGACCTCCTTGGCAGGATGAATATGCACGACGTGGCTTCATTCGGGGTGGAAGGCAGATTGCCGGACGAACAAACAACAGTACAGGCAGGGTTGACAGTACAGTGGGACAGTGTGAAAGGCAGAGGCAGATGCGAGATGAAGAATGTTGCCAGGGATATGCCGCTTCTCTTTGCCCTTCTCGAACAACACAACCTGAGACTCATTGATTTCGAGCATATTAAGCCTACGCTTGACGATCTCTTCCTGACAATGACAGGGAGGCGACTCACCGAAGAAACCGTGTAACGATGAGAAGAAGCGAGCTCTGGCAACTTATTATAATTCATTTCAAGGAATTACTCCGTGAACCAGGCGTGTTGTTCTGGGGAATCGGCTTCCCCATTCTCATGGCATGGGGACTGGGCATCGCATTTACCGGAGAGAGGGAGACAAAAAAAGATATCGCACTTGTAAACTTTTCGGGTGAGAATAAAGTAGCCTCCTTCCTGACAGAACATGCAGAAAAGGATCCCGATGGCACCTTCCTGTTCACAATAAATGACCCGGTTTTTGGCAAAAATATCTTCAGATTCGTACCGTTGGATTCGCTTGATGCGAGCCTGGGTGTAAAACGCGGAATCTATCAGCTGATGATAGACGACAGTGCCGACAGCACCGTTTTCCATCTCGACCCCGCAAATCCTGAGGCCAGGCTCCTTCAGCTGCAGATTGCCACCCTCCTTGGAGAGAGGCATGAGGATGACACCTTCTCCGGCGGGAACATAATTCCGCTTGAAGTTGTTGGTACACGGTACATAGATTTCCTGGTGCCGGGACTTGTTGCAATGAATATAATGATGGCCTGCATGTGGGGAATGAGCTGGACAATCATTGAACGCAGGAAGGGCAACATGCTGAGACGGATGATAGTCACCCCCGTCAACCGCCAGAACATTCTTCTTGGTCTGATGACAGCCCGTATAACAATGAATTTTGTGGAAGCGATACTGCTGATACTCTTTGCCTGGCTCTATTTTGACATAGAGATACAGGGAAGCATAACGGCGCTTGTGATTGTATTTTTCGCCGGCAATTTTGCATTTACCGGTATCGCTATCCTTACCTCCTCACGCACATCGAACACCGAAGTCGGGAATGGAATAATCAACTTCGTAAATATGCCGATGATGATCCTGTCAGGGATATTTTTCAGCTACCACAATTTCCCGGAGTGGAGCATACCGGTAATTCAGAACCTGCCGCTAACCCTGCTGGCTGACAGCATGCGGAGCATCATAAATGAAGGAGCAGGTGTGGCTGCAGTATTTGACAAAACGGTAATAATGGCCATTATAGGAGCTGTGACTTTCGGTCTGGGCCTGAAGATGTTCAAATGGTATTAGGGGAATTGCGATGTGCGATGTGCGATTTGCCATTCTGCGATTAAGCCCATCAGCCTACACTTCTGTCCCCTCGCTAAAATGCCCATAGGCATTTCCACCTCCATGCCACATCTCCATACTATAAACTTTACTTCATCGGATCCCCGGCTCGTTTATAAAACTCCTGGTGAAGCTCCTCAACCGAGTCATTTTCCTTCAGGAATTTTATAAGCTCCATAAGCTGAACGGCATCTTTGGTGATAAGCAGCTCTCCGAGCCTCTTATTGGGCTGAGCCGGATCTCCTGCATACTGGTTCGGGTACATTGCATACCAGCCTATACCCGTGTAACCGTGCGGCAGCTTGCTGAGCCTATTCTGGTTGGCGCCTGATTCGCTGCCGATTGCCGAACGGTCAACCAGGTCAGGCCTTATATACTCCATCATTGATAGCTCTTCCTCTCCGGCATGACCGTCAAGGGTAGCTTTTTTAAGTGAATTTATCTCCTTCTCCATTACCGGATCGGCACCGGGCTGAAACAGCACCACGATATAGTCCTTCGTTTCAGCCAGCTGCGACTGGCAGAAGAACTGCAGAAAATATGTGCTTCCTCCGTGGCCGTTGAAGAGTATTATCTTCTTCAACCCGTTCCTTGAAAGCTCGGCACATGTCTCCTCAAGCATCTTCCACATCAGATCATTACTGTAAGCTATCGTTCCCGGCTGATGCCGCGCCTCGAATATCTGTCCCGTAAAGTAAGGCGGGAAAACAACTGCATATTCCTTTTCCGCAGCCATTACTGATGATGCCCTGGCCTCATACAGATCGGTGCCCAGCGGCAGATGCGGACCGTGCTTCTCCATTATACCCAGAGGAATGACGCATACGCCACCTGACAGTTCCACTGCCTTTGCAAACTGCGGCGAGGTCAGTTCTTCCAATTTCACCGGCAGACTTTTATCAACTTTGGGCTGACCTGTAATTGTCACCGAAAGTAAAAGAAGGACTGGAAGGAATTTGGCTCTTTTCATTTGTATTTTGATTTTGTATTTTGATTGAATTAAATAATCTATTAAAATTATGAAAAAAATTCAAGGGTAACCAATTCCCTTATAAATGATTACTATGCGCTTTACGCTATACAATTCTCTTTATTTCAGTATATAACCGGGACTTATGCATTATCATGGCTTATCTTTGAGTTTATAATAAGAAGAAACTTTGTAATTGGTATTTTATTCGGAGTGAAAGGAAAAAGGAACAACAATCAGGTTCAGTAGCCCTAATCAGAGATCAGTAAAGCAGACCTATAATGAGTGTTCGGATAAAAATTTGTTGCATCGGCAGTATTTCAGAAGCTTTAACAGCTATCGGACTCGGTGCTGATGCGATTGGACTGGTTGGGAAAATGCCGAGTGGACCGGGACCAATTCCGGATGATTTAATAAATAAAATAGCCAGGGCGGTGCCTCCTCCTGTCGCGACATTTCTGCTGACAAGCGAAACATCTGTTTCCGGAATTATTAAACATCATAAGCGGACCAATACAAACACAATCCAGATTGTTGATCTTATTATCTGATGGAACATATGCTCAGATCAGGGACGCGCTGCCTTCAGTTAAAATTGTCCAGGTAATTCATGTAATGGATGCCAGTTCGGTTGAGCTTGCTGTCAGAATTTCGGAAAGTGTGGATGCATTACTTCTTGACAGTGGTAATCCAAACCTCAGAGTAAAAGAACTTGGCGGGACAGGCAGAGTTCATGACTGGAAATTAAGCAGGCAAATCCGTGATTTTGCAAAGTGTCCCGTGTTCCTTGCCGGAGGACTGAATTCCGATAACATAAAACAGGCAATTGAAGAAGTTCAGCCCTTTGCTGTAGATGTTTGCAGCGGGGTAAGGAGTAATGGGGTCCTGGATACAGATAAACTAAGTGCCTTCGTGAAAAATGCAAGGATGCTGTGATAATCATCCGAAAACCAAAAGAAAATGCCGCAAAGATTGCGGCATTGGAGTCGGTCTGCGGGGGCTCGAACCCCGGGCCCGCTGATTAAGAGTCAGCTGCTCTACCAACTGAGCTACAGACCGGAGAGTGCGCAAAAGTACTATTTTTTGGGAAACCAGGGGAAAAATGAACTCGTCTTTTCGATATAATCCCTGTACTGAGGTTTTTCAGTTACCAGCGATTTCTCCAGCAGGGCCACGCCAGACACTTTTATTATAAGGGCAGTCATCAGGAGAGATCCCAGTGCAGCCAGCCAGCTTCCCCCGGCAACGGAGATCAATCCGAATCCCCACCATACTGCCGTATCGCCGAAATAATTGGGATGCCGTGTATACCTCCATAAACCGGTGTTGAGAACCTTCCCTTTATTCGAAGGGTCAGCCCTGAAACGGGCAAGCTGGAAATCGCCACCGGCCTCAAAAATAATTCCGATGATCCATAATGCCACTCCAAGGTAGTCAGCCACACCGAGACTCCCGGCACCGCTATTTATCTGTGCACCCAGCAAGGGTGCGGAGATAAGCCACATCAGTATCCCCTGCAACAGAAAAGTCTGGAAGAAACTGACCCACCAGTAACGCTTCTCACCGTAGTTCTGCCTGAACTGACGGTAACGAAAATCCTCTCCTTTTCCGGCATTGCGCCAGGTCAGATAGCCTGAGAGCCGCAAACCCCATACTGTTACAATTGCCATCAGCATAAGCTTCCTGGGTTCATACCCGTCGGTATGCAGAAAATAATACCACCCTGCCAGCACAAAACCGAAACCCCAGAAAAGGTCGACAATGCTTACATTTTTTATGATGATACTGACAATCCACAGTGATGTCATCATAATCATTATGACCGCCAGGGCCTGAAGCCAGAGATGAAGAAACAGGCGTCACCGGTATGATTTATTCATACATGAATGCCACCGCAGCTGCCCCTACTCCTGCATGAGCCCCTATAACAGGTGAAATATTGATCACCGAGACAGGCTTTTTGTCAAACAGCAATCTCCATCTCTTTGGCGTACCATCCGGCTGCATCAGGATTCTGGGCATGAAGCACAATGTAATTCCATATCTTTTTCCCTCCTGCAAGCCTTTTGATGTGTCCCATCACCTTCGCCATATTGGCTTTCTGGTTGAACGACTTGTCAAATACGATTGCTTTCCCGTTCTCATCCACAGAAACTATAGGGTTGATATTAAGGAGGTTGGCAATAAAGCCCTTGAAATGTGAGACCCTGCCTCCGCGAACCATATATTTAAGGGTCCTGACACTTACAAAGATCTTTGTGTCAACGGCCCATTTTTCCGACATCGAAATTATCTGGTCATGGGTTTTACCCTCCTCAATCGCCTGCGCTATGCGCAGAACCTGGAGGCCGACTGAGCCAGAGATACCCTTCGAATTGATTACAGTCACCGGTTTGCCGAATTCTTCAGACACCTTTGCTGCTGCCTTGCAGCTTGAATTATAAGTGCCGCTGAACTTGTCCGATACATTTACCGCAATAACCGAATCATACCTTGACGCAAGCTGCGAATAGAGGTTTACAAACGCATTTTCATTTACCTGTGCCGTCTTCGGATAGTCAGGACTTTCGGAAAGAAGTGTATAGAACTGGTCAGGTGTGATTGTCACCTTGTCGAGGTAATGATTGTCACCAAAAAACAGATTTATTGGCACAAGATGGATCTGATAATTATCGAACAGCTCCTGCGGCAGGTCGCATGTGGAGTCTACTGCCAGGGCGATTTTCCACTTCCGGTTATGTACGGTATCACTCTGCCTTACCATATCGTCAGCCTTCTGAAATGTAAGCAGTCCCGATTTTCTCAGTTCACTGAAAAGGTCGGCAGGACTGTTTGTATGGACGTGAATTCTCCGGATCTGCATCAGATCCTGCAATTACAGCTGAGTCACCGAATCTTTCAAGGATCTCGGAGAGCTCTTCGTGTCCAAGGCTGCAGTTCTTGATCAGAGCCTCAGTGCAGTATCTGAAATTTACAATCTCCGCAACAGTCACCTCCTCCCTGAAGTGCGATACTGTCTCCATCTTTGACTGTATCAGCTCCTTCACGTTCCTTGTCCGTATATAGTCAATTATTCCCTCAACGAAAAGCACGAAGCCTTTGGCTCCGGCGTCAACCACCTTTGCCGTTGCAAGTACCCTGAGCTTCGATGTTGTTTCTGCCAGGGACTTTCTAAGCACGTCAAGCGAGCTGAGAAGGAAAAGGTTAAAGTCAGTGAATTTGTGCCAGCTTGAATTAAGGTATTCAGCCCACTCCTTGATTACAGTAAGCATTGTCCCTTCGACAGGGTTTGCCACCGCTTCGTAAACATAGCGTACTGCCCTCTGGACGCTCTCGGCAAACTGCCTGAGATTGACTGTTGCAGTTACATCGGTCTCGCGACTGAGCCCGTAGAGAAACTGAGCGAAGATTATTCCAGAGTTACCCCTGGCATTCATCAGTGCAGCTTCGGCAATACGTCCTGCCGTGACTTTGTAACTCCTGTCGGGATGAAGACTATCAATCACTGACCTGATTGTGGATGCCAGGTTGGTGCCTGTATCGCCGTCGTTCACCGGAAAGACATTGATCCTGTTGAGTTCCGCCTGGCTTGCTATTACCCTGTTGCCACCGGCAATAAATGTGTAATAGAGGTTCCTGCCGTCTATCTCGGTGAGTGGTGTATTTGTAGTTACAGTCATCTGCTAATCTGTACGAAGATTGAATATAATTGAAAATGACAAAGTTACACAATAATAACACACGTATGAGGAACCTGCCAAATATCACAGACAGAGACCACTGCGTGAACTCTTAACTAACAACCGGGAAATAAAAATGTTTAATGATCTCTACACAACAGGGATTGAGAAACCCATTTATTCGGTGAGGACGATCATTCCCTCGCGGGGAATAGCCCGGTAAAGGATCTTGGCTTCCGACTTCGGAATTCTTATCCTGATGTAGGGCACATACGGAGGGGTTGTGAATGTAGCAACCGCTTTCATTGTTGCTTTGGCATTTTTGAATCTGTCATTCAGATCGAACATGAAAAGTGCTTTTCTGTCTGCAGGAATAGTATCTTCCTGCTGCTGGAAGAGGAACCGGATATTGCGGTTCGTTTCAAGCGTGAAGAATACGGCTTCAAAGTCAGTTGTATCGGGTTTATCTGCGGTGACAGCAAATGAAGTGTCTTTGGGTGCGATCTTGATATTGACCGGATCTTTGCGGAATGTGGCGTTCATGCCGGTGATTACAAGCGGTGATGCCAGCATGCTGTATATGGCCTCCTGGTTGGCCCGCTGGAAGAACGGACTGACCTCAAATTCGTCCATCCTCACAGTCCTCACCGGCACACCTTTGATGTAAAGCTGAATGAGACTGTCTCTCATATTTATAAGCAGTCCGATGGAGTCTGACTCGGCCATTTTGACCTGTGAACTGAGTAGGGCTTTCTTCCTGAGGAGCTCAATATATCCAGGAATGGAGCACTGGTCAATAGTATCGCTCTCTTTCTGCACCAGGGAATTGAAATAAGCGTCATCAAAGGCGCGGACTGTATGGTTCACCGCCGAGACTGACCTGGCCAGATAAAAGATAACAACTGTCAGGATTATAACTCCTGCCAGTATGAACCATTTGTATTTGCTTAAATTCATTACCGGATTTGAGTATTAATCAGTAAATATAGACTTTCGACCCTATACTGAGAGCATTGTAAACTATCTCCAGATCTTCATCGTTAAGGCGGATACACCCATGTGTCACAGGCATGCCCAGAAACCTTTTGTAAAGTGTCCCATGGATAAGATAACCATCGCCGATACTCATTGCATAATCTCCAAGAACTCCGTATTCATAGCGCGAGGGGTCACCGGCGCTTGGAACGGGAAGGCCTTCTTCGACAAATGCCCAGTCAGGCCTGCGCCACACTGGGTTGGTTATCTTGCCCTGGATTGAAAGGCGGCCTCGGGGAGTCTTGAAGATCCACTCCTTCTCACCATCTTCTGTTTTCAGAAGGGTATAACTTCCTGAAGAACAAAATCCTTCCCGAATAAGTTTCCGGCTCTTATAAAGTGAAAACCGGTTGTCAGTTGTGTTAATCACAATGTATGTGGTTGTGGGGACAAAACCTGCCAGTTTTTTTTCAAGCCGGCTAATATCTGACTTCGTGGTGGCCAGCTGTTTCTTTATACCCTTATCCTGTAAGCAGTGATGAGTCAGCCCTGCATTCCGCCCTGCTGGTTCCCCATGCATGCTGGAGCGCCGGTGCGATGAAAACCGGCACACTGAAGAGGAATGCCAGCAGCAGTATTACGCCTGCAATTATAAATGTTATGCGCACTGCGAGGTGCGAAAACATCCTATTAAAAAAGGAGGCATTTTCTTCCTTTACCGGCGGGTTTTCTTCCGTCCCTGCCGGATTCTCATCCTCTGTCAGAGGAGTTGTATTTTCTATGTTTTCATCCATTGCTGTAAAAATTCTTGTCCCTACCGCGAGGACATAAATTCATTAAGCGGAACCGATGACCCGATGATGGTCACCGGAGTACCGTGTCCGGCATATTTAAACAACACATCCATATCACTGTTCCTCAGTGCCACACAACCTTCAGTCCAGTTACCGCCTCTTCCTCCCTCACCGTGGATCTCGATCAGCCCGCCGATTTTCGTTCCTGAAGGCAGCTTACCGCTCTGCACCATGACCCTGAACTCCTCAAGATCCTGCTCATTGGGATAATTTATCAGCAGCGCCTTGTGGTATTTTGTCGCACCGTTGGACAGTTTTTTCGTAATTTTATACCTTCCTTCCGGTGTTGCATTGTCGCCCTTGCTCACCTTGTCACCCATCCAGTTTTTGCCGAATTCGACCTCGAAGGTGTATTTTTTTTCGCCCTTGTGATAAAGATAGCAAACTCCGGGGATCTTTTCGACAACAATTGCGTATGATCCTCTTTCACGACTCTCCCTGATTGTTTTCGAGGCCCACTCCTGCCAGCGGCTGTAGTTCTTGTAATATGCAGTCAGTTTGTCATTTGCAAATGCGTATGAGTCAGTGAGATACTCATTTGCTTCAGCAATTTTGACACTTCCTGTCACATACTCTCCCTTGTTGAAGGCTATCACCGCCTCTTTCAGCAGGAGCTTACCCTTTGCGTGCTTTTTCTTGATTTCCTGAGGAACTGGCACCGAAGAAAAGAGTCTTTCAAAATCCTTGATCCGAACGGTGAGCCTCTTTATTTCACTGTCGAGGTTCAGCCGCATGTCATTGGCCTTTGAAATTGTTGTTTTGGTGGCCTCTGCAGCTTTTTTCTGGGAGATCGAAGCGAACATGCGGGCACGTTCATAATCGCGGAAGAGGATGAAGCGCTTATTTTCGGTCTTCCAGGATATCATTGCCGAATCATAGTAACTGCGCGCTTCCCTGAATGTTTTGCCGGAATAAATAACCGAATTATGGTCCCTGGCTTTGGCTATGGCCTCCTGTGCTGATTCGAGTTCACTTAAAGGTGATTCCGGAATGAGGGCAAAGAAAAGCCAGATCATCGATGCAATGATTACTGCTGTAATAATCAGGAATATCGACCTTTTAACCAGAGACCGCATCATTTTTTTGATTTTGTACTAAAAAAATCCCCGGGCTTGACCCGGGGATTCCTTTTCAATACCTTGAAGATATTATCTTTTTACTTTTGCGATAGCGTCATTCAGCTCGGTGTTGATTGCGGTAAGAGCTTCGTTAGCAGCTTTTACTTTATCAAGAACCTGCATGTAATTGGTTCCGCCGTCATACAGTGCCTGAGCATCATTTATAGATGTTTCGATAACTGTCATTTCGCCTTTGATTTCATCAAGAACTGCTTTGCCTTCTTTTCCTTTAGGAGCTTTCAGGATAAGAGCCTGATTGTCAGCGAGGAGAGTTTTAACTGCAGCAAGCATAGTTTCAGCTTCGAGTTTAACTTCGTCTTTCTTAACAGCTGCGTTTGTGGCAATCTGTCCGGCAAGAGTTGTAAGAGCACCAGCCTGTACTTTAACTGTTTTGAAGTTCTTGAAAAGTTTTGATTTCTGAGCTTCAACACTCTGCGTAATAACTGTCATTGAGTCATTAAGAGCTGCGAATTCAGCAGGAAGATAAATGTCAGCCTGTGCAGTTTTGGCGGCACTGATAGCGGCGTTTGCAGCATCGATGTCAGCCTGAGGAACTTTACCGCAGCTGGTCATAAGAACAACTGCTGCAACGGTAGCAACTACTAAAAAGAATCTGTTTTTCATTTTTGTTTGAATTTGGTTCAATAAATATTTTTTTTGTTAAAGCACTCTGCTTCAGAATTTAAATCCGGTGCAAAGTTAGCAAATTTTGTAATTATGACGTACAGAAACCAAAAAGTAACACACAAAAGGCCATTTTTTTTTCAGAAAATCAGTTTTCTGGCAACTTCTGACAGATAACATTATATTTGCATCAGTGTGAATGTCCCATTTCATGAGCAAAAGCAGGCAACCTCTGAGCGATGAGGAAATCGTAAATAAAATCCGGAACAATCATGAGACGGAGCGTTTCTCAGTTCTGTACAAGAGGTATTATCCGAAAATAGTAGATAAATGTTACTCTCTTACCCGCAGCAGGGACCTTTCTGAAGAGCTGGCCGGCGACATTCTCTCGAAGGTGTACGAAAAGCTCGACGGGTTCAGGGGGAATTCATCCTTTTCCTCATGGCTTTACTCGGTGACATATAATCACTGCATCGATTATCTGAGGGAGAAGAAGAAGCTGCATTATCCTGAATGGAACAGCTCTAATGAATTGCCGGAGATTATTGATGAGACATATGAAGAGGAGGAGGAGATAAGCTACGACAGGCTTATGGAATTGCTTAACGGGCTGCATACTGAAGAGAAGGCTCTTATAATGATGCGTTATTTTGACGAGATGCCTCTGATGCAGATTGCGGAGGCTCTCAGGGTCACCGAGAGCGCTGCCAAGATGAGACTGAAGAGGGCCAAGGCACGGTTATTGTTCCTGTATAAAAACCGGTACGTGTTACTTTTTGCCTTTTCTGCGTCTTTATTGTACAAATGAAAACAAATTTAACCCTCTTCGCCAAGATTATTAAGGCAGCTGTTGTCAGAGTACCCTCTGCAGTCCGTGAAGGTTTTAAAGTCAATTTCACCGGTACGAAGAATGCAGAATGGAGCCGGCACCACGGTCTGTTTGAAGTAATTTTTTACCATGAGGGCAGGGAGAAGATTGCCCGTTTCGACGGTGAAGGGACTCTGCTCGAGTACCGTATTAACCTGCAGCTCGAGACAATTGCCGACGCAGTGCGGGAGAAAGCCGCCCTCGAGGGTGAAATAATGAACTGTATTGAACTCCACTCGGTTGACACTGTGAAGTACGAGTTCATTGTGAGGGATACTGAACTTGTAAGATATCTCCTGCTGACAGATACTGCCGGCAACAAGATCCGGAAGGAGAAAGCTCTGACAAGGGGGGTCTCATGCTACAGGCTGAGGGCGGTGCACGGAGCTAGGATAAACGAAATCTCAACAGGACTTGGATTGTATTCAATGATTTTATACTTTTGCACCCGTTGTTAATTGAAATATTGGAGCGATGGGTGAAAGGCTTAAACCATCCGTCAGCCGACGGATAAACTGCCTCGGAGTAACTGTTAATTGAAATATTGGAGCGATGGGTGAGAGGCTTAAACCAGCAGTTTGCTAAACTGCCGTACGGGTAACCGTACCGGGGGTTCGAATCCCCCTCTCTCCGCAACACCACTGCATGCCGGGCCGCCAATGGCAGCCCGGCATTTTGTTTTTATGTCAGCAACGAATGAGCGTGCTCATGAGGAGTTTATCATAAAAACAAAAGATATATGCGACTCAGGCGCGTATATGCAGTGGTGCTGCAGGATCCCCCCCAGGGATCACCGCAGGTAATCCCCTCTCCCAACTGTGAATCACCCGTCAGTTCATAACCTCAAAGGTGACCTTGGCATTGACGCGGAATTCAATGATTTTTTCATCTTTCACAACGGCACTCAGGTGCTTAATATATACTGAGCGTATTCCTTTTACGGTTTCTCCGGCAGTTTTGACTGCAATTGTTGTTGCATCTTCCCAGCTGATGGGTGATGATGTCATGATTTCTATTACTTTAAGTACTGCCATGATGAGAAAATTTTATATTGATTTATACTGGACTGCCGTGACACTTTATCAGTATGAAAATAATATCACATGCAAATGTGCAATCCTTTGATCTGATAACCGTTACAAAATTCAGGGAATAAGTTTCATATTCACACATCCTTAGGATCATTGTGTGTCCTCCAAACCTGCCGAGGCATACGTAATTGTACAGACAAGTGAACCGGATTCAAAGAAGCTTAAAAACATATTCGCTTTATCTGCATATTCTGCCTCCAAGAAAACAAAATCACTATTTTTGATGACTGTAAAAGAGAAACATATGCTAAAGCTGTTTATCACCAAACCCCTCTCCCAGCTTACCTCTGAATCGAAATCAGACCAGGGACTGAAAAGAGCTCTCAGCGCCACCAACCTTACCACACTGGGCATAGGCGCGATAATCGGCGCCGGAATCTTCGTTCTTACCGGCCAGGCTGCCGCACAGTACGCAGGACCCGCAATAGTAATATCTTTTATTATTTCAGGATTCGCCTGCCTCTTCGCCGGCCTCTGCTATGCCGAGTTCGCATCGATGATACCCATTGCCGGCAGCGCATATACATATTCATATGCCACCCTAGGTGAATTCATCGCCTGGATTATCGGCTGGGACCTGATCCTTGAATATCTCTTTGCAGCATCGACAGTGTCAGTCGGATGGTCAGGCTATGTCGTCAGCTTCCTGAAGGACTTTGGCATCATAATTCCTGCACAGCTGACATCCGCCCTTGGAACAGTGCTTGTAAACGTGCCCGACATAGGCTGGAAACCGATGACCTCCCAGCTCGCTGCATCGCTGACCGCATCAGGATTTAATGTCGACACCCTCCCCCACCTCACTGGCATTTTAAACCTTCCGGCAATGTTCATCGTTGCCGCCATAACCTCGCTCCTTGTAATCGGGATTAAGGAATCGGCAGGATTCAATAATGTGATGGTTATCATAAAGGTGTTCGTCATCCTTATGTTTATCGGCATCGGCTTCTTCTTTGTCAACAAGGCAAACTGGCATCCATTCATACCTGAAAACACCGGCACGTGGGGTCACTACGGATGGAGCGGAATACTGAGGGGCTCCGCGGTGATATTCTTTGCCTACATCGGCTTTGATGCTGTATCCACGGCGGCCCAGGAGGCGAAGAACCCGCAGCGGGATATGCCCATCGGCATCCTCGGTTCCCTTGGAATCTCTACAATACTATATATTCTTGTAGCCATCGTCCTTACCGGTATAGTGAGCTATACATTCCTCAATGTCGCTGACCCCATCGCAGTAGGCGTTGATGCCATGGGAAAGGGACTCTTCTGGCTGCGGCCGATAATCAAGATAGCCGCTATTGCCGGACTGAGCTCAGTAATCCTTGTAATGATGCTGGGACAGCCGAGGATCTTTTATTCGATGTCGAAAGACGGTCTCCTCCCTCCGATGTTCTCAAAGGTGCACCCGAAATTTAAAACTCCATATGTCAGCACCGTCATTACAGGAAGTGTTGCAATGGTACTGGCAGGCATCCTCCCGATAAACATCCTGGGTGAGCTTGTATCAATAGGCACATTGCTTGCATTTGCAATTGTCTGCATCGGGATAATTGTGCTCAGGTACAAGAAACCTGACATCGAGCGGCCGTTCAGGACACCCTTCGTTCCGCTTGTGCCGATTCTCGGTGCGGGCATCTGTCTTGTGCAGATGTACTCCTTGCCGGTTGACACCTGGCTGCGTCTGATAATCTGGATGGCAATAGGATTCGTAATCTATTTCACCTACGGGATTCACCACAGTCACCTGAGAAACGGGAAGAAATAAGATTATTCACCCGATCAGGGTTGCTAAGGCAGTGACCGCAAGACCGCCGGACCGCATGACCGTCACCCCTCCGGACGTGACCTTTCAGCTCTTCTCCAGTAGCACCACATTCTCAACGTGGTACGTCTGCGGGAACATATCCACAGGCTGCACCCGTGTCACAATGTACCCTTCGGCCAGAAGTCCGATATCACGCGCCTGGGTTGCAGGATTACAGCTCACATAAACAATCCTGTCAGCACCTGACTTCAGCAGCGCAGCCACAACATCAACGTGCATTCCCGCCCTCGGCGGATCGGTGACGATGACATCAGGTCTGCCCCTCTCCGCGAAGAGCCCCTCATTGAAAATATCCTTCATATCTCCTGCCAGAAACAATGTATTTTCGATATTATTCGCCGCCGCATTCAGTGTGGCATCTGCCACTGCCTCACTTATGTACTCAATGCCTGTCACCCTCAGAGCCCCCGATGCAAGATAACATGCAATGGTGCCGGTACCAGTATAAAGATCGTATACATTCTCCATCCCGGTAAGACCTGCAAAGTCCCTGACAATTCCGTAAAGCCTTGCAGCCTGCAGACTGTTGGTCTGGTAAAACGACTTTGGGCCCACCCTGAACCGGAGCCCGTCCATCTCTTCGGTGATGAATTCACTCCCTGAGTAATGAACAGGCTGCTGGTCGGAAAGACTGTCGTTTTGCTTTTCATTAAGGATATACCAGAGCGATGTTACCTGCGGAAATTTCTCCGCGATGTGTGCAAGCAGCATTTCTCTCTCCTCCTGCCTGTCCTCCGCCGTTATGAGGATGACCATCACTTCGCCGGATTTGGTGATCCTGACAATCAGGTTGCGAAGAAAACCTGTATGTTCGCGCCGGTTATAATATGACAGACCGCGCCCAAGTGTATAATCCCGTACCTCATTCCTTATCGCGTCTGAAGGCTCTGAGAGAAGGTGGCACTCATAAATGTCGATGACCTTGTCAAAAACTCCCGGAACATGAAACCCGATGGCCGGCACCGAAGCTATCTCGGCTCCACCTTTTACCTCCTCACGGGTCATCCACCGTTTGTCCGAGAAGGTGAACTCAAGCTTGTTCCTGTAAAAATAATCCTGTTCAGAACCCAGGATCGGACTCACTTCAGGTATTGTCGCATGACTTATCCTTGTAAGGTTATCCCTCACCTGCTTTTCCTTGTAGAATAACTGCTTCTCGTAGGGAAGATGCTGCCACCTGCAGCCTCCGCAAGCACCGAAATGACGGCAGGGCGGAGTTATCCGCATCGGTGAAGGAACAGTGACAGCCACTGCCGTACCCTCCATATAGCGTTTCCTTTTCTTCGTGACCCTGACATCCACAATGTCACCGGGGATCATCCCCGGGACAAAAAGCACCATTTCATCCACTTTTGCTATGGCATTGCCTTCTGAACCGATGTCTGTTATTGTTACCCCCCTGAGGAGAGGCAAAGGTTTCTTTCTACCCACCCGTATTTTATCTGAGAGATTTAAAAAATGCCAGAGCTGCCAGTCCTGCCGGAACTATCCCTGAACCATGATCAATTCCTTCCATCTTCACGTATGTACATGTCGAAGCACTTGTACCGGCGTCTATCATAGCATCGTACATTCTCTGCGAAAGCACCTCAGGCACATACGTGTCGGCAGTACCGTGAAGCATAAGCAGAGGAATATTGCAATCCCACCCCTGTACACTGTTGGTTGTCATTGCTGTGCGGACGCTCTGAAATGCCGGTGAAGCGGCATACCCGCTTATATATTCAGGCTTGAAAAGTACTGCGGTAAAATCTGATAGCTGGTCATTAATCTGCTCCGTCGAATGAAGTCCGTCATATAATGCAGTGATTCTTCCGGCAAATGGGTCTTTGAATATTTCACTCAATGGGTTGGTGATAAGACCGTGTGCTTTGTAAGCGTTTGAAATGTAACCTACAAAAGAGGGCATTGGGTATTCAGTCAATCCCAGCAGCCAGCTGTTGAAATAGCTTATATCATAAGGACCAGATCCGCAGGAACATCCTGCAGTGTTAAAATCAGCCGCGTAATCGTTTTCCATTGCCTCCAGCAGTGCCATGGTAGCCCATCCGCCCTGTGAATAGCCCATCAGGTAGTATTCGTTTTTAACTGTTATATCTTTTGCGATATCCTCATCGAACTCCTGCAGAGCACGAAACATATCAACTACGGTTTGTACCGTCGATTCCCTGTGGAGATAGGGATGGGCAATCTCTTCCGATACCCCGAAGCCCAGATAGTCGGTCATGACAACAACGTAACCGGTTGAAGCAGCACATTCAATAAGCTGATAGAGGGTGTACTCCGGGAAAACGGAGGGGGCATTGGCGTAGAGAGTATTGGTCCCGTTCTGATAAGCCAGCACAGGGTAGTCTCCGGGTACTGAAGGCACCGCAATGATTCCAGATGCAACAACATCCTCGCCCAGGAAAGTGGTATTATATGTAATGCTGTAGACAATTACACCGCCATCAACGTCAGATATTATCTGCGAGACACCCGGGTATACTCCTTTTGCTATGTTAAGAAGAGTAAGGATATTGGTTTCAGTATATGTAAGTTCCCTCTCAGAGGAGACAAGGTACAAGTTGTCATCAAAGGGATCTGTCTTCTCTTTGCACGACTGTACCGCAAACAGCATAACAGCTGCGTGTCAGCACTGCAAGTGATTTGATTACTGTTCTCATGACTTCCTTTTTACACTGCGAAGATAACCCAAATTACCCAACCTGCCACTAGTATCCGCAACCTGGCGCTTCTCAATAAGTGTCCGCCAGCTGGCGGACATTTACTAAACGCTCGGCCCACTACTGCCTACTGCCTACTGCCTGCTGCCTTTAACTCAATTATCCCTATCTTTGCCCCTTCAAATTAAATTCTGATGGTCTCCGTCAACAGTGTATCAGTACTTTTCGGCAGTTTCGTCCTCCTTGACGAGGTATCATTCCTAATTACGCGCCAGGAGCGCATAGGCCTCACAGGCAAGAACGGCGCAGGTAAGTCGACACTGATGAAAATCATCGCCGGTCTGCAGCAGCCTACTTCGGGATCAATTGAGGGTCCGAGGGAAATGACGGTGGGCTATCTGGAGCAGCAGATGAAGATTTCCGACTCGACAACCGTTCTTGACGAGACACTGACAGCCTTTGCCGAACTGCAGTCGCTTGAGGCAGAGGTGGAACAGTGCAACCGCGAAGTGGAGGAGAGAACTGATTATGAGAGTGTGAGTTACCGTGATCTCCTCGAAAGGCTGCACCATGCCGGGGAAAGGTACCGGATGCTGGGGGGCAACGATTTTACTGCACTGGCGGAACAGACACTGGCAGGACTGGGTTTCAGCCGTAAGGATTTCGCGCGTCCTACCAGGGAACTGAGCGGCGGATGGCGCATGCGTGTGGAACTCGCCAAGATACTTCTTCGTAAGCCTGACCTCATTCTGCTCGATGAGCCTACAAATCACCTCGACATCGAATCAATAATCTGGCTTGAAGGGTTTCTCTCGACATATCCCGGGGCAGTCCTGCTTGTATCGCATGACCGCACTTTCCTCGACAATGTCACCAAACGGACAATTGAGATAAGCCTCGGTAAAATATACGACTATCGCGTGCCGTACACGAAGTACACAGTATTGCGCAAGGAGCGGCGTGGCCAGCTGGAAGCTGCCTACCGCAACCAGCAGAAGATGATCGACGACGCCGAAAAGTTCATCGACCGCTTCCGCTACAAGCCAACCAAGGCAGTACAGGTACAGAGCAAAATCAACGCAGCTCAAAAAGATTGAACGCATTGAGATCGAAGATGAGGATCTCTCATCAATAAACATACGCTTCGCTCCTGCCCCGCGTTCCGGCACCGTTGTAGCCGAGGCTGATGAGGTGACAAAACGCTATGGCAAGCACCTGGTCCTTGACAAGATTACACTCAAGATCGAACGCGGTGAAAAAGTCGCATTCGTGGGACGCAACGGCGAAGGCAAGACGACCCTGACAAAGATTATCCTCGGACAGCTTGAGCATGAGGGCCTGATGAAGAAGGGGCATAATGTAAACATCGGGTATTTCGCGCAGAATCAGGATGAGTTACTGAACGAAGAAATGACTGTCTTCGAGACTGTTGACTATATCGCCAGGGGAGATATACGCACCAGGCTGCGTGACATCCTCGGCGCTTTCCTTTTCGGAGGCGAGGACATCGACAAAAAAGTAAAGGTTCTCTCTGGCGGCGAGAGGTCAAGGCTCGCCATCGTCGAACCCGCTGCTGGAACCCTTTAACCTGCTCCTGCTCGACGAGCCCACAAACCACCTCGACATACGTTCGAAGGAGATCCTAAAAAAGGCATTGCTGAAGTTTGATGGCACATTAATTGTGGTCTCACACGACAGGGACTTCCTTGACGGA
>CAVTPX010000006.1:0-567493 GCA_963736735.1 uncultured Bacteroidales bacterium | reverse complement strand
ACTCCGGCTCGGTCAAAACGGTCAGCCCCAGCTCCCTGGCCTTCTTCTCCTTGGAACCTGCGCCCGGCCCGGCCACCACGTAATCCGTCTTCTGGGACACCGCTCCGGCGACATTCGCGCCCAGGGCCTCGGCCTGCGCCTTGGCCTCGCTGCGGCTCATGGCCTGAAGGCTGCCGGTAAACACAACCGTTTTCCCGGCAACGGGCGATGCCGTGGCGGCGCGCTCGAAGTCCGTCACCGTGACCAGCGGCGCCTGCCCGTCACGCGGCCGGCTCAAGGCGTCCAGGACCTCCCGGTTGTGAGGCTCGGCCACGAATCCAAGGATGTCGTCCACCATGCTGGCACCGATGCCGCTGATCGAGAGCAGTTCGGCGCGGGCTTCAGCATCCTGATCCTGCGCCGCATCCATGCCCGCGCGCCAGTGAGTGAGGGACAGGTAATGCTTTGCCAGCAGGCGTGCGGTCGCCTGCCCGACCTGGTGAATACCCAGGGCGTAAATAAAGCGGTCCAGCGGGATCGTGCGGGCGCGCTGGATGGCGTCGAACAACTTGCGCGCCGACTTCTCCCCCCACCCGTCCCATTCGCGCAGCGGCGGCAGATCCCGGCCGTCGCGCGCCTCCAGGGTGAAGATGTCCACCGGGGTCTTGATCAGCCCCTGGCTGTGGAATGTTTCGATGTTCTTCTCGCCCAGTCCCTCGATGTCGAACGCGTCCCGGGACGCAAAGTGTTTGAGCCGCTCGACGACCTGTGCGGCGCAGACCAGGCCGCCGGTGCAAACCATGTCGACCTGCCCTTCTTCCCGGATGAGCCGGCTGCCGCACACCGGGCACTGCTCGGGAAATCGATAGGGCGCGCTCTCCGCCGGCCGCTTCTCCGGCACGGCCTCGACCACCTGCGGGATCACGTCGCCCGCGCGCTGGATGATCACGGTGTCGCCGATCCGGATCTCCTTGCGTGCGATCTCGTCCGCATTGTGCAAGGTCGCCCGCTTCACCAGCACACCGCCGACGTTGATCGGCCGCAGATGGGCCACCGGTGTGATCTTGCCGGAGCGCCCGACCTGGCACTGGATATCCTCGATAACGGTCACGGCGCGCTCGGGGGCGAACTTCCAGGCAATCGCCCAGCGGGGCGAACGGCTCGCGCGGCCGAGCCGGATTTGCCAATCCAGCCGGTCGACCTTGAGCACCATGCCGTCGATGCTGAATCCCAGGCCGGAGCGCTTCTGTTCGATATCGTTGTAATAGGCGCACAGCTCGCCCAGGTCCGCGTCAACGATCGTTACCCCCCGGGACGGTTCGTTCGGCTGAAACCCCCAGCGTTTGATCTTGCCGAGCGCTTCGGATTGCGTCTTCGCAAACGTCTCCGAAATCTCTCCCCAGCCATGTGCGGTAAACCGCAGCGGTCGTGCGGCAGTAATGGAAGAGTCCAGCTGCCGCAGGCTGCCGGCCGCGGCATTCCGCGGATTGGCAAACCGCTTTGCCCCGACAGCTTCCTGCTGCGCGTTGAGATTCAGGAAATCCGCATCGGTCATATAGACCTCGCCGCGCACCTCCAGGACCGCCGGCCAGCCCCCGCCCTTCAATGTGCGGGGAACATCCGTGATGGTCATGACGTTGGCGGTCACATCCTCGCCTTCGACCCCGTTGCCGCGCGTGGCGGCGCCCACCAATTTGCCCTGCTCATAACGGAGCGAGCAGGACAGGCCATCGATCTTGGGCTCGCAGAGGATTTCAATCGCCACCTCCGGATCCTTCAGCTCGCGCAGGAAATTCCGGATGCTGTCGAGCCAGTCGAAAACGTCTTCGGCCGTGAACGCGTTGTCGAGGGAGAGCATCGGCACGCGGTGCGGCACTTTTTTAAAACCGGCGGCGGGCGCTGCGCCGATCTTTCGCGAAGGGCTTTCGGGCAGAATGAGCTCTGAAAAACACGCCTCGATGGCGGCGTTGCGCTGCCGAAGCGCATCATACTCCGCGTCGCTGATCTCGGGTGCATCCTTTTCGTGATACAACCGGTCATGGTGAGCGATCAGTTCCGCCAGTTCTTTTAGTTCCGACCGGGCGTCAGACTCGGTCAAACGCTCTACCGGTATTTCGAATAACGCCGTGCGATTCCGTGCCATGATCTTACCTGCAACCGTTTTGACGAGCAGATATCCAGACCAGCCGATGGTGATGGTACGGGCTCTGAAACATAGTGCTAAACTATAGTGTAGTTGGGGGTTGGAGTGCAATACCCGTCCTGCCCGCAATGCGTTTTCAGGTGACTATTACGCCATTTTATTGTATCCAGTGTCGGGAGTGGATGAAATTTTAAACTGCGGAAGAGAGCTCCAAACCACCAGGGCTCTCTCTGCCGAAGAAGGAGTGTGACCGATGCCAGTCCGATGGGCGAAAAAAATTGATGTATTGAGTGAGTCGATGACCGTTGCCGTCTCTGACCGGGCGCGCGAACTGCAGCAGCGCGGCGTCAAGGTCGTCAACCTGGGGGGCGGGGACCCTGATTTCAACACGCCGCCCCACATTGTCGCAGCGGCCGTCACCGCGATGAATCAAGGCCTTACCCACTATGTCGCCAGCAAGGGAATCCCCGAGCTTCGCAAGGCGCTCACGGCCAAGTTCCAGCGTGACAATCACGTGGCGTATGACCCCGACACCGAGGTCATCGTCACCGCCAGCGGGAAGCTCGCGCTCTACATGACCCTGGCAACCATGATCGAGCCGGGCGACGAGGTTCTCTATTTCGATCCGGCCTGGGTGAGCTACGAACCCATGATTCGGATGCTGGGCGGGATACCGGTGGACGTCCCCCTGCGTCCGGAGGACAACTTTTTATTAGATGGCGATGTGTTAAAGAGCCGGATCACGCCGCGAACCAAGGCGATGATCCTGAATTCGCCGAACAACCCGACCGGACGTGTCCTGACGCGAGACGAACTCAACATCGTCGCCCGCTCGGCCCAGGAGCACGGCTTCTGGGTGCTGAGCGACGAGATCTACGAACACATCATCTATGATAAGAGGCAGCATATCAGCCTCGCCGCGCTGCCGGGCATGCGCGATCTCACCGTGACCATCAACGGCATGTCCAAGGCCTACGCCATGACCGGATGGCGCCTGGGCTACCTCGGGGCGCCGGCCCCTCTGTGCGAACAGATCCTCAAGGTCCAGCAGCACGTCGTCACCTGTGCCCCTGGCTTCGTACAGGCGGCAGGTGTTGCCGCACTTCAGGGCCCTCAGGGGTGTGTCGCCGAAATGGTGGCGGAATACGATAGCCGGCGCCGGTTCATGACGGACGCCCTGAACTCCCTTCCCGGCGTGCACTGCCCGCTGCCGGAGGGGGCCTTCTACCTGTTCCCTCGGGTCACACATCGCGGGATGGATTCGAACGCACTGGCGAAATTCATGATCGAGGAAGCGCACGTGGCCGTGACCCCCGGTGCGGCGTTCGGCAACACAGGGACGCAGAACGTAAGGCTCACATTCGCCACCTCCATGGCGAACCTGCGGCAGGCCATTGAACAGTTGAAAACCGCGATGGGTTGAGCTGAGAACCTGCGTTTTCGAATGGGTTTTCATCTGTTCGATGGAGTCTATTTCTCGGTTGACGGGGTACGCGGTTTTGATATGCTCTACCAATCGAACCCTTCAACCCCAAGATCAGGAGGCCGAGGATGAGAACAACCGTGGTCGCATGGGTCATGATAGTTGTCGGTTTTTCAGGATCGGCCTGGGCTGCCTCCGTTCAAAACACCGACAATCAAGGATACGAATTGATTACCGTAGAACCGGGTTACAGGCAAGATATCAGAAGGCCAATCCAAATACTTGAGCACTCGAGGACCGAAATCTGCTTTTACGGCTGCGATCTTTATTTGCGCTCCACCGGGCAGGGCGTCCGGATAGGCCCGGATGACGCGGTTACCATCAGCTGGGGCGTAATGAGGGTTGAAAGGTCTTACCGCAACACACCGTAGATAGAGCACGAACGTGCGCAATGATCGCTTTCAGTCGAAACCGGCCATTCTCGCCATTGACGACCCCTATAGAGTTTCATCTCGTCGCGTGTGATTACAGGTGCTAAACTGAAAATTACGCGGGCAATCTCGGTTGAAGATCCGTGGCAGGAATGTAAATCAATCTAAAATACATGGAGATGCTTCACAGACCTTTTTCACTGAACGAACCTCTGCACCATCACAGGGGGGCACCATGTGCCATAGTTTGAGAGTATTCGTCTCGGCGGCAGTGCTGGTTAGGGTTCTGACTCTCACGTTCATGACTTCCCTCACCACCATCGGCTTAACAGATGCTCTTGCGATGACTGGTGTCGCTGTCAGCGTTGGCGGCGGCAAAGCCCTGCCGACGCTTGATGGCAAGCCACCGTTGCTGATAGGCCATCGTGGCGCGTCTGGTTATCTGCCCGAGCACACGCTCGAGGCTTATCAGTTGGCAATTACGCAGGGCGCCGATGTGATCGAGCCCGACCTTATCTCAACCAAGGACGGAGTGTTGATTGCACGCCACGACCCAAACCTCATCACCAGCACCGACGTGGCCTCAAGGCCCGAATTCGCTGACCGCAAGCGTGTGGATTGGCCGGTGGATGGCGAGAAGCAGACAGGCTGGTTCGCTCACGACTTCACCCTGGCGGAGATCAAGACGCTGGGCGCCATGATAACGGACCCTGAGCGTCCTCAACAGAATAACGGCATGTTCAGGATCTCGACCTTGCAAGAGATCATCGGCTTGGCCAAAACGCAAAGTGCAAAGCTCGGTCGCACCGTTTTCGTTTACCCTGAGACCAAGAATCCAAGCTACCACCGCGACCTGGGGTTACCATTGGAGGACAAGCTGATCGCCGCGCTCAACGCGGCCGGCTGGAATAGCAGATCCGCACCTGTGTTCGTGCAAAGCTTTGAACCAAGCAGTTTGAAAGAGATGCGCAGCAAGGGTTTGAAGACACGCTTGGTGCAACTCGTTGACGGCGATGGCATCGACTTGAAGACCGACAGGATCACCTATGCGATTCCCTTCGACCGGCCCTATGACTGGTGCAAATCCGGCGATACGCGCCTGTTTGCGGACATGGTTACGCTGGCGGGGTTGACCGAGATCAGGACCTATGCCGACGGCATCGGCGTATGGAAGCCATATATCGTACCATTGAAGGCCCAGGTCGATGCGGCCGGACAACTTGTCGACGTTAATGGCGATGGCAAGGTGGACCTGCGCGACGCCGCAGCCCAGTCACCGACGTCATTGGTGTCAGAAGCTCACAAGCAGGGGTTATTCGTGCACGTGTTTACGTTCCGCAATGAAAAGCGGCAGCTGGCTTCCAGCTATCGAGGTGATCCGCAAGCCGAGTACCTGCAGTTCTTCCGGCTGGGGGTGGACGGCGTGTTCAGCGAGTTTCCGGACACAGCCGTGATGGCACGCGCAGCCTTTTTAAGGGATCTGTAACGTTCTTATGGGGCGCAAAGTCATGTCACTGGGTTACCGACCCACCAACTCGCGCGTGTACCAGGTTCCCCCCGAACCGCTATAGCTGGAGCCTTCGCCCCATATAAGATGCGTTCGGCCTTCGGCATCGACTGCGATCTCGAAATAATCGCCGTAGGGGAATGCATAACCGGCTGCAGTCTTGTAAGTCGCTCCACTCGACTGATCAGATACCCTCACCGGTTCATTCCATGAACTGCCGCCGTTTGTCGTGCGGCGGTACCAGGTGTTCCAGGCGGTCGTGCTGCCGTTGCGGTCGTCCTGCCAAGCTAATCGGAAATCGCCAGACGTTGGTCCGGCGGCCAGGGCCGGGAACGCGTTGTTAACCGTTGCCGAGCCGTTTGAAATTTCTGTTCAATCACTCCAGTTCACCCCATCGGCTGAAGTACGCACCCACATGCGTTGCGGGGCACCGGCGATGTCGGCAGCGTTGTAGGCGAGCGTGATGGTTCCTTCTACGTCGGCCGCTATGGCCGCCGAAGGGCCGAAAAAGCCCAAGTAGCAACCGGGCGACCAATCGCAACGGGGAGCCTCTTTCGAAGTGTCGACCCGTGTCGTCGACCATGTCAGGCCACCGTTGCTGGATTTCAGGACATTGATGTAGGCGTTGCCCGTGTAGTCGAGACTGTAATCGGTTACAGCAAAATACACTTTGCCATCAGGAGCTACCGTGCCGCCCGTGTGGAACCAATAGCGCTTGTCGTTGTTCGTTCGGACCGGCTTGGAAAAAGTTGCACCAAAATCGTGCGAGGCCGCGACAAAGGAATCGCTTGCATTTAACGCGATATAAACGTCCCGGCCGTCGGCTGAAACCGCCAGAACCGGCTTGTCGGACCAATTGGGCTTCGTCGATTTGGTGGTGATGGTAACGGGGGCGGTCCAGGTCATGCCGCAATCGCCGGATTTGACGAACTTAACACCCGGCACATAATCGTTTAGCCACGCGGCATAGATCGTTCCTTTACCGGCCACCTCGATCTGTGGGTCGTTGTGGGATTTGCGGAACGGCGTCAGAAACTGGTCGGCTTCCCAGGTTGCCCCACCGTCGCCCGATCGGCGGAAGATGATGTAGGGCCCGGCGCAGCGCTTGCACGGCTCGGGGCCGTCATACCGGGTGGTCAGTTGGTACACGTAACCGGTAGCGCGGTCAATGGCGATGGCGGGCTCCCAGTCGTTGTAAGGTCCCCACAGGCGCTCGGCCTCAAAGCCGTTGTTGGACTGGGAATCCGTCGGCCTGGAATGTATGGCAAGCTGGCCTTCGATCAGTGCGGTTTCCGGAACCGGCCTCCGCTTCCCTGAAACAATCGATTCTTCCCGCAAGAGCGAGCATCCGAAAAATACAACGGCTCCCGTAAGGCTCAGAAGCACAGGAACGACGAGTCGCATCAATCTTGCCCTTGTTCTCGAAGACGGCGCCATGACGGCCACCTCCGCTTGTTGAAGGTCTCACCAGGGATGGGCGTGTGTCAAGAAAAATCGCCATGCGGGAACGGAAATGATTTTGGGTCGCCCCGCTTCTCACGAGGCAAGACCAAGAAAGGCTGTCATCTTCTCCTTCGGCGCCATCCCGCCCAGCCATTTGCTTGGACGGTCGACAAATTTTACCTTATGCAGTAATCGAAATTAAGATGAAAGGGATTCGTGTCAGGGCTGGGCAGAAGGGGGCGTGTCCGGCAGCCCGGCCTTGCGCATAGCGTCGAAAACCTTGACCATCCGCGCTTGATCATAGGCGGTGTTCTTCGCGACCCATTCAATCGAAAACCTGGGATTGATCCGCAGAACCTCTGCCGCCTCGGCGCGGGCTTCTGTATCCATGCCCAGCATGCTGTAGGTGACCGCCAAGTGCGCATGCGGCAAGAACCAGTTGGGCGCCCGTTCAACCGACTTTTTGAACATCGCGACCGCCTCGTCCACCTTCCCAGTGTCCCTGAGAGCAATACCGAAATCATAATAGAAGGCCGAGGGGCCAATGGGGTTGAGCCGGACCGCCTTTTCGAACAGCGGGATGGCTTGCTCCGGCCGGTTGGCAAAGTTGAGAGCTATGGCATAGCGATAAAGCGCCCACGATGAACCCGGGTCGAGAGTGACGGCCCGTTCGGCTGCGGCGATCGCCTTGTCGTACTCTTTCTTTCGCGTATGGACTTGGCTTAAATTCCCGAGCGTATCCGCATTCTTGTCGTCAATCGCAAGTGCTTTCAGCAGGAACTCCTCCGCCTTCGAGATAGACTCTTGAGGATCCTTGGAAGAGCCAAGCATGTGGTCGGTGAGGTGGACAATGGCAAAGAGACGATAAAATGCCGGGCCCTCCTGACAGGTTACCAGGCCTTCCTCTGCGATCTGCCTGGCATAGTTGATATCGGCGACCGTCATGCGCTGAATGCGGCCGATTGCATCCTGGAACTTCAAAAAGCAATCAAGACCCCGCGAACCTCTATAATATTTCGTCCACATCGACGTGCCCAATCCCTCCAATTTCACTCGGACAGCTCCTATTACCTTCATGGTGATATCATCTTGCAAGGCAAACAGGTCCGCCGCTTCACCGTCGTAACGTTCTGCGAAGAGATGATTTCCCGTTAAGGCATCGACCATCTGTACTGTGATCCGTACGCGTTCGCCTGAGCGCTGCACGCTGCCCTCCAGAACGTAGCGCACCCCGAGTTCTTCACTCACCTGCTTCGCCGCCACGGTTTTTCCTTTGTACGTAAAGGTCGAGTTGCGGGCGATGACAAATAGCTGCGGCACTTTTGCAAGGGCATTGATGATGTTTTCTGTGATGCCGTCGCAGAGCAGTTGATGCTTCGAATCCTCGCTTAGGTTCACAAAAGGCAGCACAGCAATCGAGGGGTTCTCGGGCAGGGTCAGCGCCATCTGCTTTGGGTCGGCCTTCTCCACGGGTGGGGGGGAAGGTGGGGCAGACGGTGTCAGGAAAAGCTGCCAAAGCGCCGTACCGATAACAACCGCCACGACACCAGCTAGCCCATAGACTGCTATCCTTCTCCATAAAATCTGCGATGCTCTCCGCGCGCCCTTCCCCCTTGTCACCCTCGGTTCCAAGACGACCCGATACGCCCCTACCGGTTTGGCGATGTTTTTGACCGTCTGCTCCCCAAGGAACTCGTAGCCGAAGGGAAGTTTCGTTTCGATTTGGTCGAAGGCGGTCTTGGAGACGCAGATTCCTCCGGGGTCGGCGAGGGATTCGAGCCGGGCGGCGATGTTGACACCGTCGCCGTAGATGCGGAACTCCTCCTCGATCACATCGCCGAGGTTGACCCCGATTCGGAACTGCATTTTTCGATGCTCGGGCAACTCGGTGTTGCGCGCCTGGAGTTCCTTCTGGGTCGCTACCGCGCACTGCACCGCATCCACCACGCTGGCAAACTCCGCCAGCAGGTTGTCTCCTGGAGAGTCCACAACACGGCCGCGGTGCAGCTTCACGAGATCGGAGATGATCTTCTTGTAGGCTTCGAGGGTCTTGACGGTCGCGGCCTCATCGTCTTGCATGAGGCGGCTGTAACTGGCGACATCGGCGCTGAGAATGGCGGTGAGCTTGCGGTGAAAGCCTTTCTGTTCCATGCCGATACCTCCTTGGTTAGAAGGTCTGGCAAAACCCAGGGTAAGAGGGGTGAGTCCGAAATAAAAGCCAGTGAGGTCCGAACCGCTTGACGAAACCAGCGTCCACTTCAGATCCGGTGGAAATGGAAAAGGGCAACGATTGGTGTGAATTATACGGTGGCCAAATGGCAAAAAGCAAATGAAATTAATCGCGATGCTACCGTTCAGGCGGAGGCACGAAGCCAGCTGCCTTGAAAGCGGCTCTTCCAGGCGGTGCGACAAG
Organism: uncultured Bacteroidales bacterium; assembly: GCA_963736735.1. Lineage (GTDB taxonomy): Bacteria > Bacteroidota > Bacteroidia > Bacteroidales > VadinHA17 > SR-FBR-E99. The sequence goes on along the minus strand of CAVTPX010000006.1, from coordinate 558,154 downwards.
ATATCGTACGAAGGCGCCTGCGACCTCGGGAATTTTGGTCGCTCTCAATACAACGGCGGCATAGGGGATCTCATTCTGAATCTCTTTCGGCAGCGGACCAACAAGTTCAGCGCCTGGAACAGCCGTAATCTCACTGGCTTGAACCACCACGATTTCAGATTCCCCGCTCACCACACGCTTGACTGCCTCTTCGCCAACTCCTGTCAGCGTCGTCTTGGCTTGCACATTCTCGACGATACCCAGCCGGGGAAGCACGACTGAGGCGAAATATGTACCCGAAGTACCGCCACGCGCCGGATCGGCATAGGTTATCGATTTTGCCGCAAGCAGCGTGTCTCTGAATTCGTCAATGGTAGCAATCTTTGGCCGAGGCATGCCCGCCTTGATCCCAATGCCTACGCCAACGCGTCCGACCTCCAATCGGGAGCCTGGGGCCACTATCCCCTTCTTTTCCAGTTCATTCGCACCCGCAGATGGAAGCACAGTAACGTCGGCTGGCGCACCCTCAGCCACTTGCTTTAGGATACCGCCACCTGTACCGAACGTAAACTTGACGGTGTGTCCGGTTTCGCCCTCAAACACGGACGCTGCGGCCTGCACCGCGGATCTGACACCGCCTGGCGCGTAAACACTCAGCTCAACCGCTGCTGCGCTAACCGGGCAGGCTCCGAGGAGTGCTATCACAATGGACATCGCGCGGCATAGTCTGTTTTTTCTTCGATTCATATTTTTGTCTCCTCTTGAGAAAGCAGCACAGCGGGCGGTGCCGCAGCGCTGAACAATAATTAGAAGTGGTTTCAAAACCCCGTCTGACATCCGATGGCGGCGTTGCAGGCCTCGCGAAATGCTCACATACTGCCGTGTATTCTGCGCTTTCGCATCGGCCTGCGCCTTGCCCTCGGGCGTGATCCGAGGTTTTGAAACCACTTCTATCCAGATCCACATAAAATGCTAAATTTTGCTTTCCTGTCTTTATGATACACCTTTCCGCCGGCCTTATGCCGTTACCCCGGTGATACATCGGATGGTATCACGAAAACGTCAATCCCCAGCGAATAGCTTTATGGGATGGCCGATATCTTTAGCTTTTCAGGCCTCGATTTTTAAGCGTTTTAGCTGTATCGTAGGTTTTGCTATCTCCTATTTTCTTGCGATACTGCCAGAATCAAAAGTTAGAGTAATGATCGCGGATAATCATCAGACATCAGGATAGAGATCTTCATCTCATTTCAGCCCAGTCTTGCGCAAGGCATCAATGACTCTATCTTTATCCGATTGATCCTTTAGTGCAGAGGTCTTGTTATAAAAATCCAGTGAGAAATTCGGCTTGATCCTCAGGATTTCCGCTGCCTCGGTGCGTGCTTCATCCTCGCGGCCCATTTTGCTGTACGTGGCGGCGAGCCCGAGATGCCCATAAAGAAAATCAGGGGCACGCTGAGTCGCCTTTTTGAACCACGAAACGGCTTCCTCGTATCGACCGGTGAAGTGGAGGGTCCATCCGAAGATGTTGCATTGCCCGGCTGAGGCGAAGGGGTTAAGTCGCATGGATTTTTGGAGCAAGGGAATAGCTTCTTCCCGCTTGCCTGCAAAGTTTAGGCTTTCGGCATAGAGGGCGAGGGCACTTGCATCACTAGGGTTGAGGGCTACAGCCATTTCCCCTTCAGCATGGGCCTTGTCATAATCCCTTTTGATGCCATAGAGCGCACACAACAAGGTGTGCCCCGCCGACGATTTGGAATCGATCGCGAGGGCCTTTTGGGCTTGGGTGATACCTTTGTCAATGGTCTCTTGAGGGGAGGTCGTGTTCCCCAAAAAATAGTCGTGGTGGTAGACCCAACCGAGATTGATATAGCCGCTCGGAATCTCTGAGCACATCGATGTAGCCTCCTCTAGTATCTGCCGAGCCAGGTTGCAACCCTCTTTACTCCAACGTTGAGCGTAACCGCCCGCTTCCATTATCCTCAGATAGCAGTCGAGGCCTTGCTTTCCTTGATAATATTTGTCCGCATCCTTTTGGACCATTGAAACATCTCCACCTGCCAACTTTACTCGTACGCTGGTCAAGATTTTTAGAGTGATCTCATCTTGCAGGGCAAATATGTCTTTCAGGTCACGATCATAACGCTCTGCCCAAAGGTGATGACCCGTGAGTGCATCGATCAACTGAACGGTGATTCGAAGCCGGTCGGCAGAGCGCTGCAAGCTCCCCTCCAGCACATACCGAACACCCAGTTCCTCACTGACCTGCTTTACCTTCACCGGTTTTCCCTTGTAAACGAATGTCGAATTCCGAGCTATGACAAACATTGCGGGAACCTTGGAAAGGGCAGTGATGATTGCTTCAGTCATTCCGTCACAGAGGAATTCCTGCTTTGGGTCGTCGCTCATGTTGACAAACGGTAGTACGGCAATAGAAGGCACGTCGGGCAGGGGAAGAGCCATCATCTTGGGGTCGGCCTTCTCGGATAGCTTGGAGGCTACAGGAGGCGGCGGGGCGGGTTCCAAGAAAAACTGCCATATTGAGGCCCCGGCGACGACGACCAGCACGGCGGCCAGGCCAACGGCCCAAAGATTGCGCCGAGAGCCCTGCACCGGGGGCCGTGTATCCTTCTTCTTCACCACCCCGTTGTCCATCAGGGCGCGGTAGACCCTGACCGGCCGGGTGATGTTCTTGACCTCATGCTCGCCGAGATAGTCGTAGTGCAGGGGCAGTTTGTTTTCGATCTGCTCGAAGGCACTGCCAGAGATACAGATCCCGCCAGCCTCCGCAAGTCCCTCCAGGCGGGCAGCGATGTTTACTCCGTCGCCGAAAATCCTCTCGCCCTCTTCGATCACGTCCCCGAGGTTGATCCCGATCCGGAACTCCATTCGCCGGTTCTCTGGCAACAGGGAGTTCTTGGCCCGCAGCACCTGCTGGATCTCAACCCCTGCCTGCACAGCATCAACTACGCTGGCAAACTCCGCAAGAAGGTTATCCCCCGTAGAGTCCACCACCCGGCCCCTGTGTTGGGGGATGATGTTCTTCATCACATTTTTAAAGGTGTCTAAGGTGCGGACCGTCCACTCCTCATCATCGCCCATCAGGCGACTGTAGCCCTTCACATCTGCACTGAGAATTGCGGTGAGCTTGCGTTTGAGTTCCTGCGCGGTCATAGGCACCTCCGGTAGCGAACAAATCTTTTAGACCCCTTTTTGATACTAAGAGGGTAAAAAGCCAGGACGATTAAAATAGGGTGTTCTTTCGAGGAAGGTAGTGCCCATGATGCCCCTCCATCATGAGAGGATGGGACAGTACATGGAAACAGAGCGTAGGACAGAAAAACGAAGAATCTTATTATGGTGGAATTATCTGAAAATTCCAGCTCAGTGTCAAGTGCTATTCAAACCTTTAAAATTACAAGGTACGCAGGGAGATGCCTTGGCATGTCGATATCACAAATCCAGCTCCTATGCAGATACGTCGGATGCTATTTAAATTATCCAACAAGCCAAAATTATTACAGATTAGTTCCGCATAACAAACTCATATCCCCGAGGGGCGGTTCATGGCAAACCCAAACCGAAGGTTAATTGGATATTGGAATCAGGCTGTCCTGCCAAGATCCCAAAATGTTCCTTTGAGCCCAAGTTTGTCAAAAAGCTGTTGCATCTTTGTTTGATCGGGGCGCTGCCAATCATGATCAAGACGGCCTGAATACCAGCTCTGAGCAAGCTCCCAACATGTTTGTATTGGCATCACATACCCTACTGTCAGATTCCGTCGTGATAACCACGCATCAAGATGATCCTTCGACCTGAAGGCGAGAATCGTTGCTCAGGTATAGCCGATGTTTTCCCAAAACCGTACTGCGGGAACCACGAAGTGAACAAGCCAATCTGAATTCACCGGCTGGCCTAAACGAATCACAAGGTCGAGCTTCTCGTGGCACTCTCCACACCCGCACGGGGTGTACCCTACGGCATCTTTACCCAGTATGGCAGAGATACCGAGGATATCCCACACTCAGTTCCCCCAATACCGTTTATTTTCAACTTTGGTCACATAGTTCGTTGGTAGACCTGAAAACGGGTGGGCCATCCAGACTCCATGAGAACCTGGAGCGAGGGCAATATGATGGGCGTTTGCTAACCGTTCATAGGCACCCTCAACGGCGGCAATAGAGATTTTGAAATAATCTGCTGTTTCGAGTGTTGTCGGCGGACGGGATGTTCCGACAAACGTCGTATAAATAAAATGGCGAACGTCGAGATCAGTAATTCCTATTTTCCGTGATGGCTCCATTTCTTTGCCTCCCATTAAAACCATTAAGCGGATAGCATTTTAGCCGAGGGCCACACGCTGAAAGCGCAAAGGGATGATGGATAACATATTGTTGAACTGAACCGATTACCATCAATACAGTATCACAGATCGGACATTTCTTTGATATGTCGGATGAAATCACCAGCATGGCTGTGATCTGTGAACATACCTTTCGGCCGGTCGAAATCTGTAATTTTTAGAAGCAGCAATCTTTGGCCCTTGCTCGCAGTACCTGTAACTATGAGCAGTCTTAGAAAAGTGCAGAAGCCAGTTTGTTGATAGGGTTGCAGAGCAACTCGGCCTGCGCGAACCGGCCTTGGGTGCGGTACACCTCCGCGAGGTTGTGAGGCTCGTGGCCACAGCGCGAAGGCGCCGGTTAGGCCGCGTATCGTAGCACGGCAATGAAGTGACACGCCGTGCCCGCGAGTACGAACAGGTGCCACACAAAGTGGGCGTACCGCATCCGGTTGGCGGCATAGAATCCAACCCCCGCCGTGTACGCGACACCGCCTGCCGCGAGCCAGAAGAGACCCCACCCAGGCATCGCGTGCCACAACGGCTTTGCCGCAGCCAGAATCAACCATCCCATGACCACGTAGAGCCCAGTCGAAATCCGAGGGTGTCGAACTCCCCCGACCGATTTGAGAACAATTCCGGCAACGGCGAGGGCCCAGATGAGCCCGAAAAGCGTCCACCCCCAGGGGCCCCAGAGTACGCCCAGTGTGAAAGGTGTGTAGGTCCCGGCGATGAGGAGGTATATCGCAACATGGTCGAGAATCTGGAAAACACGCTTAGCGCGATTCGGGGCCAGCGCGTGGTAGAGTGTCGAGGTGAGGTAGAGGAGTGCCATGGTTGCGGCAAAGACCCCTGCGCCAACGATGGCGGCCGCGCCGTGCCGGACAGCGTCTATCACGAGCACCGGAAGGGCGATCAGCGCGGCCAGGAATCCCGTGCCGTGGCTGATGCTGTTTGCAATTTCCTCCCCGAGGGATTGCGCCCGATGCCGGACTGCCGGTGCTTCGACCACAACGTCTCCTTCGTACGCGGCCTGCCATTAATTAGATTAAGGTGATCGCTTATAATATTTTGCGGATTCGATCAGACCAACTGCGAGTATCACACGTTTGCCGAAATTCCTGATTTGTCGGATGATAGCACCAGTATTATAAACGCATCAAGGCATTAGAGACCAGCGGCAGTGATGAAACAGCTGATAAAAACAGTCGTGCCATTGTCATCGTTATCGGTGCATTCAACGATTTGCCCGTTTACCGTTATGCAGGTCTGGTTAGACAGGTCGCTTTCAGTACCGAAAGCAGAAATGGATGTTGCCGCGAACCAGTACGTATTGCCGTCCGTCAGACCTGTTACCAGGTAGGAGGGGGTGGCTGGGTTGTCGAGATCCTGAACGCTTAGCTCGTCGATCTTTACGTAAGAAGAATCCCCGGTGCGCTGGTAAATGCCGTAACCCGTAACGGATGGGTCCGTGCTGGCACTCCAAAAAAAGAGAAAATTGGCCGCATGAAGGCTTGTAGACAACATCAACCCGGACAGGGTGACTAAGAAGACTAACCAGTCCTTACGGTTGTTCAGCGTGTTTCTCATTCTGTCTGTTTTCAACCCCGCTTCTTCTTTCGATGCCGCCTTGGGCAAAATAATCCAACTCATAGGCCTCACGTCTATCATCACCGGATCTTCGATCAATAAATGGATCTGCAATCCTTAAAAAGTCCGCATGAACCAGGGTCCCGCTTCCGGGCCCTTCCGCAAGACGCCCTTTCAACTCGCCGGCCCGCGATGGATCGCGCGCCAGGATCACCACGTTGCCCCCCGCGCGCGCAAGAGCAACCGCCATTTCAGAGCCCAGAACGCCTGTCCCTCCGGTCATGACAATGGTACGTCCACTGAAATCATACCCTTTCCGAAAATCGTCATGTCCCATTACGCTTCCCTCCCTCATCCGTTGCCATGGCCAAATCGTTCTGGAGCCTAGCGATATCGTCAAAGGAACCGGCCGCCGTCTGATAGAGTTTCGTGTACACGGGATAGACCCGCTCGTAGACGGCTGTATTCTCAGGAACCGGCCGGCATGCGTGGCTGTGGTGAACCCACTTTCGGATGTCCTCCATGGAACCGGCCCGACCGGCGGCGAGCGCCGCCCAGAAGGCAGCCGCCAGCGCCGACGTCTCACCCCAGGCCGTCACGTTCAGGTCCCGCCCCAGGATATCGGCCATCACCTGGAGCCACACCTCGGACTTGGTGAAGCCCCCCGATGCAACGATCTGCTTCACATCCAAGCCGATCTCGGAAAGGACCTGCAGCAGGCTTTTGAAGCGGAACCCGATCCCTTCGAGCAGCGCCCGGGCCACATGTCGCAGTTCGTGCTCGAGGCTCATCCCGAAGAAAGCGGCACGGGCATTCAGGTTCCAGTTGGGGCTGCGTTCACCCGCGAAAAACGGAAGACAGACCAAGCCCCTCGATCCTGCGGGGGCGCGGCTGGCGAGCGCGAGGACGTCTTCGAAGGTCAGCGGCTGCCCCGCATGGGCTTGATTCAGACAGTCCCGCAGCCATGACAACGCTACGCCTCCGTTGTTGATCGCACCGCCCACCAGCCAGTGCCTCTCATCGATGGCATAGCACCAGCTGCGGGCCTTGGGGTCCAATACCGGTCGCGGGGATACCACCCGCAGCGCGCCGCTGGTCCCGATCATCAAGGTGGCCTGGGTGGGGTCCACGGCGCCGGCGCCGATGCTCGAGTTCACCGCATCGGATGAGCCCATCGCAACCGGCGTGTTCACGGGGATCCCCATCTGAGCGGCGACCTCCGTCTGCAGCTTGCCCAGGAGGGCGACGGGCGCAGCCAGGGGAGAGAGTTGGTCTTTGCGGATGCCGGCCAGGTCGAGAGCCAAATCGCTCCACTGGAGGGTGTGGGTGTTCAGGAAACCGGACCCTGCCGCCAACGAGTAGTCGACCTGCCAGGTGCCGGTCAACCGGAAGCCGACATATTCCTTGGCGGAGACATAACGCCGGGCATGTTGAAAAACCTCCGGCCGATTTTCGCGAAGCCACATGACCTTGTAAAGCGGATACATCCCGTGCGCGGGGCAGCCGGTTTCCAGATAGAGGCTCTTGCCGGTCAACGTGCCGGCGACGGCCCTGGCCTGCTCAACGGCCCGCCCGTCCGCCCAGGTGATGACCCCCGTCAAAGGATCGCCATGGCCGTCCACGGCCATCACGCTGTGCAGGGCGCCGCCGATGCTCATGCCGCCGCAGTTTCCCGGGATAACGCCGGTCAGCCCTACCGCCTGGCGCACGGAGGCGACCGCCGCCTTCACCAAATCCCGCGGGTCCTGCTCCTGCCAGCGGTCCTGGGCCTCGGCACCCGAGTACTCGCCCACCCCGAAACCGAGAACCTGGCCGTCCTCATCCACTGCGACCGTTTTGCAGCTGCCGGTCCCAAGGTCTATGCCGAGAAACCATGAGGAACTCTTCATACGCCATCCCTGCCCGTGTAAACATCGGGGTTAACGACATGCGCCGGTCTTTGCCCGCGCAGAACCACCAGGCAGGCGTCGAGCGCCATCCGGTCGCCGAATCCCGCCGACCGCTTCAGGCCGAGCGGCCGGCCTTCAGGTAACGATGCATGTCCTGCGCGGTTTCAACAGAGCAACTTGGCTGGAAAGTTCTATGCTATGCGCTCCACCCTGTCAACTTTCCGTTTCCAGGGCGGCAGCGGGCGAAATGACTTGTGATTGTGAGTCTTCTGTGGTTTTCTGTTTGGCGCGTGAACTACGGAAAACGGATGGGACTTCATGAAAATCGACCCCCATGATCTGGAACAACTGAGCGAGGCCAAAACCTTTCCGGACAAGACCCCCTACAAGAGCCTTTCCGTCGCGAACGTCTTGAGTCTTGCCGGCCGGTCGGGCATGAGCGGCCGGGAGATCGAAATTGTCGCTCTGGAAAATGGCATTGTCCCCGAACGCTACGCGCGCAACATGCGGACCTTCTCTTTGGAAGACCAGGCCGCACTGCTCCGGGCCCGGGTGGGCGTCGTCGGTCTCGGTGGCCTGGGCGGCACCGTAGCCGAGGTCCTGGCGCGGATGGGTGTCGGCCGCCTGACGCTGGTCGACGGGGACCGGTTCGAGGAGAGCAACCTCAACCGCCAGCTGTTGAGCACCGTCGACGGTTTAGGTCAGCTCAAGTCCGAAGCCGCCCAGGCGCGGGTCGGCCGGATCAACCCGTCGGTGGATGTCAACGCCCTCACCGAGTTTGTGACGGCGGACAATGCGGGGGCTGTGCTCGAGGGCTGCAATGTCGTCGTCGACTGCCTCGACAACCTGCGCACCCGCTTCGTGGTTGAGGATGCCTGCCGCCGCATCGGCTGCCCGCTCGTCTCCGCGGCCGTGGCAGGTGCCTCCGGCCACGTCACCACCATTTTCCCCGAAGACACGGGGCTGCGCCTGATCTACGGCGAACCCGGGCAACTGCCCCTCAAGGGCGCCGAGACGGCCCTGGGCACCCTGCCCCACGCCGTGGTCTTCCTGGCGACTCTGGAATGCGCGGAGGTGGTCAAGGTCATCCTGAAAAAGGGCAGCCTCCTGCGCCACAAGCTGCTGGTGGCCGACCTCATGGACGGGATCGTCGAAGTCATGAACCTGCGCTGATCCCGATCCGGTTTTCTCCATAGACCCAGAATTACTACCATTGCCATCCCTTTTCCTTGACACACCAAGCACTTTTCGCCATACTGCTGATACAATCACGCTCCATGAGACAGGGGTTCCTGCTCATCAAAGCCAGTATTGACCGCGTACGCAACGTTCGCAAACGAAAGGGCAAAAAAATGATTAGGCGTCATGTCGCGAATCGCTGGTTTCTGGGAGGGGCGCTGATCATCGCCCTGGCCGCCGCCTGTGCGTCCTCGAACGTGCTGAGCGTCAAATATCAGCTGCCCCCGCCGGCCGGCGAGACCCTCGCGCGCAGCGTAACCATCGCTTTCGTGGATGACCGCAGGACCGATGCGTTTCTCACCCCAAGCGCCCGGAACGAGTTGGAGGGGTTTGCCGGCGTTTACGCCCTGACGGTTACGAGACCCGGCGGCAGCGGCGAACTGAAGGGGGCCTATCCGGTCGACGTGCTGTTCAGGGAGGTGCTGCGCTACCGCCTGGAGAACGCCGGTGTGAAGGTGGCCCCCTCCGGCACGCAGGCCGACGCGGAACTGAAGCTGGTGTTGAAGGAGTTCCAGCTGGATTTCGGAGACCGCAAATGGAGCGCCGCCGTCGCCTACACTGCCCAGCTTCTCAGAAATGCAACGATGGCCAGCCAGCAAACCATCAACGGCAGCGCGGAGCGCACCTTTCTAATGGGAAGGAGCGATGCGGACAAAGTGGTTGGAGAACTGGTGAGCGACACGATCAACAAACTGGATGTGGCGCTGCTGTTCAAGCAGGCTGGCATGTAGGAGGCCTCCCATGAACGAGTTGGACTCGCGCCCGGGCGTGGGGCGCTTCGGCGTCACCGCCCGCCTCTTCCACTTGGTGGATGAAATGCCCAGGGACAAGCAGCTGATTCTGCTCAAGCAGCTGCTGGGGGAGCGCATCACCAGCCACCTGTGCAAGCTCATCGTCGAAATGAGCGACGACCAGCTCCAGCGTCTCTGCGAACAGTTGGAGGAGCTGCCGTTCGAGGACGCCCCGGTCACCACCATCAACCTGGACGAGGATGGCGCCACCATGCGCCAGATCTCCCGCACGTCCTGCCAGCTCAAGGCGATCTGCGTGGCCGATGGCCACACATTCGAAAGTGTCATCACCGACATCAGCACCGTCGGCATGTTCATCAAGTCGCCACCCGAGGCCTACCCGGCGGGCAAGCCGATCCGCGTCAGCTGCCGGATTCCCGGCCGCGAAAAAGCGCTGGTGCTGAACGGCGAGGTCCTGCGCAGCGAAGCGGCCGGCATCGCCGTGCGGCTGACCGGCTTGAGCGCCGAGCAGGAAACCGCCATCCGCCAGTTCATCCTCAACCGGCTTTAGATTAGGCTGAAGGTAGATAGACTGAAGGCTGAAGGCTATACGACATCTCACAAAAAACGAATCAAGCCATTCAAGACCTTCTCGGTTTCTACGACCTTTGGTTCAATCGCCAACTCAAATGCCCGAAGTCTTGTGTAATCACGCAAGGTTTGTCCCTGAAAGCCTTCAGCCTTCAGTCTAAACACCTGAGTGTTGCACCACTTCTACCGTCCGCCTGCCCCTCGAACCGCCTCCTGATACTCAGCCCGCAGTGCGGAAACCAGCTCTTTGACCGAGATGATCTCCGTGGCCCGGTGGGCATTGGATCCGCAAAAGGCGAAGCCGTTGTCCAGGCGCCCCTGCTGGGCATTGACCAGGGCCAGGGCGATGCAGTAGGGGCTTTTCGCGACATCACAGGTGATGATGCAGTGGTAGGGGCATTTGAACGGCTTGCGGTTGCCCGCATTGACGTCGTCGATAAAAGCGTTGCGCACCGCTCGGCCCGGCAAGCCCACCGGGCTCTTGATGATGACGATATCTTCCGGGCGGGCGGCCAGATAGGCCTGTTTGAACTCGATCGCGGCATCGCACTCGTGAGTGGTGACGAAGCGAGTGGCCATCTGAACCCCGGAGGCACCCATCTGAAGGAATCGATAAATATCCGCCCCCGTGTAAATGCCACCGGCGGCAATGACAGGAACAGACTTTCCATAATGATCTTCCAGCCGGCGCGCTTCTATTAAGACCTCCGGGAGCAGCTTCTCCAGGCCATATTCCGGATCATCGATGTGCTCCAGCTTGAAGCCCAGATGCCCGCCGGCTAAAGGCCCTTCGAGAACAAAGGCATCGGGCACATAGTTGTATTTTTCGGTCCAGCGTTTGGCGATGATGCGTGCCGCCCGCCCCGAAGAAACGATGGGCACCAGCTTGGTGGGCATCCGATCGGTTGCAAGCAACGGCAGGTTGAGGGGCAGACCGGCCCCGGCGAAGATAACGTCGATCCCCTCCTCGATCGCCGTCCGGGCCAGGTCGGTAAAGTTGGACAAGGCGACCATGATGTTGACGCCCAGGAGCCCCAGACCGTTTGAAAGTTCCCTGGCCTTGTGGATCTCCTTGCGCAGAGCGTCGTTGTTCTTCTCGACGAACCTCGTGGAGGGCTCGAACTCCAACATGCCGATGCCGGCCGTGCCGATGACGCCGATGCCGCCCTCTCTGGCCACGGCCGAGGCGAGCCCCGCCAGGGATATGCCGACAGACATGCCGCCCTGGATGATGGGCAGTGGTACGATCCGATCGCCGATTTTCAATGCGGGAAACTCGCTCACAGGTCCTCCTGGGTGAATCATCTCAGTCCGAAAAGGAGCGCAACAGGTCGCTCCCGGAATTGTAACGACTCAGGTATCGGGGTTCAGGGTTCAGGCAATCAACGAGGGGAGGCGTCATCGTTCTCGCCATCCTCCCGCATGGACGATCAGGCCCCGGCAACTGCTTCTTTCCTGAACCCCGAACCCTTGAACTCTGAACCCTCTCTACCAGAGTAGTAACGGTTTGTCCCTAAAAGCCTTCCGTCTTAAGCCTTCAGTCTATCTACCTGAATAGTTACCGTGTGACAAGGCCATCAGCGGAAGGCGCCGCGACGGTACAGCCGCCATGACAACACACAGACCGCAAGAATCGGGTGGGGTTTCAAACGCGCAGGCACCTCGACCGTGACGCCGGTGTGCCGCTCGATTTTCCACAGGATGTAGTCCAGCCCGCCGGTGAATGTGAAGGCCCCCTTGAACAGCCGCAGCACGGTGAGGGCCTTGCCCTGCAGCGAGCGGATTTTCCAGGCGAGCCGGCACGCGAGCCGCGTGGCCGCAGAAACCCGCGCGCGGTAGAGACGCCCGTCGCCCCTCTCAACGATCTCAACCGGAATCGGCAGCACCGGGAGAGCGGCATCGGTGATCCGAATGTAGTGATCCGGTGCGGAACGGAAGAGGGCTATCATCTTTTCCGGTCGTTCGGCCCTGAATTCGGTGCGATAGCTCAGCGTGAGCCCTCTCAGCCAGAGATCCTCCACGCTGAAATCAGCCGGCAACCGTGGGATCACCCGGCCGATGAAGGTCAGCACCGCCTGGCCCAGGGCCGCGCACACCCTCTCGGCTACGACCGGCCCGGAGGCGTACAGCAGAACCGTGGGCTGGGCAAAACGTCCCCAGATGTAAGAGTGGAACCAGGCCGGTGAAGCGCCGCGCTCCAGATCGGCCATGGAGAGTACGGCGTACTTGGCGCGTACCATGCGCCCCTCGAAAGGGATCTCCAGGTAGAACACGTTGGGCGGCAGCAGCTGGTTCAGCGCGGCCCACCAGGAGGAGCGGTACGCGTCGCGGTAGCGTCCCACGATGACGTAAAGGTCCACCATGCCGCCGCGGTCGTCGCCCGTTCGCAGGCACGACCCATAGAAAAGAATGGCCTGCAGCGCCTCGCCGTAGGTCGCCCGGATGCCGTCCGCCAACGCGCAGACCGGCGGCGGCGCCGGGAGCACCGACCTTGAGCGGATCGCATTCAGAAGTTCCTCCGGGATGCTGGGCATGGCTATAACCGTAAAAAGTCCGCTGGGCCGGCTTCCTGAATCACGAGAGGCCCCCGCTTCCGGTCGGCCCGGAACAGCTCCCCGTCGATGGCGAACGCGCCGTCCATGTCCAGGCGGATCTCACGCGCGTTGACGCTGACGTAGCCGTTCTCCGGACTGGTGTAACGGTTGCGGTGACCTTGCGCCATGGCCGGCAGCGCCCCCCGGAACAGGTGCCGGAACCCGGCGCTCACGGCGGTTAGATGCAGGGGATTGTCATCTTGGGCCCAAAACGGGCGCAGGCCGAGGATCAACCGGTCCAAGGTGCTGATCAGCATGAGCAGGTAATCCCCCTGGGCCATGTCCGCCCGGTCGGCCCGGATGGCCGCGGAAACCGGCGCGACGAGGGCGTCCTCCCGGCGGGCCAGTCCGAGGAGAAAGCGCGCGAAGATGAGCAGGTGGGCCGGGCCAACGCTCAGCCCCAGCTTCTGCACCCGCGAGTGGAAGAACTGGATGCCCTGGGTGATGCAACCGGCACCGAAGAACATCCCGTAGAGCGGCCCCGGGTGGGAGGAGTTTTCGACCTTCAGCACCGCCCGGCGCAGGATCACCGCGTCCCCGTCCCCGTGGTGCGCCCAGGCGATCAACCGCCGCAGGGCGCCGATGCGCGAACCCGTGAGCCCGAGATCCTGGGAGGTCATGTTGGTGGTGCCGCCGCACAGCAGGGCCAGCAGCGGCAGCGGCCGGAACACCTGCTCGGCGAAGAGCGACGTCAGCACCGCCTGGACCGTGCCGTCGCCGGAGTTCACCGCAATCAGGTTCACATCCGCGCAGCGCGAAATCCCGCAGCACCGCCGCCACCTCGACGGCCGACCGGGCCTCTCGATGCAGGATGCCGGGATGCTCCGCCAGAAAGTGGCGGACCGTACCCAACCCGCGCCGCTTGTTGCTGCCGCTGAGCGGATTGCTGATCACCCCCAACCGCCACGGCCCGCGTCGCGGCGCAGGCCCCGGGGTGCCGACGCCGGGCATCGATGTGTTTTCGGACGCGGTATCCACGCCGTGCTGCCCCCTCTCCTCGCCTTCGCGTCCCCGCCAGCGGCCTGTCATCCCCCGGCGGTTGCCAACCGGAGCATCGTGCTTTATATATGCAGGCATGAGTTTTGTAAAGCCCGGCACGCCCACCACGCGGTTCACCCTCGTTCACATCTCCGACTTTCACATCTGCCGGCCGGCCGGCAGCCCGGCACGCCTGTTCATCAACAAACGCTTTTTCAGTCGCATGAGCTGGTGCCTGCACCGCCGCCAGGAGCACCGCCCCGAGGTCCTCTCCGCCCTCATCCGGGCGGTGCGGCGGGTCGGGGCCGACCTGATCGCCGTGACCGGCGATCTGACCCAACTGGCGCTGCCCGCCGAGTTCAAGCACGCCCGCGCATGCCTCGAGGAGCTGGGCCCCCCGGAAAACGTTTTTGTAATACCCGGCAACCACGATGCGCTGGTGGCCGCGGCCTGGGAAGAGAGTTTTGCGCACTGGGCCGACTACATGGCCGCGGATGCCCCTGGCCCCGACGGCCGCCCGGTGTATCCGGCAGCACGGGTGCGGGGCTCTGTCGCCGTGTTCGGGTTGACCACGGCCCATCCCACGCGCGTTTTCTCGGCCGCCGGCAGCCTCGGGCCCGCGCAACTGGAGCGGCTCGCCGCCCGATTGGACGAAGCCGCCGCCGCGCAGACCTGCCGGGTCCTGCTGATCCACCACCCGCCGCTGAAGCGCGCCGTCTCCCCCCACAAACGCCTGACCGACGCCGACGCGTTCCAAGCGGTCATCGCAGCGCACGGCGCAGAGCTCATCCTGCATGGCCACTCCCATCTCAGGTCCAGGGCAAGCCTGCCCGGGCCATCGGGCGCAACCCCGGTTTTCGGGGTTGCCTCCGCCTCGGCCGCCGGCGGCCCCCCCGAACGCCGCGCCGGCTTCCGCGTGTTCCGGATCTCAGGCGCCCCCGGCGCCTGGCAGATCACCGTTCAGGATCATGCCGGCCCTGTCGCCGACGGCGACTTCCAGGCCGGCCCCGAAACCCCCGCCTGACACCGAGTTAACAGGGTGTCGATCGACAAGCATCAGGCCGTCAGCCAAGGTGACTCCGGGCAAGAGGCTGGGAGGCTGGAACGCTAAGATCTAAATCCGAAGCATGACAGGTCCGACTTCAAGCTTCGCATTTCGACTGATCCCATTTACCTCGGCATCGGCAGAACCGCACCACGCCGGTCTCCACGCAGAGAGCGGGGTTTTCAACAGCCTAGTTAAAAGACGCGTTTCAGGAGTCTGAGCGCCACCAGCAGAATGAGGCCCACGGGCGCGAGGGTGATGACGAGCGGCGGCAACTCGAGGATCAAACCGAGCTGGCCGAGGATCTGGTTGGCCAGGTAGAACACAGATCCCCACGAGCATGCCCGTGAGAATGCGCTGGCCGGCGGTACGCATGCGGGTGGAGCCGAAGATGAACGTGAGGGAAAGCAGCACCATGGTGCCGGTCGTGACCGGCAGACAGATCTTCTGCCAAAAGGCCAGGGCATAGGAGCGCGCATTCTGCTTGCGCTCCTGCAGGATCTGGATGTAGCCTTGCAGGTCTGAAAGCGACAGGCTGGGAGATTAAGGCGTGGGATGAGTATTAGCCTGATTAGGCAGTAGGCAGTAGGCAATAGAGGAGCGAGCGTTAAAAAAATACCCTGTGGGTATTTTTAGCGAGCAGACAGACAGTGGGGTGGCAAGCGTTAAGAAATGATCCGCCAGCTGGCGGACAATTTTAGCGAGCAGACAGATTGTGCGGTGAGCAACCTCGTAGGGAGGGGACAGACCGTGCTGGAGCAACCCGCCAACTGGTGGGGTGACATTATTATAGATTGAGGAAGAAAAATACATCTAAACCCCGAAGGGGGGACCGACCGTTAAGAAATTGCCCTGTGGGCAATTTTAGGGAGGGGACAGACCGTGCGGGAGCAATCCGCCAGCTGGTGGGGTGACATTATTATAGATTGAGGAAGAAAAATACATCTAAACCCCGAAGGGGGGACCGACCGTTAAGAAATTGCCCTGTGGGCAATTTTAGGGAAGGGGACAGACCGTGCGGGAGCAATCCGCCAGCTGGTGGGGTGACATTATTATAGATTGAGGAAGAAAAATACATCTGAACCCCGAAGGGGTGACATTATTATAGATTGAAGAAGAAAAATACATCTAAACCCCGTAGGGGGAGCGAGCGTAAAGAAATGATCCGGTGGATCATTTTAGCGAGCAGACAGATTGTGTGGAGCACAATAGATATATTAAATTATGATCATAATCAGAAAAGCAACCCCAGCCGACGCACCGGCAATCATCTCATTCCAGCAGGCAATGGCCATGGAGACTGAAAGCCTGGAACTCAAAACTGAAATTATCACCCCCGGCGTGAAGGCTGTCTTTGACGATCCGGGTAAAGGGGACTATTATGTTGCCGAAGACAATGGAAAAGTAGTGGCGTCGCTAATGATAACATACGAGTGGAGCGACTGGCGTAATGCCAATGTCTGGTGGTTTCAGTCGGTGTATGTGATACCGGAGTACCGCCGGTCGGGCATCTTCAGGATGATGTACGCCTTTGTCAGATCAGAAGGTGAAAAAGCGGGAATTGCCGGATTGCGCCTCTATGTTGAATCAGAGAACCTCCGGGCTCAGAAAACCTATGAGGCAATGGGGATGGACGGCTCGCACTACAGAATGTTTGAGTCAATGTCAGGTTGAATGGAATGGCTTTTAATTATACCCGTTGCATTATATTCATTTATAATATTTGCCCTGTGGATTTCAGTCCGGAAGAAGAAAGATATACAGTTGCCGGATATCATTCCGTCAACCAGAGTCTCGGTTGTTGTAGCCTGCCATAATGAAGCTGCGAATATTACAACACTGCTTGAGAGTCTTGCCGCCCAGGATTACCCTGCAGAACTGATTGAAATAATCATTGTAAACGATAACTCCACTGACAGGACTCCGATAGCCATCAGCCAGTTCATTTCAGATGACCGTCTGCGGTTAAGACAATCCTTCAGGCTGATCAACAATCCTTTCAACGGAAAGAAGAGTGCTCTCCGTCACGGAGTTGAAAAGTCGACCGGGGAGGTGATACTTACAACTGATGCCGATTGTTCAATGGGTCCGCAGTGGGTTTCTGCAATGGCATGTTTCTATGCTGTTACCAATGCTGATATGGTACTGGCGCCGGTGCACCAGAGGGCTTGCGGGGGGTTTGTTCAGCGTTTTGGTGCTTTCGAGTTTGCCGCCCTGCAGGCGGTGACTGAGGCGACGGCCAGGGCGGGTTTGCCCGTGATGTGCAACGGCGCCAATATGGGAATCATGAGAGATGTATATTTAAAGCATTGCCGCCGGCTTCATGATGAAATTCCATCGGGTGATGACATGTTCCTGCTTCATTCGGTAAAGGCAGCCGCAGGAGATATCCGGTATTACGGTGAGGGGGCGGCGGCGGTGCATACCGCTGCCGCGGTATCGGCTGCGGCGCTTCTGCGGCAGCGCGCGCGCTGGGCCTCCAAGGCAGGGCGCTACCGTGACCCCGCCACCCTCACCCTCGCCGCAGCCACGGCGGCGTGCCACGCCGCCGTCACCGCCGCCGCCGCCATTTCACTATTCGTGCCTTCTTTCCTGCCTCCGTTGGCTACCCTCCTGGCCATACGGCTGCTGCCTGACTACCTCCTCACCCGCCATGCCCTGAAAAAACAGGAGGAGCACCTGCCCCTCCCGCTGTTTATAATCATGGATTTCCTCTATCCCTTCTGGTTTGTAACCGTCGGCCTCCTCTCCCTCATCCCCCGGATGAGGGAATTTCGCGGCCGGTGATGGGTACCGGGGTTGTCGCCGGGACGGATGAAATACCCGGGTTGGCACCCGGGGCTATCAAAATGTCACCCCTTCGGGGTTCTGGGGTATTGCTCCCTCAAATCTATCAAAATGTCACCCCTTCGGGGTTGCCTCCCACTATCTGTCTGCTCGCTAAAATGATTCACCGGATCATTTCTTTACGCTCGCTCCCCCTTCGGGGTTCTGGGGTATTGCTCCCTCAAATCTATCAAAATGTCACCCCGCCAGCTGGCGGGCTTCACGGCCCGGCATCGAGCTGACACTGCTCCGCCAGCTGGCGGAGCCCACAGGGCATTTTCTTTACGCTGCCAGCGCACAGGCTGACACTCGCAGCTAAAGACCACAGGGCATTTTCTTTACGCTCAGTTCCCCTCTGCAAGGACCTTGATGCGCATAAGCCTTATCTCCTCCTCCTCGAACTCACCCGCAAGCTCCCTGATAGCCTCATCCAGCGATCCGGTCTCAGCCTCCTCCATGAAGTAGGAATACATGTCCTGCTGACGGTCCTCGTCAATCACAGCATCAATATAGTAATCTATGTTAAGCTTCGTCCCGGAACTTACTATTGCCTCTATCTCTCCCAGAAGATCCTCCGGCTCAATCCCCTTCGCATCGGCAATATCCTCCAGCGGCATCTTCCTGTCAATGCTCTGTATGATGTATACCTTCAGTCCCGACTTGTTCACAACCGACTTGACAACCATGTCCTGCGGCCTGATTATCTCCTTGTCGGCTACGTAATCCTTGATTACTTCAATTACCTCACCACCATACCGTTGAGCCTTGCCGGCCCCGATCCCGGTGATGTTCTGCAACTCCTCCATCGTCACAGGATAATGGATGGCCATCTCCTCCAGCGAAGGATCCTGGAAGATATTGTACGGCGGCTGTCCCGCCTGCTTCGCAATCTTCCTGCGCAGATCCTTCAGTATGCTCATCAGCTCCTCATCAGCCGCCGCAGTGCGCGCCCCGAAAGATGCTTCGTCGTCCTCGGAGTCAGTAAAGTCATGATCCTCATTGAGCATGAAGCTCTGAGGCTCCTCCAGAAACTGATGTCCCTTAGGGGTCAGACCCAGGAGACCATAATTCTCAATATCCTTGTTCAGCAGCTTGTTGATCAGCGCCTGCCTGATTACCATATTCCAGAAACGCTCATCCTTCTCTTCATCAATGCCGAAAGTCTCGAGCTTATGATGCTTGTACGACTTTATCGCAGAATTGAGAGTCCCGGCCAGGATCTTTGCTATGTGATCAGCCTTGTGCTTCTCCTTCACCGCCAGCACTGTCTCAAGCATGTTCACAACATACTCGCTGCCCTCGAACTGCGTCTTGGGGTGGAGACAGTTATCGCACGCCTCACAATTCTCCTGCGTGTACTCCTCCCCAAAATAGTGCAGCAATAACCTGCGCCGGCATGTGGAAGACTCTGCATATGAGACCGTTTCAAGTAGCAACTGCTTGCCTATCTCCTGCTCGGCGATAGGCTTGCCCTGCATAAATTTTTCAAGCTTCACTATGTCATCATAGCTGTAGTAGGCTATGCACCGTCCTTCACCCCCGTCGCGACCGGAACGGCCGGTCTCCTGGTAATAACCCTCAAGACTCTTGGGCATGTCATAATGGATCACATACCTCACGTCAGGCTTGTCAATGCCCATCCCGAAGGCAATTGTGGCCACTATAACGTCTACCTCCTCCATCAGAAACTTATCCTGATTCAGCGAACGTGTCTGTGAATCCATCCCGGCATGGTAGGCCAGCGCTTTTATGTCATTCACCTTCAGCGTCTCTGCCAGCTCCTCCACCTTTTTGCGGCTGAGGCAATATATAATGCCTGATTTGCCGGTGTTGTTCTTGATGTATTTTATGATTTCACGCGCCGCATCCTGTTTTGCCTTCACCTCATAATAGAGGTTGGGCCTGTTGAACGACGACTTGAAGCTCTGTGCATCGGTAATGCCCAGGTTCTTCATTATATCATGCTGAACCTTGGGTGTGGCAGTGGCTGTGAGAGCGATTATTGGCGCGCGCCTGATAGTGTCAATGATCGGGCGTATGCGGCGGTATTCAGGTCTGAAGTCGTGCCCCCACTCAGAGATGCAATGTGCCTCGTCAACAGCATAAAATGATACTGTAATGCTCCGCAGAAATTCGATGTTTTCTTCCTTCGTTAGCGACTCCGGCGCTACATATAACAACTTGGTCTTACCTTCAGAGACATCCTGTCTTACCTTCGTTATAGCGCTCTTGGTGAGCGACGAATTGAGAAAATGTGCAATGTCATCCGTGGTGTTGAAGTTGCGCATGGCATCAACCTGGTTCTTCATCAGCGCAATCAGCGGCGAGATGACAACAGCCGTTCCCTCGAGTATAACCGCCGGAAGCTGGTAGCACAGTGACTTTCCCCCGCCGGTAGGCATAAGCACGAAAGTGTCCTTGCCTTCAAGGACACTCATAATGATCTCTCCCTGATTCCCCTTGAAAGTATCAAAACCGAAGTAACGCTTCAGATAATCGTGAATGGATTTATCATTGTACATTACATTACCCTCTCTCCCCAAAATTATTAAATCAAAAAACTGTCAATAGATTAAAGATACTCAATTCTGATAAATAATTCTACCCTCATATCAAAATTAACTAATTTTTAACCCATAGTCAAATCTATTTCTGCCAAAAAATAATTCCCTGTGGCACCCTCCGCTGAAAGACTATTGTTTTGAACATTAAGAATTAGCATCTTTACACCCGTTAAAAAAATCACCGGGAACAGATGTTAGGACAAAAAAAGAAGGAGGGTGCTGAAGAACACGAGATGACCTTCCTTGAGCACCTTGAGGAACTCAGGTGGCATCTGATCAGGATCTTCATAGCAGTAGTCTCCGGAGCTGTGATAGCCTTCATGTTCAAAAACGTAATTTTTGACAATATAATCCTGGCTCCCAACAACCCCGGATTCATTACAAACAGGCTGCTCTGCCAGTTTTCTGAAATTGTCAACGTGCCTGCCTTATGCATCAATCAGATACCCATTGAGCTCATCAGTATAAAGATGTCAGGACAGTTCACCACCCACATCAACATATCAATTGTGGCAGGCTTAATAATAGCCTTCCCGTATATATTCTGGGAATTCTGGTCGTTCTTCAAACCTGCACTCTATGAGAAAGAGCGTAAATATGCCAGAGGAGCGGTATTCTCTGCTTCACTGCTTTTCATGCTGGGAATTTCATTCGGTTACTTTGTAATAATACCCCTTTCAATTAACTTCCTCGGGAATTATAGCGTGAGTGACATTGTCACAAACCAGATAAATATCAACTCCTATATAGGCTCCGTGACCTCCGTGGCACTGGCCTCGGGCATCACATTTGAACTGCCAATAGTTGTATTTTTCCTTGCAAGGATCGGCGTGGTCACTCCTGAATTCATGAAGAAATACCGGAAACATGCGATTGTTGTAATTCTTGTCGTGGCAGCAATCATCACCCCTCCCGATGTCTTCAGCCAGATTCTTGTAACCCTGCCGTTGCTTGTCCTGTATGAAGTTAGTATCTTTATTGCCGGTCGTGTCATAAGGGACCGTAAAAAGGCTGATGAGGCAAGGGATGCTGAGTATGCCGCAAAATAATAAAGGAAATGAAGCTCTACACAACCAATCTGATCAAGAGATACAAGACCCGGGCCGTCGTCAATGAGGTCTCGGTGGAGGTTGAGCAGGGCGAGATAGTGGGACTCCTTGGCCCCAACGGTGCCGGAAAGACAACCACTTTCTACATGATAGTAGGGCTTATAAGGCCCCAGGGCGGCAGGATTTTTCTCGACGATACCGATATCACCGGATACCCGATGTACCGTCGTGCAAGGCTGGGCATCGGTTACCTCGCCCAGGAACCATCGGTCTTCAGGAATATGAGTGTTGAGGATAACATAATGGCCGTAATGGAACTCTCCGATATGAAAGTTGACGAGCGCCATGAACGCCTTGAATCACTTCTCTCGGAATTCGGTCTGGGCCGTATCCGCAAGAGCATGGGGATACAACTCTCAGGAGGCGAACGCAGGCGTACCGAGATAGCCCGCGCCCTTGCCCTTAAACCCAACTTCATACTTCTCGATGAACCCTTTGCCGGCGTCGACCCCATTGCCGTGGAAGATATCCAGGAAATTGTCTCGCATCTTAAAGACAAGAATATCGGAATCCTCATCACTGACCATAACGTTCATGAGACCCTTTCTATAACTGATCGTGCCTACCTTCTCTTCGAAGGGAAAATCCTGAAACAGGGCACCTCCAACCAGCTGGCAGACGACGAGCAGGTAAGGAATGTTTACCTCGGCAAGAACTTCGAGCTCAGAAGGTAAAATCAGTCCTCTCTTTTGTAACCTCATAATTATTGCTAATTTTGCGCCGGATTTCACGCGGATGTGTCGTAATTGGTAGCCGAGCAAGACTTAGGATCTTGTGCCTCAGGGCGTGGGGGTTCGAGTCCCTTCATCCGCACAAAATGCAAAAACCGCTTTAACTGTCGGAAAAACGAACGTTTAAGCGGTTTTTAAGTCGGGAATAAATTTAGAAAAAATGAATATCACCAGAGAGAACATTGACGCACTGAATGCACATGTTAAAATCAACATTTCAAAGGCAGACTACGAGGAACCTGTTGAAAAGAAGCTTCGCGAATATAAAAGAAGCGCATCGATAAAAGGATTCCGCCCGGGCCACGTGCCTTTCGGCATGATAAAGAAAATGTATGGCACCTCGGTCCTTGTAGATGAGATCAATAAGCTTGTCTCAGATAGTCTCTCAAACTACGTCAAGGAGGAAAAACTGGATATCCTCGGTGATCCGATGCCGAAGAACGATGAACACTCCTTCGATCCTGAGAAATCGGAAGAGTTCACCTTTACATTTGAACTGGGCCTGGCTCCCGAATTTGAGCTTTCATTGTCAAAAAAGCAGAAGGTCACCCGTTACCTTATCGAGCCTGACACAAAAATGATCCTCGATTATGTTGACAATTACGCCCGCCGTCACGGCGAGTTTAAAATCGTGAAGAAATCAGAGGAGAAAGACATGCTTAAGGGATCAGTATCCTCGGAAGACGGAACTGTAACCAACGATGACGCCACCCTGTCAGTTGAACTTGTCAAAGACGAGGAGCTGAAGAAGGAATTTATCGGTAAGAAAGCCGGTGACCGCGTGACTTTTGACCTTCGCACTGCTTTTCCTAATGATTACGAGATAACAGGCATCACAGGACTCAAGAAGGAAGATGTGAAAGACCTTAACGGTCTCTTCACGGTCACAATCAGGGAGGTAAGCCGCTTCGCCCCTGCTGAAAACACACAGGAGCTGTGGGACAAGGTTTATGGTGAGGGAACTGTCTCGTCGGCTGAAGAATTTGAAGCCAGAGTAACTGAAGAGATCAGGCAGTATTTTAACCGTGAGACGGAGTTTAAGCTTAGAAATGATGCCCGTGAGGAAGTCCTGGCAAAAACACCCTTCAGTCTGCCGGAAGATTTCCTGAAAAGATGGCTGATAAAAATAAATGAGAAGGCTACACCTGAAGAGATAGAAAAGGACTTTGGTCATTTCCTTGACGACCTTCGCTGGCAGCTTGTGAAAAACAAACTTGCAAAAGAGAATGAAGTAAAAATAACCGAAGAGGAGATTCTTACTGAAGCCAAAGCCTTCACGAAGGCGCAGTTCACACAGTACGGCCTTTATTATGCAACTGACGAGCAGGTAACTTCCTTTGCGAAAGACATGCTCCGCAAGGAGGATGATGCGCACCGCATAGCCGAGAAAGTGCTTGATACCAGGATCCTTGATATTATTACAGGAGCGATAAAGGTTGATGACAAAAAAGTGACAATTGAAGAGTTTAACAAGCTCCTGGAAAAGAAGTAAAAAAGATTTAGTGAGATTTTATTATCTTTGAAAG
The DNA here is from genome assembly GCA_963736735.1 of uncultured Bacteroidales bacterium. Taxonomy (GTDB): domain Bacteria; phylum Bacteroidota; class Bacteroidia; order Bacteroidales; family VadinHA17; genus SR-FBR-E99. The sequence continues at coordinate 534,423 of CAVTPX010000006.1, read as the reverse complement.
TCAAAAACATTCGTAATATGTCTGATATCAACGATTTTAAGAAATATGCTGCTTCGCGTTTCGGCATCAGCAGCCTTGACATGCACAGATTCACATCTGTCTATAACAGTTATATCTCCCCCACAATCATCGAAGAGCGCCAGCTGAATGTTGCGTCGATGGATGTATTTTCGCGCCTGATGATGGATCGCATCATCTTCCTCGGGTTGCCAATTGATGACTATGTGGCCAACATTATCGAGGCCCAGCTCCTCTATCTGGATTCTTCAGACCCCGGAAAAGACATACAGATCTATGTTAACACTCCCGGCGGTTCGGTCCATGCCGGACTGGGCATCTATGACACTATGCAGTATATCTCTGCTGACATAGCCACCATATGCACGGGCATGGCTGCCTCAATGGGAGCCGTACTGCTCACCGCAGGAACAAAGGGCAAACGTTCAGCCCTGAAACACTCGCGCATTATGATCCACCAGCCTATGGGCGGTGCAGAAGGACAGGCTTCTGACATTGAGATTGTTGCCAGGGAAATAGTAAAACTCAAGAAGGAACTCTTCGAGATCATCGCCCTTCATTCAGGCAATGACATTGCAAAAGTGGAGAAGGACTCTGACCGTGACCACTGGATGACTTCTATCGAAGCCAAAGAATACGGTATGATCGACGAGGTCCTTTCGAGGGCCAAGAAATAATCCCCCTGATGGATAAATGCTCATTCTGCGGACGTACTAAAAAAGAGGCTAACCTGCTGATAGCAGGCCTTGAGGGACACATATGCGACCATTGCATCGAACAGGCGCATAATATAATGATGGAGGAAGTAGGCAGCAAGTCCAGCTTCAGCATTGATGCAATAAACCTCCGCAAACCCCAGGAAATCAAGAAATTCCTTGATCAGTATGTAATTGGTCAGGACAAAGCAAAAAAGACATTATCCGTCGCTGTTTACAATCATTACAAGAGGCTTATGCAGAAAGCCGATGCTGAGGATGTTGAGATTGAAAAATCAAATATTGTTCTCGTGGGTGAGACCGGCACCGGGAAAACACTCCTTGCGCGCACGATTGCGCGTATGCTCCATGTCCCCTTCACAATTGTCGACGCTACGGTGCTCACCGAAGCCGGCTACGTGGGTGAAGATATCGAGAGTCTCCTGACGAGGCTCCTGCAGAATGCCGATTATGATGTTAAGGCTGCTGAAAAGGGAATCGTATTTATCGATGAACTTGACAAGATAGCCCGTAAGGGTGACAACCCGTCGATTACACGGGATGTTTCAGGTGAAGGCGTACAGCAGGGTCTGCTTAAACTCCTCGAGGGTTCCATTGTAAACGTACCACCACAGGGAGGCCGAAAACATCCGGAGCAGAAAATGATCCCTGTTGATACAAAGAATATACTCTTCATCTGCGGCGGCGCATTCGAAGGCATAGAAAAGAAAATTGCCCACAGGCTGAACACAACGGTTGTTGGATACAACGCAAGCCAATCGCGTGACCGGTATGATAAGGATGACCTGCTTAAATACATCGCACCACAGGACCTGAGAGCCTACGGTCTCATACCCGAGATTATAGGACGGCTTCCGGTTCTGACGCACCTCACCCCTCTTGACCGTGAAGCCCTGAGGTCTATCCTTACGGAACCGAAGAATGCGATCACAAAGCAATACCTGAAACTCTTTGCCATGGACGGCATTGAGCTCACATTCACCCCGGAAGTGCTCGAATATATTGTCGACAAGTCGGTAGAATTCAAGCTCGGAGCCAGGGGTCTCAGGGCTATATGCGAGGCCATTATGCTCGACGCAATGTTTGAACTGCCGTCACAGGAGTTAAAAGAATTCAAGGTCACCACCGAATATGCTGCACACAAACTCGAAAGGGTAGACATGAAGGTGCTGAAAGCATCATAAAAAAAGAGGCTGTCTCAAAAGGGCAGCCTCTTCTTTTTATTGCTGATCCGGTACTACTACTTCCCCTGAAGGGCCTTCCGGTGCCTGAGACCGAGGGTTATCTCCTTTGTCTCATCACCTCTTATAATCGTTGCAGCAGCGTCACAATCACCGTTGCCGTAATCAAGCACAAACGGTTCCATACCCTCAACCTCGAAACTCACCGTACCGCTTACAATGAACCTGCAGACCGCATGCCATTCCAGGGCTCCGGTAATCTGGTGAGTGTATGAGAGTCCGTTCAGATTGACTCCTGCAGCCACACCGGTGATCATACATTTGTCATCCCAGGGAGTACGGGTAAGGTAACCCGCAGTATATTCCCTCTCCCTGTCAAATTCACGTTCTATGTACCTGCCGTCAGGAAGGGTTACTTTCCCGCCTGTAAGTACAGCTGAGAATACAACATTGCCAGCATCATTGGGCCCCAGGTTCTCAACTACCTTTGTACCTTCAATTTTAACATCATTGCAGTAATAATTATCAAAAGTGACGGTTCTGGATGACCCTTCCTCGTGACGGGGGCCTGTAACAGTGATGAATATTTTGCCACTGCGCATAATGTCATTCAGGCCTGTGCAGCCATCACCATAGTCGACCAGAACAGTTCTGGGCCACAGTCCCTGACCCGGGAAAGTGACAGTTACAACAGGACAGCTGTCGGTAACAGAAGCTGACTTGAGCATGCTTTCAGCTGTGGTCGTGGCTATTTCAAGGGTGGCGAACACATCATCAAACATAGTCTCAGAGAAAGTTGCATCATCTGCTGCATCCAATGCTGACTCTTCAATAGGCGATGTCTTCTGGCACGAACCGGCCAGGAAAAACATAAGTGCCGTAATAATAATGATTGCTTTTGTTTTCATAATTACTGTTATTAAATATAAGTTCAGGTGTAATCTGTATCATATAGACTACCCTTCACTCTTAAAGGTTTAATCTGAAAACGGAAGAAAAGTAAAAAAGTTACGATTTTCGAAGGTAGGTCGTGTATGTGAACCTCAGGGGTTCTCCTCCTTCAATTGTATGGTCCTCTATTTCAGAGACATACCATTCCCTGTCAGATATCTCCGGGAAAAATGTATCGGCATCGAAGTATTTATGAATATGCGTTACAAGGAGTCTGTCAGCAAGGGGCATGAACTGTCTGTAGACCGAACCCCCACCGATAATAAAGATCTCCCTGTCGGCTTCACAGAGTGACAGAGCTTCTCCTATGGAACGTGCGGTGAGAGCACAGTCAAAGCAGTCAAGTTCGTTGTCGGTTATAACAATGTTTGTCCGGCCTGCCAGGGGTTTAACGGGAAGCGATTCCCAGGTTTTTTTACCCATTATAAGGCAATGTCCCATTGTAATTTTCTTAAACCTCCTGAGATCTCCCGGAAGATGAACCAGCAGGCGGTTTTCAAAGCCGATGCCGTTGTTTTCTGAAACTGCAACTATAATAGTGATCATGCTATACTGATATGTCCCCCTTAATGCCGGGATGTGAGTTGTACCCGCTGAGGGTAAAATCGTCAAAGTTAAATGAGAATATATCTGTAACAGAGGGATTCAGTGTCATCACCGGCAGGGGCATAGGTTCACGGGTCAGCTGGAGCTTCACCTGTTCGGTATGATTGAGGTAAATATGTGCATCTCCCAGGGTGTGGATGAACTCCCCCGGTTTGTATCCGGTCACCTGTGCAATCATCAGGGTAAGCAATGCGTAAGATGCGATATTGAACGGCACCCCGAGGAAGATGTCGGCGCTGCGCTGATAAAGCTGGCAGGAGAGCCTTCCGTCGGCAACATAAAACTGAAACAGTATATGGCACGGTGGCAAAGCCATCTTATTTATTTCTCCCGGGTTCCAGGCACTGACTATATGCCGGCGTGAGTCCGGATTTTTTTTAAGTGATTCGACCACTGCCGTTATCTGGTCGATATGTGAGCCGTCAGCGGCAGGCCATGATCTCCACTGGTATCCATAGACAGGTCCCAGGTTTCCGTCAGCATCGGCCCATTCGTTCCAGATTCTGACACCTTTTTCCTGCAGGTATTTTATGTTTGTGCTACCACTAAGAAACCAGAGCAGCTCATGAATTATAGATTTCAGGTGGAGCTTTTTTGTTGTCATAACCGGAAAACTCCGTGAAAGATCAAACCGCATCTGGTAACCGAAGGTACTGACAGTACCGGTGCCGGTGCGGTCTCTCTTTTCAACCCCATGCTTCATAACATGGTCAAGAAGGTCCAGATACTGTCTCATATTCTTATTATGTGCAGTGGGTCACTTGCTGATTATTCTGGCTACCCAGCCGCCACCCGGAGCCATTGCTATGTCTATTTTGTCAGTTGCAGTCACACTGCGTGTTGAACTGACATAGTCCTCTCCTCTCCGGTCGGCATTCACCCCGTCTGCAAAATATTCGAGTGTGTAATTCCCGGCAGGAAGGAAGGAGAGGTCAGCTTCGAGTGTACGTCGGGTCCAGTCAGTCATTCCTGCCAGGTACCACTCTTTTCCGTGCCGGCGTGCTACCACAATAAAATCACCGGCCTGTGCTGCAAGCACTCTTGTCTCATCCCAGGTAACAGGCACTTTTACGATGAAGTCTGTGCACTCCTGTTCCTTTCTGTAGTTAGAGGGATTGTCAGCCAGCATCATCAGCGGGCTTTCATAGACCACGTACATCGCCATCTGGTGTGCCCTTGTACCCTGGCTGGCCGGCCGGTTGAAGACCGGCGAGAAATCACTCCTTTGCATGTTGACCATGGCGCCCGGAGTATAATCCATCGGGCCGGCCACCATGCGGGTAAACGGAAGTATAAGGTCATGCTCCGGATTGCATTCCGTGCTCCATTTGTTATGCTCGAGCCCCTTTACACCTTCACGGGTAATTACATTAGGCCAGGTGCGGTCCATTCCGTCAGGCTTATAGGCTCCGTGAAAGTCGACGAGCATATGGTGTTCAGCTGCCTTTTCTGCTATTTCATGATAGCAGTTTACCATCCACTGGTCATCGCGCTGCATGAAATCAACCTTTATACCCTTCACCCCCCACTTTTCATACTGTGCCAGGGCCTCTTCGATCTGATCATAGAATGTTTTCCAGACAACCCACAGTATGATGCCCACATTCTTTTCCTCAGCATACCTGCAGAGCTCAGGAATATCAAAACCGTCAGCCACGCTAAGCACATTACCCAGTTTGTACCAGCCTTCATCGAGTACGACATACTCGATTCCGTTTTCAGATGCAAAATCGATGTAATATCTGTAGGTTGCAGTATTGAGCCCGGATTTAAAGTTCACTCCGTAAATATTGTTTGCATTCCACCAGTCCCAGGCTACTTTTCCGGGTTTGATCCACGATGGATCGGCAATTCTGGAAGGTGCACCAAGACGGTATATCATGTCGCTTTCAACAAGTCCCGCATCATCCGGGGTAATTATACAAACCCTCCACGGATAAGAGCGTGTGCCGGCAGTTATGGCAAGATAATCCTTCCGTGCAGTCACGAAGAGATCCCGGTCTCTCCTCAACACTTCCTTGTCAGGATAAGCAGGAAAAATTCCGGACACCCCGCCACTCCCGTCACCGGTGATCCACATGCCTGGATAGTCACGGATATCTGCCTCTGAAAGAAGAATATTTATTCCCTGTGACTTAAAGAGCACCGGGAGGCTTGCAAGATGCTTCTGACCTACAGTGTCCATTGCGGCAGGGTAGAAGGTGCACTCATTGTGCGACATAAATCCCGTTTCGAGCGGGTACCATGCCGTTGCACCTTCAGGCATATTCAGCCCGAAAGTCTCCCCGGTCACGGTCACCTCACCCTTCATAGCGGTTGCGAACCTGTATGCGACACCGTCGTCATACACCCTGAAAATAAGTGAAAAACCTTCCCTGAACCGGATTGTAAGCTCCCGGTAATTGTCGGTTACCGGACTGTTTTTATGGGGTACGACCGGTGTTATCAGGGTGTTGGCCTCTGTCACCTTCGGCCTGGCGGTTACCGGCTTAATGCCAGGCAGAGCCATTGTTTCAAGTTTCATTGCCACCGGTGACGGTTCAATTATCTGTTTCCCGTCGTAGGTGACACTCCATCTGACATCTTCATTTACACTTACATTCAGTGTGATTTTGCTGTCAGGCGATGTTACACTGTATTCTTTTGCGCGAGCAGAGACCGACAGTAGTGTAAGTGCTGCAGCCAACAATAGTATTCCTGATTTCATGTTCCGGTTGTGTTATTCCCTTGTACCCCTTCTTGTCATTTCATCGCGTATGGCTGCCGCCTGCTCATAATCCTCACGGCTGATCGCATCGGCAAGCATGTCCTTCAGTTCATCATCAGCAAACTCAGTGTATTCTGTAGCTTCAGGCTCCTCAACCTGTTTTCCCGGTGCGATGCCGCTTTTCAGTGTTTCCTCCTCAGGTGACGAGCTCATGACTATGCCTGCCTCAGTAAGTATATGCGGTTCGATGAAAATCGGACATTCAAACCTGAGAGCAATGGCTACGGCATCAGAAGTGCGCGAGTCAATTGTAAATCTCTTTTCACCGTCAGTGCAGATGATCTCAGAATAAAAGATACCTTCCCTGAGTTTGTTTATCAGCACCTGCTCAACAGTGAAGCCGCTGGCGAGAGCAAAACTTTTGAAAAGGTCATGTGTCAGGGGTCTCGGAGGTTCGAGGCTTTCAAGTTTAATTACGATTGCCTGGGCTTCAAATCCGCCTATTATAATAGGTATCCGCCGTTCTCCCTTCTCTTCGGCAAGGATAAGTGCATATGCCCCTGACTGTGTCTGGCTGTAGGATATACCTATTACTTTCAGTCTTATAAGCTTGCTTTGCATCGGATCAGCATATATCAGATCATCGCCTGATACGACAAATATAAATAATCTGAATCTATCTCTCCCTTCGCTTCCGTTTTTTTATACACCGACTGTTGGTGATAAATTATTGTCATTCATTTGTAAATAAGTTAATTTTTATATCTTTGCAGTCCGAAAATCGATGATCCGCCGGGGCCCGTAGAAGTGTCATGCATTGATGAGCAAGGCCGCCTCGAGGAGTAACATAACAAAGATTGAAAATGTACGCAATCGTTGAAATTGCCGGGCAACAGTTCAAGGTAGAAGAAGGAAAGAAGATCTTCGTTCACCGTATGGATGCAGCTGAGGGCGAAAATGTTGAGTTTGAAAAAGTTCTTCTTCTTGATAATGACGGAGTGGTTTCAATAGGGGAACCTGTGATCGAAAACACAGTTGTTGAAGGCACAGTGATTTCTCATGTAAGAGGTGACAAGGTTATAATCTTCAAGAAGAAGAGGAGAAAAGGCTACCAGAAGAGAAGCGGGCACCGCCAGGACTTCACCCATGTTGAAATAACAGCAATCGGTGCAAGAGGCACTGAAAAGAAGAAGGCTGCGCCGAAGGCTAAAGCTGTAGTTGCTGCTGAACCTGTAAAGGAAGAGGTAAAAGCTGAAGTAAAAAAGGCTCCGGCAAAGAAGGCGGCAGAGAAAAAAGCTCCGGCCGCTGAAAAGACAGTAGTGAAAAAGGCTCCTGCAACAAAGAGCCCGAAGAAACCTGCAAAAGAATAACTGATAAAATATAACATAAAAATATAAGGAAATGGCACACAAGAAAGGAGTAGGCAGCTCACGCAACGGACGGGAGTCAGAAAGCAAACGCCTGGGCGTTAAACTCTTCGGAGGCCAGACAATAAAAGCAGGCAGCATTATTGTCCGCCAGCGTGGAACAAAACATAATCCCGGTGAAAACGTAGGTCTTGGCAGGGATCATACCCTCTTCGCACTTATTGACGGCACCGTGGAGTTCAAGAAAAAACGTGATGACAAATCTTATGTATCGGTTAAACCGGTAACGGAATAAGAGTCAGTCACCTTCATTTCATAACTCCTGAAAAATACGCTGCGGCGAACATTTTCAGGAGTTTTTCTTTTACTTTTACACAGCCTCAGGGCAACAACAGCTAACTTCCTCAAGATGCTTACAGTCAATCTCCTTCGTGAACAGTCCTCTTTAGTAATCGAGAGGCTGAAAATAAAAAACTATGATGCTGCCCCTACTGTCAGCCTCATTCTCGACCTGGACCGCCGTCGCCGGGAACTGCAGTCGGAGAGTGACGCCATACTGGCGGAGCTGAATAACCTGTCGAAACAGATAGGAGCCCTGATGAAAGAGGGAAGAAAAGACGAGGCTGAGGCTGCCAAATCGCAGATAGCCTCAATGAAGGAAAAGCAAAAACAGCTTTCAGAAGACCTTGCTGCTGCCGAAGCGGGGATGAAAACAGAAATCATCAGGCTGCCTAATCTGCCTCACGCCTCAGTGCCACCGGGGAAAAGTGCTGAAGACAATGTTACAGTCCGCAGCGGTGGAGACTTGCCGCATCTTCATGAAGGAGCTCTGCCACACTGGGACCTGATAAAAAAATATGATATAATTGATTTTGACCTTGGCATAAAACTCACCGGTGCCGGTTTTCCGGTTTATAAGGGCAAAGGTGCGAAGCTGCAGAGAGCCCTCATCAACTTCTTCCTGGATGAGGGTGCGAAGGCAGGATACCGCGAGATAGAACCGCCGATATTAGTCAATGAAGACTCAGGCTTCGGAACGGGGCAGCTCCCTGACAAGGAGGGTCAGATGTATCATGCCACAATTGATAACCTGTATCTTATCCCAACAGCAGAAGTCCCTATCACGAATATCTACCGTGATGTGATCCTCGATGCCGCCGAGCTGCCACTGCTCAATATGGGCTATACTCCCTGTTTCCGCCGTGAGGCAGGTTCCTGGGGAGCCCATGTGAGAGGACTGAACAGGCTGCACCAGTTTGACAAGGTGGAGATAGTACAGATTGCGCATCCTGACAAATCGTACGAATCTCTTGAAGATATGGTTAAACATGTCGAAGGACTGCTTGTGAAGCTTGGACTGCCGTACCGTATCCTAAGGCTGTGCGGCGGTGATATGTCATTTACATCGGCTCTCACATATGACTTCGAGGTGTACTCTGCAGCGCAACAACGCTGGCTGGAGGTGAGTTCCACATCCAATTTCGAAGCCTTCCAGGCTAACCGCCTGAAGTGCCGCTTCAGGGAAAAAGGTGCAAAACAGACAACACTGTGCCACACACTCAATGGCAGTGCACTGGCTCTGCCACGCATCGTTGCCTCACTGCTCGAGAACAACCAGACTCCCGAAGGAATAAGGATTCCAGCGGCACTGATACCGTACACTGGCTTCGATATGATCAGTTGACCCGATGAAGCGGGATTCACAGGCGTACCTTTATGCCGGGGCTGCCGTAATGCTGTGGGGCACTATCGCAACTGCCTTCAAGATAGCACTTTCGGAACTGTCAGTGGTTACAATGCTGGGGATCGCCACGCTGGTATCGACATTTGTAATATTCCTTATTGTTCTGATTTCAGGCAAGATAAGCCTGATGAAAAGCATGACCGGCAGGGAGATACTCTGGTCGGCACTGCTGGGCCTGATAAATCCTCTGGGTTATTACCTTATTTTACTTAATGCATACAACCGGCTCCCCGGACAGGTGGCCCAGCCGGTGAACATGATCTGGCCCATAATCCTCGTATTCTTTTCAATACCCCTGCTTGGCCATAAAATCCCGTGGCGAAGCTTTGTTGCTCTCTTCATCAGCCTTATCGGGGTCTACATAATCGCATCACAGGGAGCCCCATTTCATCCGGGTAGGTCTGACACCACGGGGGTGCTGATGGCCCTGGGCAGCGGAGTACTGTGGGCCCTCTACTTCGTTCTTAACGTCCGTGACAGGCGTGATGAAGCCGTAAAACTGCTTGCCAATTTTATATTCGGTTCATTATACCTTGTAATTGCAATGCTGATCACCGGCTCGTTCAGTGAAACCCTTACTTTCAGAGGGGCTGCGGCAGCCGTTTACTGCGGCATCTTCGAAATGGGAATCACTTTCTGGTTCTGGCTCAGGGCGATGCAACTCGCCTCAACCTCCGACAGGATAAGCAACCTCGTCTATTTCGCCCCGTTTATTTCACTCATACTGCTGCATTTCATAATTGCCGAGCCAATATACTTTACAACACCACTGGGACTCATTATTATTATCGGCAGCGTCATTTTTCAGAACTACCGCAGACCTGTGAATAATTAGCGGCATATTTTTTGTTACTTTTGTGATGTAAACCTACTGAAAATGAAAAAGCTATTCTGTATAATTATCCTCATCGTTCCGCTGTTATCAGCCTGTACCAGAGAGCCTGATCCTGATCCTGTTGATGAATATACCTTCGAAGAGAGGGCGCGTGACGGCTTATACGATCTTATGAAAGTCATGTACTTTTGGAAGGATCAGATACCAACACTCAAGGTTTCAGATTATGATAATCCTGAAGAGATCCTGGAGAAAATGAGGAATCTGCCTCAGGACAGATGGAGCTTTGTTGCCGATTATGACGATTTCATGGCCTCGATGCAGGGAACCTTTGTGGGTCACGGCATCAGGATGGGACTCGACCCTGCAAACAACGTCAGGGTGGTGAGCCTCTACAAAAATTCAGACATGTGGCCCGATGGTGTTCGCAGGGGCTGGATAATAAAGAAGGTTAACGGTGTCGAACTCGCACCTCTTTTCATTTCTTCTGACGGCACTGCCTATAATAACCTAATGGGACCGTCAACGGCAGGACATGTAAATACATTCACGTTCATAAAGCCTGATGCTTCCGAAGTCACTATCAGTTCAACGAAGGCTTCATTTACAATCAATTCCGTTACCGCTGATACAGTATTTGACCGCGGCGCCCGTAAGATTGCCTACCTGGCCTTCGAGACTTTCATCGAGCCATCAGAAGGTGAACTGAATGCTGCGTTTGCCAAATTCAAAACCAAGGGTGCAACTGACCTTATAATCGACCTGCGTTATAACGGAGGTGGTTATATGAGCATTGCACAACAGCTTGCCAGCCTGGTGGTTGACAATACATACACAACCAGGGTATGCTACAGGCTGAAGTATAATTCAACTGTAGCTTCCGAGTGGGATGAGAGTTTCAATTTCACGGAGACAACCAGCCCGCTGGGACTTGACAAGGTTGTGTTCATCACCACCAGGGGAAGTGCCTCCGCCAGCGAGGTTGTCATCAACAGCCTGCTGCCCTGGATAGATGTCTCCATTGTAGGCGACACCACCCATGGTAAGCCGGCAGGAATGAATCTGTGGGGATATCCTTTCCCGAGTAACTCGAACCCCAATCCTGATTACAAATATGTCTTCGCCCCTATCACATTCGAATATGTAAACTCATCAAATCAGGGCGGATTCTATGAGGGAATGTTGCCGGATGTAAAAGCAAATGATGATGTCACCCATGATTTCGGTGACACCAATGAGCTGTCGCTCCAGGCAGCGCTGGCGCTTATTGAAGGCACAGGCACAAAGGGAGCCTCAGCCGAACCATTCCGCCGGACCAGGATTTTTTCAGAGGGGAACCAGTTGCCTCAGAACCTGATTCTCGACTCTCCGAAAACCTTTAAAAAGTGAATAAGGCAGGGGGTGAGAGGATAATTCTCGGCATTGACCCCGGGTCTACAATCACCGGCTACGGATTGATAAGCGTGAAAGGGAAGACACCTTCCCTGCTTGCACTCGGCATATTTGATCTCAGGAAAAAAGAGGACCACTTCCAGAGAATTAGGATAATATTTGAGGAGACGCTGGCGCTTATTGACCGCTGGCACCCTGATGAGCTGGCTATTGAAGCTCCCTTTTTCGGGAAGAATATCCAGAGTATGCTCAAGCTTGGAAGGGCCCAGGGTGCTGCCATTTCAGCGGCTTTATACCGTGACCTTCCTGTCTTTGAATATGCACCGAGGATGATAAAGATGTCAATCACAGGCCGTGGACAGGCATCCAAGGAACAGGTTGCCGTAATGCTTAAGACGCTGCTCTCATTCCGCGATGAAAAAATTGTACTTGATGCCACTGATGCCCTGGGAGCAGCCCTCTGCCATTTCTACCAGTCGCAGAAGCCTGCTGCAGGTCAGGGGTGCAAGAGCTGGGAAGAGTTTGTAAGAAAGAACAGCGACAAAGTCAGACAGTAAGCTTCTGTGCAGCCGCAAGGGCAATGACGCTTACCCTTACCTCCGCCGCCCCGTGAAGGGCATTAACACACGCCTCCATTGTTGATCCGGTGGTAATTACGTCATCCAGCAGAAGTACATGTCTGCCTGATATCGCCCCCGGTTTTGTGACTCTAAACAGCCCTTCCACATTTTCCCATCTCTCGTACCTGCCCCGTTTGGTCTGCGATGTGCCCTCCGCTTCCCTCTTCAGAAGCTCTTCAGCCACTGGCACTCCTGTAATATCTGACACTCCCCGCGCAATATATGTACTCTGGTTATAGCCTCTCCTTCTCAGCCTTGAAGGATGAAGCGGCACGGGGATCATCAGGTCAATGCCGTCCAGAAAATCGCTCTCTTTCAGGTACGATCCGTACAGGTTGCCGAGAGCTCTTCCGATGTCTTTTCTGCCCTTGTATTTCAACAGGTGAATCAGGGTGCGGATACGGCTGCCGCGGTTGTATACCGAGAAAGCTGCTGCCCGTTCAACCTGGCAGCGACCCCAGAAGGACTGCTCAAGGGAATTGTCACGTTTCAGGTGAAATCCAGTCCGTGCAACCGAAACCAGACAACCGGTACACATTATCTCCTCACCATGCACCAGTGGTGTACGGCATGAAAGACACAACTCCGGGAAAAAGAGCCCCAGGAAATCGCCGGCAATATCCCTGAAAAGATCCACACTGCAGCGGAAAAACCTTATTAAAGTTATGCTAAATGTGTGATTCCGTCTAAAAAATTCAAAAACTTTATTATCTTTCGACTGTAAAATTTCTAAACAACGAGAGAGAATTATGAAAAAATGGATGATTGGCAGCTTGTTACTTGTAGCCCTTATGGTTATAGCTGCAGGCGTTTACGCCCAGACATCGGATAAAGAAAAGAAGCAGACCAAGACCGAGTGCAAGTTTGTCGACAGCAACAAGGACGGCAAATGCGACACATGCGGAAGTACTGCTGACAACTGCAAAAAAGAAGGTGCAGTGGCTGGTAAGGATTGTGCCACCACAGCCGCAGGACATGACTGCGCTAAATGCCCTTCAGCAGCTGCTTGTGCAGAGACAAAAGGAACAATTGTACCCGCCAAAGAAGGCGCTGCAGCTGCTTCGTGCTGTCCTGCCAAAAAGTAATCGCACAGACTGATAAAAAAAGCCTCCCTTATCCGGAGGCTTTTTTTTTATGCCGGTAATTGCTTATTACAGTCTTACCCGTTCATTAATGGCTTTTGCAAGCCGTTTGTTCTCTTCATCTGAAACCGCTACCCTGGGATTTGTGAATAAAAGGTCCGTCTCCCTTGTCATCGGGACAAGGTGAATATGGGCATGCGGCACCTCGAGGCCAAGTACGGCCACAGCAATTCTGCGGCACTCAATAACTTCCTTCATTGCCTTTGCGACTTTCTTTGCAAATAGCATCATGTCAGCCAGCGTATTGTCATCAAGGTCAAAAATATAATCGGTCTCCTGTTTCGGGACCACCAGTGTATGACCTGCCACCAGCGGTCTCACATCGAGGAAGGCTATAAACCTTTCATCTTCGGCTACCCTGTAGCAGGGTATCTCGCCGTTGATAATCCGTGTGAATACTGAAGCCATCTCTTTACCTTTTAAATAGATATCTCAATTATCTCAAACGGTATTACACCGGCCGGGACTTTAACGTCAACGACATCACCCACTTTTTTTCCCATGATTCCCTGTGCTATCGGCGAGCTTGCGGCTATCTTTCCCTCCTTGAGGTTTGCCTCTGTCTCCGGTACTAGCTGATACTCCATGGTGGCACCGCTGGTTTTGTTCCGTATCCTGACCCTGTTCAGAATTTTTACAGTTGAAGTATCATTTCTCGAGCCGTCGATGACGCGTGAACGCGCAATCTTATCCTCAAGCCGTGATATCTTCATCTCAAGCATTCCCTGTGCCTCCTTGGCAGCAGCATACTCCGCATTTTCAGACAGGTCACCCTTGTCCCTCGCTTCTGCAATTTGCCTCGAGATAGACGGTCTTTCGACATTTCGAAGCAGATCAAGTTCCTCCTTCATCTTGTGAAGGCCTTCATCTGTCAGATAAACAATTTCAGACATAATTATCTTCAAATAGGTTAAAAAATAAGAAGAATCCCGGCAATGCCGGAACTCTTCAAAGAACAAATATACAAATTTCTTATATCAAATGCCAGTCAGTCAGAAGGTATATTCTTTCCTGTTGAGGATTGAAGAGTATACTACAGCCTTCCAGACATTGAATGCGCCTTCTTTGTCAATGTCTGTCTTATAGGCCTCATAGTCATATTCTTCCGGGTCACCAATCTCGCTTTCAGAGATAGTGTTGTCAGTATACCTTAGTATCTGTGCCTGGCTCATACCTGACATTCCCTCGGAGGCGAAGGCAGCCGCCATACTGTTTTCAATGCTGCCTTCATGGCTGAATTTCGCCGCAAGTTCGTCGGCCATGCTTCCCTCACGTGAAAACCTTTCTGCCATGGGGTTTTTGTAGGTACCCTCCCCGCTGAATGATCCGGCAAGAGGTTCCTCATAACGGCCCTCATTGATGACAACGGGACGGGAAACCGGCTTCACCACCGGCCGCTGCTCCACGGGCTCCGATTCAGTTTCGAATACATCAGGAAATGCAGGCGTTGCCTCTCCTTCGAAGTCCGGCCATTTGAAGGTCTTCTTCGGTACCCCCGGTCCGCCTGCCTTCTTCTTCTTATTGGAGAAGGACCCTGCCAGACCAATTATGGCCAGGATAATGTAAAATATTATGTTGCCTAATCCCTTGTCTTCCATCACCTTCCCGGTTTTCGTTTTCCCTGCTTCTTCGGCCTTCTCTGTTCTTTACGCTGCTTCTGCTTTTTGGCTTTGTACTTTTCTGAGGTCCTCTCGCCATTGGCTTTCATCCGCTCACGCGTGGCAGTGTTTTGAATCTGGAGGTGCCTGTCTTTAAGGTTATTCAACGCTTTGCCATCCTCCTTATTGCGCTGTTCTTCCTTTTTCTCCTGCTTTTTTATTGCCTTGCCAGCTGCGCCCCGTGCTGTTACCTTATCGTCAAATGCCTTGCCCCGGCGCTTCTTGCCGAAGAGCTCCTTGTCAATCTTCCGCGCCGCATTGCGCTGAGCCAGGCAGGTACCTGCCGGGGCCGTCACAAGCAGCGTCATGAATAGAACCAGTAACCTCATAAATACTATTTGTTGCTTCATGGCGTTTGATACTCGTACTCAGCAAGAAATTGTCTTACTTTTGCAAAAAACCGTAAATGCACCTGTCAGGCTCAAATTTAAAAATATTTTTCATCATCTTGACGACATTACTCCTTACAATGTCATGCAATAAGGAGAAAAACGATGTTATTCCGGATGTTTATACCGATTTCTATATTGACCTCGTTTCAGATCCTTATTTTTTCGACCTGGCCCTCTCTCCCGGCAACAGTACGGCAATTTCATCAGCCACAAATAACTGGGGCCCAAAAGCTGCCGGTTATGACAACAACGGAATTATAGTTTACAATGCTTCAAATGACTTCTTCTTTGCCTATGACCGCACCTGCCCGCACTGTTTCGTAGTGAACTCTCTGAGCATTGCAGTTAATATTGACGGGATAGAAGCAGTTTGTCCGCAATGCTCTTCACACTATTTGCTGCCAAGTTACGGTACTCCCACTGCTGCCGGCCCTTCCCAGTATCCCCTGAAGAACTATCGTACGGTAATTACCGGGCAGTACCTCCATGTCTGGAACAGGTACTGATCCGTTTATACCTAATACCTGTAATGGTCGGGCTTGTACGGCCCTTCGGCGGGCACCCCCAGGTAGTCCGACTGTGCCGGTGTGAGCTTCGTCAGATTTACTCCCAGTTGCTCGAGATGCAGGCGTGCAACCTCCTCATCAAGGTACTTGGCCAGACGGTAAACACCGATGCTGTATGGCTTTGTCCATAGATCGATCTGTGCCAGTGTCTGGTTGCTGAATGAGTTGCTCATTACAAACGATGGGTGACCCGTGGCACAGCCAAGGTTTACCAGCCTGCCTTCAGCAAGAAGAAAGATGCAATGGCCATCGGGGAACAGATATTTGTCTACCTGTGGCTTGATGTTTACTTTCTTAATACCCCTGTACTCATTCAGGGCGTCGACCTGTATTTCATTGTCAAAGTGACCGATGTTGCACACAATGGCCTGATCTTTCATCTTTTCAAGGTGTCCGACGTGATGACATCCCTGTTACCGGTGGTGGTGACATAGATATTACCTTCCGGCAGTGCATCCTCAACGGTCTTTACTTCAAATCCTTCCATGGCAGCCTGAAGAGCGCAAATGGGGTCGATCTCAGTGACTATGACCCTGGCACCGTACGAGCGCATAGAATGCGAACATCCTTTCCCTACATCTCCGTAACCGCAGACAACAACGACCTTGCCGGCAAGCATTACGTCGGTAGCCCTCTTGATGCCGTCAGCAAGAGACTCGCGGCAGCCATAGAGATTGTCAAACTTGCTCTTCGTGACAGAGTCATTCACATTTATTGCTGGTACGAGAAGTTCACCCGCCTCCATCATCTGGTACAGACGGTGTACACCTGTGGTTGTCTCTTCTGATATGCCCTTCATCTCCTTCACTGTTCTGTGCCATCTCTGAGGATCATCGGCAAGTATCTTTTTCAGTGTTTCGAGCACGATGGCTTCTTCCCTGCTGCCCGGCTTCACATCCAGAACCGAAGCATCCTTCTCAGCCTTGAAGCCTTTGTGAACGAGAAGCGAAGCATCGCCGCCGTCGTCAACAATGAGATTTGGTCCCTTGCCTCCGGGGAATGCAAGCGCCTGGGCGGTACACCACCAGTAATCCTCCAGCGACTCACCCTTCCATGCAAAGACCGGGATGCCCGCGGCGGCAATGGCGGCTGCAGCATGATCCTGTGTTGAAAAGATATTACAGCTGGCCCAGCGAACATCGGCACCTAATTCCTTAAGCGTCTCAATGAGCACCGCCGTCTGGATTGTCATATGAAGTGAACCCGTGATGCGGGCCCCTTTGAGTGGTTTGGTAAGTGAATATTTCTTCCGGATAGATAAGCAGTCCGGGCATCTCTTTTTCTGCAATCTCAATCTCCTTGCGGCCGAATTCAGCCAGTCCGATGTCTTTGACTTTGTAAGAAAGGGTTTCGTTTATGAATGACATATTTCGTTTTTTTGAAGTCTGCAAAGATAACTATAAAAAATGCAATTTGTTCACTTCCCGAGCAGGCTGACAGCCCTGACAAGGTCAGCATTCATCTGAGCGGTAAGCTCCTCTACTGTAGCATACCTGATTTCATCACGAAGGCGGAAGCGGAACCTGATGCGCATGATCCTTCCATAAATATCTCCCTCAAAATCAATTATATGCGCCTCGATCGTTCTTCGTCCGTCGCCTTCCCTGATGGTTGGATTGGTGCCTATGTTAAGCATCCCATGACGCCAGCCCTCGACACCATCCGTTTCGATCTCGACGGCATAGACACCATCGCCGGGAATAAGCTTGTGACTGAACAGCGGCTCTATATTGGCAGTGGGAAAACCCAGTGCCCGCCCTATCTTCCTTCCCGGCACTACCCTGCCGGTGACAGTATAATCATATCCCAGCAGGACGGAAGCTTTCTCAACATCTCCTCCTGCAAGCAGTGTTCGTATCCTGGACGAACTGACAGGCATACCGTCAATCATAAGTGCCTCTTCGCGGCTGACGCTGAAATTCATTCTCCGGGAACACTCCATAATGGTTTCGGAAGTGCCCTCCTGCCTTTTGCCGAAATGATGGTTGAAGCCTGTTACGAGATGGCTGACGCCAAGGTGCCTGCATAAAATCTCACTCAGGAACCCGCAGGCAGTCATCCGGCTGAGTTCAGTGGTGAACCTGATGACTACCAGATGTCCTATCCCCGTACCATCAAGCAACCCGATGCGCTCATCAATGTCAGTCAGGAACCTGAGATCAGGGGTGTCTCCGGCAAGTACAAGGCGGGGATGGGGATCAAATGTGACCGCCACGGCATCACCCTCCATTTCGCCGCCAGTTCAGCAACCCTGCCAAGCAGCATCCGGTGTCCGCGGTGCACCCCGTCGAAAATACCCATCGTTATGACAGGGTTCCTGAGATTCAGGTTTTCATATCCCTTATAAATTATCATGTCTCTGTAACAGGTGACAAAAATACAAAAGGAAGCAACAAATTTTGTTATTTTACAATCGCTTAATGAAAAGAGAAACTTTTTGCTTTATGGGCCGATTACTTTCTGTAATTATAGTATTTCTTTTTCTCCTACCCGTAGCAGAAGCAACAGGGACTTTAAACGGCACTCATCATGTTTCAGTGCCTGCAGACTGTCAGGATACGGTCTACAGCAGACAGCTACTATACAATGGAAGGGTTTGGGAAAACAGATATCAGAAAATTCTCAGCCACGAGTTCTTTATGACCAGGAACCCCGTAAGCGGATCCGTAACAATGAATGGCAGAACCTTTCAACGGGTTACTCCTGAGATACGATATTTATAATGATGAGCTCCTGATACTCGACAGCCCAGATACTTATCTGCAGCTTAATAAAGAGGCGGTGTCATCCTTTGTCATGGAGATTGACGGCATACGTTATCTCTTTGAGAACTTTGACGGTAAAAAGCCGGGCAGCCTGAAAGGCTACGGGCAGGTAATCTGGCATGGTGACTCCTGGCTTGTTAAGAGGCACGTCAAGGAAATAAAGAATAAGGCGGTAAATAACATTTACGACAGTTTTATCGAATCACAATCGTTTACTGTTGCAGCCCAGGACGTTTAGTTGTCCCTTTCTTTTCGTACCTTGTTAAGAGTTTGGAAATATTGAAGAAGCGGTTTTACGATAGTGACCCATGGCTTGATCCGTTTAAGGGGATCATTGATGCGCGGCTCGACTATTGTCTTGAACGTGAGGCTATTATCACAGGAGGTGCGAAGCTGGAGGATTTTGCCAACGGCCATCACTGGTACGGTCTTCACAGGACCGAAGGTGGCTGGATATTCAGGGAGCATGCACCCAATGCAACGGCCATCACGCTGATAGGTACCTTTTCAGGATGGAAGGAAGATGAGAGGTACGCATTGCACCGCACCGGTGAGGGTGACTGGATCCTGGAGATGGGTGAGGAAGCTCTGTCACACGGCGATCTGTACAAGTTACTGGTGAAGTGGAAGGGCGGCGGCGGCGAGCGCATACCCGCCTATGCCACCCGGGCCGTTCAGGATGACACCACAAAGATATTTTCCGCGCAGGTGTGGCACCCTGCGCAGGGTTACGTGATGAAGCACCCCGCCCCGCCGCCGCCGCCCTCTCTCCTGATCTACGAAGCCCATGTAGGAATGGCAACGGAAGAAGAGCGGACAGGCACATACCCGGAGTTTACCCGTGATGTACTGCCCCGCATAAAGAGCCTGGGATACAATACAGTGCAGCTCATGGCCGTGCAGGAACACCCCTATTACGGCTCCTTCGGGTACCATGTCTCAAGCTTCTTCGCACCCTCGTCACGCTTCGGCACACCCGATGAACTTAAAGAGCTCATTGACACTGCCCACGGAATGGGACTAAGGGTCATAATGGACCTGATACATTCGCACTCCGTTTCAAACATTACGGAAGGCCTCGGGCTCCTTGACGGCGATCCCGGCCTCTACTTTCATACCGGTCCGCGAAGGCTTCACGTAGCCTGGGACTCCCTCTGCTTCGACTATGGCAAACCGATGGTTGCCCATTATCTGCTCTCCAACTGCAAATACTGGCTTGAAGAGTTCAGCTTTGACGGATTCCGTTTTGACGGAATAACAAGCATGCTCTACTATGACCACGGTCTGGGTTCCGACTTTGTATCATACCAGCAGTACTATAACGGCAACCAGGACAGTGATGCGATTGTCTATCTCACCCTTGCCAACAAGCTCATCCATACTGTCAATCCGGATGCCACAACCGTGGCAGAGGAGATGAGCGGAATGCCAGGTGTGGCAGCACCGGTTGCCGGGGGAGGAACCGGATTTGACTACCGTCTTGCAATGGGTGTGCCTGATATCTGGATTAAGATGGTAAAAGAGATCCCTGATGAAAACTGGGACCTGGGATATCTTCTCCATGAGCTGACACAGCACCGGGCTGAAGAGAAGGTTGTCTCATACTGTGAATCGCACGACCAGGCGCTTGTTGGAGATAAAACCCTGATATTCAGGCTGGCAGATGCAGAGATGTATACCTCAATGAGCATCATAACTCCGAGTCTTGTGATTGACCGTGCCATGGCACTGCACAAGATGATACGCCTCTTCACCTTCTCGGTTGCAGGTGGCGGTTATCTTACATTTATGGGGAATGAGTTCGGTCATCCTGAATGGATAGACTTCCCGCGTGAGGGAAACAACTGGAGCTACAAATATGCACGCAGGCAGTGGAGCCTGGCAGATGACGGGTTACTGCGCTACCGGCACCTTAAGGAATTTGACCAGAGCAATGATCGGGACCGGCACGCGGTATGGACTGCCGGGTATACAACCCACCGAAGCCCTGACTGTAAATAATGCCGACAAGGTTATTGCATACCGTCGCGGTGAACTTCTCTTTGTTCTGAACTTTAACCCGGTGACATCTTTTACCGGCTACGGCATCCCGGTAAAAGGTAAATACAGGATAATACTTAACAGTGATGATCCGCTGTTCGGCGGACAGGGAAGGATAGACAACAGCCAGCACTATTTTTCGGTACCCGATTACGGACAGTACGTTGTCAATGCACCGCACCACCTGAAACTATACCTGCCCGCACGCACCGCAATTGTGCTTCTGCACGAACAGGTAAAGGGTATCAATCAGTTATAAGCACCAAATGTAGCTCAGTCTACCCACCTCAACAGGCAATAGTCCTGCCTGTGCGGTAATTCAGCATGTCTGGCATAAATCCTCACACCGTAGAAGAAGGCACCTGCCTTCTCCGGCAGAAAATCGAGATGGTAGATGGCCCTGCTCTTTTTCCTGCTTACCAGCTGAAAATCCTTCCGGGCAACAAAGTCATGCTCGCCGTGCTTGTTCAGCTGCGTTACAACAAACTCCACCCCGACGCTCTCCGCCGGGATGTTTTTTATGTCAAGGATGATTTCGTTCGAATAATTGTGCCCGGATCTGTAAACGTGCTCACCCGGATTCGGAACCTTGAAGTTTACAACCTCTATCTCATCCCAGGTGCGTGACATCTCACTCTTCCATTCTGCCAGCTCACGTGCAAGGGCATAGTTATCTGCATTTATCCTCCGGCTCCGGTCACGCAATTTTGTATAGTACTTGCTTATATAGTCATTCAGCATCCGTTTTGTTGTGAATTCCGGCGCCACCTTGACCATAGTGTTCTTGATGTAACTGGTCCACTCCCTTGGAATACCTTCATTATCCCTCGAATAATAAGCGGGAATAATCTCATATTCGAGCATATTGTAAATCGTCTCTGCATCTACATCATCCTGCAGGTCCTGAACGGCAAAAGTGCGTTTTTTGGGAAGTGCCCATCCGGCAAAGGCGTGGTATCCTTCCACCCACCATCCGTCGAGGACACTGAAGTGAATCGTACCGTTCATGACGGCCTTCTCGCCGCTGGTACCCGAAGCCTCGAGTGGCCTTGTGGGCGTGTTCAGCCAGATGTCTACCCCCCGGACAAGATACTTGGCGAGGTTCATGTCATAATTGTCGAGGAACAGTATTTTGCCGGCAAACTGCGGCATCTGTGACACTTCATTGATCCTTCTTATGAGATCCTGCCCTCCGCCGTCGTTGGGGTGGGCTTTACCTGCAAAGATGAACTGCAGGGGGCGGGTGGGATTATTAACTATACCGGCAAGCCTGTCAAGGTCACGGAACAGAAGCGTCGCCCTCTTATAAGTTGCAAACCTCCGTGCAAAACCAATTGTGAGCGCCTTTTCATCGAGATGATTGCTGATACTGATGAGCTTGCGGGGACTGACGTGCCGTTCAAGCATATCTGTCTGAAGCCTCTTGCGTATGTTGTCGAAGAGTCTCTTCTTGAGTTTCATCTTTATCTCGAAGACCTTCGCATCATCGAGCTGATATATCTTCTCCCAGTTGCTGAGGTCATTCTGGTCGAAATTCTTCGATTCAGTGAGTTTCTCATATGCCTGTTCCCATTCCGGGGCAGTCCAGGTAGCATGATGAACACCGTTTGTGACATGACCGATATAAAGTTCCTCCTTCAGGTACCCGGGCCAGAGCTTGGAGAACATTCCCCTGGAGACGCTGCCGTGAAGCTCGCTCACGCCATTCATCTCCTGTGACATGCGGGTGGCGAGATAACTCATATTGAATTTCCTTTCAGATTCTCCCTCGCAGCGGCCCAGCGCCATCATCTCATCCCACGTGATGTTGAGCCTGCCGTGGTAGTGTGAGATATATTTCCTGAGCATGTCTTCTTCGAAAGCGTCATGGCCTGCCGGTACAGGTGTATGGGTAGTAAAGAGGGTTGAAGCCCTGACTACCTCCCTGGCATCTGCAAAGGTGAGATGTTCTCCTTCAATCAGGTTACGCATACGTTCAAAGCCTATGAAGGCTGAATGTCCTTCATTGCTGTGGAAGACATCAGGTTTTATACCCAGTGCCATCAGAGCCCTGATGCCACCAATACCCAGGACCAGCTCCTGCTTGAGCCTGTTCTCGTGGTCGCCCCCGTACAGATAGTGTGTGACAGCCCTGTCCTCAGGGGTGTTATCTTCCACGTCAGTATCCAGCAGGTAGAGTTTTACCTTACCCACACTTGCGAGCCACACGCGCACCTTTACTGTTCGTCCCGGCCATACGAGGGAAACTGTCAGATGATTGTTCTCGCTGTCCTTTACCGGACAGACAGGAAGCCGTGAGAAATCTTCGGCCTCATAAATAGCCTGTTGCTCGCCGCGCGGACCGAGTTTTTGTTTGAAATACCCGTAACGATACAGTAATCCTATACCGGTGATATTCACATTTGAGTCACTTGCCTCCTTGAGGTAATCGCCGGCCAGGACCCCAAGACCGCCTGAATATATCTTCAGGCACGGGTGGATGCCGAACTCCATGCTGAAGTAGGCTACCGAGGGAAGACCAGCATTATCCGGTCTGTTCAGGTATTCATTGAATTCCTTATATATTCTGTCGGCATCATCAAGAAAGACCTCATCTTCAGAAAGCACCACAAGACGCTTGTAATCAATGGCTTCAATAAGTTTCCTTGGATTATGTCCCACTTCTTCCCAGAGAGTTGGGTCCATTCGCCTGAAAAGAAACTCAGCTTCGCTGTTCCATGACCACCACATGTTACAGGCCAGCTCCTTGAAGTAGCTTATGCGTTCAGGAAGAACAGACTGTACGTAAATATCAGTCCAGATAGGACTCTGGTGCGGCTTGCTGGCCACGAGATCTGTGGACTCGAGGATGCGGACATAATCTCTTGGCTGGTCACGGCGCTCTTCGCTCTTCTCCAGGGCAATACCGTAGGCTTCTGTGTAAAAATGATAGAGGGTGTTCCAGTTTGCAATTCGCGAGACTGCCCAGGCATCATCCCTGGCCTTCACAACCTCCTCGGGGTTCATTGCCATAAACCTGCCCAGGAAATCAGCCATTTTTGCCACAACCTCGGGTTCGTTGTCATCAGTACGACTGACAACCAGGCAGCCGTTTCCGGGCTCCTTAAAATAAGAGTTTACCCACATTCCGAAACCGGAGAGGTTTGTCGTTACGGTAGGGACGCGGAACATCAGACTTTCCAGTGGAGTATAGCCCCAGGGCTCATAATAGGAAGGAAAAAGGGTAAGGTCAAGACCGATGAGCAGCTGGTAATATGACATGTTGAATATGCCGTCGTCACCGTTAAGATATGACGGTACGAAAATGACTTTTACTCTGTCTGTCTGACTGTTGAGCAATTTTTCCCTTGCAATCAGGTTTATTGTCGGATCTTCGTTAATATAGTGAAGCCCGTGTGTGAGATAACGGTCACCTTCCTCAAGCAACCTGCCGTCATTTAATGCAGTGATGAGGTCCTGTCTCGGGCCCTTGTGATAGGCCGGTACCAGGATGAAGGCCACACACTGGCGCTGACTGTCGGGCTTTCTATTGATTTCACCAAGCGCATTAATGAAGAGATCAATGCCCTTATTCCTGAACTCGTACCTGCCGCTTGTTGCCACCAGAATAGTATCCGGTGCCATTGTGTATCCAAGCACAGTGCTTGCAACGGTTAAAAGTTGTTTACGGGCGGTCTTGCGATCCTGCTCAAAATTTTCTGCAGTAGGAACAAATGAATCTTCAAAACCGTTGGGAGTGATAACATCAGGCTCCTTTCCCAGGAAGGAAAAACATTCCCTTCCGGTAATTGCACTTACAGTTGTGAAGACATCTGCTTCCACAGCAGACAGTTTTTCGAGTGACTGCTTCGAAACCACGTTGAATTCGTGGGCTACCTGAACCGGATTGTACTCCGAGAGTTTGCTGTAGAGTTGCCTGCTGTTGCCTGCAATACTGCGGCCAAGAACGGTGGCGTGAGTTGTGAATGAAGTGGCCACCCAGGGTGCATGCTCCTTTAGGTGCAGAACCCCTGTGCCGGTCATCCATTCGTGAAACTGGGCCACAACCCTGGGATACTCACGGTGAAAGGCAGTGAAGCTTTCTATAACCTTTCCGGCTGCATAACCGAAAAGTGCAGGCTCAACGTAGTCCCACTGGCCGGAGATGCTGTCAAGTTTATATGTTTCCCAGAAACGTGAAAAAATGTCATTCTGCTGTCCGAAATAAGGAGTAAAATCAATCAGTATTACACGCGGCTCACCCTCAATATTCCACCTGCCCGTCCTTATCTTGAGCCCTTCCTGGGCTGCAACTATTTTCCACTGCGCAAACATTGTGTCATCAGGTGCAAACTCGGGATTGGTCTTATCTTCCCGCCATACATCCGGACCGATCAGCACATAATTGTCGCCAAACTCACTTTTTACATTCAATGCCTTGGTTGAAATGACAGTATGAATGCCCCCCACCTTGTTGCAAACCTCCCAGCTTGTCTCGAACAAAAAATCTGCTTTCATCATTAATCCTTGATTATAAATTCTTTACGGCCAGGGACATATTTATCCCTGCCGGTATTAGGGCACAAATCTAATCTTTCTTTTTATTTTTTCTTTACAGCCGGCTTGACAACGGCTTTTCCTGCTGCAGGCTTCTTCTTCAAAGGGGTTTTCCTTTTGGCAGCTACCTTTGCCGGTGCTTTTACCGCGGGCTTTGCCGGAGCCTTTGCCGGGGCCTTTGCAGGGGCTTTCGCAGGGGCTTTCGCCGGTGCCTTTGTCTTGACCGGACCCTTTGCCTCAGCCTTAACCTTTTTCTTTCCCGGAGCCTTTACCGCAACCTTTACCTCAGCCTTTACCGCAGCCTTTACCGCAGCTTTTACCGCCTGCGGCTTTTTCAAAATACCGGCCTTTTTCTCGAGCTTCCTGACCTTATCTTCGAGCTCGCTGATCAGCAGTTTATCTTTCTCAATCGTCGAATTCATGATGTTAACCATCTCTGCGTGATCATCGACGGGACACACAGCATTCAGCCGGAGTTCATAATCACTGAGAACATTCATATAATTCATGAATGCCTGATAGGGATTTTCATAAGGATTGAAATAAGCGTGTACTTCGCCGTCAGAAAAGAACTTTGTTGACATATAGTAAAAGTGATCACTGGACTGGAGGTAAACCCAGTCGCGCATCAGCTCCTCCGATCCGCAGCGTGAGACTCTGTCGGAAAGACTGTAAAGCTTGCTTACTGCGGCCGTCTGCAGCTCATTTCCCATCCAGGCTGTAAGGTCTCTCTCCTCGTCGGCCCATGAGATAGGTGACGGGACATGAAGCACAGAGACCGGCTGATAATTGTCAGCTACCTCTGAAACTGTCATAAAACTGAACGGTGTCTTTTTAATTATGGCATCAGGAAGATGCTTCAGGAAATCCATTATTCCTGTCTCCTTTTTCTGATGCTCGCCAAAGGTCTCATAATCCATGAAAATGTTTACGATCTCAGAGGCCGGTGCAATGCCCTTAAGCCACGAAGCGTACTTATCGGCTGTCAGAGGATAACTGTTCCACGCCTTGTTTGAGAAACGGAATGAAATGTCATCACTGAGAGTGTAATTGCGGAGCAGAACCTTCAGCCGCGGGTTTATTGCATTGCAGTAAAGGAAATTCGGCGACTTCCACCCCAGTATATGCTTTGCACCTTCAGTCACCGTTGCTTTGTATCCCATTTCAGCCATCCAGCTTCCAATCTCATCTGAGTATATCAGTTCGGTATTCCTGATTGAGGTTGGCTCAACACCGAGGAATTCCTTCATCTTTTCACTGTGGATACTGACCTGTTTGATGAACCTCTCCTTATTCATGAGAGACGCCAGCGAGTGTGAGTTGGTCTCCCCGAGGAACTCCACATAACCCGTCTCAGCCAGTTCCCTGAAAGAATCAAGCACCTCAGGGGCATAAAGCCGGAACTGATCAATTACAATACCCGTCAGGGAGAATGTAACTTTAAACTTACCCTTGTGTTTCCGAAGCAGGTCAAGAAGTATCCTGTTTGCCGGCAGATAACAGTGGGCAGCTATCTTACGGAGGATGGACTCATTCATGAAGTCATCATAGTAATAATGCTCATGTCCCATCTCGAAAAAGCGATAGCGCCTGAGTCTGAAAGGCTGATGAACCTCGAAATAGAGGCAGATGGCTTTTTTCTGTGATGTGCTCATATCTTTTATCTTGACTGTTTCAATACCTCGGTGTAAATATCCTTGACATGCTTGGCGGCTTTCTCCCATTTCAGCTTCTCAACCTCCTCCTTGCCGTTCATAATAAACATATTTGAAAGCGCCGGATATGACAGTATACCATAGATGGCATCTGCCATGGCTTCTATATCCCAGAAATCAACCTTTACTGCATGGGTGAGCAGTTCCGCCACCCCGCTCTGCTTGCTTATGATTACAGGAACATTTGACTGCATCGCCTCCAGCGGTGAGATGCCAAACGGTTCCGAAACCGAAGGCATTACATATACGTCGCTCATCCCCAGCATTGTAAATACGTCGTTGCCCTTGAGGAATCCCGTAAAATGAAACCTGTCTGTTATCCTGAGGGCCGCTGCACGTCTCATCATGCGCTCCATCATGTCACCGGAACCGGCCATTACGAATCTGACATTCGGCATTCGTTTAAGCACCATCCTTGCTGCCTCGATAAAATATTCCGGTCCCTTCTGCATCGTAATACGTCCGAGAAAAGTGACAACCTTGTCGTCAAATCCGCGTTCAGTCTTATCCATCTCTGAATGATGGAGCGGTTCAACGGCATTGTATACTGTTTCAACCTTACAGGGATCAATATTATACTTGCTGATTACAATGTCACGGGTTAGATTGCTCACAGTAATTATCCTGTCAGCAGCATCCATGCCCTCCTTCTCCATGTTATAGACAACAGGGTTTACATTGCCTCCGCTGCGGTCAAAATCGGTTGCGTGCACATGTATCACAAGCGGCTTGCCCGAGACTGTCTTGGCTGCTATCCCGGCAGGATACGCCAGCCAGTCATGGGCATGTATTATATCGAATTCCTCCTCGCTTGCTATTACCTGTGCAACAACTGAATATTTGTGTATCTCATCCATCAGGGTGGCGCCGTAGGTACCAGAGAAGTCCACCTTGCCTTCCTTGTTGGTGCTGATAAGCACATCTGACTCGGCAACCTCGCCCCTTGTCATCTTCCAGAAATCTTCAGGATCCGTATATGGTACCAGCCTCGAATAGACTTCTATCTTTTCGATCTGTCTCTTGAAGAGGTTGAATTTTACCTTTTTGAATTGTACCTGGACTGTATTCGCGCCTATCAGGCGGACGATGCTCTGGTCTTCATCACCGTAAGCCTTTGGCACTACAAACAGCACCTCCATGTCACGTTGCGCGGCGAGCCCTCTTGTGAGGCCGTAGCTCGCAGTTCCGAGTCCGCCTGCAATATGAGGCGGAAACTCCCATCCAAACATCAGGACACGCATATCATAGTTTTTTTTCTTTATACTTCGTTTCGAGCAGTGTAAGGATTCTCAAAACCTCACTCACACTCCAGGCCTGGGAGATAGCTCCTCTTGGGGCATGCGGAGGATCTCCGTCATAGATCTCTGATACTGTCGAGATGCCTGCTTCAGTCAGAGTCTCCTCGAATCCCATAATAAGCTTCCTCACGCGTGACACTCCGCCCTCACCATAAACCTTCAGCCATCCGTCACAGAAAGGACCCACCAGCCAGGGCCAGACAGTGCCCTGATGATATGCAGAATCACGTTCCTCCTGCGTACCCTCGCACTGGCCACTGTAGCCTTCTTCTGCCGGAGAAAGGGTCCGTAGTCCCCTGGGGGTCACAAGCACCCTGTTAACAAGATCCAGTACGCTTTTCATCTGGTCTGTACTGAGCATTGAATATGGAAGTGATGTGGCTATAACCATGTTGGGTCTTACCTCCATGTTGCGAATTTCATTGTCACGGATGTAGTCAGCAAGATACCCGTGCTCCTCGTCCCAGAAATACTCGATGAATGAGGTGCGGATCAATCTGGGCAATTCTTCCCACTCTTTTATAAACTGTTTATCCCTGCCACTCCGTGCGCACTCCAGGGAAAAACATACTGCATTATACCAGAGTGCATTTATCTCAACGGCATAGCCGTTGCGGGGCGTCACAGGAACACCATGTACAACTGCATCCATCCATGTCAGTGCCTTACCGGGAGCATCAGCATAGATGAGTCCGTTGGATCTCATATGTATACCGAAGGAAGCCCCGTTGCGGTAAGCGTTGAGCACATCCTTCATAGGGGCGCTGTAACGCTTCCATATTTCTGCTGGCTCGAGCCCGTAGCTGTGCAGGGCATTGAAAAACCATAATGGCGCATCAACGCTGTTAAATGCTGGGTTGTCATCATTGCCCATATTGGGAAAGAGACCGCCCTTCATACGCCGTACCTGTGTATCCAGAACAGTCGCATAGAGGTCTTCCGATTTTCGTGCCAGGGCTATGCCGGGCAACGAGATGAATGTGTCACGGCCCCATGAGCCAAACCAGGGGTAACCGGCAACAATATTAGTGTTCTCCCCGCGCTTTTCAATAAACTGCTGAGCGGCATTCCGCAGGCAGTTGTTGAAATCACTGCGCGCAATCTTGCCAGCCACCGTGCGGGTGAACTTCCCCTTGAGACCTGCAGGCTTTTCCTCTGATGTGGATGCCGAAAAGACTATTACATCTCCCTTTGATACAGTAATCTCAAAGAAACCCGGTGCAAACAGGTCTTCAGAAAAGTCATATCCCCTTTTTTGTTCTTCAATGTACTCTACACCCTGGTACCAGTCCGGCACCGAAATGAAATCAGCTTTTCCTGAGAGTTGCATATTCAGCCAGGGGAACCCCTCGTACATTTTGATTTTTATGCCATTGCTTATGGGGTAAACACGGGTATTAGCCTCCATATTTGCATGAGTCAGCTGGTGCACATTACGGAATGCAAGAAAAGGCCTTATCTGCAGGGTTACCGGTTCATCTGCCTCAAGAATCGTGAACCTGTTCAGAAACTGCTCCTCGTAATGCACCAGGAGTCTTTCCTGCTTCAGAAAAACATTGCCCACCCTGTATGTCATTGAGGGAATATCCTGAATATCAAAGTCTTCAATGTACTTATGACCCTTGGGACTATAATAATCACCGTGATATTTACGGATCCCGGTATTGAAACTTTGTCCGTTGTTCACTACAGTCACATCAAGTGCTGACAGGAGTACATGCCTGTCTCCTCCGAGTTCATCAACAGGACACACGAGAAGTCCGTGGTACTTCCTGGTATTGCATCCCACAATTGTCGTCGAGGTGTATGTACCGGCCCTGTTTGTACGCAAAATCTCACGGCTTAGGGCGTATTCCAGATTTACAACCTGAGCCTTGTCAAACTTTATATATCCCATAATGTTTAGGGTTTCGGTGTTAAAAATTAAAGTCTTTAAAATACCAAAAAATAAATCTAAATACAATAAAAATCAAAAATAAATCAGACCCATTAAGCATGCAAATACAAGTTCAGGATCCCGGAGCCAAAAATGAATATCTTTACAGCTTTATAAAATAACCGCGGCTTAACCGTTTAGTTCGCAAAGTTACTAATTTATTGTCAGCCTTATGTGTTACATATCCAACAATATGAAGAGATCTGCTGCGATTTTGCTGTCTGTTTTTGTCATGACTGCAGGTTGCAAAAGAGAAGCGGTTACATTAACGGGGTCGGTGAGCGGATCCGGAGGTGATGAATACCTTGTCCTCCGGGAGATTAAGCCGGGAGTCCTTGAACCTATCGACTCAGTCATTCCTGATTCAGAGGGCAATTTCAGTTTCAAAACTGAGACACCACGGCCTTCTTTTTACCTGATCTCGATGGGGCCTGACAACTTCATGACGCTCCTGCTCTCACCGGGTGAAAAGGTAACAGTCAGGGCTGTAAGGGACTCTCTCTCCCTGCCACACTACGTCGCCGGATCACCGGGCACCGAAGTGATCATGGGATTCAGGAAGGAACAGGATAAGCTTGTCAGGGAACTCGAGCGGCTTACGACAGTCTATTACGACAGTCTGAACAGCAGGGACCTGCCCCTGATTATGGACAGTCTCGACAGAAAGGCTGCCGCCCTGGTTGCAGACTTCACCGAACGGGCCGGCGTCCTTCTTGATGAAAACAGGAACTCCATGGTGTCACTTTTTCTGCTGAACCAGCAGGTGGTGCGAGGAATGCCCCTTTTTGACCCGGCAAAAGATCCGGCGCCATACATAAGGACAGATTCTGCACTTTATGCACTTTACCCCGAATCTGACCTCGTTACAGACCTTCACGCCTTCGTCGCCTCCCTCCGGAAAAAAGTTGCCTCCACTGATGCAGCAATTACCGGATTCGTTGCCGGCACTACACTTCCTGACATTTCTCTTCCAGGGCCCGCGGGAGACACAATCAGGCTTTCGGCGATGCGCGGAAAGGTGGTACTCGTAGATTTCTGGGCAGCCTGGTGCCCCCCCTGCCGCGAAGAAAACCCTAACCTTGTGAAAATGTACGACATGTACCACTACCGGGGATTCGACATTTTTCAGGTGTCACTCGATATGACAGCAGAAGACTGGACGGAAGCCATAAAAAATGACCGGCTCGGCAGATGGAAACATGTGAGCGACCTCAAATACCGTGACTCTGAAGTAATAAAGACATTCGGCATAACAGGCATCCCCTACAACTTCCTCATTGACCGCGAAGGAAAAGTAATTGCAACCAATCTGAGAGGCGTCCAGCTGCAAAAGAAGCTCGGGGAAATATTCACGCAGCAGTAGCCGAATTTTTACTTTATTTGTACCCGAAACCAGTTTTAGAGATGAAGAAATACTTTTCGGCAGTCGTTATTGCAGCCCTCATTACAGGATGCAGCAGTAATGACAAAGTGATTATCAGGGGCACATTCAGCGAAGGCAAAGAAGGCACTGTTTACCTTGAACAGTCAGAAATCGACAGCAAGACCCTCGTCGATTCTGCAACAGTCAAAAGAGGACGGTTCACTTTTAAAAGAGAGATATCAGGTCCGGAGTTCTTTCAGGTTGGTGTCAGCAGCACCGATTTCGTCTCCCTGCTCGCGATGCCCGGCGATAAAATTTCACTGTCACTGGGAAAAAGTCCCCTGGTACTGAACTACTCAGTGGAGGGATCGCCTGAATCAGAAAAACTTAAGATGCTCGATGCAACACTCTTTGGTACCCTGAGAAGTCTCGACTCTCTCCGTAAGATTTACAGCAGCCTCAGTGCTGAAGAAATGTCAAACAGAGGTGCTGACCTCGAAAATCAGTATATCGAGACAGTAAACGGACAGCGCAAGAAAAACATAGAGTTCATCCTTGGCAACGTCAGCTCCCTGGCCTCGGTGAAGGCCCTTTATCAGCGGATAGATGAGAACACCTATGTGCTGTACCAGCCCCGTGACCTGCAGTTCCTTAAGATAGTATCAGATACACTGTCAGTAAAATACCCGGCATCAAGACACGTGCTGGCCCTTACCGAAAATGTAAACAGCGAGCTGAACCAGATGTACATCAACCGGCTGGCTTCAATTGCATCCATGACCCCGTCGGTGAGTATGGATCCCGACCTGACTGATACTGAAGGCCGGAGGGTGAAACTCTCTTCATTGCTCGGAAAATATGTACTCCTCACTTTCTGGTCCTCAACTTCACAGGCCTGCATGGAAGAACTTCCGGCACTTAAAACCCTTTACAGACAGTATAATTCTAAAGGACTTGAAATTTATCAGATAAGTCTTGACCCTGACGAAAACAGGTGGAGGAATGTGGTCAGGTTCGAGGAGCTGCCCTGGATATGCGTAAGGGAAGATGATCCGGCTAATCCTTACTTCACAAAGGCTTTGAATATCACGCAGGTGCCTTCAAACCTTCTCTACGACCGGGAGGGTAATATAATTAACTCGAATCTGTTCGGCCGTAACCTGCAGATAAAGATGGATCAGCTCTTCAACAAATAGATTCCTGCCGTGGAAAGTACGAAGGTATATTTCGCTTCCGACTTTCACCTGGGTCTTTCTGCCGGGACCAACCCTCATCTCCGCGAGGCGAGGGTGGTGGCATGGCTCAGGAAGGCAGCAGAAGATGCCTCCGAAATTTATCTGCTGGGGGATATATTCGACTTCTGGTGGGAGTATAAAGACGTTGTTCCGAAGGGTTTTACCCGATTCCTCGGAGCACTCTCCGCAATAACTGACAGTGGAATAAAGGTGCATGTCTTCACCGGAAACCACGATCTGTGGATGAAGGAGTACCTGTCTGAGGAGTGCGGGGTTGTCATACATCACCGGCCTCTGCTCACCCAAATAGGAAATGAACGCTTCTACCTCGCTCACGGTGAGGGCCTGGGAAGCCTCAGCCGGGGCTTTAAATTCCTTCTCGGATTTTTCAATAACCGGTTTGCACAGTGGTTCTTTACCTTTCTCCATCCCCGTATCGGGATGACAATCGGCCATTCATGGTCGAACAGCAGCCGCCTTGCAAAACATGTGTCACTTCCGTTCCTCGGTGAAGAGAAAGAAGACCTGATAAGGCATACAAGGCAGTTGATAAGTGACGGGTGTGATGCGCGGTACTTCATCTACGGTCACAGGCACATGCCCCTGACTTTTGATGAAAGCGGCAGAACAATGATAATACTCGGAGACTGGTTCAGCTTTACCAGTTATGCTGTTTATGATGGCAGTGAGCTGCGTCTCGTCAGCGAACCTTATTCGGCTTAGACCTTAGCCTGACAGTCAGAATGTAATAGGAATACTCATCGTTTATATCATCGAACTTATATTCCAGTTTTCTTCCGGACCGGCGTGCCATCTCCAGGAGACCCATGTATCCGGTTGAGATCTTTGTCATATCCTGCCCCTTGAGAGCGGTGTGCAGCAGCTGCTTAAGCCCCTCCTCATCCCGCTTGTTGATCATCGCAAGCTTCTGCTTAAGGTGACCAACGTCACTGTTCCTGATAAGATTTCCGGAGGTTATGATGTACGAACTCTTCGTGTTGCGTATCATGGCAACAGGCATTCCGAATTCCTGCTCCGCTTCAATGCCCGGGCTATGCTGGGCGACATTTTGCAACAACTCTATAAGGGTTGTGAATACCCGTTTCTGAAGGTTATGACCCAGTTCGGCTTCATTAAGTCTGGCTTCATTCAGGTTAAGTACCTCCTTGCTTATATCATGGGTAAGCGGGCCT
The DNA here is from genome assembly GCA_963736735.1 of uncultured Bacteroidales bacterium. Taxonomy (GTDB): domain Bacteria; phylum Bacteroidota; class Bacteroidia; order Bacteroidales; family VadinHA17; genus SR-FBR-E99. Next base: position 500,447 of record CAVTPX010000006.1, on the reverse strand, counting down.
GCCCATATGAAATATATATCGTGAGCCTTCATAGCCTGCTCAAGTATCATGACCTTGCGGCTGCTGAAAGGTTTTTCCTTTTTACTTCCGTGAACTCCCTGACCGCCTGAATCAACTGTCTTGCTCAGAATAAAATATGAGGTCTGCTCATCAATTGTGGAGAAATCATAATCAAGCTTATTGCCTGTCTTCCGGGCCATCTCCATAAGACCGAGGCCTGCACCTCCCTTTGAGCTGAGATCTGATTCCTGAAGCATTTTACGATATGCCTCCCTGACCTTGTCAGGCTCAAGGTTATTGATGTTATCAAGACTGTTCTTCAGCACAGTTACGTCAGCTACTGCGATGGGATTGCCTGTTGTGACAGTATAGCCGTCAGTAGTCTTGTTATAGATTACAAGTGAAACTACTTCGTTGCCCTGGGCGGTGGCGTGGCGTGTTATGTTCTGCAGGTTCTCAAGAACGAACATAAATAGACGTTTCCGTCCCACCATGTTATATTCCGAAAACTCCATCTCTCTCTCGAGTAGTGTCAGGAGAAGGACGGAGTTTTCACTCGTCACTTCGCCGCGGTATGCGAACATCAGACGTTCGCCCTCAAGTTTCTTTCTTAGTCTGCGCGTTATTTCCATTCTTTCCGACGGATATGGATGGAGTAATTAATTATCGCAAAGTAAGTATAATTTATTTCCAATAAAAATCATAAATATCATCAGCACGTCGGGCCCTTTCCGTCAGGGTCCAGTCAGAAATTTACAGTGTGCCATAAACCCTGATTCCAGATAAACCTCAACAGCAATAACATAATGAATAACAGAATTTTAAAATGAACAAGTAAAAGAGAAAATTGTTTTATTCAAAATTATGCCTGACCATAGTTTAGCTGCAGGCTTACAACTCTATATTTTGTTCCGGCACTTTTGTGACGCATAGTATTCTTGTGAAATAAAAATCCTGTTACAGTAGATAAAATTAATAAAGAGTACAATGAAAAACTACATCCTTGTATTCTGTATGTTAATGGTAATGAGTGTTTTGTGTGCACAAACAAAAACAAAAACAGTCGAAAAGCCTCCCACACAGAAGGAGATGAAAGAGATGATGAACGAAATGCAGAAGGCAATGGATGAAATGAGCCTGGAGGATAAAAAGGCCATGGAAGAGATGGGTATTAAAATGCCCGATATGAAAAACCTGCAGAACAGCATTTCGGGCATAAGCGATGAACAACTGAAAAAAGCCTGGGAAGATGAAAGCAGGATCATACCCGAAAAAGATATGGTCAGGATTAATACTGCAATGGCAACAACTCTCTCCGATGGGGAGATGAGCGCGTACATAAGTAAAACCCACCAGGCAGTCCTGATGCAACTATCTCCTGCAGCTAAAACAACAGGGGCAATAATTTATCAGCAAATAAAAAGTTTAAATAACTCTGCAGCCAATACGGCAGTGGGATTATGGATGGATGGCAAACCCACACTGGCACTCTATCTTATGGGTGAAGTCTGTAAATCAGACCCTGCCAATGCAATCAACTTAAATAACTATGCAGCCTTTTTAAGCATGTGTGGTGCCGAACAATTGTCACTGCCGGTTTTAAATAATTTAAATAAACGGTACCCGAACAACAGCACTATCTTCAATAATATTGCACAGGCATGGCTTGGCCTTGGTGATATACCAAAAGCTGAAGAATTTGCGGACAAGGCAATCCGTATTTACGCTTTTCATCCGCAGGCCAACATGGTAAAATGTTTAATTGAGGAGAGCAGGGGTAATATTCCTGCAGCCATTGCAGCTGCTAAAAAAAGTATAAGCAAAGCCTATAGTACTGAAAAAGCAAATAAATTAAAGAAACTGGGATATGATTTATCGAGTGATGATATCAACTGGGACAGGCCCATGCCGCAGGATGCCCTGGGTTTAGGGAAATTTAACTGGCCTGAATATCCAATGAACGTAGAACAGAATGCACCGCTGGAAAAAGAATGGAAAGATTTTAAAAATGAATGCCAGCAGAAAATTAATGAGTTGAAATTAAAACAGGAATCATTGGAAGCTGAGAGTATGGCTGCAAGCGAACAGCGTGCAAAACTTATTTTAAGCGAAGGTCAGAAAGGACATTATGTGCAGGTGATGCCCGGGTATGCAGCCAAAGCAATGGCAAAACTAGGTCCCGGTGTAAGCGATGTTAACGGGAATATTTCGTTTGTATTTTCTAATGAACTGGCGCCGGTAGTAAGAGCATTGTTGGCTGTGGGAGATCATGAAAATATGCTGAGTGAAAAACAGGAATTACTCGATAAGAAATATGAAGATCAGATCGGAGAAGGCAGGTCCAATCCACTGGAAGCTATATGCAAAGATGAGAATGCCATCCGGAACGAATTCTTATCTATGGCCAATGGCGGAGTACAAAGTGCCTACAAAACATACTTCAATTATATGCGCCGTCAAACCAGCGACCTTCTATACTATTATCAATATACAATGTGGCCCGACCAATTTGAACTGGCAAAAGTAATGGCCCAGATTTCCTGGTTAACACAGATAAAAGACCAGAAGGTAAACTTTAAAGCAAAGAGCAGTTGGTGTGTTTCAGTTCCGGCGAATAAAAAGTCCGGTCCGTTACAAAACTTTGATGATGTGCATTGCGACTATGTAAGCACCATGAAACTCGGAGTATATAAAATCACTTCAAGCTGCAGCAACCTGACAGGTGAATTTGATTTTGGCGGCGTAAAAATCAATCTGACTGATAATGTAGAAACAGGGCTCTATTCAGGATCAGCCATGGTGGGTGTCAGTAAAGGCATTGATGGACCGATGGGCACAGAGTTAGAAGGATCACTGGCAGGGCTTGTTGAATGGGACAATACGGGGTTTACCGATTTAGGAGGAGTGGCCGGTGTATCCGCAAGCGCAGCAGGGGTAGATATTGCCGGCGCCGATGTAAAAATCACGGTTAACGGTGGTGTAAGCAGGAGTGGCAGCAATATACTTCAGGGCATTAAATAAATATCTAAAAACAACCCGCAAAATGAAATCTTTAATTCTTCTGCCTGCAATATGGCTACTTTCAATTCATGCATTTCCACAGGATTGCAGTAAGGAAATGCTGGCAAAAAAAACAGGTACCTGGAAAGCTGGCCGGCAAGGCTCTGTTCAAAATGTTACAGCATCGGATTTAACAAAAGAAAAATCAGTATTGGCAAACATTCATAAAATGATTTCATCTGAATACCTCCCGATTGGCTGCGAGGTTTCATACAGCACAGTGTTCGGAAAGGTTCCCTCAGACGGGCAGGTCTTTAAAGCTGATCCATACTATTATGCAATGTATATCCTCAGGTATCTGTGCGATAACAACAGCCCCGATAAAACAGATTATTACGTAGATGTTTCCACAACGACAACAGTAAATATTGTGGCTAATGCTATTTATTATCTGAACACCCTTTATGCCGCAAATATTCCCGACGACGATTTCAGGGGCTATTTTAAGCTGGAAAAAAGACCCGAAATAAAACACGGTTACTATTTCCTGGGCGAAAAAGTTGTAGGCGACAGCCAACTCGAAAATAAAATTATGGAATACCGTTGGCTGATTACCTATAATGACACACTTCCATTTTACATATGTCAGCCGAAAGGAATATTTACTGATTCAGCAGAAGAGACTGGAGAAAACAATCAGGGAGAGTCCCGGTGAAAAGGCATATTCGCAAAAATATCTTGATAAGATAAGTGAATATCTGAAAAAAACGGAAAACGAATTGAGCCAGCCTGCCATTTGTATGTGGAATGATGAAGAACGGTTCGAAGGTTTTGTAGAGGAAGGCACACGCGGCTCTTTTATTGCCGTAAAGCCTAATCTGGCATATTATCACCGGAATCTGCCGAAGTCATCACCCCAGTTTTTTACTGTGATTTATAAACTGGGCCAGGGAGACCCGGTATTTGAAGCAAATATATCGGCAATCAAAGAAGCTGTTGATTTTGCAGCACTGAGAGGCATGCTGGGAAAATAAAACTACGATTCTCATTTATTTACATAAAGATGAACAGATTAATCCTTTTATGCAGCCTTTGCATTATTGCAGGGACTTCTCATGCTCAGACAATCCCGGGCCAATCCATTGAGGATAGCATAATTGGCTGGAAAAAGGTTTACAACTATAAGGGAGTTAAAGAATCAAAAAAAGTTGACAATAAACTGTATTCCGCAGCACAGTTGTCGCTCAGTGATACTCTTGCCAACTGGATCCAGGCCAGCTACGTGCCAAAAGGCGGCCTGGGAGATGTAATAAAAGCTGTTTCCGATAAACTGGGGCCATATAATCAACACACAGCTGTCCTGCCGCAGAGTTACGGTGCCTATGCCAAAACTTACGTTTTCCTGAAGTATGACAGCAACCATAAAATGGTGCCGGAAAACAATCTCGGGGCCTACTGGGCCATATATGCGAACCAGGTGCCGGGATGGGCTATTCCATACCTGTGTAATGACGGTCAGTATTATTTCACTTTGCCTTCCTATGAATCATCATTCGGAGGAGAGGAGACAACAAGAAAAATACATGACATGACCAGCCTTCCGAATATTAAACCCTACATCAGTTTTTGGGTGAAGGATATTGAAGCCGGAGGCGGGACTGATTATGTCTTACTAAGCAAAGACAACAAATCTCCCTTTATTAAAATAACCAAAGGCGAATATCTGCATGCCCTGGAGAGAGCTATTCCGGTATACTATGAGAAGGAAAAGAAAAAAATCAGTGAAGCAGAACAGGGAGACCAGCAGCGGATAGCCGTTTCAGTGAAATCATTGGATGAGAAAATCAGGCTCATGAATGAAGGTTTAAAAAATAACAAAGAAAAATATAAGGACCGCCTTGAAGAATTGGCTACGAGTAAACCACAGCCAGGCCTGATCGATCTGGTTAATAGAATGGATGTATTCACCGGCCAGTATTTAACTGACCCCGAATCGACATCAAGAACAGTACCGGTTTACAAGGTTGACCCGATGATGGCTGCTCTTTGTAAAGAAGATAAGCCCCAATGGATAGTGGTAAGCTGGTACTGGGATCCGCATGACTTAGTAGAAAAATACATGCACGAATCAATCATTAACAATTTTAATTTTGAGTATGTGTATAATTTTTTCTTCTATCCTGACAAAGTTAAAGGGCAGACTTATAAGCCACTTCGTTCCCCAACATTTAAAAAAGCAGTAGTAGTAACCGCGGCATCTGAAGCCAGTAAAATAAATACTGCCGATAAGAACATATTCTTTTTTGAAGATTTTTCTACAACGGGTACGGGACAGAAACCTATTGGCTGGCAGAGCAGATATGGTTTAACCGGAGGCATTGTTGAACAGCCTGATGGATTAAATGGCAAGTGGGTTCTGATAACTGACAACACGTTGACGCCGAATCAACTTAAAAAACCTTTGCCTCAAAATTTTACACTGAGTTTTGAATTAGTTGCTTCTCAAAACTTTACATGGGGCGCAAAAGGTTTAACCGTTCAATTATCCAAAGAAACATCACCCGGCAATGCTGAATCATTATCTGAAATTAAAAATTCGCCCCGGCTATGATGGTAAAGATGGAGAGGCAACTCTGGAAACACAATTCCCTTCTCCCCCGGGTTATTCAAACGGTACCAAATGGCTTGTCGCCAATGGTTTTTCAAACAACAAAGTAAATAATCGTATTACAGTAACTATTAAAAAGAATGCTGAAACACTTCAGGTATTCATTGATAATACTAAAATAGCTGAATACGAAAAGGCTATTCCTGCCGCTCACCTGTTCAATGCCCTGTCTTTTTTCAGCGGTAACTCCGGTGAGAAGGATAAATACTATATCAGTAATATTAAAATTACAATGGATTGATCAGGTGGTAACAGGTGAAAAAGATTAAAGAAATCATGCATTTTATGAAAAAGCCATATCTCTTTCTGATTTTCTGTCTTTCAGTTACAAATCTGTTTGCCCAGAAGGAAGCTTTCGACCTGTTTGCCTATACACCCCCGGCAGGATGGAAAAAGGAAGTCACCGAAAACATTGTAAGTTATACCCATATCAATAATGAAACCAGGTCGTGGTGCAGGATTGATATTGTAAAAAGCACAATTAGCAAGGGAAGCATTGAAGCCGATTTTAAAAGCGAATGGGAGGGCCTGATTGTGAAAAACTACAATCCTGCAGAAGCACCCGTTCTGAATGAGGTGCATGAAACTGACGGCTGGAAAATTAAAGAAGGAGTTGCGAAATTCAATTTTAATGGCGCGGATGCCCAGGCGATGCTTACTACAATAAGCGGATTTGATCGCTGCGCGAGTATTGTTGTCACAATCAACAGTAATGAGTATTTGGAAGAAATAGACACATTCCTGACAACTGTTGACTTCAAAATAATGGAAACTTCCGCTCAGCCGGTTCTGTCAGGCACCAACAACAAATGGAACGGCTTTGCATTTTCCACAACCAACTTTGATGACGGCTGGACAAGTACGGTACAGGAAGACTGGGTGCAGGTTTCAAAGGGAAACATTAAAGTGCTGATTCATTATCCGAATAAAAAGGCAGATACATATAATTCTGTTTTACTGGATGGATTACAGAATGCGTGGAATATCCTGGTCGCGCCAAAATACAACAGCATCAGAAATCTTGAATTCAAGCCTGTGTCCGGCTGGCAGCCTATTGAATTTGCTGAGGCTGATGCCGTTGAGAGCGCCACATCGCGCCCGGTTCATATAGTATTGTTTAAAATGAATTACTCCGATGGAAGCGGGAAATACCTTGAATTCATTACTACTGACAAAAGCACCTTCGAAAATGAATTTGGTGTGTATCATCAATCCTCATCAGGCTGGGAGAAAATGGAAAACATGGCTTATTATAACAAATTTGCTGTCGCCGCTTCTGATCTTACCGGAAAATGGACCAGTGATTTCAGCGGTGCAATTCAATACGTAAACGCTTTTACCGGTTTTGATGCTGGTATGGACACACATGCGTCGAATGAAAATTTCAATTTCGGCCCCGGCAATACTTACCAGTGGGACCTTGGCGTTGCAAGCGGTGCTGTCGGAAACATCAAATTTCAAAGTGTAAAGGCAAATGGCGATTTTTCAATGTTGAGTAACTGGCAGATAAAGCTGTCAGACATTGAAGGTAAGCCCAGGACATATGATATCAGTTTCTCCTGTATTAAAGGATTAAGAATACTCTGGCTTGACAAAAAACCATATGCAAGGGCTGAGTAACTCAGCCGGCCCAGCCCTCCCTGTCAAGGTTCCGGTAGTTTATTGCCTCAGAGAGGTGATCGGGGTGAATATCTTCTGAGGAATCAAGGTCTGCTATTGTGCGCGCCACTTTGAGAATCCGGTCATAAGCTCTGGCTGAGAGTCCCCGCATATCCATTGCCGCCCTGAGAAGCCGGCCCCCTGTTTCATCGAGGTGGCAGTAACGCCTGATCATTGCGGGGGTCATCTGTGCATTGCAGTAGATTCCGCTGTCAGTTGCATACCGGGCCGTCTGTACTGCCCTGGCCTTTACCACCCGCTGACGGACTGCCGCGGAGGTCTCTGCAGGTGATGCCCCTGCGAGTTTTTCATAATTGACCGGAACCACTTCCACGTGCATGTCGATACGGTCCAGCAGCGGGCCTGATATCCGGTTCAGATATTTTTGAATTATGCCACCTGAGCAGGTGCACTCCTTTTCCGGATGATTATGAAAGCCACAGGGACAGGGGTTCATCGATGCAACTAACATAAAACTGGCCGGATAATCGACAGTAAATCTGGCCCTTGAGATTGTGATAACCCGATCTTCAAGCGGCTGCCTGAGAACCTCCAGCACATTGCGTTTGAACTCCGGAAGCTCATCGAGGAAAAGCACGCCGTTGTGAGCCAGGCTTATCTCACCCGGCTGAGGCACGTTGCCTCCCCCGACAAGGGCGATGTCTGAAATTGTGTGATGCGGGCTGCGAAAGGGTCTTCGGGTCATTAGTGCCGTTCGCTCCTCCGTCTTCCCGGCCACAGAATGTATCTTTGTTGTCTCGAGAGCCTCATCAAGTGTCAATGGCGGTATTATCCCGGGTAACCTCCTGGCAAGCATTGTCTTACCGGCGCCGGGAGGCCCGATCATAATTAAATTATGGGATCCTGCCGCTGCAACCTCAAGAGCCCGCTTCACGCTTTCCTGTCCTTTTACATCAGCAAAATCGGCATCATACCCGGCGGCGTCACTGTCAAACAGAGCCTGAATATCAACTCTCAGCGGGATAAGCTTTGTTTCACCGCGCATGAAACCAAGGACATCTTCAAGACGGCTTACACCGTAAACATCAAGACCTTCGACCACTGCTGCCTCAGCGGCATTCTCTGCAGGGACCATCATAGCCCTGAACCCCGCGGACGCGGGCCTGCAGCGCCATGGGAAGGACTCCCCTGACAGGTTTGATCGCCCCGTCAAGAGATAGTTCACCGGTGATCATCATTCCTTCCATCCTGCCGCCATCAGCCAGCTCCGCTGCAGCGAGAATGCCCACAGCCAGCGGGAGATCATATGAAGATCCCTCCTTGCGGATGTCTGCAGGCGCCATATTTATCACGATCTGCCTGCCCGGCCATTTAAGCCCTGCAGCACGAAAGGCGGATTCTATGCGCTGCTGACTCTCCTTCACTGCTGCGTCGGGCAGGCCTACAAGCATGTAACGCACACCCCGGGTAACATCGACCTCAATTGTCACTGTAACTGCCTCAATGCCAAAGACGGCAGCGGCAAAGGTTTTCACCAGCATGACTCACAATTTATGTTGCAACTGAAAGAGGAAATGCACCATAAATTTATGCAATAGAGCTGAGAAGTACAAAAATGTTTTTCGGGAATGTTCCTGATGCGAAGAGATGTTACTCTGTCATCCTGACCTTGATCATCCTGTCAAATTCATCGTCCACAGGCTCCCAGAGTTCGATCTTATTTCCCTCAGGATCCATTATATGTATGAATTTACCGTATTCGCTGGCATCAATTTCATCAATTATAGTAACCCCTTCCTTCCTGAGCACATCAATCAGTGCTTCAATGTTGTCAACCCTGTAGTTGATCATGAACTCTTTCTTTGAAGGATCGAAGTATTTTGAGTCATTGCTGAATGGGCTCCAGACAGTAAATCCCTTCATTGTAGGATCTGAGCTCTTCCTCCATTCGAAATTCGTACCGTACTCATCTGTCTTCAGTCCGAGATGTTCCGAGTACCATTTTTTAATTTTTTCAGGATCTTCGCATTTGAAGAAAATGCCCCCCAGTGAAGTCACGCGTTTCATATTATTTTCGACTTACTTTTATGCAAATTTTGTTGTCCCCGGGCGATTACTGCTTTTTCCTGCCCGGTTTATGAAGCTTCACAACCACGGGCTCAATCGTCACAAGGCAGCCCTTAGGCATTGAATTCAGGTCGTTTTCAATGAGGTTATAAAACCGTTCCAATGTCTCCTGCCGGTCTATCATCTCAATAACGACGGGGAGCTTTTCCGTAAGTTCCCAGAATTTTGAAGAATGGATATGGCTGCTGAGACCGTATCCCATTATGCCACGCAGTACTGTCACACCTGAGATGCCGGCATCCCTGGCCTTGTATACGATTGCTTCATATAGCAGCTGGGAGCCGAGCCTGTCGGTTGAGCTGGAATAGACCTTCATGATACTGTAAGAGGAATTTTCCATTATCAGAGTAGATTTGTCAGTGCATAGCCCAGGAATACTGCGAGGAAGCCCAGGAAGATGCTCAGGGCCGTATAGAGTATGAGGGAAAATACCTGTCCGTTATGGATAAGCATCAGGTTTTCATTTGCAAAGGTCGAAAACGTTGTGAATCCGCCACAGAGTCCGACCATCAGGAACATCCTCCATTCAGCAGTCAGGATTGTGCTCTTTTCTGCTATCCCTGTCAGGAAACCGATTATGAGGCTTCCGGAGACGTTGACAAGCAGTGTCCCTACCGGGATTGAGAAGAAGCTGACACTCAGGTTGAGCATTGAAACAAAGTAGCGTGCTATGCTGCCTATAAAGCCACCCAAACCGATAAGGAGAACATTTTTAATCATTTTCAGGAATAATGATCAAAATTAGACATTATTTGTCACTCTCCACTCCTGCCTGAAGTCAGCAGAAATTTTCCCTGACTATTGCCTACTTATCCCTGCACAGTCTGTCCCCTCCCTAAAAATGCCCACAGGGCATTTTATTTACGGTCGGTCCTCTACTGCCTACCCTCCTTTTTCCTTGCCGTATGCCTTTTCTCCATGCTCCATGCCCCATGCTCCCTGCTTTCTCAGTCCTCCAGGAACCCGAATCTCCCCTTGTTCATATCGGCATATGCCTGCATAATCTCTGTCTGCGTATTCATTACGAAGGGACCGTGGGCTGCTATCGGCTCATCAATAGGCTCTCCGCTCATTATAAGTACGATGGACTTTTCGGAAGCTTCGATTGTGAAATCGTCACCGTCATTCCTGAATAGCACAAAATGATCACTTCCGGCCTTCTCTGTGCCGTTCACTATTATACTTCCCTCAATGACAAGAGCGCAGGTATTATAACCGGCAGGAAAGCTGAAAGTGGCTTTGCCCCCCTTTTCCAGTTTTGCATTCATCAGGGTCACCGGGGTAAATGTAAAGGCCGGGCCTTTGACATCACTGTAACTGCCTGCAATGATTTCGATAACTCCCGCACCGTCAGGCAGCTGAAATTTACCCATTTCATTATTTGTAATGGCCTGGTATTTGGGCGGCGACATTTTAACTTTTGCGGGGAGATTTACCCAGAGCTGGACCATATGAAAGAAGCCGCCCTGCTTTGAAAATCCTTTTTCGTGATATTCCTTGTGCAGAAGTCCTGATGAGGCTGTCATCCACTGAACATCGCCCTCACCGATCACACCGCTGTTTCCGAAACTGTCGTGATGTGCTACTTTACCTTTATACGCTATTGAAACAGTCTCGAACCCGCGGTGGGGATGCACTCCCACACCCCGGGGGATTTCAGACGGTTCAAAATAATGCTTTGAATTGTAATCCAGCAGAATGAAGGGACTCATCCTTTCCATTGTCAGCGATCCCATGCCCGGAATGAAGTTGTGAACCCTGAATCCGTCGCCCACCCAGTGAACCGGTGGTGGCGGAATTACCTTTTCTATAGTCCTTGGTTTCATCGGAAAATCCTTTTATTTAATAACACCGGGATACCGATTTTTGTTTGCCGGCTGTCAGCGCCAATCCCTCACAGCGGCACTGTAGTCGTTCGAGTAGCCGTAATGACCGGTGAATATATACTGAACACCGTCAAGGTGAGTCATTTCTTTCATCGATTTCCTTGCCCCGCGTGCGCTTTTATTGATGAATTTCGGGAAAAGACCGATGCCTTCACCGGTGAGACTCAATGCATCACCAGTAAAAAGGTATTTGTCATTGATTACATAACATGTTGCACCGGGTGTATGGCCGGGGACAGGGACGGGAAGAATCTTCACATCGCCTATCCTGAACTTTTTGTCATCAAGTAATTCATACTCCTTTACCGGAAGTTTATTGCCGAAAAAGAGGAACCTGCCGGTTTTGCCGTTTATAAGCTGTTCCTCCTCCCTCGGAAGGTAAACCTTTGCATTTCCGAAGAGGGTCAGGGCACCTGTATGATCTGCATCAGAGTGTGTCAGCAGCACCGCCTTAACCCTGTCGGGATCTATATCCAGCTTCTTCAGCTCATCCTTCACGTTTCCTTTTTTATTGCCGGCATCGATGGCTATGTAGTGATTACCGTCCTTTACAAGGTACATGTTCACATAGGTGTCCTTAATTGCATAGACATCGTCAGTTATCTGCATAGTCTCAACCGGTGTCATTTTTTTGATTGCAGCCCTTTGCCTTTACAAGGTACCCAACCCCGAACAGGATTATAAACAGGAAAAGGGCTCCCAGGAAGAGCAGAATTCTTTTGAATAACTTTTTCATATTATAACATATTTGATGGCGAAAGTTACAACAATCTGCATCTGATTCCAAGGCAAAGGACTCATTGTGCCACTTCCGGCGGGTTGAGTGAATCTCAGAAATAATACAATACCTTTGCCCTCATGAGAAGATCGGGAAGGACTACGGGAAAAACTCTGAAGAGAGCATTATATTTAATACTGTTGATCTCAGTGGTGTCATGCAGGAAGGATCCTCCTCCTGTGGCTGAGGTGGTCAGGAGGGATGTTTCCTACGGTGAGAGTGCACAACAAAAAATGGATATATGGCTTCCGGAAGACCGCAGTACTGCTGAGACAAAAACCGTAATCGTTATCCATGGCGGCGGATGGGTTCAGGGCGACAAGGCGGAGATGGCCCCGTATGTCGATTCTCTTCGCAAAAGGATGCCTGATTATGCATTTGTAAATCTGAACTACAGGCTTGCCTACAATAACAGTGTGAATGTTTTTCCTGTACAGGAGAATGATGTGAAGGCAGCCATTGAATATTATCTGGACCACGCTGCAGAATATCTGGTCTCTGACGATCTCGTGCTTCTGGGTGCATCTGCCGGTGGTCATCTGGCTATGCTCCATGCGTATAAGAACGACCCCGCGGGACACGTGAAGGCTGTGGTTGATTTCTTCGGGCCCTTTAACCTTACTGCAATGTGGGACTACGGCATAGTGCACCAGCTTATTCTGTACGGAGCCACAGGAGTATTTCCGGTTGATAACCCCACCCTTTACTCATCGTCGAGCCCCTCGTCATATATCACCGCCGCCTGTCCGCCCACGATTGCCCTCCAGGGAGGTGCTGACCCGCTTGTTCCTCCGGCACAGACAACACTGCTTATAAGCATGCTTGACAACGCCGGTGTAGTGAACCAGCTCGTTTATTATCCTGCTGAGTCGCACGGTTGGAGCGGGGCCAACCTTACAGATTCATTCAGCAAAATCGAAAGATTCATTGCTGATCACGCAGAGTAATCTGCTTTTTTCAGTTTCATTATCCGAAGTCACTGCGCCGGATCTCCGGATCAAATCAGATATTTAAATCAGCCCTTGTTTCCGGTGCTGCATATGTCTTTTTGCCGGCACGAATCAGCCTCAATTTCAATTGCAACACTAGTTTTTACTTCAACCATTAATTTGGCCTGCAACGATTGTATTCCCACTGGCATCTCCGACCACGCCACGGATAGGTTAAGTCGGTTTGTCACGGTGCTCTCCCGGCTTTTACATTTCTGCCGGCACCGAATTCCTGAAATTTTTCATTCCTGGAAAAAAGGCAAACCATTTCAGTCGAAAAAATATCCTGAAAAATTTGGAAATTAAAATAAGTTGTCATACTTTTGACCAATTGGTTAAACTATCCGGTTAAACCCTATGGTTAAAGTTAAGGAAGCAGACATTCAGACAGAAGAAAAGATCTTCAACGCGGCAACTGCCGTCTTTGAAGAGAAAGGGTTCGCCGCCGCACGCATGCAGGAGATAGCTGACCGTGCCGGGATCAACAAGGCCCTGCTCCACTATTACTTCCACTCCAAGGAGAAACTCTTCGCTGCCGTTTTTCAGCCGCTTATGAAGAAAATGTTCGAGAAGATTATGTCTGTATTTGCAATGGACATATCTTTCGAGGATAAGATCAGGCTCTATTATGATGAGCATATCAACATTCTCATCAAAAATCCGCGCCTGCCCCTCTTCCTTCTGAATGAGATCTCACATAACCCCGAACTGGCAAAAGGGATCAGGGAAACATTGCTGTACCCTGAGATCAGTGAGATGATATATAAGAAACACGCGAAGGAATTCAGGGAGTACGGAATAAAAAAGAGTGAGCTGTCACAGCTGATGATAACCATAATCTCACTGGCAATTTTCCCTTTTGCCGCACATGATGTGATTAAACTGGTACAGCTCCCCCTCGATGACTCTAAAAACTTCAACACGTTCATGCGTGAGAGGAAAAAGTTTGCTGCTGATTTTGTCATTTCCTCGCTTAAAAACCGTAAGAAATGAATCATCCATGTATTCGCAATCACAATATAACAACAATGAGTCCCGGCGAGAATCCCTCGTACCATAATCAATAAACAAGATGATGAAAAAGATATTTTGCGCTGCTTTCATAATGGTTACTCTCCCTGCCGCCTTCGGCCAGAGGATTGTGACCCTGCAGCAGTGCTACGACTCGGCAGCTGTAGCTACGTCCCTGGCGCGGGAGGCAGCGATTTTTTCTGAGATGTCATCGCTGCGCGACCGCAACCTGGCGGCTGCCTATCTGCCAACCCTCGATCTCAACGGCAGCTTCGTCTATAATTCTGACATTCCGGATCTGTCGGGAATGTTGGGAGCACTGCCTGTACCTCCCGGCTCTCTGCCGGCAATCCCTCATGAGCAATACCGCGCCACCCTCGATGTGACCCAGACAATATGGGACGGCGGAGTGACCCGCAGTGCACGTGCAGTTGAACAGGTTGTCAGGGAACTGAACCTGCAGCAGAATGAGGCTGACATCTACCGTCTGCACGAGCAGATAAACAACTACTTCTTCTCATCTATGCTCCTTGCCCTCCAGATGGAGGTGACAGAGATAATGATAAGTGAGCTTGATGCAAGAATGAAGGAGGCCGAATCAGGCATAAAAAACGGCGCTCTGCCCGCTGTGACCCTTGACATTCTCTTTGCAGAAAAGGTGAAAGCATTGCAGATGCTGACCGAGATGCGCCACAGACATGATGCCCTGCTCTCAGCACTGGGCATGATCACCGGGCTGGGCGACCTTCGCGGAGCCGCACTTATGCTGCCTGATCAGACTACTTTGTCCGAAGAAATAGCCTATAATCCAGACCTTCACCTGTTTGATCTCCGAAGCAAACAGCTTGAAATGTCGAAGGATCTTTTGAAGAGCCAGCGGATGCCAAAGGCGTTCGGATTTGCCCAGCTGGGTTACGGAAACCCTCCGGGTACGAACTTCTTCTCGGAGACCGCCGATGCTTACTATTCTGTGGGGGCAGGACTGAAATGGAACATCTGGGACTGGCGCAGGAACAGCAATGAAAGACAGTCGTTAACCCTGCAGCAACAGCTCACCGACATCAGGAAGAGTGCAGCCGAAGAAGGTCTTGAACGTCTTCTCACTCTGAAGAGAGCGGAGATTGCCTCGCTCAGGGAAACGGCTGACAGTGATGAGATACTTATCTCAGCACGCAAAAGGATAGCCGCCGTCTCGGCATCACAGCTTGAAAACGGCACTGTCACTGCATCACAATATATCACCGATCTTAACAGTGAGAAGCAGGCGGTGATCAATGCCGGGCTAAGGCGTATTAACATTGCGCGTGCAGAGGCTGAATACATAAACATAACCGGAAGAAAATAAGAATACCAGTGAAGACAACTGGCGGGTCACATAATACGAATAAAATCAGAGTCAGATTATGATGAAAAGATATCTTGTACCAATAGCAGTTCTTCTTCTTGCTGCCGCCTGCGGCCGCGGTGAGAGTGATGCCGATGCCTGGGGCACCTTCGAGGCCGAAGAGGTTATAATCTCGGCGGAGACCCCGGGGAAGATCCTCGTCATGAATGTCACCGAGGGCACGGTGGTTGAGGGCGGCGGCGTCATCGCCGTCACCGACACTGTGATGGCCGTGCTTCAGCGCGCGGAGCTTGATGCGGTGACGGCGTCGGCGCAGTCGCGCCTGGCGGGCATTGCGGCGCAGGACGCCGTGATACGCCAGCAGATTGAAAACCTGAACGTGAACATTGAGCGTACGCGCCGCATGCTCGCTGACGGCGCCGCCACCCCCAAACAGCTCGACGACCTGACAGGACAGATGGAGGTGCTCAGGAAACAGTCGGAGGCCAACAACTCGCAGCGCCGCACAGTGGCCGCCGAGATGCAGGGCGTGGAAGCCAAACGGGCACTGCTCGACGAGCAGATAGCACGCAGCACGGTCCGCTCACCATTTACCGCCACAGTCATCGAGAAATATGCCTCGGCCCACGAACTCACCGCCGCCGGCAAACCGCTTGTGAAACTGGCCGACATGAAGACAATGAAGCTTAAGGTATGGGTCAGCGGCGCCCAGCTGGCACAGGTGAAGACAGGAGCCCAGTGCACAGTAAGAATTGACGACGGCGCCAAAGGATTCAGAAGCTATAACGGAACCATAACCCACGTATCCGAAAAGGCGGAGTTCACCCCGAAAATAATACAGACAAAGGAAGAACGCGTAACCCTTGTCTATGCAGTTACAATAGAGTTGCCAAACGATGGTTCAATAAAGTCGGGGATGCCCGGTGAAGCTATCTTCCAGTAAGATGCCGGCAGTTGCAGCATACAATATTACCCACAGATACGGAAGTGTCACCGCCCTTGATGACGTATCAGTCACCGTTAACGACGGCGAACTGTTCGGATTCATAGGCCCCGACGGTGCAGGCAAGACGACCCTGTTCCGCATAGCCGCGACGCTGATGATACCCTCAGAAGGCAGTATGACAATTCTGGGCCTCGACACGGTGAAGGACTACAGGGAGCTGCGAAACCATATAGGCTATATGCCCGGAAAATTCAGCCTCTACAACGATCTCACCGTAGAGGAGAACCTGAACTTCTATGCCACCATTTTCGGCACGACTGTGAAGGAGAACTACCGGCTTATTGAGCCTATCTACAAACAGATAGAACCGTTCAAAAAACGGTTCGCCGGCCGTCTCTCCGGGGGCATGAAGCAGAAGCTGGCCCTCTCCTGCGCACTGATACACAAACCGCGGATACTAATCCTCGATGAGCCAACAACCGGCGTCGATGCCGTCTCGCGCACCGAGTTCTGGGAGATGCTGGCGGGACTAAAAAGTGAAGGGATCACAATTATTGTCTCCACGCCATATATGGATGAGGCCCTGCGATGCAACCGCATAGCCCTGATTCAGTCGGGAAAGATACTGGGCATTGACACCCCGCAAAAGATCCGTGATTCTTACAGTCAGAAACTCTATGCAGTAAAGCACGCTGAAAAATACAAGCTCCTCCTCGCCCTGCGCTCCGTTCTCTCATCCCCTGACCTGGAGCCGCTGCCCCTTCCATGCCCATGCTCCACGCTCCATGCCCCACGCCTTAAGCGTCGAGCCTTTCGGTGATGCCGTCCACATCACACTCCACCCGGATTCGGCACCCGGTGACATCATTACAGCCCTGACCGCCGCCGGCCTCCCCGGCGCAACAATAACGGAAACAACACCGGGCGTAGAAGACGTCTTCCTCGAACTTATGAAGAGAGAAATGTGATGACAGACCAGAAAGTCATAGAGGTCGAAAAGCTTGTAAAAAAGTTCGGGTCATTCGTGGCCAATGACAACCTTACATTCGATGTCTGTAAAGGTGAGATCTTCGGCTTCCTCGGTGCCAACGGCGCAGGAAAAACCACTGCAATCAGGATCCTCTGCGGCCTGTCGCGGCCTACCTCCGGCAAGGTTCTGGTAGCCGGCATTGACGCCACCCGCAATCCTGAAGAGATCAAGAAACGTATCGGCTACATGTCGCAGCGCTTCTCACTCTATGAAGACCTTACAGTAACTGAAAACATCGAGCTGTACGGAGGCATCTACGGCATGAGGATGAAAGAGATACGCACACGTACCGCAGACCTTCTTAAACGCCTCGACTTCGAACAGTACGGCAACACACTTATCCGGTCGCTGCCCCTTGGCCTCAGACAGAAGCTTGCCTTTGCGGTGGCGGTCTTCCATGACCCTGACATAGTATTTCTCGACGAACCCACCAGCGGCGTTGATCCCATCACACGCCGCCAGTTCTGGGAGATGATCTGGGAGACGGCAGCACGTGGCATAACAGTCTTCGTAACCACACACTATATGGACGAAGCCGAGTACTGCGACAGGGTGACGATAATGAACGAGGGAAAAATTGTTGCCCTCGACACCCCGGCTGCCCTGCGCGAGAGCTACGGAACTGCTTCAATAGAAGAGCTCTTTGTGAAGATAACAAGGCCTAAAACCGCTGCCGTATGAAAAGGTTCATGGCATTTGTCCGTAAGGAGTTCCTTCATATCTTCCGCGACTACCGCACGCTGATAATCCTCTTCGGCCTGCCGGCAATGCAGATCCTCATCTTCGGTTATGCGGTGCGCACCGATCTCACCAACGCCGGCATCGCCGTGCTTGACAACGCACATGATGAGGTTTCAGCAGAGATAATCGGGAAACTTGAAGCATCAGAGTTCTTCGAAATAAAGTTTCACCTCGCCTCTTATGATGACATAGATGCAGTCTTTAAACAGGGAAAGATCAAGGAGGTTGTCATCTTCCCCGAAGATTTCGGTGCCAGGCTTACACGCGAAGGAAATGCGACTGTAAGCATCATTGCTGACGGCTCCGAGCCGAACACCGCCAGCCTGGTGACAGGATACACCACAGCCATCCTGAACGACTATTCCTCCACGCTCACCCGGCAGCTCACCTCTGCCATGCCTGTCATAAACCCTGAGGTCAAGATGTATTTTAATCCCAACCTGGAGAGCCATTTCATGTTTGTACCCGGTGTCATCACCCTCATTCTGATACTCGTCAGCGCCCTCATGACCTCCGTCACAATCGTACGTGAGAAGGAGTTCGGCACCATGGAGGTATTGCTGGTCTCTCCGCTCAAACCGTGGCAGATAATAATAGGCAAGGTAGCACCCTATTTCTTCCTCTCGCTTGTGAATGTAATCGTCATTCTGCTGATGGCCTGGTTTGTCTTCGATCTGCCTGTCAGAGGCAGCGTTGCCCTGCTGATAGCGGAGTGTATGCTTTACATCCTGCTGGGACTGGCAATAGGTATACTCGTCTCATCATCAGTGGATAAGATGGAGAACGCAATCTTCATATCCTTCCTGACGCTTATGCTGCCCAGCCTGCTCCTCTCAGGATTTATATTCCCCATTGAGAATATGCCGAAGATCTATGACTATGTAAGTATGGTGCTGCCGCCGCGGTGGTTCGTGGAGATAATACGCACTGTAATGATAAAGGGCGGCGGACTTACCTATATCTGGAAGGAGACGCTGATACTGGTCGTGATGACACTCTTCTTTATGGCGCTCAGCGCGAGGAAATTCAAAGTGAGACTCGGGGAGGGAACGAAATGAGAAAGCTGCTCTTCCTTCTGAAAAAAGAGTTCCGGCAGATACGCCGCAACCCCTTCATGGCCAGGGCCATAATACTGGTTCCTGTAATACAGATGCTCATCCTTGTGCCGGCAATTACATTCGAGGTCAAGCGTGTCGATCTGGCAGTGACTGACAACGACCGTTCACCGGCATCGCGGGAGCTTATGGCGAAGCTGAGCGGCTCGTCGTTCTTCAGAATAAGCGCCACCCCGGGAAATTACCCTGAGGCTGAAGCATTGCTCTTCTCCGGCGAGGCCGATATGGTTCTCATCATTCCCGATGACTTCTCTGAGGGCCTCGCGGGTGTCAATGCACCGCGGCTACAGGTGCTGGCTGACGCCGTCAACCCCACCACCGCCCAGCTGGCGTGGAGTTACTTTACTTCGGTGGTACGCGACTATAACCGCGAGGTGATAATCAGTCGCGGCACCGCCCCGGCAGCACTTCCCGGAATAGCAGTCTCACCGCGGTTCTGGTATAATCCGACACTCAACTACAAGCATTACATGCTCCCGGGTGTGCTTGTTATACTCATTACGGCAATAGGCCTGCTCATGGCAGGACTCAACCTCGTCAAGGAGAAAGAGTCAGGCACTATCGAGCAGATAAACGTCACACCCGTGAAGAAGTGGGAGCTGATAGCCTCCAAGGTCATCCCTTTCTTTATAATTGGTCTTGTAGATCTTGCACTGGGACTGACAGTGGGATGGATCGCCTTCGACATACCCTTCGAGGGGAGCCTGCTCCTCTTCTTCGCATGCGCGGCAATCTTCCTTGTGGGAGTGCTGGGACTGGCCCTTTTCTTCTCCACAATGGCATCCACACAGCAGCAGTTCCTCTTCATCGCTTTCTTCTTCGTCATGATCTTCATACTCATGAGCGGCATCTTCACACCTTCCGAAAGCATGCCGCGCTGGGCACAGCAGTTCAACTACGTGAACCCCGTTGCCTACCTGATGCGCATCAACCGGATGGTGATGCTGAAGGGATCAGGATTTTATGACATTGCGCGGGACATGGCAGCCCTGTCGGTGCTTGCCGTGACATTCATTACCTTCGCAATAATGGCATACCGTAAAAGAGCCTAGACACAATGAAACGATTCGCCCTGTTATTTACCGTCTGCATTACCTGTGCAGCATTGCACGCGCAGACATACCCTTTTCGCAACAGCAGCCTTGACGACGAAAAACGGCTTGACAACCTAATCTCGCTGATGACCCTCGACGAGAAGATAAACTGTCTCTCCACGCGGCCGTCAGTACCCCGCCTTGAGATAAAAGGAACAAGGATTGTTGAAGGGCTTCACGGGCTTGCCCTTAGCGGACCTGCCAACTGGGCCGTACGTGGTAAGGGCGCATCGGTCACAACAACTTTTCCGCAGGCGATAGGGCTTGCACAGACATGGGATCCGGCACTTCTGGAAAAAGTAGCCGCCGTGGAAGCCGAAGAATGCCGCTGGCTGACACAGAACCCGCAGTATGCGAGTGCCGGACTGATAGTGCTGGCACCCAATGCCGACCTGGGACGTGATGTGCGCTGGGGCCGTACCGAAGAGTGCTACGGCGAAGATGCATTCCTGACATCGCGACTGGTTGTCGCATTTGTAAAAGGACTGCAGGGTGACAACCCGAAATACTGGAAAACTGCTTCCCTGATGAAGCACTTCCTGGCCAACAGCAATGAAAACAACCGTGCCGAGAACTCGTCAGACTTCGACGACCGGCTATTCAGGGAATATTACTCATATCCTTTCTATAAAGGCGTCACAGAAGGAGGCTCCAGGGCGTACATGACGGCTTACAACAAGTATAACGGGATACCATGCACAGTTCACCCGGTCATCAGGGATGTAACCGTAAACGAATGGGGTCAGAACGGCATCGTCGCAACCGACGGCGGCGCTTACAGGCAGCTTGTAATGAATCACAAGTATTATCCCGACCTGAAAGCGGCGGCAAAAGGATGCCTCGAAGCCGGCACCACGATGTTCCTTGATACTTATAAGGAGCCCCTGGCTGAGGCTATAAAAGAGGGCATGATAAGTGAAAGCCAGGTGGACCGGGCAGTGCGGGGCAATTTACGCGTGATGCTGAAGCTGGGACTGCTTGATGACCCTGCAGCAACCGAAAATCCCTGGCTGAATATCGGTATCACAGACACGGTACCACCGTGGATGAGACCTGAAACCAGGGAACTGGTCAGGGAAGTCACAGCTAAATCGGTGGTACTGTTGAAAAACAGTGGCGGCATGCTTCCGCTCCGGAAGGACAAAATAAAAACCGTTGCCGTCATAGGCCCCGTTGCTGACCTTGTTGTCTCCGACTGGTATTCAGGCACTCCTCCTTACAGGGTATCCGTACTGGAGGGTGTTAGAAATGCACTTGGGAAATGATGTCAGAGTTCTGTTTGCGGCATCGAACAAGGCTGACTCAGCTGTAACCGCTGGCACGTGAAGCCGATGTGGCGATAGTCTGTGTCGGCAATCATCCTCTCAGTTACGGACTGGGTTGGGGACAGAACCATGTTGCAAGCGACGGACGTGAAGATGTTGACAGGCAGGCCCTCTCACTGGAACAGGAAGACCTGGTGAAGCTTGTTTATGCCGCCAATCCCAATACAGTGCTGGTGCTGGTATCAAGCTTTCCATATACTATAAACTGGTCCAAAGACAATATCCCCGCAATACTGCATGTGTCACAGTCGAGCCAGGAGCTGGGCAACGGGCTGGCCGATGTTATCTTCGGGAAGATAAGCCCCGCCGGACGACTTGTGCAGACGTGGCCTTCATCGATAGACCAGCTGCTGCCTATCCTGGAGTATGACATACGAAAGGGTCGGACATACCAGTACGATACCTCAGAGCCGCTTTTCCCCTTCGGGTATGGTCTGACATATACAGTATTCAACTATTCCGACCTGAAGACAGATAAAAAGAGGCTCGGTCAGGGCGAGACCGTCAATGTATCCCTAAGTCTTGAAAACACGGGTGATTATGACAGTGACGAGGTTGTTCAGCTCTATGTCAGCTTCCCCGAATCTAAAGTCGAAAGGCCTGCCTTAGCCCTGAAAGGGTTCAGCAGGGTTCATGTAAGGAAAGGCGAGTCGCTCAGGGTGATCATACCGCTGAAAGCTGAGGATCTTCAGTACTGGGATATTGAAAAGCACGCTTTTGTGCTTGAAAAGGGAAAAGTGAATCTGTCAGCAGGACCTTCTTCAGCGGACCTTTTGCTGCACACCTCTTTTGAAGTAAAATAGCAGCCGGTTAAAAGCAACAGCACCTCACTGACTGCCTGTGACCGGCTGACTACAGATTTTTTTAAGATTGAACCTTACTGAAGCGGTTTCTGCGGCACCTTATACAGCTGCTCCAGGTCATAGCCCAGGCCGCGTGCTTTGTCAAGAATTTTCTTATACGTCACATCATCCATCTGAGGTGTGCGCGACAGTATCCAGAGGTATTTGCCGGACTTGCTGCCTATAAGAGCCCACTGGTAATCAGGATCAAGATCCATTATGAAATAATCGGCATAGAAGAAGAGGAAAAACGAGACCTTAAGATGACCGTCAGTTGGCTTTCCAGCAAGTTTAGCCTTGCCGAGGGCCATACTCCTCTCACCGTCAAGTTTTTCCCTGAATCCCGCGTTCTCAACTTTTATCCTGCCGTCGGGGCGTAATGAATAAGTAGCGGTGACGCCCACCAGTCCACGCTCGAATGAGTGAGGGAAGCGTGCCGTCTCATACCATACACCGAGGTAACGGTTCAGGTCAAGGTCTGTGATGTAGGGTCTCTGTGCCATAGTCGGTTGAAGGATAAAAAAGAGTGCCAGAATGGCAAATACCAGGCCGGCCAGGGAAAGAATCTTGTTCTTGTTCATGATGCAAGTACGTAATTATGAATGCATTTAAAACTTAACCAAAGTTAACGAATTATGCGAAGGGTATTGGCTTAATAAAACTAAAAAGGACATCAGCCTGCTATCTTTCTATGCTTCTGCTTCTCCTTTAATTTTTCTATTAAACGATTAAGTTTGAGTATCTCTTTTGCCAGTTTATCATTTGCAATCCCTATTATATTTTTTCTTCCCTCGGCATCTAAAGCTTCAGTGATTGCGTCGATACGCAACGCCCGTAATGCATTAATGTGACTTGCCAGCTTGACAATCAATTCCTTAAGCTCATTTTCCCTGTTCTTCAGATCTGAAATGTCAGTTGCAATGAGTATGTAATTATCACCCTGCAGATATGGTGGCAGAAGGTGAATTGACAATCTGAGATAAATTGTATTGGTCAGCGATACAATCAGAACATCATGATTGTCATGGGTGAGCCGGGCAAGAAAGTTATCTATTTTCGAATTATCATTCGGTGCAATGTACCGTTTGAGTGATGAACCAATAACCTGTTCATAGGGAGACTGTACAATCTGAGCAAACCTCTGGTTGCAATATATAATCGTTCCCTCCTTAGTAAGAGTAACTGCTCCTTCACTCATCTCCTCTATGAAAGTACGATATGGCGTTTCAGCGGAACTGACTGAATAGACCTGGTCTCCCTTATTCCCCGATACCATAATTGCGTCTACTTCTCCGTTTCTGATCGCCGTAAGAGCCTCTTCCAGTTCAACCAGCCGGGAATGCAATTCCTCATTTTCAACAATAAGCTGTTCTTTCGTTTTGTCCATTTAGCTATTCGATAAATAAATAGTTCAAAATTTCATGCAACCTTATTTTCCCTTTACCTCCCGAAGGTCTAAACCCAAAAGCACTTTTTCTTTGTTTGACATATCACCGATTATACGGCGGAATGGAAGCGGAAGCTGCTTGATAAGTGTGGGAGCTGCAATTATCTGGTCGCCTTTTGCCAGTGCCGGTTCCTTATAAAGGTCTATCACCTCAAGTTCATACCGCCCTTCAAGATATTCTTCGCAGATCTTTTTCAGGTTTGTTATTGCCTGCGTTGAACGGCTTGTGGTACCGGTTATGTATAAACGGAGGACATACTTATCCCTGTCTGATGATGAGACTGTCATATCAAACTTCTCAGCTGTACTTTTTATCTTATTGCTCCGGGTCATAATTGAACTTATAAATATTGTCCTTCATATCAGCTTACAGGCATCAGGTCCAGTCCGACGAGTACCCGTTCCGTATTGGAGAGATCTCCTATTATCTTACGGACCGGTACCGGAAGTTTTCTTACCAATGTGGGTAAGGCAAAAATCTGATCCTCAACACCCAATTGCGGATTGAGTAAAAGATCAATGACTTCGATTGAATACTTATCATTCAACTGATCTTCACAGATCTTTTTAAGGTTTGAAAAAGCTGTAAGGGCTTTTGGTGTTTGTCCTGCAACATATAAACGGAGTATCCACTTATCATTTGCATTTGAGGCAGGTTTTTCCTTTCGGCTTCCTCTGACGGAATTCTTTTCAACTGGGTTCATCGGACAGTCGTATTTTTAATTATTTGAGGTTGTCAGTATTAATATTCTCAATCTCGGCTTTTCTGCTTACAGCCATTTCCATTTTATCCTGTTCCAGTCTCTTAATCATCTCATGTCTCTGTTTCTACCAGTTTCAGGGCCTCGGATTCTTCCTGTTCAAAATTGGCATGCAATGTGGCAATCTGAGCTTCCATTGCCTTTCGTTTACGTTCTACTTCACGTTTTTTTCTTTCAATATCCTGTTTACGTGTAAGCACTTCCGCATTTTCAAGGGCTTCCTGTGCAATGCGGGCTGAGCCGGTCAGTACGCCGCTGGCGCCCACATAAACATCACGCAATTCTACGCCATGGCTGGTCAGGATGAATTCGCGGATCTGATTGGAGTTAGCCATTCCGCGCGATTTAAGAACATACATGCCCCGGTTTCGTTCCCCGTTTAATTCTATATCGCGAAGTAATAACCATGTATCAATAAGTGATGATATTCCGACATCAGAACTCTCCATATTGTTTTCTGCCGAAGTGAGGCTTGTAAACAGTGCTGTTATCTGCTTCGCCTTCAGAAAATCAACGATGCGCATCAGCATCGTTTTAATCTCATACTCCTTATCTCCGACAACAAAAGTATTTATCGGATCAAGGATTACGATATCCGGTTTGAATTCATTAACAAGTTTGTGAGTCACAGCCAGATGCATCTCCAATCCGTAAAGTGTTGGCCTGATTGCCTGGAATTGCAAAAGGCCCTTTCTGACCCAGGGCTCCAGTTTAATCCCTATTGAAAGCATATTCCGCATCAACTGGTTCGGAGATTCCTCAAAGGAGAAATAAAGCACGCGTTCACCGCGTTTACATGCAGCCTCTGCAAAGTGAGCCGCAATACTAGTCTTCCCCACTCCCGCGGTACCCGAAATAAGCACCGTACTGCCGCGGAAATAACCTTTCCCTTCAAGCATATCATCAAGTTCGGTGATCCCGCTCGAGATCCTTTCGTTGGATACAATATGTTTTAACCCCAGGGAAGTAACAGGCAAAACTGAGAACCCGTTTTCATCAATCAAAAAAGGATATTCATTTGTTCCGTGCAGTGACCCGCGGTACTTGACAATCCGCAGCCTGCGTGTGGAAGTCTGTTCGGTTACCCTGTGGTCAAGCATTATAACACAGTCTGAAACATATTCCTCCAACCCCTGCCTTGTAAGCGTTTCATCACCACGCTCACCTGTTATCACAGCAGTAACACCTTTAGCTTTCAGCCAGTGAAACAGACGACGGAGTTCGGCGCGCAGGATCAGCTGGTTCGGCAGACCGGCAAACAAAGATTCAATTGTGTCAAGTACAACCCGTTTTGCTCCTATTTTATCAATTGCATAACCAAGCCGGATGAATAATCCTTCCAGATCGTATTCACCGGTTTCTTCTATTTCGCTGCGCTCAATGTGAACATGGTCAAGTGCAATCTTTTTGTTCCTGACAAGATCTTCCAGATCAAAACCAAGGGAAGCAACATTTACTGCTAATTCTTCACTCGTCTCTTCGAATGACATTAATACGCCCGGCTCATTAAATTGCGTCACGCCACGGACCAGGAACTCGATTCCAAAAAGTGTTTTTCCACAGCCTGCGCCGCCGCAGACAAGGGTTGGTCTGCCTTTGGGCAAACCGCCACCCGTTATTTCATCAAAACCCTGAATACCGGTGGGAGACTTGGGAAGAGTTTTATTTAATAATTTAGGATCTGTCTTTTTCATATAATATCAGGGATTTATTGCCATAATTGATAAAATGACAGTGAGTTGAGGGAGTTCACACTGCATAGTTTAGTGAGTTAATAAAGTTTCCAATAAATCTGTCAGACAGGCGTTATGCGATTTTCAGAAAATGTTATATAATTCACACATTTCCTGATTTGCCGTTGGCATACAGCAATTGCTTCTTATTAATATTCCACAGTCGCCGTCACCGGCCAGTGGTCGGAGATGAAGACTCCGTTCTCAATAATCTTATGTGTGATATGTGACCTCGCCTTCATGCCGCTCCTCACAAAGATATAGTCTATGCGGCCCTCCCCGGGGGCATCCTTCCACCCGTTGAAGGTGTAGCTCTCGCCTGCCGGCGGCGTTTCGGAAATGTCATAGGAATCTGCAGCAAATGCACCCTCCTTCATCCTGGCAATTGCGAGGCTTCCCGGAAGTGCATTGAAGTCACCGGTTATCACGAAGTCATTGTCTCCTGCCAGCTCTCTCACCTTCGCCAGCAGCACCCCGGAGCTCATCACCCGGGCAGAGTCGCTTATATGGTCGAAGTGAGTATTGAAATAAACCAGGGTGTCTTTTAGCCGTCCTGTCATAGAGCCTTACCCATGTGGTGATCCTTGTAAGTGCTGCTCCCCATCCGACCGATCCCGGCACCCCGGGCGTGGCCGAGAGCCAGAACGTGCCATGATCAACCGGGCTGAACCGTCCCAAACGGTAGAAAACAGGACAGGCCTCCCCGCCCCTTATGCCGTCATCACGCCCCGCCGCAAAAGAACCGTACCCGGTAAGTGCCGAGTCAAGATACTCATACTGATGCCACAGCACCTCCTGCATCCCCAGCAGGTCAGGGACCTGGTCATTGATGAACCCGGCAACCATCGCGGCGCGGTTTGGCCAGGCATTAATGCTGTCACGCGGATTGTCATACCTGATATTGAAGGTCATTACATCAATTTCCCGGCTTTCCTCTGTCCTACAGGCAACACAAACAGGGAAAAAGAACGGCGGCGGTAACAGTCTTTGCATAACAGGCATTTTTAATAAAAGTATATAAAACGGGGAAAAGACACAAAACCAGAAACAGTATCTTTGTTTACAGGTCATTTTTTTCGCAATTTCCTGAAAGGGCTAACACCTACCCTGCAAAGGGAATTATAAATTGAGATTTTTGCGTACAGCCTTAAGCCGGAGCAAAGATTTTCAGACAGTATCGAAAGGTGCTGTATAATGCTGTATGATAGAGTTTTAATTGAAATATATGTCCGGGAAAAGAAGCATTGAGGAAATCAACGAGAAAATCCGTAAGGGAAAAGCCGTTGTGCTTACCGCTGAGCAGGTCTCAGCGATGGGTAAGGAGATGACACCTGCCGAAGTGATGAGCAGGGTCGATGTTGTTACCACCGCCACCTTCGGGCCTATGTGCTCGTCGGGCGTTTTCATCAACTTCGGTCATTCCAGCCCGCCTATGCGCATGGAGAGGCTCACCCTGAACAATGTGCCGGCCTACGGAGGCATAGCAGCCGTTGATGCCTACCTGGGCGCCACGGAGACAGCCATGCCGCAGGATACATACGGCGGCGCACACGTCATCGAAGAGCTGATAGCAGGGAAAGACGTGTTGCTGCAGGCTACAGGCAAGGGCACCGACTGCTACCCGAGAACCGAGATAAAGACACTTGTAAATAAGGATTCGATAAACGAATTCATAATGTTCAATCCCCGCAATGCATACCAGAACTACAATTGTGCGGTGAACGGCACCTCGAAGATCAAATTCACATATATGGGCACCCTCCTGCCCTCCTTCGGCAACGGTAACTTCTCCACCTCCGGGGAGCTGAGCCCGCTGCTGAATGATCCCGAGATGCGCACAATCGGCATCGGCACCCGCATCTTCATGGGCGGCGCCACCGGATATGTCGCCTGGAACGGCACACAGTTCAACACCGGAAAACCGCTGAATGAAAACGGTATACCGATTGGCAATGCAGCCACCCTGTCACTGATAGGCGATGCAAAACAGATGAGCACAAGGTTCATCAGGGC
This sequence comes from uncultured Bacteroidales bacterium, assembly GCA_963736735.1. Classification (GTDB taxonomy): domain Bacteria; phylum Bacteroidota; class Bacteroidia; order Bacteroidales; family VadinHA17; genus SR-FBR-E99. Next base: position 471,976 of record CAVTPX010000006.1, on the reverse strand, counting down.
CGCCTATTTTGAGAAATACGGCGTCTCGATGTTCGTCGGGATTGGCATCCCAATCCCGGTAATTGACGAAGACATTGCTGCAAGGTTAATGATCCGCAACAGCCAGATTGAAACTAATATTATCGATTACGGCACTGGCAATTTCGAGGTACTGGGACGGATCAACTATGAAAAGCTGTTTTCCGGTGAGATAACACTGAACGGGAAGAAGATACGCACAGCCCCTCTGTCGAGTGTCAAAGTGGCGCGTGAGATAGCTGACCTGCTTAAAAAGGAGGTGACGGAGGGCCGTTTCCTGCTCACCGAGCCCGTGGCGATGTTCCCGAAGACGGCAGGACTGAATAAACTGGAGATAAGGATCTGACATTAAACTCAAGAATCATGACAAGCAGAAGATTTGTGCTCACCTTCCCGCCTGATGCGACGGGTGAGCCTATTACATACAACCTGATCAAGAAATATGACATAATGGTCAACATAGTTAAGGCTGATGTCTCACCCGGACAGATAGGGCACCTTGTGATGGAGATGACTGCGCCGGGGAAAGTGCTGAAGGAAGGCATGGAATATATAAGGCAGCAGCATGTGGAGTGCGAGCCGATCGATAAAAAGATAAGCTATAAGAAGGAGCTTTGCATACACTGCGGCGCCTGTTCGGCAGTCTGTTTCCCCGGCGCACTTACAATGGGTCGTAAGACGGCGGAGCTGTCGTTCGATCCTGAAAAATGCGTTGTGTGCGAGCTCTGCCTGAAATCGTGCCCCCTCAACCTCTTCTCAATCGACATTGGCTAAGAGTGCTGCATATGAACCCCGTCTCTACCGTGAATCGATGGGCAATGCGCGGTGGAAGAGCTTCAGGGCGGGTTTTCGGGAGACCGATCTCTGGGTGGCTGTCGATGCGGAGCGTTACAGCAGTGATATTGAGAGGTACGTTCTCGACCGTATCCTGTTTTACCGTTCTGTTCTGGAGGAGCATATAGCGGTTTTCCCGGATTTCCGTGATTCTCTTGTTCCGGTAATGGCGCCGGCCGGCGTGCACCCTCTGTTGCGTGACATGTATGAGGCAGCGCAGGCGGCAGGCACCGGACCGATGAGCGCCGTGGCCGGCGCCATAGCCCAATACACAGCCAATGACCTCATCAGCCGGTTCGGACTCAGTGAAGTCATAGTGGAGAACGGCGGCGACATCTTCCTGAAGCTCACCTCCCCGGCAACCGTTTCGGTCTTTGCAGGCACCTCGCCCCTGTCGGACAAAATAGGACTTGTGATCAGGCCGGAAGAGACACCGTTGTCAGTTTGCTGCTCATCGGGCACTGTAGGACATTCGCTCAGCTTCGGCATTGCCGACGCCTGTATGATCGCCTGCCGGTCGGGAGCGCTGGCTGATGCCTATGCCACAGCCTTCTGCAATGAGGTCAAACACAGGGATCAGGTGCAGCAGGTGACAGAAATGGCACTGAAAAAGCCTGAAATAATGTCCGTTGTGATCATCGCCGGCGATAAAGCAGGACTGGGTGGGATTCTTGAGGTGAAGATGTTGAATGTCAACGGCAAAGGGAAATAAGAAAAATATATCAATCTTCGTTTTTACCTGGAGTCTTAAACCCTATTGCTTTCACAGGTTTCGGATTGTCGTGCTTCTCCATCAGTTCATCAAGATAACTGAAGACAAGTTCTATATTTTTATCCTGAAGTGTAAGTGTCTTTTTTATTTGCTCTATCTCAAGCCTTATACTTAAAGTATCCATCAGGATCTCCCTGACCTTTGTAAATACACGCATAATCTGGATGTTTACCTTTATAGCTCTCTCACTGTTAAGTACACCTGACAACATTGCAACTCCCTGCTCAGTAAACGCATATGGAGGTGTTACGACGACCACCCCAACTTGATATTCCAATTTGGAATATCAAAATATCAAACTCCTCCTTTTTGAGCTGGAACATAAAGTCATCCGGGAAGCGGTCTATATTACGCTTAACCGCCTGATTCAGAACCCCGGTAGTGACATTGTAAAGCTCAGCCAGGTCTTGATCCAGCATCACCTTCTTATCTCTTATCAGATATATTTTACTGGTTATTATCTCATCCGGGATTGCTATTTGACTGGACCCTTTTGTCATGTGTTTTGTAGTTAGCTTAAGTAAATTATTCTTTAAATCTTGTATCACAAATTGTGATATCAAGATTGTATATGCCTGATTTAGTGATCTGTTTGATATCACAATTTGTGATATCAAGTTTGGAAGTGCCAATTTGGAACCTCCATTTCACCCTGGAGGATGACACTTGTTTATTGATTCCTGGAGCTCTTCCAGGTTGTCTACCTGGTTCACAGCGAAGAAATTCTAAGAATCATGAAGGAAGAAAAAGAATAATTCCCACATTTGGCTTTTAATCAAAACCTGGTAACGATGCAAAGTGCAGAAAGTCTCAAGAAGAGAATAGAAATGGAAGAAAGAAATGTTTTGATAAGAGAATCTCCTTCCGTATCCACAGCAATTAAAGTAGCGGACGATTCCAATTCAAGTGAGATCCTTGTCTTTACTTCCCTGTGTAATGTTTATAAAGTTCAGAAAAAGGAACTTATCGACAAGTTTCAGGCACTGCAGAAAATTGATCTTGAACCAGGGGAAAAACCGATCTATCTGACCGGAGAAAAGAGATATAAAGGGTTTCTGATTGTGGCATTTGAAAATGGTAAAATCGGAAAGATCTCTTTGGCAAGTTATCAAACCGAGTACGCAAGGAAGAAACTCATAAATGCTTTCAACAGCGAATCGCGTTTGATCTTTATTGAACTCATTGAACATGATATTGATCTGGTTACACTGAGCAGCATTAAAAAGGTTGTTCTGTTCAACACCTCTCAGATCAATGCGGTGGGAAGCAGGTCAACAAAAGGTGTTCAGGTTATGAAACCGAAGGATGGAAGTGTATTGATAAAAGTTAACCGGCTGGAAAATACAAAACTCGCTGATCCTGAATATTACCGTAAGAGTGACTCTCTTAATGCAATCGGATTTTATCTGAAACCAGGTGATGAAATCTGATTCCGGGCACTGAAAATGGCCTCATAAATATTTGATTAAATCAGTCATGACGAGAAGCTAAGTATTTCTTGTCTGATTCATTATCAGTATAATATAGTTTATCAAAATATTTCAGGTTTTAGAACAGACCAATCAATGGCTGGTCTGAGCAGAACAAAGAGTGTCTCTGTTTAAAGATTTCTTGAAGGAATGGCAATAGTCCTATTGTGGAATCCATACATCTCATAGCAACTCATTTCATTAAAAATGTTATAACATTGGTAGTATTACTACCTATTTTGATATATTTTTAATGAATAATCAATCATTTTTTTGTATTTCATTAAAAATGTTCTAATTTTGGTAGTATGACTACTAATCCTGATAAAAAATTAATGAGTCTCCTTGACAATCATGTGCCGGGAACAGTTCTTCTCGCATCATGGCTGGAGAAAAATGGCATCTCACGGGATCTCCAACAATATTACCTGAAGAGTGGCTGGCTTGAATCATACGGGTTCGGAGCATTCAAAAGACCGAATGAAAATGTACAATGGATTGGAGTTTTGAATTCATTACAAAGACAAACCAAGTTGTCAGTCCATGTTGGAGGATTGACATCCATGTCACTTCAGGGACTTTCTCATTATGTGCGTCTGGGTAAAGAAAATTTATATTTGTTTTCGCCACATTATGCAGACCTGCCGAAATGGGTTCTCAGTCAGGATTGGAGTGAACAGATAGTGCTTGTGAAAACAAAATTTCTACCTGCAGACCTTGCGCTATTTGATTATAATCAGGATACTTTAAAACTTAAATTATCATCACCTGAACGCGCAATCCTGGAGTGCTTGTATCTGACCCCTAATCGATTTGATATGATGGAATGTTATCAAATCCTTGAGGGTCTTCCAAATCTAAGGCCAAATGTCCTGCAGCAATTACTTGAAAACTGCAACTCAGTAAAAGTAAAACGTTTGTTTTTATATATGGCATCTAAAGCCAAACATCAGTGGTTGGACTTTGTTGATCAATCCACAATAGAATTGGGAACCGGTGACAGGGTGATTGTAAAAGGGGGTGTTTACATATCAAAATTCAGGATATCGGTACCAAAAGAATTGACAGCATAATGATCAATCAATCATATATAAATCAGGCTGATTTGCTTCTGCAAGTGATACCGCATTTAGCGACAGAGAAGACTCTTGCGTTGAAAGGAGGAACAGCTATTAATCTTTTCTTGCGGAATATGCCCCGGTTATCTGTCGATATTGACCTCACTTACCTCCCATTTGATAATAGGGAAACAGCTCTGCCCAATATTTCTGGTTCACTTGGCCGGATCAGGGAGCGGATTATGAAATCAATCCCCGGAACCACAGTTAATAATCATATCATTGAAGGAAATGATGTCAAGTTGTTTGTCCAATCTCAAAATGCACAAATAAAAATTGAAGTAAATACAACAACCCGTGGCCATCTCCAGCCAGTGAGATTACTCCAGGTAAATGATAAGGTACAGGAAAGATTTAAAAAATTTGCTGCAATTCAGGTGGTCTCAGATGCAGAACTCTATGGGGGGAAAATATGTGCAGCACTTGACAGGCAACATCCCAGGGATCTTTTCGATGTTTACCTGCTTTTTAAAGAATCAGGTATTACAGAAGATATTAAAAACGGATTCATTGCAGCACTTGTAAGCCATATGCGTACAATGCAAGAGGTATTGCAGCCTCATCTTTTGGATCAGCGGTCTGCATTTGAAAAACAGTTTAAGGGAATGTCCGACATTACATTTACCTATGAAGACTTTAAAAGTACCCGTAAACAACTTATAGAAAAGATACATTCCAGACTGACAGAAACTGATCGTACTTTTTTGCTTAGTTTTAAACGAGGAAATCCGGATTGGAATCTATTTCCAGATACGGGACTGAAGGATATGCCAGCCGTCCAGTGGAAACTGCTGAATCTTCAAAATCTGATAAAATCCAATTCCGGCAAACACAAAGAATTACTTTCAAAGCTGGAGATTTTACTCTCTAAAGTAAGTTGATCAGGGTTTCCTGTATCCTAATCTGGAAGAAGAGTTAAGAACTGCAGTGTTAAATGATCCTGTCTCCCTGTAGTTATTACTGAACTTTTGTCAGCGTGTAAATGTTATACGTTCTTTTATAATGATTTTGCCGGTATTTGACCTGTGAACCTCAGCGTCTGACAGAAAAAGCAAAACCGGAACCTTCTTTGACAACTAATTCTCGATAAAATGGCAAAACAAATCTTTATCAATCTGGCAGTAAAAGACCTTCAAAAATCAATGGACTTTTATACTGCATTGGGGTTTTCAAACAATCCGCAATTTTCAGACGATACAGCAAAATGTATGGTTTGGAGTGAAAACATTTTTGTGATGATTATGACACACGAAAAATTTGCATCTTTTGCAACTAAACCCATTGCAGACACAAAATCAAATTTAGCAGGACTTTTTTCCTTGTCGGTCGACAGCGTTGATGAAGTGAACAGCATTGTAGGCAAAGGACTTGATGCAGGTGGAACAGAGCCGGCCGAAATGAAAGATTATGGCTTTATGCAACAAAGAACTATTGAAGATTTCGATGGGCACACCTGGGAAATATTTTATATGGACATGACAAAATTTCCACAACAAGCGTAGGACATTAAGAATTTGATTAAACGAAAGGAAAATTAGAACGATTAAAATAAATTATACAATATGGCACTGATAAATCCTCACATCAACTTTAATGGAAATGCAGAAGAAGCATTTACATTCTACAAATCAGTTTTCGGCGGAGAGTTCGCAATGATTATGCGTTTCAAAGACCTGGCAGGTCCTGAATTCCCGGTAGCCGAAAATGAGGCAAACAAAATCATGCATATCGCTTTGCCTATTGGCAAAAACGTTTTAATGGCAAATGACGTTCCGGAAATATATGGGACGGGTTAACGAAAACGAAAACAGAAGTAAAATTTCAATCAGTGCAGAAAGCAAAGAAGAAGCCGACAGATTATTTAACGGACTTTCAGCAGGCGGGAAAATTGAAATGCCTATTTCTGACAGTCCCTGGGGTTCCTATTTTGGAATGTTCAGAGACAAATACGGTATTGAATGGATGGTAGATTTTGACCCAAAATATAAGGGGCAGATTTAACTGCAGCTGACAGGAGAAAAGGACTCAAATAAAATCTACAGGGTCTGTCTTAACTTGTGGTCGGGATGAGGTGAACCCGGTTGGTAACTTTTTGCAAGGTAGTCAGCCGTCCGTCCAATAAATCGAGATATTTGGCTTTCATCTCATTTGATAAGAAACTAATATCGATCAAATTCTTCCATTTGGGAATTGAAACCGAGAATTGTCTCCAGAACATTTTCAATACTCTTTTCGGTAAGTCTGCATCTTTCCAGCCCAAAGTAATCAACCAAAATATTACGAGTTAAATGTCCCTTTCTTACCTTTCAAAGGCAAAGCAATTTCTTCATCTTGTTTTTTTAATACTACTGTGGAATTAACTAAATCGTAACAAGGAGATAACTTTACCTGATTATCAACGGTAATAATTGAAAAGTTTTTAAGATGCGAATCCTCATTGCCGATTAAATAGTTAAATATGACCATTTTAAAGAACTTTATTTTTTCAATAGCGGGGAATGTACAATAATCATCGATCAACTTAACGATCCTTTCCATACTATAATCATATTTCGTATCTCTGCTTAACCCGGCCAATTGAGCAAAATCTTCAACAGGAACTTTATCATTCTGTCCCCTCCTGTCAAAACGTTTGATGAAATAAGTTAATGTGTTGTCCTTTGACCATATTAAACCATGAATAGGTATTTCCAAACCGATCACGTTTGCAAGCTTCATCGTAAGGTCTTCATTTTCTGGTAGTTGAATAAATAATTGATGTTGAGGCTTAAGTATGTATCTACCGCCGTTGTCTACAAGATTGAATTTTTCATCTTTGATACTTAGTACAGCGCTTAATTTAGGCTGGACTCCCTGAATCGACATTTTGGCAGCACGATTGAAAGCCTCTTTACGTTGTTCTTCAGCAGTGTATTCAAGGTCCTTCAGAGTCTTCAGTCCATTTCCCAGGAGTTTAAGACCTGCTTCGCTGTAACGGTTTTCACCGCATGGAGAATATGTTATCGGGCAAAGGTTCATTCTACAATTTCTTTTACTGTAACAGCACCAACCATGTCATCGCCAACTGCAATTAATTGTGAGAAAAAATCCATTTTGTCAACTTTCCTGATTTTTAATAACCCTTCAAGTTGGATACCTTCGGGTAATAATCCTTCGAAAAAGGGAGGAAACATGTCAAACTTATAAACTTCAGTATTTTTGGGCAGTGTTCTTGATACTTCCAGGCCATCATATCCGTCAAGGTATTCAAATAAATACTCTTTCCCCTGACGTACTTCAGTCAAAGTTCCAGCCTCAATTCCTTTAACATATATCTTAGCCTTTCTCATTTCTTATGTTTCCTGTATTGTTCAACAGCGGACTTGTTAATTCTATTTTGATGTTTAATACATTAAGCACTTTTCTCAAGGTATCCAATTGAATGGTTTCCTTCCCCTTTTCAATGTCATATATCACTGTTTTACCTACTCCTGACATTTCTGCTAATTTGTCACGACTTAGTTTAGCTGCCTTTCGATGCATCCTGATTACGTCTGCCAATTCTTGTGACTTGATCATTTCTTACTGTTATAGCGGTAAATATAGACAAATATATTCAAATTTACAAGCATTTGGCAGTTATTTACTGCTATGGCGGTAAATATTAAGCACAAAGATCCTTCATTATTGTAAAAATGGGAATATTTACTGCTAAAGCGGTAAATCGATGAAGAAATACAGCTTCAGATCTTCTGAGGATATCCTGTAATGTTCCTTATCTCCCTGTAAAGTGGCTGCAGGTGCTTGTACATCGGTGAATAAACCTTCCCGTAAAGCCGGCTGTAAATTTCCACATTCTGAGCGACCGGAAGAAACTCCTCGCCGGTGCGGGTCATCGCTTTCACAGCCGTTTCATAGTCGTGATAAAATCCCATCCCCACAGCCGCATTTATTGCTGCTCCCAGCGAAGACGTCTCATATGTATGAGGCCTGTAGGCCGGCATGTTGAATATATCGGCCGTAATCTGCATCGCCTGCCTGCTCTGCGAACCCCCGCCTGAGATAATGACCCTGTTTACCGGACAGTTGGTCCTCTTCACTGTCCTTATCAGCCCCTCTTTCAGCGAATATGTCAGTCCTTCAAGAATGGCCCTGTATATGTGTGCCCTTGTATGTACATCGCCAAAACCGATTATTGCACCCTTGGCTTCGGTGCCGGGAGTCTTCAGTCCCGGCGACCAGTAGGGCTGCAGTGTCAGTCCCATCGACCCTGCCGGGATGGTTCTGATCATCTCGTCAAACAGATCCTCAGGAGTCCTGCCTGTCTGTGCCGCTATCTGCGTTTCCTTAAGACCGAACTCCTTCTTGAACCAGTTTATCATCCAGTAACCCCTGAAAATCATTATCTCAGTGTTGTAATGATCGGGAATTGCACTGGGATAAGCCGGGAAAAACGGGATGACCTCGAAGTATTTTTTATGCGTGGTCTGAACCGTGGATGTGGTGCCGTAGCTCAGGCAGGCGACATCGGGCGAAATGACCCCGGAGCCGAGAACCTCGCATGCCTTGTCGGCAGCAGCGGCAATGAGCGGCAGCCCCTGCGGTATACCCGTCTTCTCCGAAGCCTCTTTACTTATATATCCGAGTATTTCCGAAGGTTTTACAAGCCTCGGGAGCTTCTCCCTCTCCACCGGGAACATCCTGAAGTTCATGTGGTTTTCCGATGCCCACTCCTGCTTCTTGAAGTCGAATGGCACATATCCCACGGTGCACCCTATCGAATCGGTAAACTCACCAGTAAGTGAATAGGTCAGGTAACCCGACAGCAAAAGGTATTTTTCGGTCTTCTCCCAGATTTCGGGAGTATGCTGCATTATCCAGTTGCATTCGCCGTTTTTGACTGAATAGACAACCGATTCCCGCATACCCACCAGCCTGAGTGCCAGTTGCATCAGTTTCCCGGGATACTTTCCCAGCGCGGTCTGTCGCTGGTCAAGCCATGAAATGGCAGGCCGCAGTGAATTGCCCTCTTTGTCGATATTCACAAGCGTGGACCTCTGTGTGGTAATCGAAACCGCTTTTATTCTCTCCTTCTGAAATTTTGTCTCGCTGAACAGTTTCTTCAGCGTTTCGAACATCTTATCCCTGAAGTATTCGGGCTGCTGCTCCGCCATTCCGGGACCGGCAGAAAAATAAGGCTCTATCTCCGTCTTCGCTATCTGGAGAATTTCGCCTGAAAGGTCAGTCAGTACCGCCCTTACGGACTGTGTGCCGCAGTCGATTGCAAGTATCAGTTCATCTGTAGATTTCATCTGTGAAATATTAAAGTCCGAGGGTTCCGCCGGGATTCATAATATTGTTCGGGTCGAAGTGTTTCTTGACTGCAGCAAGCACTTCCATCGATGTTTTTCCAAGGTGTTTCTCCATATACGGTGCCAGCACCCTGCCCACACCGTGGTGATGGGAAAGGGAACCTCCGTTTTCGATTATCGTATTTACAAGTCCTTTGTGGAAAGCCGAAAAATCATCTTTCTCATTTCCCTTTTCCATCGGACTAAGGAAGGTAAAATAAAGATTCGCCCCGCTCTCATAAACATGCGAAATATGGATCATGAAGACAGTTTTCGGGCGCCGGCTCACATAGTCGTGTGTTGCAGACCATACTTTCAGCAGGTTTTCCCAGGTAACTGCAGTCTCAAGGGTGTCAGACATTATGCCGAGGTCCATCAACGGGTCACGCATGTAGGCACTCGAGTATCTCTGGTCAAGCCATTTTATTACAGGACTTTTGCCGATTGAGAAGCCCTTTTCCTCTTTTGCGGTCTTCTTTATTTTCTTCAGAACAAATTTTGTATAGTCTCTCTCTCCCTCCACAGCCACAAACATCAGCGACCGCCTGCCGGGCATGAAGCCCAGTCCTTTCAGCACCCTGTCAGACATGCTGTTATCAAAGCCTTTGGTCTTGAATGCGATGTCCGTTTCATCGGGATCGGAGATCCTGAAGAGATGGGGCCTGCCGTACTCGCTCTGAATCATTTTCCGCATTGCCTCCACTGCCTGCTCAAACGATTTGAATATGAAAGAGGCATAGCTTGTATTCTGAGGCCTGAAGTTATGGATGTTCAGGGTGACCTCAGTAATAATGCCGAGGGTGCCCTCAGAACCGATGAACAGCCTGAAGATATCCCATCCCTGGGCAGTGCGGGGAAATTCCTTTGTCTCAATGATCCCGGCCGGTGTCACAGCCTTAAGAGCAACGACCATGTCTTCGATCTTGCCGTAGCCCGTGGAAGCCTGTCCGGCCCCCCTTGCGGCTACCCATCCGCCAACCGTGGAATATTCAAACGACTGCGGGAAATGCCCGCAGGTGAAGCCCTGTTTGTTCAGTTCATCCTCGAAAGCAGGACCGTAAATACCGGACTGAACGGTCACCGTTTTGTTGATTGGGTTTATCTTAATGATCCTGTTGAGTGTTTTGTCAGGTCAAGGGCTATTCCGCCGTGGGGGGTCTGTAATGCACCCGTGACAGACGACTGTCCTCCTGCCGGTATTACCGGAATTCTCTCCCGGTTGCAGTATTCCACAATCCGGGCAATTTCATCCTCGTTGCGCGGAGAGACAACGGCATCCGGCGGATGTGGCACACTGTTAAGCCTCAATTCAAGGAGCTCCCCGTAGAACTTCCCGTATGAGAACCTGGCCCTTGAGAAATCATCGTCACAGAAATTTTCAGGGCCCACAGTGCTCCTTAAAAATTCGACCTGCTGCGGATTCAGGGAAGAGGGCTTTTCAAGTTTTACCTGCTCCGATCCGGGGAGGTGTTTCGTTTCAAATTCCTTATCCCCGAGGCCAAATTTTTCACTGATCACTTTCAGCATCATGGGATCGATCTGATGCTCTCTCTTATCGCCCCATTTCAGTATTTCCCGGTAGGAAAAATCCATTTTTTCCATATCAGTACAGGTCATACACTTTCATCATCGAGGCGATTTCCTCCTCCGTTTTCTGGCTGTTCCAGTTCAGCATTTCAGCGGCTATTGCAACTATTTTGTCGATGATAGCCCTGCCCGGATTTCCAAGGGTGCCGGTGCCGGTTCTTCGCAGCATTATATCCCTGAGCGTTCTGGCGCATTCATATTTGATTGCATAGACGACCTCGGCAAGTATCTCTCCGTCGTGACTGACGACCTCGGCAAACCGCGGGTTATCCCTGGCGATCTGGAACACGATCTTGCTGTCAGTGCCGTAGTTCCTGCTCACATATTCGACTGTCTGTCTGCTGAAATCGGTATAATTGAGATGCTGCCTGATCATGAACTGTTTCATGTCCCGTATTTCGCATCCTGAGAGATAAAGGTTATCGGAAACAGGATCGGAGAGTGTTCTGTTCAGTTTCCGCGAGATCATTTTCAGAACCTCGGCGGCCAGGCTTCTGCTGGTAGTATACTTTCCCCCTTCGATTGTTATCATCCCTTCTATTCCGTCGGTGGCGTTATCATAGACCTCGTACTTTCTAGATGTCTTGTATGATCCCTTGGTCTGGTCGTCGACCAGCGGCCTCAGTCCTCCGTAGGCGTGTTTTATGTCGGAGAGGGTGATTGCCTTCCCGTAGTTTTCATTTACTCCCTTCAGGACCTCCTCAAGGCTCTCTTTGGAGACCTTGTACTCATCAGGATCGCCATAATATTCCTTGTCGGTGGTTCCGATCAGGGAGTGATCGCGCCAGGGCATTATCATGAGGTGGCCGCCGTCTTTTCGCTGCAGTGAAACGACATGATTCCCGGCAATTCTGGGGGTGATTATATGTATTCCTTCCGAGCGTTTGACCTTATGGGCTGAGAAATCCTTCCCGGCTGTCAGGTTGAGGATCTTGTCGGCCCAGGTGCCGCCGCAGTTAATTACAAGGTCGGCGTAGACATCCTTCTTCTCGCCGGAGAACAGGTCTCTGACCTCGACGCCGGTGATTCGGTTGTTGTCACCCTGTTTAAAGGCTTCGATTTTGGCATAGTTTGACACCCGGGCGCCGTATTCGGCTGCCGACTTGATGAATGCGAGGGTAAGTCTTTCGGGAAAGATGCTCTGGTAGTCGAAGAAATAGAATGAATTGCGCAGGCTTTCCATTGAGAGGTTGGGTTCGACCCTGACTGTTTTCCTGTGCGATATCAGTTTATGGTTTGCCAGTCGTTTGGTTTTGTCCCATGTATCTTTCTTGTCATACGAGAGGATGTCGTAGAGGTACATTCCCAGGAGCATTTTCCAGATGTTTCCCTTCCAGCGTTTGTAATTTGGCATTATGAATGGGAGGGGGTAGACGAAGTTAGGGGCTATGTTGCCGAGTATTCTGCGTTCGCGGAGGGATTCTCTGACGAGGCCTATCTCCATTTTGGCGAGGTAGCGGAGGCCGCCGTGGATGAGTTTGGAGGTGGCGGCAGATGTGGCGCCGCCGTAGTCTTTCTTTTCGAAGAGGGCGACGGTGAGGCCGCGTGCTGCGGCGATGTATGCCACGGCGGCGCCGGTGATTCCTCCCCCGATAATTATCAGGTCAAATTTCTTGTCAGAATGCTCTTCGATATACCTTTTAAGGATCATGTGTGGTGGTGTTTTTAGCAATCATGTAAGTTAGTTGAAAAACCGGAAATAAAAACAAAATGCATTTCATCTGAAGCGTAACTTGTAAGTAGAACCGAAAGTTTGGTAGGTTCTTTGTTTTTGTTAAAATGTCACTGTTCGATTTAAACAGGAAAGACTGCTTCCATCGAGTAGAACAAGAATGCTCAATTTCACTTGATTTTCCAGTATTCACCAAATAGCCCTGAATAATAATACATTTTGGGCCATTTTTTTTGAGACTACAGTACTGTCCAATACAATCAGATTACCTCTTATGGTAGGTCATGATAGATTATCATACCAACTAGGCAAGGAGCATTTATCATAATTATTAACCCTAAAATATGCATGAACCTGCAATTCCTTTATGGTACTGTGTAAGGGAAATAACAGTTTACTATTAGACCGGGATATTTTTCGCAATTGAATGCTCATCGTATCCAGCGAATCATTGGGAGAAGGTTTCTAAAGAATTATCATTAAAACACAATGTCTCCCTTTTCTGCTTCTTCTACTTCATTTTTAAGAGTCTCCGCACTATTTGCAAAATACTCTTTGAAAAACTCAGAAGTGCTTTTCGGAATCAATTTAATTCTTTCAGGACTAATCTGGCGAAAATTTATAATGTCGTTTATTGATTTGCTATCCTGAATAGTTTTAAATTCGTCAGCAAATTGAGATTCAGTTCGTTCACCTAAAGAAGGATCAACAACCAATAATTTCTTTGGAATATCTTCTTTTGTATTCTGGCTTAACTGCTGAATTAAAAGATTATTAATGTATTTATCGTGGAAGCTATATCCTATAACAACAAAGACCGTAGCCTCTTCCAAAAATGTCCTGAAATTGCTGAGAATATAAAGAAATGGATCAAATGAGAGCATCTTAGAATAAGAACCAAAAATAATTAATGGCTCTCTGTCATCATAGATATTTTCCTTTACTGAAATTTCCTCTGAATCTTGATTGTATTCCCAATCAATTGAACCATGTAGTTTAAAGAGATTAATTTTTGTAGGACTTAACTCATTGTTAAAATCTGTAGCCCAATATCTTAACTTACTGTCAGAAATGTCCTTTTCTGAAAAACCGTTGTCAAGAATTTTTACCGTAGGGGAGTTGAATATATTTTCAAAAATCAAATCATAATTCAAAGTGAAAATATTTATCTTAATTCTGTCTGATTGATTGAGCACTTCCCGATCGGTTGTAACATGACTTTGTGCTTTATTATAATCAAATTTGTGTCCAATCATTTACAAGGTGTAATGTGATAAATTTTTTGAAACGATCAAATACATCTCCATTTCGTATTTCCCATTTTAAAATCTTATCGTTCCAATTTCCTATTAATGGATAAGGTATCACAAACTCTTTATCAATCAACTGCCGAAGTACCATCACAAAATCTTCAATGTTCACATAAGAACTTATATTTGAACAACTATCCCTTATAGTTGCCTGGTATTTTAAACTTGCCAAAATGAAATGATATATTTCATTGAAGTCCTCTTTATAATCGATATAATCCTTTTCGTTTGCATTTAAGTCGTTGATTGCTTCTTTCAGCGAAATAAGCATATCGCTGGATAGCTTACAACCAGCATCTTTTGAAGCTCCAGCTCCAAGAAGAAATACGACTTTTTTAAAAACTTCTTCTAGCATCATAAGAACCAAAGTGAAGTACGAGCAAACTGTTCTAAATCTTTACTTTCAAAATTTGAAATCATTTTTGCGACTAATTCCGAATACTCAATAGTAACTGGCATACTACGCTGTCTGACACTTTTCCAATACATCCGAGAAAATTGATATACTTGATCAATTAATTCACTTACAACCCCCATTTCATTTATTTTTTCATAATTTGAGGACTTAAATTTTATTTTAATTGGTAATGGGAAACCCTCTAATCTTGTTCCTGTATTACTAGAATATCTTGTGTTGTTACAAAGAATAAACTCATTCCACTTTGTTTTAATAAAAGTGCCACTTTGTGGCATTTTTCCATCAAATGAACTATCAAATAACACATAGTCTTTGCTCTCAGTTTCATTAACAGTTACAATTACATATGGTAAGCTTAAATTCAAATTATTTAATACTTGTTTTATTGGTTTTTCTTCTTCATTGCTCATCTTTTTGTAATAATGAATTACCAATCTTTCAACCCCCTTATTGTTTGCAATGTATTCTTCAATGGCTTGTTTAATCGAATCAGCCAATGCACTAGTATCATTTCTTTCAAAAGCATTGAATCCTTTAAACCTTCCATCATTTTTAAAACAAAAAGCACTTCCAACAAAACAGTTTTTAGCAACTGAAAGAACGATCGGCCCCTATGCCAACAATTAGGTCGTTCTTAATAGGTCGATACAACCTCCACGGAATGCCTCCAAGTTTGGCCAGCAAAGCAATTGCAATATTTGGAAGAAAGTAATTGAACGAAGGATTATCAATGTTGTTCTTATAAATTACCTGAGAAGTAATTCTGTAATGAAGTAATAATTCTTTAAGCTTGTAAATAAACTTCATCCGACTCCTCGTCAGTTGAATCGCGTTTTATTCTTGAAATGTACAATGCTGCATAATTTATTTGGGAATCAAATTGCAGCCGTTGAATTGTCGCTGTAATTTCAGCAATCGGATTATCATTTGTAAAACGAATGCTGTTAGCTGTATCAATCTCAAACTGAATTTTAACAAATGATTCTAAGCCAGGGAAACTTTTATACCCTTTTTTCAGATAAGAGTACAATTTATTAGCGAACGCTTTATCCTCTTCATGAAAGATAAAAATGAAGTTAATTTGCTTATCCAGCTGGCGGAGGCTCTATCGGTCCATATTCCTTTAAACCAACATAAGGAGTATAGTTTTTCTGGTTATTACCAAAAATTAAAAGATTGCTATCTTCAGAAATACTTTTGATTTTATCGATATTAGGGCTGTAGAATCCTGATTCGTATATTTTTATGGAATTAGATATTACAGCATCTTTTAAATAGTCGTTGTAGAACTGATTTATAAGTTCGTAATACTTCTTGTATTTGTTTTCTGAAAAATTTCTGCCAGTGTCAAGATTTAAAACTTTTTTGATGTCTCTGTTGAGAATTGGAAAAATATTTATCGCGTCGGTATTTTCCATCTTCACTCAGCAATTTGTACTTTGTAATTCTGTTTTGATATTTCACTTTGCCCAAGTGAGCGGGCTCTAATGGTGTTGTAGATAAGTTCCTTCTTAGAATATATGAATCACCATCATAAGAAACAAGTAAACTAGTTCCTTCAATTAATTCGTTGTTGTCAATGCGCAGTGAAAAACGATTATATTTTATGAAATCACTATTATGAAAAGATACTTCCTCTAACCATACTTCTGTATCTTTAATGAAATTGCGATTGGTGATAATGTTCTTATTCGAGAAGTGTTCGAACAGAACTAAGTTGAAATAATGTTTAGCAAATCTTTTGTTCTCAATAATATTTACTAAGACTATTGTATCTTCCCCTTGCGGAAATGAAGTCCACCACGCAAATTTATCTAAACCCGCCTTTTTTCAATAGGAAAATTTTTAGGTAAATCATTTTTATAGATACGTTGGTATCCTGATTTCTCTTCTGTCGCAAATCCAATGCTGACATTTTCTATCATTATATTGAACGGTAGGATATTTATTTTGTATTCACTCATAACTTTTATTATATCTTACCATTAAACGTTTTATCTAAAATCGAAGGTAGTAATTCATTTAATTCCTTTGCAAAACTAATCATGGTAAATAAATCATTACTTAACATTTGTTTTACTTAAGAACTCTAATCATACAATCGCAACTAAATATATAAATCTACATTTCTAATTATTGCTTTTGTAAGTACCCTCTATTCCCTACGAAGCTAAGTTGTGCCAATTGTTTATTGAACCCACATTAGATGGTTAGATGTGTTTTCTGTCAATGAATGGCTTACAAAGTTTTCATTTATTAATAGATCAATATCGTATATTGATGTGTAACCAGTTTCCAATATTTCACCAATAAATTATGGCGGGTTATCCTCATAAAAATGGGGATATGTTTTAAAAGAAGCATTCTACATCAAAGGCTGGGTGAATCAAAGTAGAAAATTGCCAAGGATATCCTTTTTAGAAGGATTGACGTTATTACAGAAACGCTCCTATTTGTGAATAGCCAAGTTCAGTATCTTTTAAAACTTAATATTAGTCATTATGACTGCTCAACTGTTGACACCAACTGCACATATGGCCATTATCTTCAGCCACAGACATTTCACACCAAGGTATTTCAACGCCACATCTGGCGCATTTGTCATATACATAAAAATCAATTGATTTTTCAAAGACAAATCTTTGTTTATCTGAAAGTGATTCAAATCCTTTGTCTATAACCAGTTTTGCGATACCATATTCCTTGGCTTCATTTAATCGTTTATTATCAATAAGTTCTTGTAAGAAACTTGTAAAGTCTTCCTCTGAATATCTAGATTGATCCATTTTACATTAATTATGTTTTACACAAATTTATCATGAAGCTACCATAAAGTCAATCTTATCGCTTTTTTTTCTTTGGGAGAGATTATACTGGATCTTTTCTCCTATGGTTATCCTTTAAGACGTAAATGCCTTCATTGAGATATTTGTGCTTACAGCGAGCATACAATGAAGACGCAAGGTGGTACTTTCTGATTGTCGAAGCGTGACCTTCGCGTTCTCCTTCCTGAAGTATTGCCAACCGATCTTCAGGTGTAAATTTTCTTCTTATTAATGTCACGGTTCCCAAATTTCATAAGGCCTAATTTGTTTTTCAAATTATGTCCAGCCATTTGGGGGGCTAAGACAGTAACACTTTTTCATTTACCTAGACATTGCAATCTCGACAACATTTTTAGGGCAATACGACTTTAATCTGGCTACAAGGATTTCTTAAAAACATGTCTTCTATTCAAATTTATCAACTTAAAAATTAGGTAGATTAGCTGTTAATAGGAGAATGAAATAAAATCCGGTTGACTGATCCTAATTAAAACAAAAAAAGTCCCCCTGTTACCAGAGGGACAAAAACTACAGTTTCCCTTCAAGATACAATTGCAATAATAAAATTATTGCTGAAGAAATAAGACCCCCAAGAAAGTTCAAGAAAAAATCTCTAACTTCATTTACCTTTCTAGTACTATAGGATATTGAAATGATATAAATATTCATATTTAACTGTATTATCCCCAAATTATTACGGCCTGGGGCTTACCCACTCTACTTTGTGTAGAGAACCGAAGTCATTATCAAATAATGGTAATTGAAATCGGTAATACAGACTATGAATTCATTCAATACCAATGTAAAATTAAGTGAAATTATTCATTATGCTTATGTTTATTAGCTTTAACTTATTAGAAAACTGTTGTATAACTAAATAGAATAATAGCATAGTTACTTCTAACTTACAAGAAAGTACTTTTCTATTACTAATAATGATATAATTAACCTGACGAAATGTCAACTCCAAAACTGCCATGTTTAGTGCACTTTGAACATACTTTCAATCATAATTTTATCTAAAACGCAAACTAGATGGTCTCTTATTTTATTGAAAACTACAAAACTGAAACTAATTATATGTCAGTACTTTTCATTTACTCACTTTAAAACTGACACAATTTCCGAATATTTTAATTGGCTGGGAAATTGATAATGTTATACAAATAATTAACTACATGAAACTAACCAATAATCAACTTCAAAATTTCATCCAGAGAATTAAGCTCAAGCGGGAGAACATGACAAAATACCGTGAGCAAGTTGAAAATCTCAAAGAGAAACTTGAAACCAAGATCAAGGACGATAAGAGGACTGGATTAAAAGTCACTAAATATGTTATTGCAGGCTCATGGAAAAAGGGTACTATACTAAGACCCACTAAAGACATTCCAATAGATATTGATTTAGTCCTTTTTGTTGAAGGGGATGAAAAAATTGCTGACGATTTAAAGGGTCTTCATGATTTCATAGTAAAATACCTTGAAGAAATCTATCCTGCAAAGGATATCAATAAAGATGTCGATGCAGAAGGCAATACAAAATCTATTACAATTACATTTTTAGGAACAGGACTTCAGGTTGATATTGTTCCTGTAGTCCCAATTACAACTCCAAAAGAATATGTCTGGCAACCACAAAGAGGCGGTGGGGGAAAATATATAACAAGCATTATCTTTCAATTAGACTTTGCATCAGAAAGAAAGGCGAATAATCTATTTTATACCTCTATTGTGAGAGCAATCAAGTGGTGGAGGAACTACAAAGAACTGCAACCAAATGACAATGAGCCAGGCCTATCCTCTTACTCTATAGAACTAATAGTTGCATTTCTTGATATTACAAAAGGGATTCCCCAAAATCTTGAAGAAGGTATAATTCGCGTCTTCCAATTTTTATCGACTGAAAATTTTCCGATAATAAATTTCACCAAAGCCATAAATTTTGTACCGATCTTTGACACTCCAATTTTCATTGCCGATAATACTAATAATGAAAATAATACTGCTAAGAAAATGATCACTACAAAATGGGATGAGATAGTCCGTGAAGCAGATGACGCCTTTGATTCACTGAATATTGCTCAATCAAAGATATATGAAGGCTCAACAATTGAAGAGTGGAAGCGAGTTTTTGGGCCATCATTTAATATAACCGAAACAAATTAACAATTATGTATAATACAACTACTTTTACTTACACAGTAACGGACATTAGGAAAACTTTTGAAAATTTTGAAGCAGACCTTAGAACTATCGCTCGAAGGACTGCAAAATGGTCCATGGACGATGTTGATAAGGTCTTTCATGACCTTATCGCATTAGCTGAAGAAGAATTTGTTCATTCAGTAGACATTTGTCTTTCCAATTCAAATGGCAGTATTTTAAGAGCAACGAAGTTTGTTGTTAATTCGGCTGGAACAGCAATATCAAGTGATAGAGCTGGCGGAAATGACTGGACTGACATCCCAAACACCAAACTCTTAGTTATTGTAGCTTATTCAAATAAGTGGCATAATTTATCTGTTGAACAAAGGGTTAAATTCCAGAATGATAAAAACTTTGAACTAACTTGGGTCGCATCGACAATTGACAACACTTTTCCACTCCTAACCCAATCTCAAGGGCAACTTTATGCCAGTAAAGGGTATGAGCTACGAAAAACAACATACAAATGATGGCAGAATCAGTGTTTGATAATACTATTGAGCTTCCAAGTTCAGAAATACAAGAAAGAACTAGTAATCTTATTGGTTTTGAGGATAAATTTCAGCGTATTTTCGGAAATCTTAAATTATTACTTGATCAAGAAGGATTAATAAAATGGAGTAAGACTTACCATGGGCTCGAACTGCCAATTATAAGTCAATTAACTCAAAGGTATCCATTGATAATTCTTGCTGGTGACGCTGGTACTGGGAAAACCGTATCAGCTGAGGGTATTGCAGATAGAATGGTAAGGGAATTAAAGAAGGAAGGTTTCTTTTTAAAGCTAAGCACTAGAGTTAGAGGTGAAGGACTACATGGCCAAATGGGTAGTTTAGTAAACAATGCATTCTCAGAATTAAAAACACAAACCGGTAAAAAACGTATAGCATTCCTACTTATTGATGAAGCAGATGCTATAGCTACAACTCGTTCTACTCTACAAATGCACCAAGAAGAAAAGGCCGCCGTGAATACATTAATCCAAAAAATTGATGAGATTAGAGAATTAAGAGGTAGAGCAATTGTTTTTATGTCAACAAATCGTTTACATTTCATAGATGAAGCAATCATAAGAAGAGCAGCTGTTGTATTGCTATTTGAACGACCCAATGAAAAAGAACGGAAAGAACTATTTGAAAGAAACTTAAAAGGGATGAAACTTACAGCTAAACAATTGCAGGAGCTTTCTGACCTTACAAGTCCAGAACAAAATAATAACTTAGGACATTCTTATTCAGATCTCATATTAAAAATTTTGCCAGAAGCAGTTGCACAATGTTTTCCAGATAAACCTTTAACATTTGAAATCGTGTGTGAGGCAATACGTAAAGTAAACCCAAGCCCACAAATATTATGACAACACGAGTTTCTAATATTGTCGTCTTTCTCGTTTTTGGCGGATTTATTGCATTTCGCACAATTTTTCCTGCAAGTCCAAACAATAGTTTATCAAATACCTTATTTAGTGTTTCAATTGAAGTATTTGGTGCCATTTTGTTATATTTTTTGCTTCAATTATTTCAAAACTTAAACCAACCTTGGTTTTATTTCCAGACGCATCTTTTATATCCAAGGAAAGAAATAAGATTATCAATCGCATACTTATTCAGAATTAATGTGGATGGTAAATATTTACTAGTTAAAAGCAGATTAAGAAACTCGTTTCAACCTGTTGGAGGGGCCTTCAAAACGCTTCCGGGATCTGAAAGAATATTTGATAGATTGCAAGTGAAAACTGACAGGCTCATTGAAACAGAAAAAGGAATTGCTAAAGGAGATTTGAGAGTGTATGTCAAAGGAATCAACACTATTGAGTTCTTAAAATGGTTCTCTTCAAAAGAAGATAGAGAGACTTCACCCTGGCGTGAATTCTGTGAAGAATTAATTATGACTCAGGTTTTACCATGGGAACCTTTTAGATATATCGATTATAAGTTCAAGGGGACAGTTCAATCACCGATAATCAACCTCGATAGTGGAGGGAAGGGGATTTTCCTTTTTGAAGTATATGATCTTGTAATCAATGACGAACAAAAGCTTATATTGCAAAATTTGCAAAAGAAAGGTAGTACAGATAATTATATCTGGGTAGATGATTACCTTATTCAGAGATTAGGCCATGACGAAAGAGCTAAAGCTTATGCGTTTGAGATTTCACCACATACAAAATATGCTCAAAATTTAAAATGGGAATAGGTCTTGCTAGATAATTTTAAAATTAACTTTATAATAATTAATAAAACTCTGTTGCTAACTCGGACAGTAAAATTAATTGGCTTCGGCAGCCCGGAGTACTTCTCATCGGCCCCCAAAGTCTATGGGAGGGTTATTTAACCAACTTATAAAATCTTGTGGCACCGGGACAGATCCTGCTACCGATACAAAGTCAATAGGGCTGCCAGCCGACGCGCTGGTGCCTCGTTTTTTGCTCGCCATCTAGACTATTTATCGTGACCCAAAACTCTCAGCCATTACCCGGACTTGGTATCATCAAGACAACTTCATCATGACCAGTGGGTACTCGTCCACTTACCGGGATTGGCAAAAAACGCGGCACCCCGACACGGACGCCAACTCATTAAACCGCTCGCCCGTCAGACTGTCTAAAAACCTAACGTGTATGTTCATAACTATGAGGCTGGGAATTCATGAAAAAACGCCGGTTTTTATATCTTAACTACATGAAATTCATACAGGGTCATAACAGAAATCAAATTCATTTTTTTCCGGTTTCACTCCATCAATCTATTGACCCCGATAATGAGGTATGGATTATTGACCTTTTTGTTGAGAGCCTTTCTATAAAAGATTACGGATTCAGAAAGGACTTTATCGAAACCGGTCGTCCTGCATATCACCCTTCCTCTTTACTCAAACTGCTTATATACGGGTATCTTAATAAGTTCTGATCTTCACGGGATCTGGAAAAAGAATGTCAAAGGAACATTGAAGTAATGTGGCTATTTACGTGCCTGAAGCCTGATCATAACACAATCTCCAATTTCAGGTATGACAACCCAAAAACCATAAAGAAGGTCTTCAAGGTAACAGTTCAAATTGCAAGGCATTTTGATCTGATTGGTGGCAAGCTTATAGCTGGCGACTGCACTAAGCTGTGGGCACAAGACAGCAAGAAGAATAATTATAACCAGACTAAGATAGAGTGCCACATAGCATACATAGATAACAAGCTTGAAGAGTATACCAGGGCACTGGCTGAGAGCGATGGAGATAACCTCAGGCAAATTGAGCCAGAGATTGAAAAACAACAGCAGAGAAAAAAGAATTATACGGAACTGGAAAAACAACTGAAAGAATCCGGTGAACCACAAATCTCCATTTCAGATTCGGAGAGTCGTCAGATAATGCTCCGCAATAATATAACCGAGGTAGCATATAATGTACAATCGACAGTTGACTCAAAGAATTGCATTCCCATTGATTACAAGGTAACCAATCAAAATGACAGCAAAGCAATGGGGAATATTGTGCAAAGGGCAAAAAGTATTCTCCGAACCAATGAATTCACTGTCCTTTACGACAAAGGATTCCATACCGGTTCAGAGCCTAAAACAGCACAAGATCTGCGAATAGAAACTATCGTTGCAATACCGGGAGTCCCATCCACAAGTCAGGCTCCAAACCATGAATACAATTATGAGCCCTTCATGTATAGTGAAACTACAGATACCTACACCTGACCTCAGAATCAGGTTCTCACAACAAATGGTGCATGGTATAAGGAACTCACCAGCAGCGGCAATATCATTTGTTTCAAACAATACAAGACACGATCGAGTAAGACATGTAAGGCAAGATCACAGTGTACAAGGTCCAAGACTGCCAGGTTGATACACAGAAGCGAATTTGCTGAATACTATGAAGTAAACCGTAGAAACAATGAAGAGAAGGATTGGTAATATTTTGACAGAGATCGCTTGATGGAGTATCTCAGGATACTTTTGTAGTTGTTTTTGGCCATTTCTACATCTAGTAGAGACCATTTAATGCATTCCCGCGGGTATCTCTTTATAATCCATCGCTTAAATTGACTTAAATGAACTCCTTTTCATAAAACCGATTAGGTAATTAGACAGACTCCTATTATAGTGCATTTGTCGCCCGTGACTGACCCCAAATTCACCTGGACAAACGCACTATAAATCCCCCAAAAATATATTTTGACATTATAAATTAAAAACAAAAGAATAAAGAACTTATTTAGTTATCCACGAGGTGCTTCACTTCCGCCGTTAGCAAAGGAAGACTTAAACCTCTCTACCTCTAAATGTATTTTTCCTTGCTGTGATTCTATAACGACATTTTTATATTGTCCGTCAGATTTGAGTGTTTTTTGGAAAGGCGTAATTTGTAGGTTTACAGGTCCATTTGAATCATAATCATCCGGGACGAATTTAAGTCCTAACGTATCGTCCTTCTGTTCAGACCAACCAAATTCAATCAGTTTAATACCGACCAAGTCGCCTTTAGCTTTTATTTGACCAACTACATAAACAGTAGGAATGAAATCTCCTTCCTTTGTAAATGCATGTAAGGAGTGCCCTCCGTTGTTTTGTCCCATTTGTTATATTTTTAAAAAGTTATTAAAAATTTAATCCCGTGATTGTTGTAACTTAATTATAAACAGACCATTGAAAATATTGTTCATTTATATCAAGATAACTATTGCTAACATTTTGTAAATTGCATTGCGGGTGTAGTGCGATAGAAAACTGACATTGGGCTTACGAGAGCGGTTTATAAAAAGACGGAATCAATGAAATTTGGAATCACTATACAGGTGAACGAATTATAAAAAGAGTAAAATATTTCCCTTCATAAATCCTAATAAACTAAAAAACGCACTATAATTCGGTCGGTTTAATTAATTGCCTTTTGCAACCCGGACTATTTTATCTCTGCTCCAAAAGTTTATGAGAGAAGAATTTCACCCCCTTATAAAATTTTGTACCACCTGGACTGATCATGCTATCGAGAAAGAGTCAATAGGGAAGCAATCCAACGCGCGAGTTGTCATGGTTTTTGCAACGCCATATGGACAGTTATATTATAATATGACAACTCCTTCCCATTTATCGGTGAGCCCCTCCCTTTTTTCGGACACTCTAAAAGTAGAGTTTCTAGGCTTCTTTTTTCTACCCTGAATCCTTTCAGGCAGATTGTGGTATTGGTGCTTTATTTGCGCCATTACCCTGACTACATCTTACCCTTTAAGTGATTGGCCTACCTCTATAGTATGGCACTTACGACTGAAATTATCAACGATAGTCAGTGCTCTGAACCTTTTCCCATCAAAAAGCTGGTCCGACACAAAATCCATACTCCAGCATTTATTAACAGTATTAATCTCCGGCCTCTAGCTCCTGTGTGCACCTGCACGGCATCGTCAGTTGCGTTTTGTCAGGAGGTTTAAGCCTTCCGGGCGGTATAGACGATGCATCCTCTTATGATTATCCCGCCAGCCTTCTCTTCGAAGAAGGGTGAAGATCCTCCAAAAACCATATCTCACCCATACCATCGCTATTTCTTTCATTCTTTGGCGTATAACCTTATCATCTTGTTGCACGGGCTTATAATATAACAGCGAAGTGTAAATCATTACAACCATGCATGCTTTGGGTACCGATATCTGATAGTCATCAACCAAGCTCTGAGCCAACCCCTTCAACTGTGGTGGCTTCACTAATACCCATTTTGCGGCATACTTCCTCAACCTTGACTCCGGCCTCTGCCTGTTTTAGCGCAAAAATTATCTCCAACTCTGTGAATTTTGATCGTTTTATAGGCAACTTCCTTGATTTAAAGTCATCAATTTATTTGCCTGGATAATCTATTTTTAAAAAGTCCGGCTTTTTTTGGGGGAAGTCACTTAGAAATTGATATTTTTAAATTCAATAACCCGAATCACTATGAAACTAACCTTAAAAACTGCAAGCTTAATTGTCCTGTTACTTATTTCTTTTGATTTTTATGTTCAAGGTCAAACCCGCGATAGAGATTTTGAACAGAAGATAGAAGATCAGCTTTACTTAATCGATTCATCTCTGGTAGACATTTTTAAAAAAGCAACCATCGAGATGGACCAAAGTAATCTTAAGTTAGCTGACAGTCTATACTTATTGGTTTATCAACAAGCGCCTACATTTGATCCGGTACTTCGTCGACTCGGAAATGTCAACACTGGTCTTGGAAACCTTGAAGAAGCCTTAGGCTTTTGCCAAAAAGCCGTTGATCTTAATAGATCTGCTTATAATCTGCTGTCTCTGGCTAATTGCCTGATCCAACCTGGACGATATCAGGATTTGGATAAAGCTTTAGTACTTCTGAATGAAGCACAGCTTCTTCCTGATGGAAATGAAATTGATATAATTGTTCTAATTGGACAAATACAATTTCAAAAGGGTAGTCTTAACGAATTTCGTAAAACAACAGAAATAATGATGCAAAATCATCCTGATAAGATGGGTACACATTATTTTGCTGCAATTCAATCAGCACAGGATAAAAACTGGACAAAAGCAAAAGAAGAAATACTAATTGCACAAGACCTGGGATTATCCGAAGATGCTGTTCAGGAATTCCTGAATTCCGGGGTGGAAACCAAAAATAAAATTAAAAAATATTCAATGTATTTTCTCTGGCTATTCCTGATCTGGGCATTTGGTTTACTCTTATTGTACCTCATTGGGAAAATATTATCAGGTATCATTATGAGTTCTATCAATGATTCAAATAAAATAAACACCATAAGTGATTCCATTCGTTCAACATATAAATGGCTTATTAATATTGGCGGAGTATATTACTATTTTTCTCTGCCGATCATATTAATACTAGTAATCCTACTGGTCGTTGGGATATTTTATATGTTCCTGATGATTGGTCAACTCCCAATCAAACTAATGTTAGTACTTCTGATTGGGTCCGTTATAACGATTTACAGCATGATCCGCACCCTTTTATTAAAAACAAAATTCACAGATCCAGGCAGAGAGCTGAAGCATGAGGAAGCTCCCGGTCTTTATAAATTAATTGAAGAGGTCGCGAATTCTCTGAAAACAAGGACAATAGACGAAGTTCGGATAACTTACGGAACAGATCTGGCTGTCTATGAAAACGGCTCATGGAAGGAAAAACAACAGGATAAATCAAGACGAATATTAATATTGGGTGCCGGGATTATTGGTGATTTCAAAAAAAGTGATTTCCGTGCAGTACTTGCCCACGAATATGGTCATTTTTCCAACAGAGATACTGCTGGAGGGAATATAGCACTCAAGGTGAGAAATGATATGACGAAATACTTATATGCTCTTTATGTAGCAGGACAAAATGTATGGTGGAATCTGGCATTTCAATTTCTACGTGCATATGATTTTATTTTCCGAAGAATTAGTTTCGGTTCAACCCGGTTACAAGAAATTCTTGCCGACAAAGTTGCAGCTCAGACATATGGGGTAGTGGCTTTCAAGAATGGATTAACTTATGTGATTAAAAGAGATATTGAATTTGCTGATTTAATTGATAAAAACTTTGAAGAAATTAGAAACGCAAGGCCCTCGATTAATATTTACAACACCTCTGGAAAGGAATCCGGAAATGTAGAGGAACTGGAAAAGGCATTAAATAAGAAAACTACAGAAGATGATACCCATCCAAGTCCAAATGATAGATTTAAGTTAATCTCTCAGATCGATGCTCCGACTATTCCTGAAGACAATTCCATAATTAAAGATCTATTTGTGAATTGGGATTCTCTGGAACAGGAAATGAGATCATTGATAGATAAACAAATAGCTAATAGTATATAGGAACATCAATCAAAATTAGAGTTTAAGGCTGTATTTGGTTAGAAAGAGGGTGATCAGAAGCCAACTCATGATCCAAAATAAAAACCTGTAACTGGTCTACAGATGGATAGGAGTATTTTGGTTTATTGCTACCCCAGCATATGCCCTTTCAAGAGACTCTCGGTCTTTTCCGGATTTTCTGATTCTAATTCTGTTCCTCATTTCAGGTATTTGGTACGTTACAAATTACTTTGGAACATTAACTAACCGCCTGACCCTGCAGACAACATTCTTATTATCAGATGGTACAGTAAGATCCTTAAGAAACGTGTGTCCATGGCTGATATTATTGAGATTAACTGTGATGAAAACTACATTATAATAATCCTGAACTTCAGGAAACCTGTAATACTTCCCAATTTAACATTTGAACTAGAGGAGATCAAGGCTGATTGAGAAGGAGGTGACGCGTCTGAAAAGACTGACCGCCACCCCCTCTCAAACCAACTATCAATCAGTCTGCAAATAGCTTGTACTTCGATGATACCATCATCAGTACCGCAAGCATCACAAACAATCCTATGTTGCCGGCCAGGAACGCATAGTCCTTCAGCGCCAGCAAAACGAATATGAATACGTACAACAGGGTCAGCAGTCCGCTGATGACCAGCACCACCCACCTCTTTTCAAACAACGACCGGAAGAAGGCCGACAAAAGCCCTATCGTGGCGACAGACGAAACTATATAAGCGATGTTGAAGCCGACATGCTCACTCAAGTGCCGTAAGCAGCGAGAAGAAAAGTATCAACGCAAGCGCCACCAGCAGGTAATAGAAGATGTGTATCCGCTGATCCGACCTTAGCTCTACTATGATCAGCACAAAGAATGTCATCACTATGAACAGTATCCCGTATTTGGCGCTCCGCTCAGCCTTCGTGTAGTGGTCGGCCTCAATTATAAGATCCACCCCAAAAGCCTCCTCAGCGGGTTTATAACTGCCACCCGTCCACGCCTGCGGGAAACTGCGGTTGAGATGCGTCACAACCCAGCCTGCCTTGAATCCAGCATCAGTTACATCTCTCTCCGCCGGGAGAAAAGTGCCCGTGAACTTTGGCGCATCCCAGGCTGAAGCCAGGTTTACAGTCGTCGTCTTGCCTACCGGAGAGAACGCAAGGCTGCTGCTCCCCTTCAACCCGAAGTCAATGCTGAAGTCGCCTTTAAATCCCGACAAGTTTTCCTGATCAATCTGCACCGGAAAAGAAATCCCTCTTTCAAAAAGATCTGTCTGTCCTGCACCCGGCTGAGCATCAACCGCTACACCACCTATCTTAAGTACCACATCCCCGTTGAAACCTTTATTGTCAGAGACTCCAATCGAGATATATGCCTGGTTCCACTGGTACACATAATCGTCAAGGTGCTCATTCCCGGCAAGGGAAAAGCTCCCTGTCATCGAAATGTCAGAGTCATACACAACGGTCTCATAAATTCCCCGGTACCTCTTCTCAGGACTCAAATCGCCTGTCACATTCAGCTCATCAGGCAGGATGTGCATCGTGGTGGTTGCATAGTCGCCATCGTTTGAGATGACTTTTACACCCGGGACATTCAGCACCGGGCCCGTTATTGTCTGAGACCCTGCCCACAGGTTCCCTATCTCCGTTCGCGC
The DNA here is from genome assembly GCA_963736735.1 of uncultured Bacteroidales bacterium. Lineage (GTDB taxonomy): Bacteria > Bacteroidota > Bacteroidia > Bacteroidales > VadinHA17 > SR-FBR-E99. Next base: position 442,935 of record CAVTPX010000006.1, on the reverse strand, counting down.
CTGCTCGGCATTCTGCGCCCTCTCCCTGATTACTTCCTTAATCAGTACCAGAGGGATAATAAGCATTATTCCCAAAAAGCCCAGCAGGGCCATCTTCACGGTTACCGTCTGGTACCATTTTTCCTGTTTTACATTTTCATTTTCCATTTCAGTTATTATTAGAGTACTTTGTAATTCAAAGTGTATTTGTAAAAAAAATTATTGGTTCTTAATTAGCTCTTCAAGCGCCCGGATATGGCTTTTGAAGCTTTCACTTCCTTCGCCGGTTATCGTATAGGTTGTGTTGGGCTTCCGGTTTACGAACTTCTTTTCCATAGTGATATAACCGTATTCCTCAAGTGCCCGAAGATGGCTGGCCAGGTTCCCGTCAGTCACCTCGAGGATCTCCCGCAGATTTATGAAGTCCATGCTGGTATTCACAACCAGCACTGACATTATGCCGAGCCTGATCCGGTTCTCAAAGGCCCTGTTTATATTTGCCAGGATATTCTTCATCCCATGTATTTAAAATGCATGTAGAAGCCGTATGTAATATGAAGTACCCCGAAACCGAAAGCCCAGAAGCAGAATTGTATACCCAGGGAAAAGAAGACATATCAACCCCGTGACAACCTCCAGAACCCCCAGCCAGTAAATCTCACCGAAAGTAAATTTCCCGGCATTCACAAGCGCCAGTCCGTAAAATATAAGCGTTGCCGAAACTGAAACAGTCGCCGGTATTCTTCCAAGCGTAATTAAAATGAAAAGTCCTCCTGTTACAAGCGGTATGAAAAGATTGAGCAGAAGCCGCCTTGAAACCGGGGTCCAGATACTGTGACCGCTCTTCGCAGCCTTGCGGTACGAAAAAAAGACTGCAGCAACAAGAGCCAGAAGAAGCACCACCCCGCATCAGCAAAAGCAACCCTAATATCCTCTTTCCCTCCGGATCCGTCGTGAATGACTCTGTATAGCCCTGACCTGAAATAACACCTTCAGGTATTATCATCTTTGCTGCAATGGCGCCCGCAATCGCAAAAAGGCCCATAAATACACCCGATAATCCACTGAGCGACAGGAACCTTGATGATTCCTCCATTATCCTTTTGATGACCTTTATATCCTCAAGATGCTGGCTGGACTGGTTCATGATACTTTCTTTATAGTACTTTGTACTGCAAAGTAAAGCATTATTTTAATAACACAATTAAAAGCACAATATTTTTTTTCGCTTAAAGAGTCTTTTTCTTCCGGCTGTTATAAACAACCTGCAACCTGCCTCCTTTGATCAGAAGCCCCTGCTCCTCAATATTGACGTCTCTCTTCGGGATATTTACATCAATTACCCTTTTGCCGAGGAATGTTGTTATGGAATCTACCTCAGTATGCCCTATAACGAATGCATCGGCACCGTAAAACTCAAGAGCTCCGTTCAGGGTACTGTCATCAATAATCTCACCTCTCGAACCATCAGCAGCCATCCCCCTGTACCAGAGAAGTCCATTTGTTCCCAGAATTAAATCCCTCTTTTCGATGTTCCGTTCCGCTTCAGTCTTGTTGAAGTATTGCCTGACAACAGAGTTAATTGTATCAGCCGGGAGCCTGAGGTTATACAATTCCGGCGAAATCCCCCCGTGAATAAACACAAACCGGTTTATCCGAATCATAACAGGATTCTGCCTTATCCAATTGCCCAGAAGGGACTGTTCACTGAATAACCCGGAATAATCAAGCCCCAGATTATCACAAAGGGAATAATACTCATCTGTTATATACCGGAGGTCGCCTTTCAGGATCATAGGCTCATGGTTTCCAAGAACCATATGAACCATCCCTCCTGCTTCTGAAGCCTGCTTCTGAAGCTTTATTATCAGCCAGAGTGTTTCCGTGACTTTACTCCCCCTGTCAAAAATATCACCCATGAAAACCAGGTGGCCTTTACCCCAGTTCCAGTTGCCATCTTCATCGATAATCCTGTTGGCCGAAAGCAACCCTGCAACCCTGTCATATTCACCGTGAACGTCACCCACAACGAAGATCTTTCTGACATGTGACCAGGAGCTCTCAGCCGGTGCAGTATCATCCTCAAAGTCCAGATCTTCCGGTTCAATAAGGAATCCACCAATTTTGTACGGAAGCTCTCTCGTCCAAACAGTATCACTTATAATCGAAGACTTGCCGCTGCCATTGTCATGCTTAAGAACCGCCACCTCAAACCTCAAAGAGTCGATGACCCTGACGTGAGGCCCCTCAACCATATCGGGAATGTTTTTTGTGAAGGTTCTGGCGTCATGTTCAAGAAGCAATGCCCGGATCTCGCCCCTGTTTCTCTTATTTGCATAATCAAGCGGGGTCCATCCCTTTTCATCTTTAATATTTAAATCGACTCCTTTACTTATCAATGTTCTGACCAGTTCCGTATTGCCGGTCATAACAGCAGTGAAAAGGGAATCCGAAGGGTTGACGATGGCCTTTCCCTCAACCGACTGCGGTGCGGGAGATAATCCTGCCTCCGCTGCCAAAACTCCTGCACCGGATAAAACGGAAAACAAAATTAACAGAGCAAAAGCTTTCAAAGACGAAGCCAGGCGGGAGCAAGAAGTCAGAATAGTCATGTTTCCTGTTGGTTAATATTAAAAGAAGAATAGAATAGAGCCAAAAGGCATCATTTTGGGATAATAATTTCAGAAGGTCTTAAGATCCGGAGGTGCTTTTTCAAGCCCTCCGGAACTAAAGACAGTCCGCAATAATAAAGAAAGATGCGGTAAATATCAGTAAATGACAGCCTTTTACGGCTTCATCTACTTCAACCAATTATAGAGAATAACCTGTATTCTGTACCATTAACCCGTTTGCATCCATTTCATACCTGGGTATTGGAAGGATGGCGTGAAAATAATCCCTGTTATAGCTCTTGACTTCATCAATCAGGTTAGGGATATGCCATCCGCCGCTCCGGTTGATAGTCTCATTGTTTCTGAGTGCATCGAACTGCCGGTGTCCTTCGCCGACAAGCTCTTTTCGTCTTTCCTTAATCACCTGTTCAAGGGTGACGGTTCCGGTAACGGAATTTGCAGGATTAGCCCTCTTCACAATAGCCTCCAGGTAGGTAATTGCCTTGTCATTATCGCTGGTTTTCACTGCGCTCTCTGCAGCATTAAGGTAGGCCTCGGACAGCCTTATGACAGGAACATTTGCATTCCTGACGTCTGTGTCCGGACCGGTATATTTCAGAAGATATACTTTCCTTGTCCTGTTGTAAGCGCTGCTTGAGGTTTCCAGTTTGGTAACAGAGTGCCTTACATCACTCATATCCTCCTCAAGTAAAGTCAGGAAGTCGCTCGTCAGGACTATATCGTTATAGCCGCCCCTGTACAACAGGTATGCAATGCCGTCATTACCGGCCCTGTCGCTTACAGTATTTACAACTTCGAACAGGACTTCAGGGGTAAATTTACTTTTCCATGCAGCTGTGGATGAACCATACTCAGCATTGGTCCATAGTCTGTAGCTGTTCGCCTGGGCTCCCGTAATTGCTTCTTCTGCCTGGAGCAGGGCATTTGCGTTGTCTCCCTTGTACAGGTAAACCCTGCTAAGCAATGTTTTTGCGGCCCATCTATTGATTTTGCCGTCGTTTTTGGTTGCCTTTAATAACGGGATAGCATCTGTCAGGTCCTGAATAATCTGCACATAACATTCTGCAACAGTATTGCGGGAGGGCTGGAATTCCGGACCAGCGACTTCCGTGACAATACAGGCGCCAAGAGAGGCACCGTTGTCTTTCAGATAAGTGTTGCCAAAAACGCGTGTAACGTCAAACAGAGCCAGGGCCCTGAGGGCAAGTGCCTGCCCTTTGACATCAGCCTTACGCGCCTCGTCCGTCGGAAGAACCTCAAGGGCATCAATCTGTGACAATATGTTGTTTGTATACCTTATAACCTCATAAGGCTTTGACCACAACGATGTATAGATATTGTCAGTATTGCTTACCATCATATAGAACAGCGAACTGCGCTTGTTTGTACCGGTTGCCTGCATATCATCACCGGTAACATCGGCATAATATTGCATTCTGGCACCGTAATACTCATAGCTCTGAAGAGTAGAGTAGATTCCGTTTATTGCATATTCAGCGTCTACAATGTTCTTAATCGCTTCGGTTGACACCACCTCGGTGGTCGGTTTCAGATCAAGCCAGTCTTCACTGCACGAGATGAAGAATGCTGGAAGAAGCAGTAAAATATATAGTATCTTTTTCATCAGTATATGATTTTATTAAAACGTAATATCAAGTCCGAAAGTAACAGTCTTAAGCGGAGGAGTCTGCCATGCCATCACACCGTCATTGCCCACCTCAGGGTCATACATTTTCCACTTTGCCAGTGTCCAGATATTATTGGCTGAGGCAAAGATCCTTGCCCGGTCAGCTTTTATATAGTCAGTGTACCTGGAAGGAACAGTAATACCAAGGCTTATGTTTTTAAGTCTTAAATGGTCTGTACTGTGAATCCTACGTGAGTTGGAATACCCGTCTGCCATATCCCAAAGGTTATTGGCGATATAGATCCCGTATATTGACTCATCTCCCGGTTTTCTCCATCTCTCCCTGTAATATGTGGGGATGTTTGCATGGAGACCGTTTGTGGTGCCCTCCTTATCCAGTTTTCCTGCTGCTGAGTCGTAGGAATATCCTCCAAGTGAATAAGTGAACGTGAAGCCCAGGTCGACAAAATGGAATTTGATATTATTTATCAGACCTCCGGTTATTTTGGGGTAGGGACTCTGCAGAGGAATCGCATTTGCAGTATTCAGATCCTTCGTCTTATCCTTTACATAATTCCCGTCAGCATCAATTGTATTTGTATAAAACCAGGTAGTACCGTCAGCCGGATCAATCCCGGCAAACTCCCTTAGATAGAATGTGTTGTAAGGCATCCCTACCATCCTTATCTGGCTTCCGCTGATTATTGATGTCTGTATCCCGTCCAATACAAGGATTTTGTTTCTATTATAGGCGGCATTGAAGCTGGTTGTCCAGGTAAAGTCTTTCTTGCTGACTATAGTTGCCAGAATTTCAGCCTCCACACCACGGTTTTGCATTTCCCCGATATTGGTCAGAATTGAACTGAACCCTGTTGTAAGTGATGTAGGTTCATTCATCAGGAGATCTTTGGTTAACCTGTTGTAGAATTCAAATGAGAACCTCACTTTATCAAGCAGGTTTATATCGAGCCCGATGTTTGTGTTATAGTTGGTTTCCCATTTCAGGTTACTGTTGTTGAACTGGGTTTCCACGATCCCCGGGAGTCCGTTATAATCAGCCCCATATGTCGATAACCCCATGTATTCATAATAGCTTGAAGGCAGGGTACCGTTTACGCCATAGGATGCCCTGAGTTTAACTTCAGGAAAAATATCATTCACGCCTGACATAAATGACTCCTCAGACACTTTCCATGCACCTGAAACGGACCAGAAATTACCCCAGCGGCTTTCGGGAGCCAGCCTGGAACTGCCGTCACGCCTGAAGCTCAGACCTGCATAATATTTCTTATTGTAATCATAGTTGACCCTTGAGATGTATGAGAGCATCCTGTAGCCGTTCATCGATCCGCTGATGGATCTTAATACTGAAAGGTTATCAAGTTCTACCATATTCCAGTTTGCAAGGTTTTCCTTTGAAGATGACGAGTAGTCTCTTGTAAAGTCCGTAACCTCATAAGCAATTAAAGCATCAATATTATGATCCTTTGCAATCGTTCTGACATACTGGAGACTGTTGGAAAGAACCATACTCCTTCTGTCATAGAATGATTTTGAGAATGTTCCCAGGTTGGCAGGGAAAGAACTTAGCGGGTGAGTAAAAGACTTACCGTTGATCATGTTGAAATCATAGCTCAGACTTGTTCTCAGCTCCAGTCCGGTAATTATCTTGTAGCCGGCAAAGACTGTATTAAAAGTCCGGATGACATTCTCGGTCTGATAGTTCAGGTCAGCATAGGCCTTAGGGTTACGACCGGTACCATTCCTCGGGAAATCGCTTGCGTAACTGCCGTCCTCGTTAAACGGTACATCCCTCGGGGTTACAGTATTAAAGACTGAATAAAACGGACTTAGATATGCCGTTCCCTCAGTATTGGTACTTTGCTTAACATTTGAAAACAGGATATTGGCACCTACATTCAAGCGTTTGGAAGCTTCATAGGAAAGGTTTAAACGGCCTGACAACCTGTTGAGATAACTCATTACTGAAACCCCTTCCTGGTCGGTATAGCCCAATGATGAAAAGATTTTCATCTTCTCGTTTCCTCCTGAAATTGAGATTTCATGATTCTGGAATTTACCTTTTCTGAACAGTATATGATTTCCAGTCAGTCCACTCCCCTGTCCAGGGCAGTGCTGCATAAGTGTCAATATTGGCGTCTGCATGCGCCTGGGCTGCAGTCTGATCCATTCCCAGGTAATATATACCCTCGTTGACAAGACCTTCATAAATAGTCTCGCGGCGTTCCTGGCCACCCATGAACGGGCGGTATTCTGTTGCAAAATTTGAAGATCCCGTTTCTGTTCTGAAGGTGACTTTGGCAGCTCCGGAAGAACCTTTTTTGGTGGTTATTACTATCACACCGTTTGCGGCCCTTGAACCGTAAAGAGAGGCAGCAGCTGCATCCTTAATAATAGATATGCTTTCAATATCTGACGGGCTCATTGTTGAGAGTATGTCGAGTCCGGAGCTGGTGCCAAGCGATGAAATGTTTCCTGAAATTATCGGAACACCATCAATAACAAAAAGTGGATCGTTGGAAGCATTGAATGATCCGGTACCACGAATTCTGATCTGTGTGGCTGCTCCGGGCTGGCCGGATGTATTTGTAAACTGAACTCCGGAAACAGAACCCTGCAGAAGTTGCCCAATATTGGTTACAGGAACATCCGAAAGACTTTCCATTTTAATAATACTTGCAGAGCCTGCATATGCCTCTTTTTTGACAGAGCCATAACCAGTTACTATCACCTCCTCAAGGTTAAAGTTGTCTTCCTCCATGGCAATACTCATTGGAGTACCCGGAGTAACTGGCACTTCTTTTACTTTCATGCCAATGAAACGTACACAACCAGTACGGCCTGCTCGCCGGATACCGTGAGTGTGAAAGCTCCGTTGACATCGGTGGATGTTGCATTTAAAGTACCCTTCTCAACGACAGATGCTGCCGGCAAGGGTAAATTATCCGAAACTGTTGTTACCGTTCCGCTGACTGTTATCTTCTGAATAACAGTAGCAGGTGCCGATGTTACCTTTGTGGCTGGTCCTTCAGGATTTGCACCGGAAGCCGCAGCACTGGCCGGCCATAATAGGAGTATTAAGGAAATCAGCCACAAAGTGCAGCCTGACTTAATCAGAATCATTCGCAGTGAAAAATCCTGACATCCTGTTCTTTTCTTCATACTTGTTTAGATTTGGTTAGAGTTTAAAATGTCGTTAAAGTGGACGAAAATGTTGGTGTTTTTCGAATTTAGATATTAAAGTCCGGGGAGGCCTCCGCAGACTTAGATACAAAAACACCTGCTCTATTTTAAAGATAGATACAAAATAGATACAGGCAGCGTCAATATGCTGTATGTGTGTAGCTTACACACCTAAAAACAGAATGTTAATTTTATGAAAGCTGACTCAGGAAGGAGGCAAGGTTTTCCCCTGTATTTGCAATGCCAAGTTTTTTCCTCAGCCTTGTTCTGGCTACAGTGAGTGTATGCAGTGACTGGTGCGTGATATTGGAAATATCCTTTGTTGAAAGATTGAGTTTAAGAAAAGCACACAGTCTTCTCTCATTGGGAGAGAGATCGGGAAAGCGCATGACAAGTGTATTGAAAAAGTCCGGATGGACTTTAATAAAAGTACATTCAAATTCCTCCCAGGTCTGAACATTGGAATTGAACCTGAGATCCTTAATTATATCCTTAACGGGACCGACTCCACCCTTAGGATCACTTATAACTTTGTTTAAACGACGGGTAATTTCGTTCAGAAGCTCATTCTTCTCGGCAAGATATAAAGCCTTACTGAACAGTTCTTTGTCCCTGAAACTGAGATCTTGCTGCAATTGTTGCTTCTCAATTTTAAGTGCCTCCTCCTTAAGACCTTTACTTCTGAGCTTAATATTCTGGGCTAAATAGATTATCAGCAACAGAAGCATTGATAAAATGAGGGATATGAACCCAACCGTTATCAAGAAGCGATTCTTCTGGTCTTTCAGCTGGTGCACATCTCTTTCCTTTTCGTAGGTATACTCCATCTCAATCTGCTCAATCCTCTTAAGTGTCTCCTGGTTAAGCAGACTATCCCTCAGGTTAATATATGATTTATAATATGCCGAAGCTTGCTTATAGTCGGCATTCTCTTCATAGAGATCGCTCAGATTCTTCAGGATATCCTTGGTTACTTCCAGTATCCCGAGTTCTCTTGCCTGATGCAGGCCCTTTTCATAGTATTCAACTGCCCTGGCGTACTCTTTCCTTTTGTAGTAATAGTCTCCGAATGTCCCCAGAGACACAGCGGTACCTTTTTTATCATTAAGCTCCAGGGCGAGACTATATCTTTTGTCAATATAGTACAGGGCAGAATCCATCTGTTCCATCTGAAGATAAGCCACCCCTATGTTACCGTAATTTATTGCTGCTTCAGACTCGATGCCCTCCGAAAGGTTTATTGTCAGGCTCTTATGATAAAAACTGAGCGCCTTTTCAACTTCGTTCATGAGAATATATACGACACCTATGTTATTGTAAGAATTTGCCAGGCCGGACATATTCCCAAGTTCTTCATTCATTTTAAGCCCGTTAAAATAATAGAACAGGGACTTATCAAACTCGCCGTTATATTTGTAAATGCTGCCCATTACGCGGTATATCTGTGCTATACCGTTTTTATCTCCTGAGGCCTCATATATTTTAAGCCCCGCCATGCAGCTTTCAATGGCTTTCTGATAGTTCCCGAGAGTCTTATAAAGTGACGCAATACTGTAATGGAGCCGGGCGATATTATCAGTTATATCTGCTTCTGTAGAAATGTTTAGCGCTTCAAGATAGCAGTTCAGGGCCTGGGTAAAAGCATCACTGTTTTCAAGGAGATATCCTTTTGTAGTAAGTGCGAAGGCTATGCCCTCCTTGTTATCAGTCCTTCTTGCCAGTTCCAGGGCTTCGTCGGCCATCTCCCCCGCCTTCAGCGGATCCTCCTGCCGCAATTCATAGGCAATAAGGTTCAGGTTCCTTATTCTTTCGTCCTCATCCATCGTCAGATTCAAAGCCCGGTTCAGAGAATCCAAAGCTTCAGTCTGTGCAGACAGAGGAGCAAAGCAAACCTGCAGAAGTGAAAGTAACAATCCAAGGACCAGAACAGCCGGAAGTCGGTCTGCCGGGCCTGGTTAATGAACGCCCTGATATCTGATCCCTATTTATCAAACAAAGAATAATTTTTCCCCATCCCAATTTTAGCATTTTTAAATGACAGTACTCCCTTTTCAGGATAGTATTTCACATCCAATCCTCAGGGAATAAGTCAAAACCTGTTAAAATTCTATGCAGGACTCGTTATCTTCTGCCTGATTATCAATATACTGAGTGTAATCTCGGCGAGCCCGACAATAAAATATGCCGGCTGCATCCAGCTTGACAAGCCTATCGCCCACACCTGGACACATATCCAGACCAAAAGTGAAAGTCCAAGCATCAGACCTGCTGTAGAAGAGTACTTCGAGCGCAGGAAACAAAGCACAGCCCCTGCCAGGCTGAGCACACCATTGACTCCGAACAGGAATATTCCCGGCACCAGGAAACTCCTGAAAGGTGAGTTTTTGAGAAAATCGGTTGTCATGCCCAGCGCCGAACCGTCGGGGTGTTTTATCATAAGATAGCCTGCCGGTAGTGCACCCAGAGCTACAAATGCGAGGATGATCCCAAGGATAAGATGAAGTCTGCGTTTCATTGAGAGAATATTTTAAAGTGCAATTTAATTTGATTTAGGATTACTGGTTTTGCCTGTCGCCAGTTTCTGCATTTACCTGTCATGTTTTTCAGCATACATTTCAATTCTGAAGCGAAACAGCTATTCAGACCCAATGTATTTCCTATTTTTGATCTTAGTGTATTATACTTCTGCAAACCAACAATCGATAAGATGAAAATCAGGATCCTGACCCTGGCGCTTTTTATCCTGTTTATCTCCCCTGCCACACTCAAGTCCCAGGAAAAAGCCGGGGCAGTCAAAGGGTGGGAACTCGTCTGGGAAGATAATTTTAACGGTACTGCTCTTGATACCTCGAAGTGGAATGTGCTGATGCGCGAGCAGAGCAAACACGGCGAGCTTCAGTATTATGTTCCCGATGAGGTGTATGTCGAAAACGGCATCCTCCGTCTGCGCAGCCGCGTAAGGAATTACGGATCAATGAAATACACCAGCGGACGGCTTGATACAAGGAATAAAGTTGCACCGGTGTACGGTCGTTTTGAGATACGCGCCAAACTGCCAACGGGAAAAGGACTCTGGCCTGCCCACTGGCTCTATCCGCAAAACCGTAACTGGCCGATGGAATATACGATGCTCGAGGCTGTTGCCGCCGGGAAGGAATCACTGATCCCCGAGGAGCGCCCCTGGTACAGCGAGATAGATATAATGGAGTTCCTTGGCCATGAGCCTGACATCCTGTACGGCACACTGCACTACTACACCTTCGACGGACAGAAGAAGACAAGCTCGGGGAAAGAGACAGGCGTTGTAAGTTATCCTGACGACTTCCACGTCTATGCCCTGGAGTGGGAGCCCGATGCCATCCGATGGTACATAGACGGCCGGCTTTACCACTCAACGGTGCTGGGCGTACCCCACACACCTCATTACCTGATTATAAACACTGCAATCGGTGGTTCCTGGCCCGGCAATCCCGACTCCACAACAGTCTTTCCGCAGTACCATGATATAGATTACGTCCGCCTTTACAGGAGGCCTGTACATTAACCGGCATAAACAAATACTAATCTCAATACTTACCAATTCAAAACATGAAAAGATTTTATCAGGTTGCATTTTTACTGGCCGGTCTTGCAGTATCAGCAGGGTCTCTGGCCCAGCCCTGGCGCGGAACCATTTTCTTTGATCCTGACGTCATCACCGCCGACGATCCGTCAACTGTTGTAAGTACAACATATACAGGACAGGGAACACGCCGGATGTATGACAGGAGACTGCCCGGATGGGACACAGTAAATGTATACCTGTTTGACATTGTTTTTGACGACGGCCTGACAACGGTAGCCCAGGTGAATGCTGAGTTCGGGTCGCTGGAAGCGGCCACCGCCGCCGCGGAGAAGTACGCGGAAGTAGTTGGCAAACTTCCCACCTGCCTGCGTATCGACGTTGACGCACTTTGGATAAATACCGGCACCATGCCCTTCGGTGGCGGCAACAGATCGCTGCTCATCTACACCGGACAGAGCGCAAAGTATGAGGAACAGGGAATCCTGGAAGAGACTCTTATCCACGAGGCATCACATACATCACTCGATGCCGCGCATGCACGTGCAGACGACTGGAAGAAGGCTCAGGAACTCGACGGTAAATTCATCTCCAGCTATGCAGCTTCAAACCCTACAAGAGAGGATATAGCCGAGACATTTCTGATGTGGATTGCAGTAAGACAACCGGTAATGAAGATCTCTGAAAAAGACTCTTTGACAATCAACCAGACAGTACCTAACAGGCTGCTTTATTTTGACAGGCAGAACCTGAATATGTACCCGCTCAGGCTGAATATCCCGGGAGACTCATTACTGAAAACCACTCCGCCGCGGGAAACAAATAGCTCAATAACATACTTCCTGCTAATAATTTCCCACGTCTTCAATACAGTTTTTTTGTTTAAATTTATCTCAACATTGTAAAATCCGGGTTTTTTCCCGGATGGGGAAAGTAAATTAAAATAATCTGAAAGAACCGACTATGAGCATTTTTTGGATCTTGGCATCCGCACTGCTTGGATTTGCAATTGCTGCAGTATTTGCAGGATTGCTCAGGCTGCCGCGCAACTATTACCTGCTTGTTTACATTCCGATTGTTGCGGCATTTTTCATACTTTTCATATCCACAAACAACCTTGATCTGAAAGAGCTGATGGCTCACAACTGGTACTGGGGGCTGGCAGGTGCGCTGATAGCAGGAGTTTTCGTTGTCAAAAATGTTTATTCGCAGCCTGCCTCCGAAAGGAGATACGGAGGGGAGTTCATCAGAGATATTGTCTGGCCGGGACTGGCATACGGGCTCATTGACGCCCTGCTGTTGACAGTCATTCCGGTGCTTGCTGTAAAGATTGCCCTGACAGGTCCTGCCTGGACTGAAATCTGGTATGGCAGGGTGGGCACAGGGATAATCGGACTGCTTGCAAGCTTCTTTGTAACAACCGCATATCATCTGGGCTATCCGGAGTTCGGCGGGAAGAAGGTGATCTGGCCAAATGTGGGTAACGGAGTTCTCAGCCTTGCGTTTATCCTGACAGGTAACCCGCTGGCTGCCATTCTGCCGCATATGGCCATGCATGTCGCCGCCATGGTCCACGGGCCCGCAACAACGATACAGGTTCCTCCGCACCACGAGGGATGAATTCACAGAACCATTGAACCCTTTACCCCGGTTCTTTGTTTAATAGCCAACCTTAAAAGCTTAAACAAATGGAACCCCTTGCAGTAAACTATTGGGCAATCGCCACCGGTGCTGTATTATCAATGGTAATCGGAGCAATCTGGTACGGACCCATCTTCGGAAAGAAGTGGACCGAAATTACTGGTGTTGATCCCAACGATAAGGAAGCAATGAAGAAGATGCAGAAATCTGCCGGACCTCTTTATGCCGTTCAATTCTTCCTGACTCTGTTCCAGGTCCTTGTACTGGCGCACCTTGTAGCTGACACACACCTTGCCGGCGGAGTTGAACGTTCACTGTGGATCTGGGCTGCGTTTGTGATACCCACACTGGCAGGAGCTGTAATGTGGACCGGCGAAACCGGGAGGCTGAAGTGGGCACGTTTCCTGATACAGGGCGGTTACCAGCTCATCCTCTTTATAGTGTTCGGCCTCCTGCTTCAGTTCTGGAAATAGCCTCCGGTCAGATCACTTTTCAGGTCTTCTCCCTGACTCCGGGAGAGGATATTCTATTACGGGTACTCTGAGAATTCTGAATCAATATCCTTATGGTACCGCCAGTTTAGGAGTAATTCTTTACTGTGCATCCCATTCATCGTAATATGTTTTATTTTAAATTCGCCATATTATTCCGGAAAATGCGAAAACCGGAAGGCCTCAATGGCAGGTTCAATTGCGATAAATGGAAAAGTCTTACACCCTTAAGGAGTTCCCCCGGTCAAGAATTGCAACTTTTGATACCTTTTCAGTCGGGATGCTGAAACACCATGTCAGCGCACTGCTTGAATTTGATGTCACTGAGAGCAGGAAAAAACTGCAGGAGTCAAGGAGAAAAGGGCAGAATGCTTCCTTTAACGGGTGGATCATCAAGGTAATAAGCAACGTCATTCAGCAGCACCCGGAGGCAGCGGCCTTCCTGTACAGCAAAAGAAAACTGATAATCTTTGACGGCATCAATATTTCAATCGCCGTGGAGAAGGAGATCAACGGCGAAAAGGTGCCCATCCCGCTTGTAATTGAAAAGACAAATGAGAAGAGTGCAATTGAAATAACCGCGCGAGATCGAAGAGGCGAAAAACCGGAACCTGTCGGAAAAGGATATCGTACTGCAAAAGAAGCCCGCAATATATGAAAGGCTCTATTACAGGTTGCCCGGATCACTCAGAAGGGCATTCTGGAGGGTATTGCTCAGAAATCCGAAGTATGCATTCGGAAAAATGGGAAATGTAATGATCACTTCAGTGGGTATGATCGGGCGCATAAACGGCTGGTTCATTCATACTTCTGTTCATCCTCTCTCATTTGGCATCGGGTCGGTTCTCAAAAAACCTGTTGTAATTGATAACAGGGTGGAAATACGCGAAATACTGAATATGACAATCCTGGTAGACCACGACGTTATTGACGGAGGTCAGATGGTGAGATTCCTGAAGGAACTCACCAGGCAGATCGAAAACGGAGAAGAATTAAGCTTAACAAAACCTTGATACAGTAATTAAATGAATATTAATGACTTAGGACTGACTCCCGAAATTGAAAACCTAATAGCACGGGAAGAGATGCACAACTTCACCGCAGGCAGGGTCACACAGCAGCATAAAGAAAGATATATTGTCTCCAACGGTGAATCCGAATATCCGGCGGAGATAACCGGCAACCTGAGGTACAGTGCTGCTGAAGCATCGGATCTTCCTGCTGTCGGCGACTGGGTACTGATGACAGTGTTCGGTGACGACCTTGCAATAATAAACAAAGTGCTGCCGCGAAAGACCCTACTTGAAAGACAGGCTATAGGCAAGCACGGTGAGAAGCAGGTGATAGCCACCAATATCGATGTGGCAATGATAGTACAGTCAATAGACTACAACTTCAATGTCAACCGGCTCGAAAGATACCTGGTTATATGTAATTCGGCAGGCATCAGCCCCGTGTTTGTGATCTCCAAGACAGACACTGTGGATGAGGTATCTATTAATAATGCTCTCGGGAAACTGAAGGAGAGGAATATTCATATTCCGGTAATTACGCTCAGCAATGTCTCCAGGGACGGATATGACAAGGTTTACAGTCTGCTTGTGAAGGGCCAGACTTACTGTGTACTCGGTTCTTCGGGCGTCGGAAAATCGACACTGATAAACAATCTTGCCGGCAGGGAAATCTTCGCCACCGGCAAAATCAGTGACAGCACAAACAAGGGCAGGCACGTGACAAGCTCCCGCCAGATGATAATTCTCGAAAACGGCGCAATACTCATTGATACTCCCGGGATGAAGGAGCTGGGGATAACTGATGATATTGAGGGGGTCACAGCAACCTTTGAAGAGATAATATCGCTGAGCCTCGAATGCAGATTCCCCGACTGTACCCATACTGATGAGGCAGGATGCGCCGTAACTGAGGCTGTGAGAAGGGGGGAGATCAGCAGCGGAACCCTTGTCAACTATAAAAAGATGATCAGGGAACAGGAACGGTTCACGAAAAGCGTGGCTGAAAAAAGGGCGAAGGACAAGGAGTTTGGAAAGATGTGCAAATCGATAATGAAGGAAAAGAAAAAGAATAAATTCTGACTGATGAAATTGGAAGAAAATCGCCTTCAGGTGGTCGATGCCCTGCGCGGCTTCTCAATAGTATCAATAATGCTGCTGCACAATATCGAGCACTTCGACTTCATCTACTCCCCCGCAGGCCTTCCTGAATGGATGGTGAACTTCGACAAAGGTCTGACCGGAACGATGTATTTCCTTTTCGGAGGCAAGGCATACGCAATCTTTGCCTTGCTTTTTGGTCTCACCTTTTTTATTCAGTCAGATAACCAGGCGAAGAAGGGCCGCGACTTTCGCGGAAGGTTTGCGTGGAGGCTTGTGCTGCTGCTGCTCTTCGGCATTGTAAATTCCGCATTTTATGAAGGCGACATCCTGTCATTTTATGCCGTGCTGGGATTCTTTATAATCCCCGTTGCAAAACTGAGCAACAGGGCTGTACTCTGGATTGCTCTGTTTCTTATGTTACAGCCATATGAGTGGTTCAATGTTATCAGGGCCGTTCAGAATCCTGACCTGAAATGGCCCGACCCGTTGTCGTGGTACTATTTCGGAAGAATGGGCGAATACCTGGCAGGTGATTCGCTTATAAAAACCCTTGCTGGCAACCTTACAAACGGTAAAATGTCTGTCGTTCTCTGGAGCTGGGAACAGGGTCGTGTTTTCCAGACCGTTTCGTTATTCATGTTCGGCATGCTGGCCGGCCGGAAAGAGCTCTTCGTTGCCTCTGAAAAGAGCCGCAAATTCTGGCTCAGGACTCTTATAATTGCATCGGTATCCTTCGTTATACTCTTTCATTTCAGAGGCGATCTGTTCGGCCTGATCAGCAATAAGGCAGTGCTCCGGCCGCTGAGAACCATCTACGGATCTTATTCTAACATGGCATTCATGCTAGTTCTGGTTGCGGGATTCGTGATGCTCTTCAGGACAAAAGGGGGTTTCTGCACACTGAATATCTTTTCACCGATGGGAAGAATGAGTCTGTCAAACTACATGATGCAGTCTGTTCTGGGATCATTCATATACTATGGATTCGGGTTAGGTCTCTACATGTACACAGGGGCACTCTACAGTCTTATTATAGGTATTGTGCTGGCAGTGCTGCAGGGATTCTTCAGCGCCTGGTGGATGAGGCACCACAGGAAGGGACCGCTTGAGACCCTCTGGCACAATGCCACGTGGGCAGGATACAGTTAGTCTCCTTTTATTACATAATTATTCCCAGTAACTATTGTCGCATTAAGTAAGATGGTTAATTCTGCTTTAAGAGAAAGTTAGTAATGTCTCAGGTAAAACAACATCTCTCTCTATGAAATTATTTCTGATTCAGCTCTTTGATGCTTTATTGAACCTGTTATTAATAGAAAATGCAAACTGTCAGATAACAATCAGGTCACAACAGAAAGAAAACCCTCTGGGTCAATGAAAAAATAGGCTGATATGCAATTCATTAATCTTCAGGGGAATCATCTGGCGGGTAAACCACCTCCTTGTGGATTTTCAAGAAAACATTTTAACAGAATCGATAAATTGTCACTTCGTCATCAAGCCTCTCTTGAAATTGATGGCATTCAGAATCTCTCAGATACAGGTGTTGACTTCGATCCTGAATAACAAACACTGAAATTTCACGTAATTGCCCCCTATCGCGAAGGAGTCAAAACTGATGAATTGCTCAATCATGAAATCAGGATCATTCAGCGGAAGGCTGACATGGAAAGGTTCCTTTAAGACGGTAGCCTGACATCTTTTGTAAAGCTCGAGAATATGCGTGAACGAGATATACTTGAATATGCCACACACCAGGGAAATAATCCGGTTTACCAGGGCAACTATTTCAGGAATTTCTATCTCGAATACGCTCATCCTGTGGCAACATATCGAAGGATCATTGCTCCGAATGTAACAACTGTTTTTGAACTAGTCCTGACATGCATCAGAATGGCAGCATGATATATTAACAGAAGTCTGCCGCTCATTAAAAGTTGCGTATTCCATTACGAGACTGAGTTCATTCACCCATTCCCGGATGGTAACGGACGGATGGGCCGGCTCTGGCAAACTGTGATCCTGAGAAAGTATTCTCCACTGTTCGAATCTCCTGTTGCAGTCTCTGATTAAATAATAACAGCATGAATGTTATCTACAGGATTCTCGGGAAGCAGATAATCAGGGAATCTCATCCGATTTTATCTCCGACATTTATGCTGCTGATTATCGATGAGACACTTGAGGCGCTCCTGACTCGTCAAAACTATTCAATCTCACCGGTAATTACCGAACTGGATACATTCAGGGCACAAACCGGAGGTGATTCCTTCACAACAAAACATTACCTCAGGTATTTCTAAGTGAATCTCCTCCGCAACCGCTTCACGTCATCTGACGGAACGGAACTGACAAAGGCATTTTCAATAATGACGGAGACCGTCGCACAACTTACGAGACTGAGTTCATTCACCCATTCCCGGATGGTAACGGACGAATGGGCCGGCTCTGGCAAACTGTGATCCTGAGAAAGTATTCTCCACTGTTCGAATTCCTCCCTGTGGAGTCTCTGATTAAAGAAAAACAGCATGAATATTACAGGGTTCTCGGGGAAGCAGATAATCAGGGAAACTCAACCGGTTTTGATTGAATTTATGCTGCAAATAATCGATGAGTCACTTGAGGCGCTCCTGACCCGTCAAAACATTAATCTGACCGGTAATGACCGGCTGGAGACATTCAGGGAAAAAACCGGAGGTGATTCCTTCACAAGAAAAGATTACCTGAGGTATTTCAAGGAAATCTCCTCCGCAACCGCCTCACGTGATCTGAGGGAAGGAACTGACAAAGGCATTTTAAATAAAAAGGGAGACCGTCGCACAACACAATACAGATTCAATGCGTGAGTACAGCCGGGTATCCACCGGTCACAAATCTTGCCAAATACCGTCGCCTCTTGTATAAATCACCCCCTCAACCGGGTACTCCCCTATCTCGATATTGGCCGTTGATATGACACCTGAACCGAAAACCCCCAGGCCGTCTGTAATGTTTGAGTAAACCAGCACCGGTTCTGAAAAGAACGAGTCACGCGTCTGCATATGCGCCGCATATGAACGCAGGTACAGGTACAAATCTTTCGTTATGGAATGCAATTCGATCTTGAAATGGGTAAACTCGTTATAAGTTGTGTCAGGCCTCCTGTAGAAAGATATTTTCAGTGTCAGATCATACTCCTGGCCTGAGATCAGCTCATCGCTGAAAACATTATATGTGTTACTGCTGTACATTCCGAAGAGATCCTCTTCCTGTTCGGGTGCGATGATCGGATCAGCGGTGGCTGCATAGCTGTCGTCTGACATGATAACATTCACCGATGCCTCAGGATTATAGGGAACCGACTTGTCTCCGTTATAGTAACCTTCAAGCCGTGTGACCGAGATCCTGTAATAATTCTCCGTGGCTCCGGGATCAGTAAACTTCACTTTCGTAACCAGATATGTATTGTACCCTTCCTCAGCGTCAGTAGTAGTATCGATGCTCATAACCGGAACCAGAACAGGAAGACCCGTCTCCGCCGAAACAGGTTTGAACCCGGGAACTTCAGCCTCGATCCTGTAAGTGCTGCCCGGAACCGGTCTGATCCCCTGCGAAACATACCTGGAGTGCTCTGACGGCAGACAATTTTCGCACGGCTCAGGAGGAACATAAGTAAGAGTCTCAACCAGTTCCCCGTCGCGATACAGCCTGACACTGGCGTTTGTGATCTGCAGGGGTGTGTACCTTACATCAAAAACAGCATGGCTCTTTGCCAGGGAGACTGATATTGTGTCATCAGGATTGAGCATGGAGTACAATACGATCTTCGGATCGGTTTTTTCACCCTTGAACTCTATTACCTCCTCGCACGAGAGTGTGAGGAACATCAGTACGACAACGGCGGAAAAATATTTCAGGACTCTTTTCATAATCTCCGGCATCAGAAGTTAAATGAATATGAAACCGACGGTATTATGGGAAAAAGGCTCACCTTTTTCAGCACCGGCTTTGAATAATGAATGTATCCCCCGGGATTGTATGGATCAGGTTCATAATATTCTTGGCTGTCCCAGAAGACGAAGAACGGATTCTTACGGTTGTACGCATTATAAATCGAAAAATTCCATGTGCGGATGCCGTTCTTCTTCTGCTTGTTCCAATTGAATCCGAGATCAAGACGGTGATACGAGGGCGTGCGGTAGTTGTTGCGGCTTGGAAATTCCGTTACCGACGAGTAATAGTAGTTTGTAAAGAAGAAGTCCGAAGGCGGATACTCCATGATTCCCAGGGTGGCAGCATTGCCGGTGCCGTAAACCCAGACCAGGCCTATGTCGAACCTTTCATTAAACTTATGCGTAAGCGCGAGGCTTACATCGTGCCGTCGGTCATACTTGGCCGGGAAGGTCCTCCCGAAGTTCAGGTTTGCAAACTGACGGTCAGTTCTTGAGATTGTATAACCGATCCAACCTGTTGTCTTACCAATAGTCTTTTCAACCATGAACTCGGCACCGTAAGCCCAGCCTCTTCCCTTCTCAACCTTCGACTCCCAGCCTGATCCTGTTCCCCCGAATGAGGCTCCCTCCTTGTATTCGATGAGGTTGTCCATTGTCTTGTAAAATGCTTCCACTGTCATTTCAAGTTTCCACGGCAGGCGGAAGCTTGATCCGAGGGCGACCTGATGCGAAATGGGAGGCTCAAAGCGCTTTGTCACCGGGAGCCACAGGTCGGTTGGCAGGTTGATGGCGCTGGTTGTAAGCAGGTGCACGAACTGCGCCATTTTGCTGTAGGAGGCCTTGAACGAAAGGTTGTCAGTGGCCATGAAGCGCAGTGACACCCTGGGTTGCAATGAGGCATAGTTGGTCTGCTGCACGTTAAAGAGGGAGAACCGCAAACCGGCATTCATCTTCAGCCTCGGGGAGATGTCAAAATTGTCTTCGGCATAGAGAATAAATTCATTGGCATAAATCTTCACGTCACCAAAAGTGGTGTCAATGCCCATATTCTCGTCCTGTGAGTTGTACCTGTATGTGGTTACGCCCGGTTTGAAATGATGAAAAGTGTAACCTGTTCCGAACTTTATCGAATGACTGGCTGAGGGGAAATATTCAAAATCAATTTTCGCTCCAACATCTTCAATGCCGGAGAAGTAACGGAAATAATCTACTGTTTTATCTCCTGCGGTAAGGTCTTTCCGCACTGACTCGCTGGTGACGTCGAAATTGTATTTGCTGTATGTCAGGGTTGTGTTGCTGAAGAGCTTGTTTGTGATCAGGTAATTCCATCTGAGGGCGGTGATGAAGTTACCCCAGCCCATCCCGAACTTATCCGAGTACTCATACCTGTGGCCGTCGTAGTCAGTGTAGTCACTTGTACTCCTGTCCTTCATATATGCCCGGTCTTTCCCAAGGTAGGAGCTGAGGTAGAGGCGGCTTCTTTCAGAGAATTTATGGTTTATCTTGGCGTTGAGGTCGTAGAAATAATATCCTCCGCTGGATTTGTAGTCAGCATCATTCTGTGTTGCGATCAGGGGTGCCGCCAGCACATCAACATAAGTACGGCGGGCGGAGATTATGAATGAGGTCTTGTCCTTTATTATTGGTCCCTCTATCGATAATTTTGATGCTATGAGTCCTATCGAGAAGTTACCGTGAAACTCCTTTTCATTACCCTCCTTCATGCGGATGTCAACCACTGATGAGAGGCGTTCACCGTACCTTGCAGGGAATCCCCCTTTGTAGAGCTGTACTGATTTTACGGCATCAGGATTGAAGACCGAAAGAAATCCGAAGAGGTGACTGGCGTTATAGACCGGCACACCGTCGAGGAGGAAGAGGTTCTGGTCGGGGCCCCCTCCCCTGACATAAATGCCGGTAGCGCCCTCAGTGCCTGACTGCACACCCGGGAGTAGCTGGATGACCTTCAGGATGTCAGCCTCGCCAAACATGACAGGCAGCTTGATGAATTTCTCAATTGGTATGTCAATCATGCTCATCTGAGAGCTCTCTACCTTCGACTGGCGACCGGAAGTAGCAGTGACTGTAACTGCGTCTATCTCCCGTGCTGACATTTCGAGGCTGAAGCTCATGACAGTATCACGGGTGAGGTTTACGGTTACTTCTATGGGGTCATATCCGACGTATGAGACAACTATTTCAGCTTTGCCGAGCGGCAGCGGCAGGCTGTAGAATCCGTAGTTGTTGGAGGTTGTTCCAGCAAATGATGCTTTTTCGTAGACAGTGGCATCGATCATGCGCTCGCCGCTTTTTGCATCGGTTATAAATCCGCTGATGGTTGCTCTCTGGGCATCTGCCGTTGCACAGACTGTCAGCAGGATGAATAGACTCAGGAAGGGAAACAGATATTTACGCATCAGATTGGGGCTATTTGCTTCGGTGAAGCCAAAAATAGCATTTTTTATCTCACCCTGCCTGCCATTCCGCAGCAGTGATGTTAAAATTTATAATCCCTGCAATTGTACTCTATGCTTACCAGATTGAACTCGCCGTAGCAAAAATCTTCATCAGGATGTGCATAGATCAGTTTTGCACCTGATGGAAGCCGGTATCCGTTTATGTTTGTATAACCTGTAACCGGAGTGCTCCAGGGAGAGTTTATGTAGTTTTTCCCGTCTGTGGTCTCGAACCTGTCATTACTAACAAAGTTTACAAGTTCGCCTTCACCGTTGAAATACAATTTTGAGCTGACAGTAATATTCCCGTTGGTGAATTTTGCAACCACTGTCAGACTGTCCTCCTCCGTCCACTCAATATTTCTGTCGATCAGTGAGGCAGGTGCCATGAAACACATATCATTAAATAATGTTACAGTCTCACCCTGGTTCATTTCCTTCCCTTTGGCATCAACCACAGTAAACAGTCCAAATATTTTTATAAGCATGATTGCTGTCTGATCTCTGTACAGGTGAATTCCTTTGGCGGGAATTCCTTTCTTCTTTGCAACAATGTAAAAAAGCCTCGTGGGTTTATCCGTGAAATTATATTGAACCGATTTAAGAGGCATATAATCCTCGGTTGATTTTGACCTGATTCCTCCCTTGAATTCGGCTCTGAAATTCAATACCTTTTCTTTACCGACTGACCCTGTGTAATGAATATATTTTTGAACGATGGCAGGCAGGTGCTGAATATCCGCTTCGGTCAGCGGTTCATTTTTTATTTTCTTCGTGCGCTCCAGAGCTTCCAGAACAGCTTTTTTATAGGTCCTTTTCATTGTAGAATTTTGTACGTCTAAAACCTGATGTATTTCATTGAATGATTATCTTAAACAGAACCCAAATTATAAATTAATTCCCGGAATTCTCAAGTTTTAAAGTTACAGCTTCAGGGCTGACAACACCGAACACGTCTTCAATATAATTGATATTGTCTGCTCACAGGCGGTTGAACATATCTTCCCGTTGTTGCAGTCTGTGCAATTCAACCAGGGAGATTGTATGCGTTAAAAGCTCTTTTCCGCCAAAACTGCCATGCCCGGGTATTACAGTCTTTATTATCGGATGCTTCTTAATTATTCTGCGAATAGTTTCATCCCAATCTTCAACAACAGCATCGGACAGGTTTCCCAGATTTTTGGAGTCAATTGATTTTACAAGACATCCTCCAAAGAGTATTGATTTATCCTGTATCCAGACAGTAATGTTATCAAATGAGTGTCCGGCCCCCCAGAATCGGCATTCCAGGCTTATCCCCCGGAAGTCAATCAACAGAGAATCCTGAAATGAAGAGGAAGGTATGGGAAGTCCTATTTCCCGGCATTTGTCAACAGTCCGTATGTTTGCCAATGATTCTATGCCTTCACTCTGTATGTATTCTAACCCGCCAAGGCAGTCATCATGGAAGTGCCCGATTATCAGAAGGGAGACATCAGCATGCAGGGTGTGCCGCACAAAATTGAATCAGTCTTTCAGTCTTTTCATTGTCCATGGGTGTGTCCACCATTACAGCTTTGCCGTTCTTAATAATAATCATCCCATTGGAGGAGAACCTCCCTGTACCTTCAAGGAAATCCCAGCTTACATGGATGAAAACGGAGTCCTGAAGATGGATGAGCTGAATATCATCATCTATCCTTAATATGCTGTCAGACTGACTGTTGGCAATGGAGGAGAGAAGCAGGAAGAGAATAACCGGGAAAAATATTTCTTTGCGCACCTTGTATTATTTTAATAAATGTATTACAAAATGGCACAGGGTAATTGCAGACTGACTATTTTGTTTTTTCTCTGACAGCTACATAAAGACTTATTTCCGGGTGTTTTCCCAGACTTCGTTCATCATGCAACTCGAATTCGCCAAAAGAGTCAGACAGATGATAACCTGAGCCTGGTAGCCATTCAGAATAAATGAATCTTTTCATCCTTCCCATTGTTATTCCCCATGCTATCCTGCTTCTGGGTCTGATTCGAAAAACTGCAAAAGTAAGTGGCGGTACCTCATAAGATTTCAGTCCGGGAGGTATTATGTCAACAGCATTGACAACGTCTCCGACGACATAGGTAAAAGTGCCTTGTTCCGGATCATAATCCTTACTGATGTTAATTGAAGACCAGGGTTCTTTTAAGTTCGTAACAGGATAGTTTCTTTTAATTTCAGTAAACTGCGCGGCCACTTTTGCGACATCCTGATAAATTGCTTTATCGCTTGTATTAATTTCCAGGCCGATGACATAAATTGGCCGGTCGGTTTTGATAATCTTTGGCTCTGATCTGTCAATATTACCAATCAGAACGAAGTAAAGTACAACTAAAGCTGTTAACGCTACAGGAATAATGATTAACGCCAATTTCATTTTGCACAGTTTTAAGTTTTCAAACAATCCTCCATCTAATTGTCTTAACTGGGATTTAACTGCAGCTCACCGTAGTGTGTTTTACAACCAGCGGAAGTCCGGCAATGTATACCGGGCACTGCTAACGGAAATAATGTTCTGCTGTTTAATCTCCATTAGTCAAAAAGGTCTCTAATTTCCTGGTAAAATTAAGTCCATTATTACAATTGGTGAAAAAAACATATCCGAATTTCTCTGCTTTATTGAACATAAAGGCGGAATAAAAATTCAAATTATAGCCATCATGCATGTATACATTACCAAACCTGGTGGGTTTCATTTTAATACCAAGGCAGTATGAACTGCTGTCCGGGAGCTGAGGGGATCTTAATCCGGGCCAAAAACATCTCATCGAATGTCTCCTTTTTCAATCCCTCTTCCTGCATCATTGCAATAATAAATTTTGCATAACTGATTGCCTCTGTCTGGAGACTGTAGGAGGCAGCAAAATCCGGTCTGCCAGCGTTGATGCCCCATCCTCCGGATACATTACCGTCAACATGTCCGGTTGCCTGATGTTTTGCTACATAATCATTCCAGGTAAAACAGGCATAGTTCATTCCAAGCGGCCCGGAAACCTCTTCCTCAAATAAGTGTTGAAGGTCATTTTTAGGAATATTCTTTATATGGGCAACAACATTTGCCAGGTATTCAAATCCCTCCCCGGAATAAAGAAACTGAGTCCCTGGTGTAAACTTAATATCCAATTTTCTGTCTTCATTGAGAAACCTCCAGTTTGGGAAACCGGAAGTATGGCACAGAACCATCCGGGCTGTTATTAACTTGTAACGCTCATCCTGTTCAATATCAGGATAAGGCAAATAGGTATAAAGCGGCCGATCCAGATTCAATACTCCCTGGTCTGCCATTCTCATTACAAGATAGGTAAACGGTGTTTTTGACAAAGAACCGGCATCAAAGAGTGTCTCTTCAGATACTTTTTCTTTTGTGTCAGCATTGACTACACCGAATGTCCGGTAGTAGATGATTTTTGAATCATTTATTATGGCTATTGACAATCCGGGTAATCCCATTGAGTCCATCTGACTCAATAAGTACCTGTCCATTGCTGCAAAAGATATCTTGTTACCACTTATAGTTCTTATTCTATTGCCGTTTCCATTTTTAAATGAAAAGGTCAAGGTTGCTATCAGCGCAGTAAGAACCAGCAAAATAACAGGATTCAGGTTTTTCATATCATCGGCTCCCGGCAAACATTTTATTCAGTTACACAGTTGTAATGAAGTGGTAAAACCCAGATCCTGAACATTATTGAAGGGCCTGGTTACCACTACTCGTACCTTAATGACTCAGCCGGGTTTCTATTGGCTAACCGGTAATAGTTTACAGCAGCAACCACTGCTACTAAAAGCAGGATTGCCAGGCTGCACATGGCAAACAGCCACCAGTGAAGCGGTTCTTTAACAGCAAAATTCTGCATCCACCTGTCTGCAATAAACCATACCCCTGTCAGGCCCGCAAGAACTGAAGGTATTGCAATGTACTCGAGCTCTAAAATAAAAGCTCTGAGTAAATCAGACATTGTGGCGCCATTGATCTTTCGTATGGCCAGTTCTTTCTGGTGCCTGCTGGCTTCGCTTGTTGTATAGCCCAATAAACCGATTATTGTAATGAGTAAAATGACAACATTCCCGGCCATCAATGCGTTACGAAATCCCCTTTCGGTGTTATACAGATTTTGCAGCTCTTCCTCAAGGCTGCTGACAGTAGCATCTTTCTGAGGCATTCCCAGGTTGATCACATCCTCAAGCTTCTTTTTAATACCTGCTTCTGACCCTTCACGGACTTTTATAAGAATATTAAATGACGAAGCAGGTTTGTCAATTTTTAACTGCACAAATTTTCCCTCAGGCAGGTAGAAAAACACAGCAGGCCGCAAGTCGGGATCCGATATTGAATTAATAATGAAATCGGGGAATAACACCGCATATTGTTGTTGAACCATGTTCGGTTATATCCAGTTGTTTTCCAACAACTCCATCAGTCCAGCCGTTGTTTATTTTCAACAATTCGGCTCCTTTTTCACTAATCACAATCGAATTTGTAGCAGCATTTTCCGGTGAGAAATTCTGCCCGGCAGATGCCTGAATACCTAATATTGAAAGATAGTTCTCATCAGCCTGGTAAAAATCGGCAACATTAAACATCTCCCTTTGTCCATCAGGAGATATTACGTTATTTCCCGACGCGCCGTCAATGGGTAAATCATTACCCAACCCTACCATTTCCACTTCGGGGATCGCCCTTAACTCGTTAAGTACTGTGGAAAGTTTGCTACCCTCCATCCCCACAGTCGATCCATAATAAACTCCCTTCACCCGGTATCCATGATCTGCATTCTTCATCCTGCTGAACTGAATGGATACAATTATCATCAGCGTAACAACGAACGAGGCACCGATAAACTGAAAGGCGAGCAATGCCAGTTTCCATTTATTGCTTTTCAGCTTGTATGTCCGGAAAACAGTTGCCACCGGAATGCGCGAAAAAAACCGTCCCGGAAGATAGCCGGTGACAATAACAAGCACTATAACAATAGCCAGCAAAGGCCAGATAACATATGGATTCAATACTGCAAGGATGCTGTGCTGAAGTTGCGATTCTACCATTGGTTTCAATACTGCAATTATAAGAACAGCTGCAGTTACAGAAATGAAGAAAAGAATAAAGGTTTCAAGAAATACAATCAGCTGTAGTTTCTCTGCCTGTGCACCGAAAGTCTTATGAATGGCCGATGCTTTAGCCCTGGCTACAAGCGCGCTCAGTGTCAGCAGGATATAGTTCATAAGCGAGACGAAGAGTACCGCAAATGCAATGGTGCTGAGAATTATAATCATGTCCTTTGCATTATCTGCATATATTTTCCTGATTGGTAAAAACGAATATTGCAGGACGGCACCTCCATTTTCCTCTTCCAGCTTTGCAATGTCCTGGTGTAACTCCTGCATTTTCCGGACAGCAGGGGCAAGACTTTCAGGAGTGACCCCGGGATCGAGTTTTACACAGGAATAGTACCTGTCATTGCCCATCCAGTTATCTGTCCCATCCCAGGTAAAATGCTTTGTTGAAACCATTGAGATGAGAATGTCATACTGATAGTTGGTATTCTCAGGAAGATCTTCAAATACTCCTGCAATAGTCAGTTTCTTATCAGGAAACCTCTTTAATGTAATCACCTTCCCTGTTACCTCTCCACCAATCGCATCAGCAATTTTCTGTGAGATCATGCATAACATAGGTGTACTTAATATCTCACCGGGATTTCCTGTAACGACGGGAAGAGGGAGAACATCAAAAAGAAATTCATCGCTCAGGGAGACTTCTGCTTCGTAGCTGTTCAGGTTCTCTGTATAAAAGACATTTTTACCAATTGAGTTCAGCCGGCAAGCCGCTTCAATACCGGGTACTTCGGCCTTCAGTCCGGGGGCAATTGCACCACTGACCCTGGGATAGCTCATCAGTTTTTCCGATGACTTATCAGGCCTGAAGTTTTCATGAACAACATAGATGCGCCTGGCATCGGGATAAAAACTGTCATAGCTGTAAAAGTAAAATACTTCGGCTAAAAGCAAGATACCAAAAGCAAGTCCGGCAGCCAGTGAAATGATGCGGGTGACAGTATGTTCACCCTTCCGGAATAAGGGGCGAAATGCCAGCTTAAATGTATTCATGAAGAATTTATTTGTTCAGGTTTTCTATAGTAAAAGACATACATTATTTTCATGTCGCTGCAATTCTGTTAAAGGAAATTTTCTTTATTTAACCCGGCGTGCAGAAAGCAAAACCGATGGCTTATGCTTTTCGGGAAATTGCCAGTTTTAGCTTTGCAGAAAAGAAAAGGTTATCACTACATTAAACCCTGCTTTCTTAAAATCTTCTCCATTTTCTTTCCCCTGGCCAATTCGTCAATGAGCTTATCCAGATAACGGATCTTTTGCATTAGTGTGTCTTCGATTTCTTCCACACGATAGCCACATATTACACCGGTAATTAATGAAGCATTTTCATTAAGCTGCGGGGCCTGGGTGAAAAAGGTTTCAAAATCATTGTTTTTATCGATTTGTTGCTGTAAACCATGTTGATTATATCCAGTGAGCCAACAAATGATGGCATCAACCTCTGCCTTCGTGCGACCCTTTTTCTCCGCTTTTTGAATATATAACGGATAGACACCTGCAAATGACATTTTAAATATTCGCGGCTTTTCCATATCCTGTAATATGCAGTTACCTGCTTTGTTCCCTATTTCATGAACAACAGGCTTGCAGGTAATACTATAACCAGGAGCAGTGCATAAATTGATAAAATGACAACGGTGAATATCCCCATGAACTTAAAGAGCGACTTTAAGTTTTCAAAACCGGTAGTAACCGATTGATTGTTGTCTGTTGTCAATCCCTCCTTCATCTGTACTGAAAACCTGTACAGATAGTTAATGGGGAAATAATATACGACTGCTAACAAAATATAAACCAGCCCCAAGGCTGCCATGGGAAAAGTACCTTCGGTGTCACTGTTTAAAAAGGAGAATCCGACCATGACCCCTAAGGCAATAAGAACCAGTAATGCCATACCGACATACCCGACGATTGCCAGAAATTTACCCCATTTTGAGGTCTCCAAAAGGTATTTCTTTATTTCATCACTGATAGTAAATGAACTTTCTGACTGATTACTGATTTCAATATTCTCCATTTTATTATGTTTAAGGTTAATTACTTATTACAAAACGGACTGACCCCATCAGATCAATGCGTCGATTGCAGCTCTGATCTCACTGTCAGTGCTATCCTTACTGTATCCGCTGATGACCTTTCTGATCACCCTCTTCTCATCGAGGATGAA
Source organism: uncultured Bacteroidales bacterium (assembly GCA_963736735.1). Lineage (GTDB taxonomy): Bacteria > Bacteroidota > Bacteroidia > Bacteroidales > VadinHA17 > SR-FBR-E99. The sequence continues at coordinate 413,992 of CAVTPX010000006.1, read as the reverse complement.
AAACTGCGGGACACTTTTAACCCCGTAAGCCTTCGTCACCGTATCTTCCGATAACAGGAAGAGGTGAGTAAGGTCATTGGCAGTCATGTACCTCCGTATACCCTCAATATTGTTGCTCCAGGTCTCGATGCTCACCAGGCTGAGGTCACTCCCGCCATATTCGCCTGCCAGCTTTCTCAGGAACGGCAGCGACATATGACACGGCCCGCAGCCGATCCCGGTGAACTGTATCATGACAACCTTCGACTTCAGATCCTTCAACCCTACAATCTTCTCATCCACATCCTTCAGCGTCCAGTCCGGCGCTGGCATGCCCTGCATGGTGCTTGTGTCCGGTGGCTTCTGATCCCTACGGAGCTGTACAATCTCAAAACCGTCAGGGAAATAATCGGTGGCTGTGAAAAAGTGTGTCACTCGTGGTGTTGAACCTGGCCCCGTGACACTCCTCAAAGTAGGTAGTGTGATGCCACCTGCTCCTCATCCTGTACGGCATGCCGTCAGCCTTCCGGAACCAGATATCAAACCGGGAGATCTCATCTTCAGGGATATATTCGTTTTTTATAACTATCGGTCTGATGTGAAAATAGACATGCTGGTTATATATCTTCAGTCCGAAATGCAGGGAATCACCAAAGTCTGTGAAAGCGGTTGAGATACTGTCTTTCGTAGTCAATGAATATTTTATTATCTCATTGATCTTTGTATAGAATGGATAATAGACAAGTCTGAAGGGGTACGGGTAGTTCCGGAAGCTGTCAATCTTCACATAACGCTCCTCGTAGTTGACAGTCCCCCTCGCAATACCATCATAGTAGTCGGTCATGGCAGTTGTGTCCTCTCCCTTGTAAAGCAGCGATCCCGAACCCACGAGGGTGTCATCGGGATTTATGAATATCTTCACATACTGTGTCCATGGCTCTGAGAACTTCAGCGTGTCACCAGGAGCACTGGCCGTAACTGTTGAAAAGTATGTTGCCGACTTGATTTTTCCAAGGTTAGCGGAAACCTCAGTGAGGAACTCCTTCTCACTGTACTGTTTCCTGCATCCGCTTGACAGAATCAATGCGATGAGTAAAAAAAGTCTTCCTGCCGTCATTATCAGAGTATTATTCATAGTATATGTTTTGGTAAGCACAAAGCCCGTGAGTTCATGAGTTATTTTTGGGGGGGGATCAGAAGATTTTCGCCTTCGACCTGACAGAAGGCGTCAACAAGTAGTCATGATAAATGATAAAGGAGATAACTGCCACCCCGTTAAAGATGAAAAAGGCAATCACCCATATGATTTTGTCACGGCTTGGCAGCCCGCAATTTATCAGCTTGCTTGCCGCCATGACCAGAAGTAAAATGATGATTACTACGAGCGCCAGCAACAGAGCGATCTCAAAAATGCCAATTTTTCCCATTATTTTGTTTATCAGATCACTTAATTCCTTGCCTTACAAGTTAAACAATCTTTGAAAAAGTGAAATGCTCAAAGGCTAATTTTGAATTGGAATAATTAAAATAAGTGCTGCGAAATCAAAAAGTATACTGTTGATAAAAGGGTAGGCCCTGCATTTTTAATGGCCCAAAATAAATTAAGAGTTTAATATGAATTATCTGCTTATATCCGGCATTCTCTTTGGCCTTTCAATAGTTGCCTTCTTCATCAGGAACGGGACAAATCAGCTTACACTCAGGGAAATCTTTGGACGTGATAGTTATAACAAGAGCAAACCATGGAGTTTTGCTAATTTTCCCGGAGCCCTTCTGATGTTCGGCGTTGTAATTTTTATAATATATTCCCCGCTACGCCTACTGGTTACATTTTGTGTCGGTATTCTGATAATAATTATTCAAAGGATTATTATCTGGGCAGTCTTACAGTTCCTTACCAGATTGAGAACTTAATGATTCACAATATTATATGAGATTAATGCAACAACAAATTAACCTAGCATAACGCATATTGTGCAAGGGGAAGTTTCAATTTTTAAGCAGATTAAGCAGTTGTCCCTGTGGACACTCAATACAGATCCGCAGTCCGGACAGGTCCTGCGCTTTGATTCGAATTCAAGGAAGCTTTCAATACCCTTCTCCTTTATAATTGTCAGATTCTCAAAAAAACTTGTTTTGTATTTGGTGCGGTAGCGTAAATCAAGCTGTTTCAATCTTCTGCAAGGGTATTTTTCACAGTCGTAGCAGAATTTTGAGGCAGTATTTTCAAGGTGAATGCACTTTTGAATTATGCACCGTTGCATTGTAACGGCATTGTCCGCCATGTAAACACGACAACCGGGGCACCTCTTTTTTTCTCTCAGGTATCCGATGCATGTCCCGCAGTTCATTCCGCACGGGGCGATCAGGGACCTGTCAAAAGTTACAGTTGGTTTCATTTATTCAGGGTCATTTAGCTATTTTATCCTCATAAACAATCGGCCAAATCTTATTTTCTTCAGCCCCCCGGCCTCTTTATCAAGTGATAACCAGATGAACTTCGGCTTTCCAACAATATGATCTTCAGGAACAAATCCCCAGTACCTTGAGTCGGCTGACCTATGCCTGTTATCTCCCATCATCCAGTAATAGTCCATCTTGAAAGTGTAGCTGTCTGAAGGAACGTTATTTATGAAGATTTTGTCACCTTCAATTCGAATTGCATTATTTTCATAGACATCAATAATTCTTTCGTAGAAACAGAGACTTGAAGTGTCAAGTTTAACTGTGGTTCCTTTTGAGGGAATCCAGACAGGGCCGAGGTTATCAAGATTCCATTTTAAAGTTTCACTGTACGGAAAAATTGCGGGGTCTGATTCTCCTGCGATTGCAAATTCAGGTTTTACATCGGTCACATTGGGGAACTCTGCAAGTTTAACATAGTTCTCCTTAGTCAGAGGCAACCTGTAGCCTCCTTTCAGTTTTTGCTGGTCGGCAAGTGAAATATCAAACCTCTCAAAAGCCCTGGGATTGATTGCAGTTCCATTTGTTCGTACCAGGTAGTCAGTCTGTTGGGTATTGTTCTCAGGCAGTTGGTTACCGTTAACAAATATGACTCCTCCTCTGATAAGGATTGTATCACCAGGTATGCCTATGCATCTCTTAACATAATTGTCCCTTCTGTCAACAGGTCTGTAAATAATATGAAATCTGTCTCTTATCTCTTTCCTGGCAAGCATCATGTAGTAAGTATCACTTTTTAATGCCTGTGAACTTTGATAGTCTCTGTCTTTCAGATCCCGGGCTGCTCTTCTGACGATCTCGTAATAACTTGAAACCTGATCTTCAACAACAACAGTGTCCCCTGCCGGGAAATTAAAGACAACAGCTTCATTGTTTTTAACCTTTCCTGTTCCCGCAAGCCTCTTATATGGCCAATGAATTATATCGGACCAGGATTTGCCTTTCGTAATTGGCATTGTATGCTGAGTAAACGGAAAGGCTACAGGAGTATTTGGCATTCTTGGACCATAGGCAATTTTACTAACGGCGAGGAAATCACCGATTAGCAATGATTTCTCCATGGAGCCTGATGGAATCCTGTAGTTTTGAAACAAAAAGATATTAATCAGGGTTACAGCAACAACAGCAAATATTAGTGCATCCAGCCATTCAATCAAAGCACTGTTTTTACCATTTCGTTTTTTCCAGAAGGTCCAGTTTACCTTTTCTGATACGTAAATATCGAACAGAATTATCAGCCCTGTAAGTAACCAGTAATTTCCAATCCAGATTACTATAAGGAGATAGATGACCGAAGCAATAAAAAATCTGAAGTATTTGCCTGAGAATATGTTCTTCATGAAGTCTTTTTCGATAAAAGTAAAAATTAATTACAGAATCAGAGGCCACATTTGTAAGCCAATTAAGCTATCTAAGTGTTTCTTAATATAGCCTGTTGACTCAGGAACTTTAATAAATCCCTGCTATTACAAGTTAACAGTGAGATGCCACTCATGTCAGCTTTCCCGTTTTTCAGGAATTCGTAGGTCATCCGGTCTGCCTGGCAGTCAATGAACCGGATACGTTTCAAACTCTTGTTCTTAAAGAAAGTATTTATGAGGGTTGCATTCCTGAATATCACCCTGGCAAATGCGCAGTTTTCAAAGGAGCAGTCCTCAATTGCACCCTGAAATACTATATCAGCCAGATACATTGCATTAAATGAGGTGCAATTCCACACTGCATCAGCAATTGTGTTTTTCTCCGTATCACCTGATTTTACCGCCACTCCGGCAAAGCCCCCGGAACTAAACCCCACTCCGGTGAAATCGGCGCCGGTAAAATCGCAACCGGAGATATAACTCTCTGAAAACTTAGTGTCCTTAAGTGAACAGTCCCTGAACAGATTGTTGACCAGGTTGGAAGCCTGAATATGGCTGCTGCCGAAGTCGGAACCTGAAAAGTCACAACTATCAACATTATTGCCTTTCAGATGAAGTCCGGATAAATCTGAACCGATAAACTTGCATCGCTGCATGTTGGAGGAACTGAATTTCTCATTCAGATTTTTCAACCCGGAAAAGTCAGCGCCCACCCAGTTTCCGCGTGACATATCCCAGCTAAGCCTTTTCTTCTGCTTTCCGCCAGGCAGTTCAGCCGGTTGCTTAACCAAAGCCTCAGCAGGTGCCATTTCAGTAGCAGAAGAATGTGAGGGTTCCAAAAAATAGTTCAGGTCGACCCCCAGAATTTCCGCGAGCCGGGTAAATGTGATAATGTCCGGCATCGATTCTCCGCGTTCCCACTTCCCGACTGCCTGTGAGCTGATGAACAATCGCTCAGCGAGCTGGGCTTGAGAAAGATTTGTTTTCTTTCGTGCTTCGGCAATTTTATTGCCAATCATCATAGTAGTTAACATAGTTTCCATCTTTGTTTTATTTAATTGACCCAACAAAGATACCAGGGGTCACTTCCGGAAACACTATATAAACAGACACTATTAGTTGTTATTGCACTACTAATTGTTGTTTTTTAACAACTATCAGTGGTTTACATGGATCTGGCTGCCTTTGTACTCTAAAAGGTAGAGCTGAATGAAAATACCGTATTCTACCTTGTTGTCGAATACAGTATCTGTTTTAATAAGTTCCGATTCCGATAGAACAAGGTCCAGGTTTTCTTGATTTAATGCCAGATTGTGGAATCTTACTGCACAGAATTTTTCACCGGGCTTCAGAAAATCACCGGGTAGAGAATATTGTTGTATCCCGGGGAAGGCATCTACGTTTGACATTTCTGCCTTAAGCCAGTAATGACTTAACCCCGAGTTACCATTGTATTCTGTCATTGGACCGGCAGTTACTTCAGTAATATGTAAAATCTTATTTATCTCAGGATAAGTGTGTGCGATATATTCAATTGTTTGTTTATAAGGTCCGTATGAAAAAGAAAAAGCTGAAACAGAAACCCGTATACCAAGGAACAGTATAACCGGTATTAAAATTATTTTCAGCCATTTTATCTTCATTTGAGTAAAAAGAATTGTTACCGGCATAATGAGCATTGTGACTATTACTGCTACATACCTTGAATAAAGGATTGGTTGCGAGAAGAGGGAAATAATCATTGCAATAAACAATGTGCCAAGGAAAATAAACAATGACAACCACAGAACTGACCGATAGCCGGAAAACGATTTTGTGAAAGCTAAAATGATTGTTATGACAATCAGGGTATACATCAAAATTGTCAAATATTTGGAATTACCGCTTGTCCAGAATTGTTCCGTGAATGGGATTGTAAAACACGCAAGAATTGTCTGGAGGCTTACTTCAGGAGCCCAAAAAGCATTCTGAACTCTTTTTACCTGAACAAAGAACATAGAAAGCCATGGGAGAAACAGTATCGCAGCTATCAGTAATGAAATAAGGTGATAATGCCATTTTCTGTTTTTGGTAAGGACAAGGTGAAGAAAAACAAACACGTTCGCCATAAATGCAGCAATCATGCTGTAATAGTGGGTATACATCGCTGCCAACGTGAAAAGAAGAAGAAGTATCAAATCACGGGTGGACCCCGATCTCATGAATAAACAGGAATATATAAATACCCCGGTTACTGAAAATGCAGCCCAGGTGTACATTCTGGCCTGATGGGAATATACTGCCAGCATTGGAACAGATATAAGCATCAGGCACAAATAGAGTGCCCCCTGTTTACCAAAGACACGTTGACCGGCAAAATATGCCAATAACAAAGTTGCTAATACACCAACAACTGAAAATGACCTTAATACTGTTGCTGACTCGCCGAACAAACCGGTGTACAATCTTAAAACAAGATAATATAACGGCGGGTGCAGATCGGTTTTAAATTTGGCGTAAAAGTCAGAAAAAGTACCATCCAGCATCGCTAAGGTGTAAGTTTCATCACTCCATAAGTCGCTGAACCCAATTTTTAAAAAATAGAAGGCGATTGAAACAACAAAAATCAGTGAAAACATCAGGATGTTATTCCCGGTAAGTTTCTTGATAAGATTTTCCATGTCATCTGATTTTAGAAAATGTACCGTCAGTGTCAGGCAGTTGTAATTATTTTATCCGACTGTAATTATCACTTTCCCGGTTGAATGTCCCTGGCTCAGGTAGTTCATTGCTTCTGCACTCTTCTCAAGTGTATACCGTCGGTCGATTACTGGTTTGATGCTTCCATTTTCCAAAAGACTACCAAGTAATTCCAGATCCTGTTTATTCGGTTTGGCCGCCAATGATTTCATCTTTTTTGAACCTAAAGAGAACGCTCGTCCGAATACAAGTGATTTGAATATTTGGGACAAAGAGCCTCCAACCATTACATATCTGCCATTTAAAGTCAATGACCTCCTGTATGCAAACAGAGGGTAATTACCATTAATTGCCAATATGAGGTCATAACGCTTATTACTTTTCCAAAAATCCTCTTTAGTGTAGTCAATCACATAATCTGCCCCTATCGATAATGTCTGACTTAAATTCCTGGTACTGCAGACTCCTGTAACCTCAGCACCAAAATACTTCGCTATCTGCACTGCAAATGGCCCGACACTGCCTGCACTGCCAACAATTAAAACCTTCTCGCCTTTTTGAAGATTGCCTTCATTGCGTAAGGCCTGGAGTGCTGTTATTCCAGCCAATGGTAAAGTAGCTGCCTCCTCAAATGAGACATTTCCGGGTTTTAAAATCAGCGCTCTTTCCGGAGCCGTGACATACCCGGCAAGACAACCAAAACCGTAACTTGCAAGGTCACCCATTACCTCATCCCCGGGTTTAAAAATTGTAGTATTCTTTCCGACAGATTCAATAATTCCGGCTACGTCTGCCCCAAAAATTCTGCTCTTTGGAATTATCCCCATCTTCATGGAACGATAGTCAGCGGCATTTAATGAGACCACATGTACCCTGATTAAAACCTCATCATCGGCTGGTACAGGTTTATCAATTTCTTGCAGAGAAAGTCTCTCAGGCGATCCTTTCCTGTTGTATATAACTGCTTTCATTTTTCTCGTATTGCCCCTGTTTTGTGTTGTTTTCTGTCAGTAAGTTCCTGGCTTATAGGCATGGCAACATAGTGTTTTCAGAATAGCCTCCCGAAGCTCAGGCCAAACCATGGCATTACAGGGGGAAAAAACTCATTGCTGCCAACATAGGTTAAATACACAGGCGCCCGGAAAATGAACTTTTCTCCTTTGTATTCATAGCCAAATGATATAAATAAGTATTGACCATCAAGGCTTACAGTGCCATTTGGCCCGGTAAATCCTTGTAATGATATTCCAACCTCAGAAATAACATGATGTTTTCTCTGCCCGAAAGCGTAAGCACCGTACAGGGGAATAGTGAAATTAGTACGATTAAACATTCCCCCGTTATAATATAACTGACTTCTTCCGGATATTCCAATTCCTCCGCCAAAATGAAGTTTCTCAGATAGATATCTTTCGTATGAAATATCGAAATAGCCAAAGGATTTCCCTGCCAATTCCAATACGACAGCATTTTTTTTATCCTGTGCAAAGCAGTTTAAACAAACTACAGACAAGATGATTGTCCAAATAATAAACTTCACTTTTATCATTTGAAATCTTAAAGACAAATTTTCAAATGCAATATAAGCAAAAGAAAAAACTGATCCTTTAACCAAACATGAAATCAGGCTATAGTCTTATTCCTTTTTCTCCCTCTTCCCCAGGTAGAAAAACAACAGGTAGAATATGAAAAGTGAGAAAATATTTACAGCAAGAATGGCAATGAATCCTGTGCCATATACAAATATTACTGATAAAAGGAGAAAAACAGTATTTGCAACCAATGCCCTGAAGAATGCTCTGAAGCGAAATAGATCAAGACCTTCGGTTTCATTTTTTTCTTTTGTGAACGCGATCAGCGCCAGGCCACTGATGAGCAATAACATTGTTAGCTCATCAAAAATATTTGTCTTGAATGTTGTAAAATATTTTGTGGCAAGGAATGAGGAATAGACGGCAAACACCTTTATCTTAAGTGTAAAATCGAAGAAAATATAAATGATTGCCAAAATGGTTCCGGCAAAAGCAAGAACCATTCCGGCAATCTTCATGCGATATGGTAACAGCCTGGTTTGTAGCAAAGATGTATTTATCAACACCCTGGGCGCCTGATTTGTGCTCATTCCGGCCATTTTTTGTACAATTCAACGCTAAAAATAGTGCGGTCCTGTTCATTGCTTATAAAACTGACTTTTCCATTAAGATAGTTTTCAATCAGCAATTTAATGCTATATGTTCCAATCCCTCTGTCTGTGCCTTTAGTACTAAATGAACGCTGAAATATTTGTGCCTGAACCTCCTTTGGTATAATTTCAATATTCTTTACCCAGAATCTGATTTTATCACCTAAATCTTCAACTCCCAGTGAAACTGATCCGTTTTCCGGCGTTGCTTCTAACGCATTTTTCAGAAGGTTTATAATTACTCTTTGAGAGAGAATCCGATCAGTATCAAAACAAATGTCAGGTGAAGATTCGTCAAAAACAATATTCCTGGCCTTCCCAACGGAATGAGAGCTGATTTTACTAATTGAAGAGTTCAGAAACTCACGTGAATTAATTGATTCGATTTTTACCTTAATATTTCCATCCTCAGCTGCACGTATTTGTCTGTGTGACATTATTTCTTCCAGGATATTTCTGCATGCCTCTTCAGAAAGGTTTATTATTTCATCCTCCTCATTAGGATCAACCCCCTCTTTCAATATTGACAACAGACCATTTAGTCCTCCGACACTATTTACCAAATCATGAAAGAAAATCCTTTCAAGGGCTGACCTTCTCTTTTCATTGCTGATGTCCTGTAAAGTCAGGATATAAAATGTTCTACCGGATAATATGATTGGTATAGATGATATCCTCAAATCCCAGCTTATCAGTTTCTCATTTATTGAAGCTGAAATACGTGTCTCCTTTGTCGATTTCTTTCCAGTTTTCTGGCTTTCCAATATAGCAGTTGTAGCACCACAATATCTGCATGCTTCGGCTGTGCCACATCCGTCAGGCTCTTCAGAAGAATGGATGCAGGATACAACCTCCCCGGCCCTTTTGCCAATGATGGATTCAATAGAATTAATTCCAAGCATCTTGAGGAGTTCATTATTTGAATAAACAATCTGACGATTTGAATCCAGAACGGCACTTATCCCTATCAATGAATCAAAAATATCAATAAACAGCTTTTGTGCTGTGATGAACTGGTGATCGACCTGAATCTCTTCAAGTGAAGATCTGGATGCAGATGCCAAATGTGATTTCTTAGTCATGTCAAAGGAGTATCTGAATTATAACAGTATATTCTATTGTTTGGTTGCAATAAACCAGATCATTTTATAAGTGTGAACCATTTTTATCGGGTAAATGTATTGAAAATCTCTCCAATAGTCAGATTCTGTCAGTATTGGCACTTTCTTTCACCCGGCGGTCCGGTAATAAAACCTGAAAGCGTCAGATGCCTCAGGTCAGTGTATACTATATATGTAAAGGAAGTTCTCCCGTTAAATGGAAGCGGCAGAAATGAGGCACATTTTTAATCCCGGCCTGATAATAAACCCAGCCTATTTTGCAGGTTTGTGGGACTCTTTGTCGCCCGGTTTCTTTTTGATGCCTTCATGTAGTTTGGAATACCAGCCTTTGACCTTTATAAACCTTTTTCTGATAGATTTTACGTCACTATTATATTCTTTACTATTCTGGTCACCAATTAACAATGCGATTGGTTTCAGTTCTTCGAATTCTTCAAAAATAACTTTCAACATTGCAGTAAATGGCAAAAACAGTATCATTCCGGCGACACCCCAGACCAGAGCGCCAATTATCAGACTCAGTATGGAAGCTAATGCGTTAATTTGTAAACTTCCGCCTACAATCCTGGGACTGAGCAAATTATCCGAAATCAATTGCACGGCCCAAAATAAAACTGCAACTGCTGCCACCGGCCAAAGAGAATCATAGGACACAAAAGCATACAGGATAGGAATAATGGCTCCCAAAGCTGTCCCTACGTAAGGAACAATGGCCAGAATAGCACCCAGGAAGCCGAACAGGAAAGGATTATCAATTCCGATAATCCAAAGCCCGATACTATTTGCCAGGCCTATTATAATTATGAGAAGGATCATTCCTGATAAATACTTCTGTCCTACCTGCTGAACAGATTTAAACATCTTAAAAACTCTTTCTCTCTTATCTTCAGGAGAAAACCTCATAAATGCCTGTGTGAATCCATCTCTGTAAATCAGGAAAAGAAAAGTAAAAACTATTGTTCCAAATAGTCCGGCGATAAGAGTTGTTGATGTAGTGAAGGTTTTACTTACCAAGGCGCCTGAAGATTGGGTGATCCACTCCTTGATTTTATCCGATAGCTCATTTTTCTCCAGATTTGAAATAATATTCACATTCTTGTTGATATACAATGTGACGTCAGCAAAAGCCTGGATAATTCTATCCTGGAAGTTAGACAGCTCTTTTGAGAGCTCGATAAGCTGGGTTGAGAAGAGGTAAATGCCTCCTCCTATTATTAAAATAACCATTAAGATGGAGAGAAAAGCAGCGAATACCTTATTCATTCCCAACTTCTCGAACTTCTTTGCCAGCGGATAGAGAATAAAGGCCATAAACAAAGCAAAGGCTATAGGAATCAGTATAGTTTTCGCTAAAATTAAGATTGCAATAAGCCCAAAGACGGTGGCCAGTGCATAAAACAGTTTCTGAAAAGATATATTCATCATAAATTGGAACAATAAGCAAAGATATAAAATGACGGACAGCAACGGAAAATAAAATAGAAGCAGGGTTCTGTCAGCAGGCAGTCAAGCAGGGTCACAAGTCCGGTGTCTGGCCGGGCAAGTGCGGTCTCAGTAACAATTTTTTATCCCGGGAATGTCCTTTATTTCAAGTCAAAGCGATCAAGGTTCATTACTTTGCTCCATGCCGCAATAAAATCCCTGACAAATTTTTCCTGCGCATCCAGGCTTCCATATACTTCGGCAAGTGCCCTGAGCTCGGAGTTTGAACCAAAAACAAGGTCTGCCCGGGTTCCTGTCCATCTGAGCTCACCGGTTTTGCGATCACGTCCGTCAAATGTCTCCTTGTCCTCCGATGCCGGCATCCATGCTGTATTCATGTCGAGCAGGTTTAAAAAGAAATCGTTTGTAAGGACTTCCGGACGATTCGTGAACATGCCATGCCTTGAGTTATCAAAGTTTGTGGCTAACACCCGCATACCGCCCACAAGGACTGTCATTTCAGGCGCCGAAAGTGTCAGTAACTGAGCTTTGTCAACCAGTAACTCTTCAGTTGAGATTGTGAATTTCGATTTTAAATAGTTACGGAAGCCGTCAGCTACAGGTTCAAGTACTGCAATGGAATCCATATCAGTTTGTTCCTGCGATGCATCCATTCGTCCCGGGGCAAAAGGTACGGTTATATCAAAACCTGCGTCATTTGCTGCTTTTTCAACACCTGCGCAGCCTGCCAAAACGATAAGGTCGGCAAGCGAAATCTTTTTCCCGTTCGTTTGAGCACTGTTGAATTCTTTTGCAATGCCTTCCAATGTTCCCAAGACTTTCGTCAGCTGAGAAGGGTTGTTTACCACCCACTCTTTTTGCGGAGCAAGACGAATGCGGGCACCGTTTGCACCACCACGTTTATCAGATCCGCGAAAAGTAGAGGCAGAAGCCCAGGCTGTTGATACCAGTTGAGAAACGGTCAGGCCGGATTGTAATATCCTGACCTTTAAATCTGCAATATCTTTCTCATTAACCAACTTATGATCAACGGCTGGTATCGGATCCTGCCAGATCAGTTCTTCTGCCGGTACTTCAGGACCCAGGTAACGGGCGCGGGGGCCCATATCACGATGAGTAAGTTTAAACCATGCGCGGGCAAAGGCATCAGCAAATTCAAGCGGATGTTCATAGAAGCGCCGCGATATCTTCTCATAGACCGGATCCAAACGCAATGAAAGGTCCGTAGTGAGCATCGTTGGCAAATGCTTTTTAGAGGGGTTGTGAGCATCAGGCATGGCAGAATCGGCATTTTTTGCCACCCACTGATGAGCGCCGGCCGGACTTTTTGTTAGTTCCCACTCATATTTAAAGAGGTTTTCGAAGAAATAATAACTCCATTTAGCCGGAGTCTGCGTCCATGTAACTTCCAGTCCGCTGGTGATTGTGTCACCGCCTTTTCCTGAGCCAAACCCGCTTTTCCATCCCAGACCCTGTTCTTCTATGCCTGCGGCTTCAGGCTCCGGCCCTACAAGTCCGGCATCACCTGCCCCATGAGTCTTGCCAAATGTATGCCCGCCGGCAATTAGTGCCACTGTTTCTTCATCATCCATTGCCATACGGGCAAAGGTTACACGGATATCATGTGCAGCAGCAACCGGATCAGGATTTCCTCCGGGTCCTTCAGGATTAACATAGATCAAACCCATCTGTACAGCGGCAAGTGGATTTTCAAGTTTATGTGAATGTTTATCACCGTCTGCATCATTGTCGGTAACAAGTACGCTGCCTTCTTTTTCTACACCCTCCGGTCCCTGTGCATAACGTACCTCGCCACCCAGCCACCTGGTTTCAGCACCCCAGTAAATATCCTCCTCAGGCTCCCACACATCTGCACGCCCACCTGCAAATCCGAAGGTTTTGAATCCCATGGATTCCAAAGCGACATTGCCTGCCAGAATCATAAGGTCAGCCCATGAAATTTTCCGGCCATACTTTTGCTTGACCGGCCAAAGCAGCCTCCGTGCCTTGTCGAGATTGACATTATCAGGCCAACTGTTAAGCGGGGCAAATCGTTGCTGGCCGCTTCCTGCACCTCCCCGGCCATCTCCTGTGCGGTATGTGCCGGCACTGTGCCAGGCCATCCGGATGAATAACGGGCCATAGTGACCGAAATCGGCAGGCCACCAATCCTGAGAGTCAGTCATTAGTTTGTGCAGATCTTTTTTCAAAGCGGCCAGATCGAGACTCTTAAATTCCTTCGCGTAATCAAAATCATCACCCATCGGGTTTGATGCGGAAGAGTGCTGCCGCAGTATGTTCAATTTTAACTGATTAGGCCACCAGTCGCGGTTTTTTGTTCCACTTGTACCAACACTGTGCTTTTGAGTTGCACCGGTAACGGGGCACTTGCTGACTTTATCTGAGTTATTTTCCATGTTTATGACTATTAGTTAATAATCAGGTTCAGTTTATTTCTTCTGATAATTGCATGTGATTATTTATTGTCATCTAAAAATTTACCAATGATTTGAAGTTTTATATCTTCAATTTCAAAATAAGGTATCTTCTTCTTTTTGAAATACTTCTCGACTATTTCATTGAGCTCATTATCAACAAAATCTTCAATCCGGTCTGATTCGGAGCAATATAAATGATGATGTCTTTCCATTACAGCATCATATCTCATAACATCCTTTTCTGTCTTTACTTTTCTTATAAGTTCATTTGCAATCAAAGCATCAAGAACTTTGTACACTGTAGCTGTAGCAATGTTTGGATGGTAATTCCGGATAAAGTCAATTATGTTATCAGCAGTAGGATGATTATTGAGTTGAATTATAGCCTCCAAAATAGCAGTCCTCTGAGGTGTAACTTTTAGTCCTTTCCCGATTAGCTTATCTCTTATTTCAGTTATTTTCATTACTTATAATTATCTTATAAGAATCATTCTCTTATAACAGCTAACAAACTTAAGATAATAGTTTAAGCAAGTCAAGTATAAACAAGACTATTTTCACCGGATGTGGAATGTCAGATTGTCTTCTTTTGCAAAATTCTGATTTTATGGGCGTTACCTGATGTAGCGTTCAGGCAGGAATCAGAATATTTTATCGTCAGTTAAATGTGCTCATGCATTTTCAGAGTCCAATGTTATTGCCAGCTTCCATCTGTGAAGGCAAGCGCTCCGGCTTATTATTCAATTTTCCTTATAGCAAACGGAATCTTCAGAGTAATTGAAATATTTCTGCCCGGATTAATAAATCCCACCTCTTTTAAGGTAGATAAATGATCAATATACTGTTTATCAAAGATATTTGTGGCTCCAAGTGAAACAGAAATATATTGATCCTTTACTTTAATCTGGCCCCCGACTGAAATATCCAATAATGTGTATCCGTTGGTGGGAGTCTCTTCAGGAGCGGAATTTCCTTGTCTGAATACCGAAGTTGAGGTGATCAAAAAAAATGCTTCATGCAAAAAGGCAAGTGTTTCTTTTTCAGTCCTGAGTTCCATATATATCTTTCTGGCTGGAATGAATGGCAGAAAAGGTCCCATTTTCTGCTTCCCTGTAACTGTGGAGAACGTTGTTAAAAGATGCAGCCATTTAATAGAATTAGGGTGAAAATGTATCCCAGCCTCCCCTCCAAAAAGGAAGGAGTTATTTTGTTCATACTTATAAATATACAATCCTGTGTTTGTAGTGTCACCTGTGGGAGAGATAAAAATGTAATTATCTATATTGTTGTAAAATCCTGCAATATCAATAGTCAGATTGTCTTTATGATAATGCATACTCAGGTCAATCTCATAAGATTTTTCCGGGATCAGGCTTTTGCTCCCAATCTCATACCTTGTTTCATGTTGCCCGTTTGAGGTCAGTTCTGCGAGATTAGGAGTCCTGTACGCCGAAGCAATATTAGATCTTATAAGAAGCTTATCAGTGATTGAATATGTTGCACCCAACGATCCGCTGAGACTTTTATATTTTTCGTCAAGAGCCTCCCTGTAATCAGGCTGACCAGAGTCCCCTGATGCTATTGTGGTCAAAGTTTTCTTATCGAATCTGAGACCTGTTTGTAACTTGAATTTCTCGAATAAAGTCCTCTGTATCAGGAAAAACAAAGAGTTATTAAAAATGGATGCATCAGGCAATAGCATTGTTTCTCTGTCGTTCAGATTAAGATTGTTCTGATACATTCCCTGGTATCCGACAATATATTCCGAGTTTTTGTCAGATGGCAGATATAGCTTTGCATCATATGTTAGTGTTGCCAGTCTCATCTGAATCTCATAGACATCTTGTTCTCCAAAGTGGATAAGTTCTGTATTCTGATACGCAGAATTAATATCCATTTTCATGTTTCCCAGGTAAATTTTATTCTGTGAGGATAGCAGATGTGTATTAAATTGTTGATAAAATATCGCGGGTTTTCTGCCCTCTTTCTGTAATTGATTCAACAGCTTCCTCTTCTGCCAACCCGAGGTCCTGTCTGCCATAATCGTAGAATAGTCTGAATGTTCCTGTTTTACCAGTGAATCCTGCATTTAGTTTAACTGAATGCTCTTTAAATCTGGTATTTGGCACAAAATCTCCGCCCCCCTGAAGGAAGTCCGAATTTGATTTTTGTCCAAATCTTATCCCTCCAAACAGATGTTGTGACGATCCCTTCAAGCCAAAGTTGTTTGTAATACCAAGAGTGTTGGAGAATAATTGCATATTATAATCTCCTGTGATTGTACCAATCGGGGCAGGCTTTTCCTTTATAAAATTAATCACCCCGCCGATTGCATCTGAACCATATAATAGGGAAGATGGTCCTTTGATTACCTCAATGTCTTCAATTCCAAATTCATCAATGCCCAATGGATGATGATCAGAATACTGATAATTCTCGAACCTGACTCCATTATTCAACACCAGTATATCATTCATTGAAAGGCCCCTGATAACAGGCTTTGATACTCCGCTTCCTTTTGAGATCATGTTTACACCTGGGATCTTCGTAATTATATCTGTAAAGTTTGGAGTTGCCTTCAAGTCGTGATAATTAAGTTCCAACGCCTCAATTTTTATAGCATTTTCATGTTGAGTGGAACTATATCCGCCAGTTATAACGATTTCCTCGGTTCTGATAGTTGTCGTTTCCAGAGTGACATTCAGCTCGGTTTCTGAATCTTGAAGTATAACAGTCTCTATTTTATTTGTATACCCGATATATGAAAACTGTATCTTAATCTTTCCTGAAGGGAGACCTGATAAGCTATACATTCCGGTATTATCTGCCATTGTTCCTTTATTAAGTTCCGGCAGAAAGACTGTTGCCCCCCAAAGAGGGAGATTATCCTGATCTGTTACTTTACCTTTAAGGAGGTTTTGTGCTTGTGATTCATAAAATAACATTATGAATGCACAAAAGAAAAATATCTTTCTCATTCTGTTAATATGTTTGTTTAACAATTAGTTATAAAGGAGAATTAAACTAATTGCAAAACAGGAGGAGCCCTTAACTGGAATGAGTATTTTGAGTTATTTAAAAAATGAAATGGTGTATTTCCGTTAGTATGAAGTTCCGGATAATCAAAGCTAAGTGAGTAAGGGACAAATTCTCTGTAAATAAAAGTTGAGAACTGAAAATCACATATGTAGCACTTCTCCGTAAAGGAATCTACTGGTTTATTGTCCTGGATATGGTTGCAGTGATGGTCATGATGGTGCCCGAACTTTATTACAGTTGGAATTAGCAGCGTAATTGCCAGGATTATTGATACGATATGTTTTTTATACCTTGACATCTACTGCAATCTCATGACAGAGTTCCTTATTTAACAATATAAGAACCCGAAGGTTTAGATATTCTCATTTAAATATTGACAGATTTGCCTGTGCTGTCTGCTGCGATTTTGCCTTCGCTATTATATCCGCATAACTGTGAATGTTGCCTGTTGCGTCCGAAAATTGTAAGGCAGGCATTGCTTTACCATTAACCATGATCTCCCGGAAAGCCCCCTGGAAAGCAGCCCTCCAGGTAATTTCCTTCTCCGATTTATTAGCGAAGCTGGTTTTGACTGACGATTCATGCCTCACCGATATTAATCCACTGAATACAGGAATATTCTCAACTGTTATCCAATCCGTTTCAGGTATCAGCCTGGGGCATGTTGTGATCCTGTTTTCTGATGCCATCGGCTCTACTCCCAACATACCGCGGACTATCCCTTCGATCGCCCCGCTGGAGGCCTCGGGATACATCCTCCGTTTATCATAATAGATCCTTTTCAGAAAGTCATAGGCATACTGGTTGTATCCGTACCGATAAAAAAGCATAGGCAGGTAGGAGAGCACTTCCACCTGGGAATTCTGAAGCTCGAGCATTGATTTTTCGATGCGAACCGGGTCGGAGATTACATTGTACCAGAGCAGGAATTCACTGTTGCTGATGCCACCGGGATAAAATTTACCATCCGTTTTCTTGTAAAAGCCGAAATATGCATTGTTTTCTTTGTCCCACCATAGCGAATCGATAAGTTGCCGGTACTGCCCGGCCATTTCTTCATATGGGATGCTCATCTCTGCGCGATCTGTAACTTTCAGGATTTTCGCGTAGGTCATGAACCCGTTGTATACCATTCCGATAAGGTCGCCACTGACTGAAATGTCATCCTGTTGCTCATCATACGAAGGTATACCCCGCGCGAACCGGTATCTGGTCGTAGCGGGTTTGAGGTTCATGAAGGCCGGTCGGTCCATGATCAGCTCAGGCTGAAGTTGCCAGCGCTCAACATACTGATTAAGCGTAAGCATGAAAAACCGGTCGAACTCCGGATCAGTAAGGTATGTTTTGTTGCCGGTCCATTCGTAAAGTTTGTAACAAGCATCAATTATATCGAAGTTGGCATTCAGGTTGTACCAGAAATCATCATCAGATGCATAATCAACAGGGGCAGGTTTATTGTACCGGTTGATTTCCCAGTACGAACAATAATCTTTCTCCTCCGAAATATTTTCAACAAATTTCCGGAACATATTCAGGTTTTGCTTTCCCTGCCAGAGAATCTCAGCACCAATACTTTGATGGCTGACATCACGGATACAAAATGCCTCACGTCCGGGTAATGCTGCCTCATACCAGGGCCCGACAGGGTCACTGTCCATTCCAACATAACCATCTGAAGTTTTCCTGGCCCAGTTAAATATCGAAACCATAAGAGTATCAGACGATGCAACACGGATATTACTGTCATCAGCTGCCAGCAAATCATTTGATGAAACCCTCCGGCATGAAGAGCCGGAAACAGATGTCAGGATAATGAACACCAATGCATAAAAATTCAAGTATTTACTATTGATCATTTTTTGAAATGTTTTAGTATCCAAATACAATGTACGTCTTCTCCGTTAAAAACAGAACAATGATAATAAAACAACTTCAGCCATGCACCTCAACCCATTACGGTTCAAAATTTATTCTGTAAGATTGGCTGTATGAGTTTTCAAAATAAGTAATGTGAAAAAGATAATCCTTAATGCTTTTTTTATCTGCATATTTCTTTGCAATAGCCTGATTAATCAAGGTCAGATTCTTGACAAACAAAAGACGCTGGAAAAATTTGATTTCTGGTCAAATCAGGACTGGGAATGGTATAAAAAAAACATTCCCTTTTTAGAAACGCCTGACATAGAAATTGACAAAACGTACTATTACAGGTGGGAATTGGTTACTGTGCACCTTGTCTACGGTTCTCCCGAGAGTGGTTATGCCTCTACAGAATTCATTGACAGACCATGGTGGTCAGGAGCATTTGGGGGACTACGCTCTTTGGCAAAGTTATAAGGTAAACCGGGATTATGATTTTGTGGTGTCTATGAGGTTGAATTTTATAAAAAGTAGACAGGCATAGTGAATTTGGAAAGACTGGTCTGATTTACCCATCACAATACAAGTAAGGCCTTTATTCTATTTAATTGATTCGCCTGTTGGAAGCCTAAAGCGGAAAACTTTCATTTGCCATTGACAGAATAGCCTGACCGGATGGATAGTATTGATATTGAAGTACCTTATTCAGAGACAGCTCCTGTAGCTTTAACCCAATAGGATGATTTCCAAATTCCAGTTGAACATCAGATTGTGTTTTGGAGTTTCCAACATCACTTTCGCTAAAGTTAAACTCTGATCGTAATAAACGATTATCTTTAACTGTAACTGGACAAACGCGTTGCCTGGGATATTTATTAAGCTTAATTTTCCGACCAGACATTTTTAAAATATTCTTTCCTTCTGAATCTGCTTTACAATTTACTATGTTGTCCTCTTCTACGAAATCTATTTCTGCAAGAAATTCAGGATAATTAGCAGCCTCTATACCAGTCGTGCGAGCTATTTCAGTTGTGACAGGTAAATAAAGAGTATAAATCATTGGAGTTTCCGGAGGTTTGCGAAGGATGCCTGTAAAGGCAGGTGATTCTTTATCCAGGACAAACGGAACTCCTATGGACACCTGATTGTATGGTCCGATATCAGAGTCTTTGTATTGGGTAGCAGTTATCGTGACCATACAATGCCATGGCGTCAGACGAAAAGGGTGTATTCTTTTTGAAGGTAGGATACTTTTAACCTTTTCAAGGGGAGCAAGGAAAAACACGCTCATGTATGCAAGTTCTCTATAAAAGATAGGATATCGGGCATTAAAGGGACCAACTTTTACATCTATCTGGGTTATGCCTTCAAAAAAATCCTGTGTTTGCATATATACCTCCTTATTAGATTGTAATTAAGAGATTAACACCTTTTTATAGTTATGGCAATAAAGTTAGATCGAAAAAATCCTGATGTCAAATTATTCTTGTATTGAAGCAGGATTTTATGGTGTAAATTGCCTTTCCCGGTGCTCTCACCAGGAAGAAGATGACCGCAATTAAGTTTCCTTGTTGTAAGGCATAGTCTTTACTCTAATGTATTGAACCTCAATACAGTCTTTAATTTATCTGGCGATACTTTCCGGAAATCAGAGAGGTATATCTCCCGATGTCGTTTCGATTCTCTTTTGTAACCGTTTTGTCGGCAGAAGTCCTCCATTAGTCTAAAGCTTGCAGGTTCACTGTCATAGCTACCGATATGCATCATTTGGATGCAGTTATTGTCTTCAATTATTTCAAATTTGACTTTCTCAAGCAGGGGATGATACTTTTTCCTTTTTGTCTTTTCAATTGCTTCCCAGGCAAATTCCGGAGTTACAAATTCAGGTTGCCTGATCATTAAATTAAAGACTAATTGGGATTTGTCGAGAGTCTCTGAATTTGATTTTTTTGCCTCTTCAGTTAAATCCCATATTCCTTCCAGTGGATAAACAGTATATTCAAAATAATCCTTCGGCGCAAAGTTGTTTCTTGGAGACATTTTGATAGCGTACGACAGTGAATAAAGTACTCCGATATTCTCCTGAAAGGGTTTGTCATTGGGATCTCCCTGTCCGGATATTGAGAAGAATTTGAAAGGAGGCACCTTTACCAATTCGGGCTTTTCTTTAGGAAAGTAGAATTGCTTTTCCGCTTTTTTCCAGTCTTGCTTCATAGAATTAATAAGATTTTAACCATTAGGCGGATGAGTATCAGGGAGTAAAATAATCTTTAAGTCAGAATCTAAATGGATCTGATAAGGGTATTTAATGCATGAGAAATTTCAACAATTTTGTTACAATCGACAATCTCAATATTGTCTTTTGGGGTGTGAGTTATATCCTGATCAGCGATATTATCAATGAACCATTTTGAAGAAACTGCAATAGCCGGGACACCAAATTGCAAAAAGATACTATGGTCTCCCTGAGGCCATTGGACACCTTCCGTAATTCCACTATAATGATTAATTACTTTTTTATGCAGGTTGAAGTATTTCATCCGGTAAATTAAAAAGGGAAAATGCAGATTGTCCTTCCTTGTATCCGGCTCCATCTATATTTATGTTCAGTAATATGTTGTTGAAATTGTTTTTGTTTGCAGAAATGTAATTCATCTGTCCGGGGACTGCATAATAGTCCTCACCGTTAAATGCAACAATTTCAATGAGTTTATTACCATTATAATCTTTGAGCAGATCTGATAATAGTAACAGGACAATAACTCCTGTTGCATTATCAATTGCTCCAGGGGTACCCTTCTTTGCATCAATATGGGCTGTAACCACAATCTTTGGGGAGTTGTTATTACCCTTTTTACCGATGACATTGAATCCTTTTCCTGGTATTCTTTTTGATAAAGACTCCAAAAAAACGATCTTCCCAATTTTGGGAATGAGTTTTAAGCCTTCTTCTTCAGTCATATAGACAGATGGAATATCAAAATCTCCATCTTCTATTAATGGGAAAGGGTATACTCCTCCTGCTAATGCCGCGTTTCTGCCGGTCGCACTTATTATAGCCTTTGCTCCGCTATTCTCAAGAATTGAGATAATTTTTTGATGCTCCTCAGGATTATAGAATACAAAGTTTTTAGGCATCAATTGCTCTCTGGCAATTTCTCCAAAAAGGAAGATTATCTTATTCTTTGCGTTAATCTTTGATAATTCTTCGATAGTTGATGCAGATATTAATTCTCCCTCACCTCTGAATCCAAGTGAATATGGACTTACAAGAACATTAAAATTTTCTTCATCAGATTTGAGCTTAGCTCCATTTTCCTCCCAATCAATTGCATCGAATTCAATCATTTCGGTTTCCCAATCGCGCATAATGAAAGCTCTTTTTCCAAGAAGTAGGTGGCTTGTCTGTTACCATTACTGCCTACACATCGTTCTGTAATATCAACACAAAGAGTTTTAAGGTAATCTTTACACTTTATTTGAAGAAGATCATCTGTCATCGGATTGGAATTAAGATTTGCTTAAATGTTTACAAATTTAAGAATTCTCCAAACAGATCTGGTTGCAGAAATGTGTTTCAAACGGCAACTAACGGCCCTGCAATAAAAAGAGGGTTTGGCGATTAGATTTCGTATGGACTTAGAGATCAGATTGATTTATCTGATAAGCTTTGATCTTCTCTTAAAGTTGGACCTACAACATTCATATCATGATTGCTGAATGTCTTTTTAATCAGTTCTTCATCGGGAGGGGTAGTCCATGAATCTGTTGTTTCAAAAAAGCTTTCCATTTTACCGGCTGGCGTGTATGAAACCAATACCCTTGCTTTTTCAGACAATTGAATGAAAGCATGCTGGATATTCCGTGGCAGGAATATTGTGTCACCAGGGCTTAGATTATATGTATCCTGACCTACCTGAAACAGGTATTCACCTTCCAAAACATAGAAATACTCATCCTGATAGGGATGAATGTGCAGCGGGGGTCCGCCCTTGGGAGTAAACCCAATCTGCTCGAAGACTGACAAATTTCCATTTGTATCTTTTGATGATACCTTCAAATCAAGCACATTAAAAGTTACTCCCTTCATTTTTAAGTGCTTCCCGGTCCTCGATTCGCCTGACTTAATTCTGAAGCCTTTTTGAATATTCTGAATGTCTGATCCAAATGATTCGGAAAGAAAAGGAAATATCAGCGTTGAAATAGTTGTCAGAATAAATCTCCCGCGTCTCATTGCCTTCGTATTAGGTGGATTATCCCGCTATAACAAATTTAAATACAATTTGTTGCGGTTTGTGGCAGATCCTCCTTTCAACCAGATCGCCGGTTGTTAGACTGCATTTCTCCGGATTGACCCAGAAAGTGTTTTTGTAAAAACGACCTTCGGGTTACTCATGTCTTAATGCTTCTGCCGGATTAATTCTGGATGCTTTATATGAATGGATGAATACAGTTAAAAGCACAACAAATGCAGCAACAATAAAGGATACAACAAATACAATCCAGTTAATGTCAGTCCTGTACGCATATTTGTTTAACCAGTTTGTCATAAAATAGATTGTAACAGGTATGGAAACAAGGTTGGCCGCTATAACTAAAATCAGGTTATTTAACAGGAAGGAATATATAATTGAGCTTTCTGAACTTCCAAAAACCTTTTTTAATCCCTATTTCTTTGATCCTGGAACGGGCTATAAATAATGTAAGACCAAAAAGTCCGAAAGCAGCAATCAGAAGTGTAAACAGGGCGGATATCGAAACAATTGTACTTAAGTTTCTTTCTGATGAATAAATGGATTTAATCAGATCCTCAATTGGCGTGAATCTAAAAGGCCTTTCGGGAGCAGCTTTTTTCCATTCGGCTTCAAGCATTGGAAGGATAGAAGCTAATGTTCCTGATTTGTAATGAACAGCCACCTGTTGTATATATTTGTCAGTCATGTTTATCATCAATGGTGGAATATCTGAATGGATTGAATGCAGATTGAAGTCTTTTACAACTCCGATTATTGTTGAACCAATGCATTGCTTTCCAATTGGATCCGTTATTCCCAGTTGTTTAACGGCAGATTCATTGAGCATTACAGACTGCTTAAGATCACTGCCAAAATCCTGCGAGAATTCTCGTCCCTGGACTATTTCAATGCCCATCGTCTTAATAAAATTATAATCAACTGCCAGACCCTCCACCTTTACTTTTAGCGTCTTATCTTCGAAATGCGGAATCATTGAAACCATAGATCCCTGCATTGGAAGTCCATTCATTACTCCCCCTGCCATTATTACATTGGGATTCGATTTAATACTATTTATGTAAGATGAATACCCTGTGAAATTCCGTCCCAGATCAATTAATATTATGTCATTGTTATAATAGCCAGGGTCCTTATTCAGAGCATACTTATACTGTGAGCGGATTATGAATGTGCTCGAAATAAATGAGCAGAAAATAACAAGTTGCAGGACAATAAGAAAAGACCGGAAGAACTGTTTTCTTTTGCCTGAATATGCAGAGCTCTTAATGATATCTACAACTTTAAGTCGTGATAAATATGATGAAGTATATAACCCTGAAATAACTCCGATAATAACAGTGATGACAATAAATACACCCAGGTAAATAACAAGATTTGAATTTATTATAATAAGATTTGTCTGAAACAGCTTCCCTGCAAATGGCAGGGAAATCTTCATTAATATAAGAGCAATCGGAAGTACTATCAGTGCCAACAAAACAGATTCACTCAACAATTGATTTTTAACGCCTCTGGTAGTGGCGCCAAAAGTTTTTCTGATCCCTATCTCAAGTCTTCTGCCAGTTGATACTGCAGTTGATAGAATTATATAATTTAATGCAGCAACAAGTACAATCAGCAACGCAATAGCAGAAAAGAGTCTGACATTGCTTATGTTCCCACTTATTCCTGAGTTTGCAACATTCTCTGACTTCAGATAAACATCCCTCAGGTTCTGAAGTGAATATTGCCAGGGAGGTGTCTCACTTATGTTTTTTACCTCAAAAGCTCTGAATTGATCTTCAAGTGATTTTACATTGCAGTCTTTTGTGAGTCTGACCCATGTAATCCAGAAGTTCATTGTCCAGTTAACGTCTGCATTGGTAATTTTAAATGTTGAATTGATGGGCTCAAGGGTCCATTTGCTGTTTATCAAACAGCGCGTTCTGAAAGTTGAGTTTTCCAGGAAGATCTTCGAATATTCCCTTAACTACAAAGACCTGGTCAGTGTTGTTTATAGATCCTAATATTTCCTGTCCTGAAGGATTTTGGCCGGGACATACAATTTCTGCCATTGACCGCGAAAGAATAATTGAATTAAGATCATCCAGCAGATTGTCGTCGGAAGCACCATTGATCAGAGGGATGGTAAAAATGTCAAAAATGTCGGTATTAGTGGCAATAGCATCATTAACCGAAATCCATTCATCTTTAACTTTAAGCCTAAAGTCTCTTACATATCTGGAGCATGCGGCTTTCTCAACCTGAGGAAATTCATCTTTTAAAGTTGTGGCTAAAACATATGGTGTGCCTGACATCGTATTTTTCAAATCAACATAGTAATTCAGAACACGATAGACCTCTTTGCTGTTTTTGTGATATCGATCGTAGCTGAGTTCATTAATTACAAAAAGAAGTATTATGAACGATGCAGCGAGGGCAATTGATAGGCCCAGCAGATTGATTCCGGCAAACATTTTATTGTTTCTGATGAAACGAGAGGCTGATTTGAGATAGTTTTTTAACATTGTGTTTCTATTAAAATGAAAACAATATCAGGATTGCTAGTATGGCTCCGTTTGCTCATCACTTTCAGGTAATAGGTCATTAAGTTTTCAAATCTCATGTCACTTATCGGATGCTGCAATTTGTTGATGATACTGATGGTGCAGCAACAAAACTGATGCACTACGAGTACCGTAAACCCTGGAAGCTGGTCTAATATTCATTTTTAAATACTTTATCCAGGAAACGCTGTTATATAGTCAACGGTCTGGTCGAACCATGGATGGAATAACCAGAAGGGGTGAGGTGTGTCAGGAATTGTGTGAACTTCGGAGTATATGCCATGTGTATTCAGGATTGCTATCACACTGTCGCGTCCGGCATGAAAACGTGGAAAAGAACTGTTAATGAATAACATGGGAGGAGTGGTCTTTCCTGCATAACTGATGGGCGACGCTTCGATCCACATTCCGGACTCTCCTTAAATGTTGCTCCAAACCAGTATGCTCCGGCAGAACGTTTAGCCGGATCATTATCTTTTGCACTTTCATTAGGATCGGTAAAATCAAGAATGCCATCGATATCGACGATAGCCTGAATTCCTGAAGAATGTGAATTGTAACCTTCATTTCCATCAAATTTTCCTATGTGTTCGGTCATTCCTGCCAATGCAGCCAGTTGTCCGCCGGCGGAACATCCGGAAATCGCAATTTTTCCGGGATCTATACCATATTCTTCAGCATGTGCGCGTAAAAAGCGTATCGCTGCTTTAATATCATGAACAGCCGCCGGATAGAGTGCTTCAGGAGATAGCCGGTATTCAACACATGCAGTTACATATCCCCTTGCAGAAATTTGCTGTGCTAAAGGGACCTGCATTTCCTTGCTTCCCGACCGCCAACCGCCTCCATGGATCATAATTACCGCCGGGTAAATCCCTCGTTTCTCCGGTCTGAACAGATCGAGATGGAGTTTTCGTTTGCCAAAGGGAGTGTTTGACAGAGTCGCGTATACGATATTCCGCTTTCCTTTAATGCCATCAGGCATACTGTCTTTTGCCGGAACTGCAAAAGGAAATTCTCTCTTAATTTGCCTGAAGACTATTGGAACCGAATAGGTCGTATCCCTCGGGATAGAGATCGTGTTATTCTTTTTCTGACCACAGAGGGGTTCGGAAAACAGAATAAAGAGGATCACTAAAACAGTTAACGGTGAAGTCATTCCTTAATTCTTTTTCTGTACTGTATTTTTCAGTATTGAAGGTAAAAGCGTCTAGCCCATCCTTTTTTTTTGGCCACTCTAAAGGTAGAGTTCCCAGGCTTTTAGGTTCAAGTTTTGAATAAGATTTTTGTATTTTTTTCAATCCCTAAATAGTTTTTGATGTGACAACATATTTCAGTAGCGAGGGCAGGTCGGGAGGTCTGGGACTGATTTTCAGATCATAAAACTCAATACAAGTTAAACAATCCCTGAAAAGGAGAAACATTACTTCCATACCAAAATCAAGGTGCCGGACTAAATATATTTGACTTGGCTCTTTTGCTGATGTAACTTTACTATCCGGCATCCGAACTAAACCTGATCAAACCATAAAACATGAAAAAAACTTTAGTCTTTTGCGCCGCTGCAATAGTGATAGTAATCAGCTGCACCCAACAGGAAAAACCCAACCCCATCGAAGGACAGTGGAACCTGATCTATTCAAAATCTGTGGCTAATGATTCAGTCGACGGAGAGTTCCCCGCAACCTACCAGGGCAGTGACATGAAATGGTGGTCGAAAGATCATTTCATTTTTGTCGGAAAATATACACAGGATACTGTGACAATGGAAAGCTACGGCGGAGGAACATATACAATAAATGGTACCGATTATTCCGAAACAGTTCAGTACCATTCTACACCTGAAGTCGTGGGAATGACATACAAAATGCTTGTCACAGTCAAAAATGACACCCTGGTGCAGATATGGCCCGTAATGGAAGACGGTAAAATTGACAACAGCAATTACCGGCTTGAAAGGTATACCAGGATGAAATAGTTAAAGGTCTGAGGTTCGAAGTCTAAGAGTCTAAAGGTCAACCGGCTTCTGTTTCTTTTGGAATTGAAAAATAAAAAGTAGCCCCCTTGTCGGGTTTTGCCTCAGCCCATGCTCTACCTCCATGGCGCAAAATTATTCTTTGCACATTAGCCAGGCCAATACCGGTTCCTTCAAACTCGGAAGATGAATGCAACCTCTGAAAAACACCAAATAGTTTCTGGGCATATTTCATATCGAAACCCACACCATTATCCTTAACGTGAAATACATACTCTTTATCCAGGTCCTTATACCCCACCCTGATAACTGCCTTTCTCTTGTCCTTCGTATACTTTAGGGCATTATCGAGCAGATTTATCCAGACGATACGCAGAAGACTGTAATCGCCAAATATTTCAGGCAGAGGTGAGATTTCCCAATCTATCTTACGGTTCGTAATTGATGCTTTGATTGGGGATAATGCATCATTTACTACCTGGTTCATTATAAATGATGATTTCTTTAGTTCAGCCCTTCCTGTCCTTGAGAAACTCAGTAGGTCATCAATGAGAGTGCCCATCCTCTGCGCGGAGCCCACAATTGTGTTTAAATGCCTCCTGGCCTCCTCTGTGAGTTCGCTTGAATACTGTTGGGTAAGGATCTCTGCGAAGCCATTTATATGCCTCAGCGGAGCCCTCAGGTCATGGGAAACAGAATAGCTGAAGGCTTCGAGTTCTTTGTTGGCAGCTTCGAGCTGTGCGGTTCGTTCAATTACCCGTTTTTCAAGTTCAGAGTTCAAATTTCTGATGGCTTCATCAGCAACTTTGCGGTAAGTAATGTCTGTATTAAAACCATACCAGGTGATACTTCCATCCGGCAACCTCTCGGGTGATGACCTTGAAAATATCCATTGAACCGGTCTGCCAGGGATCTGCACCCTGAACTCACAGGTAAAATAGGTCAGATTCTCTGCAGAATATTCGATATCGCTGATCACCCTTTCTGCATCCTCCGGATATATTACCCTGGCAATCGGAGCAAAGTCGGTGAGCACATCCTCCGGGGAACATCCGAAGATATTCCTGATACCTTCAGAGGCAACAGGGACACAATAGGTCCCGTCAGGCTTTCTCGTAAACTGGTAGATCAGGTCGGGCACATTTGCAGAGAGTTTTCGAAACTGCAGGTCTTTTTCCCGTATTCGTTCCTCTTCAGCCTTACGTTCTGTAAATATCCTGAAGTGCTCCCTGAACCTTATATATTATCCCCGTCTCATCCTTTACTGCCTCGCCGATTGTTCTTACCCATTTCCGTCTCCCTGAAGATGTAATGATCTCCATCTCTTCATCATAAGGAATTCCTTTCTGTGCGCAGTCTGTAAAGACTTTAGTGATCCTTTTACGCCATTCGGGTGCATAAAAGCTGATCCCATCCTCTACCAGGGGCGAGAAACCTGCAGGCATCTCATGAATCGATGCTACCTCATCAGACCAGTAAGACCTGTTCTCTTTCAGGTTAACATTCCAGCCTCCAAGCCTGGCTTTTTCAGCAGCGATCCGCAACAGAGAATTGCTCTCCCTGAGCTTTTCTTCAGCAATTTTGCGCCCGGTGATGTCTTCACCTATGCTGGCTGTTCCGATCACCTCTCCCGCCGGGGAGCGCAGGACTGTGTTGTTCCAGTGGATCGTCAGTCGCTCTCCCTCCCGGGTGAGTATCCTGTTCTCGAAATGCCATGCCGCCGGTTCGTCATGCAGTACTGCTGAAAAGGTCCGTTTCAGTTTGTTATCCTCAGGTGGAATAAACATTTTGAACCAGTCCGAGCCAATAACCTCCTCCCGTGACCATCCTGTAAGCCGCAGCAGATAATCATTACAGGATGTAATTCTCGCCTCACTGTCGAGAGAAATTGAGATAAGGTCTATATTGCTCAACATATCACTGTAGCGGCGCTCACTCTCACGTAAAGCATCTTCCCTTTCACTAATGGATTTGTTCAGCTCAATAAGTTCCTGCTTCTGAAATGTCATCTCACTTATAAGCCGTGTCATATCCAGCAAAAAATCCATTGCTGTTTTTACTTCCTCCAGTGAAATAACGGGTACTTTTTCGAAAGCCTCCAGGTACTCTTTTTCATTGAATCCATACTTCGCGGCTTGCTTTCTAAAGAAGGAGATATCCGGTTTTTCAATAAAGAACTGCCCGGAAAACAGGTTTGCAATATGTTCTCCGTTTACTACAACAGGCACCGCCACATCTGCCAATCCATTCAGACATTTGTAGACATGGTATTTTTCGCCTTCTGCCATTTTACCGGCCAGGACAGTATCACTTAAGGTACATTTTTTTGAAGTCTCAGGATTAACCCGATGAAAGTCAGTGCAGATTTGCCGCCACCCCGATTTGGAAAGGATATTCCCCTCAAGATCCAGTATGGCAGTAACATATCCTGTGGTTTTATTAAAGGATTCAAGCAAAGAATTTACTTTCTCAAAATCAATAATGCTTAGACTCGTAGATTTCATTTATATTACTTCCCTGATATAAATTACTTCCTATTAAACGGCTGCCTGTAAGTCAGGTACAGCTTTTCTAATACTATTGGGCACAACAATCTACAAGGTACAATTTTTTTGTTTCAATAATGAGTTGTCAGTGAATATTTTAAACGAAAATGATGATCAGGATGGGAAAAGTCTTGCGGTCCTGCAGTCCTGAGGTCTTGCGGTCCTGCGGTCTGAAGGTCTGGGTCTGATCCGCCAGCTGGCGGACTGAAGTCTGAAGGTCTGGTCAGTTACACTTTACCTTTAGACTTTCGGCTTTTCTATCTAAAGTCCAATTCTAATTCAACAGTTCCGGAAGACCGGCAGCCCACTTCTCTATCTCATGCCAGTTGCGGAAGTCGCCCTCATGCCATACCCCGAAGAGTATGCTTAGCTTGAACTTGAGCCTGTCACCCGCACCCGGTACCTTTTTCAGATCGAGCACACCGGCAAAAATACCTTCACTGACCGGCCTGGCCAGAGAACGAACGGGAGCTATCCACTCTGATATTGTCGGACGATACTCCACCCCTTTCTTCATCGCAAGGGTCATGCATAATGTGAAGGTGGCGAAAGGCTTCTCTGACAACACCGCCTGATACCGGCGCATAAACTCCATGGCTTCTGGCAACCACGCACTGGCCTGTATGGGACTGCCGGCAACAACAGCATCATAATCCGAAAGATCCGTTACTTCCTTCATCGGCTTTACTTCGGCAACCTCCCCAAGGTCCCTGAGTATTTTGCCTATCTTCTCTGCCACTCCTGCAGTAGAACCGGCACGACTGGCATAGGTCACAAGAATTTTCTTTCCCATCTTAGTTTCAGGTAAGTAACAAATATAAACAATAGACCTGGAAAATAACTTATTCCACTACTGCCTGATGGCTATTGCCTACTGCCTTCAGTTTCGTATTTTTGTGCAAAACATCACAATGGCAATACCAAGCTTCTTTAAACAGACAAAGCCTCGCGGATTCAATTACGCACCCCGCCACTATGACCCTGTCAGGGAGGAGAGAGAGGCCCGGCACAGAGCGATGGGACTGATAAAGGATGAGGAAGGGGAAGTGAGGAGTGAGGAGAGAGGAGTGAGGAAGTGAGGAGGAGGGGAGTGAGGAGTGAGGAGAGAGGGGAGGAAAGCACAGGGCAGAGACAGTTCAGGAGAACAATCACCAAAGGTTCGATAAGGGACCTTTACAAACACAACCGCGGACGCACACAGCAGCAAAACTCCATCAGACTCATAATCATAATATTAATCCTGGTACTTGTAACATACCTGTACCTCCGTTTTTAACTACACCCCCTGATGAGAGATATAATAAAGCTTCTTCCTGACTCCGTGGCCAACCAGATAGCGGCCGGCGAGGTGATACAACGCCCCGCTTCGGTATTGAAGGAGCTTGCCGAAAATGCCGTCGATGCCGGCGCTACCGAGATTAGCGTGGTCATACGCGATTCCGGCCGCACTCTTGTCCAGGTTATCGACAACGGCGCGGGAATGAGTGAGACTGACGCCCGCCTGGCATTCGAAAGGCACGCCACCTCGAAAATAGACAGCGCTGACGATCTCTTCTCAATCACCACCAAGGGATTCCGTGGCGAAGCCCTGGCCTCCATCGCCGCCGTCTCGATGACTGAGCTGAAGACACGCCGCGAAGAAGACGAAACAGGCACCCTGCTTGTAATAAGCAACTCCCGGGTGGAGAAACAGGAACCATGTCCCTGCGCCGTAGGGTCAGTCTTCAGCGTCAAAAACCTATTTTATAACGTCCCTGCCCGCCGCAAATTCCTCAAAACTGACAATACCGAATTCAGACACATAATCACCGAGTTCCAGCGCATAGTCCTGGCTCATCCCGAGATAAAATTCAGCCTGATACATAACGACCAGGACATATACCGGCTGCCGGCGGGCAACCACAGACAAAGAATCGTGGGCATCTTCGGCAAACAGTACAACCAGAACCTGGTCAACGTGGAGACTACCACCACAATCATCTCCGTCACGGGCTTTGCAGGGAAGCCCGAGAATGCCCGCCGGACGCCCGGCGAACAGTTTTTCTTCATAAATAACAGGTTCATCCGCCACCCATACCTGCACAGGGCAATGATGGAGGCATACCAGGGAATACTTCCTCCCGAAGCCGTGCCGGCCTACTTCATCTTCATGACCGCAGATCCGTCCACAATTGACGTCAACATTCATCCCACAAAGACGGAGGTCAAGTTCGAAGACGAAAGATCCGTCTGGCAGATACTCCTGGCTTCGGTACGCGAGGCACTGGGCCGTTTCAACGTGGTACCGTCGATGGACTTCGGTCCCGAAGGAGCGGTTGAAATACCGGTAATCACCGGCGGAATGACGATGCCCGGCACCCCTCAGATAGAGGTTGACCATACATTTAATCCGTTTGACACAAATGAATATAACAGGCCCAAAAACACCTGGGACGGACATGTCTGAACGGGAAGAGCTGCGAAACTGGGAATCACTATTTACTGTGACGGCACGCAGCGGAGAAGAACCGACAAACAAGGCTGCCGGTGAAGCAACAGGGAACGGCAGACGCTTCTTCCAGGTGAAGAACAGGTATATAATGTGCCCCGTGATATCAGGCATCATGATGATTGATCAGCGGCGGGCGCATGAGAGGGTGCTCTATGAAAAGTTCCTCGCCTCGCTGGGCGACGGTCCTGCACCCGTACAGGTTTCAATGTTCCCGGTGACAGGCGGAACTTAATCCCGGCGACATTGTTATTCTCAAAGAGATAGCCGAAGAGATAAAGATGCTTGGCCTTGATGTAGAGACCGGAAAAAACAATACAGTTACAGTAAAGGGGCATCCGGCTGACAGCCGTAATGCAAATCCCCTGGAGATGCTTGAAACTGTAATATCTGAATACAAGCGTACACTGAGTGACCCGTCGATAGGGGCACGCGAGAGGGTTGCACTCTCGATGGCCAAAGCTGCCGCAATTCCCTACGGGCTGGCCCTGACGCACACCGAAATGGAGGAACTCTTCGACATGCTCTTTGCCTGCAGCCTTCCAAGCTATTCACCGTCGGGACGAACTGTAATGAACATTATCACACTCGAGGAACTTGACAGACGGTTCAGCTGACTTTAAGAATGTTTAATTAAATTTGCCCACTCAACACACACAGGTTAAATTCAAGAGATGAACAGAGGATTCGGAGATCTGCCGCCGGTTGTAAAAAACCTTATAATACTGAATGCCATAATGCTGGGGCTCATGTACATACTGAAAGCAGTATGGGGAACTGACCTGAACAGCATACTCGGGCTCTATTATCCGAAGTCAGACTCTTTCAGGTCATACCAGGTGGTGACACATATGTTCATGCACGGCGGGTTCTTCCATCTTCTCTTTAATATGTTCGCACTCTACATGTTCGGGGGCATTCTCGAGCAGGTGTGGGGCCCGAAACGTTTCTTCATCTACTACGTTGTTACAGGTCTGGGTGCAGCCTTTACCCACGAGTTTGTACAGGGACTTCAATATCACAAAGCCCTTGTCGCATTGTCACCCGAACAGCTTCAGTACGTATATGACTCAGGAAGTGAGATCATCAGGCAGGGCAAGAACTTCGGAGATCCCCTGATGGCCAAGCTTAACCTGATCCTCAACATTCCCACCGTGGGGGCTTCAGGCGCCGTCTTCGGCGTGCTGCTGGCCTTCGGTGTACTGTTCCCAAATACGCAGCTGATGCTGCTCTTCCCGCCCATCCCGATAAAGGCGAAATACTTTGTAATAATTTATGGCGCCATTGAGCTCTACCTCGCTGTTACAGCCCCGGGCAGCAACATAGCCCATGCGGCACATCTCGGGGGAATGATCTTCGGATACCTGTTGATAAGAATCTGGCGTAAGACTACCAAAACACTCTATTGATGGGCATCGGGGAAGAAATCAAGACCTCATTCAAACACGGCACAAGCCTCACCAGGCTCATCTATGTCAATGCGGGCGTCTTTCTGATCATCAAGATCCTTGAGATGATAAGTGTCCTGACATCGCAGCCTGCACTGGCAGAATCGGTTGTCAGTTTCCTGTCGATTCCGGCCGCCATGCCTGCTCTGCTTGCAAAACCCTGGACCCTGATCACATACATGTTCGTTCACCAGGGCTTTATTCATATATTGTTCAATATGATGTGGCTCTGGTGGTTCGGAAAGATCTTCCTGACCTACCTCGATCAGCGCAAGCTGGTTGCCGTTTATTTTCTGGGGGGCATTGCCGGCGGACTGCTTTATGTGGCTGTCTTTAACATCTTCCCGGCCTTCGCAGGGACTGTGAATGTTTCGATGGCCCTGGGTGCATCTGCATCGGTGATGGCGATTGTAGTCACCACCGCCGTTTATCTTCCCGAGATGGAGCTTCACCTGCTGTTCCTCGGCAGGATAAAACTTAAATACCTGGCACTTATCACCTTCCTCATCACATCGGTATTCGACTTTTCTGTCAACACCGGAGGCAAGCTGGCGCACATCGGCGGTGCACTACTGGGACTGGCCTACGGTTACGGACTAAAAAACGGCACAGATATTGGGGCATGGTTCAGCAAAACTGTGGATTTCTTCGTTACGATTTTCAAACCGCGAAGCAAGCTGAAGGTGACCTATAAGAAACCCCGTACCGATTTCGACTACAATGCGGAAAGGGTGGAACGGCAGAAAGCCATAGACCATATACTGGACAAGATATCAAAGGGCGGATATGACAGCCTCACCAAAGAAGAAAAAGAGATCCTTTTCAGAGAGAGTCAGAAAAAGAACTGAGGGCTTCAGGCACTTTGTGCGCAACTCCCTTCTGGCGGTGAACATCATTTTGGTGGCTGCCCTGTTCCTGGCATATCTGTCAGTATACATCAATCCTTCCGTCACTGCCATACCGGCCCTTTTCGGTCTTGCGTATCCCTATATTGTGGCTCTGAATCTTGTATTCGTGCTCATCTGGGCTGCAAAGAGGAAATGGCTGGCACTCATCTCCGTTGCAGCAATCCTGATCGGTTCCGGCTACCTCCACAACTTTATCAGGTTTCGCAACCATGGCGTTGAGGAACACCACGACCTGAAACTGATGAGCTACAATATCAGGCTCTTCAATTCCTACGAGGAGAGTGAAAAGAATTCGCGGCAGCGGATGCTTACCCTGCTTAAAAAGGAAGCGCCGGGAATCCTGTGCCTCCAGGAGTATTTTGTAAAGGGCAGTCCTGCCGCCGGTGAGGCGAGCCTCAGGGCAGGCCTCGGGGGCAATTTGTACACCCATTTAAAACTGATAAAAAGCGGCGGTAACAGTCACTATGGGATTGCCACCGCGACACGTTACCCGATAATCAACAGGGGTGACATAGTGCATCCGGGGTCGTCGAGCCTCACAATCTTTACCGATATAGTAGCCGGCGCCGACACCTTCCGCATCTACAACAACCATCTGCAGTCGTTCAGGCTCAAAAGAGTGGAAGGCACACTGCTCAGCGAGATCTCGGGCGAGGTACAGTCAGGTTCAGTGGTGGAGATAAAGAGCATCTTCAGGAGCCTCACGAAAGGCTTTGCCAGCAGGGCGGTGCAGGTCACGCGCGTGAGAAAGCATATAGAGACATCGCCGTATCCGGTGATAGTGGCAGGCGATTTCAACGACACACCCATATCTTACACCTACCGCAAGATGAGGCGCGGGCTGAATGATGCCTTCGTGGAGGCGGGCTACGGCGCCGGGTTTACATACAAGGGGAAGTACCCTCCCAACAGGATCGATTATGTGCTTTATACAGACGAGCTTGAATGTGTTGACTTTGATATTGTAAAAGTCAGGTATTCAGATCATTATCCGATTATTACATATTTCAGGAGAGCTGACTGAAAGGCAGTTTTTTCATATCCACATTGCCTCCCGAGATTATGATACCAACATTTTTACCGGCAAAAAGCGGTTTGTAGTCGAGCACGGCTGCCAGCGCCACCGCTGATGAAGGCTCGATGACTATCTTCATTCTCTCCCAGACGAGAAGCATTGCATTGATTATTGAGGGTTCTGTCACCGTCAGGATGTCATCTACATTGTCACGTATCACGGTGAATGTTCTCTCGCAAAGCGATGTAAGCAGTCCGTCAGCAATTGTAGCGGGTTTCAGTGCGGGCTGGATGACTCCTGTTCGGAATGATCTGCTGGCGTCATCCGCCAGCAGGGGTTCGGCGCCGTAGATCCGGATGCCGGGGTTGAGGTGGCGGGCGGTTATTGCTGTTCCGCTGAGGAGGCCGCCGCCGCCTACGGGAGCGATTATGGCGTCGAGGGCCGGCTGTTCTGTCATCAGTTCCAGCGCCGCGGTGCCCTGGCCCGCTATGATGAAGAAGTTATCGTAGGGATGCACCAGCGTGGCCCCTTCACGGCTGATGATTGCGGCGGCGGCGGCCTCCCTCGCCTCGAGGGTAGGCTCACAGAAGGTGATAATGGCACCGTAGCCCGCCACAGCCCTCTTCTTAACCTCGGGAGCCGATGACGGCATCACGATGAATGCCTTCACGCCCCTCGATACTGCAGCATGCGCCAGCGCCGCAGCATGATTGCCCGATGAGTGCGTCACCACACCCCTGCGGCGCTGCTCATCGGTCAGGTTGATTACCGCATTGGTGGCACCCCTGAACTTGAAGGCACCCACCTTCTGGAAGTTCTCACACTTGAAAAACAGCCGTCCGCCGCTGACTGCATTCAACTGACGCGAGGTAAGCACCGGCGTGCGGTGAATAAAGGAAGCTATAGCCCCTGATGCAGCAAGAACCTCTTCGAATCCCGGGATGAACATAATTTTTCTTTAAGCTTATTATTCTGGTAGTATCAGTTGACAGGCCTGAACATGTCATCATATATCCTCTTTTGCTGCTGGGTCACAGTCTCCATCCGCTTTAAGGTGAACTTACTCCCATCCGGCTTTCCGGATGACTCCTCAGCCATATAAAGCCCTGCATAGTCAAGGTACTTATTATAGTCAGGCCGTACCGTTGACGATGCATAATTAAATATCTCCTCCAGGCTGCATCCGGCAATACTCTCGCACTCGCTGCGGAACTCACTGTCAGTGAATCCCCTGCCAAGTTCCTTATAATAATTGTAGTAAAGCCTCCTCATCACATCATTCAGCGATCTCTTATTGTCAGTCTCGTGCCTTATCTTAAGGTCAAGCAACAGAGCCAGTCCGCAACCCTTATCATAATATGATATGGTTGTGTTTGCCGAGTTTTTGCTCCGGTTGAAAAAATTGATCCAGGTATCAAAGCTTGAAAGGGTGACCGGCTGCACCCTGCTTCCCGGCACTGATTCATAATTCGTGATTGTACGGCTGTAAGACTCCAGCATCTCATCTCCGTTCATAAACCCTGCCCTGTTGAG
The DNA here is from genome assembly GCA_963736735.1 of uncultured Bacteroidales bacterium. GTDB lineage: Bacteria > Bacteroidota > Bacteroidia > Bacteroidales > VadinHA17 > SR-FBR-E99. The sequence goes on along the minus strand of CAVTPX010000006.1, from coordinate 376,712 downwards.
TATTATATCCTCAAAATAGACTGTGAATCCCTCCGAGACCCAGAGCATATTTGTATAGTTCTCACAGTCATAGTCAAAGGGCCCCAGTGCCACAGGCCTTATGGTTTTGACATTATACAGGTGATAGAACTCATGTGCAATAAAGCTCATCCAGCCCAGAAACGATTTCCTTTCGGCTGGATAAATATCAGCCCCGCGGAAGCCGGTGAATACCGCCATTGAGTTTGTATGTTCCAGTCCGCCCCCGCCCTGACCCATTATCAGGAAGGTATAATGCCTGTAGGGCATCTCCCCGATAAGCCCGACAGCACTCTGAACCATCTTTTTATAGTCAGCCATGAGCCTTTCCCTGTCGTATGTGCCCGGATGAAGAACTGCCAAATGATGAGGAACACCATCCACATCAAATGTCATCACCTCCTGGTTCCCGATTAAAACAGGACTGTCAAAAAGTACATCAAAATCAGAGGCTGTGTAAGTATATGCTTTCCCGGGCACCGGGTCAAGTCCTGTGGAAATCGTCTGCCAGCCACTGTATGGTACAAATGTTATTTCCGAAGGAGTCTTCAGTTTGCCTTCAGGATAAAGAAAGAGTCCTGCCGGTGCAATGAAGGCGTGTGTTGAATCGATAAACGGGTCTGCTACCGAATGATTATCAGCGTAAACTGTGTATGTTATACTCAGTTCTTTAACCCCTGTTGTGCGTATCTTCCAGGCATTCTTGAGTGTCTTCTCATATGAAATAATTTTGCCTTTCTCATCCCTTGCAGTGAAGCTGCTCAGATTCTTCGGATAGTTCTGTATCCAGTAGTACCCCGGTGTCCAGACAGGCATCTTCAACACAGTAAAGTCCTGCTGTATCCCTGTGAGTGTCATTGTAACCCTGAAATTATGGTTTACTGCGTCATCCATTGTTACTGTGAAGCTTATCCTTTCCCCGCCTGCTCTGCCGGAGACCGGCAGTTGCACAGGCAACCCGCTGCCGGAGACCGGCAGTTGCATAATTAATAAGAGCACCGCCAGTAAAAAGAGATTCCTGGTGTTGCTGACCCGTGATCCGATGCTTAAATAACTTTTCATTTATCAATCTGGTTTAAATAATTCTTTCCGGTCCTTCCCATGGATTTATCCTTAGCCGATTTAAGAATTCATCCGGAACATTTGATGAATTCTCTCCTGATAGCTTATTGAAACAGGCCCGGACCCCATTACCGGATCATAAATTTACACAATTAGTAATACACATGCCGTGTCTCATCTATTATCAAATATAGTTACAGGGCATAAAAAAAAGAGCCGTCGCCGGCTCTCCCTTTTCTTTCTCAGTAAACAATATCAGCTTATTATGCTCCACGTGACTGTCAGTCCTGCCATGACAACGGCAACCATTGACATGAGCTTGATAAGGATATTAAGTGAAGGACCTGAGGTATCCTTGAAGGGATCTCCAACGGTATCGCCAACTACGCCAGCCTTGTGAGCCTGGCTGCCTTTGCCTCCGTAATTGCCCTTTTCAATGAATTTCTTTGCATTGTCCCATGCACCACCGGCATTGTTAAGCATGCTCGCCAGGGTAAATCCTGCCGTCATACCGCCGATGAGCAGTCCTACAACACCCGGAACACCCAGTGTCAGTCCGATTACAAGAGGAACTGCAATTGCAAGCAGTGAAGGAAGAAGCATTTCACGCTGTGCCCCCTTGGTTGAAATTGCAACGCATGTGGCATAATCAGGTTTGCCTGTACCTTCCATGATGCCGGGGATCTCGCGGAACTGGCGTCTGACCTCATCTACCATGCTGCCTGCAGCGCGGCCAACGGCTTTCATTGAAAGGGCGCTGAAGAGGAATGCCATCATAGCACCTATGAAAATACCACCAAGCAACAGAGGATTGAAAACGGAAAGGTCATATGCATTTACAAAGTCCTTTATATTGGCAGCATTTACACTCACGGCAGTCAAGGCCATCAGGTACGAAGCAGGAATTGTGTTCTTGTAGAAAAGCACGTCTCCTATCTGTTTAAACCCTTCTGCGGACTGATCTGCCAGACGTCCGAGCCACAGTTTTACCTCTTCCATATAGGCTGCTACCAGTGCCATTGCTGTCAGGGCTGCTGAACCTATTGCAAAGCCTTTGCCTGTTGCTGCAGTTGTATTTCCAAGCATATCGAGAGCATCAGTGCGCTCACGTACTTCTTTAGGAAGATGAGACATCTCAGCATTTCCGCCTGCGTTGTCGGCGATGGGGCCGAAGGCGTCGGTAGCCAGTGTTATGCCAAGTGTGGAAAGCATTCCCACGGCGGCAAAGCCGATGCCGTAAACGCCGCTCGGGAAGCTGGTGAAGCCTCCTGCAAATGTGTAAGCAGCGATAATTGCAGCAGTGATTGTAAGCACAGGTACCCATGATGACAGCATTCCTACGGCCATACCTTCGATGATTGTAGTGGCAGGACCCTGAAGGGTCTGTTTTGCGATGCCCTTAGTGGGGCCGTATTCATCAGAGGTAAAGTATTCTGTTGACTGGCCGATTATGACACCTGCTACAAGACCGGCAACTACAGCGCCGAAGACACCCCAGGTGATCCACCCGGAAAAGGCCATTGCAGCCATGGCAACAAGAATAAGTGCCGAGCTGCCACCGGTTCCCAGCAGCAATGCATTAAGCAGATTTTTCTGTGTGGCTGACTCTTTCGTCCTGACCATATAGACCCCTGCAATTGAGAGCAGTATGCCGATGGCAGCCACTATCATCGGTGCAATGACAGCCTTCATCTGATTCCGCTGATGTCAGCAGCGGCAATGCAGCACCGAGGGCCGCTGTCGCCAGTATTGAACCGGCATATGATTCATAGAGGTCTGCACCCATTCCGGCAACGTCGCCAACATTGTCACCAACGTTATCTGCAATCGTGGCAGGGTTACGGGGATCATCCTCAGGTATATTGGCCTCAACCTTACCTACAAGGTCGGCTCCCACGTCAGCAGCCTTTGGTGAAGATACCACCGCCAACGCGTGCGAAGAGTGCCTGTGTGGAAGCGCCCATACCGAATGTAAGCATTGTGGCCGTGATCTCGATCATCTTCCTGATGATTCATCCGTACCTGCCTGAACGAAAGTAAGACCGAGCCATTTGAGACCCTCAGCCATATGCTCGGGAGTGAAGATCACGTTATTGAGAAGGATGAACCATAGTGCGATATCAAGCAGTCCGAACCCAACGACCACCAAAGCCCATCACAGCACCGCTGCGGAATGCAATCTGAAGACCCTTGTTCAGCGAAACAGAGGCGCCCTGGGCAGTTCTTGATGAGGCATGTGTTGCCGTCTTCATCCCGAGGTAATCCGCAAAGACCCGAGAAGAATCCGCCGGTGAGGAACGCGACAGGAACGAACGGGTTCTGCACTCCCAGGTAAGCAAGGACAGTGAGAAGAATAACAAGGATTATGAAGACCTTGCCTACAACTTTATACTGGCTTTTGAGGTAAGCCATTGCACCCTCCCTTACATATTGTGCTATCTCCTGCATACGGTCATTGCCTGCCGGGGCTTTCATCATGCCGCGGTAGAAGATCCATGCAAAGAAAAGAGCCAGCACCGCTGATATGGGCGCTATCCAGAACAAACTACTGATCATACTCTTAGGTTTTTAAAGTTAGAGGTACAAATCTAATCAGTTTTTATTCAAAACCCAATGTGACTTTCAACATATAAAAAAAGAACCGGGGAAGTTATCAACCGCCCCGGACTCCTGTTATTCAGTCACATACGCAACTATTCCTTGTTCTTAACATATTTATCGAGCCACCTGAGGTACTCCCAGTGCATGTGCAGCAATGATTCCCTGGCCGCATAACCGTGAGCCTCCGAAGGCAGCAGTACGAGCCTTGTAGTGACACCAGCACCCTTCAGTGCCGCGTAGTACCGCTCGCTCTGTATGGGGAAAGTACCCTGGTTGTCATCGGCTATGCCGTGAATCAGCAGCAGCGGGTCTTTGACCTTTGTGGCCCAGGAGAATGGTGACATGTCCATGTAAAGATCACGTGCCTCCCAGAAGCTGCGGCGTTCGCTCTGAAATCCGAAGGGAGTCAGCGAACGGTTATAGGCTCCGCTCCTTGCAATTCCTGCTGCAAACAGCCTGGTGTGCGAGAGGAGATGTGCCGTCATAAAGGCACCGTAAGAATGTCCGCTGACGGCAACGCGTGCCGGATCAGTAACCCCCATCTCAACCGCTTTGTTGATGGCAGCTTCAGCATCGGCAACAAGCTGCTCAACAAATGTGTCATTCGGTTCCTTGCCTCCGACCCCGACTATCGGGAAGGCTGCGTCATTAAGCACGGCATAACCCTGGGTCACATAGATCAGCACCGATGATGGACTGATGCGCGTGAAAGTATAAGGTGAACCGCTAATCTGACCAGCCATAGAGGCATCATTGAACTCCCTGGGATATGCCCACAGTATTGTCGGCAGAGGACCGTCCTTGGCCTTATCATAACCTGAAGGCAGATACAGCGTGAATGAAAGATCAACACCGTCGTTGCGTTTGTATGTGACAAGCTCTTTTTTGACGCCTGACAGTTCGGGATATGGATTTTCAAATTTTGTGACCTGCACCAGTGTACCTTTTTTAAGGTCACGGATGTAATAGTTGGGGACCTCCGTTACCGACTGTCTGATTGTGAGCACCAATCCTTTTGCAGCATTGATGAAGTCGCTTACAGTTTCATAATACGGCGCTTCTGACCTCCAGAGACGTGTGGTCTTTCCGGTTTTGATATCATATTTGTCAATAAAGGGCCTGTCACCTTCCGGTGATGATCCGTTTCCTGTAAGAAACAGGCTCTTCCCCTTGTCACCGACAAGAAGTGCCTGGCGTCCGAAACTGTTCAGTGCCGTCATGAATCCGCCCGGGTTTCCGTAGCGGTCGTCAGAGTTGATCTCGTGAATTTTCTTGAGCGTGTTCTGCGGATCAGCAGGACTGAATGTACTTGTAACCCTGACACGGCTCTTTGAAAGACCCTCGGATACAACAGCAAGGTTGTCATTGCCCCAGATTATCCTCTGTATTCTTTTCTCAACTGAAAGGAACGGTTTGGGCTCTGATGTGAACGGAGCCTCGAGGAGCCATACCTGGTCATGAAATTTCATCTCCTTTGCATAGTAATCGCCACCGTCAAGGGCTTCAACCCACAGAAGTGATGCAGGTCTGTCTGCCCTCCAGCTGTAGTTTCTCGGCCCTGGATTCACGGCATCGTAACCCCTGGGAAGATTTTCCTGCAACGGTTTGAAAAGCAGCTCTTTCACCACCTTGCCGCTGAGATCCCTGATCTCAGTCCTGTTGGGGAAGAACGAATAAGGCACAAGGTATGAGAATGGCCTCTCAACAGTGGTTACCATCAGCCACTTGCCGTCAGGTGAGGGAGAAACATCAGTTATGATACCCTTCTTTACAAGTACTTCCTTTGCGGTGCCATTCCATCTGACAAGCTCGGAGGTGCCATAGTATTCGAATAACGCCTCATCGTCGACATTTTTGAGAAGGTCCTGGAATGTGCGTGCTTCGCCCTGTTTTCCGGAGCTCTCCTGAACCACCGGCCCTATTGGTGTGAGTGAGGGTACCGGCGCTTTACCCCTGTTCTGCAGAGTGCGAAGGTATATGAACGAACCGTCGGGGAGCCAGCTGTTTGTCCCACGAAAAATATTATTCAACCCCTCGTCAATTTTTGTAACGGCCATTGTTGCCAGATCTGCAACCCACAGTTCCACTCCGCTGTCAGTTGTATTTGTGAATGTGAACCGCTTGCTGTCATCAGACCACGAGATGCTTCCAATCTCAGCAGAAGCGGGCATGCCGCTGAAGCTGCGTGGGTTAGTGCCGTCGATGTTCAGTGCTGTGATTTTATTCACCGACTGTCCCCTGCTCTGGCTGTTTGTGAGCGGATCGAGTCTGAGGCCTGCAATACGCAGTTCGGGTGCTGAAAGCTCGGCTATGGATACAAGTCCCGGCCTGTCAAGAAGCAGGATTGTGGTATTGTCAGGACTAACCATTACTCCCGGCGTCTGGGGTGCATCAATGATCTTTACGATCGCCTCCGGGGGAAGCTGGTACCTGAAGTCAGTCTGTCCCGTCACCGCGGTGACTGTACAGAAAAGAATTGCTGCAATGAGTGTTTTTCTGATCATGCTTTTTTCGTTTGCTGTTTTCAAAATTAACAATCTCAACAGATGATATTATGTTCTATAATAGTTATTATTGTTTTTTAACCACCGGGAATAACATTTACTAATTTTGAAATCAAAAATGAGCTTCGGAAAAGAACTAATAGCGGAGGCCTGGGAGCACCGGGAAAGGCTTAATGAAGGATCAGTCCGCAGGGCTGTTGAAGAGGTGATAGAGGCCCTTGACAAGGGCATTCTGAGGGTTGCCGAGCCTGTCGGCGACACCTGGGTTGTGAATGAATGGATAAAGAAAGCTGTCATTCTCTATTTCCCCATGCGGGAGATGATTACAACAAATGCCGGACCCCTTGAGTTTCATGATAAAATAGCCCTGAAGCATAACTATAAGGAGCTTGGCGTCAGGGTAGTTCCTCACGCAGTTGCCAGGTACGGGTCTTATCTTGCAAAAGGGGTGATACTGATGCCCTCGTTTGTAAATATCGGAGCCAGGGTCGACGAGGGGACTATGGTAGACACGTGGGCCACTGTTGGCTCGTGTGCCCAGATTGGCAGGCATGTTCATCTCAGCGGGGGCGTGGGCATCGGAGGAGTGCTGGAACCGGTGCAGGCAGCCCCTGTGGTGATCGAGGATAACTGTTTCGTGGGCTCACGGGCAGTACTTGTTGAAGGTGCGCGCATATGCCAGGAGGCGGTTATAGGAGCAAATGTTGTAATAACGGGTTCCACGAAGGTGATAGATGTCACAGGCGTGCAGCCGGTTGAATACCGTGGGTATGTTCCACCGCGCAGTGTTGTAATCCCCGGCACATATCCGAAGGCTTTCCCCGCTGGAACCTACAATGTGCCCTGCGCACTTATAATCGGGAAAAGGAAAGAATCGACTGACAAAAAAACCTCTCTCAACAACGCCCTCAGAGAAAACGATGTGACAGTATGAAAAACGAATTCGGCGAAGATATAAAAAATGCCCTGAGGGTTCTAAGGGCCGGAGGAGTGATACTTTATCCCACTGACACCGTCTGGGGTCTGGGCTGCGATGCCACCAATGCCGGAGCTGTCAGGAAGATATATGAAATTAAGAAAAGGAGCGATGTCAAAAGCCTTATAGTACTTGTCAACTCCGCGGCGATGCTAACGAGATATGTCGACAGTCCGCCTGAGGTAGCCCTGCAGATGGCTGAATGGTCAGAGAAGCCGCTGACAGTAGTTTATGACAGGGGACGCAAGCCTGGCAGAAGGAGTAGCCTCCTCCGACGGGTCAGTAGGTGTCAGGATTTGCAGTGAGCCTTTCTGCGATGCGCTTATCGATGCCCTGCGTAAACCGTTGATCTCCACATCAGCAAATAGAAGCGGGGAAGAAACCCCCGCTATTTTTGATGAAATAAGTGAAGAAATCGTAAGCGCCGTCGATTATGTATGCCTTTACAGACAGGATGACAGATCGAAGGTCCCACCTTCTTCTGTCATCAAAGTGTCAGCAAACGGAGCAATAAAGATCCTGCGCCAATAGTTATTTCATTCTTACCTTGCCGGAGCCCGAAATTGAAGCGTCAATTTTAGGATTGCCTGAATAGTAGACGCTCCCGCTCCCGGAAATTGATGCTCTCAGCATTTCGGTAACGTTACAGTCGCAACTGCCGCTTCCAGAAATCGAAGTCTCGAGGGTCCCTATCTGGACATTCTCCCCCTTGAAGCTTCCCGAGCCTGATATGTCAACCTCAAGTTTACCAATGGTTCCGCTGCCTTCGGCAAGAAAACCGCCTGAGCCCGAGATGTCGCACTCAACGTTGTTCAGTGTGACAGCTCCAAGGTAAACACGACCGCTGCCGCTGATATCTATTTCAAGGGCGTCGCCCTTAAGCGGATCTTCGACTTTTACCTTCCCGGAGCCGGAAACAGCTATTCCTTTCAAAGAGGGCATAGTTATGTGAACTGTCAGTTTGTGGTTAGTTACATTGAACCACTTTTCATTCCTGATCTGCAGTTCACCGCCGCTGACCCTGGTCTCAATTTCCTTCACATAATCCCTGTCTCCTTCCAGAACAACCTTGTATTCCTGACCGAGGGAAATAAAGACTTCCCCGGCTACAGCGAAGCTTACCTCGTTGAATCCTGTGACATTCCTGGTTTCAGAATATGACTCCTGTGCCGTGACGGCTGAAGTTAAAAGCAGCAGTGCAGCTGCGAGCGACAATAGGTTTTTCATTATTGGCCGATTTAGATATTAATGTAAGAAAGACGGGAATCCGGATACAATGTTGCATCCGCAGTCAGAAAAAGCTGTTGTCAGTCGTTGACCGAAGTCAGTCCTGCAGGCAGTGACATCTCAATCTTTTTGTTTTCATGGTCAATTGAGATTATTAGGTCAGGGTGCAGGGGTATCAGCACATATCCTCCGGGGCCTGACACTTCGGCCATAATCTGACCCGGGCCCTCTATGAGGCTGACAACAGTTCCATGGAAGGAGGACTGGTTGTCGGTAATCTGATAATTTAAAAGTTGAGTGAGGCCCTCGTCGGGCTGGCCCGGGTCTTCGGCCCTTACCTCACAGCCTTTAAAGCCCGCAACTGATGGTGTTGTCAGGTAGTCGTCAAATGAGATTACAAGTGTTCCCGGAGAAGGTGACCAGGCCTCCCTTGTAAAAAAGGGAACCGGTAATCCATCAATTACGATGAATACCGGTTCTCCTGGTTTCGGTTCACCTGCCATTCCGCCCTCAGTCCTTACAACCACGGCTCCTTCATAGCCGTGTGTTTTCGATATGACACCTATGGTTCTCACAGGCTGGCGTCAGCAGTGTACAATATTATTCCTGAGTCTTCTCAGTCTCTTCAGATGCTTCGTTCTTTTCTTCAGCAACAGGAGCTTCTGCTACAGGCTCAGCTGCAACATCTGTTACATCAGCGGCAGCTGTTTCGGCTACTGCTTCAGCTTCGGGAGCTTCAGGTGCTTCAGGTGCAACAAGTGCTTTGGCGGCTGCTTCAGCCTCGGCAGCAAGGGTTGCAAGTTTCTTCGCATATGCAGCTGCCCTGGTTTCCTTAACTGTAGTCTCAGCCTCAAGACGCTGTTTGCGGGTCTCTTCACCCTTCTTCTCGACTCCTGATTTCCTGGCTTCGATCTGCTCTTCCTTGTTCTTCAGCCATTCGTTGAAGCGGCGGTCTGCCTCAGCCTCGTCGAATGCACCTTTTTTCACACCTTCAATGAGGTGTTTCTTCAGGAGAACCCCTTTATAAGAGAGTATTGCCCTGCATGTGTCTGTGGGTTGCGCACCGTTCTGCAGCCAACCCAATGCTTTCTCGAAATTGATATCGATTGTTGCCGGGTCAGTGATCGGGTTATAAATTCCGATCTTCTCAATGAATCTGCCATCGCGTGGCGACCTGCTATCTGCTACCACTACATGGTAGTAAGCCTGCTTTTTGCGGCCTTTCCTAGCTAATCTGATCTTTACTGACATTCAAATAAGTTTTTTTTATTAATCTATGGTTTTAAATATGAGGGTGCAAAGATATTATAATAAATCCATGTTGCAAAAATATTTCCCGGCTGTGGTTCTGTTACACCGGTGTTGATAAAAAAAGTGCAGGGAAAACATCCTTTTCTTTACTTTTGTTCCATTCGAAATCAGTTCCGGTTATTCAATAATATCCCTTGTAAATGTCCTCTTTCACTCATCTGCACGTACACACACAGTACTCTATTCTCGACGGGGCATCAGGGATAAAGGCCCTCATGAAAAGGGCGAAGGAGCTGGGGATGGATGCACTTGCGATCACCGATCACGGCAACATGTTCGGCGTAAAAGAGTTTCATGATGCTGCCTGCAACGCCGGCATTAAACCCATCATCGGTTGTGAAATTTATGTTGCGCGCGGCAGCATGGAGGAAAAGACATCGCGCGAAGACCGTTCCGGCGACCATCTGATAGTGCTTGCCAAAAACAAGGTGGGATACCGTAACCTTGTAAAGCTTATCTCGCAGGCATGGATAAAAGGTTTCTACTACAAGCCCAGGATAGACAAGGAACTGCTCCGTAAACACCGTGAAGGCCTCATAGTATCATCAGCATGCATCGCAGGAGAGACTGCCCAGGAGGTCCTTTCCGGAAACATGAAAGGCGCTGAGGAGGCACTTCTGTCATACAAGGAGATGTTCGGAGACGACTATTACCTGGAGGTGCAGAGACATGAGACCTCGGACCCGTCAGCCGACGTCACAGTCTTCCCGCTGCAGCAGAGAGTGATTGCCGCCTATCGCGAACTGGCGGCAAAACACAATGTGAAAATCATCGCCACAAACGACGTCCACTTCGTCATGGCTGACGAGGCAGAAGCGCATGACAGGCTGATATGCATAAATACAGCCACTGACATTGACGATCCCAAGCGTCTCAGGTATACAAAGCAGGAGTACCTCAAGAGCGAAGCAGAGATGCTTGCAATATTCCCTGACCTTACCGAGGCCGTGAGCAACACCGCAGGGCTGGCAGAAAAGGTAGAGAACTATTCACTCGGCAGTGAACCCATCATGCCCGAATTTACTCTGCCCGAAGGATTCAGCGACAAGGACGAATACCTGCGGCACCTTACGATGGAAGGCGCTGCAATGCGCTGGGGGAAAATTGACGGGGAACTGCTGGAACGCATCGATTTCGAGCTGAACGTAATTAAGAGTATGGGGTTCCCCGGGTACTTCCTCATTGTTCAGGATTTTCTCAGGGCGGCACGCGAAATGGGTGTCTGGATCGGGCCTGGAAGAGGATCAGCGGCAGGAAGTGCAGTAGCCTACTGTCTCCGCATTACAGATATCGATCCAATAAAATATAATCTCCTGTTTGAAAGGTTCCTGAATCCTGACCGGATCTCGATGCCTGACATTGACATCGACTTCGATGAAGACGGCCGTGAAAAAGTATTCAGGTATGTGGTTGACAAATACGGCCACGACCGTGTGGCCCATATAATCACATTCGGCACAATGGCCGCCAAAATGGCCATCAGGGACGTTGCCAGGGTGCAGAAACTGCCCCTTCCCGAAGCAATAAGGCTGACCAAACTCGTGCCTGACAAACCGGGAATGACACTTGCAACAGCCTACGAGGAAGTGCCGGAACTGCTGAAGGAGAAAAACTCGAAGGATACACTTGTATCGCAGACGCTTAAATATGCCGAGGTACTGGAGGGAAGCGTTCGTCAGACAGGTGTCCATGCCTGCGGAATAATAATAACCAAGGACCGCCTTGACGATTATATACCCATCTGCACCGCCAAAGACACTGACCTCTATGTCACCCAGTACGAAGGTAACTATGTGGAGTCAGTAGGCCTGCTCAAGATGGACTTCCTCGGACTGAAGACACTTTCAATCCTGAAGGATGCAATCGAAAACGTCAGGAAGTCAAAAGGGATTACAATCGATCTTGACACCCTGGCCCTGGATGACAAGCGTACATACGAACTGTTCAGCAATGCCGAGACAACCGGTGTCTTCCAGTTCGAATCAATCGGCATGAAACGATATCTGCGCGAGCTTAAACCAAACCAGTTCGGTGACCTGGTGGCCATGAACGCCCTCTACCGCCCGGGGCCCATGGAATACATTCCGCAGTTTATCAAGCGCAAGCACGGCCGCGAGACATTGAAATACGAGCTTCCGGCAATGGAAAAGTACCTGCAGGAAACCTACGGCATTACAGTTTACCAGGAGCAGGTGATGCTTCTTTCACAGGAACTGGCGGGGTTTTCAAAGGGACAGGCAGACTCTCTCCGGAAGGCTATGGGGAAGAAGAAGAGAGACATAATGGACAAGCTGAAGGTTCAGTTTGTTGAAGGCTGCCAGAAGAACGGTTATGAAATAGGCATCATAAACAAGATATGGTCTGACTGGGAGGCTTTTGCAGAATATGCATTCAACAAGTCTCATTCCACCTGCTATGCGATGATAGCCTATCAGACAGGCTGGCTAAAGGCCAATTATCCCGCCGAATTCATGGCAGCGGTGCTGAGTCGCAACATCAATGATATCAAGAAGATTACAGTGATGATGGAGGAGACAAGGCGCATGGGTATCGAAGTACTGGGGCCTGATGTGAATGAGAGCTACCTCCAGTTTACTGTCAACAAAAAGGGCCATATCAGGTTCGGCCTCGGTGCGATAAAGGGTGTGGGTGAGAATGCAGTGCTTCACCTTATTGAGGAGAGGGAAAAGGACGGTCCCTTTACAGATATCTATAACCTGGTTGAGAGATCCAATCTTAACACTGTGAACAAGAAGATGCTGGAGGCAATGGCTGTATCAGGTGCGCTTGACGGTCTGCCGGGCACAACCAGGGCACAGTATTTCTCAGCTGACGGCAAGGGATCAAGCTTCCTCGAGAGCCTTATACGTTACGGTACAAACGTGAAAAACCTCCGCAACAGCAGCATGCAGTCGCTCTTCGGTGACAGCGGCGGGTTCGACATGGTGAAACCGGAACCGGCACCCTGCGCCGACTGGAGTAAACTGGAAAAGCTAAATAAGGAAAAACAGGTGATAGGCATTTATCTCTCTTCCCATCCGCTCGATGAATACAAGCTGGAGATAAACACCTTCTGCAATGCAACCCTGGCTGACCTCCAGAATCTTAACGAGTTTGCAGACAGGGAAGTGTGCGTTGCAGGAATTGTCACCGAGACACGGAGCGGGATAACAAAAAACGGCAAGCCTTTCGGCGGATTCACGCTGCAGGACTATACCGATTCTTTTACCTTCCTGATGTTTGACAAGGATTATGTGGCTCTCAGCAATTTCTTTGTTACTGATTATCATCTGCTCGTAAAGGGCAAGGTGCAGGGCAGGCACTTTAATCCCGAAGAGCTGGAGTTAAAGATCAAGGAGATCCATCTGCTCTCGAGTGTGAGGGATGACCTTATAAACTCGATTACAATCAGGATAAAAACCGGGATGATAAACAGTGAATTCATCGCCAATCTCAAGACAATAATCAAGGAGAACCCCGGCAATAAAATTCTGAAAATCCTCCTTATTGATCACGAAGACAAGATAACCCTGCCACTCTTCTCACGAAGTATCAGGGCAGGAATCACGAATGAACTTATCGGATGGATTGAAGACAATCCTGAACTGGATTTCAAAGTAAATTAGGTATCTTTGACTTTCTGAAATTATCTAACAATATAATAATAATGCATTATGGCACAAGAGGTTAACGACAAGAATTTTGATGAGGTTGTACTTAAATCGGAAAAACCGGTAATAGTTGATTTCTGGGCTGAGTGGTGTGGTCCATGCAGGATGATCGGCCCTTTCATTGAGCAGTTGGGAGAACAGTACAAGGATAAGGCTCTTGTTGTCAAGTGTGACGTTGATTCGTCGCCGGATGTTGCCCGCAGGTTCATGATCAGGAATATCCCCACCGTGCTCTATTTCAAAGGCGGTGAGATTGTCGACAAGCAGGTTGGAGCAGCAGCCAAATCAGCTTTTGAAGCCAAACTTACTCCCCTGCTTTAACTGATGAGAGTCTGCGTATTTGCGGCCTCAAGCAGCCGTATTGACCCGGCGTACGGTGTTGTGGCAGCCGGCCTTGGCCGTTGCTTTTCAGCCGAGAAGGTGCATGGTGTCTACGGTGGCGGCGGGATAGGCCTTATGGGGATATTTGCTGACGCCATGCTGGAAGCCGGAGGTGAGATCACCGGCGTGATACCCGGATTCATGACTGACGAGGGCTGGGGACACAGCGGAGTCAGTAATATGATAGTTACTTCAGACATGTCAGAAAGGAAGAAGACAATCTTTGCTATGTCTGATGCAGCAGTGGCACTGCCGGGCGGAGTCGGCACACTCGAGGAACTGACGGAGGTGATCACCCTGAAGCAGTTGGGACAGTTCAACAAGCCTATAATAATTGTGAATGTCAACGGATTCTATGACCACCTTATAGAATTCTTCGAGCATATGGTGCGCGGTCATTTCATGAGGCTCGAACACAAGGACATCTGGCAGATTGTCACCACCGCTGAGGAGGTGGTGCCGGCAATTCTCAACTATACAGGCTGGCACGCTGATCCGAAGGTAATAGCCCGGATCTGAGCCTAAGGCACCCGTGTACCGATAAACAGGATATCATCAACCTGGGGAATGTCACCCATCCACTCCCTGATTGCCTTATCAAGCTGCCTCTTCTGCTCGTCAACAGGCAGACTGTAGATCTCTGCCAGCAGTGACCTTATATTAATTGTCTTGAATTTCTTCTCATCCTCCCCCCCGAACTGATCGGCAAACCCGTCAGTAAAAATATAGAGCATATCGCCTTTCATTACATTCACCCTGTGGTTTGTAAAAACCTTCTTTGCCTGTCCGTCGATCATTCCGATGGGGAACCGGTCAGCCCTGTAGATCGTAACCTTTCCTTCCCTCACGTGGTACAATGGCTGGTAAGCCCCGGCATACTCGACAAAGTGTTCAAGAATGTCATATGAAATCAGGGATATGTCCATGCCGTCGCGAACAGCCTTTTCGCTTCTCTGAAGAAGAGCGTGAACAACTTCGATATTCAGATGGTCAAGTATCTCGGAAGGCCTCGTGATGCCACTCTCCCTGACAATTTTGTTGAGTGAGTTCTGCCCGATTATTGACATGAATGCACCCGGAACACCATGACCTGTGCAGTCTACGGCTGCAATATACTGCCTGAGGCCGCTGTCATACATCCAGTAGAAATCTCCGCTTACAATATCCTTGGGCAAAAACAGCACAAAGGTGTCATTAAAGAAATTCTCGGGAGGAAGCATTGCAGCCTGGATGCGCTCGGCATACCTGATACTGGCGGTTATATCCCTGTTCTTCTCCTCCAGTTCGATGCTCTTGGTAACAACTTCGGCCGTTCTCTCCTCGATCTTTTCCTCAAGATGTTCCTTCTCCCTAAGCAGCACCTGTTCCCGCAACCTGATGTAGGAATATATTGCCCCGGCAAAAATCAGGATTGCAAATAAGATGAACCACGCGGTCTTGTAAAAAGGAGTAGTAATTATGAAACTCAGTTCGACGGGATTTTCATTCCAGTATCCGTAGTTGTTGGAAGCTTTTACCCTGAATGTATATTTACCGGGACTGAGTGACGAGTATGATGCAGAGGTCTGTGACTGGTCGGCAAAGATCCAGTCGCTGTCAGACCCCTCAAGCATATACTGGTACCTGACTGTTTCAGGGTTTACAAGGCAGATGCTTAAAAAATCGAAGTCTATCCTTCTCTGTGTGTGGGTCAGGCGCATTCCGTTGTATATCGGGTAGGGCTTCAGGTTGACCATCGTGCGCCAGATGTGCGTCGCCGGCTCAGTAACCACGGGCGGAAGCCTGGAGGGGCAAAGTCTTATCGCACCGTTTGAGGTTCCGAACCAGAGGTCTCCCCGGCTGTCAATGAATGAAGCATTCGGACGGGTTTCGATGCCTGTGAATCCGTTCCGCCCGGTAAATGAGGAAATTTTCCCTGTTTTTATGTCATACCTGTTAAGACCCAGGTTGGTGCCCGCATAGAGGTTGCCCTCCCTGTCAGGCTGTAGCAGGTTTATTGAGTTCATCAGTAATCCGTCTGCCTCTGAGAATCTTCTCCAGACAGTGTCAGCCCTGATGCCGTAGAGGCCGTCGATTGTCCCTACCCATATCGTCCCGTCAGATGTTCCGGCAATGGATACAGGCATGAAGTCAGCCCCGAACTTCACCGGAATAAAAGTCTGTGTTCCAGGCATCAGTTTTGAAAGTCCGTTCCGCACCTCGGTGCCTACCCACAGGATGCCGAGGCTGTCTGGGTACAAAGCTGTTATGCTGTTGCCTGTCAGACCGTTTATCTGGGTATATGTTCTGCCCTCTTTCTGCCTGTCATCCCACATTATCAGCGCCTTGTCGGTACCTATCCAGAGATTGTCATTTTTGTCTGTGGTGATTGCCGATATCCTCATCGACTGAAGGTTTGCATTAAGTCCGAGATCATAACGGAATGACCCTTCGCCTATATCATACCTGATAACTTCATCACTGGCTGTGACTACCCACACATGCCCTGCACTGATCAGGCCTGATCATGTTTATCTGACTGCCTTCGAGAGTCGGTGAAAATCCTGACATCTTCACACTCTCCCCCTCCTTTTTTCGGGGGTCATAGAGAGCAAGGCCGTTACGCGTCCCGAACCAGTACAGGCCTGAAGCATCCTGGGCTATTGCCGTAACATCACTGGATGGCAGAAATCCCGGTGCCGAGAATGAGGTGAAATGATCTCCCTTGTATATAAAAAGACCTGCATCACGGTCAGCGATTAGCATATTCTTTTCCTTGTCTTCAAGCATACATAGAATATGCTGCGCCTGCAACCCGTTTCCGGTGTTGTAGACAACAGTTCCTTCGGGAGAAATGACTGTGATGCCTCCGCGGCTCTCCCAGTCTTCCATTGATGAGGCCCAGATGTTGCCCCGGTAGTCCTCTGTAATATAAGTTACAAAGTTACCCCATAGTCCGTTCCTGGTATCATATATAGTTATTTCCCCTGTTTTTCCACTGAGCCTGTACAAACCCCCGTTATGGGTTCCGAACCACATGTTGCCCCGGGAATCCTCAAACATCATTATTGTCAGAAAATATTTTGTCAGGCCGGGGGGACTGTAGAGATCGAACCTGTCAGTGCTGTAATTGTACTTTCTTATGCCGACGTCAGTAATGCAGTACAGGTTGCCTGATCTGCCTGTATAGAATCCGAAAGCGTCATTGCTGAGCCCTTCACGTCCGAGATACTGTTTGCCTGAAAGAGCAATAACACCGGGTTCGGGATTGTCAATTCTAAGGGCCCCTCCAAGGGAGGTAGCGATCCAGATAAATCCGTCAAATTCCCTGATGCCTGTTATGTCACCGTTGACATTGAATAACTCAGTTTCGGTGCCGGAGGTGGTCAGAGTGTCAATGCCGGAGAAGACTGATTCTGAAAAGGATGCCCTTTGAAATTTATCGCCCTCAAAGATTGTAAGTCCGCCTCCCATGTGTCCGAGCCATAGGCGTCCGCGGCTGTCTTCGAGTATACTCTTTACCCCGCCGGGAGCCAGCCCGTTAGAGGATGTAAAATTGTCAAACTCGGTGCCGTCAAAACGGGTCACCCCGCTGCCGGTCCCCAGCCAGACGAAATCATTGGCATCCTGAATCATCGTATAAACCTTTGATGCACTGAGACCTTCCTTGGAACTGTAACGCTCGAAGAAATATTTCTGCCCGTCAGCCTGGCGTACGGTGACAGTTATTAGGCAAAGCAGCCCTGCAAGAGTCCTGATAATAGAAAGTGAGAAAATGCTTTTGCCTCCCTGCATCAGGCTATTTCTTAATGAAGAAGAAGGTGCCGTCCTCATCCTTAAGACCGGTAATCCTTCCAAACTTTGGTTTTTGCAGGTTGTTCAGGGTCACTGCCCTTGTCACCTGGGTAACGATTTCTTCTATCGAGATGCAGGTGTTGGGATTGCCTCGCAGGGCACTCACGAATGTGCGGGTGAACTGTGAGTCGTCGACGGCAAGCTCATAACCTGCCGATGAAAATACCTGGCTCGATTTGAACTGGGTGGCAGTCCAGTCAGCACAGTTCCTCGGCTTCATCTCAGCCCTCATGGCCTGGTAGAAGCTGGGGCCCGACTCGCAGGCATCAGTGATAACCAGAACGTGGGTGAGATAATTCATGTAAGTCTCCATCGAAGCCCTGAGGGTGTTCAGACTGTAGTATGTAAACTCGTCATCACGACGTGCATCAACGGGTATCCAGTAACCCACCTCATTTATGAACTTGCCGTGACCGGCAAACCAGATCACCAGCGACTTGATCTTGCGGGCCCTGACCTCATCACGCAGTTCGATTGAGAAGAACTTTTCCATCTGCTGTTTGGTCTGGTTGCGCAGCCGCCGGATGGGCAGCACCTGGTAATTCTCTTCAAGCACACCGGTGACAAGATTTGCATCTTTCGGCGGACCCTGAAGACCGGCAAAATTCTGATAGTCAGAGTTCTCAATGAAGATGACAAGCGTATTTCCCATCGGGTTCGATTCACTGATTGTTGTCCCC
This sequence comes from uncultured Bacteroidales bacterium, assembly GCA_963736735.1. Lineage (GTDB taxonomy): Bacteria > Bacteroidota > Bacteroidia > Bacteroidales > VadinHA17 > SR-FBR-E99. Next base: position 358,447 of record CAVTPX010000006.1, on the reverse strand, counting down.
TGCCTGTTCAGAGCATATTCCTGGATGGTGCGGTTGCCGTACCTGTCTTCAACCAGGATTGTAATTTTGTCATCATTCCTGACATCTATTCCCTTGGCGATGAAACTGGGATTGAGGTTATCGAGGGAGTACTGGGCATTTACATTTTCTATCGTAATCGATTTGATGAGGTTCTGATCCAGCACCTTGCCTTCTATGTCTATCCTGGATGCCAGACTGTCAATTGCAAGCACACCTTCGGCAATAAGATAAGGTGCAAGTATTCTTATCTCCGGAGCATCGACCTCAGTACGCCTGATGCGGTAGGTCAGCACACTTTCATTGTCGTAGACATCACGGGCAACAATCCTTACCTGTTCATCATCAGTGATCTCCGCTTCGGCGGAGAAGGACGATGATCCTGCCTTGCGATCATACAATACAGGCTTGCCGTTGACTGTGAATTCCGACAGAAGGCTTTTATCGGTTATTTTCCCGGATACAAGTACACTCTTGCGGTCGAGGCCCACCTCAATTTCACGGCCTGAAACAATTGTCGGAGTTTCAATATAAATATCAGGACTTACAGTCTCACGGTTGAGAATAAACAGTCGGTCATTGGCTTCTGTCTGAAGCTTCTTTGCCTGCGATCCTGTCTCGGACATGGCAACAATTTTTCCGTAATCAGCTGCCGCTTTTTCGTAATCATTTATCTCCTCGTAAGATTTTGCACGCAGAAGGTACACGGCTGACTGGGATGGGTCCTGAGTCAGGGCTTTTGAAAAATCATTTATGGCTCCGAGATGCTGGTTGAACTTCTGGTAATAGAGGCCCCTGTTTATGTAGTGAGTATTACGTGCAGGTTCAAGCAGTATTGCAGTGGAGATATCATTTATTGCCGAGGGATAATCAAGCTTTGACTCATAAACAGTAGCTCTCGTGAGATATGCATCCACATTCTTTGCATCCTGCTGTATAACCATGTTGCACTGCCCCATCGCGCTGTTTACATCGCCCAGTCTTGTAAGAAGTCTTGCCAGTTCCAGTCTGGCAATGGAGAGATATTTGTCTTTTGTGACCGCTTTTTCGAGCTGCCGCCTGGCAGTAATGTCATCATTTATTTTCTGGTAAATTATGCCCTGATAATAATAGTTCAGGGCATCATCCCTCATCTGCAGGGCTGTGTCTGAAGCTCCCATGGCCTTGTCCCACAGTTCCATCCCGATCAGTGACACGACTTTTTCGGTATAGAGTTTACCGTTGCGGTATTCTGCCTTTATTGCCCTGTTCAGCACACTGACAGCCTCTTTAAAAAAGTTGACCTTTTCTTCTGCGGCAGCAGTTTCGGAAAGAGCCAGTTTATTGCACATGCGGCCCAGGTTATAAAGGGCACTTGCATCACCGGGAACAAAATTCACAGCCCTCCTGTAATCATCACAGGCAAGTCCGAAATTCCCTGTTGATTCATAAGCCTTGGCTCTCATGATATAACACTCTTCCCATGTCGGAGCCTCATCCACGGCCTTTGAGAACTGGTCAATGGCATCTTCGTACATACTGTTTCTCATGAACTCCTCACCTGCCTTGATGTATTTGCGGGCGTTCTGCCCTGAAACAGCCATGCTGACTGAAAAAAGAACTGCCGAAATAATCAATACGCTTCGTCTCATTGTCATAGTCCTTAATTTCACAGATGCCCAAAGTTATAAACATTTTCTTAACATCCCATACCTATCCCTGTCAGGTATTGTTATAGGCCACCTCGAGTATGCTGGACTCGAAGCGTTGGGATATCCGTGGTTCCAGGTCAGGAAACGGATCAGCGATGCCTGCCCCGAAGCGTTCCCTGCCGGTAAATCTTCGTGCTTCATCCCATATTCCTGAGGCCACGAATGCTTTAATTATCTGCGATCCACCCTCCACAAATAATGACTGTATCCCCAGGTCAAACAGGTTCCTGAGTACGGCAGCCACTGTATCCTCCTCATCGCTCATCACTATCACTTTCACGCCCGGAAATGTCACTTCCGGATTTCGTGTAAACAGGAGTACCTCTGCTGTCGGGGTGAAAATTTTTGCCTTCCTGTCTATTTCACCACTGCGGCTGACAATTATCCTTACCGGGTTTCTTCCTGCCCAATACCGCACGTCAAGAGCCGGGTTGTCAAGCCGTACAGTGGCTCCCCCGGCCAATATTGCATCCTCGGCTGCTCTCCACCTGTGAACCAGCACCCTCTCCGCCATTCCGGTAATCCAGTGAGGGCCTGCCGTGTCTCCGTCTTTTCTCACAAAGTCAATGAAACCATCGGCACTGCGTGCCCATTTTAGTATGATGTAAGGTCTTTTTCTTTCATTCCAGGTGAAGAAGCGTTTGTTCAGTTCCCGGCATTTTAACTCCTCAATGCCGGTGATAACCTCTACGCCTGCCTGTCGCATTTTCTCTATTCCTCTTCCGGCTACCTTGGTGCTTGTATCTTTTGTTCCAACCACAACCCGTGGTATGCCGCAGCTAATTATAAGGTCAGCACACGGCGGCGTGCGTCCGTAATGAGAACAGGGCTCCAGGTTCACATAGAGGGTCGAATTCGTCAGCAGCTTCTTATCTGTGACTGAATTTACAGCATTCACCTCTGCGTGAGGCTCTCCGGCCCTGAGATGAAACCCCTCCCCTATAATCTTCCCGTTATGCACCACCACTGCGCCAACCATCGGATTGGGACTTGTATATCCCTCCGCTCTGCCTGCCAGTTCCAGGCACCGGTTCATATATAATGAGTCTTCTGGCTGAGCCATAAAATGCAATTTCCTATCTTTGAAAAATGGCTGAAAAGTTACAAACAATAAGCGAAATACGTCATTTTCTGATCGCTATGTTTACCGGTTCCCGGTCTCCGGGGGAAGCAGGTGCCATGGCCGCCCTGATTATCAGGGAATTCACGGGGATGGACGGTGCACGGCAGCTTGCCTACGGTGACAGCACCGTCTCTGCTGAGAGCACTGTCATGATAATGGCGGCAGCAGAAAGAGCTGCAGCAGGAGAACCCCTGCAGTATATTTTTGGACATACCCTTTTCTGCGGTCACCGCATTGAGGTAGGTCCCGGAGTTTTGATCCCCAGACCGGAGACGGAAGAGATGACACTATCAGTCATTTCTGAAAACCCCGGTTTTAACGGGACTGCCCTCGATCTGTGCACGGGCTCGGGATGCATCGCCGTTTCCCTTGCCGCGGCTTTCCCCGGTGCAGAGGTGCATGCAACAGATTTTTCGGAGATAGCACTTGAAACAGCAGCAAGGAACGCGGCTGCCAATAATGCCGCAGTATTGTTTTTCAGTGCCGATATTCTCACGGCTCCTGCCCTTTCATTTCCCCTGTGTGACATTATTATAAGTAACCCGCCCTACGTGCGCCTGAGCGAAAAAGTGCTGATGCAGCCAAATGTGCTGGACCACGAGCCCCATGAGGCGCTGTTTGTCAGTGATGATGATCCGCTCATCTTTTACCGCATGATAGCATCAATTGCTTCAGTACGGCTGCGCCGTAACGGGAAGCTATATCTTGAAATAAATGAAGCTATGGGCAAAGAGACAGCCGGGATTTTTATTAAAAACGGATTTGCCAGGGTCACGGTAACCGAAGATATAAACGGCAGGAAGAGATTTTTAAAAGCAATTAAAAATGGATAAGCCGAAACGTGTGGAGGAACTTCTGCAGAGGGCACAACAACTCTGCTCAATCAGGGAGTACTGCATAAGTGAGATCACTGCAAAAATAGTGCAGTGGGGAGAAAATGAAACTGAGATTACTGAATCAGTTATTGGAAGGCTCATCGCTGAAAAATTCATCGACGAAGACCGGTATTGCAGGGCCTTTGCAATGGATCACTTTAAGTACCAGCATTGGGGTAAGGTAAAGATCAGTGCAGGGCTGAGGATGAAAAAGATACCTGCAGCCGCCATCGCGGCAGGACTTGAGGCAATTGACAATGATGAATATCTTGCAACGCTCGGCGAATTGCTGGCGACCCACCGCCGTTCAGTGAAGTCAAAGAACAGGTATGACCTGAAGGGCAAGCTTGTGAGATATGCACTCGGAAAAGGATTTGAGAGCCAGGTGGTCTATGAGGCTGTAAACTCCCTGTTCAGCGGTCAGTCATCGGAATAGACCTTTCCAAAGTGTCAACGGGCGGATTATGCTGCACAGAAATCAGAACAGAGTTTGGCCAAGCGCCTTCAGAAAAGGGAAGAAGGCTGCAAAGGCTGACAGTGCTGAAACTGCTGAATCAGCTATTGAAATCTGACGTATGTATCTGTCTGTATAAAACAATCTGATGCCAATAACAATTCTCGCCAGAAGCTGAAATGCAAAGAACAGGAAGACCCCCGCAGAAGCCCTGTTCCACTCCATTGCCTCATCAATCCTCCCCCTTACTAAAAGTGAGAATGCGTGCGACAGTCCGCATGAAGGACACGCTTCTCCGGTTATTTTTTCATGAACGCAGGGGACGGGATATTTTTCCTCATCAGGGGAATAGAAAACGGAGTAACCCATTATCAACAGGATTACTCCGGCAAATATAATATTCACGGCAAGATAACCCCTTCGGGCAGCCCTCCGTTGCTCAGGACCTGCAGGGGTCACTTAACAATTATCTTCACTGTAGTATCAGCAGAGGTGGTGTCACTCCCTTCCTCGAGTTCGTCAAGCTGATTCTCCAGATCACCTTTCCTGGTGGCTTTTATCTCAACACTCTCGTCGTCTTTATCGACACGGATTGTGATATCATTCGAACCGAATTCATTCTCTATGTCATCGGTGATCTCCCTAACCGCCTTTTCGATGTCGGTAGCCCAGCCATCGGATTTATCGGCGATCTTACCGATTATGACGCTTTGCGATATCGAAATCATCAGGGCGATAATGGCGACAACAAGACCGCCTATCAGCATCCCCTGGTTGTTACCGGGCCTTGAAAGTCCAATAATGGCAAGGATGATAGCAATGACTGCCGGAATGACTGCAATGATACCCACGCAGGGTACTACCGCCAGCAGGAAAGCAATTATGCCTGTGACAAGTGCGCCTACGCCCATGCCAGTCCCTGCGTTTGTTCCCTGATTATTTTTTACTTCTTCCATCGGTTAAGATATTTGTTTGTTCTTCTATTTCTTCAGGATATCTCTTGTATCCTGTTCTAAAGACGTGACAGGAACCTCAATGATGCGTCCGGTTTCAACATTATTTTTATAAAAAATAAAAGTCGGAACTCTCTCTATGCCAAGCAGAAGGTAGTCACCCAGCGGGGCTATCTTGTTGATGTCAACACCTATGAATCTGATGTCCGATGACGGAAATCCCCACAGTTCCATGATTTTCATGAACCGTGGTACTTCCCTGCGGCTGTCGGGGCACCAGGTTCCAAGCACTATTGTGATTTTAAGGCCATCTTTGCTGATACCCTTAAGCTCATCCATTACAGCCGGATCAGGCTGATATTCGGTGTAACCCTTTAAGTACCAGGTTGAATGCGGCGAATCAAGGAGCCTGTCAGGATTAAAATCTCCCAGTATCCAGGTTGTTGCATCGCGGAAATCCCAGACGTGCTCAGAAGCGTCGTCAATGACCGGTATTGCAGGTACCGGCGGCTCCGGGGGCGAAGGTTCAGCCGTGGTAGCCACCCTGGAGGTACGGCATGCGGTAATTACCGAAAGTGCCAGCAACAGGAGTACAAGTTTCTTTTGCATGATTGCATATTTGTCATGCAAGATAATCAAAAATGAAAATACGGCTGCCGAAATCAGCGGCAGCCGTATTACAACAGAAGTATTTTTTTCGTCAGACTGTCTGAAGAAGGATTGTAAGAATCTGTTTGGCAGCCTTTGAAACCGAGGTTCCCGGTCCGAATATAGCCACCACACCTGCGTCATACAGGAACTGGTAGTCCTGTGCAGGTATGACTCCTCCGGCGATGATAAGGATATCTTCACGGCCCAGTTTCTTCAGCTCTGCAATCACCTGGGGGATGAGTGTCTTGTGTCCTGCTGCAAGGCTTGATACACCGAGCAGGTGCACGTCATTTTCGACCGCCTGTTTTGCGGCTTCAGCGGGTGTCTGGAAAAGAGGCCCGATGTCGACGTCAAAGCCGATATCTGCATATCCGGTGGAGACCACCTTGGCACCACGGTCATGACCGTCCTGCCCCATCTTGGCTATCATTATGCGGGGCTGACGTCCGGCTTTGGCAGCAAACTCAGCCGCCAGCGCCTTTGCTTCTTCAAAGTCGGAATCCGACTTGTACTCCGAAGAATAAACTCCTGATATTGTTCTGATCACTGCTTTGTACCTCCCGACTATTTTTTCACAAGCATAAGAAATTTCTCCAAGAGTAGCTCTTTTTGCTGCTGCATCAACTGCAAGTTCAAGGAGGTTGCCCTCCCCTGTTTCGACAGCCCTGGTGATTGCGTCAAGCGCCTTCTGGCATTCTGCCTCATTGCGTGAAGCCCTCAGCTGCGCAAGACGGTTTAACTGTGACTCACGCACAGTGGTGTTGTCAACCTCAAGTATCTCAAGAGGTTCCTCCTTATCAAGGCGGTATTTGTTGATCCCCACAATTGTCTGTGCCTTCGAATCAATTTTTGCCTGCGCCCTGGCAGCAGCCTCTTCAATTCTCATCTTGGGAATGCCTGACTCAATGGCTTTGGCCATTCCTCCCAGGCTCTCCACCTCCTGAATCAAACTCCCAGGCCTTGTGTGCTATTTCATCGGTAAGCTTCTCTACATAATAGGATCCGGCCCACGGGTCAACAGACCTGCATATATTGGTTTCCTCCTGGAGGAAGATCTGAGTGTTGCGGGCGATGCGGGCTGAAAACTCGGTAGGCAGCGCTATGGCCTCATCAAGTGCATTTGTATGGAGACTCTGCGTATGCCCCATGGCTGCGGCCATTGCCTCTATGCATGTCCGGCCCACGTTATTGAAGGGGTCCTGTTCGGTAAGACTCCATCCCGATGTCTGTGAATGAGTACGCAGGGCCAGCGATTTGGGGTTCTTAGGGTTGAATTCACTGACTATCCGTGCCCACAGCATACGGGCAGCCCTCATCTTGGCAATCTCCATGAAGAAATTCATTCCAACAGCCCAGAAAAATGAGAGGCGTGGTGCAAAGTCATCGATGTTAAGCCCCGTATTCACGCCTGTCCTCAGATATTCGAGACCATCAGCAAGCGTATAGGCAAGCTCGATGTCTGCAGTGGCGCCTGCCTCCTGCATATGATAACCGGAGATTGAAATTGAATTGAACTTGGGCATCTTCTCCGAGGTGTACCTGAAGATGTCAGCTATGATCTTCATAGAAAATGCCGGCGGATAGATATAGGTGTTGCGCACCATGAACTCCTTGAGAATGTCATTCTGTATCGTACCCTGCAGTTCCTCCAGCTTTGCACCCTGTTCAAGGGCAGCAACGATATAGAAGGCCATGACAGGCAGCACGGCGCCGTTCATTGTCATTGATACCGACATCTTGTCGAGGGGTATCTGGTCGAAGAGTATCTTCATGTCAAGCACGGAATCCACGGCCACGCCAGCCTTCCCGACATCACCCATAACGCGCTCATGATCAGAGTCATATCCGCGGTGAGTAGCCAGGTCAAAGGCCACCGAAAGACCTTTCTGGCCTGAGGCCAGGTTGCGGCGGTAGAATGCATTGGACTCCTCAGCAGTCGAAAAGCCAGCGTACTGGCGGACTGTCCACGGCATCATTGCATACATTGCGGAATAGGGTCCCCGGAGGTATGGCGGCAACCCTGCAGCATAACCCAGGTGTTCCAGCCCCTTCAGGTCCTCCTGTGTGTATACGCTTTTAACGGGTATGCGTTCAGATGTCTCCCAGGCTTCAACAACTCCGTTTTCCTTCTCCCACTTCTCAATATTCTTTGAGGAGGAAGAGAGCCTGTCAAGATCGTTCTGTGTATATTTCGGTCTCTTGTTCATGTCTGATCAGTTGATTCCCAGTTTCTTGCTGAACATCTGAAGGGTCTCCAGAACATTCGAGCGCATACTGATAAAATATTCTATCCCGGCAGCCCTGAGGTTATCCGTACAGGGCGGGTTTCCGGCCACCACAACAAGTGCCCTGCCGGCCGTCAGTGTAAAGATGTCAGAAGCCACAATTGCATAATCGTCGTCAGAACTGCAGATCACAATTATATCAGCTCCGGCGGCTATTGCAGCATTTACGCCCTCTTCCGCCGTTTCAAAACCCTTATTGTCCCTGACCTCATAGCCGGCACATGCAAAGAAGTTGGAAGAGAACTGCGACCGTGCACGGCGCATTGCAAAATTGCCTATCGGAAGCATAAATGCAAGCGGTCTGCGACCTGATCTTTCGGTGGCAATCCTGAGTCTTTCAAACCCGATGGCTCCGCGTGAAGCCGTTATCGGTTCCACCTCTCCTTTTTCAGGATGTGCCTCTGCAAAAACCTTGTCGAGATCTGCTTTTGGCGAATGTTTTTCATTTAAATTCGGATACTGGTTTGTTCCGAGGAGTATGCCGCGCCGCTTTGCAATATCCTCTTCGCGGGCTGACTGCAACCCACTGATTTTTTTCTGTATCGAGCCCTTTTTTGCCGCTTCAAGGAAGCCGCCCTCATTTTCTGTTTCGACAAAGAGCTTCCATGCCTCACCGGCGATGAGAGCTGTAAGCTTTTCGATATAATAGGAACCGGCACCGGGATCTGCAACCATGTCAAGGTGAGACTCTTCCTTCAGCAGGAGCTGCTGGTTGCGTGCGATGCGCTCCGAAAATTCATCAGGGGTGCCGAAGACGGTGTCGAACGGCTTCAACGGTGATAGAGTCAGCGCCGCCCATCACGGCCGACATGGCTTCGGTCTGTGTGCGCAGCATATTTACATAGGGGTCATATAATGTCTTGTTCCACCTGCCTGTAACGGAGTGGACGGTCATCAGCGGGCTTTGTTCCGACTTCGGTTTATATCCCTTTACAATTATGGCCCAGAGCATTCGTGCCGCCCTGAGTTTTGCGCTCTCCGGGAAGAAATCAGGACCTATACCGAAGCTGAATTTTATTGCTGAGGCCGCGGCATCGGGAGTGACTCCTCTTGCAGTCAGTGCAGCCATGTATTCATTTGCAAGTGACAGTGTGCCGGCAAGTTCCATTACCACTCCGGTTCCAGCGTTGCTGAAGAGTGTGCCTCCTGCCTGGGCGCATTTCAGTCCCGGGATGGCTGCAGATTCCTTTACGAGTTCAGCGAGATAATCAAGTCCCTCTTCGATGCTGACACACAGTTTGCCGTTTGTCAGCAGCCTGCCCAGGGGATCAGCGGCAATGGAGCCGTGTACCTTCAGGAGGTCTGTTCCTGACGCTCTCAGGACTTCCGTGAGTACCGCCAGTAGCTCTCTGGCTTTGCCTGCCGTGGCAAAGTTGAGCTCCACGCTTTCGCAGTGTATCTCTCTGAGCAGCGTTGAAATATTTTCAAATGTAATTGTTTCAGGGTCTGTTATTATGAAGCCCAGTGATGTGATCCCCTTCATAAGGATATCCAGGGCTTTGGCGTTGGCCTCTTTGAAATCTTTAACCGTGATATCCTGTCTTACAAGCCACTCATTACCGGTGATGCGTGAGCCCCTTACAAAGGGGAATTCACCGGGAAGGGTATTTTTATGAGACAGCTTATCAGTGTCTTCCTGTCTGTAGAAAGGCATCACATCAAAGCCCTCGCGGGTCTTCCAGACCAGTCGCTTTGAGAAATCAGCACCCTTCAGGTCAGCCGTGATCTTCTCCATCCACTTTTCCGTGGTTACTGGAGGGAATTTCTCAAACAGCTTTTCTCTTTTATTCATCCGGCAATATGTTTGTGATGATGCAAATTAACAGAATATTACCCCATTAAATCCTGCTTTTTGTCATGGAGTATCACACGATAAGCCCGGACATCATCCAGCCTTCACACTGGTATTCCCGGCGGATGACCTGCTGACTCCCTTCAAAATCCCGCCTCCGGTACCGACTGATCACTGGTTGCCGCCCTGCTCCATGAGCCAGGCTTTGATGAAATCGTCAATGTCGCCGTCGAGTACAGCCTGGACATTCCCCGTCTCGTGGCCTGTACGCAGGTCTTTCACCATTTTGTAGGGTTGCAGCACATAGGAGCGTATCTGTGAGCCCCACTCTATCTTTTTCTTTGTGCCTTCGATCTTGTCAAGCTCATCCTGTCTCTTGCGCAGCTCGATATCATAGAGATATGACCTGAGGAGCCTGAGGGCGTTCTCCTTGTTCTGGCCCTGCGACCTTGTCTCCTGGTTCTCGACAACTATTCCGGAGGGCGCATGACGCAGCCTGACGGCAGTCTCTACCTTATTGACATTCTGGCCGCCGGCGCCTGATGAACGGAATGTCTCCCAGGTGATGTCGGCCGGGTTTATCTCCACGACTATCTCGTCATCTATCAGCGGCGAAACGAAGACCGAAGCGAATGTTGTCTGTCTCTTGCCCTGAGCGTTATATGGTGAGATGCGCACCAGGCGGTGAACACCGTTTTCGCTCTTCAGGAATCCGTAGGCATTTTCACCTTCGAACTCGAGGGTTACTGTTTTTATTCCTGCCTCGTCGCCGGGCTGGTAATATGCTTCTTTGATTTTATAACCGCTGCTTTCTCCCCACATGAGATACATGCGCATCAGCATCTGGGCCCAGTCGTTGCTCTCTGTTCCGCCTGCCCCTGCATTTATCTTCATCACAGCGCCAAGCCTGTCTTCTTCACGGCGCAGCATGTTGCGGAGCTCGAGTTTCTCAATCGCAGAAATTGTCTTTTTTGCCTGGACGGCAAGCTCCTCCTCGGTGGCTTCTCCCTCCCTGTAAAAGTCATACAGCACCTGCAGATCCTCGACGGCGGTATCCACGGCAGCAAAGGCTGATGTCCAGCTTCTCACGGAAGATATGTCCCTCATCACTGCTTCGGCCTTTTTGGGGTCGTTCCAGAATGTGGGGTCTTTTGTGACCTCTTCCTTTTCTCTTATTTCCTCAAGTTTGCCCTGGACGTCAAAGATACCTCCTTAACGCGTCACGGCGTCCGGCCAGGTCTTTTATCTGGTCACTGGTTATCATAGCGAATATATTTGATGCAAAGATAAGAGAAAGTTGAGAAGGTTTATGGGTTCATTGGTTTATGGGTTTATGGGTTTATAGGTTTATGGAGTTTGGAGCATGGAGCATGGAGCATGGAGCATGGAGCATGGAGCATGGAGCATGGGGGAACTCCGAAGGAGTGACATTATGATAGCCGGAAGCCTGATGCAGGGGAACTCCGAAGGAGGGAGCGAGCGTTAAGAAATGATCCGCCAGCTGGCGGATATTTTAGAGAGCAGACAGACAGTGGGGAGCATGAGCAGGAACTCCGAAGGAGTGACATTATGATAGCCGGAAGCCTGATGCAGGGGAACTCCGAAGGAGTGACATTATGATAGCCGGACGTTTCCTCAATCCACCTTATAGCCCGAAAATGAACCGGTGCCGGTCTGGGTGGCGGTGCCTGTATAAATATTTACGCTTACCGTATTCGAAGCGCTAAGCCTGATAGTGACAGATTTGACAGTAACCGTGGTTCCGCTGGAAATGTCAATAGCGAGCTTCTCATATGTGGCATTGTTTACATAAATAGCAACCTCCCTGGCATCCTCCGGCTGCCGTCAGCAAAATATGATACATTAAAAGTATAAATACCGTCAGCCGGAACAGTGAATATTCCAGTTTCCGGATTAAAGCCTCCTCCCACGCTCAGGTCAGGAGCATCATATGTCATTGTGATATTTGTAATCTGGGGTGCAATGTCTGATATCAGGTTTCGTGCCCTGAATGCCACTTCGGTACCCAGAACAGCGCTGCCACCGTTTGTAAGTGAGAGTGTCCGGGTGGCCCTGACATAACTCAGTTGCTGGTCATCAGACGCCTCTGGTCCCTGGGGACCCGGATCGCCCTTCGGACCTGCCGGTCCCGGTTCAAGCGACTTGCCCGCATACAGTGCATAGGGCACTGCCATGAACTGCATTGTACCCATATCCATGAAAAGATTCTCGAACTTAACTTCCACCTGCAGGTAATGATTGGCCGTCGACCAGTTAATACCCGTAAAAGTGCCGATGACCGGATCGCCCTTCCCGATTATAAGAGAGAATACACCGTACCTCGATGTTGTGACTCCGGTGAAAACCTCCTGGTAAACTGTAGGTCCGGTCGGGGATCCGGTTTTTACCGAAAACCTGACCTCGATATCAGTATTTACAAGTTCATCGCCGTTATTGTCTCGTGCAACGGCCTGATAATTAATGCCTCCGGGAACGGTAGTCTGGCCTGAAGCCACCTCCGACCCTGTAAACAGCAGTACAATGACAGTCAGCACAATAGTAACAATTCCTTTCATAACTCCTTCACTTTAGAATTTCTCAACTTTGAATGATCTGTTTATGACACCGTCTGCACTTATGACTCTCGCCACATATATTCCATTTCCGTAATGATGCATGTTGATTTCGATAATGTAATCATGATCAGCGGAAAGCTCAATCTCATTTGTGTAGACAAGGGAGCCCGTAAAGTTTGAGATAATTATGTTATAGTGTCTGGCGAGGACGCCATACAGCCTTATATAAAACAGGTGATTCTTATCTTCTGTCACAGGATTCGGAAAAAAGTCGACCCCGTTACCCTGCCTCGGAGGAAGAACTTTGCCAGGAATAAACCTTGGCTGCTGAAAGCCCTGTGATAAATTGTAAATCGAGGGAACCGATATTTCAACAGCTGTCTCACCGATTGTCTGCTGGTATGAAATTCCTCCTGCAACGACCAGATTTCCGGCCGGTACAAGCACCTGGTGCGACAGGTTGTATGCCTTTTGCGGGAAAGACTGCAGGCACGAGACCAACAGGATAATGCAGGTAAACAATACTTTCATTTCGGGTCAAAGAGTTATCAATGCCAAAAATAGTATTTTTTAAATAGAACCACGCCTCTCCAGAATGAGTTTCAGGCTTTTCAAAGGCTCAACCAATCTGAAAATGAGGGCCCATGAAGTTCCGGCGACCAGTTGCAGTGACGCAGCCAGCGGCCACGGTACCTTCAGTGCCCGGCAGATAAGGCCTGCAGCCAGAGTTACAATCAACAGCAGGATGAAGTATCCAACTCTTCCCGGCACGGGAGAACTTTTCATCGACCGGTTCACCGTGATTATGCACAGGGAGGCCACAATGATCTGAGCAGCAAGCGATGCCGCGGCGGCCCCTGTGCCTGCAAGTGACGGTATGAGCAGCAGGTTAAGCGAGAGATTGACTGCAAGAGCTGCCGAGGTTATAATGCCAAGCTTTTTTATGAACCCTGCTGCTGTCAGCATTGTGCTGTAGATGTATGTCAGCCCTACAGGAATAAGGGTAATCATCAGCAGTCGGAAAGGTTCCACTGCGCTCTCTACGGATGACGTGTAAAGAATATCCAGTATTTCCTCCGGAAACGTTGCCGCTGTTACGGCGATGATCCCCACTGGTGCAAGCAGCATCCCCAAAGCCATCGAGGCAAGGGAAGTGATGTCATTGCCTGCCGCGTGCTCCTTCGAGAAGATAGGCAGAAGCAGACCCCCGAACATTACAGGGATCATCGAAAGGGCATCGAATAATCTGAAGGCCTGGGCATAGTACCCTGCCTGAACCGCTCCGGCCGGGAGAAGCCGTTCTATCAGCACCGAATCTGCCCTCCAGTAAATCGTCATTGTAAAGACCACAAGGGCATACGGCAGTCCTGATATTATTATTCCTTTCAGCACAGCCATATCGGGACGAATGGCTGAAACGCCTCCCCTGCGGATTACAATAACGAATGAGACTGCCATGACAGTAAAGTAAGCGACTGTCTGCGACCACACGAACCATTCGATCTTAAATGGAGAATCAGTCAATCCTCCCCAGAGGAGAAGGGAGCAGATGACTATCATCAGAAGCCTGTCGGCCACTGATAAAAGGCTGTCAAGAATAAGATACTGCATCCCGCTGATGTTGGACCGGAGCCAGAGCGTGAGGGAGGCCATGAACTGGTTTACCATCAGGATGAGAAGCAGTGATATCTGGCTGCCGGAGTAACCCATGAGCCAGGCGGCGGTAAGGGTGACGGCGAAATAGACGACAGTCAGGGCAAGACGGAGCAGCAGAACATTGCCAAAATAGAGTTTTACCCTGGTGGGGTCAGTGGAGATGGCCCTGTTGTTGAAGCCAGAGAGGCCCATGTCAAGGACAAGGGTGAAGATTACAGAGAAGCTGAACAGGGAAAAATAAAATCCGTAAGCCTCCTCACCGGCGATGTTCTGGACGGTACGGTCAATGCCCAGAACCCAGAAGGTCTTGATTATCAGACTTACAGTAAGAAGAAAAACAATATTTACAAGAAATTTTCTTCTCAAAATGACGCTCTCCCGTTATTAATTCAGAGAAACCTGGAAATGAGGGAGATAAGCTGAGGCCTGTCGACAGGTTTCGAAAGATACCCATTAAAGCCTGCTGCCGCTGCTTTTTCACTCTCAGAAGCATGGGCATAAGCAGTCACTGCCACAATAGGCACATCGGGTCTCGATTGTCTGATTATCGCCGCAGCCCGGTAGCCGTCCATAAGGGGCATTTTTATATCCATCAGGATAAGATCCGGAGCTTTGTTGTCGACACAGTACTTAACAGCTTCCTCTCCGTTTGCTGCTCTGATGATTGTTGCATCAACGCCGGTGAGAAATTCACGCATCAAAATAAAATTCACATCATCATCCTCTGCCACCAGGATGGTTTTCCCCGGCCGGATCTGCTTGCTGCGTTGGCTTTTCGGTATATCCACAGTGGTATTGTCGGCTTGCGACTTAACATAAGGTACTGTAAAGAAGAAAGTAGTGCCTGTTCCCGGTAAAGAGGTAAGCCATATCTTCCCTCCAAGTAATTCGACATAACCCTTTGAGATTGAAAGCCCAAGCCCGGTGCCAACCGATTTCAGAATATTCGGGTCATCAATCTGGTAGAAGCGTTCAAAAATGCGTGAAAATTTATCCTCCGGTATTCCTGATCCGGTATCGGTCACAAAAAACTCAAGTTCATTCTTTTTCACAGTGTAACCGAAAGTGACAGATCCCCGCTGTGTAAACTTAATTGCATTATTTACCAGGTTTGAAAGTATCTGAAGAATTTTTGTTGAGTCAGCCCTCACAAATGCCTGCTGATCTGTAAGGGAGGTTGTGAAAGAAAACCTGAGCTTTTTCTGTTTTGCCTGCAGGGAGTAGAGATCAAAAGCATTTACAAGCAGTTTGTTTATATTCGTCTCTGTTATTGTGAGCCTGATCAGTCCCGTTTCAATATTTGAAATATCAACGATATCAGATATAATTGAAAGGAGCTGGTTGCTGCTCTGGTAGACAACATCGATATACTGTTTCCGGGTATCTTCTGAAAGTGTAGGGGAATCAAGCAGGGATGTGAATCCTACGATGGCATTCATCGGCGTCCGGATCTCATGAGAGATATTATGGAGGAATGCTGTTTTAAGCCTGTCGCTCTCCTCAGCTTTTTCCTTGGCAGCAATCAGGTCAGAAAGTATCTTTCGTTTTTCGGTTATATCATGGATGATTGAATGGAGCAGTTCCTTGCCGTCAATTTCGACTCTGCTTGTGAATACCTCCACCTCACGCAGGCTTCCGTCAGCAAGTCTGTGGCTGGCTTCAAACCTCAGGTTTCCATGATCCATCACTTCCTTTATCACTCCTGTCAGATCATCACCTGACTGGGTATTTATTTCCCGGATCTTCATCTGCCTGAGCTTTTCAGGAGGCCATCCGTAGAAATCTGCCGCGGCACGGTTGGCATCAACAATGGCTCCGTCGGCCGGATCAATAATTAGTTTAACCGCAGAATGGGACTCAAAAAGTTTTCTGAATCTTTCGCCGCTCTTTCGCAGCTCATCTTCTGTCTCCTTTCTTTCAGTTATATCGGTTGATACTCCCAGTATGGCTGGCATCTTGTGCCCCGGATGCATATAAGGGATCTTAACTGTCTGAAACCAGCCAAGTGAATGGTCTTTGCGCAGAACCTGCTCCTCGGGTATTTTTACCGGTTCACCGCTTTCGATAACTTCCCGGTCAGCTTGCCGGTAAACCTCAGCCTGCTCAGCAGTGGCACCGTATTCTTCATCCGTTTTACCCATTATTTCCCCGGGCTTCAGTCCGAAAACATCAGCGAGGGCTTTATTTGTCAGTAAGAAACGGCCATTTATATCTTTGGCGAAAATATAGCTGGGGACGAGATCGATAATCTTCTGAAGATGTTCTGTATGTTGTTTTAACTCATCAGCAACCAACTTGCGTTCGGTGATATCAACCCCTATTGCAATAATTGCATCCTCACCGAAATATTTGGTTCGGAAAAGGCTTACTTCTTTCGGGAAAATCTCACCGTTTTTTTTACGACCCCAGAATTCAAACCTCTGAGGCCGGCCTGTTGAAGCCTCCCGGAGCATATTCATCACCGCATGGAGATCATTTTTCCCCGGAGCACTTAAAAACTCCGGAGTCTGGCCTGTAAATTCTTCGTTTTCATACCCATACATCTGTACAGCGCCCTCATTTACATTGATGAAGTTACCCTTCAGGTCAAGTATATACATTGCATTGGTGACGCTGTTGAACAGAGCCTTGTAGCTTTCGGCACTCTCACGAAGCAGGTCGGCGTCTCTTTTCCTGTCGGTGACATCCCTCATCGTATCCATGAAGAGGTTCGGGCCGCCTAATGTTTTTTTTATTATGGTAGTACTGAATTCTGCCCAGAAGAATGATCCGTCCTTTCTGAGAACACGTAATTCAGGAATACTGACAGTCCCTTTATCTGTAAGCTCAACATAATACTGCTTTGCCAGCTCCCTGTCGTCAGGGTGTATAAGGTAGAAGGCATTGATGTTGAAGAGCTCATCATCACTCTCATAGCCAAGCATTCTTTTCTTCCGCTGATTGAAGTAGTGCGTTTTGCCAGTTTCATCGAACAGTGAAATGCCATCCTGCATGGTTTCAAGAAGACTCTGGTATTTGGCTTCGCTCTCCCTGAGAGCCATTTCGGTCTGCTTTCGGTGGGTGATATCAGTGAGCGTACCTTCAAAATAAATCAGAATGCCCTTTTCATTGAAAACAGGGTGAGAGTGTTCAAGGACAGTAATGTGCGTCCCGTCTTTCCTTCGCAGCAACAGTTCTATATCGCCATCCCTTTTGCTGTCGAGCAGAGCCTCTATCTGACTGTTTCGCTCATCAGGATTTACATAAAGGTCCCTGGCGATATTCAGGTACTTCAGTTCCTCAGCACTGTGGTAGCCCAGCATCTCGACAAGGGCAGGGTTTGCTATCAGGATCTGACCTTCCGGGGTACTCTGGTAGATTCCCTCCCTTACGTTTTCGAACAGGGAGCGAAACTTATCTTCCTCTGAAATGCGATGACCAGAGCTTTTCATACGGGTAAGACATTAATTTGATCAGACAAATTTAAGATGCACTCTGCACAAATATCAGAATAAAATCAATTACTTTCAATCTTGTTTTATAGATAGTTAAAGCGGTATGATAATAGCTGTAAATGCACGCACGCTATGGAATGAACCCTATGATGGTATCGGGTGGTTCACCCGGGAGGTTGTCAGCCGGATCATAATGAACCATCCGGAGCACCGTTTTATAATGATTGGTGACAGGTCATTCAAGAGTCCCCCGGTAGATGCTGCAAATGCTGAATACATTACTTTAAGACTGCGTACGGTTCATCCGGCATTGTGGTTTCTCTGGCATGAATTCCTTCTTCCGCCCGTTTTGAAAAAGATCGGGGCGGATATTTTCATTGCCCCTGACGGCATAATTCCTTTGCGGACTGAGGTTCCATGCCTGCCTGTCATTCACGATCTGAACCATGAGCACAGGCCTGAGGACATCCCCTTCACTGCCAGGCATTATTACCGCCATTATTTCAGGAGATTCGCGGAGAAGGCTGTGAGGATAGCCACTGTGTCTCACTTTTCGGCCGCTGATATTGCATCGGTGTACGGCGTTGACCCCGGGAAAATTGATGTTGTGCCGAACGGTGTGGCGGAGGTATTCTCACCTCCTGAGGGAGATGAGGCAGAACTTACAAGGAAGGAGTATACAGAAGGGAGGCCATATTTTCTATTTGTGAGCAACTTTTCGCCGCGAAAGAATATTGGCACACTAATTAAGGCTTATGATATTTTCCGCAGGGAGAGTGGAGCGGAACATGTGCTGCTTCTTGCAGGGAAGCGGTTGTACCTTACCGGGGAGATTGATCGGGTGCTGGAGGCTTCTCCCTACAGCGGTGACATAATCTTTACCGGGTCAGTCAGTCGTGCGGTCTTGCGGAGGCTTTACGGGGGTGCGGAGGCGCTGACATTTGTGCCCTGGTTCGAGGGTTTCGGCATTCCGGTTGTAGAGGCGATGCGATGCGGGACGCCGTGCATTCTCTCTGACACGGCATCCCTGCCGGAGGTGAGCGGCGGCGCAGCGCTCTGCGCCGGCCCTGCCGGCGCAGGCGCCATAGCCGAAGCTATGGCGCGCCTCGTCAACGACGGCGCGCTGCGCCGCCGCCTCTCCCAACAGGGTATAATAAACTCCCAAAGATATACCTGGGAAAAAGCCGCCGAAGAGATGTGGAAGAGCATCATCAAAGCAACAGAAAACAGACCCTGATGCTAAGACAGTACCATGACCCCCTGCTGACTGAAGCCGGCTTTGACGAGGCCGGCCGCGGCTGCCTCGCAGGCCCCGTCTTCGCGGCCGCCGTAATTCTCCCCAAAGACTACGTTAACAATACCCTCAATGACTCCAAGAAACTCACCCCGCGCCAGCGAAACAGCCTCCGTGATGACATCCTGAAAAACGCAATAGCCTGGAACATTGCATCATGCAGCAATACTGAGATCGATACAATGAATATCCTCCGCGCTTCTATAACCGCAATGCACCGGGCAGCGGACGGATTATCAGTGACACCCCGGTTGCTTCTGATCGACGGCAACAGGTTCTATCCCTATAAAAATATCCCCCATCTCACAATCGTCCGCGGTGACGCAACATACCTCTCAATTGCTGCCGCTTCAGTACTTGCAAAAACGGAACGCGATCGTTTCATGGACGAGCTTGACGGCCTCTTTCCCCATTACGGCTGGCGGCACAACAAGGGCTATCCCACCGCTGACCACCGCAGGGCTATTATGGAGCACGGCGTGACCGAATGGCACCGGCTGACATTTAACCTCCGTGAGCTGCAGACAGAACTTCGATTCTTATAAAATGTTAAAGTCATTCTTCTCTATTCCCTAAAAGAATATCTTTGACCTTCGCAAATATCCAATCTAATATTTATAACATGAAGAAACTACTTACACTTTTGATCATCATCCTGACCCTCTCCGGCTCTGCCGCCAGAGCTGATGAGGGGATGTGGCTCCTTCCGCTACTTGATAAGCTGAATATCGGTACTATGACCGAAATGGGGCTGAAACTGACGGCTGAAGACATCTACAGCATCAATAAGGCCAGCATGAAAGATGCCATCGTCATATTTGGCGGAGGTTGCACCGGCGAGATCGTCTCAGCTGAAGGTCTTCTGCTGACCAACCACCACTGCGGTTACGGCCAGATACAAAATCACAGCACCGTTGAGCACGACTATCTTACGAACGGTTTCTGGGCAATGACCCGCGATGAGGAACTCGCCAACCCCGGACTCAGCGTGACTTTCCTCGTCAGGATCGAAGATGTCACAGCACGCATGCTGTCAAAGGTGACACCTGACATGACAGAGGCAGCCCGCGCCGAAGCCCTCAATGCAGAGAGAACGGCAATAACCCTCGAAGCCACAAAAGGTACAGGCTACAGGGCTCAGGTAAGCTCCTTCTACGGCGGCAACCAGTTTTTTACTCTTATCTATGAAATTTACAGCGACGTAAGGCTTGTAGGAACCCCTCCCAACTCCGTCGGAAAATTCGGTCATGACACTGACAACTGGATGTGGCCACGTCATACAGGCGACTTCAGCGTGTTCAGGGTATATATGAGCCCCGACGGCAAACCGGCTGAGTATTCGAAGGATAATGTTCCCCTCAAACCGAAACACTTCCTCCCGGTATCGATCAAAGACCTGAAGAAGGATGACTTCGCTATGGTTATGGGTTACCCCGGCGGCACCACACGTTTCATGACCTCATATGAAGTTGACGAAGCAATGAAGATCACCAACGCCAACAGGGTAAAAATCCGCGGTGAGAAGCAGGATATATGGATGGCTGATATGATGGCTGACCAGAAAGTCAACATACAGTACTCATCAAAATTCGCCGGCTCATCAAATTACTGGAAATTCTCTATAGGTCAGAATGAGGGCCTCGAGCGTCTGCGTACAGCAGCTACAAAAGCCGCATTCGAAGCTGATTTCATGAAATGGGTAAATGCAGATAAGGCAAGAGTTGAAAAATACGGCAACGCACTTACACTAATTAAAAACGCAATTGAAGGCAGGGCTGAGAAATACAATGCTCAGCAGTACCTTAACGAAACCTTCAGGAGTTCATGCGAGCTTATCACATTCTCGGGACAGTTTTCCGCGCTCGAGGATGCAATCAAAGAGGGCAACAAAGAGAGGGTGGCAGATATCACCGGCAGGGTGCTGATGAACCTTGATGCTTTCTACGGCGATTACAACTTCCCTACAGACATTAAGACAACAAAGGCCATGTTCAAGCTTTACAAGGCTGACATCGACCCCAAATTCCTTCCTGACATTTATGCTCTTATTGATAAGAAGTTCAAAGGCG
Organism: uncultured Bacteroidales bacterium; assembly: GCA_963736735.1. Classification (GTDB taxonomy): domain Bacteria; phylum Bacteroidota; class Bacteroidia; order Bacteroidales; family VadinHA17; genus SR-FBR-E99. The sequence continues at coordinate 337,576 of CAVTPX010000006.1, read as the reverse complement.
ACATCGACAGGTTTGTCGATGATCTTTTTGCCAGGTCATTGTTTCTGACACCTGACAAACTGAAGGCATTCCTTGCAAAGCCTGATCTCAAGACTTTACAGAAAGATCCGGCACTTGTTGCTTCCAAATCCATAACAGCTGTAGGCAGGACACTTCAGCAGGAGCTCGCTGCATTCAATGCCGATCTTTCGAAAGGACAGCGTACTTATCTTGCCGGTGTAATGGAATATGCACCCGACAAGACTCAATACCCTGATGCCAACTTCACAATGAGGCTCACTTACGGTAAGGTACAGGACTACTATCCGCAGGATGCCGTACATTACAACTGGTATACAACACTTGATGGTGTCATCAAGAAATACAAGCCTGCCGACTATGAATTCGATCTGCCGCAGAGGCTGATAGACCTTTACAACAAGAAGGAATTCGGAAGGTATGCTTCACCGGAAGGTTACATGCCGGTATGTTTCATCACAAACAATGACATCACAGGCGGTAACTCGGGGAGTCCGGTCATTAACGGCAACGGTGAACTCATCGGGCTGGCATTTGACGGCAACTGGGAAGCGATGACAGGCAACATAGCATTTGAACCCGATCTCCAGAGATGTATCTGTGTGGATATCAGGTATGTGCTGTGGATTATGGATGTTTATGCCGGTGCCGGACACCTTTTGAAGGAGATGGATATCAGGCAATAATATGCTTCAGTCATAAACAGAAAAAGGGTTGCCGGCAACGGTAACCCTTTTTTGTCTTGCGGTCCTGCAGTCCTGCGGTCCTGCAGCTGACATCCGGCTTATGTTCAAGTTGCTCAGGCGGGAGTTGGGGCAGGCAATAACGCCAATCACAACACGGTCTTCTTTATTTACCCAAGAGAGTTGCCATGGGAAGGCAATTATCCTTTAAAGTCCCAGTTCATATCTCTATCTATTACAGCCAGTCAGAAAGCATTCAACCGGAACAGCTAACTTATAGCCGGGTACAAAGGTGGTAGCGGGCAGATGCTCGTGTCCGGGTGCTTGAACCATTACAAATTTGTCTTGGGTGCAGGAGCAAAAGCAAAAAGTGTGACAAACAACTTACCCAGATTGTCCGTGTTATGGGCCAGACCTTTTCTATTTGTCTAGTTACCAGAAATTTGTCACGTATTATGATTTTTTTCTTTTTATTAACCCTGTTGCAGAAATATTATTGAGTCGGCGCGAGGGAGAACAAATTTAAAACGCTACAGATTTTGATTTGCAAGCTCTTTGCCAAAGCTTTGATAGTGGTGTTGGCATGTGTGGCTGTGGCAATGTGCTTGCAAATTAGGCTGTTTAAATCACCTTTTTCAGATATTTTCCCGTGATTGAATCCTCGCAATTCACAATATCTTCCGGTAATCCCTGAAATATCAATTCTCCTCCTTTTTTACCTCCTTCAGGTCCCATGTCAATTATCCAGTCAGCATATTTAATAATATCCAGGTTGTGTTCAATAATAATCACTGTATTGTCATTTTTCACCAATGCTTTTACGATTTTGTAAAAATTATCAATATCCGACATATGAAGTCCTGTTGTTGGTTCATCCATGATGTAAATATTGCCTTCTTTTTTTAATTCAGTTGCAATTTTCAATCGTTGAGATTCACCGCCTGACAACGTGCTTAAAGACTGTCCCAATTTTAGGTACCCTAATCCAACTTCCTGTAAAAGATGCAAGTAGCTCTTTATTTTTGATGATTTAAAAAAATCGTATGCCTGATTAACTGTCATATCCAGTACTTCCGCAATGTTATTGCCCTGATATTTAAGCTCCAACACATCAGAATGATAACGTTTCCCTTCACACTCATCGCAAACGGTTTTTACTGAATCCAAAAAATGAAGTTCAAAAGTCAATACCCCCTGTCCATTGCATTTTAGACATGCTCCTTTTGAGTTAAAGCTGAATAATGAAGCTTCAGAATTTGTTGCAGAAGCAAATTCTTTTCGTATTAAATCAAAAACACCTATAAATGTCGCAGCATTAGCCCTTGAGGATTTTCCTATTGGCGACTGGTCAATTACGATTGCTTCAGGATGTTGTTTTGCGAAGCACTCATGGATAAGACTGCTTTTACCGCTTCCTGCAACTCCGGTAACGCAGGTTAATACCCCTTTCGGTATTTTTACCGATACATTTTTAAGGTTGTTCGCTGTGGCGTTATTGATTTCAAAAAATGAAGTTGCAGTCTTTCTCCTGAATGTTGGTTTGTCTTTATTCAGAAGATACTTGCCTGTAATACTCTCAGTATTTGCTAATTCTTTGGGTTCTCCGTTAAAAACAACATTTCCGCCCAATTTGCCTGCCATTGGTCCCAGATCGATAATCCATTCGGCTGACCGTATTATATCAGGGTCATGTTCTACAACAAACACAGAATTCCCTTTTTCTTTTAACCGAAATAAAATATTCAAAAGGTTTTCTGTGTCTCGGGGATGTAATCCGATTGAAGGTTCGTCAAGAACATAAAGCATATCAACTAAGTTGCAATCCATCTGCTTCGACATTTTGACCCGTTGCGATTCACCTCCGGAAAGTGTACTTACAGCCCGTTCGAGTGACAAATAACCCACCCCGATTTCAATAAGCTGTTGGAGCAGGAATTGCGCTTTTCGCAAAATTGGTTTGGATATTTCATCATTAATTTCTTGTAAGAATGCATATACGTCTGCCAGTTCTAAACTGCATACATCGGCAATAGTCAGTCCGTTTATTTTAATACTTCTTGCCCGTTCATTCAATCTGGTACCGCCACATTGTTCACATAATTCATAGTTAAAATATTTCGTGTATGCGTTTTTGTCTTCTTCGGCTGTTTCATCATCAGCTCTTGTGGTCACTGCTTTTTCAAGTTTACGGGCAATTCCTTCAAAGTTTCGGTTATAGGTTAATTTTTCTTTTGCTCCTTTTACCGCAAATGGTTCGGAGTATAACAACAGGTGCAACTCTTCCTCTGAAAAATCATTCAATGGCTTGTCAACATCCACTACGTCTAGGCTTAACAACTCTTTCCAAAGGAAACCTCCTGCTTTATAATGCGGGTGTGTTATTGCTCCTTCCCTGATAGTCTTTTCTTTGTCGAGAAATGAGTTAAGGTCAATTTTAATCTGCTTCCCTAATCCGTTACAATGCGGACACATACCCTCCGGATCATTTGATGGAATCGGATAGTGATGCCTGACCAGAAAATTCTCAATAACAGCTAACTTTATCCCTAATATTCTCTTTCAAATACAGCAATTCTTCAATCTGTCTTATTTCTGTGTTGAAATATATCAATCATATCAACACTTTGGTTTTCAATCTCGGATAGGGGGAACCTGAAGAAATGGCAGGCGCCGGCCGGATAAAAGCTGATAAAAACAACTCCTGCTTCACCGTTAGTTGAAACATCAGCAATAACAATCGCTTAATCCACTTATAATTGATCTGGGCTGTTTTATTGCTTCATCATTTGAATGAACTACGACAAAGGGATTTTTATAGTGAAACATTAGTTGAATATTTTCAGTGGGTATAACCCTTTCCGTGACATCCGCTTCATGAATAATCCGATTCCATAAAGCAGTAATGCTTAATGTAGTTTTTAAGGAATCCGGTAGGTTTTACGAATTTGAAATTTCATACTATGTCTTTGTCGCAAAAATAATTGCCTATTTCAAAAGTGCTTGAACCATTACAAATTTGTCTTGAGTATAGGGCAAAAGCAAAAAGAGTGACATACAACTTACCCATATTTCCTGTGTTAGGATAAGGTGTATTTTTTAAATTCTCTCTCAAGCAGGTTAATTGTCAGGTCAAGTCCACTTGTTATTTTTAATTTTTCTGAGATTTTACCTGCCTTTCTTTTAAACTCACTATTATTTACACAATCTTTAATAGCCGCAGAGAGTGCATTTGCAGACAACTTCTTAAAATCGCAAGTATCAGGTCCAAGTCCAAGTTTTACAATTTGTTTTCTATTTTCAAACTGGTCAGCCATGAACGGAAAAGCTGCCTGTGGAATTGCAGCTCTTGAAGCTGCTGCCATAGTTCCTGTCCCTCCATGATATACTATTGCTGCAAGTCGGGGAAAAAGTAACTCAAAAGGTATTTCATCAACGTAAAGAATATCGATCGAGTTCTTTTCCTGGAGATTTGCCCACCCCTTTGAAATTATAAATCTTTGATTTGTCTCTTTCGAGACTTCGTTAAAAATAAGACTATACTTTTCAGGACGATCTACCGGATTACTGCCAAATCCAATATATATCGGTGGTTTTCCTGATTTCAGGAAATTGTCCACATATTCAGGTAATCCATTTTGTGCAGGAAGCAACATATATCCGGTTTGAGTAAAATTAAATGAAACACCATTTCGGACGGCATTTAACTCTTTGTCACATGCAACAATGACATGTTCCCCCATCCAGTGTTTCCAAACATCCTTTATTGGCGATAGTCCTAAGCTATTTCGACTATTATTGATGTAACTTTTCATAACCAGATTAGTCATTGATCTGCCGAGTCCGAAAAGTAGTCGATTAAAAAAGGGATCATTTTTACTCGTTCCCAAAAGCATTGGATAGAAAATAACAAAACGATAGGGAATCTTTAAAAGGTCTGCGACTGTATGAACACCTAAAACAAACCCCACACCCAAAACTAAGATCAGAACCTTCAATCAATTTCGGGAGATTATTAATCTGGTTTTCAGTCTCCTTTTTCATCTCTTTAGGAGAAGGTGCAGCAGTGGCTCCGCCTTTAATTTGTGCATTTTGTTTGAATATTTCTTTGTAGTTCGGACCAAATGCCACAAAGGGACAATTATATTTATTTATGAGTTCTTCATTCTCAGGTGGGGCAAGAAGAATTACTTCATGTCCATTTTTTTTGAGTCCAATTGCCAGAGCAAGCATTGGTTGCACATCACCTCTTGTTCCGTTAATAACGATTGAGATTCTCATTTTGAGCTTTTAAAGATTTCTCCTGAATCATGCATTAATTGTCGTGATGGTAAAGCACCTTAATGTGGAATAGCATTAAATCTTTTAAGAGGTTTTGCTTAGGCGCGGCGGTATGTACAATTGGTCCTCAGGCTGGCGGAGGAGTCACCCGGCGGGAGCCGGGGCCAGCCGGCCGGCAAACATTAAATTTATCCGATTATAAAAATTTGGCATTGCCGGCCGATGGCAATTGCATTTACCGACCTGTTAGCGTGCGTTATCTATTTTCTTTCCCTGTATATATATGGTTGTATTTGGAAGAAGTTCTTTGATCTTTTTTATATTCTCAGAAGAAGTATTGTTCACTAAAGTCAAGTTGTCAATTTTTATTTTTTTTAAAGCATCAGGTATTATTAATTTATCTTCTTTATATTCCATATTCCAAATCTCAAGAACCCAAATTTCTTTTAATCCAAGCACTTCATTTGGTATAGTGTTGCCCGAGACTAATATCCAGCCATTATTCCCTAAATTGTATTCCTTGTTATTTATTATTAAATCTGTGTTAGGAAACCATTTTAATATTTTCTCCTTTTCAGCTCGATCTATTTTCCCTTCAATTTCAAGCTTCCCAATTCGAATGTCTTTTAGCCAATCTGGAATTAACACTTTGTTTTTAAAATGAAGACTCAACGAATATATTTCTTTTAACTTTCTTAAGTTTTCGGGAACATCTACAATCCTTAATTCAATACCACCTCCCATTCCTCCACTAGTTGGAATGTTTTCTGATTCTATCTTTTGATGGATTCCTGTTTGATTAATGTCTTTTTTCTTAATCATCCAACTAATTTTTGGAGTAAGAGCAAAAGTCTCTGAATTTTGTTCTAATCCTATAAATCCTGCCCACAATTCAAGCATAGTTTCCTCCGTATAAATTCCATCAGATTTTATAAACTTCAAATCTACTTTTACCATCTCCTCTGGTAAGCTACCTCCTCCAATAAGCTCACTCAAATTGTTACGTTTACCGTCTTTATCATAGGGAAAGAATTTGACTATCCAACCATCAATAATTTTGGGAGCGCCATATTTTTCTTGTGAATGATACTTAAACATGTTTCTCCAGAACATTTCATCAATTTCACCTTTTGAGGCATTTATAAATTCTTGAAGAATAGGTTCCAACTCATTAGTCCACCATTTTAAGTCATAATCTCCAAGTTTTCTAGTTTTATCCAGGATTTTTTCCCAATCTTCAGTCGTTCCCAGCAAGGTAATCTCAGGAATTCCGCAAACAACATACAGTACCACAAACTCAAAATACGGTTCCATTGCTTCCATGATGGTAATTTCAGAAGCAACCCTCTCAATCGATGTAGTAGTTGAAAAATCAGAAGTCAAAGTATTAATTAGTTCTTCTCCCGTATGTTCAGCTATGTATGCCGTAAATTGAGGGAAAATTTCCTCCCAATTTGTTGATTCTTTGAGTAAATCGCTATTTGAGTTTACCATTAAGGTGACTTTACCTGAAAAGTCAACAAAGTATTTACGTAGTTTCTCGGGATTTGCATTAACATGTCGTGCAAAACCCTGACTAATCAATAACCATATCATATCAGGAGATAGAACAAAGGGGCGATGATCAGCATAGGCTTGATACATTCCGTTGAAAAAGGAGTTGAATCCATAATTTACTAAACTACCAGGCGCTTGACTTTTAGCCAAAATATTATAATTGAAATCTATCCCATACCGTTCGATGTCCCATTTTGTAAGTTTGGCATCCTTAAGTATCAGGGTTTTGTAGATTTCATTGTACGATTGCAAAGACAACAACTTATCTGGTTTTGAAAGATCCTCAATTTTAAATGTTTGTCCGCTCTGTCCGAATGAATTAATTGAAATCCAAATCAAAAAGATAGTTATTATTATCTTCATCTGTCGCAATTTTTCTTCTGTTCTGAAGTCATTCTGATAATGCACGCTAACGGTCCGGCAATATGGAGAGGTTGTGTTACCCGACGCCGCATCCGGGCACGATCCAGGTACTTCAGCCAAAAATTTGTCCCGGCGCAAGGAGGCTATGGCACGTGTTTTTGCCGTCCAGTTGTAAGCTTGATCAGTGGCGCCACGTGTCGCGGTACAAACTTTATTGTGAGCAGTCATTTATCCCGGTATTGTTAATTTGTAACAGTGCTGGCGCGATCATGGAACAGGCATTACGAATTTGTCATGGGTGCAGGAACTGAAGCAAAAACCATGTCGAGCAACTTATCTTTATTGTTCGTGTTGGCATTTCGGGCCAATTTTAAACTGTCAAGATGCGAGGAATTTGTCAGGGTAGTCGAAATCTGCTAAGGTTCCAAGTCCCGACTGAAATGCAGGATTTGTCTCAGTAGTGATATTATCTTTCTGTCCAGCCAAAAAGTATAATTTATCTCTATGCATTAGTTCTCTTTTGATTCTGGAAGAAAATCATAAAATGAATATCCGCTTACAGAACCTGTAATTATTTTGCTCCCTTTTATATCGGCAATTTCAATACCCTCTTTAAAAACCTTTATACCAAATATTGGATCGTTTTCCACATCTGGATCTTCTTCATTTACTCCCCATACATAATAAATATCATAATCATATCCATTATTACTAAAATAAATGTCATTATAATCCATTGCCGCATTTTCGACTCCTCCGCCTCTATGATATCCATTTACAGTGAATATGGTATCAGTATCCGTTAAATCGTCTCTGATTTCCAACTCAATTTTCCCTTTCGAAAGGAACCGATATATAAAAACACTGTCGGATTCATTAAAAATTAATTCAACTACTTTATTGTTTTTTGTTTTGAAGGAATAAATGACATTTTCATCTTGAGCGAAAACTGAAGAATGTACTGAGACAGATTAGAATTGAGAGTAAAATATTTTTCATCTATTGTTTTTTGTAAGGTAATTTGAAAACATGATTGAATATTGAATTATGTATGGTTCCCACTATAATATTGTTGTCAACATGTTTATATTTGTCTACTAATAGTCAAATTTACAAAGTATTTTGAATCCCGGTTATTGAGTGAAATATTGCTTTTGCAGTTAGCATTACGGGCCATCTATCTTGGTTACGAAATTGTCCAGCAATGCCTAATTTGTCCCGCAGTGCGCGAAGCGGGCCTGAATGCTAACGGTCGGCGGTGTGTACCAGTTGCCGCAGAGTCGCGGTGGCGTGTGTTTTTGCACTCGTGGTGCGATGCAGAGTTGTGCGGTTATTACTTTTTTTTCGCGTTGTCAAAAACCGTGACCGCCAGCTGGCGGAAGTCCCCGGCGAGAGCCGGGGCTGGCCGTACCGCCAACCACTTAACAGTCCTCCTTTAGCCAGAAAGTTCTCGCGGTACGGAGAGCCAATGACATATACCGACCTGTTGGCGGTAGTTGTTTTTTCTTAGGGGGTGATTTAAAGCCTGAATCCAACTTTTAAGTTTCCGAAGATTCTTATTTTTCTGTCATGGAATAGTGAACTCTCCCAATTTTCCACAGGACGACTTACATCTTCCATTTTACCAAGCGCTGGACCAACATCAAAACCGATGTTTATTCTTTGTTTCGAAAAGAATGTTACTCCCAAGGGAATATAAGCCCAAGATGCAATAGCGACCTCTGGAAGGACTAGGAAACTGAATTTAAGGCCTGTATATGGGCATACTTTTGATTTTTGAATGTTGAAAGGATAGTACGTTACTCCGGTGCCAATCCCGACATATCCAATACCTACCTCCCAAATGATTATATCTGTTAAGACTTTTTCAAATGTAATCCCACCTAGTGAAGAGCTTCCCATAATATTTGCAGAAAATGAGCTCTTTTCTATTATGAAATTGTTAATGTCAACTTTTTGAGCAGTTACGTTTGGTAGAATTACCAAGATGAATAGGATGGTAATAACAGGTTTCATTTTATTGGTTTGAAAATGGGACTCACAATTGCCGCCAACGTTCGGCGGTATGTGCATGTTGCCGACTGCTTCGTGGTGGCATGGGTTTTTGCCATCGTACTGGATGTGGATATCTTTCAGATTCACGAAATCATAAAGAATAGCAAAAACCATGACCGCCAGCTGGCGGAGGAGTGCCCCGGCGTTCAGCCGGGGCCAGCCGGCCAGCTATTACGGAATTTTGTTTTTATCAGTTACTGTATGCTGGCCGAAGGCAATTGCGTATACCGACCTGTTACCAGCAGTTTTTATTTTAGGCTATTTTTACTGTTTGGTCCAACAGTTCTATATTGAAGTTGATTTTTGCATTTAAGGCTTTGAACACTTTCAATATTGTTTCAAACCTGGCATCTGTCAAGCTATTTTCAAGCTTTGAAATTTGAGCTTTCTGGACGCCAACAAGTTTTCCAAGCTCTTCTTGTGTCAGATTGCGTTCTTTTCTGGCTTTTTTAATAGCTTCTCCAAGTAAGTCAAGACGAAGTTCAGACTCAAATGCTTCTCTTTTAGGAGTCCCACGCTTACCGATATGCTTATCGGTAATTTCCTCAAGGCTGTATGTCTTCATTTCTCCCTTTTTCATCGCTTCTGAGTTTTTTGTTCAAAGTATAGTAATCTCAATTTTTCTGCCTTTTCAATTTCTTTTCTGGGAGTTTTATCTGTTTTCTTAACAATCCCGTGAGTTGATATTACAACAGTATCAGGTTTGCCAGATTTGTCCCAGAAAGCAAATAGCCTATAATGTGCTTTATTGAATAAAGTCCTGAATTCCCAGGTTTCACCTGAAAGCTTCTTGAAGAGAGAGTTATCGTTGATTACCTGAGCCTTACGTACATTGTAAATTATCTTCTCTCTGGCTTTCCCGTCAATATTATCAAGAAACTCGGCTGCCTCTTCTAAGAATCGGACTTTGAATCTTTCAGTCACAATTCGTAATTTTCTACAAAGATAGATGTTTCTTTATTAGGAAACAAATGATTATTCAACTTTTCCCCAAAATTGCTGGTAACGGCCCGGCAATAAAGGGAGGTTGTGTTACCCGACGTAAGCACCGGGCAGGAAACAGAGTTACTTTAGCCAGAAAGCTACCACGGTGCAAGGAGGGTATGGCGCAGTTTTTGGCGTCATGGCACAAATTTTCGGGCTTATACGAGTTTCGCGGTACAAGTGAATTAAGTGATTGGTATTTAGTCACCTGGTTGCAGAAACTTTTAAAATGAGCACTGGCGCAGTGTCGCGTTACAAGCTGACAACGAAGCCAGGAATTAGTCATGGTACAGAATCTTAATTGCGAGCACTGGAGCGGAGTCCGGGTGGTGCGACATAAGGATCACGTTATAAGAAAGCAGTATGTTCAAAAACTGTGACAAACAAATGCACCTTTATTGTCCGTGTTATGTGCTGTGTTTATTTTTAAGTCTATCAAGGGTAGTAATGTACCATTTTAATCTATTTGTCAAGTGTATAGTAAGAAGTACAAATAGAAGGATTGCGATTTTGTCATGTATCTCAATAAAAAATTTGCGTACAATTTCAGATCCCCCTGATAAATTAATAATCCAGGGGATATATCCTGTAATAGCTACGAGGATAAAAACAATTGAAAGTATTATTTGAAGTTTGTTTCTGGCTGCGAGCTTTTTAATTATTATCGTTTTGTACCACTTCCAATGCAGGAAAAAATGATAAGTCACTAAAATTGAAATAATAATGATTGATATTTTATGAATATTAGTCCAATTATAATAACCTATCCCTAAAACTGTATTATCTGTTTCAATTCCCGAATTGTGCCCCATGTGGTATTTGAATTGTATTACAAAGCCAGAGAATGACATGGCAAGTCCAAAAATTAATAATCCAAGGTTTACAATAAAAACCAGTTTTAGTTTTTCCCTGGAGGAATTGTTGTCAGGTTTTTTGATTGAGATTTTCGTTAAAGCACCTGGTTCGCAAACATTTACACATTTAAAACAACCTGTACAATCACTACTATTAACAAAACGGGAGTGTTTATGCCATGGCAAATTAATCCTGCCAATCACATGGTTTTTACATTCTGCCAGACATTTCCAACATGCTATACATTTTTTAGTATCAAGTTGAATATATGTTGTTCGAGTAGAATCATGGTTGATTGATCGCGATTTCATTTGTTATCTTTTCAGACAAAAATGCTAATACGAAAGCATTATGACGATAACAATTGTTAAGAAATGAAACCTATTTTCTATTTCTAATCCTGCTAAGAGAAGTTGGAGTTATTCCTAAATATGAAGCTATATAATGTTGTGGAACTCGTTTTATTATTTCAGGATGGTTTAGAATTAAATCCTCATAGCGCTCCTTGGGTGAATCTTTAATTCTGGAAAGAAAAAGATTTGCATAATTTCTAAACCGTTGATACATTAACTCTTGAAACCTTTCCTTAAACTCAGGGAACAATTGATAAATCTCGTTCAAATTTGTCCTTACTTATTGAATAAATTATTGAAGGCTCAATACTTTCAATAGTATACAAGCTGGGTTGATTATTTAAAAAACTATCTATTGATGCAACAGCCTGTCCTTCAAAAAAGAATTGAAATGTGATTTCCTTGCCATCCTTATTAAACCACTCACGTAAACATCCCTTTTTAATTATATGAGCATGAGTCGAAATTTCTCCTTCATTTAATAAAATTGTCTTAGGCAGCAATCTGCCTTTCAATTAATAAGTCTTGAAATTGAGCCCATTTTGGGTTATCTTTTTTTATTGTATCGAGAAGATGGTCAAACATAGTCTGTATTTATCTGAGAGTGTTACACATAGCACATAACTAATGTATAAATCTACCAAAGGTAATTCTAAATGCCCGGAGCAGGAGTTATCAACCTTTCCGGTTAAATAAGGGTTTTGAAGTTTTGCAAATTCCGGTATACATAAGGACGCTCCTTAAGCATCCGGAATGCACAGCCCCGTCAGTCCCATCCATATCTTTACCAAATCAACTCATTATAAGGCAGTAAACCTGCTGAAGACTGACTTTCACGGCCTGCAATACAATCCAAGTTAAGCATTCTTTTAAATGATAAGTTATTTCCGAAAAACTTTTTTTTCAGAAGGTTATCATAATGTCACTCCTTCGGAGTTCCCCTGGATTCATGGTCACTGCTATCATAATGTCACTCCTTCGGAGTTCCCCCTGGATTCATGGTCACTGCTATTATAATGTCACTCCTTCGGAGTTCCCCTGGATTCATGGTCACTGCTATCATAATGTCACCTCCTTCGGAGTTCCCCCTGGATTCCTGGTCACTGCTATCATAATGTCACTCCTTCGGAGTTCCCATACTCCATGCTCCATTCTCCTTGCTCCTTGCTCCTTGCTCCTTGCCCCATGCTCCAAACCTATAAACCCATAAACCTATAAACTCTTCAACTTTCTCCTATCTTTGCAGAAAATTTCCACATGCACTTCAACTTCATCGAGATAGTAGCATCATTCATGGTCCTCTTCGCTATAATTGATATCCCCGGATCTATCCCCATAATCCTGGATATCAAGATGAAGACAGGTAATGTCAACGCACTTAAAGCAACAATCGTATCCCTCTCTATCTTCCTCGTCTTCCTCGTCTTCGGGGAAAAATTGCTCAATATCTTCGGCATCGACGCAAACTCCTTCGCAATAGCAGGCGCATTCATAATCTTCCTCCTTGGAATGGAAATGGTGCTGGGCGCCGAGTTCTTCCATCACGACTCACCCGGCGGCGGCACAATAGTCCCGATAGCATTCCCCCTCATCGCAGGCGCCGGTTCTATTACTACCGTCCTCTCCCTCAGAGCCGAATACCATACTCTCAACATCCTGATCGCTCTTCTTGCGAACATGATAATCGTTTATTTTGTGCTCAGAAGTACAACAGCAATCGAGAGATTCCTCGGACCAACCTGGCTGCATATCCTGAAGAAGTTTTTCGGCATCATCCTGATTGCTATCGCCGTCAGGCTATTCATCCATAATACCGGAATAGTACTGCCACATGCCACATAAGGTCACTGTTTATACCGACGGTGCCTGCAGCGGTAATCCCGGCCCTGGCGGTTACGGCATCGTCATGATCTCCGGTCCCCACAGAAAAGAACTGTCAGAAGGATTCAGCCGTACAACCAATAACCGTATGGAACTCCTCGCCGCAATCGTTGCCCTCGAGTCAATGAAAAAACCGGGGACAGAGGTTACACTTTATACCGATTCCCAGTATATTGTCAATGCCGTGAACAAGGGATGGCTTTTTAACTGGGAACAAAAACGGTTTGCCAAAAAGAAAAATCCCGACCTGTGGATCAGGTTCCTGGAGGTCTTCAGAAAGCACAATGTAAAACTGATCTGGGTCAAAGGTCATAATGACAACCTTGAAAATGAACGCTGTGACACCCTTGCCGTGACAGCTTCAAAAGGAACTAACCTGGCAACTGATACAGGTTATTTAAGCGATGAACAGGTGTCAATTGCTGGTTAACAAAAACAATATTCTGCGGATTGCCATTTCAGAAAAAAGAGTGCATATTTGTAAAAAGGGTAACAATGAAGAGTTTAAAAATTAAGGCCGAAAGTAACAAACCAGAGATTATTCTTTCCCCGGAAGAAAATATCTTTTCAATCTCGGGTAAGTCGGCCCCGGAAGACGTAAGAGAACTCTTCTATCCGGTAATTGACTGGCTGACGGCATTCGCCGGGGAAATAAATACAGGTAGCCCCTATACGGATGCAAAACCTCTGCTCTTCAAGGTTGACCTTCAATACTTCAACTCCTCATCTGCCAAATTCCTTTATGATATCTTTACAATCCTCAAGGAGGTCATGGAAAAAGAGATTCCAGTTACAGTGGAATGGCATTTTGACGAAGAAGATACTGACCTTAAGGAGGCAGGAGAGGACATGGCCCTGCTGAGCGGGCTGGAATTCAAATACTGCGCCAAAAACAAGCCTGTAGTATGAGGGGCCCTGCAGAACTGTATGCTCTGCTTGATCAACTTCAAATACCCTACGAGTATCATGAACACCCGCCCGTTGCCACTGTTGACGAGGCAATGAAATACTGGGCAGGAATAGACTCGGGGCACTGCAAGAACATCTTTTTCAGGAATCATAAGGGCGACAGGCACTACCTGGTGATACTGTATTACAGCTCGAAGCTGAACATCAAAGACCTCGAGCAGAAGCTCAGACAGGGCAAGCTCTCATTCGCCTCAGACCGAAGGCTGATGCAGTATCTCGGCCTGACACCCGGATCTGTCTCTCCGTTCGGACTTATGAATGATACCGAACGCCACGTTCACCTCTTTATTGACAAATCACTGCTCGAACACGAACGCCTCTCGTTCCACCCCAATACAAATACTGCTTCGCTCATAATACCCCGCGAAGGCCTTTTCAGATTCCTTGCCCACACCGGCACCTCCTTCGAATTTTTCTGAGAAAAAAGCAGCACTTCCGGTTACACGCCGTCTTTGATGAGGATTTGCATTTTGGACATTTGAACCTTATCGCTATGAAAAGAATTATGATGCTTGCTGTTACGGCATTTTTATGCATTGTTGCAGCCGCTCAGACACCTGAAATATAAAAAGAGCTACAAAGCCGTCTATACCGCATCGGTACCGGTGATTGACGGATCAATAGAGGAGGAAACATGGCAGACCGGGGATTGGGGTGGCGACTTTGTTCAGTATGAACCCAAGAACGGCTCAGAAGCCAGCCAGAAAACAGAATTCAAGGTCCTGTTTGATGACAACTACATTTATGTTGCCATCAAAGCCTTCGACACGGCACCAGACAGCATCAGCCGGCGCATCTCGAGGCGTGACAATGCCGACGGTGACCTTGTGGGAATAGCATTTGACAGCTACCACGACCAGCGCACCGGCTTCGTATTCATTGTCAACGCCGCCGGTGTCAAGCTTGATATGATATGGGCAAGCGACGGACAGGTTGAAGACGAGACCTGGGATCCGATCTGGTTCACAAAATCCGGAGTGTACGATTGGGGTTGGGCTGCCGAAATGAAGATACCACTTACACAGCTGAGGTTCAGGATATCCGAAGGGGGTATATGGGGAATGGAGGTAATGCGGCAGACATTCCGTGACAGGAAACAACCTTCTGGCAACACATAGACCGGAATGCTTCAGGAATGGTTCACAATTTCGGTGAAGTGACCGGCCTTGAAGGAATAAGACCCCGTAAACAGGCTGACATAACTCCTTTCGCAGTGGGCAGCTATGAAAAATATCCGGCAGAAGCCGGCAATCCGTTTGTCGACGGAAGCGACCTTAAATACAATGTAGGACTTGACGCCAAGCTGGGAATCACAAACAACATGACACTCGACCTGACTGTTAACCCTGACTTCGGCCAGGTGGAGGCAGACCCGTCAGAAGTTAACCTGTCAGCTTACGAGACGTTCTTCCAGGAAAAAAGACCCTTCTTCATTGAAGGCAATAACATTACGAGCTTCAAGGTGGGCATCGGAGACGGTGATATAGGCAATGACAACCTCTTCTATTCCAGAAGGATAGGGAGGAGTCCCCACATCTGGCCCGATACTGAGGATAATGAATTCGTAAGATCACCGCGTAATACCCCTATTATTAGTGCTGCCAAAGTAACCGGCAAAACACCCGACGGCCTGTCAATAGGCATCCTTGAGGCTGTGACTGCTGAGGCGAAAGCAGAAATAGACTTATTGGGTGAGAGAAGACTGCAGACTGTGGAGCCTCTGACAAGCTATTTCGTCTCCAGGGTAATAAAAGATTTCAATGACGGAAAGACAATCATCGGTGGATCCTACACCAATACGCACCGTTATCTTGACGGTACGGGCATCGAAGATCTTGTTAAAAGTGCAAATACCGCCGGCCTCGACTTTACACAGTATTTTAAGGAAAGGACCCTTGTCCTATCAGCCACGGCAGCATTCAGCAATCTAAACGGCAGTACTGATGCCATTGAAGACCTCCAGCGGTCATCAGTGCACTTCTTTCAGCGTCCCGATGCCGATTATATCGAGGTCGATCCGTCGCGCACATCTCTCAACGGCCACGGCGGCAATGTGCAGTTCGGGAAGGTTAGCGGACGCTGGAACTTCATGCTTTTCGGCCTGTGGAAATCGCCGGGCTTCGACCTCAATGACCTCGGATACCTGCAGAGCGCTGATGCACTGACGGCAGTAGCCTGGTCAGCGTACTCGATCGATAAGCCCTTCAGCATCTTCCGCAGGATCAGGTTCAATGCAAACCAATGGAACGGCTGGGACTTCGGTGGTAACTTCCAGAATGCAGGAGGTAATTTAAGTGTATATACACAGTTCAAAAACCTCTGGTCATTCAATATCGGGGGCAATTACAACGGGAAGGCTACCTCAAACACAATGTTGAGGGGCGGACCGTCGATGCTGCTTCCCGATAATGTCAATTACTTTGTCAACCTGAACAGCAGTTCATCAAAGATGATCACCGCCGGGCTCTATGGAAATATATCAAGGGGCGGGGAAGGATCATCAAAATCATACTCTGCCGGGCTTGAACTTACAGCAAAACCCGGACAGTCATTCTCGGTCTCAGTATCCCCGTCAATATCCGGAAGAACCAGCATGCTGCAGTATGTAGACCAGTTATCCTTTGAAGGACACGACAGGTATATCCTCAGCCAGATAGATCAGCAGATCGTCAGGATGTCATTGAGACTCAATTACAATATCACACCCGATCTCACTATTCAGTACTGGGGACAGCCATTCCTTGCAGCAATGGATTACAGTAAGTATAAGGTCATTACAGATCCGAAAGCTGCAAATTTCACAGACCGCTTTCATACTTTCACAACTGACGAGATTCGGTATGACGGAGCTGAAAACAGATACATTGTGGACGAAAACAGAGACGGAACCGATGACTATGACTTCGAAAACCCCGATGGCAACATCGACGAATTCCTGTCAAACCTTGTGGTGCGCTGGGAATTCCGTCCCGGCTCAACTGTATACCTTGTCTGGTCACAGACACGTGACTATTCAGACGAGACAGGGTCATTCTCATTGAATCAAAACCTTTCAAACCTTTTCAGTACCAAAAAACCAAGTGATATATTCCTTGTAAAATTTACTTACAGGTTCGGACTCCGGTAGGTTTCAAAATGCAAAGTCCATTAAGAGCGGAGAGTAATCTCCGCTTTTTTTCTGCCCGGACAATTGTGTGCAGAATGTCACTGATAAAATTTAAATATATTTGTATCACCTCTGATAACCTAAATTTACTGTTTTACAACGCGGCCTGATATGAATAGAGTCCTTATCCTGTTTGTCCTTTTCCTCCCTGCTTTAATTTATGGTCAGGATTATGAGAAAAGGAAATACACGGCTCAGCGTATTGAAACACCGCCCATTATCAACGGCGAGTTCGATGAGGAAGCCTGGACACTCGGTGCCTGGGGTGGTGATTTTATTCAGTTTGAACCGGCGGAAGGCCAGCCCGTATCACAGAAGACAGAATTCAAGATCCTTTATGACGACAATAATATATATGTTGCGATAAAGGCCTATGACACTGCGCCTGACAGCATTGTAACGCGCATGACACGCCGTGATGACACCGACGGTGATGAGGTCCTTGTTGCTTTCGATTCTTATTTTGACCAGCGTACAGCGTTCGGATTCGGCGTGAGTGCGGCGGGCGTGAAGGGTGACCTCATCTGGACTGAAGACGGCACAAACGAGGATGAAACCTATGATCCGATATGGTATGTGAAGACGGGCATTTATGACTGGGGATGGGCGGCAGAGATGCGAATACCCCTCACCCAGCTTCGCTTTTCAGCAAAAGATGAACAGACATGGGGACTGGAGCTAATCAGAAATATCTACCGGAATGCCGAGAGTGACCTGTGGCAGCCCATAGCAAGGAATGCTTCCGGAGTGGTACATAATGCAGGACTGCTTGAGGGGCTGAAAGGGATCAGACCGCACACAATCTTTGATATAACCCCCTACGGTGTCACAAAATTCGAGAGTTATGAGGGCGAAGCCGGTAACCCGTGGCTCAACGGTACTGACCTCAAAGCGAATGCCGGCCTCGATGCCAAAATAGGCATCTCGAACAATATGACGCTGAGCCTGACAGTGAATCCCGACTTCGGCCAGGTGGAGGCAGATCCATCAGAAGTAAACCTCTCGGCTTTTGAAACATTCTTCAGGGAGAAGAGACCCTTCTTTGTGGAGGGCAAAAATATCACCAGCTATGGCCTTGGCATTGGCGACGGTGACGTCGGTAATGACAACCTCTTCTATTCCAGGAGGATAGGCAGGAGTCCCAGGCGCCCCGCCGAACCCGGCAACGATGAGTATGCGTATACTCCGGGCTTTATACCAATACTGGGTGCGGCAAAAATAACAGGGAAATCCGGCAACGGTCTTTCAGTCGGTGTCATCGAGGCAGTAACAGCTCAGGTGAACACCCGCATCTATAATGAACTGACAGGCGAGACAAGACATGTGACCGCTGAACCGTTTGCCAACTACAGCCTCGGCAGGGTCCAGCAGGACCTGAACGGGGGTAATACAATAATCGGTGGCATGGTCACAAGCACAATCAGGTCGCTTGATGAAACCACACAGGACTATTTTCACAAGTCCGCCTCAACCGCAGGTCTTGATTTTACACAGTATTTCAAGGATATGAAATACATTTTCCAGCTTCGGACAGTAGCCAGCAACATCCGGGGAAATAAAGTTTCAATAGCCCGCACCCAGAAGTCAGCCGTGCATAACTTTCTGCGCCCTGACGCTGACTATGTGGAGTATGACCCAACACGCACCTCACTTAGCGGCACCGGAGGCAATATTATGGCCGGGAAAATAGGAGGCAACATGCAGATTATCTACCTCGCCGCTTGGAAGTCGCCCGGCCTGGAACTTAATGACATTGGCTACATGAGAGTTGCAGATCAGTACCTGGGTGTCGGGGTGTTCAATTACAGCATCTATAAGCCCTTCGGCATATTCAACAGGATGAGTTTCGGGACCAACTTAATTCATCTTATGGATTTCGGAGGTAATACCCTGATGGTGGGTGATGAGTTCTCGTGGAGCGCCGGCTTTAAGAATCTCTGGAACACATATTTCGGCGGGGGATTCAACAGCAGGGAAAGAGACAACCTGTTGCTGCGCGGAGGACCTTCAATTAAGATGCCCGGCACCGGACGCATTTACGGAGGATTCAGCACCAGTGAACGTAAAAAGCTTGTGGCAGAATTAGATGCGCGGTACGGATGGGGCGATGAGAATGTTTATACCCAGAAGAGCATAGGACTGGAGCTGATGTACAGACCTTCGGATAACCTTACAATCAGCGCTGAACCGGAATGGGAACAGACGCGTCATTCGATGCAGTACGTCGCCACAAGTGAGACAGGCGGAGTCTATTCACCGCAGTATATCTTTGCAAATATTGACCAGCAGATCCTCAGCATGTCATTGAGAGTCGATTATAATATAACCCCTGACCTCACTGTACAATACTGGGGCCAGCCCTTCTTCGGTTCCGGAAAATACAGCAGCTTCAAGCGTATTACCGATCCGGTGGCTGATGCTTATACCGACCGTTTCCATTTGTATTCGGTCAGGGAAGCCATTGCCGGTCCCGGTGAGATTTTTTATGACGCCTCGGCACAGCAATATTTTGTATATGAAGATGCTGACCTGCTTCCTGACTATGACTTTGAAAATCCTGATTTCACAGTCAGCGAGTTCCTCAGCAATCTTGTGGTGCGCTGGGAGTTTCTTCCCGGATCAACAGCATATTTAGTATGGTCGCAAACTCGTGATTATAGTACCGACGACGGTCTTTTTGACCTGGGGACACAGTTCAGAGATGTATTCAGGCAGAACAAGCCTTACAATATATTTCTAATCAAGTTCTCATACAGATTCGGGTTAAGATAAAACAAATGAGCAGCAGTTGTGAATGGCACTCGGGTGATCCGCTGATGACGGAATACCATGACACTGATTGGGGCACCCCGGTGCACGATGATTTCAGCTGGTTCGAACATATAGTACTTGACGGGGCACAGGCCGGTCTGAGCTGGAAGACAATACTCAACCGGCGCGAGGGCTACCGCAGGGCATTTGAAGGGTTTGACCCCGCCAGGGTTGCAGCCTACGATGAAACGGATATCGCCCGGCTTATGAATGACACAGGCATCATCCGCAACCGGCTGAAAATAAGGTCAGCCGTAACCAATGCCAGGGCATTCCTCAAAATACAGGAGGAATTCGGAAGTTTTGACAACTATATCTGGGGATTCAGCGGAGGCGAACCGGTAATAAACCGATGGGAAAACCTCAAAGATATCCCGGCCAGTACTCCCCTATCCGATACTGTCAGCAAAGACCTGAAAAAGAGGGGCTTTACCTTCGTGGGCACAACAATCTGCTATGCCTTCATGCAGGCAGCAGGCATTGTCAATGACCACCTCATTGACTGCTTCAGGCACCCTGACAACTCAAAAGGCTAAACCAAGATCAAGGGTTATAAAACGCCCCGGACATACTGCCGCCTTACTGTCATAAAACTTCTTGTCGAGAAGATTCTGAATACCAAGATCCACAGTAACTATCCCGATGACCTTTGACAGGCGCAGGTCAATCACCATGTAATCAGGATAACGGTCGGCCCCGACAATATCATCGAAAAGATTCAGGTCATTGACCCACATCGTGCCCTGGTACCTTCCTGCCAGGCTCGCATTTACAATCCGGTTGTTCCAACGTACAGACAATGAGGCTGTGTGACCGGGCACATCAGTAAGATAATTGCCAGTCAGATCGATCGGATCAGCAGCATCAAGAGGTTCGTATTTCTTTATCAATGAATGACTTAATCCATATGCCGCTGTAAAAGCAATCTCTCTCCGCGGAGTATAGTTCAGCTCTGCCTCGATGCCTGCAATCCGGACTTCAGGAATATTTGTGCTGACATAGATCGGCCGGAGTCCGTATCCCATTTCTATCGAATCACCTGTATTGACATAGTAAAGGAAATCCTTTCCAATTGAATAATATGCAGAGAGCGAAGCCCGCATATTCCTGTTCAAAATAATATCCCCGCCTGCCTCCACGCTTGTGAGATACTCAGGATTCACAAGCGGATTGGCAAGCTTAAAGCCTCCCTTCATTCTCCCTGAACGGCAGAGGTCATCAAGCACAGAAGGACGGAATCCGCGACCGAAAGATGCATAAACCCGGGCATCCGGTGAAAGAGAGTAATTCACTGAAAGCCTCGGACTGAGTGCATTCCATAATGCATTGTCAATTGTCTGATCTTCAATGTCTCTCATGAACGATGTCTCGGCAGAGGGTGTCTCAATATAAAAAGCCCCGTCAAAGAAATATGAAATATCATACCTCAGTCCTGCCACAACACGGAGCCTTTCATCCAACAGGCTCATCTCGTCCTGTGCATAGATCCCCCCGCTGAACATCCTGCCTCTGTTGTATACAATATCTGTAGATGTATAGTAAACATCACTGGCATCCACACTTCCAAGCTTGAGGTCAATCCCTGTCGAAAGAGTGTGGTTTTTACCTGCGGTATATGACACCGAAGAGAGTAGCCCGGCATCAGTCCTCTCAGAAAGAACATTGTACCAGGTATAGTCATCCTTCATATACTCATTGACTTTTTTATAATTCTCCTTAAGCCAGAAGATGCTGACATCGGTAGCCAGCCTGTTATGCTTCAGGTTGTATCTCGCCCTGAACTGGTATGTATCATGATCAGTGGTATTGCCGTTTGGCATATGAACCAGCTCACCGGTACCGCGTTGGTCATCGTAAACTGACAAATCGATTTCGACTTTTTCATTCTCACTGAAGTCATAGCCTGCCTTGATGCCACCTGAAAGCTCCATTAAATTTGACGGTACTATGTAAGGATTAGCCTGTTGGTCGTAAACCGACTGCGTAATATACCCGTCACTGCTCCTGTAAAGACCGTTCAGTGCGTAATAAAAGCCCCTGATGCTGTCCGGTGCCAGACGCTGAGATAAACTGACACGGCCGGTAAGCGTGTTGTATGTTCCGTAACCTGCCTTGATCCTTGTCTTCAGCCTGCCTGAGGGCCTCAGTGTAATAATGTTAATGGCGCCACCCATAGCGTTGCTTCCGTAAACTGCTGATGAGGGACCTTTGACCACCTCTATCCGGTCAATCATATCAGGATCAAGAAGGTTCCAGTTCACTGATCCTCCGTCAGACTTATTTACAGGAACACCGTCGATCATCACAAGTACCCGGGCCTGCTCCTTACCGCTGAGACCCCGCATTGTAACGTTTGATTTGTGGGAGTAAATGCCGAATGAACGACTGATATTTATTCCCGGCACAAGGGCCAGGTAATCATCAACTGTCAGCGCCGGTGTTGCCCTGATTATCCCTGAAGATACAAGGTTCACACGCGTGGGAACATCATTTATTAAATTTTCAGTCCGCGTTGCAGAGATCACAACCTCCCGTGCCTCGATAAATGATGGTTCCAGAATTACATCGATGGAGAGAGTTTCGTTGTCCTTCACCTCAATTGTAACCCTCTGCAGCTTATAGCCCAGCACCGAAACCTCAACCATTTGTCTTCCTGACGGAATGTTCCCGATGTAAAACCGGCCTCCGGCGTCCGTGGCAGTTCCTCTTACGCCCCCTATTATTACATTGGCTCCCTCAACAACACTCCCGCCCTCAGATTCGGTTACCCTTCCCTTTAGTGCACCCTGTCCCGACACAACAAGTGAAACCGCCAGTAGCAAAATAGTCAGGAAAATCCTGTTAAATATAAACTTCATCTTAGTGCTCTATTTCTGAATTTTTATTGCTACTTCAATAGTCCCGTCAGCTCTTTCATCGGCCCTTATAACCTTCAGCAAACCGTACCTGCCGGAAGACGTCCGGAACGGCACAATCTTGCCGGTATAAGCAAACTTCGACTGTCCGCTGACAGTCTGTGACCGGTATGCCGTGACAAGCAGGCTGTCATTTTCCGCGGCGGCAAACTGAGTCGCTGAGACCAGATCATTATCTGATGAATAGTAATCATACAGGGTCTGGTTCCTTACCGGCCAGGAAGAATATTCAGGAAACCAGGTAAGCGCTGACGGGTAAGAAGGGCATGTAAGTGTTGGCGATGAGATACCGGATGTGAGATACCAGAATACAGAAAGATCAACTGCAGCCTCATTGCCGGTGACGTTGACTTTAGTATATGCTGTTCCTGATGCCAGGTCAAGATAGCAGGGATGTGTCACATTTGACTGCATCCCGAGCACAACGGAAGGATAATAATTGATTTCACCCCAGGCAGATCCGCTTCCTTTCAGGACCGTCAGGGTTGCTGTAGCCGTGTCACGCAGGGAGTTCATTATGAAAATCTTCCACCGTTCAGTGTTTGCATAGCCACGGGTATAAATCAGTGTGGTATCAAGACCTCCTGACACGATATACATGCCGCGGTCGGTCTCGGTGGTTACCACACCGTCAGCTTCGCGCCTGACCACGAGGTTGGTGATTGCAGCTCCTCCTCCTGTGGCTGAGATACCGATTTTCACAGTTCCTCCCGGTGGCACGGATGAACCGTCTGCAATAAATCCGCTGCCCGTTTTAAAAATAATGAACGGGAAAGTCTCCGGCTCCGGCTCCATGGGTGTACAGGCTGTTACCAGGGAGGCCAGGAAGAACAAAAATATACAGGTCTTATTTGCCATCAATCACTTTCTTGGTTTTAAGCACGAAAGTGGCCTTGCCGTCAGCACCCTGAACCACATCGGTAACGAGGAGCAGTCCGTAAACGGCATCCTGTGTCATGAATGACCACACCTGGCCTGCCTGGATATCCTTGGCTTTCCTGCGTGCATTTTCAGCGTCGAATGAAGAAACAATGAGAGCATCACCTTCCTGCACAGCTTCAAACTGTTCTTCAGTTATCGTTGTAACTATAAAATAGGTTGTGTTTTTGGATGTCCATGTTTCGGGTGCATCTGCCCCGGTAAAAATCCCTGTTATGCCTGTACCCGGTGCAGCAAGTGCAATATTGTTACCTGTTTCAGCTTCGTAAAAGCAGAAAATATCTATAACCCCCTGGTTATCTGCTGCAGTTGTCATTGTATATGTCTCATTCTCCTCAACTGCATAAAAACCGTCGACAGTTGTGTTCGCCTGTGCTCCGAGCGTTACACTGATTACCCCGGGGCCTTCCACTTTGTCGCATGAAACAACACTCATTATTGTTAATGTCACAGCAACCAGAAACATGATCTTCCTTTTCATAATTAATCTTTTTCGTTATGTTATTTTTTTCATATCGGATGCAAATATGCAACGTGATACATTAACCTGAAATGATTATTGTCAGTTTTAATTTGTTTAACAATAATGGTACAGAATTTGATGTCAATAATAATATGGCGCCGTTAATTGAATATTATAAACTTAAACTGTCCACGATGAAGAAGTTTATTAACAAGACCCCCGGATTTGATGATGTCATTTTCCGGGACCGAAACAAGGAGTACGGGGCGTATGAGCTCCGGAAGAGCTACAGTTCCACGATGAGAATCTCAATCATAGCGGGAATGGTTTTTGCCATCTCGCTTGTGCTGGTACCGTTTTTCAATGCTGACAGGGTAAATAATCTCCCGGGCAGATTTCATTGATTACAGCTCGCTTCCGGACCCGACCCTGCTTGATCAGATGACACCTCCTGAACCTCCGGCACCCCAGCTGCCCCCTGAGAAGATCGCTGACCAGTCGAAATTCAGTCCGCCTGAGGTGGTTGCAGACACAATGGTCAAAGATGGTGATATACCCACCACCGATCAGAGGATCGAGACCGCAGTCGACGGTGATCCCGGTGAAATTCCGGTTGTCCAGCCTGATCCTGACCCAATAACACCGCCCGAACCACAAACATATGTAACAGTTCAGGAGATGCCTTCATTTCCCGGAGGAGAGGCAGCACTGCTGAAATTTATCATGGACAACGTACGTTTACCCGTCAGATGCACTTGAAAACGGGATTGACAGGAACTGTCATCCTTCAGTTTGTGGTAACGGCAACAGGCAGCATAGAGCAGGATTGTGGTGACCCGCAAGGCGAATCCGCTTCTTGATGCTGAGGCTGAGAGGGTTGTCAGCATCCTGCCAAGGTGGAAGCCCGGCAAACAGGATGGTAACCCGGTAGCGGTATACTTCTCACTGCCCGTAGCTTTCAAGATTAAATAGCTGTTAAAACAGAACGGAGGAGGCGGGCAAGGGCCTGTCTCTTCCTTTTTCAGATAAAATTCGTCTCCAGAAACTTCTGGAAGTTTTCCCTGTACTGATCGGTGACGGGAATACGAACCTCGCCGTAGACGATACGGTTGCGCTCAATTACCTTTACAGTGTCAAGATTTACGATGAATGAGCGATGCACCCTCATGAATTTTTCAGCAGGAAGCTTTGCCTCAACCGATTTCAGTGTCGTCAGAGAAAGAACCGGCTTCTTCTCATTTATCATCCAGATTTTTATATAGTCTTTCAATCCCTCAATATAATGCACCTCCGAAAAGTTGATGCGGCGGATCTTATACTCCGATTTGACGAACAGAAAATCATTTTTTACCTCAACAACCGGCAACTCCTTCCTCTCTGCATCAATTAACTTCTGCGCCTTTCTGACAGCCTTCAGAAACTCTGCATAGCTGAACGGTTTCAGCAGGTAGTCGACAGCGTCAAGTCTGAAGCCCTCAAGGGCATATTTCTCATATGCAGTTGTAAATATAACCTTTGGTCCTCCGGCAATGACTCGTGCCAGTTCGGTTCCGGTAATGTCAGGCATCTGGATGTCAAGCAGCACAAGGTCGATATCGGCACCCTCAATGAAGCTTATAGCTTCAACGGGATTGTCAAAAGCACCTGCAAGAGAAAGGAAATCTGTTTTTTCAATGTACCCCTTCACAAGTTGCAATGCAAGGGGCTCGTCATCCACGGCAACAACATTTATCATCCTATCCCGCTTTTACAGTATCCAGTGTGAGTGACACAGTGAAGACCGAATCCTTTACTTCCGTTTTAAGCTCATGATGCCCGGGATACAGAAGTGCCAGCCTCTTACGCACATTTTCCAACCCTATGCCTGAAGCTTCCAGCGACAGATCGCCGTTCTTCACAGCAACACTGTTCATGGCATTGAAGACTATCTGTCTGTCGGAAACCTTAAGCACAATCTCGATAAAGGAATTGCCCTGATTGCTTACACCATGCTTGAAGGCATTCTCTATAAAAGGAATGAAGAGCAGAGGAGGAATGTCTGCGTCAGTATATACCTCCGGGAAATCCACCTTCAGGCTCACCCTGTTGCTTATCCGGAGTTTCATGAGATCAATGTATCCGCTCATGAATTCCAGCTCCCTGCTCAGACGCGTGTACCCTCCTTCAGATTCATAAAGCAGGTACCGCATCATTTTTGACAGGCTCAGCACAGCTTCCTGGGCATCCTTCTGGTTTATTGCTATAAGGGAATAAATATTATTCAGTGTATTGAAAAAGAAATGCGGGCTCACCTGGTTTTTCAACAGCGCCAGCTCAGAATTCAATTTTTCTTTTTCGAGTTCCTTGATCTCTCTCTCCTTGCTGACCGTCTGTTCAGCCGAGCGCAGTCCGATGGCAAAGCCCGTCACCAGGAATGCGGTGATAAAATAGTTATACACCATCATTTTTGCCGGAGAGGGAAAACCTCTGCGGCCATCACGTCTCACTTCCCTATCATTGTTCATCTGCTGTTCAACCGCGTGCGGGGGAGGAAAAATCTTCCGGAAGCTGTAGTTCGATCCCATGTGCACAATCACCACCAGAGCCAGCATTGCCGGAACATACCAGTAACCCTTCTTCCTGTGCAGCAGGAGAGGCACAAGCCACAGGTAGTTTACATAGAAGATTATCCCGAAGACCATTGTCTTGAAAAAGATTATGAGCGAGGTACGAATATCCTCAAAAGACCCGCCCGTAATCAGGAACTGGGGCAGAATGAACAGTATTATCCATCCTGTTGCATGCAGGAGGAGGCCCATTCCTCTCCGCTCCCCGGTTATCTTTTCTAAAGGTCTCATTATTCTTTCAAAGCTAATAAATTTGGTTCACACATCATTCATATCTCAGGGCATCTATAGGATCAAGCTCGGAAGCTTTGCGCGCGGGATACCATCCGAAGAAGACCCCTATTGCGGTGCATACCAGAAATGAGAGGATCACTGAGTTTGCCATCACAACCACCGGCCATGACATTGCCGAGGCTACTATATTTGAAGCAGCAAGGCCCAAAAGAATTCCTATTATTCCACCTATCACACTCAGAAGCATCGCCTCAATGAGAAACTGCAGCAGGATGTCAATACCCCGGCCGCCTATCGACATACGCAGGCCTATCTCACGTGTACGCTCATTTACTGACACGTACATGATGTTCATTATGCCAATGCCTCCCACAAGCAATGAAATGCCCGCAATGGCTCCGAGAAGTATAGTGAGGACATCACTCACAGATGTCATTGTTGTGGCAAGTTCTTCCTGGCTTCTGACCTCGAAGTCATTATCCTCGCTCTCACTCAGCCTGTGCGTGCGGCGCAAAGCCTCCTCAACCTGTGTCTGGGCAAGTGCAGAAGCCTCTGCGCTCTTTGCCGACATTATAATCGACTGGATATGTGTCTGCGCCAGGATGCGCTTCTGCACAGTAGTATATGGAGCAATTATTACATTATCCTGGTCATCGCCGAAACTGCTCTGCCCCTTCTCCTTCAATACACCTATTATCTTGAAGGGAATATTTTTAAAACGTATCGTCTCGCCTGTCGGGTCGATGTTTTCGCCGAAAAGTTCATCAGCCACTGTGCGTCCCACAAGACACACTTTTGCCGAACCCTTTGCCTCCCTGTCAGTCATATTGCGACCGCTCACAACGGTCCACATCTTTATCTCAAGGTAAGATTCATTACCTCCGTAAATTGTCGTAGGCCAGTTCGAACTGCCGTAAACAGCCTGTCCGCTCCCCCTTACCTCCGGAGATACTGCAGAAAGGGCGTCACAGTCAGCCGTCAGAGCATTTATATCGGCGAGACTCAGTTTTTTCGATGTTGTACTACCCTGCTGAACCCCACCCATACGCATGGTCCCGGGCATCACGAAAAGCATGTTAGAGCCCATGCTCGAGATCTGGTCTTCGATGCTCTTCTTTGAACCCTGGCCAATCGCAAGCATTGTGATGACCGAAGCCACACCAATTATTATTCCGAGCATTGTCAGGAATGCCCTCAGTTTATTACGTCTCAGGGCATTGACGGCTACTTTCAAAAGATTTGCTATATTCATCTTATAATGCTTTTAATTGTCATTTTCTGCAGGCAGGTTTTCGAGCATTGTCCTTGCCGAGAGTCTGTCTGTCACCTGTTCTTCCCTTATGATATGTCCGTCGCGGAATATGACGTTGCGCGTTGCGCACCGTGCTATGTCAGGCTCATGGGTGACGAACACTATTGTTTTTCCCCTGGCATTAAGGTCCTGGAACAATGCCATTATCTCGTAAGAGGTGCGGGTATCAAGGTTACCTGTTGCCTCGTCAGCCAGAATCACCACCGGGTCATTCACGAGTGACCGTGCTATGGCTACCCTCTGCTGCTGTCCGCCTGACAGCTGATTGGGCATATGGTGGAGACGGTCAGTAAGACCGACCGCCTCTAGTGCTGCCAGGGCCTTCTCTCTGCGCTCTTTTGCCCTTATATCAGGATTGTACATCAGCGGCAGTTCTACATTCTCAAGTGCAGATGTGCGCGGAAGAAGGTTGTACGACTGAAAAACGAAGCCAAGCTTGCGATTTCGAAGTGCAGCAAGTTCATTTTTTGTCATCCCGGCAACGCTTACACTGTCAAGAAGATAGCTTCCATCCGAGGGCCTGTCAAGGCAGCCTATTATATTCAGCATCGTAGATTTTCCGGAGCCGCTGGCTCCCATTATCGCTACAAACTCCCCCCGGTTGATTTTCAGGTCAACACCCCTGAGGGCATGAACTGTCATCTCACCTATGTGGTAATCCTTCTTAAGCGATGAAATATTTATTATTGCTTCCATTGTCAGCTTTTTGCAGCGGTTTTCTTCTGTGCCTGTCCCGGCCTTTTGGGCATGAACGGATTTGAAGCTACTTCCTTTTCCTTTGTTTTGCCTGTTGCAACTGTCATGCTCAGAACTACCTCTTCACCTGCCTGCAGTCCCGATTTTACCTCCGCCGTTGTGCCGTCACTGGCTCCCAGCGTTACAGCTGCATGGTGAATACCTGTCGCGTCCTTAATCCAGACGCTTGTTGTTTTGATACCTGCAGGAGGTGTGACTCCCGGTGACAAAACAGGTCCGGATTCCTGGCCTGCGGGTGGTGTTGGCATACCGGCCCGTGCCTCCGGTAAAACTTCACCCTCCGGCCCGTTTAAATTGCCAGCCCGGGTCAGGAAATCTTCGGCGGGAGTGAACTTGACTGCTTTGTACGGAATTGTAAGAACATCACTAATCTCCTCAACATAGGCCACAATATTGGCGGTCATGCCCGGCAGCAGCCTCAGCGAAGGGTTCGGGGCATTGATGATGACAGTATATGTAATAACATTGGAAGTCGAAACGGGAGAAAGTCTTATCTGCATCACGGTGCCTGAAAAGGTCTCATCGGGAAAAGCATCAACTGAGAATTCAACCCTCTGACCATTGCTCACCTGTCCGATGTCTGCCTCGTCAATGTCAGCTTCGACCTGCATCTGTGTAAGGTCATTAGCGATTGTGAAAATCTCGGGCGTGTTAAAACTTGCTGCCACAGTCTGACCCTCATCCACAGCTCTGTTCATCACAACGCCGTCGATAGGCGAACGGATTGTGGCATAGTTGAGGTTGACGAGTGCCTTGTCATACTGTGCCTGCGTCGTCTTCAGGTTCGCCTTCGACTTCTCCCTGTTATACTTCGCCTGGTCATAGTCAGCCTTCGAAACAAGGTTCTTGTCATACAGAGCTTTTGTCCGCTCATAAGTCGATTCCTGAAACTCCATCTCTGCCTTTGAATTTTCAAGCGTTGCCAGTGCCTGGTCAACACTCGACCTGAGTGCGGTTTTGTCAAGTTCGGCAAGTATCTGCCCCTTTTTGACCGACGAATTAAAGTCGACGTAGAGCTTTTCAACTATGCCTGACACCTGTGTTCCGACCACCACTGAAGTGGTTGCCTCCAGGGTGCCTGTGGCAGTTACAGTATTGGTTATCGATCCCTTTTGCACAGTCGCGGTCTCGTATGTATACGACTGGTTCTTTTTACAGCCATGGATAACAATCGCTGCCAGGGCTATGAAGCCGAGGAATGCTATCGGGGTAAGTAATCTCTTGATTTTCATTGCTTTATATTTTGTATTATTTTTCGTATTAAAGTGTCAGCGGTAAGCCCCTGTAAAAATCAATGATCCTCGAGGAGTAAACCATCTGGTATTTTGACTGAAGCAAGCTGCTTTCCGCCATAGTCAGAGTTGTTTTCTGAAGCAGAAAATCGACTGAATTCATAGCTCCCAGCCTGTATTTCTCTTCAGCCACATTATATGATTCAAGTGCTGCTTCACGCTGTCTGAGAGCTGCTTCATAACTTACCGCGGCTGACCTGACATCAAGGCAAGCCTGTTCTATCTCCTTACGAAGCTGATTGCGGGTGTCTGTTTCATCCAGTTCTGCAGTGGTTATATATGCCCTGGCTTTTGCCACCGACGACTTTGTCTGGTTATTACGGAAAATGGGTATTGATGCCGTCAACCCTGCCGTAGGTGAAAGGTTGCCTGTCAACTGGGAGCCGGTAGTGACTGCATCTGCCGCAGACATATAATTTGTACTCAATCCTGCACTTAGCGATAGTGTCGGCCAGTAGGCGCCCCTGGCAATATCCAGGTCCACGGCGGCAGACTCACGGGCGAGGGAGGCATTCTTCACAGCAGGCTTCACCCGAAGCGCGGTCTCATATACTTCTGCAGGATCTGCTGTCACAACTGTAGAAATTATAGATTCAATATCCGGACGGGCAACGGCAAATGGTTCATCAACTGCGAGTTCCATGAGCTGCATAAGGGTTACCTTTGCCATTTCAAGGGTGCTGACAGCATTGGCCAGTGTAAGCTCCTCGCCGGCAAGCTGGGTTTTTACCTGCAGATAATCACTGTTGGCAATAGCCCCCAGCTGAAGGCGCTCAGATGCCAGCTCAAGCCCCTTACGTGTGGCGTCAGCCTGATTGGTGCTGTTGGTAACCTGTTCTTCTGCATACAGGACCTGCAGATAGGCATTCATTATATTCACTGACACCGCCTCCTTTGTCTCTGCGGTGCTGTACTGCAGCGACTCATAGCTTATTCCCGCCTTTTTGATATCATTCTGTGCCTGGAATCCGCTGAAAAGTGTTACTCCTGAACTTAATGACAGGCTGGTGCTGTTTGATCCGTTAAAGGTTGTTGTACCTGATGCTTCGTCTGTCTCCTTCTGCCATCCGAAGCTTTCGCGTACCGAGGCACTAAGGTCCGGCCACCGGTTATCACGTGCCTGCTGCAGGTTTATCTCACCGATGGCTGTCGAGACTCCTGCCCTGCGTACCTGGATATTCTCATTCAGCGCATAATCTATGCATTCCGAAAGCGTCCAGATCTTTTCCTGTGCCCGCAGCGGGGAAAGTGCCAGCATGCATATAAATGCTGCTGCTAAAGTTTTCTTTGTTCTCATCTTTTTCATTTTCTGAAACTTGATGAGACAAAACTACCGCAGTGGTATCTGCAATTAAAATCTTATAGACCGGGTGCTCCGGGATACCGACGGAAAGGCTTTTTATCCCGACGGGAACAACATTTCAGAAATCAAGTCTGACTGAAAATCCTCCGGGATGGACATTTACAGTCCACTCGCTCTCAGGTCTGGCAGCTCCCTGATTACCTGCCGTTGCCTGCTCACTGCAAAACCTCTCATAATCCCTTATCGCCCTAGTGGGCTGAGTCCATATCTGGGCCTCAGTGATAACTGTATTAAGTGCAAAATTCCCGAGACCGTCGAGGAAAGTACGCTTAAATCCAAGCCATGTAATCAGGCCGCTTCCGAGATTTACAGCACCTGCAACGGCGTGCACTTTCCATGATCTGCCCTCTTTTTCCCTCAGTGCCAATGCTTTCAGTAATTCTGCAGACTGCTCGTATGAAATGGGCTCTGCTCCTGCTGCTTTATAACCACCCTTTGGCCTACCGTATGATGCATCCTTAGGCAACACTGGTGTCAGAAGCTGTCCCACAGCACCCAGAAAGGTTGTAGCTGCCCCCAGGGCCATATCCTGCCTTAAGGACTTATCCTCTGAAGTAAAATAGACTATCCCCTGGCCTGCTGTGGCTGCACTGTATCCACCCAGCCAGGTGTACCACCATGCCTGTGCACGGGCCCTGTCCTGATTTGCCAGATCACTGAGATCCTGAATCATCTTATCCGCCGTTGAATCAGCTGAAACCACCTGTCCTGCAAGCTGGTGAAAGCGGCAGCAGAAAAATGAACAAAAACGGGATTGACCTGAGTCCGGTCTTACTGAATATTCCTTTCATCGTGGCCTCCTACTTGTCTATTACCGGTTAAAAGTGCAGACTCCCTGAGCCTCGTAGAGCATATAAAACTTAGCAGCATTAATCCAGTCATTATAATCAGTGGCCTTGTCATTGAACCTGTCCCTGCAGTCTTGAATGCATCCATGCCAAAAATGAATGCTATCCCGGAAACCTGTCCCATCATCAGCAGAAAACCGTTTGAAGTACCCTCGGAAACAGGGTATGTAACCTCCGCACCGTATTGAAAGCCAATTGGCCCGGAAGAGAGCAGGAAGAATCCGAACACAGTCCCCGAGACAAGAAGCAACGGATAACTCGTTGCAAAGGTGATGCCTGCAAGACCCAGGGTAGACCCTGCCAGTGCAAGGAGTATAAAAGGTATCCGCTTCTTGCGGCGGTCAGAAAGAATTGGGATAATAAGAGCACCGAAAATACCTCCAACTATCATCAGTCCGCCGGTGATTCCGGCCTGTTCTGCGGTGAAGCCCCTGGGACCCAGGATGTTCTCGATCCATGTTGTGACGGCATTGAATACCCCCAGTCCTATAAAGAAGATAAACATCAGCCATTTAAAGTCCCTGTTCCTGAAAATCAGTTTAAGTCCGTCAATGGCCAGTGCACGTTCTTCCTGTCCCGGTAGGCACGGCGCAGTGAGCGGGCGTTCTCTGGCTAAAACAATGAAAACGACTGCCGAAACAACTGAGAGAATCCCGTATATGTAGAGTGTACCACCTATGCCCGACCCATTGACCAGAAACGGTGTGAGACTCATTCCGGCAAGTATCCCGACATACATTGACAGGGTTCCCAGCCCCGAAGCTGTTGCCCTTTCACTGATCGGGAACCACCTTGCCGCAACCTTTGTAATTGAATTCAACAGAAATGGCTGCCCTATTGCAATGCCGATCTGCGATATCAGGAGCATATTATAGTCCACCCCGACAAGTCCGCGCATCAGGCCGAACAGGGCGGTAAAAATAACCCCGATGCCAACACCTGTGCGAATACCGTAAGTATCTATTATCCAGGATGCAGGGATTGAAACGAAGAGGTAAACAATCATAAAGCACATCGAAAGAATGCCGATCTTAAGGTCTGAAACACCGTAGTAAACGGTGGCATCGCTTGTTATCGGGGCAAAGGTGATCCACATAAGCTGGTTGACTGCAATAGCCAGCATGAACACGCTGAGCATGATCCACCTGTATCCGTAAACCCTGAATTCTGTTTTTTGCATAAGTTCTTTTCTGAAATTCCATCTAAGTAAAAGCAATTTTTCAATAATTATCCGGCTGATTCATTATTTATGCAACATAACCGGCTCGCTCATCCATTTATGTTAATTTTACCTATCCTGATCCGCAATCATGTAACCTCACAGGTAACCAGTGAATATCCTTATAAGAAACGGCATTGTAGTTACAGGTTCGCACATTCAAACTGCAGATATCCTCATCCGTGAAGGCACTATAGCTGAGGTAGTACCGGGGTTGCCGGAAAACTGTGCTGACCGGATAATAGAGGCAGGCGGAAAATACATCCTCCCGGGAGGAGTTGATCCTCACGTGCACATGCACCTTCCGGGGCCTGCCGGGTTCTCTTCCGATGATTTCTTTACCGGCAGCAGAGCAGCGCTTTACGGCGGAACGACAACCCTCATCGATTTTGTCACTCCTGCAAGAGGGGAGCCGCTGACAAAGGCTCTTGAAAAAAGGATGGAGGAGGCAAAGAGCTCTCTGGCTGATTATTCATTTCATGTAAGCCCGGTAGAATGGAGAAAAACAACAGAGGAGGAGATAAGGGAATGTCTTGCTGCAGGGGTGACCTCCTTTAAGGTTTACATGGCCTACAGGAGTACGGTGGGTCTGAATGATCAGGACATTCTGGAGGTTATGAAATCTGTAGCCGGTGCCGGAGGAATTGTAACGGTGCATTGCGAAACGGGTGATGAAATAGAGAAGTTGCGCAACAGTTATTACGCTGAAGGGTATGCAGAGCCGTTTTATCATCATCTGTCAAGGCCTGCACAGACGGAGAGTGACGCCGTGGCCAGGGCTATCAGGCTTGCTGAAAAAGCAGCCTGCCCTTTGTATATAGTACATGTTTCGGCCAAAGAGTCGCTGAAGCATATCAGGGAGGCGAAGGCCAGGGGACAGCAGGTGTTTGCTGAGACCTGCCCTCAATATCTGCTTCTTGACAGTTCCGGATACCTGGGAGATTTTAGTCACACGGTGCCGTATATAATGAGCCCCCCACTGCGCACCAGGGAAGACAACGAGGCATTGTGGACTGCACTGGCTGACGGAACTGTAAGCGTCGTAGGTACTGACCATTGTCCCTATACAATGGCACAAAAGGAAACAGGCATCGGCGACTTCAGAAAAATTCCGGGCGGAGCCGGCGGCGTCGAACACCGCCTGGCACTGCTTTATACTTACGGCGTCCTCGGGAACCGTATCAGCATGAACCGGATGGTTGATCTGATTTCTGCAAACCCGGCAGTGATTTTCGGATTGCATCCTAAAAAGGGAACTGTGGCGGCAGGAGCAGATGCTGACCTTGTAATATGGAATCCTGATGCACAGGGTACCATTTCCTCAGCGACACACCACCAGAACTGTGATATCAATATCTACGAAGGATTTCCCGTCAGGGGAAATGCAGACTACGTCATTGCCGGCGGCAGGGTCATAATTGAAAACGGCATTCTGACCGGTCAGCAGGCCGGCGGTAAATACTTATCGCGACCGTTGGGCTGAGCCAACACGTTTCCTGTTCCGTTCAACGATGTCGAGCAGTACCTCACCCGGATTTGCAAACCTGTTTGTCAGCATCATAGCAGCAATAATATAAGGTTTAAACCCTGCCTCGCGGTAAGTTTTAATCCTGTAACGCTCAAAGGCCGCTGCACTCACCTCTCCCCTTTCACATGAAATCCCGCTGATATCGGCAGGCAGGCAGTGCATGTAAAGGGCATCACCGTTCTTTGTAGTTTTCATCGTCGCCTCATCATACTCCCAGTCGGCAAACCTCGCATTATTGGCCAGACAGCTCTGCTCAAGCGCCTTAAGGCCTGCCTTATCGGCATTTTTCAGAAGTTCTGTACGCTGCTGCATTATGTGGAATG
This sequence comes from uncultured Bacteroidales bacterium, assembly GCA_963736735.1. GTDB lineage: Bacteria > Bacteroidota > Bacteroidia > Bacteroidales > VadinHA17 > SR-FBR-E99. The sequence continues at coordinate 301,805 of CAVTPX010000006.1, read as the reverse complement.
GAGCCCAGCTCTTCGGATAGACAATATCTGCATCCTTCATTGCTTCAGGCATCGAGTGGCTGATGCTGAACGATCCGCCGCTCTGTTGTGCATTCTTCCGCGCAATATCGATAATCTCAGGTATCAGCCCGTAACCTTCGGGATAGGCAAGTTCAATATTCATCCCGAAACGGGAGAAAAGTGAGATGATCCCCTGGGGTACCGAAAGCGGTTTTCCGTAACTGGGGGAATAGGCCCAGCTCATCACGATCTTCTTTCCCCTGAGGCTTTCAAGAGAACCGTAGACATCACGAAGATGCATCAGATCAGCCAGCGACTGTGTCGGGTGATCCATGTCGCACTGCAGGTTTATTATCCCGGGTCGGACCGGCAGCACCCCCTCGCTGAAACCTTCATCGAGGGCGGCTCCTACCTCACGCATATACCTGTTGCCCTCACCCAGGAACAGGTCATCGCGGATGCCAATAAAATCAGACATGAAAGAGATCATGTTTGCCGTCTCACGAACAGTCTCACCATGGGCTATCTGTGACTTTTCCTCATCCAGGTCCTGCACCGCCAGACCCAGCAGGTTGCTTGCTGAAGCAAATGAAAAACGTGTACGCGTTGAGTTGTCACGGAAGTTGGAAATTGCGAGGCCGGAGTCGAATACCCTGGGAGAGATATTCTCTTTCCTCAGTTCCATAAGCACTGCAGCCACATCCAGCACCAGCCTGAGGTCGCTTTCACTCTTCTCCCACGTGAGCAGGAAATCACGGTTGTACAATCCGGAATTGGTTTTGCACAACTCTTCAATCTTATCTTTCAGGTTCATTCTGATAATTGTTTAAGTACATCACCGGTATGAGTCCGCCGGCTACCTTTTGCCGGCCTCCTCAAAGGCATAAGCGGCATAAAATGCCGATGCAGCGACCAGATCGCTTACCGGCACCTTTTCATCGGGTGCGTGGGCAAGTACCTCGTTGCCGGGGCCAAAACCAATAGTTGGAATCCTGAAGATGCCGCAGGTCATGATGCCATTTGTAGAAAATGTCCATTTATCAACCCTGGGTTCCCTGTCAAACAGGTTTTTAAACACGCTGACCCCGGTCTGCACAGACTCATGGTTTTCATCCACCACCCATGTCGGATAGTATTTGTCCATGCCGTACTCGAGACCGGTATAGGCTTTCTCGGAATAGTGCAGGGTATTTACCCGGGCGTTCATCCCGCTGACAATCTCTTCCATCTCCTTTACTGCTGATTCCTGAGTCTCGCCTGCAGTCAGCCTCCTGTCTACATGTATACGCGCATAGTCTGACACAGCACACAGGGAAGGACTTGATGATATTATCTCCGAGATCGTTACGCTTCCTTTACCCAGGAACTTGTCAAACGCCAGCCTTTCATTCAGTATCTCTATCTCCAGTGCAGCCCGTGAAGCCATATAAATTGCATTTTTTCCGCGCTCAGGTGCTGAGCCGTGTGATGAAATGCCATTGAAGTGAACATGCATCTCCATCCTGCCTCTCTGTCCACGGTAAATTCCAAGATTGGTGGGTTCGGTGCTGATGACCAGGTCGGGGATGATCTTATCCTCCTCAATTATGTATTTCCAGCAGAGACCGTCACAATCCTCCTCCATCACACTTCCTACAAAATACAGGGTGAGATCACTGTCGAATCCCATCTCTTTGAGAATACGGATTGAAGTAACGAATGCAGCAACTCCTCCGCGCTGGTCTACGGTTCCGCGTCCGTGGACATATCCGTCCCGGATCTCTCCGCCAAGCGGGTCGAAACTCCAGTTGTCAGGGTTGCCAATGTCGACCGTATCCATGTGGCCGTCGATTGCAATGATCTTCTTTCCCCTGCCCATACGCCCTATCACGTTGCCAAGACCATCTATGAAGACCTCATCTATGCCTGCCTCTTCCATCTGGCGTTTCAGTTCCAGCTGAACCTCCTTTTCCTTCCCGGTAGTAGCCTTTATCTTTACAAGCTTTGACAGGTTGCCAGCAGTGTAGTCTCGGTACTTCTCAGACAACTCATTTATTCTATTATGGATATTTTCCATATATTCTTTTTTAATTGAAGTGAAATCAAAGTTATATTAAATCCCGATTGGTTTATCTTTGTTAGATGGTAACATTCATCCTTAATAATGAGAAGGTCAGTACCGGTATTGCTTCCGGGTCATCGCTCCTCGATTTTATAAGGTACGAAAAAGGTCTTACCGGCACTAAAATAGGATGTCGCGAAGGCGATTGCGGAGCATGCACTGTTCTTATGGGCACATATGAAAACGGGACGACAAGTTACCGGAGTGTGGTCTCCTGCCTTACCCCTCTTATCAATGCGCATGGTAAACATATTGTCACAGTTGAAGGACTTCAGATGGAAAGCCTTACGCCGGTTCAGGAGGCTATCGTAAACCATGGGGCGACACAGTGCGGTTTTTGCACTCCCGGCTTTGTGATGTCGCTGACCGCCTGCAGCCTGTCTCCGGAGAAGACCACCGTAGAATCAGCCATAGCATCGGTCAGCGGAAACATATGCCGGTGCACAGGGTACAAATCAATAGAAAAAGCCGCTGAAGCCGTCGCCGTACTTCTCAGGGATAAGGATATCAATGACCCTGTCTGGTGGCTTGTTCAGCAAAAGCATCTGCCTGACTATTTTCTGACAATCGGGTTAAGGCTTATCGAAATACTCAGATCTGATCCCCGGCCGGAGAGCGGCGATTTTTTAATTGCAGGTGCCACTGACGTCATGGTACAGAAGGCTGAGGCGCTTTCCGGGGCTGAGGTCCTTTCTCTCGGGAACAGGGAAGAACTCAGGGGCATAAGGATAAGTAACGGCAAATGCCATATTGGCTCAGCCACCACTTTCAGTGAGTTAGCCGAATCGCCTGATATAGGCAAATTCATTCCGGAGATTTCTTCCTATATGAAGCTTGTCGCTTCTGAATCTGTAAGAAATATGGCTACCGTGGCTGGCAATATAGTCAATGCATCACCCATTGGTGACATAACTGTCATGCTGCTTGCCCTCAATGCCAGGCTTGCAATTGGCGGACCTGAAGGTGAGAGAAGCGTGATGTTGAAGGACTTTTTTCAAGGCTATAAAAAGACCAATCTGGGTGCAGGCGAGATAATTAAGCGCATCTCATTTGACTACCGGAATGAGCCTGCCCTCTTCAGTTTTGAAAAGGTAAGCAAAAGGGAACATCTCGATATTGCCAGCGTAAACAGTGCGCTGTATTTATCAATGGATGGTGATAAAATAAGAGATTGCAATATCTCTGCCGGCGGGGTGAGCCCCATACCGCTTCTGCTGAGGAAGACAAGCCAGTTCTTCAGGGGCAAGACAGTCAAGCCTGATATCATAATGAAGGCATGCATCATAATGCAGGATGAAATTTCCCCCATAAGTGACGTGAGGGGCAGTGCCGAGTACAAGAGGCTGCTCCTGAGACAATTGCTTGTGGCTCATTTTTTAAAGTTGTTTCCTGAGAGTATGAACTTCAGTATTGGTGTGCTATGAATAACATAGATTCAGCCAGTCATGCAACGGGCAGATCAGTGTACCTCGACGATATACCTGTGTTGAAGAATACGCTGGTCGGTGTTGTGTTCGACTCTCCGCTTACACATGCAAAAGTGATCAGTCTTGATATTACCGATGCACAGTCTCTTCCCGGCGTAGAAGGTATATTCACCTGGAGAGACATTCCAGGCAATAATGACATTGGAGGAATCATCCCTGATGAACCGCTGTTTGCCACTGATGAGGTACACTACAGGGGACAGCCTCTGGCGTTGGTAGTCGCTGAGGATGAGCACATTGCCCGCAAGGCTCTGGCACTTATAAAAATCGAAGCCGAGGAATTGGAGCCGATCACTGACCCGCGGAAGGCACACGAGAAGGGGATGCTGCTTATCCCGTCGCGTACTTTCAGCATGGGTGACATCTCCGGCGCCTGGTCAGAGTGCGATCATATTTTCGAGGGCACAGCCTCGAGCGGAGGACAGGAACATCTCTATCTTGAGACACAGGGGGCATATGCGTATCCTGGAGAAAATGGCTGCATCAAAATCCACTCATCCACTCAGGGACCGACACTTGTACAAAAGGTTGCTGCAAGGGTTCTTGGAATCCCGATGAACCGTGTCGAGGTTGATGTGACACGTCTCGGCGGTGCCTTCGGAGGCAAAGAGGATCAGGCAACTGCCGTGGCAGTCATGGCAGCCCTGGCATCGTTCAGACTGAAGCGTCCTGTGAAGATCACCCTCAACCGCCCTGATGACATCCGGATGACGGGAAAACGTCATCCCTACACTTCGGACTTCAGGATCGGCCTGACACACGACTGTAAAATAATAGCCTACAGCGCTGTAATGTACCAGAACGGCGGTGCAGCCGCAGACCTTTCCCCGGCCATTATGGAGCGGACACTGTTCCATTCGACAAATGCATACCACATACCGAACACTGAGGTGACAGTGCACAGCTGCAGGACAAACCTGCCACCGAATACAGCCTTCAGAGGTTTCGGAGCTCCCCAGGGAATGTTCGTCATCGAGGCTGCTATTGCAAAAGCTGCTGAGGAGCTGGGGATACCGGCACATCTGATACAGCAGGCCAACCTCCTCTCCGAAGGCAATGAATTCCAGTACGGCCAGGAGGCAGAAAACGTAAACATCGGTAAATGCTGGGAAAATCTTGACAAAAAGTTCAACCTGGCAAAGATCGAAAAGGAGATCACCCACTTTAACAGCAAAGATGCCTTCCGGAGAAGGGGAATGGCGGTAATGCCTGTCTGCTTCGGCGTCTCATTTACAAATACCCCGATGAACCAGGCACGTGCACTGGTGCACATATATCAAGACGGAAGCATCGGGATAAGCACCGGCGCCATTGAGATGGGACAGGGAGTAAATACCAAACTTGCACAGGTTGCGGCAACTGTCTTCTCTGTCAGCATAGAAAGGATAAAACTGGAATCAACAAATACATCCAGGGTGGCAAACACCTCCCCCACGGCTGCCAGTTCAGGTGCTGACCTGAACGGTAACGCACTGCTGGCCGCATGCAGTGAACTCCTCATGAGACTGAAATCTGTTGCAGCCCTGATGCACGACTGCAGCATCGAGGACGCAGAGATACGGAAGGAGAAGGTCGTAATAAAGGGAGTAGTGACAGATACAACCTGGGAGAAGCTGGTGCAGACAGCCTTCCTTAAGAGAGTCTCACTCACGGAGAACGGCCATTATTCCACACCGGAAATCTTCTTTGACAAGACATTAGAAAAAGGCCATCCGTTTGCATATCATGTATACGGCGCTGCGGCGATCACCGTCACACTTGACTGTCTGAGAGGGACGTATAAGGTTGACGATGTGCTGATTGTCCATGATTTCGGTAACAGCATCAACCTGGTCGTAGATAACGGGCAGATAGAAGGCGGAGTAATGCAGGGCATCGGATGGATGACAATGGAGGAAGTAGTGTTCAGTGACACAGGACGGCTTCTGGCAGACTCTCTTTCTACATATAAGGTGCCGGATATCTACTCTGCCCCTTCACGTGTTGTGTGTTACGCGCTTGAGACATCAGGACCGGAACTGGCCATCTTCAGGTCAAAGGCAGTGGGTGAGCCTCCGTTCATGTACGGCATCGGTGCCTTCTTCGCACTGTGCAAAGCTGTAAAATCTTTCACCCCTGAGTGTAAAACAGACTTCGATGCCCCCCTGACGCCGGAAAAGGTGCTGATGAGGTTATATAACCACTAATGCCTGCAGTCGCACATGTCCGATAAATTTCATCCCGTTTCGCTAAGACACCTTCTTAAAATCATCCTGAAGGAACTGGACACCAGGGGCTCCGTGTTCGGCATCCCCGAAGAGCTGTTCTTTATTCCTGACAGGCACCCTGATCTGGTTACCGTTCTCTTCGGGCACCGGCTCGAAACACCTGTGGGTGTTGCAGCAGGCCCTCATTCCCAGATGGCCCGGAATATTATTGCTGCGTGGCTCATGGGAGCCAGGTACATCGAACTGAAGACGGTCCAGACTCTCGACGAACTCAAGGTTCCTAAACCCTGCATCGATATTCGCGATGAAGGGTATAACTGCGAGTGGTCACAGGAACTGAAGATTAAAGAAAGCTTCAATGAGTATCTTAATGCGTGGATAATAATTCACGTGCTTAACCGCAGACTCAACCACGGTGATGATCCGGGCACAATCTTCAACATGAGCGTGGGCTATAATCTGGAGGGGATCATGAACGAAAATGTTCAGTGGTTTCTGTCGAAGATGAGAGACTGTGAAGTTGAGCTTACCGCAAAATGCGAAGAGATAAACGGTATCTGTCCTGAGATTTTTGATTTGCACATTCCTTCTGAAATATCAGATAATATTACGCTGTCGACAATGCATGGCTGCCCGGCAGGCGAGATCGAAGACATTGCCCGCTACCTGCTTGAGAAGCAGAAGCTGCACACCCTGGTCAAACTTAATCCCACCCTCCTGGGGCCGGAGAAGCTCAGGGATATTCTCAACAGTAAGCTCCGTTTTAAAACTTCAGTCCCTGACGGCGCTTTTGAACATGACCTTAAATACCCTGATGCTGTAAGAATTATAAGTGCCCTGCAAAAAGCAGGCAAAGATAACGGCCTTCAGTTCGGGCTGAAGCTCACAAACACCCTGGAGACTGTTAATGACGGAAAAGTCTTCGACGGCGATACCGGGATGATGTATATGAGCGGCCGCGCCCTTCACCCGATTTCAGTATGCCTGGCGGAAAAGCTGCAACTTGAATTCGGGGGAGAGCTTCTGATATCATTCTCAGGCGGTGCCGATGCCTTTAACATTTCCGACCTTCTGGCATGCGGGTTTAAGACAGTCACAGTCTGTACTGATCTATTAAAACCCGGCGGATACATGAGAATGAACCAGTACTTCGGTGAGATTGAGAAAAGAGATTTCAAGCCGGGTCTTATTACCGGCAGTGAGGCTCTGTCAAACCTCAGCCGCTATGCCTCAGAAGTCCTGCACTCGGAAGCTTACCGGAGAGAATATATCAGAACTCCTGATATAAAGACAGAGCGAGGCCTTGGGATATTTGACTGTATCTCGGCCCCCTGCCGTGATACATGCTCCACCAATCAGGATGTGCCTGACTACCTCTGGTTTACTTCTGCCGGCCGGTTCGAAAAAGCATATGAAACAATACTGAAAACCAATCCTTTCCCATCTGTCACAGGAATGGTATGTGATCATCTCTGCCAGGGCAAATGCACGCGTGTTAACTATGACAATCCCTTGCAGATCCGCGAGGTGAAACGGTTTATCTCAGAGCAGGAAGAGGTTAAGCTTATCCCGGCGGATGACAACGGACTGAAAGCAGCCGTCATCGGGGCCGGGCCTTCGGGGCTCTCCTGCGCATATTACCTTCGTCTGGCGGGATTTACAGTCGACGTTTTTGAGGCACGGGAGAAGGCCGGCGGTATGCTGCAGTTCGCCATTCCGGGCTTCAGGCTGACTGATGATGCCGTGGACAGGGATATAAGGCGGATTACAGATCTCGGCGTTAAGATACTTTATAACAGCAGGGTTGACAGTGATGCATTTGAGGTGCTGAAAAAAGATTATAAATACATATTTGCCGGGCCCGGCGCACAGCTTTCAACACCTTTTGAAATTGAGGGCTCCAACGTCGCCGGAGTTCTTGAACCCCTTAAGTTTCTGTTTGATGCAAGGCAGTCAAAGAATACTGAAATAGGTAAGAATGTAGTGATAATTGGCGGAGGAAATACCGCAATGGATGCTGCCCGCACAGCCTGGCGCCTGGCCGGTGAAAACGGCAGGGTGACAGTAGTCTACCGCCGCACCATGAACGAGATGCCTGCTGACCAGGGTGAGATAAAAGCGGTGTTGGACGAGGGAGTTGAGATAATCGAACTGGCGGCACCTGAAAAAGTGATTGAAGAAAACGGCAGGGTACACGCCCTGCTGTGCTGCAGGATGGAACTGAAAGGTGTTGACGGTAAGGGCAGACCAATGCCTGTAAAGATTGCAGGCTCTGAGTTTGAGATACCTTGCGACACAGTCATTCCGGCGATAGGCCAGCTGACTGATATAGCCTTTGCGACTGCCGCAGATCTTGCTGCCGACCGGAACTCATACAGGACAAAACTGGAGAAAGTATATACTGGCGGCGATGCCATGCGCGGCGCTTCAACAGCCATCAACGCTATCGGTGACGGCCGCAAGGCCGCCGCCGCAATTATTGATGACGCCGGAATAAAATCCGGCATTGAAAAACCCGCCGGAAGGAAGAATCTGCCGAAAAGGGAGCTCATGATTAAAAGAGCCATCCGTACGCCTGCACAACAGTTCCCGGAGCAACAGCAGACCCGTACCAGAAACTTCGACCCGGTAAGTGAGGCAATGGCCAGGGAAGCCGTAATGAATGAAGCTGACCGGTGCCTGTGGTGCGATGAGATTTGCAATATCTGCACCACCGTGTGCCCTAACTTCGCAAACCTCGGATATGAGATAACCCCTGTCAGATATGACCTTCAGAAGGCAACAATGTCAGAGACCGGAGCTGTTGAGATAACGGAGGACAGGGTCTTCGAGGCAAGTCAGAAATACCAGATACTGAATATCGCCAATTTCTGCAACGAATGCGGTAACTGCAACACCTTCTGCCCTTCAGCAGGCGCACCTTACAGGGACAAACCAAGGTTTTACCTGACGGTTTCTTCTTTCAACGAGGCCGAAGAAGGCTACTACTTTGCGAATCTTAAAGACCGTAAAAATCTGATTTTCAAACATAAGGATCATATCACAACACTAACTGAGCTGCCCGGTGAATATGTTTATGAAAATGACTATGTAATCGGAAGGTTCTCAAGGGAAGGATTCAGGCTTCTGGAGGCTGAATTCAAGACACCCTGTGTCAGAGAAGCCCATTTTATGAAGGCGGCAGAGATGAGTGTCCTGATAAAAGGAGCGGAAGACCTGGTATTCGAATGAGACGGCAAAACGGATAAATACGACCCATAATGGTTAACTTGCAGTAGTTATTCTGAAATACTCAATATATGATAGAGCCCGTTGACAAGGTCACAAATGACAAAGCACTGCAGAATGCCGTAAACTGTTTCAGGGAAAGAGGCATAATTCTGCCGACCTTTGAGCAGCAGAAGAACCCGGACCTCATCCCGGAAAAAATCAAATCGCGGCTTAAAAAGATCGGGCTCTGGGATGTCAATCCGCTGAACCTGTTCCGTATTACCTGGAAAAACGAGCCTTCCGAAGCCGGAGGACTTTACGGGGGAGTGAACTTCATTGAGCTGCCGCAGGCCCTCACCGGTGTCACTGCGCGTATCATCCTCCTCATCGGTAAATGGTTCCCCACCGGTGCGCACAAGGTAGGGGCGGCATACGGATGCCTTGCTCCAAGAATTATTACCGGAGGATTTGACCCAACCTACCATAAGGCTGTATGGCCCTCAACAGGTAACTATTGCAGGGGCGGTGCTTTCGACTCAAGGCTGATGGGTACCGAATCGGTAGCTATTCTGCCCGAAGGGATGAGCAAAGAGCGCTTTACCTGGCTTCGCGATATAATCGGCTCTGAGGTGATTGCCACCCCGGGCTCTGAATCGAACGTCAAGGAGATATACGACAAATGCTGGGAGATACGCAGGACCAGACCCGAGTGCATAATATTCAACCAGTTTGACGAGTTCGGCAATCCCGCCTGGCATTACAATGTCACAGGCAATGCAGTGGAGGAAGTCTTTGACAGTGTCAGAGGCCCTGAAAGCCGTCTGGCAGCCTACATCTCCGCCACCGGGTCAGCCGGGACAATTGCTGCAGGGGACTGGCTCAGAACGGTGGCACCTCACGTAAAGGTTGTTGCCTCGGAAGCACTGCAGTGCCCCACCCTCCTGATGAACGGTTTCGGCAGCCACAGGATAGAAGGCATCGGAGATAAACACGTTCCGTGGGTGCACAACGTCAGAAACACCGACGTTGTCACAGCCATCGACGATGAGGACTGTATGAGGATATTCAGGCTCTTCAATGAGAAAAAAGGTCATGAGTACCTGAAGTCGGCAGGTATAGACAGTAAAGTCATAAACGATCTTCACCTTATCGGCATTTCGGGCATCGCCAACATGATCTCTGCAATAAAGACTGCGAAGTATTTCGGGATGACCGGCGAGGATATCATAATAACGATTGCTACCGACTCTGCCGATATGTACAAATCACGTCTCGCCGAACTTTCTGCCGAAAGGGGAGATTATTCGGATACTCAGGCTGTAAAGGATCTTGAAAAGTGCATTCTGGGTGTCTGCACCGATAACATGAAGGAACTGGGCTTCAATGACAGGAAGGCTCTCCACAACCTGAAATATTACACCTGGGTAGAGCAGCAGGGCAAAGAAGTGGAAGAGCTGAACCAGCTCTGGTCTGACGAAAAGATTTGGGACAGGATGTTCAACCAGGTTGAAGGCTGGGATAGTCTCATAAATGAATTTAACGAAAGGACAGGCTTACTGAAGGACTTTTAGTCCAGGAAGTGGTCGTTTTCAAACAGGAGTCTTAGAATGAACCGGAACAGGTTTATATATAAATGCACCGACTGCGGCAGAGAATACAATGGCGGGGACACAATCTACCTGTGCCCTTCCTGCAGTGGAGCCAATACAGTCGCAGAACCTCCCGCAGGGGTGCTGAATGTCCTGTATGATTACCCCGGATTGCAAAAAAGAAATCCGGATTTTGACAGTCTGAAGAAAAGCGGTTTCATTGACCTCCTGCCAATTGCTTCGGTTGACAGTCTTCCCCCACTTCGCGTGGGCAACACACCACTGTATACTTTAAATTCTGTTGACGGTGAGAAAGTGGACTTCCGCATGCATCTGAAGGACGACTCACAGAACCCCACATGGTCATTCAAAGACAGGGCCTCGGCACTGGTGTCGGCGTACGCCAGGGAAAACTCACTGGCGACAATAGTTACTGCCTCTACGGGTAATGCCGGATCATCCCTGGCGGGAATATGCGCTTCGCAGGGCCAGAGAGCAGTCGTGATTGTGCCTGAAAAAGCTCCGCTGGCTAAGCTTACACAGATAATAATGTACGGCGCAACCCTGGTGCCTGTCAGGGGCACCTATGACGAAGCCTTTGATCTTAGCATCAGGGCGTCATCGGAGTTCGGATGGTACAACCGCAATACAGCCTACAATCCGCTTACAATCGAGGGAAAGAAAACCGTTTCATTCGAACTCTATGACCAGCTGAAATATACTGTTCCCGACAGAATTTTCGTGCCTGTGGGCGACGGGGTGATAATCTCAGGGATCTACAAGGGATTTGAGGATCTCCTCCTGCTGAACATTATTGACCGAATGCCCGTCATAGTTGCGGTACAGTCAGAGAAAAGCGATAACCTCGTCAGGAATCTTCCATTGAAGAAGTTCTCGGTAATTCCCTCCTCAACTCTGGCAGACTCAATTTCAGTCGATATCCCGAGGAATTTTCTTATGACCCGCAGGTATATGCAGAAATACGGAGGCGAAGCAATCACTGTAACAGACGAAGAGATACTCGGGGCATCATCTATACTGTCACGTACCACCGGTCTGTTTGCCGAACCCGCCGCCAGTGCCGCCTTTGCGGGGTTGCTCTCATACCGCCGCGACAACATGATCCGGAAGGACAGTGACAATGTTGTGATGCTTACTGGCAGCGGCCTGAAAGACCTGAAGGCAGTGTCAGGCATCATCAGGATGCCGGAGCCAATCCACGCTTCGATTGATGAGCTCAAGCAGCCTCTTTCAATGATTGACTACACCCTCAACGGCATCAGAAGGTCTTTCGCGGGCGACGAAGAGGAATCTCTCTTAAACCACCTGAGGCTTGAAAATGGCATAACTTCTGCCAAAGACGGATGCTCCGGACAGGGTGTTTGCGGAGCCTGCACCGTTGAGATAAACGGCATGGCAAAGCTGGCCTGCAGGACTAAGATGAAAGATCTGGAAGGGGCAGTAATCATTACCGCTGAAGGATTACCGGAAGACTTCAGAAAGATTATTGCTTCAAATTTCGCCGCCAAAGGTGCGGTACAGTGTGGTTTCTGTACCCCCGGAATGATAATGCGGGCAAAGTGCCTATACAACATAAACAAAAATCCTTCCCGTGATGACATCATAAAGGCAATTAACCCGAACCTGTGCAGATGTACGGGTTATGTTAAAATAATTGATGCCATAACAGCAACTTTTAAAGAACTGAACGGAGAGGCAGATGCCGCAGAGAAGGTTTCAGCGCTCGTCGGCGCCCGCTACCCGAAATACCTGGCGCAGGAGACAGCCCTCGGTGACAGGGACTTCGTCGGTGATATGCAGTTTGAAGGTATGCTCCACGGAGCGCTGAGGTTCAGCGATCACCCCAGGGCAAGGGTGGTCACGATTGACTTCGCCGAAGCATTGAAAGCAGAAGGTGTCATCCGTATTTTCACTGCAAAAGATATCCCCGGAGCTCACAAAACAGGACTGATTTTCCGCGACTGGCCCCTGATGATTGACGAGGGTGAGACGACTAACTGCATTGGCGACGTGCTGGCGGGGGTTGTTGCTGTGACCGGGTCGGTAGCACGGGAAGCTGCAAGGCTCATAAAAGTTGAATATGAGGTTCTCGTACCGGTCACTGAAATGATTGAAGCCGTGAAGCCTGACAGCACACAGGTACATCGCGGCAGGTCAAATGTGCTGGAGACCTGCAGCATAAGATTCGGAGATGCTGATTTGGCTTTAAAGAATGCGGCTTATATCTCATCAGGCATCTATGAGACCCAGCGCATTGAGCACGCTTTCCTCGAAACGGAAACGGCTATAGCTCTTCCTGATGATGACGGAATCAGGCTTTACAGCCAGGGACAGGGTGCTTACGCTGACAGGAAAGCGGTTGCAGAGATACTTGGTCTTGATGAGGAAAAGGTAAGGGTGGTGCAGGTGCAAAACGGAGGCGGTTTCGGAGGCAAGGAAGATATTACGGTTCAGGGTCATGCATCGCTTTTTGCATTCCTGCTAAAACAGCCCGTAAGGGTTCATCTGAACAGGGATGAGTCCATTATAATGCATCCCAAACGCCACCCGGTAAGGATGGAGATAAGTATCGGATGTGACCGTGCAGGAAAACTTACGGCACTAAGGCTTAATGCTGTGGGAGACACCGGTGCCTATGCCTCAGTAGGCACAAAGGTGATGGAACGGGTGGTGGGCCATGCCACCGGAGCATACGTCATTCCTTCAGTGGATGTCAGGTCTGTAACTGTTTATACAAATAACATACCCTCGGGGGCAATGCGGGGCTTCGGTGTTCCTCAGATCGTTTTCGCCGTCGAGGGCTGCATCGATGAACTGTGCAAACAAGGAGGCTTCGACCGATGGCAGTTCCGTTATGACAACGCCCTTGATGAGGGTTGCAAAACAGCAACAGGACAGGTGCTTAGAGGTGTAGGCCTGAAGAAAACCCTCCTGGCAGTCAGGGATGAATTCCGGGCTGCTGAATATGCCGGAATTGCCTGCGGCATTAAGAACACCGGCGTGGGCAACGGCATGATTGACGACAGCGAGGTGTCAATAGAGATCGTCTCGGGAAGCAAGGTTGTTGTTAATCACGGCTGGAGTGAGATGGGCCAGGGAATACATACGATGGCGGTACAGATACTCCACCAGGAGACAGGCATTGATCCCGGTATCATAGAGGTCAGGGTTGAGACCGAAGCCGGACTGCCAACAGGAATGACCACATCATCAAGGGCAACGGCATTGATGGGAAATGCAATTATAGATGCCTCGGAAAGGCTGAAGGAAGATCTCGGGCAGGGTACACTGGAACAGCTTGCAGGAAGAGTCTATAAGGGGAAGTATGTCTGCGACTGGACATCCAAACCCGGAGCTGACACAGAGGAACCAATCATCCATTTTGCATACGGTTATGCAACCCAGGTGGCTATTCTTGACGAGAACGGTGAACTGACAAAGATAATTGCCGCGCATGACGCAGGCAGAATTATGAACCGCACTCTTTTCGAGGGGCAGATCGAAGGCGCAATTCATATGGGAATGGGGTATGCGCTGACCGAAGACCTTCCGATGAAAGATGGCAGGCCGGTGAGTCTGAAGTTCAATGATCTTGGCTTAATAAGAGCCTCTGCAATGCCGGAGATCGAGGTAATAGGTATTGAGGAGCCTGATCCGGTAGGCCCATACGGTGCCAAGGGCATCGGTGAGATAGGCATGGTACCCACCGCCGCTGCGATTGCCAATGCCCTCTGTGCCCGCGATGGTATCCGGAGAACAAAACTTCCCCTGAGAAGGAAAAAGTAAAACCACAAATCACACCCAATCAAGATGTCAGTACTACTGAAGAACGCAACATATATCGACTGGAAAAACCTGGAATTCAGTGTGCAGAATATCCTGGCAGAAGAGAACAGGAATTCAGTCACTTTTCCGGGTGACCCCGGCGAAGTGATCCGAAGGCAAAAGCCTGAGGTGATAGACTGCACCGGCAAAATTGTAACAAAGTCCTTCGGGGTGGGTCATCACCATGCCTACTCGGCCCTGGCAAGGGGAATGGGAGCACCTAAAAAGAGTCCTGAAAATTTCCTGGAGATACTCAAATATGTCTGGTGGACCCTCGACAAATGCCTGGATCCTGAAATTATCGAAGCCAGTGCTCTGGTGACGGCCATCGAATGTGCAAAGGCAGGCTCGACATTTGTTATCGACCATCATGCGTCTCCTTTTGCGGTTAAAGGATCACTGGGGATAATTGCAGGGGCATTTGAAAAAGTGGGAGTGTCTCATCTTCTCTGTTACGAGATTTCCGACCGAGACGGGCAACAGGTTACTGATGAAGGATTTGAAGAAACGGCATCTTATCTTGAACATCATCAGGGGCTGGTGGGCCTGCATGCCTCATTCACTGTCAGCAACAACACCCTGAAGCAGGCCGTAGAGATGATGAACCGTTTTAATACCGGTATTCATATACATGTTGCAGAGGATTTGCATGATCAGGATATTTGCCTGAGGGAACACGGTAAAAGAGTTGTACAAAGGCTCAGTGAGGCCGGTGTTCTTAACTCCCCTAAGACCCTTCTCGTCCATTGCCTGCACCTTGAAAACAGTGAAAGGGAAACAATCTGTAAATCCCCTGCCTGGGTGGTTGAGAACAGTGAGAGCAACCTGAATAACAATGTCGGGTATTTCGACGGGGCATGTTTCGGAGAGAATATTATGCTCGGAACCGACGGCATGCACAGCGATATGCTACAGAGTGTAAAATCGGCCTTCTTCAACGGACAGAGGTATGATACAATCAATTATGACTCAGCTTATGCGCGTTTCAGGAATGTACACAGGTATCTGAATGAAAATGAATTTACCGGCGACGGAGACAACAATCTGGTTGTGCTGGATTATGATCCGCCAACACCTTTCAACAGTTATAATTTCCCCGGTCATTTTCTATTCGGCTTTGGCTCACACAATGTGAGGGATGTCATCGCCGGTGGCAGGGTCATAGTGCGCGACAGGCAACTCACAACAGTCAGTGAGGCTGATGTTATGAGCAGCGCCCGTAAACAGGCTGAACGTCTCTGGAAAAAAATGTCAGAATGATAATTTTAAAGCATAAAATCAATCAATAAAATCATGTATTACATCTTGTTTTATAAGACAGTCGACGGCTACATTGAAAAGCGAATTCCTTTCCGGCCGCTCCACCTTGACCTGGTAAATGAATCTCATAACAAAGGCAGGCTTGTAATGGCAGGAGCACTGACCGATCCGGCTGACGGTGCCCTATTGATTTTTAAAGCCGACAGCCCCGCAGTGGCTGAAGATTTCGCCAGAAATGACCCGTACGTCAAAAACGGCCTCATAAAAGAGTGGAACGTCCGTCCCTGGAATGTTGTTGTAGGAGGTGACTGACGGTACGCTTCTCAAATAAATGGGCTTTTCTGGAATTTTCAGCTCACAATTTTCAGATTAAAGGCCCCGCTTTTTGTTGCCCCGTAAAGACTGAGCCATAGTGGCAGATACATCTCTGTGCCTCTTGCCGCAGCCAGTCCGCCCAGGTCAAGAATGTTTTTTTCAGGCCATCCGAACATGATTAATATCCCCTTTACATCTTCCTTGGCCTCGGAATCATCACCACAAATAAAAACAGTGTGATCCCCTCCGTTTATAAGCTGCGGGTTAACCATTAACCCACACCACATTGTGTTCAATGTTTTAACGACCCGGACAGCAGGAAACGTTTTCTGAATTTCCTCACCCAGAGAATTGGTGTTCGAAAGATCACTTATCAAACCCGGGGGCATGCCTCTGCTGAAATCCAGGGGATTGGCAATATCTATCACTATTTTCCCTTTCAGGTTTTCCTCCCCTGCCATTTTCAATGCTGCGATTGAATTGCCACCCTGCGTGGCGTTCACTACTGTCTCCCCGAAGGCTGCTGCCTCCCTGAATGTTCCAAGCTTTACCTGCTTATTTGCTTCATGCCATGCACTGAAAGGCGGATTCCCATAGGCGTCCTGCGAATCAGATGCCAGCTTTTCCTCCACATTGCGGGTACCTATCATCACGTCGTATCCAAGTGCGGCAAACTTTAAGGAGATAGTCTGACCGACACTTCCTGTTCCCATTACTGCAACTTTTTTCATAATTTTTATTGTTTTGTTAATGTTCCTGTAAAGTCCTTCAATAATCTGACTGCTGAAAGCAAGCCCCGATGTACTATCCAAGTGCAACATCAAGAAACATCATCGTAGCAAATCCCAGCATGGCTCCAATTGTAGAGAAGTCGGTTTCATTGCCTGTCTGTGATTCCGGAATGAGTTCCTCAATTACAACAAATATCATTGCTCCCGCTGCAAATGAGAGGGCATAAGGCAATAAGGGTGTTACTGCAACAACAAGCAGAGCGCCGATTACCCCGGCGATGGGTTCAACAATCCCCGATAACTGACCTGTATTGAATGCTTTGAGCCTGCTAAAACCCTCTCTGCGCAACGGGATTGACACCGCGGCACCCTCGGGGAAGTTCTGAATCCCTATGCCGATAGCCAGAACAATTGCACCGGAAAGGGCTCCGGCGGTAGGATCGCTTGCCAGGCTTCCAAATGCAACCCCAACAGCCAGCCCTTCAGGGATGTTGTGCAGAGTTATGGCCAGTACAAGCAATACACTGCGTTGCCATGAAGTCTTTATCCCTTCAGCTTTGTCTGTCGATAGTCCGGGATGCAGGTGAGGAAGTATTTTATCTATTATTAACAGAAATGCTCCCCCGCTCAGAAAGCCGACCAACGCCGGGAGCCATATAATATTCCCTCTGGCTTCGGATATTTCTATGGCCGGCTTCAAAAGAGACCAGTAACTTGCCGCTATCATAACACCCGCTGCAAACCCAAGCATCGAATTCAGGACTTTCTGATTCAGATTCCTGAAGAAAAAAACCATTGATGATCCGAGAGCGGTCATAGCCCAGGTGAACAGTGTGGCAGCAAGAGCCAGCAAAACAGGATCATACTTAAGCAACGATTCAATTTCCATCTCAATTTTATTCTATATCAATAAACTAATGACCGGTTATCAAGACAACACTGTTGCAGCAGTACTTAAATCCCTAAAAACCTTAAGTATAATGTAAATCTATAACACCCTCATTATAATTAAGTTCAGGAATGCGATATGAATTTTCTGCCGAAGATCCTGTAGCGGGATCTGCTTATAATATGATAAATGAAATCACGGATTGCCGTAGGGAAAATGATGAACATCCAGGCAATCTTCCAAATGCCTCCCAGATCCTTTAATATGTAAAGTACCGCTGTAGATCTTAAGTAGTATTTTTCACCTTTTATGTAAACAACAGTGTCAAAGTCCCGGTCAGGTAATCCGAAATTGTGCAGCAATGTCTGGCCGAAAGGCGATTGAAGGGACACATATGTAAATTTTCCCATTCTGTCTCTTGCGGCAATGAAGGTGACAAGACGGCTGCAAAGGTTACAGACACCGTCAAACAGGACAATTTGTTTATCATTTGCCATGAACTGTAAACACTTTTATATACCTGTTTGTTTTAATATCTGGTCCTGAATATCAACCGGTAAGTCATGAATAAATAAAACCTGAAGTCATGAAGAACAAGGCACATAATTTAATCACCGTCAATGCAAGGATAAATGCTCCTGTTGACAAAGTATGGAGTCTTTTTACCGGCCCTGAGCACATTGTCCGTTGGAACAATGCCTCAGATGACTGGCATACGCCAAAAGCGGAAAATGATCTTAGAGTCGGAGGCAGGTTCGTCTCACGAATGGAAGCCAGAGACGGCAGCCAGGGATTTGACTTTTCCGGTACCTATACCAGGGTGGATCCACTGGAGGAGATTGCCTATACACTTGATGACGAGAGGCTTGTACATGTCTCTTTTGCAGCTCTGGGAGCTGAAACAAAAGTCACGACAACTTTCGAAGCGGAGCTGACCAATTCGTTGGAACTTCAGCAGACTGGCTGGCAGGCTATTCTCGATAACTTCAAGAAGTACAGTGAAACAACCGCGAATAAGTCTTCAGTTCATTTTGAAATCACAATAAATGAAACTCCCGAGAAAGTTTTTAAAACAATGCTGGATGCAAAACACTATGCCTCCTGGACCGCTGTATTTAATCCCGATTCGAGTTTTGAAGGTTCATGGGAGAAGGGCAGCAGTATCCGTTTCCTTGGAGCAGATAAGGATGGCAGGGTGCACGGAATGGTTAGCAGGATAAAGGAAAATATCCCGGGCAGGTTTGTAAGTATTGAACACCTGGGAGTCATTCAGGATGGGCTAGAGATATTCAGTGGCCCAATAGTTGATGAATTTGCTGGATCACTTGAGAATTATACCTTTACCGGTGTAAACGGTCAAACATCCCTGTCTGTTGATATGGTTTCGATGCAGAATCTCAGTCCGGAATTCCTCTCCTACTTTGAAAAAACCTGGCCTCAGGCCCTGGAAAAGCTTAAATCCATCTGCGAAGCGGATTCATAATTATGAGCCCTTTTCATTATAATCCCATGCTAAAATGAAAAATCAAATTTTTCCCTGCCTCTGGTTTGACGGGAAAGCAAAAGAAGCAGCACAATTCTACTGTTCGGTGTTTGACGGCGCTGTCATCACCGATGACACCCCGATGGTAGTCAATTTTGAATCTGCCGGTCAGAAGTTCATGTGTCTGAACGGAGGTCCGGAGTTTAATTTCAATTCTTCAATCTCATTTTTTGTAATCTGCAGGAGTGAAGAAGAGATAAACCGGACATGGGATAGACTTCTGGAGGGCGGTTCAGTGATGATGCCCCTTGACAAATACGACTGGAGTCAGAGGTACGGATGGTTGCAGGACCGTTTCGGACTGAACTGGCAGTTGTCATTCGGTACAATTGAGGAGACAGGCCAGATATTCACACCTGTCTTAATGTTTACAGGTGAGCAAAATGGCAATGCGGAGCGTGCGATCGGGTTTTACACT
Source organism: uncultured Bacteroidales bacterium (assembly GCA_963736735.1). GTDB lineage: Bacteria > Bacteroidota > Bacteroidia > Bacteroidales > VadinHA17 > SR-FBR-E99. Next base: position 282,209 of record CAVTPX010000006.1, on the reverse strand, counting down.
TCGGTATTCGAAAATTCAACTCTGACTGGGATAATGAGATACAGTGGTAACGAGAACGTTATACCGGGCGCGGTACAGCATGCCCAGTTCAGGCTCGGTAACCAGTGTTTTATGGCAATGGACAGCTCCCTGCCCCATCAGTCAAGCTTCAATGAAGCAGTCTCCCTCGTGGTGGAATGCGATACCCAGGAGGAAATTGACTACTACTGGGACAAGCTGACAAAGAACGGCGAAGAGGTCCAGTGCGGATGGCTGAAAGATCAGTTCGGCGTATCGTGGCAGATAGTCCCAACTATTCTTGATGCACTCATGAGCGACCCTGCCAGATCGGAAAGAGTAGTCAAAGCATTCCTGCAAATGAAAAAATTTGACATCGAGAAGCTTTTGAAAGCCTGATTCCCTTTCTCCGGAGAAATACTGATACTAATATTTTATTTCAGTCTAAAATCCTTTTACCTATTTTTGAGCCGGGATTGAGATCCTGAACAGGAACATTCCGGTTAAGCGTAAAATGATTTTTACATGACAGATACTGAAAAATACTTCGAGCCCTTCAGGAGGAACATTGTCGGAATTGATCATGAGATAGAGACTCCCTATGGCCTGAAAAAGCTGGTATATGCCGACTGGATTGCGAGTGGAAGGCTTTATGAGCCGATAGAGGCCAGGATGTCGAAAGATATCGGTCCCATGGTCGGCAACACTCATTCTGAATCATCCGCCACAGGCAAGGCGATGACAGACGCATATCATCATGCCCAGAAGATTGTCAAACATCATGTAAACGCCAACGACGAAGACGTACTGCTCTTCACCGGAACCGGCATGACCTCGGCTCTGGCAAAACTGCAGAGGATACTGGGGCTGAAGATTCCTGAACAGGCAAAAAATTACTGTGCGTTTGCATCAAAAGATAAGAATAAATGCAAAGACGATATCGGCAATGGAAGACCTGTTGTGTTCATAACTCATACCGAACACCATTCAAATCATACCTCATGGTTTGAAACAATTGCCGATGTTGTATTACTGGAACCAACCCCGGACCTGAAAGTCAATCCTGACTCACTGAGAAAGGAAATTGTAAAATACTCCGGACGGCCACTGCTAATCGGCTCATTCTCAGCCTGCTCCAATGTTACGGGTTATATGCCTGATTACTATGAGCTTGCCGAAATAATGCACCGCCATAACGGGTATTGCTTTGTCGACTTTGCTGCTTCGGCGCCTTATGTTGATATAGACATGCACCCGGCAGATGAACTCAGGCAACTTGATGCAATCTTCTTTTCGCCGCATAAATTCCTTGGCGGTCCGGGAAGTGCCGGCGTACTCATCTTCAACAAGAAGCTTTATAAAAATAACACCCCTGACACGCCGGGTGGAGGAACAGTAAAATGGACCAACAGGTGGGGCGGCTACAGCTATTTTACTGACATCGAGGTCAAGGAAGACGGCGGCACACCCGGATTCCTGCAGGGCATACGGGCAGCCCTGTCTGTCACCCTGAAGGAAAAAATGGACACCAAAATGATCCACCGCAGAGAGCTTGAACTTAACGAATTAACCTTCCGGAAGTTATCCGAAATTAACGGCCTGCATATTCTTGCCGCCAACATTAAAGAGAGGCTGAGTGTATTCTCTTTTTATATTGACAATATCCATCATAACCTCATAACAAAACTTCTGAATGACCGGTTCGGGATACAGGTCCGGGGTGGTTGCTCCTGCGCCGGCACATACGGTCATTTTCTGCTGGGTGTCGACTTCAATATGTCAAGGGAAATCACAGACAGAATAGAAGCCGGAGATCTTTCGATGAAACCCGGGTGGGTAAGACTTTCTCTTCATCCTACAATGACAGATGATGAACTGAATTTCATTCTCGACGCAATAATGGAGACTGCAGAAAATGCAGATAAATGGAAGGAGGATTACTGCTATGACATGCATACGAATGAATTCCGACATTGCAGTTTTCCGGATGACAGTGACCGGGTATCAGGAGACTGGTTCACCCTATAGTGATAATTAAATGATCCAGCCTGAAAAGCCGGAATGATAAATTTTAAACCAGGTGTGATTCCATCATACCTTTAAATTAAAAGAGATTTTATGACGAAAAACATACCCAGTGAATTTGACTCCAAGGCAGCCGGCTGGGACAAAAATCCGATGCACTGGGACCGTTCAGTTGCAATTACAGACCTCATAAAGGAGCTGATTCCTCTAAACAACGGATATGACGGCACTTGAATTCGGGGCCGGAACCGGGATAGCCAGTTTCCTGCTCAAGGACCATCTGAAGGAGATAACCCTGATGGACAACTCTGTGGAAATGGTGAAGGTGATCAGGGAAAAGATACAGGCAACCGGGGTAAAGAACCTGAAAACCCTGCACTTTGATCTGGAACATGATGACTATTCAGAGGGAAAATTTGATCTCATATTTACCCAGATGGTTCTTCATCATATCAATGATGTAGGGAAGATATTAGGGAAGTTTCATGATATGCTTAATCCTTCAGGTTATCTTGCCATTGCAGATCTTTATCCTGAAGACGGATCATTTCACGGTCATGAGTTTACCGGCCACAAAGGCTTCGATGTTGAACTATTATCTGCAAGTCTCAGACACAAGGGCTTCACGAATATTACTCACAGGAAGTGCTTTGTCATTGACAGGAAAATATCAGAAAATGAGACAAAGCAGGTTGATGTGTTCCTCCTGACGGCTCAGCGCGAAACCGCAGAATAAACTTCTTTATTCCTGTTTTCTCACTCTCACGGGGTAGGCCGGGCGCTGCGGTTCAACCTGCGGGTTTTCCTCCAGCTCCCTGAGTGCAACCTCAATCGCTTTCTCAAGTTGCGGATCTCTCCCTGAGATCACATGTGCCGGCCATTGCTCAACCTCTATATCAGGTGCCACCCCCACATTCTCCACAATAAACCCGTCTTTGGTCCATATTGCCAGGTTTGGAGCTGTTACACTGCCTCCGTCCATCAGTTCGGGGAATCCTACTGTACCTACCAGTCCTCCCCATGTTCGTTTCCCCACCAGTGTGCCAACTTCGAACTTCCTGAACATCCAGGGAAGCATGTCTCCTCCTGAACCGGCTGTCTCGTCAATTATCATCACCTTGGGCCCCTGGATTGAAGCGCTGGGAGTCTTCAGATCAATCCCGTAACGCATGTTCCAGTGCGACTGGTAAGGCTTCCTGAGTATGTCAATGTAGTAATCGGCGATCAACCCGCCACCGTTAAACCGTTCGTCAATTATTATTGCTTTCCTGTCTGCCTGCGGGAAGAAATATCGCTTGAAATACTCATGCCCCTCCCCGGCTGTATTTGGCACATAAACATACGCCACCCGGCCGTTGGTCGCCTCCGTCACCTTCTTCAGGTTGCCCTCTACCCAGTCGCGATTCCGCAGACTGTACTCATTTTCTACCGGTACAACCTTAACAACCCTTGAGCCTGTGTAATCAGGATTCGGCCCCAGGGTAAGCTCGACGATTTTTCCTGCGGTATTTTCAAAGCAGCTGTAAAGGTTTTGATCTGTTTTCAAATCCTTTCCGTTTACCGCCAGGATGTATTCGCCTGTTCGCGCATTTATTCCCGGTTCAGTCAGAGGAGACCGTAGTCCGGGGTTCCAGTTCAGACCTCCGTAGATTTTTTTCAGCCTGTACCTGTCGTTCGTAAGTTCATAATCAGCTCCCAGCAGCCCGCCCCTGACTGTTCCTGCGGTGTTCAGAAAATCACCGCCGCCTACCCGGTGATGCCCTACCGAAAGTTCGCTGCACATCCACTGGATAAGACGGTTAAGGTCACTGCGGCAGGCAAGGTCTGGAAGGAAAACTGAATACTGCTCCTTCATAGCCTTCCAGTCTGCCCCATGCATGCCGGGATCGTAGAAATAGTCGCGGTTGATACGCCATGCTTCATCGAATATCTGAGGCCATTCAACACTCGGATCTATCTTCACCTGGATATCTGCAATATTCAGTATACCCTTGCCGGCCTCGGGCTTTTCACCTGCCGTAGCTATCCCCCAGGCATCTCTTTTGTTGTAAAGCATCTTCTTGCCGTCGGCGGAAAGAATATAACCGTCAAGTTCCATGACCTCGCTGTCCTTACGCTTCTTCAGGTCGTACTTGTGAAGCATTGCAGGAGAATCAGGGTCATCAGACCCCACAATATATAGCACATCTCCGTTCTTTGCCGACCCGAGCATGGCATAATTGCCCTTCCTGACCGGGAAGGCAACGATGCGGTCCTGGATAGCTTCCAGGTCCACTTTCATGAAGGTTGCCGGCTTCTTTGCTTCGTCCGGCAACTTTTTGTCTTTTTTCACCGGCTCGGTCGCTTTCGCTGGTTCCACTGACCCGGCTGCCACTTTTTCCTCGTCGCTCTCCTTCGCAAAGGGGGAGATAGTGTCTCTCTGCAAAGTGATCAGGTATATCGACCTGGAAGCTTTCATATCAGCTGATGACTGGTCAAACCAGTTATTCACAGGCCCTGCATCTGTCGATGCAAAGAAATACAGATACTTCCCGTCTGCGTCAAACACCGGTTCCGAAGCATCACTGAGGCCGTCAGTAACTGCAAAAGATTTCCCCTGCTCAAGGGAATACAGATAGATGCGGCTGAAATAGGTCTTCGTAATTACAGTGTAAACAAACCAGCGTGAGTCGGGTGACCAGTCGTTCATCATGTCTCTTGCCTGATCCGGGGCATACAACTCGTCAGTATCGACCGTTTTTATCGATCCTGATGCCACATCGAGGAGATAAAGATTCCTCCCGTTATCTGTAAAAGTGATCTTTTTGCTGTCGGGTGACCATTTCGGAAATGCATAAAAGCCGGTACCCGGAAGCTGGAAAACCCTGGTCTCAGACTTGCCGTCCTGGGGTTGTATGCATAGTTTATACTCGCCGGCAGCGTCAGAGAGAAACGCAATATACCTGCCGTCAGGAGACCATGCCGGGTATTTCTCATGAGCTCCGTTTGTCTGGGTGATGTTTCTTGGATCGCCTTTTTCAGCCGGTACGGTAATGATCTCACCCCTGAAATCAAATAGTGCACGTGCTCCTGTTGGCGAGATTCCGGCACTACCGAATATATTTACTGCCACTGACAAACCGTGGTCTCAGTTCCTGAAGGTCTGCGGCAATGCCCACAGTAAGCTTTTTTGAAGATGATGCCGCCGGATCAAAACTGTGCAAATACCCCGCCTGTTCAAAAATGATTCTGTTATTGCCGGATCCGACTGAAAGCACCGGGAAATCCGTGAAGCTTGTAAGCTGCTTTATCTCATTGTTTCCCGGATCGAAGGAGAAAAGATTAAATTCCCCGGCCCTGTCGCTTATGAAATATATCCTGTCTCCTACCCACATAGGATTGGAATCGTTGCATCCCCCTTCGGGTTTTGGGATCTTTACAACAGCAAAATCGCCGAGCGAGATGATCCATATCGAAGAGACAGTACCTCCCCTGTAATTCTTCCATTGCTGGAACCTGTCAGGAATAGGAGTGTAAGCCATGGATTGCCCATCCGGAGAATAGACAGCATAGTAAGCGTTGGGAATCTCCAGCTGTCTTGGAAATCCACCTGTAACTGGAACTGTAAACAGCTGGAAATACCTGTTTGTATATGTTGCTCTCTGGGAGATGAACAGCACATTTTTACCGTCGGGGGTAAAACCCCTGACTATATCGGCCCCCGGATGCCAGGTAAGACGAACAGGAATACCCCCGTCTGCTGAAACGATAAAGACATCCCTGTTCCCGTCATATTCCGCACTGAACGCTATCCATTGCCCGTCAGGTGAAAATACAGGACTTGATTCAACACCTTCATCTACTGTAAGCCTTCTCGGCTGAGTGCCGTCTGTGTTTGCTACCCACAGATCTTCGGCGTAGATAAAGGCGATCTGGTCTGAGCTGATTGCAGGTTGTGAAAGCATCCTGGTATCAGTGGTATTAATCCCCCATGCCTGGATCGGCATGAACACTACAAGGGATAAAAGCATAGAAAGAGTCCTTAAAGGTTTCATAGCTGACAGAGATTTATTGTTATTAACAAAGTTAAATTATGTTCACACCGAAATCAATCTCTGTAACTCTTTTTTGTCAGTTTGATAAATAAGTTCCATCTTTAGTTTATAAAGGGTTTAAAGGAAGGGCTGGCAGTTAAAGTAATTATCAATGTTCCTGAAAACGATACCGCCTGAAGAAAGATCATGAATATTTACCGTAAGATTTTTGCGGGGGCATTCTGCTCAATGAGTTTACTTGTCAGCACTGGTCTTCATGCCCAGGAAGAAGAATCAAAATCCTGGACTGCCGGGGCGGACTTTTACAGCAGTTTTATCTGGAGGGGAACAAGGCTGGGAAGCGGACCTGCAATTCAACCGGTGATTGAATTTACTTCAGGGGCATTTACTGCCGGAGCCTGGGGCTCGTATGATTTTAATGATTATCAGGAAGTTGACCTTTATATGTCTGTTGCCCTTCCGGCAGGATTCAGCATTGGCATAACAGATTATTACACGCCTGGTTTAAGATATTTTGATTACTCGGCACCTTCAGGAAGTCATGCTTTTGAAATCACTCTTGATTTTGAAGGCGGGAACTTTGATGCGAGCGCAAATTGCGTAATTAATGAAGCCGGGGGAGCCGGGTCATCAGGAGGCGACCTGTATTTCGAGGCAGGGTATTCGTTCAAATTACTCCGGCTCTTTGCAGGAGCCGGCAATGGATGGCACACTTATGACCCTGATACAGAGGAAAGTGTCTTTGCGATATGCAATTTAGGCCTGGAAGTATCTAAGACACTCATTGTGACAGAGCATTTCAGCATTCCTGTGACCGGACAGCTCATCTTAAACCCCTACACTGAGCAGATGTTTCTTGTTGCAGGATTTACTTTTTAGCATTGTAACCGCCTGCAGGCTTAGTCAGCTTCATTTCCTGACTGCTTTTTCCGGAAGATAAAATAGACCGGAATGCCTGTCAGTATCAGTGTCAGGCCGATCATTGCCTCACGCGGACGGGTTACAATTGTATTGAAAAACAAGCCAATGCAGAAGAGTACGAAAATACCAGGGACAATCGGATATCCCCAGACCTTATAGGGTCGGTGTACATCAGGCATCCTGCGGCGGAGGATGAAAACGCCGGTAGCTGTTGCACCGTAGAAAATATAGACGGCAAAAATGAGCATGTCTGTCAGCTGATCGAAGGTGCCAGAAAGAACCAGCACTGATGCCCATATCCCCTGCCATAGCAGAGAGTTGCCCGGCACATTGTGCCGGTTAAGCTTCCCGATAGGTCTGAAGAAAAGTCTTTCACGCGACATGGCGTAATAGGGTCGTGAACCCGTGAGAATGCTGGCATGGAGGCACCCAAGGGTGGATAAGAGTATCAGCAGGGAAATGAAAATTACTCCTCCCGTCCCCCAGAATCCCCTGACCGCTTCTACGGCGGCAATCTGATTCCCGGCTTCGTTTATGCTTATAAGCTGCGGAATTGACAGCAGTGAGAGGTAAGTCAGATTCACAAGCGCATAAACGACTATCACAATGGCAACACCTGCAGCAATCCCTTTTGGTATATTCCTGTTTGCATCCCTGACCTCGCCGCCGATAAATCCAACAGAGACCCATCCCTGGTATGCCCAGAATGCAGCGAGCATAGCTGTGTAAAAGGAAGAAAGTGTTACTGTACTGTTTGTCAGATCTTTAAGCTTCATGAAATTTGCCGGTCTGGCAACATTGCTTGTCAGTCCGAATACAACAATTACCAGCAGACCGGCTCCCACCAGTATCAGAATGGCTTTGCTTACCCATGCGCCGCCTCTCAGTCCTGTCATATTGAGGAATGTAAACAGAAGTATCACAAGGATAGTTGTCAGCTTGATGCCGAAATCCTGAAAAGGAAAGAAAACTCCTCCGATTGTTACATCCTGCAGGGAGGGAAGGATCTCAGGTATTGGAATAATACTGTTCAGCGACTGGGTAAAAACATATGCTACACCTGCAATGGCACCGGTCTGAATGACAGTAAACAGTGACCATCCGTACAGAAAAGAGAAGAACCGGCCGTAAATTTTTTTAAGATAGACAAACTCGCCCCCGGTATCTGCGAGCATTCCTGCAATTTCCGCATTACTCAGTGCGCCCAGGAGAGTGATTAATCCCGCAGCAATCCAGGCAAGGAGTATCCAGGAAGAGGACTGAAGCTCAGCAGACATCGGAGCAATCTTTTTAAATACTCCCGAGCCGATTATATTGGCAATGACAAAAATTATGACATAGCCCAGCCCCAGTGTTCTGGCCATACTTCTCTGATTAATCATAGGCAGGCATTTAATTGCTGGTGAAGACGCTAAATTAAGAAAATTGTTGAGTGATAATTGAAACTTTGATAAAACTGACAAAGAGAGACAGCTGCAAAGAATCACCAGCTTCCTGAAGAACCTCCTCCTCCGGAAGAGCCACCTCCACCGGAGAAACCGCCTCCCGAAGAGCTGCTGCCGGAGCTCCATGAGCCGCCGGAACTTCCCGATGAGAAGGAGAACCCTCCGATTGATGCACGTCCCTTTGTTTTCAGGTCCGTTTTAGCTTTTTTATACCAGTCAGTATTCTTCAGGAGAAGTTTTGCTGTCGGATAAATGACAAGATAGCTTATCAGTAAGACCAGTGTCCCTTTGGTCCCAATGATTACTATTGGAAAAATAGCCCAGAAAGGTATCAGGAACAGATAAAGAAACCATCCGATGCCAGGGGTCATAATCCCTAAAACTGTAAATAATCCAATGATCCCGAATATGAAGGCACCGAAAAGAATTCGTTGTGTCAGGGACATGTCGGGACTTTCAAGATCGGAAATTCCGGTTCCGTCTGAAGAGGTTTCTTCACCAACCATGCCTGAGGCTTCTTCAACATATCCACCTTCAAGAATACTAATTACAGCCATGGCACCATCGGTGATTCCTCCGTCATAATCCCCGTTTTTGAATTTTGGAGTCATAATAAACTGAATGATCCTGCTTGCAGCAAGATCCGGCAGTGTGCCCTCGAGTCCGTATCCTACTTCAATGCGCATACGTCTGTCATCAGGAACAATTACAATCAGTACTCCGTTGTCCTTATCTTTCTGACCAAGCTTCCAGTCGTTGAAAACCCGGTTGGCATAATCCTCAATGCTCTCACCGTCCAGGGTCGCGATTGTAAGCACTACAACCTGGTTGGTTGTTCGCATCTCATGCATTTTAAGACTGTCACTCAGCACCGTTAGTGTTTCTGCGGAAAGGATATGTGCATTGTCTGTCACCCGGCCTGTCAGATAAGGTATTTCCGTAACGCCGGCACTGAAGCCTGACAGAAGTAATGCACAAAGTGTCAGCAATAGGGATTTTGCTTTCATAAACCTTTGTCTTCTATAATTTTATCCGATAATTCATTTGCAGATTTCTCATCCGATGATCCGGGCTTAATAATTTTAATCAACTCATCGAGAGCAATTTCCATCGCCTGCCGGAATTTATGTTGTGCAAGAGGTCGCTTCATAAGCCTGATAATGTTCTTAAGGTCAACTTCGCTTACAATGTCCTTAAGTCCTATGTCAGGCAGGATTACAACCTTTCGTTCAAAGAGGCTTATGACCAGAAGGATACCTGTACGGCGTTCTGTGGCGAAAAGTTCCCTTGAAAGAAATAACGATTCTGCATATTGATGAGTCTCCGTTTCTGCGCGGCTGTCGGAAAGAAACCACCTGGCGAATCCGGGAAAAAGTATTGTAAGCAGGGCAATAAATGCACCTATGGCGAGGGTTGCAACAATCGAAATAATAACATTTGAATTCCGGAGCCACCCTATGAATATCAGATCAAGTGACAATACAAGTAAACCCGCACCGGATGTACCAAGGGCAAAAGCTTTCCAGGGGATCTCCCGGTAACAGTCACTTCGTTTTACAGTTGCCAGCACGATCTGGGTTTTTGAGAGCCTTTCAGCTTCCGCAATGCGCTTTTCCAGCACAATCTTGTCGTTTTCGGAGAGTACAGGTTTCATTTATTATTGCTCATTTGTCTGGTATATATCAAAGATAATTGAAAGACAGAGATTTTAAGGGAAGATCAGGATCGGGGAATTTCTTACAAATCAAATGTAAAATAGTAGTAAAATCTTAGCCATTATTGTAACCGGAAGGGTATGGCGTACGTTAAAGAGTTGCTGTGATTAGTCAAGAAGAAGGATTTAGGGTGCATGAGAAAAGGATTTCTGTATATAATTCTAACACTGCTGTCATTAAATATATCCGGACAAAATTGTTCTATATTTTCCAAAGCCAATAATATCACTCCTGATAAATTGTGCTCACCGGTAACAGTAGTGTGGGATGTAAGCTATACCGGTGTCAATGATGCCGGAACTCCCGTCAGTATCAGATATGACTGGAATAACGGGATCGTGGTGACAGTTCCGGCAATTGAGACAGGTCCCGGAGTCTTTCAGGCCACCGCAACGAATACATATACTTCACAGGGAAATATCTGCAATTATCATCCGCAGGCAACCCTGATTGTTGACGGTGTCCTCTGTACATCTTCCTCTCAGGAACAGATAGTCACAGTCTGGGATGATGACGATCATAACGGCGGGCAGATGCATATTAATCCTGAAATTTATCCGGTATGTTTCGGCAACAGTGCCAACGTCCGTTTTCAGGACTTAACCCTGTTCAACTGCGTTCCTCCCCAGGAAATGGACAATCCCAATGTCAATACGAGGTGGATACAGTGGATTTATGGAACTGATATTACAATGACAGGAATACCTGTCACTGTAGACGGAAGTCCAAGAATCTATCCTTACAGTGACAATGTAATTACATTGCTGGGGCCGGTTACAGGTTCAGGAGTATTGTCTGATGTTATTAATGTGGCTAATGATAAACTGATAGGCCAGCATTTTCAGGTTACCTTGCGCAACTGGAATTACTGCAATCCATATGATGACCCGAACATTCCCGGTGGGCCCGCGGACCCTGTAAATGGTGATCACCCTCCTGTTGTAACAACTGCAATAATCCTGATTGTGCCATACCCTGACGCAACAATTACACCTGTACCCCCATTATGTGCCAATGCCGGTCCGGTTACCCTGAGTGCTCACGATCCAGGCGGAACCTGGTCAGGCCCGGGAGTTACGGGGAATATTTTTGATCCCGAAATTTCGGGTCCCGGCAACCATACAATCCAATATGAAATTACAAATGCCGACGGTTGCACAGATCTTGATGTAACGGTTATTACAGTCATGCCGGTACCTGATGCCACAATACTTACTGAGGGAATTGTATGTTCCTCAGAACCGGTGATTACTCTGGTAGCCCATGATCCCGGCGGAGTCTGGTCAGGACCGGGAGTCATCGGAAATACTTTTAGTCCTGCCTTGCCCGGAGCAGGAAATCATGTTATTACATATTCTATTACCGATGCAAACGGGTGTTATGATTATGATGAAACAATCCTGACCGTAGCCACACCTGATGCAACAATAACACCACCGGACACTCTGTGCGAAGACAGTCAGACAATTCAATTGATGGCACATGATCTTGGTGGAATATGGTCGGGCCCCGGAGTAGTGGGAGGGACATTTAATCCATCGCTTGCAGGCATCGGTAATCACCTCATTAAATACAATATAATTAATCCTGATTGTAGGGATGCTGATAGTACAATTATTACTGTTTTGCCTAATCCTGTAATAACAATTGCCTATGTTCCTACGCTTTATCTGCATGGCCCATTAAAAACTTTATGGGCCGCTCCAACAGGCGGGATATGGTCCGGGCCGGGAGTAACCGGCAATATTTTTGACCCTGATGCAGCAGGAATTGGAACTCATGTCTTAACCTATGAAGTTCCGCCAGACAAATGGGGATGTATGGCCCGCGATACAATACATATTACAGTACTATTGCCTCCGATTCCTGTCGCTGATTTTGAGCCTGATACAACCGGGTGCTCACCTTTAACAGTTCATTTTGTTAACAGAAGTACTCATGGCGAAGCTTATCTGTGGGACTTTGGTGATAAAATCTTCTCGACTGATGAAAATCCATCTCACACTTATTATGTACCGGGAAACTATATAGTAAGACTGACAGTAAACAATATCGCAGGAGAGTCAATACACAGCGGAATAATCACAGTATTTCAGAATCCGTCAGCAATTTTTGATGCATACCCTACTGACGTGGTGAATAATGAACAGATTGTAATCTTTTACAGCTATTCACATTTTGCAGAAACCTACTTATGGAACTTCGGTGACGGACAATCATCAACCGAAGAAAACCCTTATCATAAATATGAAACTGAAGGCTCATATAAAGTTTCTCTCAACGTAATATCTAAAGACGGATGCATTGATTCAGCTCTGCTGGAAACTCCGGTAAGAGTTGAATGGAAAACCGGATCCTTAAAGTTCCCGAATGCCTTCAAGTGGAATGAAACCGGACCTACCGGAGGACAGTGGCAGGATGGCGTCTATTCGGAAATGGACTTCATATTCAGACCGTTTTTTGAGAATGTACTTGAATACAGGCTTCAGATTTTCAACAGGTGGGGAGTCTTAATCTATGAAAGTAATGATTTGCATAAAGGGTGGGACGGTTATTTCGGCAACGGAAAACTTGCTTTGCAGGGTGTTTATGTATGGAAAGCAACCGGGAGATATGCAGACGGCGATTACTTTGATATGGTAGGCGACGTAACATTCTTACATTGAAGTAAGATAGTTGGTATATCTTCAGGTTATTTATTTATTTTTAGCCTGACATCTACTCATTTTCGGAAATGAAGTACAGCATTATTGCAGTGACATTTTTCCTGATTTCACTCCAGGCATTTTGTCAGACCCAGCTACTGATCAGCAATTCCACGCGGAATGACACTTCTCTGGTAATCAGCGATCAAAAGACAGAAAACAGAGTTCACGGGATGAATCCGGACCGGACAATAAGTGAAAAATCCGGGAACCAGATTTCGCTGTATGGTTCTGAGCAGACACAACATGGCACAGGTGAATCTGCGACACTGACAGCAAGTTTCGAGGGGCTGGGCTATGGGTTTGAGGGACCACAAGGGACCTCTGAACCAAGAAACCCTTCTGACAATTCGTTGGCTGTAGGACCGGATCATATAGTCCAGACAGTGAACTCTCAAATGGCAATATTTACGAAAAAAGGCAAAAAGTACGGTGAAACAGGAACGGTTTTATACGGACCTGTCGAGACCAGAAATGTTTTCAGGGGTTTCGGAGGGCCATGCGAAGAGATAAATAACGGGGATGCGGTGGTCAGATACGATCAGCTTGCCAGGAGGTGGCTTATAGTTATGCCAATATTCAGGCGTGTTCCAAAAAAGGAAAATGAGCCCGGACCCGGCACCGATGGAGAGCCTGCGAGGCTCAGTATGCCAGGCATTCAGGGGCAACCGGGGAAAGCAGAAATACTTTTTCAGCCGGTAAAACTTACTCCTGCTGAGCAGGCACATCTCGATTCAATCCGGAGGGCCAACCGGACTCCCGCACCGGCCGGAGGATCGTACTGTATGTGTTATGCTGTCAGTACCGGACCGGATCCCTTCGGACCATATTACAGATACGAGTTTGTCAGGCCCCTGTTCCCTGATTATCCAAGGCCTGCCGTGTGGCCCGATGGCTACTATGTATCGTCAAGCACCGGAGATAATGTAATCCAGAAACATGCATGCGTTGTCGAGCGCACGGAGATGCTTAAGGGAAATCCTGCAAAGGAGATATGTTTTATAATAGATGGCGTTAACTTTCTTGTCAATGCAGACATTGACGGACTCCAGGTTCCGGCTGATGGCTCTCCGAATATAATGTTAGCTGCTGGAGGAACCCAGTTAAAGAATGTTTACAGTGATGATGGCATCTATGCCTGGAAAATCAAACCCGACTGGGATAACCCTGAGCAAAGCCTTCTTGAAGGCCCTGAAAAAATTGAAGTTGCTGAATACAGTTACCAGGGTGATGGGCAGTTAAAGGCCGCTGCGACTCAGCCAGGCACAAGCCAGAAGCTTGACACACAAGGTGATAAAATCATGTCCAGGGTGATATATCGCAGAATTGGTGATCACCAGTCGATAATTGCTGTTCACTCGGTAAAACCGGTTTCTACCGGTACCGGAGGTGTACGCTGGTATGAATTCAGGATAGACCAGAAAAATAATGTTTCCCTTTTCCAACAGGGAACGTATGCTCCTGACAGCCTGTACAGGTATTTGCCGAGCCCTGCCATGGATAAAAAAGGCAATATTGGCATAGGATATACAGTGAGCGGACCACAAGTATATCCGGGACAGAGATTTACAGGAAGACTTGCAGGTGACCCTAACGGGGATTCTGACAATGAAGGAAACGATTCTTGTTGAAGGAGAGGCATCCCAGATTAACAATCTCAGGTGGGAGGATTATGTCCAGACAGCCGTTGACCCGTCTGATGACATGACGATATGGTATGTGGGCGATTATCTAAGGAAAGACGCAAAATCATACTCAACGCGTATCGGGGCTTTCAGGCTTGACAGAAGGAAAATCGATAAGTGAGAACGTGGGGATTACTGGCGTGATCCGCATAGGGGGGCCTTTGCAACAAAATACCGGACCGCTTCCAGCGGTCATTGGCTTTTTTGCTTCCTGCCCTCAGCATTGCAGGCATGCTTCGGTCAGAAAGCAAAAAACCCCGGAGCACAAAGTGCTCCCGGGATTTTGTTGAGGTCGGTGGCGGATTCGAACCGCCGTACCCGGTTTTGCAGACCGATGCCTAGCCACTCGGCCAACCGACCCTGTTTTTCAGTCGATGCCTATCCGCCAGCTGGCGGACAACCGACCCTGTTTTCTGTCGATTGCCTGTCCGCCAGGGGGCGGACAACCCACCATTGCGGGTGCAAATTTAATAAAAAATGTGATTATTAAATATCCAGGAGATACATTACCTCGGATGCTTTTTTGATGACTAACACCAATGATCAATATCCAAAATTATCAAAAATCAAGTTGGCCCTGTACTGTACTGTTCATTATTTGATAAACAAGATCACGCTCCGTTTCACCTGATTTTACCATTTATGTTATATAATACATTTAGTTGTATAATTTTTCTGCATCTTTGATACACATCTGAATTTGAGCTGCCTAATTTCAAAATCTTTTGTCATTAGTATCCGGCGAATTGTTTTCTTTTTGTTGTAGTTTTTGGCGTTACTGTCTGCCTGACAAAAAAATGAGAACTTGTGAAGATATGAGACTGATCTGGCTTGCATCTGCCTTTAGAAACCCATTTATTGAAAAGAGTTCTGCCGTTTTTTGGGTATTAGCGTTTCTCCTTACCCTATCATGTAGTAATAATAAAGTCACGAATTTAACCTATGACCTGAAGCGAACTGATTTTGTAGAAAAAATATCCGTGACAGGTACAATAGAGGCAGTTAATAATCTCCTTGTTACAACTCCAAGATCAAATTACGGGTTGATGAACGTCTTACATCTTGCGGAAGACGGTTCGTATGTAAAAAAGGTGATACAATTTGCATCCTGTCTTCACCCTCTCTTTTCACATCCTATGAATCCGCGATCACCTGTCTTGAAATTACTGAGGGAGCACTGAAAAAACTGGAGGCTGATAATGCTTTGAACCTGTCATTACTTATGGCACAGTTGGAGACAACAAATGCAAATCTGAAAATCTCCGCCCTTGATTCAGTCCAGATGAAGTTTGCACCGCCCGTCAAACAAAAACTCCTTACCCTGGAGATGGAAAAAACAACCTTAGAAAAACAAAAACTTGAACGGAAATTTGCTGCCCAGAAAATGATTGATGATTCAGAGTTACGCCAGATGAAATCAAGGATCCTGCAGCAACAGATGCAAGTCCAAACGATGCAAAGCCAGATTAATGACCTGACTGTCATCGCCACACGTGATGGCTTCGTCATGCATACGGAAGCACCAACGCTTAGAATTATGGGCCCCAGCGGGTCGGGTACCCTGGGCGGAAAAATTGAGGAAGGCAGTAATGTGTTTTCAAATATGGCGTTGCTTAAGTTTCCCGATCTGAGCACCATGCAGGTCTCGGCAATGTTAACAGAAGCGGATTACAAGAGGATAGAAAAGGGCCAGAAGGTTTATGTAACGGTTGATGCTGTCCGAAATCTTCATACTACTGGACTTATAAACCGGAAAATGCTAATGGGGATATCCCAACAGTCAGATTCCAAAGTCAAAACCTATGAAGTGATTATCGATGTTGACAGCTGTCATTCAGAGATGAAACCGGGATTAAGTGCTAACTGTGAGATAACTATTGAGGAAGTGAAAGATACCGTAGTAGTCCCTACTTTGGCCATTTTCGAAACTGATAGTCTTAAAATAATCTATGTATTGGAAGATGATAAGTTTATCCCTGTTAATATTGAGACTGGTAGTTCAAACAGTTCTCATACATTAGTAACTAAAGGATTAACAGGCCATGAAACAATTGCCCTGTCAGAACCTTCTCATAACCTGGTTAAACGAAAAATTAATGCCGACCCCTGGAAAGAATCCTGATAATGCAAATATCCGGGATTTATGATTTAATGTCTGACTTTATAAAGATCTGATGGAAATAAAATAGAGATTCTGAAAATCAATTTCTAACAAATGATAAAGAAAATTATTCCCCTTTTGTGTTTCGGCTTTGCAGCCTGTCATAACGGTAATGTGGCCGAAGTACAAACTACACTTGTTAAATATGGCACCTTTTCGGAAGAGCTCACGGAACAGGGAACCATCCAGGCTGTAAATTCAATTGCCATATCTGCGCCTACAATCTCATACCGTTACGGATCACTAAAAATAACCAGTATAGTTGAGGATGGTCAAGAGGTGAGCATGGGTGATACCATTGTGGTCTTTGACCCTGCTGAAGTCAAGCGAGCAATAATTACTTCACAACAGCAATTGGAGATAGCAAACGCTGAATTTGAGAAATTAAAGGCTATCCAGGAATCAGAAATTGAGGATCTGGAGGCTGAACTCAACATAACGCGGATTTCACAGGAAATTGCAAAGATTAATTTTGAACAGGCTGTTTATGAATCTGAGGTAACAAAGAAGGAGATAAATTTAAAACTTGAATCTTCAAATATTGCTCTTGTAAGAGCACAGGAACAAATTGATAACAAGAAGAAAATCCAGAAAGAAGAGCTTTTCCAGAAAACCCTGAGTATCAGGCAGCTTAAGACGGCTCTCCTGGATGCTACCAATTCAATTAACAGCCTGTTTATAATCAGTCCTGTTCAGGGAATAGCAATTAGAAAAGAAAACTGGATGTCAGGTCAGAAATGGAATATAGGCGATCAACCCTATTCCGGATCAAATATTATTGATCTCCCCGACCTGAGCGTAATGAGGGCCGAAGTGAAAATAAATGAGGTTGATGTTTCCAAAATTATACCCGGACAGAAAGTGGAAATAAAACCAGATGCATATTCAGATTCAACCTATTCGGGTAAAATTACATCTGTTGCTAACCTTGCCCAGAATAAAGATTCTAAGTCTAAAATTAAAGTCTTTCCCGTACAGATTATTGTGGAAGGTAAAAGTAAAAAGCTGATGCCCGGTCTTTCCGTCAGTTGTAAAATAATTATAAGAGAGACTCCTGATGTGCTGTATATCCCTCTGGATGCCGTGTTTGAAGACCAGGGGACAGAATTCGTCTTTATTAAATATGGTAAAGGATTTAAACGCCGTGATATAAAGATAGGGGCTACAAATACCGACTTTGCAATTGTAACCCAGGGGGTGAATGAAAACGATGAACTTGCACTGACAGACCCCTTTCTGAATAAAGAAGAGAATAAAGAGAATAGCGGCACTGACCCGGTTATAAAATAGGACCTATTTGAATTGATCAAACATAAACAAGGTTGAAGTCAATGAAAAAACAACTTCACATTCAAAAAGCAATTCTTTTAAAAGTAAGCCCGATAGCCCTCTGCCTTACTCTGTTAATGACATCTCCCTCATGCACAAAAAACAATTCAGGAGAATATACTGTCATGAAAGGATCATTCAGACAAACAATAACTGAAACCGGTGAACTCGAAGCAGTAAACGCATCATATATTTCAATGCCTAAAATCAGCTATGTCTATGGTTATTCATTTAAAATAGTAGGACTTGTTGAACATGGTAAAAATGTCCACCGGGGAGATTCCATTGTCAAAATTGATCCATCATCAATTTATAAATATATTATCGAAAAAGAAGAGTCTTTGGAAAATGAATTGGCAGCAGCAAATAAGCAAAAGGTCCAGATGGAAAATAACATGCAGGATCTGGAAGCACAATTGAAAAATGAAAAGGCTGCTTTTGACCTCAAGAAACTTGAAGTTGAAAGGTACAGTTTTGAATCAGAACATAAGAGGAAAATTAAAGAGTTGGAGTTTCAACAAGCTGAAATAAAGCTGAATACAATAAAACGAAACCTTATGCTAAGACCTAAAATTGACAGCCTTGATTCTAAGATTCAGAATATTAGAGTGATACAAAGAGAGAGTGAAGTAAAGTCAGCCAAAGAAACCCTGAAACAAATGTTGATCACCAGCCCTTTAGACGGCATCTTGCAGATTAAACAGAATATGAGCACCGGGCAGACAATAAAATTGGGTGAGGAGGTTTACCTAGGCTCATTGATAGCAAGTATCCCTGATATTTCGAAAATGAAGGCTCTGACTTTTGTAAACGAAACTGACATAAGAAAGATATATCCCGGAATGAAAGTCATTGTCAGACTTGATGCCCTTCCTACTGTTGCATTTCATGGAGAAATCTCCGAGATCAGCAAGATATGCACAGAACGAGACAATGAGAAAGTATTTAAATTACAGGTTATTATTCTTGAATCGGATATACGTCTGAAACCCGGAATGACAGTAAGTTGCGAATACATTTGCTATGAGAGTGACACCGACCTGTTTGTACCAAACAAATGCCTCTCTGCTGAGAATGGCCATTCTTACATTTTTCTTACGAGAAGAGGATCTATACAAAAGGTTGAAGTTGAGAAGGGAGCTTCAAATACAAATTATACGATCATAAAAGGCGACTTCAGCCCTGGGCAGAGACTTGAACTACCTGAAACAATTTTGACCAAAGTAAAAAATTAGATTATGCAACTTGCTGAAAATGTTCGCGTGGCTGTATTTGGCCTTCTCGATCATAAATTCCGTTCCTTACTAACCATGCTGGGAATCATTTTTGGTACGGCGTCCGTAATTGCAATGGTATCAATAGGAGAAGGCGCCAAGAAACAGGCATTGGCGAAATACCAGGATCTTGGGGTCAGCAATATTATTATTCGCGATAAAGACCTGACCGACACCGAACTTGAACAGGTCAGGATGAAATTCTCACAGGGATTATCGACTCAGTGACATAAGTGTAATAAGTGAAATTGTCCCCGGAGTAGAAGGTATTGCCCCACAGGCTGAAGCAAAACTCGATGCACAGTTTGAAGATAAATCAGCAAAAGCCAATGTCATTGGTATAACTCCTTCCGTCATCCAGATTTTAAATTACAGCCTGGATAAAGGAGAATTTATTAATGATGATCATTATTCCAGGCAACTGAAAGTATGCATCCTCGGAGCAAGTATTGCTCATGAGTTATTCAGTTACGAAAACCCTGTCGGAAAGAGTCTCAAGCTTGAAGATCAGTGGTTTGAGGTGGTCGGAGTGATGCAGACAAAGGCTCTGTTTACTGAAACAGTCGGAGAACTTGCCGCCCGCGATCTAAATAATGATGTTTATATCCCGCTTTCAACATTTTTTAAGCGTATCGGAAAACCCAATATGCTTTCAAGTGAAATCAAGCAGGCGACAGTAAAGCTGGGAAACTCCGCTCGAGCTCGTCCAGTCGGCCTCGTTAGTGCGTAGCATTTTAAACAGACGTCACTTTAACAATGATGATTTCAGCATAATTATTCCCTATGAATTGATGGAACAGGAAAAAAAAGAGAGCAGGATATACAACCTTCTTTTAGCTTCAATAGCTGCAATCTCCCTTATTGTAGGAGGTATAGGCATCATGAATATCATGCTTGCCTCAGTACTTGAAAGAACAAGTGAAATAGGCATTAGAAGGGCCATCGGGGCCAGAAAATCAGATATAATGAGTCAGTTTGTGACCGAAGCTATGGCTATAAGTATCACCGGTGGAATAATAGGTGTCATCTTTGGAATTGGTCTGTCTCTGGGTATTGCATGGGTTACAGATGTCTCTACAAACCTGACACTCTATTCTGTGCTTATTGCCTTCAGCTTTTCAGTCCTTGTCGGTATTACCTTCGGATACCTTCCGGCAAGAAGAGCAGCAGATCTTAAACCGATAGAGTCAATCAGGCATGAATAGAGCAGGGCAGACATTTTTAAAACCAATAAACATGATCTCTACTAACTTCAAATCAATAGCTTTCTTCCTCTTTCTTTTCTCAACTCCGGTATGGTCACAGGAAATCTATAACCTCGACCTTGAAAGCAGCATTGCGCTTGCTAAGGAGAAAAGCAGGACAATGCTTATACTCAAGCAAAGGATGGAAGGAGCTTCTTACAATCTCAAAGCAGCTACAAGCCAGTTCAAGACGCATGTCGATCTCGCTATGACTGTGCCTCAGTATACTGAAACCATCAGGCAATGGGAAGACAGTTCCGGAATTTCATTTTACCCTGTACGACAAAACCTGGTCGGTGGCAATCTCATTGTCACCCAGCCTCTTCCTACGGATGGAAGTCTCTTCATCAGATCCGGCATTCAAAATCTTGCCGACTACAACGAGAACAACATGAGTTCCCAGCTCACATCAAGTATTGGGCTACGTCAGCCAATTGAAGCCTTTTTTGGATACAACAATCTTAAGCTGGGATACAATCAAGCAAGACTGGCTTATGATCTTTCAAACAAGCAATTGAAGCGTGAGGAACTTAACCTGGTTTATAATATAAGTCAGGATTTCTACACACTGGTATCGTACCGTGAAAGGATGAATATTGCGCAAATAAGTCTCGATAAGCAGAAGGAGGCCTATGAGATTGCAAAGAACAAATTCGCTGCCGGGCTGATACGCGAGGTGGAGGCGCTTCAGATGGAAGTCGATCTGAGTGCTGCAGTCAACAACCTTGACATTGCCACAGTTGATTATCTTGCGCAGATAAGGCTCTTTAAAGAAAACCTGGGGGTGAATTTGAATGACAGCCTGATCATTAAAAATACTCTTGACTACAATCCGGTAAATGTCGAAGTTGAAAAGGCAGTATCACTGGCATTGGAAAACCGGCTGGAAATAAAAGAAAACGAGATACAGATAGAACTCCAACAGATGGAAATAAAAAGAAGAAAAGCTGAAGGCATGATAAACGGAATTGTCCAGGTGAATTATAATTTCATAGGAGTTAATACAAACAACCTGTCAATTCCGCTTCAGTCATCAATAAACAATACATGGCAAAATCTGATGGACCGGCCAGGTAGTTTTGGAGTCGGTCTTACGTTGAATATCCCTATCATCGACTGGGGTGAAAACAAAGCTAGAGTACGTTCTGCCCAAGCAATCCTCAAACAGAATCAGTATCAGCGTGATGCCGAAATAGTCAGCATTGAGCGTGATATCAGAACAACTGTCGATAGATTACAAAGCAGCCTGAGACGCTTACAGTTATTGGAGAAGAATGTTGCGGTTGCTGAAAAGAGTTTTGAAATCTCACGCCAGCGATACGCTAATGGCGATATTGACAGTCAGGCAATGGCACTTGAAAGAGAAAGACTGAATAGTGCATATATCTCCAGACTTGAATCATATATAAACTATAAACTGCTGCTTTCAGATCTTATGCGCAAAACGTTTTTCGATTTTGAAAAGAACAAATCAGTAGTCGATTCGTAAAGCATAAAACTGCTCAGATAAATAACATTGAATTGCTTTTTCATGTCTCTAATATATTAATAATGAGCCATATAAGCAATTGTTGAACATGCTAATAATTAGGTATTTATTAACAAACTCAGGAAAATATTCCTGGATTTACTCACTTAGGTTATGCCAGGTGAAAATGGTCCTAACTAAACGATTGGATAAAAAAATGTGAGGCTGCCCCTTTTGAGACAGCCTCTTAATTCCAAAACATTGTAATGCATTCACTATTTCTTACCCAACGGCATCACCCCCGCCATATCCCCGATCACATTCACCAGGTCACTGCCACCCGGAACAACAATCTTGGTGTTGTTCTGCAATGAGAGTCTCCAACGCCTGCAGCTTCCTCAATATCTGGGCATTGCCGATAAAATATTTCTCGGCTGACTCATTAACCAGCCTTATAAACTCAGCCTCACCCTCAGCCTGCAGTATCTTAGCCTGCTTGGCTCCCTCAGCTTCCTTGATCTTCGCCCTCTTCACACCATCAGCCACTGTTTCAGCAGCAGAAGCCATGTCTATTGCAGCAATCTTCTCATTCTCGGCCTTCACGACCTTGTTCATAGTCTCCTGTACATCCTTGGGAGGATCAATCTGCTTCAGTTCCGTACGCACAATCTCTATGCCCCAGCCCTGCGTCTCGGTATGAAGTGTGCCATAAAGCTCCGCATTGATCTTGCCGCGCTCACTGTTGGCCGACTTCAGTGTCATGGTACCTATGATGTTACGTAGTGTGGTACGGGCAAGGTTTACAATCTGGTACTTGAAGTTCTGTACATTATAAATCGAACCCTTGACACTCTCCTCATCAGACTTGACCCTGAAATAAACCTGGGCATCAACACTGGCATTAAGATTATCATTTGTGATGATCTCCTGAGGCTCGGCATCGACCATCTGCTCAGTGACGTTTACCTGATACATCTTGTCGATGACAGGTATGATCCAGTGAAATCCGGGATTGGCAAAATGATAGTATTTCCCGAGTCTCTCGATTAGCCCCCTGTGTGTAGGCCTTACAATTCTTATTCCCGCAAAGAAGATAATTACTACAAAAAAGATGATTACTCCGTAAAGCATGGCAGATAGTTTTTAGTTGTTACTTGCGATTAATGCTCCAATTTAATAAAAATCCCTGAATCTTTGAATCCCTGAATCTTTGAATTATTTCCAGATTCCCTCCTCCCGGCCCGCAAGGCTTTCATTGCCATTCTGATGCACTGAGGTGAGGTAATAGAAATAAAGTTTCCCTTTGCGGGCCGTTATATCATTAAACCGGTTTGTCCCGCGCGATACAGTAGCTACCAGAGTCGGTTTTCCTCCACGCTCATACCTGTAAACCCTGTATGATTTAATGTCATCCTGCTCCGGCTCTTCCCACTCTATCGTAATGCCATCAGTCTGGGCAAAGAGTTTCATAGCCGATGGAGCTACCGGGGTAGGTTTCTGAATGGCAATTACTGCCCCGGCTCCTTCAGAACTCTCAGCTCCTTTAAAATCAACACTCCTGACCCGGTACTCATATGTGTTGCCCTGAACAACAAGGGTGTCAGTATAATAGTTGATCTCCGGCTGTAGAAATTTATCCGACAAAAGAGTAAAATCCTTCGGCTTCACTGAAGCCGGAAAAATGACCTTTCTGTAAACCCTGTATCCTGTGATCTCGGGATTTGTTCTGCTCATATCATCCCATTTCAGATTGATACTGCCATTTTCATATGCCGCTGATACATTAACAGGAGAGTACGGCTTTGTTTCTGATATCGGATAAACGGAAACCGTATCTGAAAACTCACTCAGTGCATAACTTGTGTTCTCTGCCACAGTTGTGTAACTCAATAGTGTATACCCGCTGAAATACCTGCTTGTATCAGTGTAAACGGCCTGGCCTCCTTCCTTAACCGGGACTACTGCCACCGGTGAAAACGCTTCTGCTCCTCCCATCCTCCTGTAAATCCTTACCGCCCTGATATCAGGATTAAAGACTTTAACTTCAATCTTTGCGCCGTTAATAATGCCTTCGGAAGATGATATTAAGGGCCTGAAAGGCGGTATCTTGTTTTCTGCGATGCCAAATACTCGGACTCCGGGAGACGAAACCTCATTAAAGAAACCTTCCATAACAAAATAATAGAAGTTTTTGATCATGGGCTCAGCAGCCACATCTGTAAAGCTCGTGTCTGCAGGTGCTATCCTTGCAAGGAGCACATAGCCCGTATCATAGTCAGCACTCTTGTAAATATTGAGGCTCCTGATATCCCCGGGGGCATCCATCTTCCATTGAAGCCGTATCCCTCCTGCCGGTAAAACGGCGCTGGTTTTTATATTGTACGGGGCCCTTACCGAAGCGAAACTGTAGATGCCGGTCCTCACTATGTCAGTTGAGACAGATTCTCTCCCGTAATAATCAACAGGTGTGATGTAGTAATCATATATCTTTCCGGCCCTGAGATCCGTATCCCTGACAGTAACGAAGGCAGTGTCATTCTTTATATATCTTACCGTTGCGGGGGTAATGAGAGTGAATGTCTTCTCACCTTCCTCCTTTCTGAACACCCTGTAAAATGAGGGTCTGAAGCCCGGGTCAAGGCCGGAGGTGATTATCACCTCTCCGGATGAAACAACCTTTCTTATTATTACAGGCCTGCCAAGAAACGTTGTCACCTCACGCCTCACCGGTGCTGAGAGATAAAGAACCTGTGGAAGTCCCTTTGCTGTGGTTTTTGAAATGCGGTACTGGTAACGCAGGGTATCTGTAACCGTAGAGTCGAGATACATCACCCCCGCTGCCAGCCTTACAGGAAGGAGCTGACTGTAGAACCCGAGTGAATCAAGTTTGCCGGTTCTTTGCATCGTTACAAAAAGTCTTTCTACAGGTATCCTGTTATAATCAACCCATTCCGGGAACTTATTGCACCAGTATTTGAGCCTCAGTTCAAACTCTTTTGCCCTGTCAGGTGAAGTAACATTTGCAACTTCCTTCCACAGGCTTTCATTTATGCCGCGACGTTCAACGAGGTATTGCTCCTCCCTGCCCTTTTCAGTCGCCAACAGGTCCTTTCCTGTTATAATGAAGATACCGTAGGGGCTGCCAAATGCCGCTTCGGCTGTTGACTGAGCCATGCTGCTTATCAGAGGGAAAAGCAAAACTGCTGTCAGTACTATTCTCCGTATTATGCTTGCCATATCATTTTTTCTTATCAACATCTTAAACATTTGTAACCCTGGTTTCGTAAGGAATGACATCATGCTATCACTTAAATCCGATTTCAAAGTCAGTCCCCGAGTCGGAGATTGTGAATTTACCAAAGAGTGCTACGCCTGCCTTTGCTGATTCGACAAAACAGGGTCCTACCCCGAAAACACCATCGCATGATGCAGTGCATGTTCCGACGCCCAGTTCAGTAACACCTGAGATACCGAACTCAGCATAGCCGGTTGCAGACCAGCTTCCGTTTGATGAATAGATCCCGTCAGCACTGACAAGACCCTTACCCGTAACTGATGATGAAGCGCATACCAGGCCCATCGATGCACCAACACCCGCCGTTATGCGGGCAAAAATGCTGACTCCAACGTGATAGGTATTTGCATCGGCAAAGTTCATGCTCATCCGTATATCGCCTCCTATCTCATGACTCAGCTGAGCACTGATAAGACCGAGATCAAAATCGAACTGAGGCAGGATAGGAACAGGAAGGTGCACGCCGCCTTCGATATAAAACCCTTTAAACTGCTGATTGACTGCCGGAAAGTTTTTCGGCGGCTCACCAAATAACTGATAAACCCTGGAGTTGGGAATGAATTTGTCAATTATGTACTGGTTGACACTGTAGTTGCCAATGAATATTGCAGCATCTCCTCCCATGCTGGGTGTGGGTACTGAGATTGAACCAAGACCAAGGAAATACCATCCCGAAGGGTCAAACAGCACCTCCGCCGAAGCACTGAAAGCAGCTCCGCCACCCAGGGTCCTGCTAAAGTCAATGATGCCCGTAAAACGCTTATTTGCAAAGTCATAAGTCATATTACCGATATTCGAGAAAGGCCCCGGAATGTTCGTCACAGATATCTCCTGGTTGTCAGCCACCAGGTCACCGTTGACTGTGAAGCTCAGTGAACCCGTAGCGCCGTTGGCGTTCTTCAGTTCGCCGCCGAAGCTCAGGCTGGTCCATCCGTTGCCTGTAGTAAACATACGTCCACGTACATTCTCAAGCCTCGGAGAAGAGGACCCATTGCCAGAAAACCTGAACATCTGATTGGTTTTATCATCAACTATCAGGGAGGTTGAATCAGTAGTCCTGTAAAGCCATGCGTCAAACTCGAAGAGCTTGCCAGCGCCAATCTTCTCATAGACCTTTCCCTTTGCAATGAAACCTTTTTCATCAAGGGTCTGAGTCCCGGTCACGGGGAAGAATTCCATTGTGACAGGCCCCGGAGGAGTGATCAAAAATCCTGCAACCTCGTTGCGGAAGCCCACCGAGTTATCCGGTTTTCTGAAATAGAATATCTTGTAGTCAATCTTATTCCCATTGTTCATGTAAGGAATATGGTAATCTATCATACCCGCGATTGCAATGTCATCATTGATTACGGTTATCAGTCCCGGGGTGAATGACCCGACGTTGTAGAGGGTCAGTGGCTTGCTGCTCTGGCTGATGTTGAACACAGGATTACTGTTACTCAGGAAAAAGAAGTTCTCAATCTCCACCTTGTCTCCCTGAGCCATTCCGGGAAGCCCTCCGAACCATGCGCATGGCTGGCCGGGCTGACCGCTGACGGAGAGTTTCCATGCCTGACGCGCAACATCATATCCGAACTGTTTCTGACCCGTAATATTCAGGGTCACCAGGTTAGCCAGAGATAACTGGTCAAGCTTGTAATCTCCGCCCTTCATGAGGGTTTCGTTCTGGGTCTGTTCGACATATATATTCACAAAGGGCACTGTCACAATACCTGTGTTGACATATCCGCTGAGGAACTGCAACCCGTTGTCTTTTCCCAGGGTCCAGGAAGTGACATTCAGGCTCCATGGCACAGAACCCTGTGAAAGCGGAATAAGAAGATCCTTGCCATATTTGTTAATATATAACACCTCTTGCGAAGCATTCTTTATAAAGATCATTTTGCCGAGCGGAAGCTTTGCATCAGGCTGCGGGATATTCTTAAAGTTGGTATGCAGCATGGCATTGAGTCTGAGGGTGTCACCGTTGATAACAGAACCGGCCCTGCTGGCTTCGAGTTTCAGATTATCAAAGGTAAAAGCTAGCGGACCGCCGTTCACATCAGAAATACTCAGCCCTTTCGGGTAGTTAACATATCCGGGTTCTGTGGAGAAAGCCGGCAACTTCATGGTTCCGGAACTGCCTGCTGACAGCCAGACATTCTCTGTAAATGAGACCAGCGAAGATGTGAAAGAGGCTTCATCAAACCTCACCCGTGCTGCAATGGCACCGGTGCCCTTGCTTATGTCAACAACCTCAAGTCCGAGCAACTGATCTCCCACCAGGTCAGCCTGGTAGTTTTTGTAAACACTGACAGTAAGCTTGTTCTTGTTAGTTGTTACTTTATTCTCTTTTGGCTGTGACAGAGGTACTCCTTTATCATTCTTAAGGTAAGGGCTCGGGATAATGGATACATTGTTAAATCTCATCCCGTTCTCAGTTGCAGGCAGACTGAAGCACTGATTCGAAGGGATATCGGTAAAGTTCCCTGAAATAAACACTTCCTGGCCTCCGGCTCCTCCGAGTTTCAGTCGTGTAACCTCCACCGGAAAACCGAGAAGTTTCGAGATGTCCATATCATTGAATACCTTAAGGTGGAAGTTGATCCCCTCAAGCACCCCGGATTGAGATGGTGCCGTCTTCATATATCTGAACAAGAAGAGAATCTCCCACATAATTGGAGACTGACTTTACCGCCCTGACAACCAGCTTCATATTCAGGGGAACGTTACGGAGCTCATACTTACCCTGGGCATCGCTCATTGTCTCAATCTTTATCTCACCGGGTATATCGGCATACACCCTGGCGGAAGCTACGGCAGATGAATCAGTAGTGCCAGCATAAACAGTGCCCTTAATCCTCCCCCCGGGTTTAAGAAGCACTGTAATCACCCTGAAATCCTTTGATTCATCAGCAAATGCAGTTTTTACTGTGGGTACATAATCATGTTGCGGAGGTCCCTCCACATATAATTTTACGGTATCACTTGCTGAACTGTACTCAAAGCTTACTTCTCCAAGGTTGTTTGTAGTGCCGGTACCAAAAATGCCCGCTTTTACAATTGCATCCTGGACCGGGGCCCCGACAGAGACACTGCCTGAGTAATTCCGTACCCTTACCTTGACGAGAATCCGGTGTTTCTTTGTGTATACGGTTATTGGAGGTAAAACATTCTTGTCTTTCTGAACCACAATGTTTTCAATAGTGTCATTCAGATAATCAGGGTCAACAGGGTCAATAATCAGCCTGTGATTCCCGGATGTGGAATAAAGTGTGAACGGAGTGGGAGTATTGCATGGCGGCGGGAGATTTACATCAGCTACCATGCCTCCGGAAACAATTGATGGTGAATTGACTGCCGCTGACTGTCCACCCTGTACTGCCATGTTTGACACATTGCTGACAACAGCTCCTGATCCCGAGGAAGAGTTTACATAATGGACTACCTGGCCCATCGGTTTCTCAGAAATTGGTACAACTGTATTGGCTTTTTTACCGGAAGAATTACCGGTAATATTGTCGGTGACATTCTGGTTTATGCCCTGTGTAAAACTGAAATCAGGACAGAAGGGTTGAAATTCTTTATAGGCACCGTCATCCATGCGTATGTGCACACGGATACCCTCACCCTTTTCATTTATCACCGTGCCAGTGATATTTGCTTCAGGCTCCATGAGAATATCCTCCCTAACGTATTTTTTACCCAGGATAAGCGAATAAGGCACCGTCACATATTTATATCTTAAAGCCCGGACATGTGTAACATAAAGAGCCCATTTGTCACCCTCTTTTGAGCCGGGGAGTTCAAAACTGAACTTCCCGTTGGGGCCGGTCTTATCTGAATCAACAATATAGACCATATTAAAGAGCTGAACATGGGCGTCTTTAACTGCCTGCATCTGATCATCATACCTGTACACAGAGCCTTTAATTGCCGGTGGTAACGGTCTGGCAACAACCTCTTTGGACGGTACCGGCGAGGGCAGTTTGTAATCGGGACTGAAGACTGCGTCGTCACCATAGTGATAATAAGAATATAGTACCGGTGCATCCATTGTATAATTAACATCGGAACTGGCAAGTGCAGTAGCATAAATGTAATACCTGTCATAAGGATTATTATACTGGTTCCTGACAAGATTCCGGAGGGTAGCCAGTCCTGTGTTACCTGTTATCTCTTTTGCAACGACCTGCATATTGAAGAGCTTTTCTCCCGGCTCCACACTTTGTGAGCCTTTTCCTTCATTCCCCGGGACACCCTCAGGATGATTGTCCCTCAGGACGTAAACCACCATACTTTCAATGTTGTCCTGCTTGTACTGATTCTTGTAGCTCTTGTCGGCCTTCACATTGACTGTCAGGTCATACGATCTGACTTTTGTGGTTATGATTCCCAGGTCGGCATTATCTCCTTTTGGTGTCTGGACTTCCAGTGTAGGGCTCGTATAATAGAAGTTATCTACAATTAAATTGGCATACATGTAAAGGTCGCCCTTGGTCACTTCAATTGATTCATCCGGAGCATATTCAACGCCGTTAATTGATACTCCTACCTGCGTTATTCCAATGAGGGTACGTGTTGCTGTAATCTTTTCAGCAACCAGACCCAGACCGGGATTATTGAACATAAATGTGAACCTGCCGTCATCATCAGTGCTGCAGAATGAAAAATCGGTATCAATGTCAGGGAGCGTGTCGGTAGAGTAATCAGCATTATAGGTCACTGTATAACCACCTACGCCAGCCTGAACCAGTTGTTTACACTCATACGAACCTATGTGTGATTCAAGATAAACCTTCTGATTACCTGCAGTGAGCAGATAATACCCGATACGCAGTTTCAGCGGAACATTTTTTATAAATCCTTTTGTTCCCTGATCCTGCGGGAAGTAATATTGCATGGTCCCGCTGACCATTGTAGTTGGGTATTGTCCATGTATTTTCACTTAAAGCCGGCTTTTCAATTTCGGTGACAATTCCGGGACCAACTACCGGCACATCCTGAACAGCAAATGAAAGAAGCTGATCTGATTCTTTGCCGTAGCTGAATGAATGCACCTCGCTGCGCCCGAAATTTTCAAATCTCGTGTTAGTCTCCGGTTCAGAGGCGATGACCTGGAAGGCATACTTTTTCCCGGGATCAAGTAATGGCTGTGCCGGGCCGTAAAGAAATGTTGTGCCGTTCACCTCCTCTTCGAAAAAAGCCGGAGTTGTGGCTGACAACATTGCATCATTGGGGTCCATTGAGGGGTCCGTGATCTCCACAATCTTCAGGATATACGATGTCCACGCAGGAGCCCCTGGTGAGGGTGTCCAGCTAAAGATGATCTGCTGTGCCGGCGTACTCTCGATGATGCTCTCATTTGCAGGTAAAATTAGCATCGGCGGCTGCACATAGCTAACACGGAAATAGTTACTGCACCCTGCAGGGATATCCGCAGACAGCGGCCGGCCACTATTATAAACCCTTGCACATACCCGGTAATTTCCCGCCGGAAGTCCCTGACTCTGAAGCTCCGCGGGATCAATGCCAGATACTACAAGATGATTCAGGTCGAAATACTCCGAAAGATCCGGCCCGCTGAGAGTCACAGGGGCAGCATTCTGAACCGTGAATGTGGAGTAGGCAAAATCTGTCATTGAAACAAGCTCAATTCCATTGTCACCGGTTATTGTGAGACGGAGGCTACATTCAATATCAGTAAGGTCCATCGCCAAAACGATGATCCTCGTTTTGTCTGCATAGTCTTCGATATTGGGACTGTAAGGTGGCAGGACAGCCACATTGACAGTAACCTGGGCTTCAGTTTTAACAAAAGCAATAGCCGCCATGATCATCACCAGGGCAGTCCTTTGAAGAAGCAATCTGCAGTTTTTCATGTCTTTAGAAAATAAATCCATAACCGAATTCACCCTTTGTTTCAGTAAAAGAATTGGTGCCTGTGCTGTTGTTCACATAGAGCCTGGCCCTCACCATATGCATCTTCGTTATTTTATAGGTTGTTGAAAACGAACCGGAAGTTATATGGCCTGAAAGATTACTATCAAGGATATTTGACAGACGGGAGCCTGCAATTGCAATTGATATCCTGCTCTTCAGGAGAGATGCTGACAATGTAGCTGCCGGGCCATGGAATGTGTTCACCATAGTAGGCATATCAAAAGTGGAATAGCTGTAGGTTAGTGCCATGCTTATCTTAAGCGGCATATAGCCAATTATATAGGAACCCATAGCCACAAGAGTCTTGTAAGTATTTCCCGTATTGCTGACATGATCGGTCATAACCTGATCATTGAGTGTGACCATAATATTCTGCGAGAGCGATTTACTGTTAAAACTGAGATTCTGGACCAGGCTGATGTTGCTGGTTGTCTGTGAAATCTGGTTTATTGTGCTCAATGGATCAAGGGGGTTGAGACCTGCCTTCTGGTCGATATCATAGTTTGAAAAGTTTATATCTGCCCTGTACCATTTTACCGGATTGGCAGACACCCGTACAGAGCCAATTGTGCGGTTAGTCTGGTGCGCAAGGCTCTCTTTCAGGTTGTCACGCTGAAACCCCAGGCTCCCGGCAATTACATACTTATCAGCAGCAAGGGATAGAGAAGGCTCAATAGTGATATTGCGGACATTGCTCTGCATAAAATAGGTGCCCATTGACCGGAATCCCGGGTCAATTTGCCTGAACCTGACCTTCAGATCAAATGGTTTTGTGTCATAGCCGAAAGAAGCATCAATTGCATTACTGCTTATAGTACTGACATTAGTTTCGATGAGCTTGTTTATCAGGGGTATAAGGGTCATTCCTGGTTCGCCGTCAAGGCGTTTGTCTTCGGTATAGATGCTGTTGGCAAACTCAAGATCGAAAACAAAATCCTTCATAAGCTTTTGGTGAGTCAGGAAGGAGATAACTGTATTTGAGGCAGGAAGAAGCAACTGGCTTGTATCAGCGATGGACCCTGCCACATCTGATCCACGGAAGATAATGACGTCAGCACTGTTTGTTGCTCGTGCCGTAGCCAAACCTGAATGCAAGACCATTCCGCCTGTAAGAAGGTACCTGCTGTGTCTGTGAATACAGGATGGAATTAAAAGGAACCGGTCTCAGAAGCTGACCGTACATGACTCCAATGCGGAATTTCCCCGGGGAGAACTCCCCGCCGGCCCCCAAAATTGTATGTCCTCCAAGCGTGTATTTGGAGAATGATACATTACGGTATCCGAGATGAAGCTTTGCCCATTTGTACGAAGGGCTGACCCCGAACCTGTTAAATGGCTGCTGGAAACTTCGTTCCTGTTCGCTCACAGTAAATGAAAACGGGAAGGTAATTCCATAGATTGTTAACACCGGATTACCTATAAGCATCCATGAAAATGCAGGACGATTGGCATCACGGCCCTCTACATTATAGAAAACCATTGAAGCTCCAAGCTGTCCATTGACACTTAATTTTTTCTCATCTTTAATTGATCCCAGATCCTGTGCAGGCAGTGTGCAAAAGGCAGGGAATAGCAGACATAAAAAAAGAACACGACTACTCATATTTATTCCATTACGTGAATAAAGTACCTATAATATTAGTAATTAAAAAGATGCAAAACTAAAATATGTTAAAATTCTTTTAAACAAAAACAGGGGCCTGCCGTAGCAAGCCCCTGCAACCCTCAACACCAATCTATGAAAACCAACAAAAACAAAAATCCTTTAATCGTTCTGTGCTCCGTGCTCCATGCTCCGTGCCATTATCTCCAGGCACATCCTGCTGTTGTGATAGGGGCATTTCCAGAATCCCGCCCTGTCATCAACTGTATTAACAGTGCCGTCAGCCTTCACGCTCCAATACCATTCACCGCCAACCCTGTCAATCAGATTATTTTTAATATAGTCATGGCACACTGAAGCCTTTACCAGGAAACTCACATCTCCCGTCCTTTCAAATGCATTCAGGAAACCCACCACCGCCTCAGCCTGCACCCACCAGTGACGGTCGCGGTCAATGAGCCCCGAGGCATCATCCCTCTCGTAGATGAGACTCCCGTCTGCCTGCAGCCCTTCACTTGCAGCTGTCAGAATCTTAAGTGCCGTCTCGTGTGCCAGTGCAATAAGATCGTCGTCATTAAGCACAAAGGCGGCCTCGTATAGCAGCCACGAGGCTTCAATGTCATGGCCGTATGAAACGAGAGTGGATCTGCAATTCCAATTCTCATCGAAGAAGAGGTTCAGATGCCCGCTGCTGCTGTCAACTATCCTTTCGGTAAAGAGCATAACCAGATTTCTGAGCTGCCTCTCCAGGGACCCGTCTGGCCATATCCGGTACAGGTTCGTATACGCCTCGAGGATATGCAGATGTGTATTCATTGTCTTCTTCTCGTTCGCATCCTTGTCACTCAGACGCAGATCTGCGATTTCACCCCACTGGCGGTCAAAGGCTTCGAAATATCCATTCAGTTCCCTGTCAAAGCTATGATCTTCAATAATATGAAAAAGTCCGACAGCCTTGTTCAGGCATTCCACATCACCGGTAGCCATAAAATACTCACTCAGGGCATAGATAAAAAATGCCTGGGAGTAAATCTGTTTTTTCGGGTCCAGTGGTTTTCCGTCGCTTTTCAGGCACCAGTAGGTACCGCCATATTCCTCATCGAAAAAGTGGCTGAAAATATAATTCTTAGCTCTCAGTGCAGTCTCAAGGTACTGCGGGTCATTTACTACCTTATATGCAGCCGAAAATGTCCAGAGTATCCGGGCATTAAGTATTGCACCCTTTGGTGCATCGGCTACAATACTGTTCCCACCGTCAATTCTCCCGTAAAACCCTGAATTAACACCATCAGGCATCCTGTTGATCCAGAAAGGCAGGATGCCGCTGATCAGCTCCTTCCGGGCCTCATCTGCCAGCTTAGACAGTATCTGATCAGGAGTCTGTGTCATTTCTTCGATAGGTATTCCAGATTCCGGGTTATTAGCTCGCTCAGGGTCTCCACTGATGCGGCTGACCTGAACCCGTCAGGAGGAGTATTAAGGCAGTAATCTGTCAGTTTTTCGACGGTTGACAGAGCCACATGCATCCTGCTGTCTGATGATGCATAGTAAATGTAAACAGTCCCGTCGTCATCAGTAATCCAGCCGTTTGAGAAGAGAACATTTGAGACGTCACCGATACGTTCCTTCTTCACCGGGGCCATAAAATATCCTGCCGGTTCGGCAATTACCCTGGTGGGATCCTGAAGATCGGTCATATACAGATAAAGGACATATCTGAGTCCTGCCGCGCAGCCCCTGACACCGTGAGCAAGGTGCAGCCATCCCCCAGGTGTCTTTATCGGATGCGGTCCCTCACCGTTCTTTTGTTCTTTAATCGTATGGTAATGCCTGAAATTGATAATTTTCTCATCATCAGCCTTAACCTCAGCCTTAGTAATGTCATCGACCAGTGCCCAGCCGATACCGCCGCCGCTTCCGGCATCTATGAAACCGTCTTGCGGCCGTGTGTAAAACGCATATTTCCCATTTACAAACTCCGGGTGAAGCACCACATTTCGCTGCTGGCTTGATGATTTAAGATCCGGAAGCCTTTCCCATTTTTTAAGGTCATGTGTGCGCGCTATTCCTGCCGCCGCAACAGCTGACGAGAGATCACCAACCGGTGCCTTCGGGTCTTTTCTTTCCGTGCAGAACACTCCGTAGATCCAGCCGTCTTCATGACGGGTGAGGCGCATATCATACACATTTGTATCAGGGTCAGCTGTTTCCGGCATCTGTACCGGATAATCCCAGAACCGGAAGTTGTCAATCCCATTGGGGCTTTCTGCTATCGCGAAGAAGGATTTCCGGTCATTTCCCTCCACCCGGGCCACGAGGACATATTTTCCGTTGAACTTCATTGCGCCGGCATTGAAAGCCGCATTGATGCCGATACGCTCCATGAAGAACGGGTTAGTCTGAGGGTTCATGTCATACCTCCACATCAGCGGAGTGTGTGCTGCTGTCAGTACCGGTTTCTTAAACCTGAAGAAGATGCCGTTACCGGGCTCTGTCTTCTCATTCTTTCGGGTGATAAGTTCTTCATATTCCTTACTCACCTTTTTCATTCTGTCATTAAAAATGCTCATACTACCTTCTGAATGAATAAATCCTACCTGTATAGTTCCAGTGCCGTGGCGTCCTTCTGAAAAAACGTTCCCGGCAGGTCGTGAAATTCAATAAAATCCTTTTCACTGACATGCCCGGGATATGGTGCATAAAAATGGTTGGGCTTGTTGTGGGCGTTACGCCAGACGAGAGCATAGGAAATCTTATGATCCTTCATTGCCTGCCAGAATGTTCCGGTCCACCAGTCCGGATCAGGAATTGATTCATATCCAGCCTCAGTCAATGCGGGCACCTTGTTGTGTTCAGCGGCAACCTCTTCAATGATAGTCAGCACCCGGCTCACATCACTGATGAACGCGCGGTTTCCGCCGCCACCCATCTGATAGTAGTCAAACCCGATAAGGTCTATGTAATCATCTCCAGGGTACCGCTCCAGATACTGTGCCTTATTTGCAATGTCTCCCGAGCTGGAATAGGCAAAAAGCAGGTTGTGGACATTTTTTTCATTGCACAGGTAGTCAACTGTAAACCTCCATAATCCTATGTATTCATCTCTTGTACAAAGTTTCTGGCCCCACCAGAACCAGCTTCCGGTATGTTCGTGGTACGGTCTGAAAATCACGGGTATGGCGGTTCCATTTTCATCCTTAAGCGAGTTTAAAAATGCTGCGATGTTATCGAGCCATTTTCGGTATTTTTCATTATTCTCTCCGCCGGGTAAGACGGAAGCAACGACTTTGTCAGAGGTTATGTCCCAGGCACTTCCTCCGGTAAGGGGATTGTCGCCATGCCAGCTCATTGTGATTACGCCGCCGCGGGCATAGATCTCCCGTGCAAAGACACTCATATCTTCAAATGGCACTGAGTCAAGATTTTCGGTCGCCGAAAGTTCGATATGACCCAGGTCCATGCCATATACGGCCGGATAGTCGGAGCATACTCTTTTCACATCAGACTCACCGTTGGGATATACCCATCCGATGCCGTAAGCAAGGTCATCCTGATGACCGAACATAATGCCCTTTTCAGTGGCGCTTTTAAGCCCGGCCAGCAGTTTCTTCGTTTCAGCCGTGGCCAGCGGATCAGCAGTTTCGGTCTTGCCGGATTGCCCTGATGAACAGCCTGATAAAACGAATGCGACCAGCGCGATAAATATTATCGGATTCATATAAGTGTTATTTCAATATTTCATTCAGCATTTTGTTGTATCCCGCTATCAGTTTAACAGTTGAGTCGGTGTCGAATACCGAGTTAAGTCCCTGCTCCTCCACAGGTGGATCACCAAGGTAATCATCACCGGGTTTCCAGTAAGTCTGATCTTTTACAGGTCGCCCTTCACCTGAATAAGTCCATATGTTTGCACCGGCAAGAACACCCAGCTTACTAGCCTGATCAAAAACCTGATCAAAGGCGTTGCCGTAATACCTGTCGCGGAAAACCGTGGATTCTTCCGGTGAATAGCCGTGACGGTCGCGCGGAAGTCCGAACTCTTCAAGGACAAGCGGCTTGTTAAGCTTTTCTGCAATTGCGATATGATCCTGCATGTAGAGGTTGGTTTTTTCTATACTCACATCTATAGTGCTGCCAATGTCCTTTATATCGAGCCATCCCCAGTTCTTGGGCCAGATGTGCATTGTGAGGTAGTCAATGTTCGGATCGGCATGGATACGTTCAAAAACATCCATCTGCTGTTCACAGCCGTGCTTACCCTCAGTGCCGGTGGTAACCAGGTGGTTGGGGTCAATGCTTTTTATCAGGGCAGCCACTGTGCCGATCCATGTTTCAAAGGCAGGAATATTTTCATTTGAAAATGCTCTCGGCTCATTCCCTATCTCCCAGGTCATTACCGTCGGATCTTCGGTGTACTTTATTCCCGTATAGGCATTTGTGCGCCCGAGCATAAACCGCACGTGATCAGCATACTGCTGCATACATTTTTCACAACCGTGAAACTTACCGGCGTAAGCCATAAACTGCTGCCAGGTGTTTGGTTGAACCGAGGGATAGGGAATTGGTCCGTAGCCATTCCAGTTAAGGTATTGAGAATAGCCGCCTGACCAGTCCCAGCTGTTTGTGAGATACAATATTGCATACTGCCCTCTCTTCTTCATTTCAGCGAGCAGAAAATCGAGGCCGTCAAGCTGGTCATCGCTGTATTTTCCCGGGGCAAGAATTAGTGTGGGGGTAACCCGGAAGGGTTCTCCGTCAGGACCTTCAGCCCCGGCAAGGACCCGCAGGTTGTTAACCCCAATGCTCTTCAGATGATCCAGCTCCCTTATGAGCCTGTCTCTGTCACCATACTCCCCTTTCGATGCAATAATTGCACCGTACCAGTAGTTGGCGCCGATATAATAATATGGGTCGTCTCCCCTCATAAACCTGCCATCCTCAACGGTGACAAATTCCTGACCCGGGCTACCCTTGCAGCCTGTCAGGGCAGAAAGGATGACCAACACTCCAATAACACGATTCATAATGAAGTTTTATCTGTTGCTATTCAAATATAAGCATTCGGTCACGGTGTCTGTAATATCATTCTTTTAATTCATGATACTATAATGCTATTGTTAAAATCTAGAAAACAAAAAATCTTCCTGTGTGGTACTTTTTTAGCCTGAAATTGAGCGATCTTTCAGAACAGACCGGATATTGTCATTTCTATTTAGCTATATATCTTTAACTTACATAATTCATAAAACACCTCATAAACAGTACAAATAATGCAGGATTTAGTAAATTTGAAATGCTTATCACCAAATCTCATACAGTCATGCATGACTCTACCCTGCGCGAAATAACCCCGCTGACTCAGTCAGACTGTTTCACTTTGTTCTTCAGGACCAAGTCAGAGTTTGACTTTCCCCTGCACTACCATGATGAAATAGAACTGAATTTTATAAAAAACGCCGCGGGGGCAAAGCGTATAATCGGTGATCACGTCGAAGATATCGGCGATCTTGAGCTTGCGCTTGTTGGACCGAACCTTCAGCACGGGTGGTTCGGCTCCGGATTCAGAAAGGATCAGGTTGAAGAGATAACCATCCAGTTCCACAAAGATTTTTTCGATGAGAAATTCCTGCAGAAGAACCAGCTGAGTTTCATCCGCAATATGTTCATCAGATCTTTGCGCGGTATCCTCTTCTCCAGGGAAACAACAGCGCGCCTTGAGTCACGTATCTACGGGCTGACAAAAAAACAGGGGTTTGACTCGGTGCTTGAACTGATGTCGATACTGCACGACCTTTCAATATCAAGAGACTACCGGATTCTTTCGGATACAGGATTCAATGACGCTGAGGTCTTTTCATACAACAGCAGGAGGATTGAGAAGGTGATGGAGTACATAAACAGCCGGTTCGAAAAACAGATAACTCTTGAAGAGACAGCCCGGATTGCAAATATGACAGAATCTGCTTTCAGCAGGTTTTTTAAGCTCAGGACAGGCATGACCTTCATCGACTGTATCACGGAGGTGAGACTCGGACACGCATCAAGGATGCTCATTTCAACCACCAAGACGATTGCTGAGATAGCCTATTCATGCGGTTTTAACAATATCTCAAACTTCAACAGGATCTTTAAAAAGAAAAAGGGGTGCACGCCCAGGGAACTCCGTGACAGCTATGACGAGGGAACCAGGGTATTCATCTGATTACCCTGAATTACTGTCAATTTAATATACCTCAGTTAACGTATCTGCAGCGCAGCTACGGCACTTTCCAGTCCTGCTGACGAGGCAGTCACTTTTACCTCTCCGGCGTTTTCACCGGCTTTGATCACTACCAGGCACTTGCCGTGGAATGCTTTCCGGTAATCTGCCTTAAAAGGCTCCTTGCTGACCTGGCTGCCGTTGTCGACTCCTGCCACCGTGGCATCGCCGTCAACAGCGAATTGAATCAGGTTATCAGCATAAGGAACCGGATTATTCTCTTTGTCAACTACAGTTACTGTGATGAATGAGAGATCCGCTACGCCGGCCGAGATAACTGACCTGTCAGGTGAAAGGATTATTGCAGCGGGTTCACCGGCTGTCTTCACTACTGTGTTCATTGCCTCCTTACCATCCTTTTTGCCAACTGCAGTAAGAGTGCCTGCCTCATAGGGCACACGCCATGCAATATGGAATTCACCTTCGGTCTTGCTCTTCACACCCAGGGATTTGTCATTGAGGAACAACTCGACCTCATCACAGTTTGTATATGCCCAGACGTCCACCGTCTGGCCGGGATTCCAGTTCCAGTGAGGGAAGATATGCAGGACCGGTTTGTCAGTCCACTCGCTCTGATACATGTAGTAGGGATCTTTCGGGAAACCTGCGAGATCTACAATACCGAAGTAGGAGCTTCGTGCAGGCCACGGGTAAGGCGTCGGTTCGCCCAGATAATCGATGCCTGTCCAGTAGAACATGCCTGAAAGGAAGTTGTTGGCCTTGATCAGTTTCCAGGATTCCTCGTGTGTCGAGCCCCATGGTGCTGAACAGTTGTCATAAGAAGAGCACGACATTTCGGCGTTACCCTCCCTGAAGGGGATGTCCCAGCGCAACGGCCAGCGACGTACAGAATCGGAAGGCATTGCATAGCTTCCCCTCGTAGCCAGAGCTGATCCGGTCTCCGTACCTATGAATTTCTGACCCGGGAATGTCTCAGGAAAACGTACCCAGAGGCTGTCATGGTAATTGAATCCTATCAGGTCAAGAGCGCCTGATTTAATTATATAGTTCCACGGATTCGGGTCATTGCATCCTGAAGTAACGGGCCTCGTGTCATCCAGACTGCGAACTGTGGAGGCAAGCTCCATTGCCATTTCAGTGCCTGTCGAATCCCACTGTTCAAGGATCTCGTTGCCAATGCTCCATATGATTACTCCGGGGTGATTGCGGTCACGAAGTATCATGTCTTCCAGATCTCTCTTCCACCACAGGTCCCAGTCGAGGCTGTAGTCATACTTCGTCTTGCCCAGTTTCCACATATCGAAAGCCTCATCCATCACGATGAATCCCATCCGGTCACACAGGTCGAGTAACTCCGGAGCAGGGGGATTATGCGAAGTCCGGATCGCATTGCATCCCATCTCCTTCAGTATCTCAAGCTGCCTTTCAATGGCTCTTGTGTTTACCGCAGCACCAAGAAAGCCGAGGTCATGATGATTGCAGACGCCCAGAATTTTTGTCTCTTTTCCGTTCAGGATAAAACCTCTTGATGGGTCAAATTCGAAGGACCTTATGCCCGTTACTGTTTCGTACCTGTCAGCCAGTTTCCCTCCCCTGAAAATATCCGTAACCACCCTGTAAAGGTTTGGTTTCCTGTCTGACCATAGTAGCGGGTTTTCGACAGTAACCTCCTGCTTCACCTCTGTGAGTGTATCTGCCAGTTGCAGGTCTTTTGTGATGACCGAGGCAACTTTCCTGTTAGCAGCATCATAAACCGAAGAAACAAGTGACACCTTCTCCGCTGCGCCTGTCAGATTCCTGATACGTACCTCAACCTGAACCAGGGCTTTATCTGAACTAACCTCCGGAGTAGTTATAAATGTACCCCAGTGATCAACCGCTGTTTTTCCTGTTGCAACCAGCCATACATTTCTGTAAATACCTGATCCCGAATACCATCTGGAGTTAGGTTGCTGAGAGTTGTCAACCCTCACTGCAACAGTATTTTCCTCACTTCCCTGTTTCAGCCACGGTGTGAGTTCATACCTGAAGGAACTGTAGCCATAGGGACGCTTTCCGAGGTGATGGCCGTTTATCCACACCTCACTGTTGCGATAGACTCCGTCAAACTCAATGTAGAGCAACTTGTCCTTTTTGGCAGGGTCAACTACAAATGTTTTGCGATACCAGCCGATACCGCCCGGAAGGGCTCCGCCTCCCGGGGTGGCCGGATGTGTTGCACTGAATTCGCCTTCAATGCTCCAGTCGTGGGGCAGATCGAGCTGCCGCCAGCCACTGTCGTCAAAATCAGCCTGTGCTGCCCCTGCATCATCAGCCAGCAGAAATTTCCACCCTGCATTAAAGGAGGTCCTTGTGCGGGGGTTTTCTTCAGAACATGAAGAAAGGAGGGTCACAGCCATTATCAACAGCGCTCCTCCACAGGGAATCAACGATCTTATTCTCATCGGTTAAGGCATTTAAGGTTCTATTTCATTCCTAATTTAGTCCTGATCCACTCCATTTTTACGCGGTAGTAGTCGGCCGGCAAACCGTGGCCAGCCTGAGGATATACAACATATTTCTTTTCCGAGGTCACATTGTTGTAAGCTGCAAAGTTGATGTGCGGGGGACATACGTCGTCTACAAGGCCCACGCCCATCACCAGGGGGGCCCTGATCATCGGAGCCAGGTTCTTGATGTCAAAATAGCTCAGAGTCCGGTACACATCTTCCCATGTCATCCGCTTTTCATTTTCTACAAAGTTTATAAACTCATTGCCCGGCCATGTTGCTACCTTAAAATAGTGTTCAAAGTCTGAGAGAAAAGGAACCTGTGGTGCACAGACAGCAATCCTTTCATTATCAAGTGCGGCCGTGACAAAGGTAAGCGCTCCTCCCTGGCTGGCTCCCTCAACTGCAACACGGGCTGTGTCAACTTCCGGGCGTGAGAAGAGAAAGTCTATTCCCCTGATACAGTCCATATATGCGCCCCGGTATATATACTTCTCCTTATCCTGAAGATTTGTTAGAATGTAGCCCGGGAATCCGGGATTTACATCGTCGGTGCTGTTTCCGTGACCCCTTATATTAAGGCCGAACCCGATAAAATCCTCGCCGTAATTGACGTATGAAGGAACTATTGTGGAGCTGTATCCCGGAACCTGCATGACGGCAGGATAACGACCCGGTTTGACAGGTACCTGGTACCATCCCCTGATGAGAGCATTGCCAAGTGAGCGCATCTCCACAAGGTAAATATTGTGTGCCGGAGTACAGAGGCTGTCTATCTTAATCATCCTGAACTGCGGGTCAACAGTTGCCAGTTCCGCTTTTGCCCTTGCCCAGAAATCTGCGAAGTCAGGCTGCGGATCAGCCGGGGAGACTATTTTCTCAGGCTCGTAGCCAAAATTGAAAGCGTACTTCTTGTTTCCCATCTTGCTCTCAAGTGAGAGTGTGGCTTTGTAAATGCCCGGCTTAAGATCCCTGACCCTGAATGAAAACTGGCCGGTGCTCATCTTTTTAACAGCTACCTCCTGGTATCTGTTGTCAAATTTCTCTCCGAAGTCAGTGAGGATAGTAAGGGTCAGGGCACCTCGGTATTTCTTGTGGAATTCACTCCTGATAAATACGGGTATCTCAACATCAGTCGGACCGGTGAGAATCATATCCTTCTGACTGAAGGCCGTGCCAATCTCAAGAAGATCGGGATTTCCCCTGTTTGTAAGTTCTACCGGACCGCCGTAGAGGCCGCCGCCGCCACCGGCGTCATAAACCCGAACGGCAATAGTATTCTTCTTCCCCCACTTTATTATTTCCGGCGGTATCCTGTATGACCTTGGAACATCATATGCGCCGGCATAATCAGGGGGCATCTGGCCGGTGCGACCAACTTCGTGGCCATTGTAATAAGTGACATCGGAGTCATCGATCCTGCCGAGATTGAGTATAAGCCCGTCATATTTATGGGCGTTTTTCTTCATTGAACGGGGAACCACCACCTTCACCCTGTACCAGGCAAAACCATCGTAACCGGCAAAACCCTGCTCC
Organism: uncultured Bacteroidales bacterium; assembly: GCA_963736735.1. Lineage (GTDB taxonomy): Bacteria > Bacteroidota > Bacteroidia > Bacteroidales > VadinHA17 > SR-FBR-E99. The sequence continues at coordinate 239,141 of CAVTPX010000006.1, read as the reverse complement.
TCCCAAAGCCTGAGAGGCGAGATGTTTTTCCACCAGTATTCATTCATTGCCGAGTCGATATACTCAGGCTTGTCTCCCGTAATGAACTTCCACTCGGCAGGAACAATGCTCTGTGCAACACCTGAAACACTCAGGGCGACAGACAGCAGCAACGAAATAATATACTTCCTCATACTGTTATTCTTTTATTCAATTCTTCCGGATATCTCTTCTGTCTGTTCGCTCAGAGCTCTATTTTTATTTCACTGCCTGAATACTCGGTAACAGCGTCAGGAGTGGCATCAAAATTCAGCGTAAGCGGTTTATCCTTTGATACGGTAACAATCCTGAAGGTCCTGGCAGCAGGCATCCCCGCAAATTCGCCCTTTCGGTTCCCGATTGTAAGTGTGCGGTCAGCCTCGGTATATGTAAGTGGAATTACTGTATAGGCACCTTTCTCATAGTTGTAGTTTATGCCCTCATCCTCATACAGTGTAAATTCACCGTCTTTACCGGTATATACAAACAGCGTGACCGGGTCAGCAGGCTTTTCTGATGTATACTGTATTTCCGGTCCGGCAGGAACAATTGATCCCTCTCTTACGAAAATCGGAATCGAAGTGTAGGGAGCGTCTGCGTCAAGATATTGTCCTCCCTCATAAAAACTGCCTGTGAAAAAGTTGTACCATCCGCCGCCGTCAGGAAGATAGACAGAACGGGTACGGGCTTTGTATTCGGTAACGGGGCAGATCATCAGTGAGGGACCGAACATGTACTGATCCTTAATATCATAAACTGTCTTATCCGAACCAAAATCCATTGCCAGGCCTCTCATTATTGTGTAATCATTCATCCATACCTGGCCTGCAAGGGAGTAGATGTACGGCATCAGTCTGTACCTCATCCTGTCGAATGAGAGCATTGACTGGTAAGCCTGGTGGTTTTCCGGGGCAATATTGAACATTTCCCTGAAGGGGAACTGCCCGTGTGACCGGAAGATCGGGACGAAGGTGCCGAACTGGAACCAGCGGGTCATCAGTTCCCTCCATTCATCGAGGTCGGCAGAAGAAGGATTATAGTATCTCGCTTCCACGGCGAAGCCTCCGATATCCATTGTCCAGTAAGGGATTCCTGACATGCAGAAATTGATACCGCAGGGTATCTGCGCCTTCATATCATGCCAGCGTGAACCGATGTCACCGCTCCAGTTGGCTGCAGAATAGCGCTGCAGACCTGCAAATGCTGAACGTGTTAGAATGAACACCCTCTGATCGGGGTTTGTTTTGCGCTGTCCCTCAAAGACACCCTGTGCATTGACAAGCGAAAATGCATTGAAGTATTCATCAGCCGGACCCAGTGCCGTTGGATCCATAAGTGCCTTCCGCTCATCCATAGGGAGATTCGAGCACATATCCGGCTCAGTGGCATCCAGCCACCAGGCGTCGACACCCTTGCTGTAGAGCTTCGTATTGATCTGGTCCCAGAATGCTTCGCGGGCAGGAGCATTAAAGGCGTCGTAAAATGTTGAAACAAATCCCAGCCAGTCTTTCTGACCCTTTTCAACATTCCGCTTATAGAGCCAGCCCTTGCTGTTCATGGCTTCATAATTCTCTGTCCCCACATAGTATTTGGGCCACACTGAAACCATGAGCCTGGCATTGTACTGATCGTGAAGTCTCTTTATCATTCCGTCAGGATCAGCGAAACGGGCGGAGTCAAAATTGTGATCACCCCATTTATCAGTTGGCCAGTACTGCCAGTCGAGAACAATATTGTCAAGCGGGATCTTCCTCTTCCTGAATTCGCTTACGGTGCCAAGTACCTCATCCTGTTTCGTATATCTTTCGCGGCTCTGCCAGAATCCCAATGCCCACTTCGGCATTACAGGGGCCTTTCCGGTGACAGTGCGGTACCCGCTTATCACCTCATCCATATTGCTGCCATAAATAAAATAATAGTCGATCTGCCTGGCAACTTCGGACCAGAAGGAGATTCGCTCCTGCTCAGCAGGGTCTGCCGGCTTTAGAAATCTGAAGGCGATGAATGATTCTCCCCCGTCTGGAATCCATTCTATCCTGACGGGATACTTCTTTCCTTTTTCAATTTCAAGATTGAAATAATTCGTTGAGGTATTCCAGCACTGACGCCAGCGGTCGAATATCAGGTTTCCGTCAACCCAGAGTTTTGCATACCCTGCTGATGTAAACTCGAACTTATGCAGGCCTGCTGTGTCAGACTCAAATGAGCCTTCCCATGTCACATAACCGTCATTAAGATTGTATCCGGCAGGGAATTTTGGCAGGTCAGGGATGAACTGATAGTCAATTTCCTTCTCCTCACGGGATACAACAACCGCTGTCCGGTCACTGCGTTTCGAATAAGTTGTTGTAAGACCTCCTTCAGCCCCAGCACTGTTATAGAGTTTTAAGGAAGACAACTCTGAATAGTCCCTTACATCGCCGAACTTCGTCCTGGAATTGTTATCCCACAGAATCCCGAAATTCTTATTTGAGACAATAAATGGCACTACCGCCATTGTATTGTACTGAAAAAGGTCGGCGTCCTTGCCCTTCAGGTTCATGTTTGAGGTCTGGTTAGCTCCCAGTCCGTAAATGGCCTCATCGTCTGTCGACTCAAACTGCTGACGCACTGCGTAATACGACTCTTCCTTTATTTTTACCGGAACAAATGATTTGCCGCCTCCGGGTTTCTCGGCAAGGAGTGTCTTACCGTCATGATCAGTGACTGTTATTTCCCCGGTTTTCAGTGAGATACTGGCATTCAGGGATTTGGTGCGCAGTGTTATCTGATCATCCTTCTGTTCTGTACTGAAGTCCGCAACCCCCTCAGCAGGCTTTATGGCCATCAGGCTCTGCACATCAGGAAAATCTTTTCCGGGAACTGCTGTGACACGGATGATCTTGTCGGAAATGACCCGCAGCCTGATTGACTGCCCGGGATTTTCTGATTTTTTGTCCAGACTGACAATCAGTCCGTCAGCGGTTTTTTCAATTACAGGTTTGCTGCATGACAGAAGCATGCCGGCAATCATGCAGACAACTGCAAAACTTAATGTCAGTACCGTAATTTTTTTCATAGCGAATTCTATTTGATGATCAGCTTTTTTGTTGTTCTGTGGCTCTTACCCTCGAGGGTTATGAAATAGACACCCGGTAAAAGGTCCGGACTGAAAGTTTTATCTGTATCATAAATGGTCTCATTTTCCGCATATACAATCCTTCCCGAGATATCCTTAATCTCTGCAGATGCAGTTCCGGGCGGAATATTGGTCACCGTAAAGCCGTCTGATGCAGGATTCGGATAGATCCCTACTGTGGATTCGTAAGTAGGTTTCTCAACCGATGTGACTTCGTTGTTGATTACAAGTTCCTTTGTCCCGGGTTCAATCAGTATGAATGTAACAGAAAGGGGGTCCGTCTTTATCCTTATCTCATCGCCGATTATAACGGAATTGGCCTTTATGCTTTCATAATCTGCCGGGCCTCCGGCAACAAGAGTATTGCCGATACCGTTCACGAATACCTTCCTGGAGAAATCGACTCCGGCGGTGCCTGTCAGCGTATATGTGTAATAGCGGTCTCCTGCCCTGAAGTTCTTCAGGTTAAGCCTGACCACCTTCGCTGTTTTGGCTGTATTGACAATTGCTGCACCAATCTGGCCCGAAAAAAATGCCGTAGGAATTACATTCACTCCAGGGGCGCCGGTCACAGTTGAATTGAGCAATACATCTCCCGTAAATTTCCTCAGATAATAGAGATGAAAAAATGCCGGATGCGGAGTATAGTTGGGTATACCAGGTTCATTATATGAGAACATTCCGTGGTCATTACCGTTATCCCAGCCGTTGGCAAGGTCCCACCTGGTTGCTGCCCCGTAGCCAGTTCTCATAACCTCTCCTGTTACAAGGACCGCGTGCATTCCGTTGGCGTGCGAGACGGCCTGGTTCGATCCGGTGGCAAAAATATTGTACTCAGTCAGCGCAATGGGGATTTTGGGTTTTCCTGCCTTCTCAACCTCATTCCAGATATAGGTCTTGTAATTTCCGGTCAGCGACGGTGAGTTGAGTACGGTGGTAACGTCAGAGTTCTGATTGTAAGGTGTATAATAACTGTGAACCGAATAGAAATCAGCCCTGTCTCCTACCTGTGCCGCTACGTTCTGGTTCCAGGTGGCACCTGTGCCGGAAGCCTCGACCATTACAACGCCTATTTTTATATCCGCACCCGTCTCCGCTGCCGCAGCCTTCATCGAGTCTATGAATACCACACAGTGCTGACCGTAGAGGGTCGGTGTGATATACTCAGGCTGCCCGTCCTTGTTCTGGGCCCTGTCTATCCTGTAGCCTGCCTCCCAGCTGCCAAATACCTCATTTCCTATCTCCCAGAATTTTGACCGGCCATTGTCATACCGCACCCAGTCAGCTGCCATATGGGCTGCATTTGCAACCGGGTTGGCACCGGTGCCGTACCTGGCATAGCCGTAATTTACGGTGATCATGCCGGTTACACCTGTCTTGCTCAGGATGCTGTAGAACGAGTCAACTGCCATGGTCCAGTTCTCCCCCGGATTAGGCCTGTCACCGTACCATGGCCAGTCGGTGGTGGTGGATCCGACAAGTGTGGAGGGAATATCGTCAGGCCTCTGGTTTACGTTGCGGTTCCAGAAGAAGACATCCGAAATGCTGCCGCCGGGCCCGCGTAACACACCCATCTCCCTGTTGGCCATATGCTTCATGAGAGGCTTGTTCTCTGCCATGGTGCCTGTCCAGAGATTGGCGTTGTCTCCGAAAAGATACGGAGTGATCCTGGTGAGTGTGTCTGTGAAATCTACTGTAATGGCAACCGTCACCGGGTCAGTCACGGCCTGAGCATCACTGTACTCCGGACTGGTTGTTGTCCGCGGCTGCCAGTCGGCCATGAAAAATCCCTGGGGATAAATACTGTAGTCAGGCTCTGTGCTGATCGGATAGCTCTTCAGGTCCGGCATTTCATCGAGAGTGATAACATAGGCATGGCTCATCACCTTCTGCCAGTGCGAAAGAGGATTCTTAATTCCGTCACGGATGAAATTGCCGTACCATGGCATAAACCACGACCAGTGTGCATTGTCAGCAACAAGGTTATCAGGATCAGGAACAGGACCGTTTTCACTCAGGGTGATAAGCTTCTTACCCTGGAATTTATCCTTTATGGAGTTGTAAGTCAGAATCTGTGAGGTGAAGTCTCCGTCGGCGGCATAGATATCGGCACCCAGAATATCCACGTAGTCATCACCCGGATACCATTCGAGGTTATCTGCCGCCCCATCCGTGGTCCACACCCAGATAAGGTTTTTCAGGCCGTGGTAGTTGACAAGCCGGTCAAACATGATTCTCCAGAGCGCCTTGCAGGGCTCCGGGCCTTTGGCGCCCCACCAGAACCATCCTCCGGCAGCCTCATGAAGCGGTCTGAAAAGCACCGGCACCTTTTCACTGTTAAGCTGCTTAAGATAGCCTGCAATGATGTCAATATCGCCGAGCATGGCCTGGTATTCAGGTGAGGTTGTCTCTGTTATCTTCGAGACATCGAAACCGGTATCTGCAGTATAAAATGCTTCCGTTGTGCGTGACGGATCGCGCCAGTGCCAGCATATTGCCACCAGCCCGTTGCGGTTGTACCAGTTCTTCGTCTCGTTAATGAGTACCGACTTGTCATACCAGCTGTAGTTCCGGTTATGGTTCATCAGGTCGAGCCCGATTAGTGCCGGGTATTTGCCAGTCTGGGCAAAGAGCCATTCAGCCTCCTCTTTCGCATTGAGGCTCATTGCTCCCGAGTGAATCTTGTGCGTAAAGTTGTCGGTTATGTAACTCCAGAGCCTGAGCGTCTCAGTCAGGGGCGCAGGTGTTGACAGACTGTACGGAAGTTGCACCGTTATTTCAGGATCATTATTGGGTTGGATGCGGATATAGTCAACCTGAAACCAGCCCCAGCTCTTGATGACGGCAATAGTATTTGTTCCCTGTTTCAATGCCGACTTGCCGAAGGGCGCCTCTGTAAAACCGGCTGTGGCAGGAAATGACATCTCGGAAGAGTTTCCGTTTATGCTTATAATATTTTTCTTGTCGCCATAGGGAGCTCCATACCCAACGTATATATCATAGTTGGCTGCCTCTGCCAGGGTGAAGCTAACCACAACCTTGTCACCGTCATTATCAAATCCGTTTACGTAGCCCGTACCCGAATAACCTGCAGTTGATGACTCCACAACAGTACCCGTCAGGAGACCGTTTTCGGCTTCATACTTTGTGCCCTGCGCAACAGCAATTTCTGAACAGAGAAGCAGAAGGAAGGGGAAATATGATAATCGTAAAAGCATGTTCATCAGTTACAACTGCTAATTTGATAAAAATTACAAAGGGTACCCCAATTTAAGCATTCTTAAATGAGATACCCTTTGTATTCGGTCAAACGTTTGAATTAATCAATCGTCATTATTTGTGTTCAAAGCGAATGTTATCAACATATAACCCTGTGAGGTCCATATTCACTCCCGTCCAGAGGGTCATTCCCCAGTCGCCGCTCGCCGGGATTACTGCCGGCAGGCCGGAGTATGTTGCGAGGTCGAATGTTACTGTGATCCATCCCGGAGTTGACCAGCTGCCGTCATCATTCTGAAGGCCGAGATGACCGATATCTATATCAGTTCCTGCAAGTTTCATCGTGAATGATCCTGTACCTGCAGCGAAAGCCCTGGTTATATTCACATCCATTTTCAGGAGGTGGTCAGCTTTGGAAACAGACACCTTCGGCAACTGGCTGTGGTTGCATCCCCAGATCCATGTCCATCCGTTGAGTGCCGGCAGAACACCGTGCATGTAATTGCCGGAGATGGCTATTGCCGGATTGCTTCCCAGTTCAACGGCGCCACCCCAGTTATCCCATCCGAGATCATGTCCGTCATGAACTTCGAAGTCGTTGATCATCAGTGCAGGATCCACAATGGGGTCGGTGGCTCCCAGGAATATTCTGGGGAAGATGCCCTCTTCACCTTCGTAGGTCAGCAGGGTAATGGTCCCGTAACCTCGGGTGACACTCATCGGTACATAAACCTCAATCTTCGTATCAGTCTTGACACCATAAGCCGTCGCGGCGACATTTCCGGGAAAAATCAGCTCCTTCACAAGAAGCATGTTCGTACCGTTGATTGTCAGTATTTTCCCGGGCTCACCGCGTAACTCGGTGTACGATCCGAACAACGGAAGGTTGGCCAGAATTGTAAAGTCAATTGCCGACATTACCTGTGTGAGGTTCTTCGCCACCAGTGTTATTTTACCGGTCTTTGCACCAACGGGAACAGTAATTGTCAGCGATGTTTCGGTTCTGACGCCGACAGTTCCCTCAATGCCGCCTGTAAAGATGACTTTGGTGACCAGGTCAAGGTCTGTACCCGTGATTGTGATATCGTCACCGGCCCTTGATGTTGTCGGACTGAATGAGCTGAAGACAGGGTCTATCATCGTGAGATTCGGCCCGGCAACTTCCTTCTGCGCCTGGGTGAAAAAGGTCACCACACCTGTGACAGCATCATCCGGAACAGTAACCAGGATCTGGGTTGCAGTGCCGCCTGCCTTGATGGTTCCCTGTTTGTTGCCGCCGAATGTAACACGGTTTATCAGGTCAAGATTGGTTCCGGTAACTGTAATATCCTGTCCGTTCTTCAGCGTCACAGGGGTCACACTGACTGTCGGCACGATCATTACAAGATCCTCTGCTGACACGACATTAAACCCTGATGCAGGAATCATTGTGACCTTACCGTCCTGGGTGTCATTCGGCACACTGATGACTATCTGTGTTGCGTTATGGGAGCTGAAGTCTTCAGCATCTATCACCTTATTGCCACCCAGGGTGACTGATTCAACCAGGTCAAGGTCAGTACCGGCAATTGTGAGCGGGGTTCCGGCCTTAACAGGGTTGGGAGTGATTGAAGTGAATACCGGAAGCTTTACGGTCAGGCTGGTGGCTGAAAAGACAATTATAGGTTCTTCCGCAGCATTTGATACTGCGATCTTACCAGTCTGTGCCTCCGCTGGAACCTCCAGTTTGATCTCGGTACGGGTGTGGCTTGTAAAATTATCTTCAGTCACCGTTATACGGTCAGTCAGAATCACCTCTCCCACAAGGTTCAGATAATCGCCGGTTATTGTCAGCACATCACCCGCCTTGACAGTGGCAGGCGTGAAACTTGTAATTGAGATTGGCTCGGAAAAACCGATTGTAGTTTTGGTGATTATATCGCCGTCAGGTGTTTTAAGTACCACATATCCCGGCATGGCTTCCTGGGGGACGGTGAGTGTAAGCAGGGTCGGAGTCTTCGTATTGAATGCGGTTATTGTGAGGTTGTCAGGCAACACCACAGCCGTAACCTTGTCAAGGTTCGCCCCGATGAATTTCAGTTCAGCCCCTCTTGCTATGGGCATGGGCCCAAAGCTTTTGAGGGCTACCTTGGGATCTTCCTTTTCTTCGTCCTCGCAGGATGTAAGAAGGAGACCGGTGCTGACCACACACAGGGAAGCAATTAGTAGCGCCCAGTTGCGGAATTTTAATTGAATCTTATACATCGTAAATCGTTTTTCTGTTGATGTTACTTCGGTACAACACGTATATTGTCTATACAGATGTGCGGATTGCAGTCTTTACCGGCAACGCCACCGTTCCATACATAGAATGTCAGTCCTCTGAGCATTGCATCAGTGAGCTTGTTCGAACAGTTGGCTCCGTCAAAGGTGTAGTTGAAATCCGACAGCGGTAATGTTACAGTGATCCACCCGTCAGTCTGATAGGTTCCGGTTTCCTTCCATGGACTCCAGAGACCCCTGGGAACCGAAGCATCTGCTATGTAGCTGTTACTCCCGGTAACCGAGTATGGGGTAAATATCATCTGCAGTGCAGATGACTCCCATGGTGTAAGCACGTTCACCTCGAACTTGATCACTGCATCCTTTACCTCTCCTGTGTAGAATGGGACATCAGGCCTTCCGTTGGCCTGGGGCCACATGTCAAAGCTGAAGGCATCCTCATTCCATGTTGAACCGGCACCGCCTGCCATGGCTCCTGAGAACCTGACATAGTTGCCCGAAACAGGTGCCGGGTTTGAGCTTCCAATGACTCCTGAACGCCAGCCACCGGCTGCAGTCAGGTTATCAAAGTTGACTACAATATTCCTGTCATCGCGGAAGAAGAAGCGTGACCTTGTCTTACCGTACAGGGTCTTTACCTCTATCTGGCCCGGTCCTACGCCCACAGGTACAGTCACAAGTATCTCATCTATAGTTGAACTAACTATCGTACCCGGAACATTTCCAGGGAAGAGTACCGCAAGAGGAGATGCCGGATCATCGACAAAATAGTTACCCTGAATTACTGCAGTCTCTCCGTCGGCAACATATTCACATACCAGTTTGTCAACAAGGGGTGCGGGCACATCGACGCCGAAGTCATACTCCAGCCTGCCGATCTTGTCGCTGTTTATCAGAACAAGCTTGTTCGTCACCGTTGCAGGGATAACCTCCGGAACCTGGAGGATAATTGATGTGGAAGTAACGAGGTTGGGGTTCAGTGCTGCTTTCTGGTCATTTAGCCAGATTTCATCCACATTCTGGAGATTCTTGCCGATGATGGCAATATTGTCACCCATGAATGCATGAGCCACAAGTGAGTCAGACTTGGCAGGATCCGTCTTGCGGATATAGAATACTTCCGGCGTCATCATCTCAACCTGCTCGTCGCACGACTGGAAGAAGATGCCTGTAAAGATGGTCACCAGCACCAGCAGTGATACTGACAACCTGTTATATTTGATCTTTTTCATAACTGACATGGCTATTTGGTATAATAGTGTTCAGGGTCATCATCAAGTCTGGGATCCTGAAGTACTTCGGAAGCCGGGATCGGAAGGAACATCTTATCCTCGGTGAAGTTTGTGATATAGAATGGACTACCAGGTTTGGTACCCCTGTTCTGTGCCTCGATAATCTGCTTTGCCTTCTGATATCCCATGCGGGTAATATCGAACCAGTAATCACCCTCAAAGGCAAATTCCACCCGGCGCTCCTGAAGGATGTCATCTATTGTAAGCTCATCCTTTATTGGAAGTCCTGCGCGCAGGCGCACCTTATTGAAAGCTGCAAGTGCTGTCGCGTCGTTGTAGTCGACGTGGCGGTACCGAGTGTAGCCTCAGCGTAAATAAGAAGGATATCGGCATACCGCAATAACATGAAGTTAATTCCGGTATTCATCCCGATGACCTGTTCCCCACCGTATTTGGAGCCGGGTCCGACGACATACTTGGCAATTGTTGACCTGGTGCCGTTAAGGCTTCCTCCCTGGTTTGCTGCCTGAATTGTGTCATACCGGTAACCATCTTTCATGAATTCGTTGTAGGCAGCATCATTGACAGTGTAGGAGCCGTCGCTCTGAGGCAACTTTTTAGGTTTCCAGGCAGGCATTGTCCATCCGTGCTCCATCACTGAACCTGCACGCCTTTTGTCATTCGGCTCATAGGCAGCAATCATATCAAGTGAAGGCCTGTAAAGCTCCCACATACTTGCTTCATCAGTCTGCAGGCTCCCGGGTCCGCGGTCAGGGTTCAACTGGTTGCCAGATCCCCATGGATTCATCGTGCACTGATGCTGTACTGCAAAGAGTGTCTCAATGTTGTTGTTATTGGCACTCGCATTGAACATGGCACGGTAATCGGGGAAGAGGTCATACAGCTCTGAAGTGATAACCTCGCCTGCCTTGACCTTTGCATTTGTATAATCCTTCTGATAAAGATAGAGCTTGGCAATCATCCCCTTTGCCGAGTATTTGGTAACCCTGCCGGGGACATCGGTCTCAGGAAGCCCTGCCTCTGCAAGCTGAAGCTCTTCAAGTGCAAACCTGAGAACATCCTCCTGGAAATAACGGGGGATCTGGAAATCACCTGTAAGGGCAATTGCTCCGGGGTCAGTTACAATAGGCGCATGGCCCCATATTCTGGCGATATAGAAATAGACAGCTCCCCTCAGGAAATGGCATTCAGCAATTGCCGGATCGAGAATTGCCGGGTCACCGCCGTCTGCTTTCTTCTGTTCCAGGGTAGCCATCAGTGAACTTGTCCATCCGTTTACCTTGTAAAATGCCTTCCATGAGTCGGACAGGCGAACCGAGGTCGCAGAAACTGTCATCTCCTGGAAAGGAGTGTCATCACCGTTCCAGGTATGCTCGTTTCCGGACATTATCTCTCCAATGCAGTCCAGGGCGCGTGCTTCGTACCCTGACCATGCCAATCCCGAGTAAATAGTACTCGTCGCAGCCCTCACCTCATCAGCAGTATTGTAATAGTTGCTCACCGTCAGGCCCGAAAGGGAGGGGCGGTCGATGAACGAATCGCTGCATGATGCAAGTGTTGCTGCCAGGATCAAAATCAAGTTTATAAATCTGTTTTTCATGATCATTATTTTTAAAGTCATTAAAACTCAACACTCACACCGCCCATGATTGTGCGCGGATTGGGATAGTGACCTGCATCAACACTCATAAGCCTGATACTGTTATTGTATGAGCCTACTTCAGGATCGTATCCTGTGTAATTGGTGAAGGTGTAAAGGTTCTGAACCGTCATGTAAACCCTCAGACTGTTCATCTTCACCTTGCTTACAAGTGCCCTCGGCAGCCTGTATCCAAGCGTGATGTTCTGAACCCTGACATAGGAACCGTCTTCAACGTAACGGTCTGACATGGCCGTGTTATTCGTGTTTGTGTTTGAGAACCTTGGCAGGACGCCATCGGTGTTATCAGCTGTGTACCTGTCCATAACAGCAGTCGACTGGTTGTAATAGACGTTATTCATCCTCTCGAGCTGCCATTTCATGAAGTTGAAGATCTCTGAACCGTAACTTCCCTGAAGAAAGACTGACAGGTCAAAGTCCCTGTAACGGAAATTATTTGTAAAGCCGAATGTGAAATCAGGTATGGGACTCCCGATGAAGGTAAGGTCCTTTGAATCAATGATCTCATCACCGTTCTGGTCAGCAAACCTAACGTCTCCAAGCCAGGTTTCGTTCTCTGCAATGGCTGAACCGAACTGCGGGTATGAATTGATCAGGTCGGCTTCGGTACGGAATAATCCGTCTGTCTCAAGACCCCAGAATGTGCCTACTGCATAACCGGGTACAGTATGAGAGATCAGATAGTTGTCATAATAGATCTTGCCGTCAATTGATGAGGACTCATTTATCAACTTGTCAAGCACATTCTTGTAATGCGAGAATATGACAGTTGTGTTCCATGAGAAATTGGGCCTGACAATATTGCGGGTCACAAGGCTTATATCGATACCCGTATTTGTCATCTGTCCAACGTTGCCGATAGGCGCCTTCAGGTCGTTCCAGGCATCACCTACACCAAGAAGTGCAGGGCCTGTGCTGAAGAGCAGCATGTTTGAAGTGATCTTCTTGTACAGATCCAGTGTCAGGTCTATCCTGCCGTTGGCAAAGCCCGAAGTCGACACCACCGTTATATGTGATGACCGATTCCCATCCAAGGTCAGGATTGGCAATACCGGCGATGAAGTTGGTGGAGGCGGTGCCAACCTGTCCGAATCCGACAGGACCGGGCCAGAAGTTGACGTTTGAGGTAAAGGGCGGGTTGGGTGCACCGCCGGGCAGGTTCTGGTTACCGACTGATCCGGCACCAATTCTGATCTTCATATAACTTAATATCCTGTCCCAGCTGTCGGCAAACTTCTCATTAGTGACAGTCCAGCCGATAGAAGCTCCCGGGAAGAAACCCCACTTGTTATTGGGACCAAAATTGGCTGATCCGTCAGCACGGTAGCTCAGTGACAGGGAGTAACGCTCATCGAATGTGTAATTACCCCTGGCGAAGTATGACTCCATTGCCCAGTCGCCCTTGCCACCGGTCAGATCCCATGTTGTCTTGTCGGTTCCGCCTGCATTCAGGTCAAGGATATTATTCTGGAGATCGACTTTTTTGCCACCCATCGCTTCCCAGTAAGAGTACTGGGCCTCATGACCGCCAGTGAAAGCGACCCGGTGTTTCCCGAAGTCCCTGTTGAAGTTCAGGTAGTTCCTGACAGCATAATAATATGAGTTGTTGCGCTGATCATAGAGCTGTGCCTGCAGTGACCGGGTGCCTATGTTGGCTTCGTACTGGAATGCAGTGTTGTTCTGCAGTCCTAACTGGTATGAAAACTCATTTCTGAGTGAAAGGCCTTCCATAAATATTATGTCGGCATAAATGTTCCCGAACACCTGGCTGTTGACACTCTTGTTTCCCCTGCTGCTGCTTGTGGCAACCGGGTTATCAGCAGTATATGAGTAGCCGCCAACCGTGTAGTTCCCTGCCCATGTTCCGTCGAGGTTCCTCACGGGGATAAGAGGGTTCTGAAGCGTTGACCACCATATTGTACTTTCTGCGGCATCGGCAAGTGTAACATTCTGTATGCTCCTGGTGATGTTCGAACTTACACCGGCTTTGAGCCATGTTTTCACCTGGCTGTCAAGATTGAACCGGGTGGAATAACGGGTGAAGTCGGAGCCTATCAGGATACCCTCCTGGTTAAAATAGCCTGCGGAGAAATAATAACTTGTATTATCCTTGCCCCCTGACAGACCCAGCTGATGATCCATAGTAAATCCCTGCCTGAAGATGGCATCCTGCCAGTCTGTACCCTCACCGAGCAGGGAAGGGTCAGCAAATTCCTCGGTGGGCGTATAACCGGTGCCCAGTTCGGCAATCACACTGTTCTGGTATTCGGCAAACTGACGCAGATTCATCACATCGAGGGTTCTGGTAACATCCTGGATCCCGTATGAGAAGTCATATGTGATCTTTCCCTCTCCGGCCTTTCCCTTTTTGGTTGTAATTAGAAGAACGCCGTTGGCAGCCTGTGATCCGTAAATAGCCTGAGCCGAAGCATCCTTCAGCACATCTATCGACTCAATGTCATTGGGGTTAAGAGTAGCCAGGAAGCTGTTCTGCGTCTGACCGTCAGAACCGCCGAGACCGTCATAACCTGTGTTTTCAACCATGTTGTCTGCAAAGGGAACGCCGTCAATAACTATAAGCGGGTCATTGCTGTTGATTGAGGTGATACCCCTTACCCTGAGAGAGACCCCGCCACCAGGCTGTCCGCTGTTGTTCATTACCGTCAGGCCGGCTACCTTGCCCTGGAGGGCCTGGTCAATACCGGTAACCACAAGGTCTTTTATTTCCTCCGTCTTTACGGAAGCAATAGCAGATGTTACCTCTGACCTTCTGATCGTTCCGTAACCGATTACCACAACGGCATCAACCTCCTTGGCTGACATTGTCATTGTTATAGTCATTGGTCCCGCGGCGATGGGCACCTCTTTTGTGTCCATCCCTATGAACGAAACAACCAGAGTGGTAGCACCGGCGGGTACCTGGAAAGAAAAATTCCCGTTGATGTCCGATGCAGTCCCTATTGTCGTACCCTTCACCACTACCGAGGCGCCGGGTAATGCAGCATTGGTGTCATCCAGCACCTTTCCGGTAACAGTTCTCTCCTGTGCGTAAAGAACTGTGGATGACATGACAGCTGCCAGACAAATAAGAAAAGTTAGTCTTAAGAGTTTGTTTTGCATAGCTGTACAGTTTTAGGTTTTTAAAGTTAAGCCTTCTGATCAGCGCGGGATTGATACTATTTTGCCTCTTTATTGTAATAATTTGATTATAACTCCGGCTTTTAGGGCCAAACTGGCCTTTGTTGGTGTACTTAATACACAAAGCTATATTTCAACCTGTGCAATTCCTGATTCAAACCCTGCCTTATACCTCGCACTTTTATCATTACCCGCTCTCTTATAGCTTATACTATATAATATATGCATTGCAAAACTTCTCCGTAATATTCCCTGCAGCTTTTTTTGAATCCACTGTTGATTATGCTATTTATTTCCAATATCTTTGAATTCCCACATTGTACACTAAGTCATTTTTGATCTTATCCTGTATAATAAAATGATAGCCCACAAGATTGTTCCAAACATTTCGGTTGACTGTGTAGTATTCGGTTTTGATTTTGAAAAACTCAATGTCCTGCTTGTCGAAAGAGAACTGAAAGATGAGAAAACCGGGAAAATACTGATCAGTGATCATACACTTACCGGTTACCATATTTTCGAGGATGAGGATCTTGACAGTGCCGCCAGCAGAATCCTCAAAGGCCTGACAGGCCTTGACAACATTTTTCTTGAACAGTTCGGGGCATTCGGTCAGCTTGACCGGGTGGCGGCAGAGAAGGACCGTATGTGGCTTAAGTACATAAACCAGGGATTTGCCGACAGAATAATCACGGTGGGGTATCTCGCCCTGATTGATAATACCAAGGTGACCCTGAGGCTTAAGGACCGGAATGTAAAATGGGTGCCGGTCTCCCAGGTTGACCAGATGGAGATGGCCTTCGACCATAAATACATCTTCCGCGAAGCCCTTAAAGCCCTGCAGAAAAAGGTCAAGGTTGAACCTATCGCCTTCGAGCTGTTGCCTGACTACTTCACACTTTCGCAGTTGCAGAAACTCTACGAAGCCCTCCTGGGCACCTCGTTTGACAAGCGGAACTTCAGGAAGAAACTGGCACAGGTGCATTATGTAATACCCCTGAAAAAGAAACAGAAGGGCGTTGCCCACAAACCGGCACAGTACTGGCTCTTCAGCCGTGAAGTGTATGAGAAGACCAGGAAGGGTCGGATCTCATTCATCGTTTAAATAAAAGTAAACACCATAAATCCAAACCTGAACAAAACTCCCGAATATGAATTTACATGTGATTGATCTTGGTATTATCCTCCTCTACCTGGTTGCAACCATATTTATAGGTTACTGGGTTTCCAGGAGAGCATCAAAGAATATCCAGTCGTATTTCCTCGGAGGAAACACACTTCCCTGGTACCTCCTGGGCATATCGAACGCTTCTGGCATGTTTGACATCGCGGGCACCATGCTTCTTGTATACTGGCTCGCCGTCTACGGACTGAAAAGCATGTGGATCCCCTGGCTATGGCCGGTCTTCAACCAGATCTTCCTCATGGTCTTTCTCTCAGCCTGGCTGAGACGCTCCAACGTGATGACAGGTGCCGAATGGATCCGGACACGCTTCGGCAAGGGAAGGGCCGCAAACCTGTCACATATTATAGTAGTGCTTTTCGCACTTGTAAGCGTCATCGGATTTCTCTCATACGGTTTCAAAGGCATCGGTAAGTTCGCCACTTCATTTCTTCCGGATCTTGTCACTAATGTGGATTATCTGGCAAAACACCCCCAGATAAATGTCAACCTCTATGCACTGATACTGATGGCCATTACAACCTTCTACGTTGTCAAGGGAGGAATGTTCAGCGTTGTAATAACGGAGGTAATACAGTACGGCATACTTACAATCTCCTCAATTGCAATAGGCATCATTGCGGTACACCAGGTCGCTCCCGATGCGCTCAACGCAGTAATACCTGACGGATGGAAAAGTATGTGGTTCGGACGCACGGTAGGCCTTGACTGGAACAACCTGTCGGCTGCCGCATCGCCGAAGCTAAATGCCTTCAGCGACTGGATTACAAAAGACGGATACAGCATGTTCGGACTCTTCTTCATTATGATGCTCTTCAAAGGAATATTCGTCGCGGCAGCCGGCCCCGCCCCCAACTATGACATGCAGCGTGTACTCGCCACAAAGAGCCCCAAAGAGGCGGCGAAGATGAGCTCACTTGTGAATGTGGTTCTTAACCCGGCAAGATATTTCATGATCGCAGGCCTGACAATTCTCGCCCTTGTCAACTTTGACAAACTTTACACTGGTTCACTTACATCACCTGACTTCGAGAGCATCCTGCCGGAGGTGCTGGCAACCTATGTTCCCGTTGGACTGCTTGGCTTCCTGATGGCAGGACTCCTCGCCGCCTTCATGAGCAACTTTGCAGCCACTGTCAACGCCGCCCCGGCATACATCGTCAATGATATTTATAAGCGTTATATAAATCCAAATGCAAGTGAAAAACGCTATGTCAGGATGAGCTACGCAGCTTCCCTGCTCATAGTAATAATAGGGGTGACTGTTGGTTTCTTCGTGACTTCAATCAACAACGTTGTACTCTGGATAACAGCCGCCCTCTGGGGAGGATACACTGCCCCTAACGTCCTGAAATGGTACTGGTGGCGCTTCAACGGGTATGGCTACTTCTGGGGAATGCTGTCAGGCATCCTTGCTGCCCTGTTCCTGCCAATGCTGAACCTTGAAATACTTCACCAGAAGCCATTGCTGAACAATTTCAGCATGAACGCCTTCCCGATAATTCTGCTCATCTCCGCAATAGGAAGCGTACTGGGAACACTGCTCACACCTGCTGAGGATGATGAGACACTCAAGAAGTTCTATAAGACAGTCAGACCATGGGGCTTCTGGAAACCGATTCACAAAAAAGTAGTCCTTGATGATCCGTCATTCGAGGGAAACAAAGACTTCCGGAGAGACATGTTCAACATCGTGATCGGAGTAACATGGCAGATCTCACTCATGGTCTTCCCTGTTTTCCTTGTACTGCGGGAATGGACACCGTTCCTTGTCTCCACGGGTATCATGATTGTGACCTCGGTGATACTGAAATTCAACTGGTGGAATAAACTGAAAGATTAATATTACGAATTGATAATATGAAATACGGACACTTTGATGACGCTCAGAGGGAATACGTCATAGACAACTACAAAACGCCGTATCCCTGGATAAACTACCTGGGGAACAAGGATTTCTTCTCCATTATCTCAAATACAGCCGGTGGTTACAGCTTCTACAAGGATGCCAGGCTGCGCAGACTGACACGCTACAGGTACAATAATGTACCGCTTGATGACGGAGGCAAGTACTTCTATATCAATGACAACGGATCAGTATGGTCTCCGGGATGGAAACCGGTGAAGGCTGCCGTCGATAATTATACCTGCCGTCACGGACTTGGATATACTGTTATCAAATCCGAAAAAGACAGCTCTTGAGGCCGAAATGCTCTTTTTCGTACCCCTCGGTGACACCTGCGAAGTACAGAAGGTCAGGCTGCTAAATAAGGGCAGCAAGCCGAAAAGCATCAAACTCTTTTCCTTTGTCGAATGGTGCCTCTGGAATGCGCTTGACGACATGACCAACTTCCAGCGGAACTTCTCAACCGGACAGGTTGAGGTCGAGGGAAGTACGATTTATCACAAGACCGAATACCGTGAGCGGAGGAACCATTATGCATTTTATTCAGCCAGCCTTCCGGTGTCAGGTTTCGAGACTGACCGTGAGACCTTCCTCGGGATGTACAACGGATTTGATCATCCTGACACTGTCTTCAGCGGTAAGCCTCAGAATTCAGTTGCCCACGGATGGTCACCGGTGGCTTCCCACTGCATCGATATTGAACTGCAGCCCGGTGAGGAGAAGAGTATCATTTTTGTCCTTGGCTATGTTGAAAACCCTGAAGATGAAAAGTTCTCTGCCCCGCAGGTAATAAACAAAACCCGGGCAAAGGCAATGATGGCGAGGTATGATTCTGCTGAAAAGGTCATCCGGTCGCTTGCCCTGCATTGGAAAATACTGGGACACACAGCTCTCTGTGCTGAATGTAAATCATCCTGACCCGCGTCTTTCGCGAATGGTCAATATCTGGAACCCGTACCAGTGCATGGTGACCTACAATATGTCACGCAGCGCTTCATATTTCGAATCAGGCATTGGAAGGGGGATGGGGTTCCGCGACTCCAACCAGGATCTTGTAGGCTATGTCCATATGATCGCTGAGCAGTCGAAGCAGCGCCTGATAGACATAGCCTCAACCCAGTTTGACGACGGCAGCGCATATCACCAGTACCAGCCGCTGACAAAAAGGGGTAACGCAGAGATAGGCGGCAACTTCAACGATGATCCGCTCTGGCTGATCTTCGGGGTGGCAGCCTACATCAGGGAAACCGGCAACTGGTCAGTACTTGACGAGGTTGTCCCGTTCAACAATGACAGCACCAACGCGGCAAGTCTTTTCGAACATCTGAACAGATCGTTCCGTCATGTCATAAATCACAGGGGGCCTCACGGGCTTCCGCTGATAGGGCGTGCCGACTGGAATGACTGCCTGAACCTCAACTGCTTTTCGAACAACCCTGATGAAAGTTTCCAGACAACTGAAAACCAGAAGGGGGGTAAAGCCGAGTCGGTATTCATCGCTGCAATGTTCGTGCTTTACGGGGGCGATTTTGTAAAAATGGCCCTGAAAAGAGGCGAAACACAACTTGCCGCTGAGGCCCAGACGCATATCGACGAGATGGTCAGGGTGATAAACGAATATGGCTGGGACGGGAACTGGTTCCTCCGCGCTTATGATTATTACGGTAATAAGATCGGGAGCCATGAAAACGAAGAAGGCAAAATCTTCATCGAGTCACAGGGTATGTGCATCATGGCGGGGATCGGGCTGGATGACGGAAGAGCCGCTAAAACACTTGAATCAGTCAATGAACGCCTTGCCTGCGAGTACGGCATTGTGCTGAATAACCCGGCCTTTACGAAATACTACATCGAGATGGGCGAAATATCAAGCTACCCGGAAGGATACAAGGAAAATGCCGGTGTCTTCTGCCATAACAACCCGTGGATAATTATTTCAGAGACTCTTACCGGCAACGGAGACAGAGCCTTCGATTACTATAAAAGGATCACCCCGTCATACCTGGAAGAGATAAGCGACCTCCACAGGACCGAACCCTATGTCTATTCCCAGATGGTGGCAGGCAAGGACGCCTTCAGGCCCGGCGAGGCCAAGAACAGCTGGCTCACGGGAACCGCATCATGGTGCATGTACACTGTTAGCCAGTACATACTCGGCATCAGGCCGGATTTTGAGGGACTCAGGATTGACCCGTGTATTCCTGCGGAGTGGGACGGGTTCAGCATCACCCGTAAATTCCGCGGCGCTGTTTATAATATCGAGGTGATGAATCCTGATCATAAGTCGAAAGGCATAAGGGAGATGACCGTTGACGGTATGATCCACAGGTCAGATATTCTGCCGCTCTTTGCAGCCGGCACCGAACATAACATAAGAGTAATAATTGGGAACTAATGAAAGCAAGAACACACTTCATCATTATTGCAGCTGCTGTCACCCTGATGACGGTTGCAGGCTGCGGCAGCAAAACACTAATCAAAGGAAGGGTTGCAGCGCCCGCCGCCACCGAATTAATACTGGTGAATCAGATAGGTTATCTGCCCGGTGCCGTTAAAGTGGCCCTCCTCAGAGCTGACACAGACATTTTTGAATTGATCGATGTCGCAACCGGCAGGAATGTGTACGGCGGCGAACCGGGAGAGCCTCTATATTGGGAGCTCTCGGGCGATACAGTCCGGGCAGCGGATTTCTCAGCGTTTACTACTCCAGGCACATACAGGCTCTGCCTGGCGGGGTCTGAAATATGCTCCGCCCCGTTCCGCATCGGTGATGATGTCTACAGTGAAATTACGCAGGGGGCAGTACGGTCATTTTACCTCAATCGCTCCGGGATTGAGATAACGGCAGAACATGGTGGCAAATGGGCACGCCCGGCCGGCCATCCTGACACGGCTGTGATAATTCATAAATCGGCTGCCTCGTCCGCACGCCCGGAAGGAACAGTGATTTCAAGTCCCGGCGGTTGGTATGACGCCGGCGACTACAACAAGTACATTGTCAACAGCAGCATAACTAATTATACCCTGCTCCTTTTTTACCAGCTTTATCCCGATTACTGCCGGTCTCTTACACTCAATATTCCTGAAAGCGGCAATGAACTCCCCGATCTGGTGGATGAGCTTCTTTACAACCTGAGGTGGATGCTGACAATGCAGGACCCGGCCGACGGCGGGGTATACCATAAGCTCACCAACAAGGATTTCGGAGGATTTGAGATGCCCGATAAGGCGGTGACTCCGCGCTATGTGGTTCAGAAAAGCACACAGGCGGCACTGGATTTTACCGCGGTGATGGCAATGGCATCGAGGGTCTTTGCCAATGATCCGTCCGAAGAGATCAGAAACCTGTCGGGGGTTTGCCTTGAGGCCGCCCGTAATGCAATGAAATGGGCTGAAAAGAACCCTGATGTGATTTACAAACAGCCTGCCGATATCAGCACCGGCGAATACGGGGGGAGCAATACCAGGCAGGAATTATTCTGGGCGAGAGCAGAACTGGCTCTGGCAGAAGGTATTAAGGCAGCGGTCACCCCGGCAGGCGGAACCCCGGCAGACGGAGCCCGGGCAGAGGTAACCCGGGAAACCAAAATTCCTTTAACACCGGCATCTCTGAGTGGGATAAAACCCTCCACCCCACAGTGGAACAATGTTGAAATGCTGGGAGTCATTTCACTTGCACTTACAGATAATCCTGCATTTGCAGAGTTAAAAAGTGCCGCTACAGAACTCCTGAAAGGATATGCGGATGAGCTGAAGAAAAAATCAGAGGTCTCTCCTTATCGTATAAGTCTTGATTTCTTCGCCTGGGGCAGTAACTCCGACGTTGCCAATCAGGCCATGCTGAAGCTCATTGCAATGAAGCTCACCGGTGACGCCGGATATTTGCCCTCAGTCCAGGGAGACGTTGATTACATTCTTGGAAGAAACGCCACCGGCTATTGTTTTGTAACCGGTTTCGGTAATCTTTCGCCGATGAACATCCACCACCGTCCTTCAGGAGCTGACGGGGTTGCTGAACCGGTTCCCGGATTCCTTGTCGGAGGACCGAACACTTCGGTGTTGAACGACTGCTTTCCGAATGTTAAGCGGTCAGAATTCCCCGCTGCCTCCTACACTGATTCCGAGTGCAGCTACTCCACAAACGAGATCTGCATAAACTGGAATGCCCCGCTGGTGTTTGTACTGGGTGCGATGGACGCGATGAGGTAAGGTAAAGGTTAAGGTTGAGGTTGAGGTTGAGAAAGAGATAAGATCTTCGGGACTCATTTTAACATCAAATATCAGATTATGATTTACAAAAGTTTTAGAGACATGCCGGTTTGGCAAAATGCAAATCAATCGCCCGGGGTTCTGCCTATGAAACCCAAAGCCACCTGGTTTATGGAAATCAAGTAGGCTATTTCGACCCGACTGAAACTGAAAACCTGTTAAAAGAGTATAATGATTTGATTTTCGAACTTAATAAACTGCTTAAAGCACTCCGTGATATATAAGGTTAAGGTTGAGATTAAGGTTAAGAGTTACTCCACCTTAGCCTCAACCTTAGCCTCAGCCTATCTTGTGACCTCCACACTTACCCGGCCAATCCTGCCACCCATCACAGGATTCATCTTTGAGACCCTGACTGTCGCTTTTTCAATGCCGGGAAGCTCAGAGTAAAGTGCATCAAGTATCCGCTTAGCAATGTGCTCGAGCAGATGCGACTTGATCTCCATCTCCCTCTTGATTATCAGATAAGCCTTCTGATAATTGATTGTATCCTTCAGATCGTCACTTTCACTTGCAACAGCGGTATCGGTGTCAATTGTCACATCAACCAGAAAGTGGTTCCCGACTATCTGCTCCTCACGGTAGTGTCCGTGAAAAGCATAAAACTCCATATCTTCTATTCTGATCCTGCCCATTATAATAAAATTTATCAGGCCGTAACCGCCTGTTTTACTTTACTTTATGCCTTTTATTAAAAAGAACTTCAAAAATAGTTGTCATAATATTTGGTTTATACTGCAAACTACTTTATATTTGCAATATATTTATACAACTATTAACAACACAATGTAAAATTAGCAAATGCCATGGAAAATGAAGAAAAATTAATGACAGGCGAAGAGAGTATGAAGATCATCACGGACATGATCAACAGAACGAGGGTCAACATCAGCAACAGCAGCTTCCATCTTCTCTTCTGGGGGTGGCTGATAATGATCTGCGGACTTTCAGAGTTTATTCTCTACAAATTCACCGACTATGGGTCTCCCTGGTATGTCTGGTTCTTTGTCATCCCGGGAGTTTTTGTCTCATTTCATTTACGGTTTCACAAAGGGGAAAAAAGCCACTGTTCACACCTATGCTGACGGTTTATACATGTGGGTCTGGATGGCTTTCTTCTTCGCTTCGGTAATCCTGTTTGTAATAACCTAGGACCATATGCAGGACATTCCGAAGTACATTCTTATCCTGGCCGGCATTCCCACCTTCATCTCAGGAGCGATTCTGAAATTCCGTCCCCTGATGTACGGTGGCATAGCAATATGGCTCTTCGCTCTTGCAGCACACTTCGGGGGTGACACCGTTGCCTCCCTCTCTGTTCCTGCAGCCGTGCTGACAGGATATCTCATCCCCGGTTATATGTTCAGAACGAAGAGCCGCCATGACGCAGTTTAAGGACCTCGACCCCCTGCTTCATTCGCAGCTGAGGCTGGCGGTAATGTCAATACTGATAAGTGTTGAAGAGGCTGATTTCTCATACCTCAGGGAGCAGACAGGGGCTACCGCAGGGAATATCAGCACGCAGATAACGAAACTCAGGGAAGGCGGCTATATAGAGGTGAAAAAGAGCTTCCGCGAAAATTACCCGCTAACCATGTGCCGCATTACTCCTCTCGGCAGAAAAATGTTCACCGAATATGTGGCAGCCCTTAATGAATACCTGAAACCCGGAAAGGGAGACAATGCGTAATGAATATTATTGTACATTTAATGTAATTTACACACTTATTGAGCACGCATGAGCCACCTGTGTAGCCATTGATAATGTGTATTCTAACATTAAATTACAAGTCCAATGAAATACCTGTTGCAGTTTTTTGTGATTGCCTTTATGCCCCTGATCTCCTGTTACGGTCAGACTGAAGGCAAAAGTGTTACGATAAATGTCGATCTCAATAAGGAACTGGGCACTTTTAACAGTGCCTGGTCGTGGTTCGGTTATGATGAACCGAATTATACCTACATGAAAGACGGTACAGAAGCTGCTTACCGGGCTGGCAGAACTCAGCCCCGCTCCTGTGTTTATCCGGACCCACAACCTTCTGACCTCCGGTGACGGAACAGCTGCGATGAAGTGGGGTTCGACCAATGTATATACCGAGGATGAGCAGGGAAATCCGGTTTATGATTGGACAATAATGGACAGGATATTTGACACCTGGATAGAACGGGGTATTAAGCCTCTTGTTGAAATGGGATTCATGCCCGAGGCTCTCTCGTCGAAACCGCAGCCCTACAGGCATTTCTGGAAGCCCGGTGATTCCTATGACGATGTTTATACCGGCTGGCGGTATCCGCCAAATGATTATGATAAGTGGGCAGAACTTATTTACAGGTGGGTCATTCACTCCGTGGAGCGTTATGGCCAACAGGAGGTAGAGTCGTGGTACTGGGAATTATGGAATGAGCCTGACATTAAATACTGGGGAGGCACTTTTGAAGAGTATTGTAAACTATACGATTTCTCGGCTGATGCCGTAAAAAGAGCACTGCCAACGGCACGGGTCGGAGGTCCGCATGTAACCAGTCCCGGCTATTCGGGACCGGCACGGTTTCTTAAGGCTTTCCTGGTTCATTGCGAATCAGGTACAAATTACGCAACAGGCGCGACAGGTGCTCCGCTCGATTTTATTGCATTTCACGCAAAAGGGGCTCCGCGATTTACCGATGGAGTCGTACAAATGGGTATCGGCAGCCAGCTGAGGCAGGTTGAAAAAGGTTTTGAGATTGTATCATCAAACCCCCGCTTTAAGGATCTGCCAATCGTTATAGGCGAATGCGACCCGGAGGGTTGTGCAGCATGTGGAATGTCAGTTGCTCCGGAGAACGGATACCGGAACGGGACAATGTACTCAAGCTATACTGCGTCATCATTTGCAAGAATATTTGAAATGGCCCGCCATTTTAATGTCAATCTTCTGGGAATTGTCTCGTGGGCATTCGAGTTTGAAGACCAGCCCTGGTTTCATGGATTCCGTGACCTTGCAACAAACGGTGTCGACAAGCCGGTGCTGAATGTATTCAGGATGTTCGGCAAGATGGGCGGCACAAGTGTGGAGGTGCAGACTGACGGCGGATTTACGTGGAGGGAGATCATTGACTCCGGAGTCAGAGGAACACAATCAGATATTGGAGCAATAGCAACCAGAAGAGGCAATGAGACTGCTGTTTTATTCTGGAATTACCACGACGATGACAAAACGGCGCCTGATGCCGTTATCAATTTCGTGATAAAGGGAATGACTTCCGGAAAGGCGGAAGTTGTACAATACAGGATAGATAAAAATCACAGCAATTCTTACGAAGCGTGGAAACAAATGGGCTCTCCACAGAACCCTTCCCCTGAGCAATACGCTGAGCTTGAGAGAGCCGGACAGTTACAGATATCTGGCAAACCGTCCAAAGTAAAGGTAAAAAAAGGCACGGTCATAATAAATACAACCTTACAAAGACAGGGCGTGGGCCTGATAATTATCTCAGATTAATCCCTGTCCGCAAATCCTGAACCAACCTAAACCCATAAACCTATAAACCCATAAACCTATAAACCCTTAACCCCTTCCATAAATATCTGTATTATCCGGTCACGAGGTCATTTTTTCCTTCTATTTTTGTACTTCCATAACCGAAGTAGAATGAGAGAGCCGGAAGAAACATTAAAGCCTGAATCACAGCATTTTATTGAACAGTTCATTGAAAAAGACCTCAGCGAGGGTAAGAACGGCGGACGTGTTCACACCCGCTTTCCGCCCGAGCCCAACGGCTATCTGCATATCGGGCATGCCAAGGCAATATGCCTCGACTTCGGTATGGCACAGAAATATGGCGGGAAGTGCAACCTTCGCTTTGATGATACAAATCCGACAAAAGAGGATGTCGAGTATGTCGACGCAATAAAGGAGGACATCAACTGGCTGGGATTCACCTGGGAAGACAGGGAATTCTATGCCTCTGACTATTTCGGGAAACTGTGGGATTTTGCCGTTGTGCTCATTCAAAGAGGACTGGCATATGTGGATGACCAGAGCGCCGAGACGATTTCGGAACAGAAGGGCACAACCACACAGCCGGGAGCAATAAGTCCTTTCCGTAACCGAACAGTGGAAGAGAATCTTGACCTCTTCCTGAGAATGAATGAGGGTGAGTTTGAGGAGGGTAGCCGCGTGCTCAGGGCAAAAATTGACATGGCATCACCCAATATGCATATGCGTGATCCGATCATCTACCGGATCTTAAATACCCCGCATCACCGCACAGGAATGACATGGAAGGTTTACCCGATGTATGACTTCGCACACGGGCAGAGCGACTGGTTTGAAGGCATAACCCACTCGCTGTGCACCCTTGAATTTGAGGTACACAGGCCGCTATACGACTGGTTTGTTGACCAGCTTAAGGATAGTGATTACAGGCCCAGGCAGATCGAATTCAACCGGTTGAATCTCACCTACACAGTGATGAGTAAGCGAAAACTTCTCGAGCTGGTGAAGGACGGAGTTGTAAACGGCTGGGATGATCCGCGGATGCCGACACTGTGCGGACTGCGCCGAAGGGGTTATACCCCTGAATCGATACGCCGGTTTGTAGACCTGATCGGCTATACGAAGGTTGAAGCCATTAATGACGTCTCTCTCCTTGAATATGCAATAAGGGAGGATCTTAACATAAGGGCACCGCGTGTCTTTGGCGTGCTGAAGCCACTGAAGGTTGTAATCACCAACTATCCCGAGGGAGTCACCGAAGAGGTGGAACTCATAAACAATCCTGAAGACGAAAGCCAGGGGAAACGCACGGTGCCATTCACACGAGAGCTCTATATCGAGCAGGACGATTTTATGGAGAATCCTGCGCATAAGTTTTTCCGCCTCGCTCCGGGGCAGGAAGTAAGGCTGAAGGGAGCATATATAGTTAAATGCTCGGATGTTAAAAAGAACTCTTCAGGTGAAGTAATTGAGGTACATTGCACATATGACCCTGATACACGCAGCGGAGGTCCGCAGGCAGACCGTAAGGTAAAGGGTACCCTTCACTGGGTCTCGGCACAGCATGCTGCTGACGCTGAGGTGAGACTGTATGACCGGCTTTTCATCGATGAGGACCCGTCAGGGCACAAAGATGTTGACCCGCGTGAATTCCTGAATCCGGAGTCACTTACAGTGCTTTCAGGATGCAAGGTCGAACCATCTCTTACAAGGGCAATGCCACTAGACAAATTCCAGTTTCAGAGACTCGGGTATTTCTGTGTTGATTATGATTCCACATCTGAAAAAATGGTGTTTAACCGCACCGTTCAGCTTAAGGATACCTGGCAAAAAATCAACAAATAGGCAATAGCAAAAGGATTTGGACTTACCTAATTCAGTTCATTGTAGTAATGAACCAGTTTTATAAGATCATCAACGCTCCTGAAATCGGTTTTATTCTCCTTGATGAACTCCTTTAGATCACTTTCCTTATCTGCAAGCAGCTTCATTAATTGGTTCTTATTGGAAAACCTATGCATCGTGCCGTCTTTTCTGATCCATGTCTCCGATGCCACAACGACCTTATAGTTTTCAGGTATTTTCAGTTCAATTGCACCTCCCGGGCCATAATTGGTGGTATTGGATGCCAGGCCGCCCCCGGATCCCCTGGTATCATATGGGACCACACCTCCCATCGATTCAAGAATGCACTTATGCTCATAAAACAATGATACCGGACCGCCCTCCAGTACCTCATAGAAATACTTTTCAAACGGTATGAATTTCCTGTCTTTTATAATTACAGTGTCAATAAGCTCATGGTCGCCTAATACAAAGTATTTTCCGTTTTTCAGAACAATCATCTGCTGATCCAGCATTTCATAGTTCATCACGGCTCTGTAAAAGTTTCCTGTTTTCAGGACTACCCTTCCATCAGCAAACTCCGGTAACACAAGGTTTGGCAGGTTTTCCAGCTTCTTTGATTGTGCCTTAGTCTGAATTGAAAAAGGGATAAGACAAGCAATAAGCAACAAGTTCCTGCAGGAAGTAAGTATTATAGACATGATCAATTAATGTTTAATGATTAACTTTTAATGCAAGTTAACAAGAACTCTGCCATTTTGTAAAGGTTTAACAATTATTAATAAATTCGGCATGCAGCAGTCCTTTTTCTGTTGGTACACTTTTTGTGCTGCTACAGGGTATTTGTTTATTTTTTCACAACTAAAACCGAAGAAGTATGAGAACTTTAATCAGATCAATGCAATTATTCTTGATCCTGCTTGCTGTTTTAAGCCTTTCTTCCTGTGAAAAAAACTCCGAAAACAAAAGCAAGGGAACAGCCAAATTCTCGATCAGTTCGATTGAGGCATCCGGCCAGACCAAATCCGCATTGACGGACACGGCGCTGGTTTCATACCAGGTAATGGTATCTGTTGAAGACACTGACGGCAACCCGGTTCTTACCGATGAACTCATTCCCGTTTACATTTTCGGGGCAGGGTTTGTAAGTGAGGAAGTGGAGCTTGATGCCGGAAACTACAACCTCACCAAATTCATGGTGATAAATCCCTCCGGCGGGGTAATATTCGCCGCGCCGGTGGAGGGGGCACCGCTGGCCTATCTTGTTGATGACCCGCTGCCTGTTGGATTCAGCGTTGCGGCAGGCACCTCAACTTCCGTTGCCCCTGAGGTACTTCCCGTTGACGACCATACCCCCGGTGATTTCGGGTATGTCAGTTTCGGGATCCAAATTGTCAAGCCTCTTGGATTCTATGCAATATGCATAATCGATAATCCGTTGAGCATGGCACCCACGCCTTTGCTTACCACCGCGAAACTTACCGTGTATGCAGGGGAGAACTGGCATTACAGCTTCAGGCTGGAGGCCGCCCTGAACGGTATCATCATCAGGGGAGGATATGAGACCTATCTCTTCCTTCTCGAGAAGGAGGGATACATGACCCAGAGGTTTTATGTAACTGCAAGGGAACTCAGGGCAGCCACAAAGGATAATCCGCTTGTGCTGAAGATCCCATGGGACAGTAACCAGTGGAAGGTAATGGTTCTGCAGCCCGGTCCTGACAGGGGCAAGGACGCGATGATCTCAAATCTTGAACCCGAGAAAAATTTCGGTGGCCACAAATATTTCGAAGCCACTTTCATTTCTGAACCCGTTCTTACCGTGATGCGGTCGAATAACAGTTTTATATCGTTCAATCTTGGTGAGCTTCCAAAGTCGGCTTCAATCAAAAAGGTCGTTTTACGACTCAGTTATGACATACCCCTGCCGTGGGACAGTACAATATATACAGCAGGTGCTGACGGTGGACTGGTATGGTACGGCGGCGTACTGCAGCAGATTACCGAACCATGGGAAGAAGCTACGGTTACCTGGAATAAACAACCGAAGACTGTGGAATATAACCAGGTATTCCTGTCGCCATTTATCCGGAATGTCAATTTCATCGATATTGATGTCACGCAGATATATGTACCTTCAGTCACAACAGATAATGTTGCGTACCCTAATTACGGGCTCGCCTTCAGGTTGTGGCCGGGTGAGTGGGTTTCGGGGTTCCGTTTTGCCTCGAGCGATTATCCTACTGCTACGTTAAGACCGCAGTTGACTGTATATTATACAACACCCAACTGATTCCGGGCTGGTAATCTTAAAAGAGCACCTGCTGGTAGCCGGTGCTCTTTTTTTAATGGCTCCCGATTGAAATTTTGTTTAAAGAATTATTTCCCTGAGATTTTTTTTATATTTGCACCCTCTAATAACTGTCCCGTGGTGTAATTGGCAACACGTCTGATTCTGGATCAGAAGAGTTCAGGTTCGAGACCTGACGGGACAACAAAGCCGGCCACCAGCCGGCTTCTTCATTTATCAGTCTCGAGCCATCCCGCAACCTGTCTCCTCCCTAAAATTGCCCACAGGGCAATTTCTTAACGGTCGGTCCGGTTCGAGACCTGACGGGACAACAAAGCCGGCCACCAGCCGGCTTCTTCATTTTGATGTCCCGAGCCACCCCGCAGCCTGTCTCCTCCCTAAAATTGTCTGCCAACTGGCGGACAATTCCTTTATGATTAACCGACATGGAGGCAATAATGTATAACCAATGAAAATTGACTAAATGTCGAGAGGCGGACCGGCTATTTGCATATCATGGTCCTGAAACAGTCTTGCACCTTCGTCTGGACCAGGCATCCCTTCAACATTACCCAATGCTCTGAAATAATCTTCCATTTTACCTGAAGGCTGAAGGAAATAAAGCAACCTTCCTGTATCCGAGAGTTGTGCAAATGCATGGGGTACTCCCCTGGGGAGAAAAATCATATCACCTTTTTGAAGTGAATATTGTTCCTCTGCACACTGGAAAAGATATGCTCCTTGCGAAACATAGAATATTTCATCCTGAGAAGGATGTATATGAAGTGGAGGTCCACCTTTTTCATTGCCATTGTATTCAAATATTGTAAGCTCTGACCCGGTATCTTTTGCCGAAACCTTAATGTCATTCAGATTCCTGCCGTTCAATTTTGTTTTTTCACCAAATCTGCTCTCACCAGACCTGATAACGAATCCTTTGGTCAGCTTTTCACTTATAATATGTTTTTCAGTTGGTGACAGAGGCGGACCATAATTATAGGATCCCTGCATCCAGGTTAAATTGCTTCATTTCTGACTCAGTCGCCTTACCGCTTAGTTCAGTCATTTTAAGAAAGAATTCTTCCATCTTTCCTGCAGGTTGAAGGAAATAGAACATTTGTCCAGAATCTGAAACCTGTACCCAGGTGTGTTGGATTGTACGCGGCAAAAAAATCAGGTCACCTGCCTGTAATAATTGTTTTTCCTCTCCTAATTGAAAGATGTAACTTCCTTCGAGTACATAAAACATTTCATCCTGGTTTAAATGAGCATGCAGAGATGGACCGGTTTTTTGAGTTCCTACATACTCAAAAGCAGACAAATTACCCGTCGTATCTCTGGATGATAATTTTAAGTCGTTTGGATTTACTCCCAAAAATGGTGTAGGTACCCCAAACCGGCTTAATCCCGACTTCAGCACAAAAGCCTTGCCTGACATTTCGGACATTCGCCAGGATGATAAGCTCATTACAGCCGGAAGAGACAATAATGAAATGGTTACGAAATTTCTCCTATCCATAATTGTAATTTCTTTATTTTTAAGAACTTCCCTTTTAAACAAAACTGCTAATTAATAGTTCAACAGGGTAATCCTTTTGTGACATCACGAAACAGCAAAGCCGGCGAAAAGCCGGCTTTGCTGCCTTACCATATCCTCAATTAGTCATACCTGCTTTTGCAGCACAATGTATGCCAATGGGATTCTTCCTTCAATTATGACTGTTTTGCTTTCAACAAATCCGTTCTTGTTAAGCATATCCTTGAATTCATTAATAGTCCATTTATGGACAACCATAAATCCAACTAACGCTCCAGTAATCACTTTAGTAATCCTTTTCCCGGCATTCTCGCCTGCGCAAAGTGTGGGGGCAATAAAAATACCGTTGTCTTTCATTACCCGCTTAACTTCATTTAAAGGTCTATCCGGCTCATAAAGTAAGTGTAACAGATTTGAGGCGATCACTACATCAAACGATTTATCAGGAAATGTAAGGGTGTATGAATCCTGAACCTGAAAATTAACGTTTTGAATGCTTAATTTCTTCTGTTTTTGATTCGCCACCCGAATCATTT
Source organism: uncultured Bacteroidales bacterium (assembly GCA_963736735.1). GTDB lineage: Bacteria > Bacteroidota > Bacteroidia > Bacteroidales > VadinHA17 > SR-FBR-E99. The sequence goes on along the minus strand of CAVTPX010000006.1, from coordinate 207,425 downwards.
CCGGAGAAATATCAATGCCAACAACCGAGGATACTTTTGAGCTTATATGAAACGGAATAATCCCTGTTCCTGTACCAATATCAAGAACTTTGTGAGTTGAGTCCAGGTCTGCCTCAAGGGTCTTAAGAATGGAACCGTAGGTCTTGCTGAACACCCTGTTTATGAATGAATCATAGGTGTCTGCAAATCGATCCCAAAATTTCCTCTCCTTTTTCTGCCGGATATCCATCATGGTCAATTTGTAAGCAGGCACTACTCGTTCCTCAATGCTTCCACGGGATTCCCGGTCGCTGCCCGCCAGCTCTGCCAGCTAACTGTTAAAAGGGTTATTGAAACAGTCAGCATTCCTGCCAGAACAAATATCCACAGATTAAGTTCTGTTTTGTAGGCATAGCCCTGAAGCCATTTGTTCATTATATAAAAGGATATCAGGCAGGCCGGGACAAAGGCAATAATGACCCATCTGAGAAAGTCTTTGTTAAGAAGTGAGATCACACCGGAAACTGTAGCTCCGTTTATCTTTCGTATTCCTATTTCTTTGGTCCGTTTCCTGCTTGAATGAAGTGAAATTGCAAATAATCCGATCATTGATAAAAACAGGCTTATTAAACAACAACTTACAATGAGCCTGGCAAAATTTGTTTCCCTGATATGATACCAGTCATATCTCTCCTTTACTGATTCGATATTAAGAGGATAATCCGGAACCAGCTTTTGCCAGACTTCAGAGATTGATTTTCTTACAGCCTGTAATTGTCCGGCAGCCGGCATAACAAGTAAATGACTTCCTGTATTATCAAATATTATAACACCGGGAGAGACGGGATCCTTTGCGCCCTCACTATTAAAATCCTTAACGACCCCGATCACTGTCAGTTTTTCATACCCCGGCAGTTTTTCACCAATCATATTTCTCCCTGAAAAATATCTCGCAAGCGATTCGTTGATAACACAGTTGTTCTTATCCGAAGCTATATTACCCGAAAAATCTCTTCCGTCGGTGAGGCTTATACCCAGCGTCCTGATAAAAGCTTCATCTCCTCTGAATATATTTGGTGAATATTGTTTGTCCTCTCCATTTTCAGTGTAATGAAAGGTAGTCTGGATCCATTCCAGCAGAGGCGAGGCTGTTGTTACTGATATGCCTGCCACCTGAGGATATTTCAGCAATTCTTCCTTAAAAACATTTGTTTGAGATTCATATTGGGAAGGAATTTTTACTTCGATAACTTCTTTATTGATGCCAATCTCTCTTTTTGTTATAAAGTTTATCTGTTTTAGTATTGTAATGGAACTGATTAACAGGACAATTGTAACCATCAGCTGAAAGATGATGAATGCCGGGATTTTTATAATCTTCCCTTCTTTATCAAACATGCCTTTAAAGGCAGAGGATATCTTCTGCTTATTCAATTTGTTTACAGAAAAAATCAGCGTGACAAACAAAAGAGTGACAACCACATATAACATGATCAGGATAGAACCGGGGCTGATAATATAGGTCAAATTGATCCGGGATGCGGTCAGATCATTAAAGAACGGCATCATCCATGACATGACTCCAAGGCTTAAAATAAAAGCTATCCCGATAATTATCAGGTTTTCAATCATAAAGTCAAAGATCAGGCTGGCTGTGGAGGCTCCGTTTATGCGCCTGATATAAAACTCAGATGTTTTGTCAAACAACTTATTGTTTATCAAACCAAGGTAATTGACAGAAGCAACACAAATAATCGTCAGGCCGATAATTATTGCTATTACGATGTCAGACCTTTCTCTCTTGTTTCCAAGGGGAGAAAATTCAGAGGTGTCGAAGTATGTTTGTTTAAAACTCTTCAGATAATATTTACCGGGGGTACCGTCATTGATGACAGGAATTTTGTCTTTCTGTTCCGCAAAGAGTCTTTCAAGTTGGACGGGGTCAGTATTGTTTTTTAACAGCAGAAATGCATACCTCTCAGTATTTTCGGAGAGTTTTACGATGTCAAAATCAAACTGCGAGTTTCCGGCAGGTTTTCTGAAGATGCCTTTTATAATATAATCCGTCTTTTTATCATTATTAATAATTGTAATGACCTGTCCGACCGGCAGCTTCTCTCCAAAATATTTTTGTGCAAGATCTTCCGAGATGGCAATATCATCTTTTGCGGTGAGTACTGTGGCTGGATTACCAGAGAGCAGCTTATATGAGAAAAGGGTAAAGAAATTCGCTGAGGTCTCAAACACCGTAAGATTATCCTTATAAATCTGATCGCCGGCCATTACTTTCTGGGCCCTCGTGACTCTGATACGGCAAAAGGCCTCAACCTGGGAAAAATTATCCTTTATGTATTCAGCGCCCCCTTTAATACAGTTTGAAAGTTGAGATCCCTTTTCATAGGGATTATCACATTTAAGAAGGTAGATCCGATCCCTGTTTTGCTGAAAACTATCAGTATTTAATTCTCTCGTGACAAAAAGCATAATGAGGTTTATGCAGGCCATACCGATTGCCAGACTGATAATTATAATCAGACTGTTAAGAGGTTTTCTGAACAGGCTTTTGAATATCTGGTTAAATTTCATTTTCAGTGTTTCTGTTTAAGTGGCTGAGGCAAATTACCCGGGCAAAGAAAGTCTTGTCTCCAAAATTAAAATTGGAAAAATGCGAACAGTCAGATCTTTTTCTTAAAAGCCAGAATAAATCCCGAAGACATGAATTTCCCCGGGAGGGTTTTTACAATGGTTTTAAAAGTATTATTAAAGTGAGACTGGTCGTAAAAATCATTGTCCAGTGCAAGACTTGTCATAGATCTGGTTTCTGAAGGAGACGGAAATGCAATGCCATCAATTGCATTTCTCAGTTTGATTATGATTGAAAATTCCTTTGGACTCAGTCCGATATATTTTAAAAATAAGATCTGCAAATGACGTGAAGAACAGCCCAGTTGCCTGCTCAGATCTTCAATGGAACACTGGCCCCTGGTCTTCATTATGATTACACAACTTTGATGGACCAGAAGTGAATGTTCGTTTTTAATCAGGAAGCATTTAAACCGATTATCCAGAAAATCCATAATTTGGTTTTCATCGCCATGGTTTATCTCATTCGCTTCACACTCAAAATCCTTATTGATGTAATTAATCGGAATAATCTTATTCCGGCATAACTTCATATTAAAATCCGTAAACATTGAAATAGTCCAGGGAAATATCTGTACCATATTAACTTTGGTCCCCGGCAAAATCACTATATCTACTGATTGGGTAGCCTGTCCGCAAAAATAGATGCCCTTTTTCAGGTCAATCACATCCTTGCCCCATTTAGCAGTCACACCCTGCCCGGTAATAAAAGCGATATTAAAGCAACCGTTTGGAACCAGAGTTTTATTTCCATCCGGATCCTTTGCCCCATTTGTTTCAAGTACCCAGATTTTACTTATCAAAAATGACAGGGATTCTCTGACATAAACTTCTTTGTACGTAAACATCAGATCATTTTGAGCATGTTTGGCAGAAGTTAATAGTTCCGCTCATGGTGCCGGGTGATTATTATCCGGTTTCATAATAACTCCGATTTTTTTTCTGCCATCGATCTTTATCACTAACGGCGCTGGAAACCTGATATGCCTTAAGTTGGAATCCTCGAAAACAGGCTCGGCGTCTGACAGAAATTTAAAATCGGTATATCCGTCGCCGAGAAAGGGATTGATTGTAAAATACCCTACACCGAAGGCTGTCAGATTCTGGAAAAAGTGAGTTCCCTGGCTCGGATCAATCCGGTAATTTTCAAGTCCTGATTCAATTATAACACGGGCGGCAGATATCTGCTGCCACTTAATTGGTATTCCAAGCCACGGATCAGCGGAACCCCATCTGCCAGGTCCGATCAGTACATAGTTTTTCTCTTCTCTTAAGAACTGATCGTTTATCTCATTTAGTTTTTCGGCAATCTCCTGGTTCCTCGATGCATCAAAATTCTCAGTCTTTACATAGACCAGGTCACATATACCGTTGATACTTCCGTTTCCAAGGGCAGAATTCGAAAGTATTATAGTTTCTGACTGGGGAATTTCCTCCAGCTTATATTTTATCGATTCGCTGATCTCTACAATTGGTCGTATTTGAAGGAGATTGAAATTGACCGGCTTCTTCCTGGCGGGATCAATATTTACGGCAAATTCAATTTCAATCGGATTGTTCAGCTGTTCCTGCCCGATCCGGAGAATAGCTTTCAGAATGCCTGCCAGGGGAAAAAGATCGTTTGCCAGAATATTGGAAAATGTAATCACTCTCATTCCCTCATCCTGGGTGCCGTCTCGTAATATATCGTTCTGATGATCATAGGTAGAAGCAACAAATTTAAGTGAGCCGTCATTCTCAGCGTCGCTGATTTTCAGTTTTAGCAGGTTAACTGTATCGTCGGTACTCGGGATAAAGCTCGAAGGGTTCAGATCGAGGGCGTAGAACTCGTGCTGTGTCTCACGCAATGCCATTTTGGTATCTGAAAGCTGAAGGACTTTTTTGGGGAATGCCGGCGAAAACCTCAGGGCATTGCCCCCGTCTACAATATATTTCCCCAGTCCAAAGGCCAGGCTAACGAAACCGTCCTCCGATTTTTCAGGCTCAATCGGGTAGAAATTAAGAGAACGTGCAACTCCTGAAACAGTCGGATAGAACCTGTTGCCATATTGCTGCCCGCAGACTTCCTGAAGCACGATCCCCATTTTTTCTTCTTCCACATTGTTTCCGGTTGCAGTCATATAATCCTTACTGTCCTTGAAGAAGACTGAAGCAAAAACGCTTTTGATTGCAACACTTAGTAATTCCAGCATCACAACTTCATCCTCCGCCTTAGGGATCATATATGTCGAGTAAATTCCGGCAAAAGGCTGATAATGTGAATCTTCCAATAAACTGGATGAACGTATTGCAACCGGTCCGTTTATTATTGAGATGAAAACAAACAGATCCTTATGAATTCTTACCGGCAGCCTTGACTGGATAAAAGCATCCAGTATTTCTTTATCACTTTTGTGTGACAGGCCGGTATCGTAAAGATTGTTTTGAATCATAAATTCATCGAAGACGTCTGTGCTCAGTACAACCGTCCTCGGGATTGAAACAATCGTATCCTCGAAACTCTCAAAATACTGATTTTGCTTTATCATGGAATCCAGAAAGGCAAGTCCTCGGGCTTTCCCTCCTATTGATCCTTCCCCGATTCTTGTAAATGTAAAATACTCGTCAAAATGCTCCCTGTAAAACTCGGCGATAACCCCATGACCCTTGTTAAGCCTGAAATTTGCAATTGCATCGAAAATAAACCGCCGTGCCTGATCTAAACTGGGAAAATCATCGAGGCTGATTTCCCTGAGAAACTCAGCCAGCGAAAACAGAGCTCGTGCATACAGCCATTTGGAGAGATGATTTCTCGAGAAATGATAACGGAGCGAGTCGTCCGGAATTTCAAAAAGCTTGCGCTGGAAGCTCTGCAGGTCGGAGACCCGTTCAATTTCCATTCCCGTTTCAGGATCAGTAAAAATAAAATCGCCAAAGGAAAACTGTTTTTTAAGCAGCGACTTTAATTCCAGGGGGAGTGTCTTTGAATTATTATTTAAGAATCCGCTTCCGTACTCATTGGCATATCTTTCATTTTCAGGATCGTCAGACTGTATCAACACAGGGATGGCGGGATCATGCCTCTTTATCTCACCCAGGAACTCCTCAATGCTGACAGTTGTCCCGAGTTTATCGCGGTTCAGGTCAGCATCAGCAATTACACCCAGCAGTTGTTCCTTATGCTTCCCGAATAGCAGCAATGCTTCGTCATAATCATTTGCTAAAAGAATTTTAGGCCTCCCTCTCATCTGCATCATTTTCTGATGCTCATTGAGTCCCTCTATCATGTACTCCCTCGACTGTTCCAGAATAATCCGGTACAGATGGCGCAGATAGATTGAAGACTTCCTGGTTGAGTTTTCAATTAAAAGTAATGATTGCACGCCTTCGACCTTGCTGTCTTCATCAACATTCAGTTTGTCCTCTATCAGGTTGATGACAGGAAGCAGGATGTCAGTACTGCCCAGCCAGGTAAAAACATAATCGATACAGGATAGATCTTCGTTTTTTATCCTGTTTGAATTTTCCTTTGAATCCGGGGAAAGAATTACTATGGGCTTATCAGGATAGATCGCCTTAATATTCCTGCAAAGCTCAAAAGGATCCTGGTCGTTGATGCTTAGCATATTAATGACCAGATCTATTGATCTTTTGCTCAGTGTTTCCATCGCTTTTTCAGCGGAAGTCACATGAACAAATCTCGGAGGGTAGCGTAAATTGAACGAGACATAATCATTGAAGACTTTCTCGTCAATTTTCCCGTCCTCCTCCATTATAAAAGCATCGTAATTGCTGCAAATCAGTAATACAAACTGAATCCTTCTTTGCATCAGCAGCTCAAATGATGTCTCCCGGAAGATGTTTTTTCTGAGCATTTCCAATTACTGAAGTGGTTTCCAACAAAAAACAAGTAAAAGTGCCTGTTCATTATTCGTTACAGTATCCGGAATATTTATTCAGGATATGCATGGCCGGATATCAAACAGGCACTTTTATAACCTTAAACAAGCCCCTGGGCCAGCATAGCCTCGGCCACTTTGACAAATCCTCCAATGTTGGCACCGTCAACATAATTGATGTATTTGTCCTTACCCGTTCCGTATTTCACACAGGTAGCGTGGATATCCTTCATGATCTGATGCAGGCGGCTGTCAACTTCCTGTCTTGTCCATGACAAGCGCATTGAGTTCTGGCTCATTTCAAGGCCTGAAGTTGCTACACCTCCAGCGTTTGCAGCTTTACCCGGGCCGTACAGAATTTTGCCGTTGAGGAATACAGTTATTGCATCTGGTGTGGAAGGCATATTTGCACCTTCAGAAACCACAAAGCACCCGTTCTTCAGCAATAATGCAGCATCGGCACCCGAAATTTCATTCTGGGTCGCTGATGGCAGCGCAACCTGGCATGGAACGTCCCATGGTGTCGATTTTCCGTCGACATATTTGCATTTGTATTTATCAGCGTATTCCTTGATTCTTCCCCTTTTTACATTTTTAAGGTTCATTACGAATTCCAGCTTTTCGTCATTGAGACCGTCAGCGTCATAAATATAACCGTTGGAGTCAGACATAGTGACTACTTTGGCCCCCATCTGGATGGCCTTCTGGGCGGCAAACTGGGCAACATTACCCGAACCCGAAACGGTACAGATTTTACCTTTCAGGCTGTCGCCTCTCGTGTTAAGCATTTCCTCGGCAAAATAAACCTGACCGTAACCGGTAGCCTCTGGTCTGATAAGGCTTCCGCCCCAGTCGAGGCCTTTCCCTGTCAGCACACCCGTGAACTCATTTCTGAGTCTCTTGTACTGGCCAAACATAAACCCTATTTCCCTGCCGCCAACGCCAATATCGCCGGCCGGTACGTCTGTATCAGCTCCGATATGCCTTGAGAGTTCACTCATAAACGACTGGCAGAAACGCATTACCTCATTGTCAGTTTTTCCTTTGGGATCAAAATCCGAGCCTCCCTTTCCGCCACCCATTGGCAGAGTTGTTAAACTGTTTTTAAAGACCTGTTCGAAGGCAAGGAATTTCAGGATACTCAAATTCACAGTCGGATGGAATCGCAAACCGCCTTTATAAGGCCCTATTGCGCTGTTCATTTCAATCCTGTAACCCCTGTTGATCTGAATCTCACCTTTCTCGTCCATCCATGGGACTCTGAAGATGATTGTCCTTTCAGGCTCCGCAATTCTTTCCAGAATCTTTGCATGCCTGTACTTGGGATTTTCCATGATGAACGGCATAATGGATTCCGTGACCTCTTTGACAGCCTGATGAAATTCCACTTCTCCGGGGTTTTTGGCGATGATTTTCGCCATAAATTCTTCTACTGAATTAGACATAGCTATTAATTTTTTATGGGTTATTGATTGATTATAAACAAATGTATATAATAAATTTTCTATTTTTTCCAAGTCTCTGACAAAAAATAATCGGGTTATTTCTTTATCTTTAATAACATTTTGATCAGTTGCAGAATGTCATTAAATGATATAAAAAGACCGAAGTATTGAATGGAAGATATATCCCATTTGCAAAAGGAAATGCAGAAACTGCTGGCGGAAAAAATCCAGAGCCAGAAGGGATTGTCTATTATATACCTGATTAACAAAATAATCAGCAAGAAAAGTTCGGTTGAAAATACATTGCTCGAAATAGTCAGGGAACTGCCAAAAGCATGGCAATTTTCCGAGTTTGCCTTTGCCCGTATCAAATACGACGGACAGGAATTCAAATCGGAAAATTTCAAGGAGTCCAGATGGATCCAGAAACAAATCTTTGAGACTTTTGATAAAAGATGGGGGGCAATTGATATTTTCTATGCCAAGCAGTTTCCTAAAGCAGATGAAGGACCGTTTCTGCATGAGGAAAGGCAGCTGCTTGAAAACATAGCCACAATTGTCTGCAACTATCTGAATTCACAACAGGCTCTGGAGCAGCTTGATGATTCTGAGGAAGACACCAGCCTCAGACTGGAGCACTCACGGATCCAGAGTGAGGAGAAAAACATAGAAGACACCCTTCTGCAAATCTGCAGGAATATGCCAAAGTCCTGGCAATATCCTGAGTACTCAGTAGCAAGAATTGTTTATGACGGCAGGGAATTCCTGAGTTCTGACAAAAATATTGCCGAAAGTGAATGGAGCATTAAGGAAGGATTTACGACAATTGACAACAAGTTCGGGACTATCGAATTCTATTATCTGAAGGGATACCCTGCGGGGAATAAGGAAGCGTTCCTGAAATCCGAAAAGGAGTTGCTGATTAACCTTGCCAATTTAATTACGGGGTTCCTGAATATAATTAAGGGCAATGTGCTAAGGACTCCGGTTGATAAGGAAGAAACCGTATTAAGTGATAGAAAGGAGAATAATAAAATCATTGCCTGCATCAATGATATTTCAAAGATCCTCAGAACCGGACTGTCAATAGAAACAACAATCAGCAAGATACTTGAAGTCATTCCAAAGGCATTCAGGTCACCCGATCAGATAAAGTCACTCATAAAATATGACGAAAAAGACTATCCATCAACAGATATTGGTGATTTCCCACTGAGTATAAAAGTCTTTTTCAAGACAATTTCAGCGAAGAGAGGTTCAATACAGGTATTTTATACGGGAGACAGTTCTCAGGTCAGCGAAGAGCCCTTTCTGGATGAGGAGAAGCAGTTTGTCGAGACTGTTTCATTATTGATTTCCGGTTTTATCAATGTGATTGACGGACTCGACAAGGTCATTGCCACTGAAAAAGGTTTGAAGAAAATCCTTTACGAAAAGACTGAGCGTCTTAAGGAATTATCATGCATAAATCAGACAACCTCAATTCTTCAGTCTGAAAAATCAGTCGAAAACGCCCTGAAGCAGATTGTCTACATATTGCCATATGCATGGCAATATCCTGAGTACACCGTTGCCCGGATCAGTTATGCCGGAAATGAATATTTATCCCCTGGTTTTACCACCACCAAGTGGCGGCAACGGCAACCATTCCTTACAATTGACGATAAAACCGGAGATATTGAGGTTTATTACACGAAGGAATTTCGCGATCTGGACGAAGGTCCGTTTATGAAGGAAGAAAGGGACCTGATAAATAATATTTCAACACTCATCTGCAATTATCTGAATACTCTGCAGGGAGAGGTTGCCCTTAAGAAGTACCGGACAGATGAGGAACTCAGGCAAAAATTCGAAGCGGCAAAGGATTTCCTTGCCAACAAGCGAAAACTGCTCCAGAATTTCCTTGAGAAAAACAACTATGACCGTGACATTTTTCACGATCTGATGAAGTTCAAAGTCAAGGAGATACTGATTATTTCAAATCTTTATGATGCCTACAGCCTTGAACGAGAAGGCAAATTCTCCGATTATATCCTCGGTGTTTATTACCAGCTGAATCTGACAATGATACCCAGAATCACGGGTGTTTCGTCTTTCGAAGAAGCCTTTGAAAAACTCTATTCGAAGCACTTCGATTTAATAATAATCATGGTGGGCGTCGATAAAAAGGCGCCGATGGATATTGCACAGAAACTGAAATCCCTGTACAAGTACATCCCCATTTATCTGTTACTGAACAACAATCAGTACATTGAATTCTTCCAGAGCGAACAGAAAAGAACTAACCTGATCGACAATGTTTTTGTCTGGAACGGCGATTCGAGGATATTCTTTGCAATGGTTAAACAACTGGAGGATTATGTAAATGTCGAAAATGACACCAAGGTAGGCTACAGCCGTATTATCCTGCTTGTTGAAGACTCGGCAAAATACTATTCCCGTTACATTCCATTGCTGTACCATTGCGTTATGGAACAGACCAGGCGCATTATTGAAGATGTAAGCACAATGGACGAACTGTACAAGGTGCTTCGTTTGCGGGTTCGTCCTAAAATCCTGATGGCCTCCAACTACGAGGAAGCTATCCAGATTTTTAACAAATACAAAGAGTTCTTTCTTTGCCTGATAACTGATGTTAAGTTTCAAAAAGAGGGAATATTTGATGAAAATGCAGGCTTTGAGCTGGTCAAATTCATAAAATCTGAAATTGCCGATCTCCCAACCATTATACAGTCTTCAGCCAAAGAAAATGAGAGAATTGCGAAAGAATTAAACTGCGTATTCATTCACAAGAATTCTGATACCCTGGCACAGGACATCAAGAACTTTATCAGTTATAATCTTGGCTTTGGCGATTTTATTTATCAGGATGAAACAGGAAAAACAATCGCCACCGCCAAGAATATGAATGAGTTTGAAGAGCAGCTTCAATCCATTCCAACGGAGACCCTGCTCTTCCATGCAAGAAAAAATCATTTCTCATTATGGCTTACCGCCCGTGGCGAGATTCAGCTTGCCAGGGAAATTGCGCCAAAAAAAATAAGCGATTTCAGGGATGCCCAGGGTCTGAGAAACTACCTTATCGATGTTGTAAAAAAACTCAAATACGAGAAGAACAAAGGCAAAATTGTTGATTTTGACGAAACCCTGATCCTTGAAGAAAGCAATATAATCCAGCTGTCACCCGGTGCCCTCGGTGGCAAAGGACGCGGACTTGCTTTTATCCACACCCTGATTTACAATTTTGACATCTCGCATTATATCAAGGGCATCAATATCAAGGCGCCCAGAACATTCATTATAGGCACTGACGAGTTTGAGGATTTCCTTGACAACAACAGGTTAAGGGACAAGATATATTCTGAAACCAGTTACGAAACAATTAAAAAGCTGTTTGTTGAAGGAAAACTCTCCGAGACTCTTGAAAACAAGCTCCGCATTATTCTTGAGAAAATTACCAAACCACTTGCCGTCAGGTCTTCCGGACTCTTTGAAGATTCCCTGATGCAGCCTTTTGCCGGAATATTTGAAACCTACCTGCTGCCCAATATAAATGATGATCTTGAAATCAGACTATGGCAACTGACTGATGCTATTAAACTGGTATATGCCTCTATATATTCCGATACTGCCCGGGGATATATAAGCGCCATCAATTATAAGATTGAAGAAGAAAAAATGGCTGTCATAATTCAGGAAGTGGTGGGCGAACAGTACGAAAACACATATTATCCGCATATAAGCGGTGTCAGTCAGTCATATAACTATTATCCGTACAGCTACATGCAGCCCGAAGACGGGTTTGCCGTTTTAGCAATAGGCCTTGGAATTTATGTTGTCGAAGGTGAAAAGGCCTACAGATTTTCGCCCAGATACCCCAATCTGGAAAACAATACACCGAAAGGATCAGTACCTGAATTCCCAGGTTGAACTTTTTGCTGTTGATCTAAATAAGAAGGAATTCAACCTGCTTGAAGGAGATACTGCCGGCCTGGTACGGTTAACAATTGACGATGCAGAAAGACACGGTGTGATAAGGCATTGTGCCTCAGTCTATTCAGCTGAAAATAAGACTATTCACCCGGGAATAGACAAGGCCGGACCACGAATCATCAATTTTGCCGATATCCTGAAATACGGCTATATACCTCTGTCGGAAGCCCTGGTTGAGATACTGGATATTGTTAAAGAGGCACTTGGAACCCCGGTTGAAATTGAATTTGCAATTGACCTGACCAAGGACAAAGACCATAAGGCCTCTTTTTACCTGTTGCAGATAAAACCCATAATCGGTGCATCACTTGATTATGACGTGAACATGGATGAAATTGACAAATCACGTGTTTTGCTGTTTACCGAAAAAAGTATGGGTAACGGCATGATAAACGATATACGTGACGTGATCTATGTCGACCGTGACATTTTTGACAAGTCAAAAACACTTGAAATAGCAGCCGAGATAGATGCTTTCAACGATGAAATGATCCGCCTGAACAGACAGTATATTTTATTAGGTCCCGGAAGATGGGGATCACGTGACAGGTGGATCGGAATTCCTGTTACCTGGCCGCAGATATGCAATGCTAAAATCATTATCGAAACAAGCCTTGAAGATTTCCCGCTTGATGCCTCCTCGGGCTCACACTTCTTTCACAATGTCACTTCTATGAATGTCGGGTATTTTTCTGTTCAGCATAACCATCAGAAATCGATTCTAAACTGGGACATACTAAAGAAGCAGGAATTGATCAGCAAGGGAAAATACGTCAGGCATATTCAGTTTAAAAACAGCCTGACTGTAAAGATGGATGGGAAAAAGAGGATCTCCGTCATTACCTGGGAGTAAACTCCGGGCGACGTGCAAACTGCAAGTGAATGAGAAAGAGATATGAGGTTGACAATCCGGACTTTACACTAAGTCCTTTCACAGGAATGACCAAAAAGCATTATGCAGAATGTGCAAAGTTCCTGCTTGAAAAGGCATTCACTCACGTAAAGTCAATAGAAGACCCTATCAGTTTCCCGACTGTCCCCGGCAAGACATACCCCCAGCCCGGTGCCCCTGACTGGAGATACCGCTCTCAGGAATTCGAGGCACTTGAAAGAACATTCACCCTGGCAGGACCGCTGATCCATCTGGATCCGGAAACAACAGTAAAAAAAATAAAACTCAGCAATTACTACCGCCTTCATCTTTACAATGCTCTCACACCGGGTCATCCCAATTCTCTGCCCCTGCCTGAGGAGTTGCCTGACGCAACCTACCAGTTCACCTGCGAATTCGGTGGTTTGTTTAAAACACTTCTCCTCATGCCGGATACCCTCTGGGCCGGCTATTCAGAAAAAGAAAAGGATGAGATGGTTGTTACAATTTCAAAATGGGCTCATCACAGGACTACCCAAAACAACTGGCGAATCTTTAATATAATTACCCTCTCATTCCTGAAAAAACAGGGGTATGAGATCGATGACGACCTGCTGAAAAGCCACCTTCTCTGGGTGGCGTCATACCATTCCGGTAACGGCTGGTACCTGGAACAGACGTATAATTATTATTCAATCAGCCTGTTTATTGTATATACCACAATCTGGAACCGGACCTTCGGCGATGAATATTATCCCGAAATTGCGGATCTGATTGAAAAGTCGGCAGGGAAACTGATGGAATCCATTGCCGGATTCTTTGCACGCGACGGATATATAAATATGTGGTCGAGGAGCATCTGCTACAGGACCTGGGTGTCAGGCGCATTTCCTGTCGCTTTCATGCTGAAGGAAAAGACTCTGCTTGATCCGGGATTTGCCCGGCGGCTCTGTTCGGGCTCCCTTCTTCAGTTCGTTACCCGTGAGGACTTCTTCGATAATGGAATTCCGAGCCTGGGCTTTTACGGACACAGGGAGTATATGATCCAAAACTACAGCTGTGCCGCCAGTCCCTTCCTCATGTTCCTGCCTTTCATATGCCTGGCCCTGCCTGATGATTCCCCTTTCTGGACAGCCCGGGAGAACGAAGGTTTCTGGGAAACGCTGGGAGAAAAACCGAGAATCACAGTGCTTGACAGTCCGGGCCTCGTCCTCGTTAACCGTGGAAAAACGGGCACCTCGGAAATAATTCCGGGGAAGGTATATTATGATGATCCGAACTACTCCAAACTCGCCTATAACACGCATTTTCCATGGGAAGATCACAATCCTCAGGGTGGCACCTCAATGGAATACAGTTTCCGAAGCCTTGACCCGCGTGATGTCAGGGGAGACGATATAAACTTTTATCTCACAGGCCAGGCCCTGAGCAACAGCCCTGACAAAAACGGCCTCTTTTCCACATCGCAGACAATGGTTTACAACGGTGTAAAAAACGGAGTTATATACCGGCAGGCCATAATGAGAAAACCGCCCAACAACGGTGTGGGATACATAATTGACCTCGCTGACATAATAATTCCGGGAGGTGTTATAAGAGTTGACCGCTCGCGCCTTGCCTTCGAACACGAGCTGACCCTGGGGCACTTCGGCCTTCCCCATACAGACGGGCTAAAGGCGGTCACGGAATATTACTGTGAAGGTGAAAAAAAGGTGATGACCGCCTCAATAAGAGGCAGGAAGATAGCCCTTATAACATATTCAGGCTGGGACAACCTGGACAGTGTTGTTCACAGTAACAGAAATGCAGAAACTGAGGAAAGCACGGTTATTTATGCTTACAGAAAAAGGACAGGTATGAATCCTGCAATGGAGCTTATGATAAGCGTAATGCTCCATAAAAATGAAGATATAGAATGGTCAGGCGAAGAGCTGTCTCCGGTCAGAAATATAAAAATCATGGATATCACGCCTGAATTCTCTCCCCTCGGGGCGGAGATCACACTTTCAGACGGACAGGTTTATGATGTATATTTCAGTGAAATAGATGGTAACAGACGTTGTTAATTAGCTCTTTTTGAGTTGTTTAACAATATATACTACAAGGGTACCAAGTATCAGTGCTAATGTTATCATTGTATTGCAGATTGGCCTATTAATAATTCTGAAGAACTTATCTGCAAGAATCGTGCCCTTTAATCACCTGTGCCGTTATGTCCGTTATGCTGCGGGTTGAATCTTCTCCGTGCAAAAATATGTCAGGCCGTTAAGTTCAGCCATACTTACAACCTGGAGACCACATTCCTCAAGCAGGCGTGAAACAGTCCTCTTGGTCAGGTACCTGTTTGTCCGGAAATCGATGAAACTGTACATCCTGTTAATGAACGGTATCCTCGATTCTATTCCGTTCTCAAAAACCTCCGCTTTCTCTGACAGCTCCCTCGGGAGATTGCTGTACTTGTCGGCAAATCCGTTCTGGGTATTATTATCCACAAAGCACCCGACAAAGTTGCTTTCACGAGGCAAAAGATCAGCCACCTTCTTGAGAAAGTCCCTTATCTCCCTTACATGGTTTAGTTGCTTCAGATTTACTATCGTCTTAACCCCTTTCAGGTCCTCGGCATCATAGAAGAAATGATGAGTTGACGGTATGACAAGCATGCCTGATTCACCTATCAGTCCCATGCGGTCCAGATAATTGAAAAGGTCCTCTCGGACATCAGGTGGCAGCTCATTGAAAACGGGGTCGGGATTGCCCTCACTGAACAACAGGCTCTGCTGGTAAGCCTTGCTGAGAGCCTGACCCTTTATTATATCCAGGTTGCTCCCGGCTGCTCCGGTATCCTTAGTTTTTCCCATGTTCAATCAGGCAGTAGATTTATAACCGTCAGAATACTATCAAAGACGGTGCCAGTTTTTTATGTGTTTCAAAACGAAATTAGATTCAGTTTCATACTCCTGCAAATCATTTTTGATACAAGTACCCTTAGTGTTGACAAATGCACCTTTTTAATTGACATTGCCAAAACCGAAGAAAAATGAAAACCGGAACTGAGAGTCAGTCATAGGTCTTTTCGGAAACATCAGATATATTTTAATAATTTTAATCTAAAGCAGCTGAACTAAATATATCTGCTATTGTTATATCCTTTCTTACAATGCTATTAACTTAATCTGTTGTGTCATGAAAAAATTATTAATCTCGTTCGGAGCGCTGTTGGGGTTATTGCTTCCGTCAGTGGCGCAGGTTTCCCATGACTGGAATGTCAATGACAGGGATCCTGTAATCAATGAAACAATAACAAAAGAGAAGGTACCTGCAGTCATCCTGAGTGCATTCGATAAGAAGTTTGATATCAATTCTCCGGCAACCTGGTCTAAATTCCCATATGCTTTGAAGGAGTACGGATGGGTTTATGACGTTGGAGCCTCTGACATCAAACTCAACCGCTATCTTGTCAAAATGAAAACAGACAAGGGCCATGAGTTCTGGGCAGTTTATGCTGCAAACGGAGACCTGGTTGAATCAAAGGAAACATCCACCGATGTTGCCATTCCTCCGTCTGTCAGGGAGGCTTTCGCCAACAGCCAGTATAAAGACTGGAAAATAGTCGGGACCAGGGAGATAATTAAATATTATCATGATCACGATGAAAAAAGTGTTGAGCAACACTTCCGCATTACGGTTCAAAAAGAAGATGTAAAGCGAAGCATATCCTTCAATTACCAGGGAAGTGCCAATTAGGACACCCCGTAATATTCAATGAGCCGTGTGCCGCGATAAGCACCCGGCTGATTTTTTAGTATTTTCACCCGGTCTAAAGACCGGAGGAATTTTATGAAATACACAAAACTAGGGAAAAATGGCCCGGAAGTATCGACCGTGGGTTTTGGTGCATGGGGCATCAGCGGGCGCGACTGGGGAAACACGGATGATAAGAGCTCGCGGAAAGCAATCCACGCGGCGCTAGACGCCGGGGTGACTTTCATCGATACAGCTGACGTGTACGGCTTCGGCCATTCCGAAGAACTGATACGGCTGGTTCTGGATGAAAGAGCCGACAAAAGAAATATTGTAATTGCATCCAAAGCCGGGAATAACTTCTATCCATACATCGGACAGGAGCATAAAACCACTCCATTCAATAATGATTATTCGGTCAAACATCTTGAATTTGCTGCTGAACAGAGCATCAAACGTCTGAACGTGGAAGCCCTTGACATACTCCAGCTTCACAGCCCGGGACTTGACATCCTGGACAGGGATGAGCCCTGGATGGCGCTTGAACGACTTAAGAAAGCCGGGAAAATAAAACACGCCGGATGGAGCGTGCAATCTTTTGAGGAAAACTCACAGGCTCATATCCTGGAAAGACATCACGATCTCCTGGATGTCATCCAGGTAAGATACAACCTGCTTGAACGGAAGGCCGAAGAAGTGCTCCTGCCCCTGGCACTCAAATATGGAACCGGTGTCATTGTCCGTATTCCTCTGCTTTTCGGACTGCTCTCCGGAAAGTTCAATAGCGAAAGCAGGTTTGGCGACAATGACCACAGAAGATTGAATCTCTCACCTGAAAAACTGTCCGCCTACCTTGAGAATTACAATATGTACCGGCCGGTTTTTGAACGGTACCCAGATTTTACCACAGCACAACTGAGTCTGAGATTCTGCATTTCTCACCCGGCTTGCCATGTTGTGATCCCGGGAGGAAAGAACCCCGTTCAGGTTCAGGAGAATACAGTAGCCTCCGATCTTGACTTCATCCCTTTTGAAGCATTTGACAGGTAGTGCTTCCGGCCCGGCTTACCTGATGCCGGTTCAGAACCCCCACTGCTTCATTATCTCAAGGTCCTTCTTCACACTCTCCATCGGTGTAAGGTCCTGGTATGCCTCCTGTTCGATAATGTATACCTGTGTGCCGGTCCTCTTAGCCAGTTTCAGCACCTGCCGCACATCAACTATTCCTTCTCCGAGTACAGTACTTTCGTACTGTGCGTCACCGTCTGATGCAGGTATTTCATCCTTCACATGGATATTTTCAAATCTGCCGGGGTACCGGTTTAAAACATCCGCCGCAATTGCTCCTCCGTTATAAAGATTCCCTATATCCAGCTGGATCACAACCAGTTCGGGATCTATTGTCCTCATCATTATATCAAAAAGACGTTCATTGTTCAGCTTCTCACTGAATTCAAAATCGTGGTTGTGATAACCAAACTTCATACCCTGTTTCCTGCACAGTTCTCCGCATTTGTTAAAAATATCCATGTAGTGAATAAAATCGTCATACGTATTTCTCATGCTCTTGTCCATCGAAGGGCTGATAACGTACTTCTGATCAAGTGTGGCGGCATCCTCAACTGTAAGTTTCCAGCTGTCAGAGAAGTCATTTGAAGCCTCGTTCCAGTGCTGACCGGCCATGACAGTATGGCCGCTTATCATTTTCAGCCCCAGGGCATCGAGTACCTTCCTGAATTCCGGTGCCCTGTACCCGTAAAATTTCCGGTCGGAATAGCTGGCGTGTTCCAGATAGGTATAACCCATTTTCGCCAGTTGGGTCAGTGATCCGAGGGGGTCACGCAACATATCGTCACGCACAGAATAAAGCTGCAGCCCTACAATTCCCTCCTGCTTCGCGTCAGCAAATAGTGAATTATTAAGGATGGCAGCGCCGGCAAGCGTCAGGGCTCCTGTTTTAATGAATGATCTCCTGTCTGTTTTCATAATATTAATATATATTAAGCCAAGTTAAATATTTTATTTCATTGCACGTTTAAAGAACAAACCTGTACAAGGATGACAGACAGAACCATGAGAATATTTATTTTGTTTCTTTTTTCAGCCCTCATTGCCACCGGACTGAGCAAGCCTGCATACTGCGGACCTGCCGGGCCGCTGCAGAGCAAGGCGGAGCTCCTCAGGTTCAGAAATGCGACTGCATCACAGGTGTTGTCGGCTGAGGGTCAGCCAATAGGCAGGTTCTTTATCGAGAACCGGACAAATATTTCATACACTCAGATCCCGCCTCATCTGATAAATGCTCTCATCGCAACGGAAGATGTCCGTTTTCTTGAACACTCAGGTGTAGACTTCAGGAGCCTGGTCAGGGTATTCTTCAAAACAATAATGTCAAATAAACGAAGTTCCGGCGGAGGCAGCACAATCACACAGCAACTGGCTAAAAATATGTACGGCAGAAAACCGTATAAATTTATGCCTGTCTTCAGAAATAAGATCAAGGAGATTTTCCTGGCTTCGCGGATGGAGAAAATCTTTACAAAGGAAGAGATACTGACCCTGTACCTTAATACTGTCTCATTCGGAGAGAATGTTTATGGCATAGAGGCAGCCTCACAAAGATATTTTAACAAGAAAACTGAAATGCTCAGGATAGAAGAGGCAGCGGTGCTGACTGGAATGCTCAAGGCAACAACATATTACAATCCTCATCTTAATCCTGAAAATTCAAGAGGCAGAAGGAATGTCGTCCTGAAGCAGATGGAGAAATACAAATACCTGACCGTTGCCGAGGCAGATTCATTGTGCAAAATTCCGCTGAAAGAGGATTATAAAAGACTTTCTGAAGGAGGGCCGGCTGACTATTTCCTTGTCCGTGTAAAAGCAGAAGCTCAGAATATACTGAATGAAATAGAGGCTGACACAAAGAAAAAATGGAATATCGAGGAGGACGGACTAATAATTTCAACTACCCTCAACCTGGATCTTCAGAATTGTGCAAACGAAGCTTTTCAAAAGCACCTTCCTGTGATGCAGGAAAGGCTTAACAGGCAATACAGTACTGCCGCCGCCAAAAGATCCCTGGGGGAGATTTCAGACAGTCTCCGAAAGGCCCTGACAACGCTGCAGGCAGGCTTACTCGCAATGGATCCGTTAACCGGCGCAGTAATTGCCTGGGTGGGGGGCATCGATTTCAGAACCCAGCCTTATGACCAGATATCGGCACGAAGGCAGCTCGGCTCTGTATTTAAACCCGTGTTGTACGCAGCAGCACTGGAAGACGGAATGGAACCCTGCCAGTATCTTGACAATGACTCAGTGATTCTGTCAGGACTTGAAGACTGGAGCCCTGAAAACTTTGATCACTCCTACGGTGGGAAATATTCCCTCGCCGGGGCGCTCATCAAGTCAATGAATGTCCCTACTTTCAGCCTCTTTCTGAATGTCGGTTTCGAAAGGGTTGATCAGCTGTGGGAGAAGATGGGATTCTCATTTCCCCTGGACAATACCCCTTCACTGGCCCTGGGAACAGCAGAAGCCAGCATAAAGGAAGTAGCTGTTGCCTATTCGGCATTTGCCAACGGAGGCTTTAAGATTACCCCGCAAAGCATAACTTCAATTAAAACATCCGAAGGAAGTGTAATCTGGCAGAAAAGCCTTAAAGTAGGTGGCGAGCGAATTCTCACAGAAAGAACAGACCTGCTGATGAATGCGATGCTTCAGAAAGCCATCAGCGAGGGAACGGGAGCCTCGGTATACGGTGTGTACGGTGTGGGTGCTCCCCTGGCCGGCAAAACTGGTACTTCACAAAACTATGCCGATGCCTGGTTTGCAGCCTACAACCCCGGCCTGGTAATTGTCAGCAGGGTGGGCGCATCATCGCCCTCTATCCATTTCAACAGCGGAAACTATGGCACAGGAAGTGCCCTGGCGCTCCCCCTGGTGGCACTGACTCTCAAAAGAGCTGAGGCTTATCCTGGATTAAGGGAAATGCTCTTTTCAGGCTTTCCGGAGTTGCCTCCGGAACTGGCGGTAATGCTCGACTGTCCTGACTTCAGGGAGAAGAACTTTTTTGACAGACTTACTGACCTGTTTGAAAAGGAGGAAAAAACTTACGACCCTGATAAGAGAAAAGCAATTAACAAGGTGAAGGAAATCCTGGACAGGATCTTCAGGAAATAGACATAAAGTGCCTTTTGTCAGAATTGTCTTCTCAATGGAAGAAGGTTATTTTTATGTTACAGATTTTTCTTAAATTGAAGAAAAATTTGGTGTCCTGAACTAAACTACTAAAGAAATGGAGAAAAAGATCAGCCGACTTTACAGTGATTATAAAACCGGAGGAATCAACCGACGTGACTTCCTCAGGAAATTGGTTATGTACACCGGAACAACTGCGGCTGCCATGACTATGCTGCCGCTTCTCGAAGACAATTATGCGCTTGCCGGCAGCACTTCCCAGGTCCCGGTGAAAGCCATTGCCGATGATGATACCGGCCTGTTCACAGAAATGGTTACATACCAGGGTGAGACGGGTGATGTAAAGGCATTTCTGGCCCGTCCCGCGGAGGCAATAAAATATGCTGCTGTGATAATTATTCATGAGAACAGAGGCCTCCAGCCCCATATAAAGGATGTGGCAAGACGAATGGCCAGGGAGGGCTTCCTTTCAATAGCCCCTGACGCTCTCTCCCCTGCCGGCGGGACCCCCGACAGTGATCCTGACAAGGCTGCCGCAATGATGCGGGAACTTGATGCCGACAAGACAAAGAAGAATTTTGTTGCTGCCGTAGCATACCTTAAAACCCACCCTCTGTCTACCGGTAAGGTGGGCTGCACAGGGTTCTGCTGGGGAGGCGCCATGACCAACCAGGTGGCTGTCAATGCCCCTGACCTCGATGCTGCAGTACCCTATTATGGCCGGCAGCCGTCTGCTGAGGAAACCGCCAGGATAAAAGCTCCTGTAATGGCTCATTATGCAGGTGACGATGCAGGTATAAACCAGGGCATTGCCGCCTTTGAGGAGGCTCTGAAAGCTGCTAAAACCGAGTACCAGATCTTCATGTACGAAGGAGCACAGCATGCTTTCAACAACGATTCAAATCCGGCACGTTATAACGAACAGGCAGCCAAACTGGCCTGGGGGAGAACTGTTGCATTCTTCAGGGAAAAACTTAAAAGCTGATCCGGCCTTCGTGTTGCTGACGCCAGGCTTCAGCAACAGAAACGACAAAGGGAGTGCAGTGTGTGAAGAACATTTTATATCCTTCGCACAAATAGTTTAACCCGCACTCACCGTCAGGAGCATCAATGAACCTGTTCTTCGGGCACTCGCCGTTGCACATCGGTCTGACACTGCACTTAATACAGTACTGAGGCAGTGTGCTTAATTTTTCCTCACCAAAGGCCTTCTGCCTGTCGCTGTCAAGAAGACCGGCAAGGGTTTGATCCCTGATGTTTCCAAGCAGATGCTTTCTGCTGACAAAGTGGTCACATGAATAGAAATCTCCATTGTGCTCAACCACCGGGACACCTCCGCACACAGGTTTGAAAATGCATAGCGTGTGCTCCTGGTTAAAGGCCGTCCTCAGGGCTTCCTCAAATATCTGGACCTTTACCCTGCCTATGTCAGCTGAAACCCATTCATCAAAGACCTTACACAGGAAAGTACCAAACGCTTCTGCCGGAACACTCCTGCTGCTTACACCCCCGGGGTTCTCCGGCTGCCTCTCAACAAGAGGTATGAATGTGATAAACGGAGCCCCCAGGTGCCTGAAAAACCCGTATACTTCTGCAGGATATTTTACATTTTCGGAATTCACCACGCACAGTATTTCAGGATCAATGCCTGACATGACCAACTGATCATAACCGTGCATCACCCTGCTGAATGTTGCACTGCCGTCTTTTGCCGAACGAAAGAGATCATGCAGCCTCTCCGGGCCGTCAAGACTGATTCCAACGGTAAACTGCTCTTCAGCCAGGAAGTCGCACCACCTGCTGTCAATAAGAGTACCGTTGGTCTGGATACCGTTTATAATTTTTTTCCCCTCTTTATTGTGCTTATGCTGAAAGCCGATAGCTTTCATGTAGAAGGCCATTCCTGCAAGAAGCGGCTCACCTCCGTGCCATGAAAATGTAACTGTCTCCTCCGTTGTTGCTTCTATATGCTGCCGGATATAAATCTCAAGAAGATCATCTGGCATCGAAAAACGGGTGCCCTGCTCATATAGGGTGTCATTTCCGAGGTAGTAACAGTAGCTGCACCCAAGATTGCATGACGGTCCTGCCGGTTTTACAAACACCTGGAACTCACGTGATGGCACTTTCTTCGCTTCATTCATCCGTTTGAGGTAATCCTGACTGACAGCTTTAATTTTTCATCCTTGATTTTGCCTCTATGCACCACAAAAGTTCACCCACGAAAACGGCAGCCCTTTTGTCTGATGCCTCTTTATCTGCTGCCACTCCGTTCTCATCAAATGACTCGCTTACCCTGGGCACAGGGAACATCGCATTTACAGTCCACACCTTCATCTTCCACAGTGTAAACTGCAGAGAGGTGAGGACCTGTGTGCCGCCAAAACTTCCATCTGAAACAGTGCAAATTGCGACAGGCTTTTTTTTCCATTCATCGGTAAGCAGGTCGATTGCATTTTTCAGACTCGCCGGGTAGCCTCCGTTGTATTCAGGGGTGATTATAATTACCCCATCGGCATTTCTCACCTTCTCAGCAAACCCGGAGGCTGAGGCCAATGGCCTTTTCTGGTATTTCAGCCGCTCACCGAAAAGCGGGAAATTATATGATTTCAGGTCAAGGATCTCAGATTCCGCAAGGCTGTTTTCCTCAAGATAACTGTTAAAATAGAGAGCCACCCGGTGACTGTTTCTGCCCTCCCTTACACTGGCTGATATGATTACAACTTTCGACATGATTGTATTCCGTTAGTGACCGGATATTTATCCGGCTGTGATAGCGCAAAACGCTTTGCAAAGGTATGAAATTAGCTCCTAAGGCTGCCCTGGTTTCCTGATGCTGTATATCTAAATAAATACTAACTTTACAGATGATCCTAAACATAGCGGATTATACCCTAAATCTTTGTACATGAGGCAATATGTTATATTACTTAGTATTCTGCTGCTTGCCGTTCAGTGCGGTCAGGAAAAACCTCAGCCGTCGTTTAAAGACTGGACGTCAACATACCGGGTTAATTCCGGAGTACCAGTCTCCCTTGCCCTCACCGCATATAAGACCACTATGCTTGCTGACGGAAAGGATCAGACACTCGTCAGGGCCACCGCAATTGACAGCACAGGCAGGGAGATAGGTGATGCAGACCTGCCGATCCGTATTTACATCACCGGAGACGCCACTGTTGCCGCATTGCCTGGAGAACAGTCCCTGAATCTGATCACCGGAGAAGACTCTGTAGCTTTCAGTGTGTCAAGGATCGTGAACGGTACATGTTCATTTTATTTTGTTGCCGGGACAAAACCCGACAGGATAAAGCTCGAAGTCAGATCTGACAGCCTGTGGCCCGCATCGCACGAGATACATACAATTGGACCGGATATCACATACAAACTCCCTGCAAAGGCACAACTGAAAACAACCCGTAAAGAGATCGGCCGTATGCTCGGAGCTGACATATCCTTCCTTCCCCAGATGGAGGAAAGAGGGATGAAATACATTGTAAACGGAACGGAGAAAGACGCAGTGCAGGCCCTGGCCGACGAGGGTTTTAACTTCATTCGCCTGCGTATTTTTGTGAATCCCGAAAATGAAAAGGGATACTCACCCGAAAAGGGCTTCTGCGGACTTGAACATACGAAACAGATGGCCCGCAGGACAAAGGATGCCGGGATGAAAATACTGCTCAATTTCCACTACAGCGATTACTGGGCTGATCCCCAGCAGCAGAATAAGCCGCTTGCCTGGCAGGAACTCAGTTTTGAACAGCTGAAAAACAGAGTCGGGGAATATACGAAAGAAGTTCTGCTGGCCCTGAAAGAGCAGGGAACAATGCCTGAAATGGTTCAGATAGGCAACGAGATAAACCACGGCATGCTCTGGCCTGACGGGCATATCTCCAACCCTGATCAGCTTGCTGAACTGCTGAAGGCAGGAGTTGAAGCTGTCAGGGAGGTTGACCCGGAAACAGTCGTCATGATGCACATAGCGCTGGGAGGACAGAATGACGAATCAGTTTTCTGGCTTGACAACATGATTGCCCGTGATGTGAAGTTTGATATAATCGGTTTATCATACTATCCAAGGTGGCACGGCACTCTCGATGATTTGCAGAAGAATCTGTCTGATCTTGTAAAAAGATACAATAAGCCGGTAAATGTCGTTGAATACTCCCAATACCCTGAAGAACTTCATGAAATTGTCTTCAGCCTGCCTGACGATGCCGGAAAAGGCACCTGCAACTGGGAACCGCTCAGGGCAATGTTCGGCAGAGACGGGGTGGCAAATGAAAATCTCTTTGTTTATAAGGTAATATCAGAAAAATACTATTCAGTAAAGGAATAAGGGCCACGGTTGCCTTCAGATTTTGTAAATAATAATATGATGAAAAAAGTGAACCATTTTGTAAAAATCATGCTGCTGTTTGCAGTAATAATGACTGTATACTCCTGCGCTGTCAATCCTGTCACAGGGAAAAGACAGATAATGCTGATATCAGAACAGCAGGAGGTGGCTATGGGCCTCGCTTATGACCCTCAGGTCATGGCCACTTTCGGGGAGTACCCTGATGCAGAGTTGCAGAATTTTGTTCAGGCCAAAGGAACCGAAATGGGCAAGATCTCGCACCGCCCCACCCTTGAGTACCACGTTAAAGTTGTCGATTCTCCGGTAGTAAATGCATTTGCTGTTCCCGGCGGATATATTTATCTCACCCGTGGTATTCTGGCACAGTTCAATAATGAAGCCGAACTGATAGGCGTTATTGGCCATGAGATGGGGCATGTGACCGCCCGTCACTCGGTAAGCCAGCAAAGCAAGCAGCAGATGGGGCAGCTTTTGCTGATCGGAGGCATGATTGCGTCGGAGAAATTTGCACAGTATGCCCAGACAGCTCTTCAGGGAATGGAACTGCTGTTTCTCAAATTCAGCCGTGACGACGAGCGTATGGCTGACCGCCTCGGAGTAGGTTATATGTCATTGGTTGGATACGACGGACACAAAATGGCTGACTTTTTCCAGGTACTCAATAAAATGAATATGTCTGAAAGCGAAGGCGGTGTACCCACTTTCCTTTCAACTCACCCTGATCCGGGTGACCGCTATAACTCAGTGAATAAAAGTGCCCAGGAATGGCAGGACAGCCTGAATCTGCCGGTATATAAGGTCAACGCCGACTCATACCTGCAGCTTATCGACGGCATAGTCTACGGAGAAGATCCGAGGCAGGGTTACGTGGAGGGAAATGTATTCTACCACCCCGGGCTGAAATTCAGGTTCAATCAGCCTGCAGGATGGAAGCTGGCGAACGCCCCGACACAGGTATCCATGGTACCAGCTGACGGAAAAGCACTTCTTATATTTTCACTTGCAGCCCAGAAAACCCTGCAGTCAGCTGCTGATTCCACCCTTGCTGGCCTATGGTCTGACACTGGAACGCAGTGAGAAAAGAACTGTCAATGGAATGCAGGCAATTGTCACCCTGTCGCAGCAGACCGCACAGGATCAATCGACCGGCACAAAAAGCGTAAATGAAGTACTTTCCTATTTCATTCAGGACGGAAATATTATCTATGTCTTCCACGGCGTCACCGCCGAGGTGGATTTCCCAAATTATGCGCCTGCAATGGAAGGGTCAATGAAGACTTTTGCAAAACTCACCGATGCTTCCAAAATAAACGTTAAGCCGCAGAGGATTACTTATTAAGAAAGTCCAGCGCGCAGGAACACTCGGGGAAGCCTTTGCCTTCTACGGGGTGAAACAGGATAAGCTTAATGAGCTGGCTCTTCTCAACAATATGGAACTTACCGACCAGGTTCCGGCAGGCAAATCGATCAAAATTATCGGTGAATAATCAAGCTCACCAGTCAAAACATCATATTTAACTTCCACAGATGGCTAATAATCAGTTTAACAAGTCAAACCTGCCTCCCTCCTGGCAAAAATTTGCACCGTATTACCGGTACATTATTGCTGGAATAATTCTTATAATTTTTCTCTGGTCAGGCTTTTTTCAGATCAGACCTGAGGAGGTAGGGGTAATCACCCGTTTCGGAAAATATAACCGTACCGAAGAATCCGGACTCCATATCAAGATCCCGATCCTCGAGAGACTGTACAAAGTTGCTGTCGAGCGGCAGCAGAAGGAAGAGTTCGGGTTCCGGACCACATCTACCGGAGGGACAAGGTCAGAGTATACAAAAACCAATACCAGTGAAGAATCGATGATGCTGACGGGCGACCTTAACCTGGCAGACGTTGAGTGGGTAGTCCAGTACAGGATCAGTGATCCCTATCTGTACCTCTTCAAGGTAAGGGATCCGGTAAATACGATGCGGGATATCTCCGAGGCCTCCATGCGTGAAATTGTCGGAGACCGTACTGTCAACGAGGTGCTGACTGTCGGAAGGGCAGAAATTGCAACCAGCGCACAGCAGAAGATCCAGGAGTTGTGCACGGAGTACTCACTGGGCATAAAAATTGAGCAGGTGGTGCTTCAGGACGTTAATCCTCCTGATCCCGTGAAGGATGCATTCAATGCGGTGAACCAGGCGCAGCAGGAAAAGGAGACCCTGATCAACCAGGCAAGATCGGAGTATAACAAGATCATTCCCAAGGCAAAAGGTCAGGCAGACGAAACCATACAGAAAGCCGAGGGCTTTGCAACTGAACGCGTTAACAACGCTCTTGGCGAAGCTGCCAGGTTCAATGCCCTCTACCGTGAATATATGAAGGCTCCCGAGGTAACGAGACGAAGGATATATCTTGAAACCATGGGAAGCGTCATTCCCAGGCTGGGACAGAAGATAATAACTGATGAATCGGGCAATAACGTGCTGCCCCTTCTTCAGATGCAGATGAAAAACAAATAACCCCGGGAATCATGCCAAATCAGAAACTAATAATTCAGCTTGCAATCCTGGCGGTATTGCTTATCGTCATAGTTGACGCCTTTTATCTCGTAAACGAAACCGAACAGGTCGTGATCACCCAGTTCGGAAAACCTGTTGGAGAGGCAAAGGTCACTCCCGGGCTCAAAATAAAGCTTCCTTTCATACAGAAGATAAATTTCTTTGAAAAACGGTACATGGAGTGGGACGGAGATCCCAACCAGGTACCAACAAAGGACAAGAAATTCATTTTTGTCGACGCCTATGCCCGGTGGCAGATCACTGACCCGCTGCAGTTCTTCAAGAGGCTTACCGACGAGAGGGGGGCACAGTCAAGGCTCGATGACATTCTCGACGGGGAGACCCGCGACTATATAGCAGGTCACAACCTTGAAGAAGTCGTCAGAACCAGCAACAGGGTCCCCATGCCGTCAGGCGCAATCGGTGAGGAAATCGGCGACACCCTTTCCGACATTTCGGTTGGCAGGCAGAAGATCGAGGACATGATACTCAAATCGTCCAACGAAAAAGCCAGTGATCTCGGCATCGTAATCCTTGATGTAAGGCTCAAGCACCTTAGTTACGTAGAGGAAGTGAAGGCCCAGGTGTATGAGCGCATGAAGAGCGAACGCTTCCGGATAGCTGAAAGATTCCGGTCAGAAGGCCAGGGAGAAGCCTCCAGGATAAACGGTGAGAAGGAAAGGGATCTGAAAGCAATACAGTCGGAAGCCTTCCGGAAAGCTGAAGAGATAAAGGGTGCGGCTGATGCAAAGGCTGCTGCAATTTACACCGGCGCTTATAACCAGTCTGCTGCATCGAAGAATCTGTACAGTTTCCTGAAGTCGATGGAGACTTTTGAAAAGACCTTTGATTCAACCACAACAATTATCCTCTCGACAAAAAGTGAGCTTTACAAATACCTGACAGGACTGGAATAGGCCCTGAAGTCAAAATATGTAAAAGAAAAGCCGGCTGCTGAGCCGGCTTTATATTTTCCTGTTTTTGGTGTTGTTCCCTCTTACCCTCTGTCGGGAAAGAGCCTGTGCCACCACCACTGTTTCTTTATTCTTGCCATTGTTTTATAAATTGTCTGCAAATATGCTAACAATTTTTAAAACGCGTGGGGCTGAAGAATTATTTTTTCAACAGGTCACGGATTTCTTTGAGAAGCACTATGTCTTCGGCAGGTGGTGCAGGAGGTGCAGGTGCAGCTGCCTCCTTCTTAACTGCTTTATTCATTGCCTTGATAACCATGAATATACAGAAAGCTACTATGAGAAAGTCAATTATGGTCTGAATGAACACCCCGTAATTGATCGTCACAGGTGCAACTGCCGGGGTAATTACGGCAGCCCCATCCATGACAGCTGCCTGTCCCTTCGTCATAATTATCTTCAGATTGCTGAAGTCCACTTTGCCCAGCAGAAGTCCTATCGGCGGCATGAGAACATCATTCACCAGGGAGGTAATAATTTTCCCGAAACTGACGCCTATTATTATACCAACGGCCATGTCAAGAACATTGCCCTTCATGGCAAATTCCTTGAATTCTTTAATCATTCCCATAGTTTTCAGATTTAGTTGTTTTTTTTAGAATTAGTTAACGTTGCTCCAAATATATTACAATTACTTCAACTTTCAAACCGCAAGCAGAACCGTGAACTTAACCGCCATAAAACCGTTATATTTTTAAGGATGGTTAAAATTGTATAACTTAGCAGGTACATTAAGCCAATTATGTAATTCTGCTGAGTTTATCAGCATCCTGATTACTAACAATCTAAAAAACTTAAATCATGGCAATTCTAAAAGTTATCGAGATTCTGGCATCATCACCCAAAAGCTGGGAGGATGCAGCAGCCGAAGCCGTAAAGGCAGCAGGCAAGACAGTCAAGGAAATCCGCTCAGTCTACATCAAGGAGCAGAGTGCAGTAATTGTTAAAAACAAAATAGCTGAGTACCGGGTTAATGCAAAAATAACTTTTGAGGTATTATAATCTAAAACATTTAAGCATGGGATTGATTTCATTTATTAAAACAGCAGGCGCTAAAATCTTCAAATCCGAAGAAAAGCGCGAGGGTGAGAAAGCTGCCCTGATTCTCGGACATATTAAAAAGTTCGGATTTGATGTCACCAATATACAGGTTGCTGTGGATGACGAAAAAGTTGTGCTTTCAGGGAAAGTAGATACTCTGGCCAACAAGAACAAGATCATTGTTACTGCCGGGAATATTGAAGGCATCTCGATTGTCGAAGATCACATACTGGTCATCACTCCTCCTCCTGTTGCTCCTCCGGCTCCAGAGAAGCAATTTTACACGGTTAAGAAAGGCGACTACCTCTCAAAAATCGCCAAGGAAGTTTACGGTGACGCAAAAAAATACCCGGTAATCTTTGAAGCCAACAAGCCGATGCTTAAAGATCCTGACCTGATCTATCCCGGCCAGGTACTTGTCATTCCTCCGAAATCATAGGGGCAAGGGTTTGAAAATACCCGTAGCTACCCAGGGGAACCAGGCTCGCTGTATTTAAAGATCCATCGGTATGCCGGCAATCCGGCGAATGACCACGGAGGCGCATACGATTCCGAAGAGCGCCGGCATATAAGAGATCGTACCTACATTTGAGGCTTTGTTGGATTCAGCAGAGCCTCTTATTATTTTATCCTTGTCAACCACCTCGGGACTGTACACTGCCGTAAAGCCGTCATAGACTCCCAGTTTGTGAAGTTTCTTGCGCAACATCCTCGCCAGGTTACAGAATCTGGTCTCAGAAATGTCTGCAACCTTTACGGCCGTGGGGTCAAACTTACCTCCCGCTCCCATGGAACTCACAATATTCAGCTTCAGCCGAAGCGAATGCCAGATCAGAAATACTTTTGGTGAAAGCGTGTCTATGGCGTCAATGACGAAGTCGTAAGGCTCCTCCTCAAGAATTTCAGTCATTCTATCATCTTTAATGAACTCACTTATCACCCTGAGCTCCAGCGAGGGATTGATGTCCTTTAACCTCTGGCCCATCACCTCTGCCTTGGATTTGCCTTCGGTTGATTTCAGCGCCGGAAGCTGCCTGTTGCGGTTTGCAGTGGTGACCACATCACCGTCAATAATTGTCATCCGCCCCACACCTGCCCTGCAAACCATCTCTGCCGCCCATGAGCCCACTCCACCAAGGCCCGCCACAAGAACATGTGAGTTCTTCAGTTTATCAAGTGACTCCGGCCCAAGACAGAGTTCCGTTCGCGATAACCATTCTTCCATTTTTCGATCCTTATTTCCCGAAGAGGTTGTTGAAGTTATTCCTGATCTGTTCAGCTATCGCCGTGAGGTCTCTTCCTGTCAGCTCTGAATACGCCTTATATATATCTTTAATGCTTTCTTTCGAGTCATCGGTCTCGAGCAGAAGTCTTTCTGCCGGTATAACACTCAGTATCTCTTCAGTTAATCCCTTAATACCCAATGAGAACCACATTCCGGCATCTGCAAGCGATGAAGCGAGACGCTGTGCACCTCTGAAGCCGTGTATGACCCATTTCATTCCGGGGTTAAGCTCTTTGCGGGCTTTGAGAAGTGAGTCCCACCCCTTTACACAGTGAATTATCAAAGGTTTGTGAAGCTCTTCTGCCAGCTCCGCCTGGAAGTAAAACGCTGAACGTTGTACGGCATGAGATGGCCCCCGTAACTGGTCAAATCCGGCTTCACCAATTGCAATCACATGGGGATGTGCCAGGGTAAGAATGAGCCCTGTTTTCATTTCGTCAAGCAGCTCTGCAGTAAGGTACCACGGGTGTATCCCTGCGGAAAAAGTGGTATTGCGCGGAAAATCATGCGGTACATCCTCCCCGGCCATGAGGTTCCTGACCGCCACGGTGTCAGGGCTTCCCACCGCGTGATGGGTGTGGAAATCGATGAATTTTATTTCATCTCCCAGGTTCATTATACCAGCTGTGAAAGCCGACTGAGGCCATTATCGAGACGGCGCAGCGTCTCCTCGCGGCCTATCCACTCTGTTATGTCAAACAGGTGCGGTCCGCGTGAAGCTCCCACGATGAGCAGCCTGAAAAGATTCAGTACCGTTCCTGTATTGTGCCCCCTGGCGGCAATCCACTCTTTGACAATCCGTTCAGAATCCTGTGCGGTAAACGGATCTGTTCCGGCAACAACTTCCCTCAATTCCTTTATCAATGCCGGAGAGCTCTCATTCCATCTCTTCTTCAGCACCTCAGGATCATAAGATTCAGGCGCAACAAAGAAAAAGTCGGATTCCTTCCACAGGTCAGTCACAAATCCCGCCCGCTCCCTTACCAGTGTGACAACCTTTGCAAGGGCCTCTTCAGAAGGTGTAAAACCTTTTTCTTTCAGCAGAGGCATGAAGAGTGCTGCAAGCTCCTGATCACTTTTCCGGTGAAAATACTGTGTATTGAACCACTTTGCCTTCTCCGGATCGAACCGTGAGCCTGACCTTGCCAACCCTGTCAATTGAAAAAGCTTCAATCAGCTCATCCATTGAAAACAGCTCCTGCTCGGTGCCGGGGTTCCATCCGAGGAGTGCCAGCATGTTGACGAAGGCCTCGGGGAAGTACCCGTCTTCGCGGTAGCCGTGGGCTGTCTCGCCGTACGGCCAGTAAAGAGGAAATACGGGGAACCCCATCTTGTCACCGTCACGCTTGCTGAGCTTGCCCTTTCCCGTAGGTTTCAGCAGCAGCGGAAGGTGTGCGAAAAGCGGACCGGTCCATCCGAAGGACCTGTATAACATAATGTGAAGCGGAAGCGACGGCAGCCACTCCTCTCCCCTGATCACATGCGATATTTCCATCAGGTGGTCATCGACGATGTTCGCCAGGTGGTAGGTGGGCATGCCGTCCGACTTGTACAGCACCTTGTCATCAAGAGTCGAAGTATTGACAACCATATCGCCGCGGATGATGTCAGTGAAATGGATATCCTCATTCTCCGGCATACGGTATCTCACAACAAAATGTTCTCCGGATTCAATCCTTTTCTTCACTTCCTCAGAGCCCAGGGTAAGCGAATTACACATGTTCCTGCGCGATGTGCTTCCGTAATTGAAAGTCTCACCGCGCGATTCATGTTCTGTCCGCAGCTTTTCGAGCTCCTCCGTGTGTGTCAAAGGCATAGTAGGCGTCTCCCTTTTCGAGAAGCAGATCGGCATACTGTCGGTAAATCTCCTTCCTTTCACTCTGGCGGTAGGGTGCATGAGGCCCTCCCTCACGAACACCCTCATCGATCTTTATCCCCGCCCATTCAAGAGCCTCCATTATATATTCCTCGGCTCCCTCAACATACCTCGTCTGGTCGGTGTCTTCAATGCGGAGTATGAATACACCGTTGTTCTTCCTTGCAAAAAGATAGTTGTAAAGAGCGGTTCTGACACCTCCTATATGAAGCGGCCCGGTGGGACTCGGGGCGAAGCGGACGCGTATTTTTCTGTCGGTCATCTGGGTATGAAATATTTGCCGCGCAAAGATAAATAAAGAGAGGGTAACTTCTTCGGCCCAACAAAAATCAGGATTTATCACCCGGAATTGTATTAATTTTACATTAAATATCACTGCGCAAATGAAGAAAATGAAAGCACTTGTCAAGGCTAAGGCCGCCAAAGGTCTGTGGATGCAGGATGTACCTGTTCCTGAGATCGGATACAATGACGTTCTGATCAAGGTTAAGAAATCGGCAATCTGCGGGACCGACCTTCATATCTATGAATGGAACGAGTGGGCGCAGAAGACTATAAAAGTGCCGATGACAATAGGCCATGAATACATGGGCTATGTTGAAGCTATAGGGCCGGGGGTGACCAATGTGAAGGTGGGAGACAGGGTGACAGGCGAAGGACATCTGTTCTGCGGAGTATGCCGCAACTGCCGCCGTGGCAGGGAACATGTGTGCGAAAACACAGTAGGTATCGGCGTTCATATCGACGGCTCCTTCGCAGAGTTTGTAAAGGTGCCTGCAAGGAATGTCGTCCTTCTTGACGACCGTATTCCCGACGAATGGGCTGCCATAATGGATCCATTTGGAAATGCCACCCATACGGCACTCGCTTTCCCGCTGCTGGGCGAAGATGTGCTTATAACGGGATCAGGACTGATAGGAAGCATGGCTGTTGCAATTGCACGGTTCTCCGGAGCACGTAACATTGTGGCAAGTGACCTCAGTGACTACAGGCTTGACATAGCCAAAAAAATGGGAGCCACAATGGTTGTCAACCCTAAAAAGGGCGAAAAAATTCACGATGTGCTCGAACCCCTCCATATGAAAGGCTTTGACGTGGGTCTCGAGATGTCAGGTTCACCGGCTGCATTCCGCGAGATGATTGAGAACATGTACAACGGTTCCAATATTTCCCTTCTTGGTATACTGCCCTCTAATTTCGAGGTGCCGTGGAGCGATATTATATTCAAGGCGCTGACTCTTAAAGGTATATACGGCCGCGAGATGTGGGAGACCTGGTACAAGATGCAGATGATGATAATAGGTGGCATCAACCTCGAACCTATAATCACCCACCGCTTCCATATCGACGATTTCCAGAAGGGATTCGACGTGATGGAAGAAGGTAACTGCGGAAAAGTGATCCTGAATTGGGAGTAAAAATTGGTCTCATGTCTTATGTCTAAAAGTCTGATGTCCCTGACCTTCAGACCTTCTGACCTTCAGACCTTCAGACCTTCTGACTTTCAGACGCCATCCTGACAAAAGTCATAATTAAGTCTTGGCAGTTCCCGAAATTTATTTAACTTGTATGTCATTGTAAAAGATTCAGACAATGACATCTGCTTCAAATATTGGCTCGTACGAGGAAAGACTCAGGGATTTTGACTGGTCAATCGCTGAAAAGGAACTTGAATATCGTAAAGGTGATATTATAAACATCGGCTGGTACTGTTCTGACAGGATATGCCTGCAGGGCAAGGGCGACAAGACTGCCCTTCACTATGAGGGTTTCGGCGGCGTTGAGAAAAACTACACCTTCAATGATATTAGGCTTGCCGGAAACACAACCGGGACATTTCTCAGAGACCTTGGTATAAAAAATGAAGACCGGGTGTGTCTCTTCATGGACAGGATCCCCGAACTCTATATTTCCTTCCTCGGTGTGCTGAAGATAGGAGCCATTGTTCAGCCCCTCTTCTCAGCCTTCGGTGATGAATCACTCTTTGTGAGGCTTGAGAATGCAGGAACCCGGGCCATCATTACCCAGAGAAAACATCTTCCGAAAGTCAGGAAGATACTTGACAGGCTTCCCTCGCTTGAATTCATAATAATTGTTGACCACCACTACTCAAAGGAACTTGAAACCAGGGAGGTGGCATTCAGCCTGGATGATTCGGAACCGGTGGAAAATTTTGAGATTTACCCGACAAAAGCCGAATCTCCTTCAGTTCTTCACTACACTTCCGGCACAACAGGACAGCCCAAGGGAGTAAAACACGTTCACTATTCGCTTATATCACAATATCTTACAACCAAGTGGGTGCTTGATCTCCGTGATGATGACATTTACTGGTGCACCGCCGACCCCGGCTGGGTTACAGGCACTTCGTACGGCATAATCGGGCCCTGGAGCCTCGGAGTCACACAGTGCGTACTTGACACGGGATTCTCCGCCCAGGCCTGGTACAGGTTCATTGAAAAATACCGGATCACAATGTGGTATTCGGCTCCCACAGCCATCAGGTCACTGATGAAGGCGGGAGATGAAATAATAAAGGAATTCGACCTTTCATCACTCAGGCATCTGGCCAGCGTGGGCGAACCCCTGAATTCAGAAGCAGTCATCTGGTCGGAAAGGATCTTCGGCAAGCCGTTCCTCGATACATTCTGGCAGACTGAAACCGGATCGATCATGATCACAAACTTCCCGGGGATGAAAGTCAAACCCGGATCAATGGGAAAACCCTTCCCCGGCATCACAGGTGCTGTTCTTGATCCGAAGACTTTCGAACCGATTAATGAACCGGGCAAAATCGGCCTTATAGCCTTCAGACCCGACTGGCCGGCCATGATGCGCGGCTACTGGAACAATGAGGAAAAATACAGGGAAAAGTTCGTGAACGGCTGGTATCTCTCCGGCGACAGGTCCAGCATTGATAAAGAAGGATACTATTGGTTTACAGGGCGTGATGACGATGTCATAAACACCGGCGGACACCTGGTGAGCCCCTTCGAGGTTGAATCGGCACTGCTTGAACATCCTGCAGTGGGAGAATCAGCGGTGGTGGCCAAGCCTGACGAAGTGAACATGGAGGTGGTAAAGGCATTCGTGACCCTGAAGCCAGGGTTCACCCCATCGCCGACCTCGAGCTCGAAATAATGAACTACATCCGTAAAAGACTCTCTCCTTTAGCAATGCCCCAGGAAATAGAATACATGGATAAACTGCCCTAAAACCCGCAGCGGAAAAATAATGAGACGGTTGCTGCATGCCAGGGAATGGGGCGAGGAGACAGGTGATATCTCTACCCTTGAAAATGACTGACCAATAAACTTTTTTAAATCAAATAACTTTAAAATACAAGAACTATGGAAGACATAAAGACATTATCCTGCAATATGTGATAAAGGAATATATAGACGATGAAGATGAAAAGATCACATATGATACCCCGCTTATCTCAAGCGGTCATGTCGATTCATTCTCGATGGTCTCATTGCTGGTCTTTCTTGAAAACAAATTCAAGATCAAGATCCCTCCATCAAAAGCGACACCCGAGGCTTTTGATTCCGTAAACAAAATAGTTGCGCTTGTAAATGAATACATAAAATAAACCTAAAATTAATGCCATGAGCTACAGTGAAAAGGTAAAGGATCTTTACCGGGCACAGCTCCGGGATATCCGAAGTGCGGGTATTTACAAGGAAGAGCGTTTCATACACTCGCCCCAGGCGGCAGACATAGAAGTCGAGTTTCCTTCAGGCGACACAGGTGAAGAAAGTGATAAACATGTGTGCCAACAATTACCTGGGACTATCAAGTCATCCGGAGGTAATCAGGGCAGCTCATGAAGGACTTGAAACAACGGGGTTACGGCATGTCTTCCGTTCGCTTTATATGCGGTACCCAGGATATTCACCGTGAACTGGAGAAACAGGGTGACGGAGTTTCTCGGTACCGAAGACACAATCCTTTTCCCGTCATGCATGGATGCCAATGCCGGCGTGTTTGAAGCGTTGCTGACGAGTGAGGACATAATGATCTCCGACAGGCTTGTTCACGCCTCGATAATTGACGGCATGAGGCTCTGCAGTGCACAGCATGACACATTCAAGCATTCCAGCATGGAACACCTTGAAGAGAAGCTCCTGCTTCATTCCGATAAAAGGATCAAACTGGTGATCACCGACGGAGTGTTTTCAATGGACGGCGATATTGCCAGGCTCGATGAAATGGTCAGACTCTGTGAGAAGTACGATGCAATGATCCTTGTCGACGACTCTCATTCAACGGGGTTTATCGGAAAAACCGGCCGCGGAACCCATGAGCACTGCAATGTCATGGGGAAAATAGACATCATAACAACAACCTTCGGCAAGGCTCTCGGAGGAGCATCCGGTGGATGTGTTTCCGGCAGGAAAGAGATCGTTCAGATGTGCCGGCAGAAGGCCCGCCCCTACCTCTTCTCCAATACAATCGCTCCCGTGATCGTCTCAGGTGTACTGAAGGTGTTCGATATTCTTTCATCAAGCACCGAACGTCGTGACAAACTCGAGAAAAATGCAGCATACTGGAGAAAAGGTCTGAAGGAAGCCGGCTTCATACTGAAAGAGGGTGACAGCCCCATTGTGCCCGTTATGTTTTTCAATGCCAAACTGTCACAGGACTTCTCAAAAGACCTTTATGAGGAAGGCATCTATGCAATCGGATTCTTCTTCCCTGTGGTGCCCAACGGTCAGGCACGCATAAGAACACAGATCTCAGCCGGGCATGAATTCCATCACCTTGATAAGGCCCTGGCTGCCTTCATAAAAGTGGGCAAAAAATACGGAATACTGGGCCTGTCAAAGGATGAGATAGTGGCGAAATACGGACTGTAGGGATTCGGGAACCGCCTGACTCTTCATAATACCCTTATTTGTTATTGATGATTATCATCATAAAATTTTCATTGTAAAACACCATCTTTGCAGTCGTTTTTCAATGAATCAATTTACCGATGTATAACAGTTATAAGGATCATCTCGACATCCAGCTCAATGAGATCAGAGAAGCAGGACTTTACAAGAACGAACGCATAATTGTCTCTCCCCAGGGTGCTGAGATTACCCTTGAAAGCGGCCAGAAGGTTCTCAACTTCTGTGCAAACAACTACCTTGGGCTCTCCAGCAATCAGAAACTTGTCGATGCTGCAAAAGAGGCCCTCGATACCCACGGCTACGGGATGTCATCGGTGCGGTTCATCTGCGGAACGGGTGACCTGCACAAAGAACTTGAAAAGAAAATAGCCGAATTCTTCGGCACTGAAGACACAATTCTGTATGCTGCATGTTTTGACGCCAACGGGGGGGTTTTCGAACCGCTGCTTACAAGTGAAGATGCAATCATCTCCGATTCGCTCAATCATGCTTCAATAATTGACGGTGTCCGTCTATGCAAGGCACAGCGTTACAGGTACGAGAACGCTGATATGGCTGACCTGGAGGCGCAGCTTCAGCTGGCACAGGAACAACGGTTCCGGCTGATTGTCACTGACGGTGTTTTTTCAATGGACGGAAACGTGGCGCCGCTGAATAAAATCTATGAACTGGCGTGCAGGTACGATGCCATGGTAATGGTTGACGAATCGCACTCGGCCGGCGTGGTTGGCCGCACTGGCCGCGGAGTTACCGAACTGCATAACCTTAAAGGAAAAATTGAGATCATCACGGGAACTCTTGGCAAAGCATTCGGAGGTGCAATAGGAGGTTTCACAACGGGGAAAAAAGAGATCATAGAGATGCTCCGCCAGCGTTCGAGGCCCTACCTCTTCTCCAACTCCATCCCGCCGCTTGTGGCTGCCGCCGGAATCAGGATGATTGATATGATGACCGAAACAAATGAGCTTCAGGATAAGCTCCACAGCAACACTGAATATTTCATGGAGAGAATGCTTAAGGCCGGTTTTGATATAAAACCTACCCAGTCGGCCATCTGTGCTGTAATGCTCTATGACGCAAAACTTTCGCAGGAGATGGCTTCCAGGCTTCTCAGGGAAGGTATCTATGTTATCGGATTCTACTATCCGGTTGTTCCCAAAGACAAGGCCAGAATAAGAGTACAGATCTCAGCAGCCCATGAGACAGAACATCTTGACAAGGCTGTCGCGGCTTTCACAAAAGTGGGGAAAGAGCTCGGGATAGTCCATGATTAATATTTTCAACTTTTCCCTTTGATTTTTAAGTAATTATCCTATCTTTACTTAAATATAATTGAAATGTTACATGAAGATGACCTTCGGAAGGCGTTGAAAACGGTAATGTTTCTAATCCTCGCAGTTGCCGCTGCCGGTTGTTACAGCCTGAGGACTGCTTCATTAAGCAGTATTCCGCAAAAAAGAAATGTTATAATGTTGCACGCCGACGACAGTCTGTGGGCTGTCAGTAATTACACTGTTTCGGACGGTATTCTTTCGGGACTGATCTATCAGGATTCCCTGAAAATCACAAAGCTGAAAGTGACACATCTCTATGCGGCTCCGGCATCGGCTGTAAAGATTGACGGTACAAGGTTGTCTGTTCCGGCAGGAAACATCGCAAAAACCGATTACTGGGTGACCGACTTGTGGCTGACCCTGGGAGGCGTCGCAGCCTTTGCCGTTCTTACATTTACCTTCCTCCCTTCACTGTTCTATTGACCTTCCCCGGATAAGGATCCAAAATCTAAAAAGAACGCCATGAAAAAACAGAGTGAGTATCAGAAGACAGTGGCATTATTTCTTGCCGGGCTGATAATGTTTTCCTATTCTGGCTGTTACACCCTGAGGGGAGTTCATAAGGGCGAGATGCAGTATGCAGCCGGGAAGTACTATTATATCCACGGTGTGAACTCCGCATATCAGATCAATAATGTGACAATCTCAAACGGAGTTCTGGCCGGAAGCATTACATATCTTCCTGAGCCCCCGAAAAAGAAAGACATTGTGCATATCTATGTTGCCCCTGATTCAGTGATCAAAAATGACGGCAACCATGTAAGCATACCCTTTGAAAACATTGCCAAAGCCGAGATCAACAAGGTGGACGGGGCAAAAACAGTTATAATAAGTACAGGTATCGCTGTCGGTACAGTTTATGCCGTAGCACTAATCTGGCTGCTGGTAAAAGGAGGATCCTGCCCCTTTATTTACAGTGAAGACGGTACATCAGCCAGCTTTGAAGGTGAAATTTACAGCGGGGCAACTGCAATCCCCCTGGAACGAAATGATTACCTGCCTCTGAAGTCGATAAAGCCGGTTGATGGCCTCTATAAAATCAAACTTGCAAATGAGGTAAAGGAGATCCAGAATACAAATCTTACCGAACTGCTTGTTTTTGACCATTCACCGGAAACAGCCATTATGGTTGACAAATACGGCAAAAGCCATACCCTGACTGACATTAAAAAGCCCCTTTCCGCTTCTGACTGTTACGGCAGATCACTCGGGGAGGAACTCTCCGGTTATGACAGCCTCAGGTATATTAGCCAGGTACTCAGAGATCCGATCCTTAAAGATACTATTTCCCTCTCCTTTGAAAAGCCGCAAAATGCAACCAGTGCAAGGCTGGTTGTGTCAGGGAAGAATACTATGTGGCTCGATTTTATGTTCGTGAAATTCACTGATCTCTTTGGCAACAGGTATGATAACTGGAAGGAAAAACGTAACCAAAAATCGCAGGAAGAGCTGCTGAAGTGGTCATTCGACCAGGGAATGCCTCTTGCGGTATACATTGAGACTGCTTCGGGCCTAAAATTTGCTGACTATTTCAATCTGCCCGGACCGATGGCTGACAAAGCTGATGTTCTGAACCTTGATCTTTCAGGGGTAACCGGAGATAAAGTAAATATTAAGCTTGTTGCCGGACTACTTTTCTGGGACATCGACTTCGCGGCCATGGACTTTTCTGACGACCATGAGTTGGTTAAGACTATCGTCCCGCTTTCATCAGCTACAGATGAAAACATGAAAAATGTTTCCCAACTGCTGCTTCGTGATGATGACCTGTACCTCATTCAGCCTGAAGTGACAAATGAAACATCGGTCACTTTCGCTGCTCCGCCATCCTGTTCCGGGAAAAAGCAGATCAGTGATCCTGCACAGCAAAGGCAATTATGAAATACTCCGTGATACCAGGGGAAAGCCTGACATAGCTTACCTTAAAACATTTCTTGAACCCGGAGCATTCACAAGATTTTCAAAGGAACATTTCCTTCAGTATTACCAGAAGGGAAACTGATCTGACCAAATCCGGCATAATAATCTGAAGGATGAACCTTCGTCACCCGCTTTCCTCGCTGAAAAGGACAGTTATTGCTTCCCTGCTGAGAACCACAATATTATTTCTTGCACTGAAAGAATACAGAAATCCCTTTAAGGCCATAAGTGCAGTGAGGATGCTTGTTAAAAAAAGAGAGGCCTTCAGCGGTCTCCCCGGCATCGCGAAGTTTTTTTATGCAAACGGACGTTTCTTTTTCAATCCGAATCTGCCCGGATTCCCGTCACAGTCTTTCAATAAATTCATTGTCAGCGAACTCAATAATTCCCTTCCCTATAAGAATGGCCGGCTGCGGCTGACAACCCTGTTCCTTTCTATTACGAAAAAGTGTCCGCTCAGCTGCAGACATTGCCTGGAGTGGGACAGGCTCGACCGGAGTGATACTCTTTCGGTTGACAATCTGAAGATGATAATCGAAAAATTTCAGCGCTACGGGGTAAGCCAGATTCAGATATCCGGAGGCGAGCCCATGGCCAGGTTCGATGATCTGCTGACACTTGTAAAGCATACAGATAAAAGTACAGATACCTGGCTGCTGACATCGGGATATAACCTCACTCTGGAAAAAGCCCGGCAGTTGAAGAATGCCGGATTGACCGGTGTAAGAATAAGCCTCGATCACTGGGAGAGCAGCAAACATAACGAATTCAGGGGCAGCCCCCGTGCGTTCGGCTGGGCTTTGGAAGCCGTAAAAAACTGCAGAAAAGCAGGACTGGCAACAGGACTGGCAATATGTGTCACTAAAGAGTCTCTGTCTGAACAGTTTCTTTCAGATTACCTGGAATTTGCAAGATCAATCCGGACCTCCTTTATTTTTCTTCTTGAACCGCGTGAAACAGGACATTTTAAAGACAGTGATGTCAGGCTGCCTGCAGAAATGCTGAAATCCGTTGAGAATTTCTACCTGAAGGTAAACTCGTCGGCTGAATTTGAAAATTATCCTCCCCTATTCTTCCCCGGTTATCATCAGCGAAGAATTGGTTGCTTTGGCGCCGGGGTCAGGTATCTGTATGTAGATTCCGGGGGATCTGTCCATGCCTGCCCCTTCTGCCAGGGAAAGATGGGTGATTCTCTTGAAGATGACCTTGCCCTGCTGATCCCCCAGATAAGCCGGAAAGGGTGTCATCTTTTTCCAAAACCTGTTCATTTGAACACCCCCCAGGCTGCAGCCATCACATAATCCATCCCTTTCTTTAAGTTGAAACAGGCTATCCGGAGAAAAAATATACAGAAATTTATACTCCTGCCTCTGAAAGTTTTAATTTCCTCATTATCAATGTATAAACAATTTATAAAACACTCTTTTTCTCTTAATGTTTAACAGATAAACCAATAAAAAGCATATTTTTAATTGATTTATCGATTTTTAATATATTTTTGACACCTGACAATTGAGAAAAAAATGATGAACTCTGTCCTATATATTATTTTCCTCTTTATTCTGGCCTCTGGCAGTTGACCCGGAAATAATATGTAGTACCATATACATACAGAAGCTTTCCGGGAAACCGGGAAGCTTTTTTTTTAATGTTTTTATGATAATGAAGAACCAACTCAGGAGTGCAACAACAATAACCGGAAGAAATATGGCCGGGGCAAGAAGCCTCTGGCGCGCAAACGGCATGAAAGAAGAGCAGTTCGGGAAACCCGTTATTGCTATAGTCAACTCTTTTTCCCAGTTCGTTCCCGGTCATATGCATCTCCATTCCGTGGGTCAGATCATTAAGAAAGAGATTGAATCACACGGACTCTTTGCGGCTGAGTTTAATACAATTGCAATTGATGACGGTATAGCCATGGGCCATGCAGGGATGCTCTATTCCCTGCCGTCAAGAGAACTTATTGCAGACAGCGTCGAATACGTATGCAATGCACATCAGGCTGATGCAATGATATGTATAAGCAACTGCGATAAAATTACTCCCGGAATGCTGATGGCTGCAATGCGGCTCAATATCCCGGCTGTGTTTGTTTCCGGAGGGCCGATGGAGGCCGGAATCCTACCCGGCAGAGCCCTTGACCTGATTGATACAATGGTGTCAGCTGCCGATAGCTCCGTGAGTGATGAAGAGCTGAATGAAATTGAACGGGCAGCATGTCCAACCTGCGGCTCATGCTCCGGAATGTTTACGGCAAATTCGATGAATTGTCTCAACGAGGCTCTCGGTCTTGCCCTGCCGGGCAACGGAACAATAGTGGCTACCCATGTCAACAGGATGAAGCTCTTTGAAAAAGCAGCCTCACTGATAGTCAGCCTTGCAAACAGGTTTTATAATGAGGGTGACGACTCTGTTCTTCCCCGTTCAATCGCAACCGTGGCAGCTTTCAGAAATGCAATGTCTCTCGATATTGCGATGGGGGGATCAACCAACACGGTCCTTCACCTTCTGGCAATAGCACATGAAGCCGGTGTTGATTTTACGATGAAGGATATTGATGAGCTTTCCGGAAAGGTTCCAAACATATGCAAAGTCTCCCCCAGCTCCAGGTACCATATCGAGGATGTAAACCGTGCCGGAGGTGTGTTTGGTATTCTTGGTGAACTTGAACGTAATAATCTTCTGGATAGTTCTGTCAAAAGGGTTGACTACCCTACACTTCACGAAGCCATAGCTGAATGGGACATACTGGGAGAAAAAGCCATACCTCTTGCATTTGAATTCTTTAAAAGCGCTCCCGGAATGAAAAGGAGTCTTGAAATGGGCACCCAGGAAGCTTATTATAAGACCCTCGATACCGACAGGGAATCAGGATGCATACGAAGTGTGAACTCCCCCTACAACATTGATGGAGGACTCGCTGTTCTATATGGAAATATCGCAAAAAACGGGTCTGTTGTAAAGACTGCCGGGGTCGATCCGTCGCTCTTTGTATTTTCAGGACCTGCAATAATTTTTGAATCTCAGGAAGATGCAGTGGAAGGCATACTGAACGGCAAGGTTCGGGCAGGAGAAGTGATAGTAATAAGATATGAAGGACCCAAAGGAGGGCCGGGAATGCAGGAAATGCTTTACCCTACCTCATACCTTAAGTCAAAAGGGCTGGATAAAAAATGTGCCCTGCTAACTGACGGACGATTTTCAGGCGGCACCTCAGGACTCTCAATAGGCCATGTATCACCCGAGGCTGCTGCAGGAGGAGAAATTGCCCTGATAAGAACCGGAGATTTGATAGA
This sequence comes from uncultured Bacteroidales bacterium, assembly GCA_963736735.1. GTDB lineage: Bacteria > Bacteroidota > Bacteroidia > Bacteroidales > VadinHA17 > SR-FBR-E99. The sequence continues at coordinate 163,144 of CAVTPX010000006.1, read as the reverse complement.
AATTAATATAATAAGACGGAGTATAAACATAGTTATATCTGATAATGAATTGCTTATGAGACACGAGAAGGAGGCAGCAAGGGAGAAGGAGGCATATAAGCCAAAAGACCGCCGGAGAATAATTCCTGCCTCACTGAGAGCCTATGCAGCTACAGTCAGCTCAGCCGACAGGGGGGCGGTGAGGATTGTCTGAGGTCTGAAGGTCTGAGGTCTGAAGGTCAGAGGTCTGTAGGTCAGAGATAGAAAAAAAATACCTTCGAACCCCGAAGGGGGACCGACCGTTAAGAAATTGCCCTGTGGCCAATTTTAGGGAGGAGACAGACAGTGGGTGGGCTAAGGAAAAATGAATACAACTGAACCCCGAAGGGGTGACATTATGATAGAATGAGGTAAATACAATCGAACCCCGAAGGGGTGACATTATGATAGAATGAGGTAAATACAATCGAACCCCGTAGGGGTGACATTATGATAGATTAATATGAAGAACAACAAGGATTTGAATACAAAAGGAGTGAATGACAAGGATCAGGGACAAATATCAGGAGCTGAAGCGCTTCTCAAATGTCTCATTGAGGAAGGTGTGGATACAATATTCGGGTATCCCGGAGGTGCCATCATGCCGGTTTATGACAAACTTCTTGATTATGAGGACCAACTCCGTCATATACTTACCCGTCACGAACAGGGCGCTGCACATGCAGCCCAGGCATATGCAATGGTTACCGGCAAACCGGGTGTCTGCTTTGCAACCTCCGGCCCCGGTGCTACAAACCTCATAACCGGCATCGCAAATGCATTCCTTGATTCAGTCCCTGTTGTCTTTATAACCGCCCAGGTAGTCTCAAACCTGATCGGAACAGATGCATTCCAGGAAACCGACATTCTCGGTGTATCAATGCCCGTTACAAAATGGAACTGCCAGGTTAAAAGGCCGCAGGACATCCCTGACACGATAGCCAAAGCTTTTTATATCGCAAAATCAGGTCGTCCCGGACCTGTTCTTGTTGATATAGCCAAAGATGCACAGATTGAAAAGCTAAGTTTCAGTTATAGTAAGTGTGAGTATTTGAGAAGCTATAACCCCAGAATACCCTTGCACACAAGGGAGATAGAATCAGCTGCCATCATGATCAACCATGCTGAGCGGCCACTTATTCTTGCCGGACACGGTGTTCTTCTTTCGGGAGCGGAAAATGAACTTAAAGAGTTTGCCGAGAAAACAGGCATTCCCGTGGCACTCACCCTGCTCGGGCTCTCAGCCTTTCCCTACGGGCACAGATTATATGCCGGGATGCTTGGCATGCATGGCAACTTCGGACCAAATGTCCTTACCAACCAGGCTGACCTCATAATTGCCGTGGGAATGCGTTTTGATGACCGTGTGACAGGAGCCCTGAAGAAATATGCAAAAAGCGCCAGGATAATTCACATTGAGATCGATGCTGCGGAAATCAATAAAAACGTGCAGGTTGATCTTGAAATAAATAACGATGCACGCGAAACTCTGCGCTACCTGATACCACTCGTTAAAGAAAACTCATTCCCGAAATGGATCAGGGAATTCAGAATATGTGACAAAACAGAGTATGATAAAGTAATCAGGCCGGAGACTGAACCGGAATCAGGTGAGATTAGAATGGGGGAAGTCGTCAGACTGGTGTCAGACCTTTCACACGGTGAGGCTATAATTGTTACCGATGTCGGGCAAAACCAGATGTCTGCCGCCAGGTATTACAAATTCAAGAACCCAAACAGCCTGGTGACATCAGGCGGTATGGGCACCATGGGTTTTGGCCTTCCGGCTGCAATAGGTGCCAAAATAGGACAGCCTGACAAACAGGTTGTGGTATTCCTTGGTGATGGCGGTTTCCAGATGACTATCCAGGAACTCGGTACTATTCTCCAGTACCAGATACCTGTTAAAATCATCATCCTCAATAACAGCTTTCTCGGTATGGTGAGACAGTGGCAGGATATGTTCTACAATAAACGATACGCTTCAACAGCTTTGATCAACCCTGATTTCCTCAAAATAGCCGAGGGATTTAATATAACTGCAAAAAGAGTATCAGAACGAAAGGATCTTGAAAAAACACTGGCTGAGATGCTTGACTTTGACGGGCCTTATCTGATTGACGTTACAATAAGCAAGGAAGCAAATGTACTGCCAATGGTGGAGCCAGGCTCTTCAGTATCCGATGTACGACTGACCTATTAAACCAGAGAGAAGATGAAAAACGAATATACACTGTCATTGTTTACCGAGAACCACATCGGGATATTGAACCAGATAACAATTATTCTGACCAGGAGGCAGATCAATATTGAAAGTATCACAGCCTCTGAATCAGCTGTTGCCGGCGTACACCTGTGGACACTGGTAGTAATTACATCGCCGGAAATGGTTAGAAAAGTGGCCAGGCAAATGGAAAAGCTGGTTGATGTACTGAAGGTCTTTGTGCACACTTCTGATCAGATTATATACCAGGAGATCGCCCTGTTTAAAGTCGCTACAAGGGGATTAATGTCAGGCAATATTATTGATCATATTGTAAGGGGGCAGCATGCACGCATACTGGAGGTTTCTCCCGAATATATAATTATCGAAAAAACCGGGCACAAATCTGAAATAACCGAATTGCTCAGGCTGCTCGAACCGTATGGAGTCCTTCAGTTTGTAAGGTCCGGACGTGTGGCTATCACAAAACAGGTGAAAGAACTAAATTCTTACCTGAAGGAGATGGATGAGGCAATGCGCCCTGAACCGGAGAGGGCTGAGAATAACAACTAATTAATAGTAATAATCAAATAATCTGAAGTCATGGCAAAAATCAATTTTGGAGGTGTACAGGAAAACGTGGTTACAAGGGAAGAATTCCCGCTTTCAAAAGCCCGTGAAGTTTTAAAAAATGATGTAATAGCCGTCATAGGATACGGCGTTCAGGGTCCGGGACAGTCACTAAACCTAAAAGATAACGGCCTTAATGTAATAGTCGGACAACGGAAAAATTCATCTTCCTGGGAAAAAGCAGTCAGAGACGGCTGGAAAGAGGGTAAAGATCTGTTCGAAATAGAGGAGGCGTGCAAAAGAGGAACAATAATTCAATACCTGCTTTCAGATGCCGGACAGATTGAATCGTGGCCGACAGTTAAAGAAGCATCTTACAAAGGGTAAAGCTCTCTATTTTTCCCATGGCTTCGGCGTTACATTCAATGACCAGACCGGTATAGTACCGCCGGCTGATGTTGATGTGATCCTTATTGCTCCAAAGGGTTCGGGGACATCGTTGCGCCGTCTTTTCCTGGAAGGGAAAGGTCTCAATTCAAGCTATGCCATTTACCAGGATGCAACAGGTAAAGCCCGGGAAAGGGTATTTGCCCTTGGCATCGGTGTTGGCTCAGGCTATCTTTTTGAAACAGATTTCAGGAAAGAAGTGTACAGTGATCTGACAGGAGAAAGAGGCGTCCTTATGGGAGCCATTGCCGGGATCATGGAGGCGCAATACAACCTCCTGCGAAAAAAAGGTCATTCACCGTCCGAAGCTTTCAATGAAACTGTGGAGGAATTATCACAGAGCCTGCTCCCGCTTGTGGCAGAAAACGGGATGGACTGGATGTATGCAAATTGCTCAACTACAGCGCAGAGGGGTGCACTCGACTGGAAAAACAGGTTCCGCGATGCAGTTGCTCCCGTATTCGACAAACTCTATGAAAGCGTCGCCACCGGCAATGAAGCAAGAATTACAATTGAGGCTAACCGCCAGCCCGATTACCGGACAAAACTGGCAACCGAACTCGATGAACTGCACAATTCAGAAATGTGGCAGGCAGGTGCAATGGTAAGAAAACTCAGACCCTAAATACTGGTATGGCTGAAAAACACTAAACTATGAACGACAGGATTATAATTTTTGACACAACCCTCAGGGATGGCGAGCAGGTCCCCGGATGCCAGCTTAATACAATTGAAAAAATTGAGGTTGCCAGGGCTCTGGAAGCACTTGGTGTCGACGTAATTGAGGCTGGATTTCCGGTTTCAAGCCCGGGAGACTTCAATTCAGTTGTTGAAATATCCAAGGCTATCTCTGAGCCCGTAATCTGTGCATTAACCAGGGCTGTAAAGAAAGATATTGAAGTTGCCGCCGAGGCTCTTCAGTATGCCAAAAAGAAACGTATTCATACCGGAATCGGGACCTCCCCTTTTCACATAATGTACAAGCTTAAAACAACACCCGAAGAGACACTTAAACGGGCTGTGGATGCAGTAAAATATGCAAAGAAATTTGTCGAAGATGTGGAGTTTTATGCCGAAGATGCAGGAAGAAGTGAAAACGAATACCTTGCCAGGGTAATTGAAGCCGTTATAAAAGCAGGGGCAACAGTCGTTAACATTCCCGATACAACCGGATACTGCCTCCCGGAGCAATACGGTGAAAAGATCCGGTTCCTGAAAGAGAACGTGCCGAATATCGATAAAGCCGTCATATCAACACACTGTCATAATGACCTTGGAATGGCCACAGCAAATACAATGATGGGAGTCATTAACGGTGCCAGACAGGTAGAGGTGACAATCAACGGTATCGGAGAGAGAGCCGGAAACACTTCACTGGAGGAAGTGGCAATGATTATCAAAAGCCATCATAATCTTAATCTGACGACAAATATTGATTCAAAGCTTATCTTCAGCACCAGCCGGCTTGTCTCAACCCTGATGAGCATGCCTGTGCAGGCAAATAAGGCTATTGTAGGCAGGAATGCCTTTGCACATTCATCTGGAATACACCAGGATGGTGTCATCAAAAACAGGGAGAACTATGAGATCATTGATCCTTTGGAAGTTGGTATAAGGGAATCTTCAATAATCCTCACCGCCCGAAGCGGAAGAGCCGCCCTCAATCACCGGCTTGAGCTACTGGGACTGAATTTTGGCAAGGAGGAACTCGATGACATCTACCATCGCTTCCTGCTCCTGGCTGACAAGAAAAAGGAGATAAATGATGAAGATATAAGGATCCTTTCCGGTGAGGTTTTCAAAGGAGAAAAGGCCCTCAAGCTGGAACGACTGCAGGTAACATGCGGAAAATCACTGATACCGGTAGCAACGGTCTGCATGAGAATAAACGGGGAAATACATACCTCCACCTCCTCTGGCAACGGACCCATTGATGCTGCGTTTACTGCAGTCAAACAACTGATAAGCAAAACAGTGCACCTTGAAGAGTTCCTTATCCAGGCAATCACAAAGGGAAGCGATGACCTTGGAAAGGCACATATTCAGGTGGAACACCAGGGTAAGATATATTACGGTTTCTCCGCAAACACTGATATAATCACGGCTTCTGTGGAAGCATTTATTGATGCTATTGATAAAATCAAGTAGAACCAGACACTGAGTAAACAGTAATAAATTGGAAGCTAAAACACTTTTTGACAAGATCTGGGATTCCCATGTTGTGAGACACATAGAGGAGGGACCTGATGTGATTTATATTGACCGGCACTATATTCATGAAGTAACCAGTCCTCAGGCATTCAACGGACTGAATGACCGGGCAATTCCCGTTTTCAGGCCCGAAAAAACCCTTGCTACAGCTGACCATAATATTCCTACCCTGAACCAGGACCAGGAGATAAAAGATGAGTTGTCGCGCAACCAGGTAAGAAAACTGGAGGAAAACTGCAGTAAATATGGAATTGAACTGTTTGGTATAGGCCATCCCAATAACGGCATTGTTCATGTTATCGGACCTGAACTTGGGAAAACACTTCCCGGAATGACAATTGTCTGCGGTGACAGCCACACATCAACACACGGAGCCTTCGGAACGGTTGCCTTCGGCATCGGAACAAGCGAAGTTGAAATGGTACTGGCAACACAATGCATAATGCAGGCAAAGCCGGCAAAGATGAGAATCACAGTTAATGGAAAACTTCAAAAAGGGGTAACAGCAAAAGATGTAATAATGTACATAATCTCCAGGGTCTCTGCAAGCGGAGCCACAGGATATTTCGTTGAATACGCCGGATCTGTCATCAGAAGCCTCAGCATGGAAGCCCGGATGACAATATGCAATATGAGTATCGAGATGGGGGCGCGGGGCGGACTTATCGCTCCGGATGAAATCACATATGAATACCTGAAAAGGGTGCCCTCACTTGCCGGCACATTTCCTTCTTCAGGCTTCCCTGAAAAATGGAATGACCTGAAGAGTGATCCCAATGCCATATTCGACAGTGAACTGGAATTCAGGGGTGATTTAATAAACCCTATGATAACCTATGGTACAAACCCCGGAATGGGAATGGCAATTGACGGCACCATTCCGGAAATTGACAATGCCAAACAGGGAAGGAGAAGCATCATTCCTTAAATCTCTGGACTACATGGGATTTAAACCGGGAATGAAACTCCTCGGCCACCCTGTTGACTATGTATTCGTTGGAAGCTGCACTAACGGGAGAATTGAAGACCTGAGAGCCTTTGCCGAAATGGTGAAGGGGAGGAAAAAAGCTTCAAATATTACAGCCCTGATTGTGCCCGGGTCCAGAATGGTTGAAAAACAGGCAATCAGGGAGGGACTGACCGGGATTCTTAAGGAAGCAGGCTTCGAACTCAGGCAACCCGGATGTTCTTCATGTCTTGCAATGAACGAAGACAAGATCCCTCCTGGCAAATATGCTGTATCTACATCGAACAGGAACTTTGAAGGCAGACAGGGACCCGGATCGAAAACACTGCTCGCGAGCCCTCTCACTGCTGCGGCAGCCGCCATTACCGGAAAGATAACCGATCCACGCGATTTCATTAATTGAATTACTCCATTAGAGAAAAAGAGATGAGCAAAACTAAATTCGATATACTGAGGTCAACCTGCGTACCCTTACAATATGAAAACGTGGACACCGATCAGATTATCCCTGCCAGGTTCCTGAGTGCCACATCGAGGGAAGGTTTCGGTGAGAACCTGTTCCGCGACTGGAGATTCAGTAAATCAGGAACTGTAAATAAGGACTTCATCCTGAACAATCCTGAATATAGCGGAAGTATACTCGTCGCCGGAAAAAATTTCGGATGCGGGTCAAGCAGGGAACATGCCGTATGGGCTGTCTTTGACTACGGCTTCAGGGCAGTTGTTTCAAGCTTCTTCGCGGATATATTTAAAAATAATGCACTCAATAACGGACTCCTGCCTGTGGTGATACCTGAAAAGGATCTGGGAACTCTGCTTTCCTGTGTCACGAAGGAACCTGAGACAATTGTCACAATAGATCTTCACCGGCAATTGCTTATCGCACCTGCTGCGCGATTGTCAGTTTCGTTTGAAATAAATCCATATAAGAAAGAGTGCCTGTTAAAAGGTCTGGACGACATCGACTATCTTCTTGGTATTCAGAATCATATAATTGATTATGAGCTCATAAAAAGTAAATGAAAATAGAAATAATTGATACTACCCTGAGAGACGGAGAGCAGACGCAGGGCGTTTCATATACTCCCCCGGAGAAACTTCATATCGCAGCGCTTCTTCTTAAAGATTTGAAGGTTGACCATCTTGAGGTGGCTTCGGCACGTGTTTCCGGAGGCGAATTTGAGGCAACCCGGCAGATTACTGACTGGGCACGCCAGAATGACCTCTTAAGTAAGATTGAGGTTCTCGGGTTTGTAGACGGCGGACTCTCACTTCACTGGATCAATAACGCCGGCTGTAAGGTGATAAACCTGCTCTGCAAGGGATCACTCCGCCATCTGCAGAAACAACTGCGCAAGACACCCGAAGAGCATGTAAGGGATATCAGGGAGATTATAAATGAGGCGGGAACCCTTGATATGCAGGTTAACATCTATCTCGAAGACTGGTCAAACGGAATGATCAACTCGGAGGACTATGTCTGTTTCATGATAGACTCACTTAAAAACAGTCAGATAACCAGGTTTATGCTTCCTGACACACTCGGCATTCTTAACCAGGAACAGACTTACATGTTCTGTAAAAGGATGACTGAAAAATATCCTTCTTTAAGCTTTGACTTCCACGCCCACAATGATTATGATCTGGCTGTTGCCAATGTCTTTTCAGCTGTCAGGGCAGGAATAAGCGGGATACACACTACAGTGAACGGTCTGGGGGAAAGAGCCGGAAATGCTCCGCTTTCAAGTGTCATTGCCGTATTGCGTGATCAGCTTGGGGTTGAGACAGGTATTAACGAGTATGAAATAACGAAAGTCAGCAAAGTAGTTGAAACATTCAGCGGAATACGGATTCCCGTCAACAAACCTGTCATAGGTGAGAATGTTTTCACACAGACCTCCGGTATTCATGCTGACGGTGATACCAAAGACAACCTGTATTTTAACAATCTTCTTCCGGAGCGTTTCGGCAGAAAAAGAAAATATGCCCTTGGTAAACAATCGGGCAAAGCAACAATCAGAAAAAACCTTGAAGAATCCGGCCTGTTTCTCAATGCCGAGTCAATTGACAAAGTGACACAAAGAGTTATTGAATTGGGTGATAAAAAGGAAAATGTTACTTCAGAGGACCTGCCATTCATAATCTCAGACGTTCTCGGTGAAGACCGGTCAAGCTATAAAATCTTCATAAAAAATTACGCTCTTTCACTTTCATACGGAATGAAACCGTCTGCAAGCGTTCAGATAGAAATCAACGGAGATCTATATCAGGAGACCTCTTCCGGAGACGGACAGTATGATGCATTTATGAAGGCTCTCAGGACTATTTACGACAGGCTTGGGAAAAGTTATCCTCTACTGACAGACTACCAGGTCTCTATACCTCCCGGAGGACGGACAGACGCACTTGTTGAAACTGTAATTACATGGGATCATAACGGTAAGGAGTTCAAAACCAGGGGGCTGGATGCCGACCAGACCGAGTCAGCAATAAAGGCTACCGAGAAAATGCTGAACATAATTGATAATAAAGGGAATACGATAAATGCTGATAAATTAAAAAAGGTAACACATGAACATTAATTTAGCGGTTTTACCTGGTGACGGGATAGGACCTGGAGATAATTGAGCAGGCAAAAAAGGTTGTCGTTGCAGTATGTGAAAAATACAATCATACTGTCAGCTTTAAATTTGGTCTTGTTGGTGCAGCGGCAATTGACAAAACCGGCTCACCCCTGCCCGATGAAACCCTCAGCCTGTGCAAATCATCCGATGCTGTTCTTTTCGGTGCCATCGGTGATCCAAAATATGATGCCGATCCCTCATTAAAGGTCAGGCCTGAACAAGGGCTTCTGGCAATGCGGAAAGAGCTTGGCTTATACGCCAACATAAGACCGGTTACCACCTTCCCTTCTCTGCTGGATAAGTCCCCGCTTAAGAAAGAAATTGTAAAGGGTGCAGACATCATAATGGTGCGGGAGTTAACCGGAGGTATCTATTTCGGGAAACCCCAGGGCAGGTCTGAGGACGGTAACACTGCCTATGATTCATGTGTTTACAGTCGTTTCGAGATCGAACGGGTCCTGAAAGTGGCCTTCGACTACGCAATGTCCCGCAAACATAAGGTCACCGTTGTTGACAAGGCCAACGTACTTGCAACATCGAGACTGTGGCGGGAGACTGCCCTTGAAACAGCAAAAGCATACAGCGGACTTGAAGTTGAATTCATGTTTGTTGATAACGCCGCAATGCAACTGATACAAAATCCCGGCAGATTCGATGTCATTGTCACTGAAAATATGTTTGGTGATATTCTGTCTGATGAAGCAAGTGTTATTACCGGATCACTCGGACTTCTGCCATCGGCATCTGTAGGACTGCTTACCTCTGTTTTTGAGCCCATACACGGTTCATACCCGCAGGCTGCCGGAAAAAATATTGCAAACCCGCTCGGCACAATTCTCTCCGCAGCTATGATGTTTGAACTCGCATTCAAACTCAAAAAGGAGGCTGATATGATCAGACAGGCAGTCGAACGTTCAATTGAAGAGAACATAGTGACTGAAGACCTCTCCCGGACCAACTCAAAGTCAACATCAGAGGTGGGCGACTGGATAAGCAGTTACATTTTAAAGAATTAACAGAAAGAGTATTAATAAAGAGATCCCGGAAGGGAGTTTCTGATTGTAACATTTATAAATGAAAATATCTATACAGGGAGAAAAAGGAAGTTTTCATGAGGTGGCTGCCAGACAATTCTTCGCACCCTGACTCAATTGAGATGGTTCCATGCTCAACTTTCGACATGACAATAAACAGTGTGAAACGTGGAGAAGCTGATTTTGCAGTGATGGCAATAGAAAATGCACGCTCCGGAAGCATCCTCTACAACTACACACTGATCAGGGAATCAGGACTGAAGGTGCTGGGAGAGCATAATCTCAGGGTAAAACAGAATCTAATGGCCCTGCCCGGACAGGGAATAGAGGATATCAGGGAAATAAGGTCACACCCGATTGCCCTTGCCCAGTGCATGGAGTTCCTTAACTGTTATCCCGGCATAACTCTGATCGAGTGTGAGGATACTGCCGCCAGCGCAAGAATTATAAGTGAGAAACAACTTAAAGGGATCGCTGCAATAGCGGCGATGAACGCAGCAAAAATATATGGGCTGAAGATTCTCTCCGAAGGTGTTGAGACATATAAGAAAAACTATACAAGGTTTCTTACAATCGGCGATGAGGAAAAAATGCGGAGTGACGGCAATAAGATTTCAGTTTGCTTTTCCACAGGTCATAAACCGGGCTCCCTGGCTGCTGTGCTTGTTATCCTCGCCCAGATGGATGTTAACCTGTCCAAGATTCAGTCTGTTCCGCGTCTTAACGGTGACTGGGAATATATGTTTTACCTCGACCTGGAATTAAGTAAGACCAGCACTCCCGGCATGATTGAACAGGCCCTGGAAAAACTTACCCGCAATCTTGAGGTACTGGGTGTTTACAATAAAGACAATGTGCTTTATGAAAGTTGACCAGAAAAAAATATGTCTGAGTGTGCATTTATTTGAATAATATATTAGTTTTGCAAACATGAAAACAAGGACGTTATATGTCTGGCGCTGGCGCAGCTTTTTGAATGATGCTGTGAATCACGCTATTATATAACTCTTATAAGATATTTGTTATTAAGGCACACCATTCACGGTGTGCCTTTTTTATTTACTAACCTTAATAGACCAGTTATGGAAAAGATTACCAAGATTATTTTAAGCGAAAATGAGATGCCCCGCCAGTGGTATAATATTGTTGCCGACATGCCCAACAAACCGATGCCGCCGCTGAACCCTGCCACCGGTAAACCAGTGGGCCCTGATGATCTGTCGGTCATTTTCCCGATGGAGCTTATAAAACAGGAAGTATCAACAGAAAGATACATTGATATTCCTGAGGAGGTCCTTGATCTGTACAGGTCCTTCCGCCCATCTCCCCTTTTCCGGGCAGACCAACCTTGAAAAAGCCCTGGGGACAAAGAGCAGGATATATTACAAATATGAGGGTGGCAATTATTCAGGTTCCCATAAGGCTAATACGGCCATCCCGCAGGCGTACTACAACAAAATGGAGGGAGTAAGAAGGATAACCACCGAAACCGGTGCCGGTCAGTGGGGAAGCGCAATGAGCTTCGCGTGCAACCACTTCGGTCTCGAACTGCTTGTATTCATGGTAAACGTCAGTTACAATCAGAAACCCGGGCGTAAGCTCTTAATGAACACATACGGTGCAAAGGTTGTCCCGTCGCCAAGCACAATGACAGCAGCAGGAAGGAGGGTCCTTGAACTGGATCCGGATTCACCCGGAAGTCTTGGAATTGCAATTTCCGAGGCAATGGAAATTGCTGCACAGGATCCGTATACAAAATACTCTCTCGGCAGTGTGCTGAACCATGTCATTCTGCACCAGACCATTATCGGGCAGGAGGCTTTGCTCCAGATGGCAAAGACTGACGATTATCCGGATGTTGTGATCGGATGCTTCGGCGGAGGATCAAACTTTTCCGGAATTGCATTTCCCTTCCTCCGTGAAAACCTGAAAAACGGCAAGAAAACGAGACTGGTAGCTGTTGAACCTGCCTCCTGCCCCAAACTCACAAAGGGAAAATTCACGTATGATTTCGGCGACCAGTCAGGCATGACACCACTACTCCCCATGTATACACTGGGGCATAATTTTATCCCTGATAAGATTCATGCAGGTGGTCTGCGATACCACGGTGCAGGCGTCCTCGTCAGTCAGTTACGTAAGGATGGCTTTGTCGAAGCAAAAGCCAAGCTGCAGCGTGAATGCTTTGAGGCAGCTATTCTCTTCGCCAAAACTGAAGGCATCCTTCCGGCACCTGAGTCATCATATGCCATCGCAGGTGCTCTTGATGAAGCACGGAGAGCCGATATTGAAGGAGTGTCGAAGACTATTCTTTTCAATCTCAGCGGCCACGGGCACTTTGACATCTCCGCTTATGAGAAGTATTTCGAAGGCAATCTGCCGGACCATGAAACAACGACGGCGGAGATAGAAAAGTCCCTCTCGGAAATGAACCTCCCCACTTTCTGAATTGATCATTCAGTAATAACAGAAGAGAGGCATGATCGCTCATGCCTCTCTTTTCATTTGATATGTGGTTTTAAATTGTCAGCTGCACTTTGACGTACCGCAGTCGGTGCATATCAGGCATCCTTCCTGGTAAACCAGCGCGGTAGAACCGCAGGTGCCGCATTTGCCCTTTGCCTTGGTGCCGTTGGGAATGTAGCGCTTCAGTGACCGTTCAACACCGTTTTTCCAGGTATTTATAGACTCGCTGTCAAGCCTCATCGAAGAGACAAGCTCCACAACATCCTTGATTGGCATCCCGTACCGCAGAACACCTGAAATGAGCTTTGCATAATTCCAGAAATCGGGCTTGAACATATGCGATAACCCTCCGAGGGTGTTCTTATACCCGTATTTGTCAGTGTACTGAAAGTCGTACCTTGTATTGCCCCCGTCATCCTTGTTCTTGATGATCTTGCCCTTTATTATGCTCTTTGGAATCGGGAAGATCTCGTCATCCTGGATACCTGTGAATATCTCGTAGGGAGTTCCGTCTTTCAGACCCACGAATGCAATCCATTTTTCCTCGTTGTTGCTGAAGCGGATTACATCGGACTCAAGCACTTTCGGGCGCTCGGGACTTATCTCCGGCCTCTTCTCCTCCTTGTTGGAGATGAGCACCCCGGCCCTTGATCCGTCGCGGTAGACAGTTGCACCCTTGCAACCCTCCTTCCATGCCGTGAGATAGAGCTCCGAAACCAGTTCCTCCCTGGCATCGGCAGGCAGGTTGATAGTAACGCTTATGGAGTGGTCTACCCATTTCTGGATAGCTCCCTGCATGCGTACCTTGGCAACCCAGTCGACATCATTCGCGGTAGCTTTGTAATAAGGAGATTTTTCAACTATTGCGCTGATCTCTTCCTCCGACATATTCTTTACTTCATCGTAGTTGATCCCGTTCTCCTTCATCCAGTCGATGAACTTGTGATGGAAAACCACAAATTCCTCCCAGTGGTCTCCTACCTCGTCGGTAAAGTTCACCTTCACATCCTTGTCGTTGGGGTTTACCTTGCGGCGGCGTTTGTAGAAAGGCATGAAGATAGGCTCGATTCCCGAGGTGGTCTGGCTCATCAGGCTGGTGGTGCCGGTGGGAGCTATCGTGAGCAGGGCGATATTGCGTCTGCCGTGTTTCGCCATGTCGGCATACATCTCCGGATCTGCATCGCGGAGACGGTTTATGAACGGGTTCTCAAGCTCTCTCTCAGTGCTGTATATCGGGAAAGCACCGCGTTCCTTGGCCATGCCCGTCGATGCCCTGTAAGCCTCGATTGCAAGTATTTTGTGTACACTGACTGAAAATTCAGTTGCCTCATCGGTACCATAGCGCAACCCCAGTGCAGCAAGCATATCACCTTCAGCGGTGATGCCAATGCCGGTACGTCTTCCCTCTTCGGTCTTGTGACGTATGTTGGACCACATGTTCCGCTCAACACGTTTCAGTTCCGGGTCCTCAGGGTCATTGTCGATCTTTGTCAGGATTGCATCTATCTTCTCCTGCTCAAGGTCGATAATATCGTCCATAATGCGCTGTGAAAGATGAACGTGTTCCTTAAACAGGTTAAAGTCGAAGGAGGCCTTCGGTGTAAAGGGTTTCTTCACATAACTGAAGAGATTGATTGCAGTGAGCCTGCAGCTGTCATACGGACAGAGCGGTATTTCGCCGCAGGGGTTTGTCGAAACGGTCTCGTAACCCAGGTCTGCATAGCAGTCGGGAACGCTTTCGCGTTTGATTGTATCCCAGAAGAGTACGCCGGGTTCTGCCGATTTCCAGGCGTTATGAACGATCTTGTTCCAGAGTTTCCGGGCGTCTATATCCCTGACGAATTTCGGATCCTTGGATTTGATAGGATATTGCTGGCGAAAGCTCTGTGAGCCAACGACGGCATCCATGAAATCATCTGTGATCTTGACCGAGACATTGGCGCCGGTAACCTTACCTGCTTCCAGCTTGGCATCTATAAAACTCTCTGCGTCAGGGTGTTTAACCGAAATTGAAAGCATCAGCGCGCCGCGGCGGCCGTCCTGCGCCACCTCTCTTGTGGAGTTGGAATAGCGTTCCATGAACGGGACCACGCCAGTGGAGGTAAGCGCACTGTTCAGCACCGGGGATCCTTTCGGACGGATATGCGAGAGATCATGCCCCACGCCGCCGCGGCGCTTCATGAGCTGTACCTGCTCCTGGTCAATCTTCATGATCCCGCCGTAGGAATCAGAGTCGCCCTGGTTCCCTATCACAAAACAGTTCGAGAGAGAGGCGATCTGGTATTCATTGCCGATGCCTGTCATCGGTCCGCCCTGTGGAATTATATATCTGAAATTCTTAAAAGCCTCATATATAATCTCCTCTGAAAGAGGATTCGGGTATTTCAGCTCGATACGGTGAATCTCGGATGCCAGGCGCCGGTGCATGTCATCAGGACTCTTCTCATACAGGTTCCCGAAGGAGTCTTTCAGAGCATATTTGCTAGCCCAGACCTTTGCCGCCAGATCGTCGCCGCCAAAATATTCACGCGTGGCTTTTATGGCATCGTCGTAATTATATGTTTTTGCAGTCTGATCAGCATTGGCTTTCCTGTGCTTCTCCGCTAACATCTCCTCTTTTTTCATCTTCTTATCCTCTTTTTTGAGGACATCCGTTTCGTTTGGAGCGACAGAAGGTGCTTGGACAAATGAATCTCCCATAATTGTGTCAAAAATGTTACAGTTTGAATATTAGTTGTTTAACCCCTGAGCGGCTATTTTGTTCGGGTCTTGCTAAAATAGACAAGGGAGCAGGTGCCGGCAAGGATTAACCTTTGCATTTATTAACATTTACGGCGAGGTTATTAACCTATAAAAAAGGGGCTGTCAGTTGACCTGACAGCCCCTTTTCGGTGAATTATGTGTAACTGCTAGAAAATCAGCCTGAGGCCAAGAAGACATCCCCAGGTACTGCCTGTGCCGATGCTCTTGCTGAGAGTTGTTTTCGCAGTAAAATCTGCCAGTGAAGTGGCATTGAGCCTGTAGACCGGAGCAGTCGTGGCAGTTCCTCTTGTAAGAACTGTCAAAGGACGAATGTTCTCGAAGCTTGCCAGCGGGTTGTAGGTAAATGTACCCCAGCTGTCATTTATAAGGTTGCCTGCATTCAGGAGGTCGACGCTGAACTGAACCGTGTATTTGCGGTCAGTGCCGAATGTCGTGAAGATATCCTGCAGGAACTTCGCATCGAAGCGGTGAATCCACGGCTGAACGTGTCCGTATCTTTCTGCATACTCGCCCTTGTGAGCCTTGAGGTACTCGTTATTATTAAGGTAAGTCCAGAAAGCCTGCTGCTGATCAACAACCGCCATGCCGCTGGCAACACCGAAATTGATGTCTGTTGCACTGACCGGGATGTACATAAGGTCAGATGCGTTTCCGTCTCCGTTCAGGTCATTTGAATATGTATATGACCACCTGCCGGTCTGATAACCCTGGTAAACCAGTGAGAATGTAGTTGCAAAGTGTTTTGCATACTCAAAACGGTAAGAAACGCTACCGATCAGTTTATGAGGGGTCGCAAAATTTGAATAACTCAGACCCGGATTGTTCAGGTTTCCGACTGCCGTGTTTGAACTCCATGCAGATCCTGCACTCGAGCCCGGGTTTGCGGAAACGTCTTTCGCCATCGTGTATGTATAGGCGAACATTCCGGCAAAGCCGTGCTGGAAGTTCTTGGTCAGCTGGCCTGTCAGAGAGTACTGATATCCTTCCTTTGAATTGGAAAGAACAGTAACTGTTCCTACTGAGGAGACTACTTTGTTTGCAGAAGTCCAGTACTCACGGTTGTCCGAACCGATCATATTTCCGGCAGGTGCTGCAAGGTTTACGTTCAACTGTTTAACTGCATTTATGTCCTTGGAATAGATAGCTTCGCCGGTGAACACCATGCCCCAGGGCAATTCGATATCGATACCCAGGTTGCTCCTCCAGATCTGGGGGAATTTGAAATCCTTGCCAACTTCGGCAAGAGCTGAACCGGCCGGAATTGTTCCGGGAGTCTGCGGGAACCATGTGGGATTGCTTGCTATGAGTTCCTTATAATCGGGGTTAAAGTCGAGTCCGACAAGGTTGGTGTTGGTCGGGCCCCATGCAATTTCAGGAACCTGGATAAGGCCTGAGTTTGTGGGCTGGTTTGTGAACCATACGAAAGGAAGAAGTCCGGTGAATAATCCTGTACCTCCGCGAACCTGAACAGAACGGTCACCCTTGACATCCCAGTTGAATCCTAACCTGGGTGAAAAAACCACCTGGCTCTTGGGCCATTTGCTTACATCAACCTTGTATCCGTCAGCAAAGGTAAGTGCGCTGATGCCGGGGTTGTCCTCCATCTTGTCAAGATAGAAAGGCATCTCAACACGTACACCGTAAGTAAGCTTAAATGTAGATGCTGCCTGCCATTCATCCTGAACATACAGAGATCCGAAACCGAATGTTGCTGTAGCTCCCGGTGCATCAACACCGTTATAACCGTATGTGACACCGAAGGCGATCGGGTTGGCACTGTTGATGAAGTCATCGACAGATGCGTAACGGTAGTATGACGTTCCCTCACGGATATATGAGTTGCGGAAGAACATGTGGTCAAACGATACACCGCCGGTGACTGTGTGCTTGTTAAGGTTTACTGTCACGTTGTCAGTGATGCTAAACGTTTTGTTAGTCACATCATTATTGAAAGTGAAAAGCTCATATCCGAATGACATGTACTGGTCGCCGCCTTGCCAGATGTCAACAAACGGGAACAGGTCTGAGTCGCTTGTACGCGTGTCCTGAATGAATGTATAGCTGGCGAGAAGTTTATTCGAGATCCTTTTGCCGAAGGTGCTGTTCAGTTCACCGGTTACCGAGCGTACTGTGTTTTTAAATCCGTAGAATGCATTTGAAAATGCAAGAGACTGGTTGCTGATACGTCCTGAACCGCGTGTAAGGCCGGTGGGAGCACTGGTTGAGTTTGTCTGCTGGTCAGAGGTACCTACCACATCATTGTACCTGATCGTAAATCTGTGATCCTTGTTGATGTTCCAGTCCAGGCGGGCAAGGATTTTGGTGTTCAGGTTCTGGAATGGATCAAAGTCCTTGTATTTGCCCGGATCATAATTATAGGTTGAGATAAGGTGGTCTCTGACCCTAATCATGTCAGACTCGAGGGTACGTGAGATCATTGCATCAGCATTGGCCACGCCGTCAGTACTGGGTCTCCATGTTACACCCGGAACTGATTCCTTCTCATATTCTCCGCTGAGAAAGAAGAAGAGTTTATTCTTGATGATTGGGCCTCCGACGCGTGCGCCAAAGTTCTGTGAGCTTCTGTCATTTGCACCTGTAACAGGTTTTCCGTCAACAGTGTTACCTGTAAATGAATTCGGACGGATGTAGGTGTACACTGAAGCTTTGAATTCGTTGTCACCGCTGCGTGTTACAGCGTTGATACTTGCTCCGGTGAACTGTGACATACGTACATCATAGGGAGCAATGTTAACTGATATCTCTTCGATAGCATCCAGTGAAATAGGCTGTGCATTACCTCCGGGGAGGGCGTTGGAGCTGAGGCCGAAGTTATTGTTGAATGCGGCACCGTCAACAGTGATTGTGTTGAAACGGCCGTCTCTTCCTCCGAATGAGTTACCCTGAGCCTGAGGAGTGTATTTTGTAAAGTCTGTGATACTCCTGTTAATTGTTGGCAGGTTTACAAGTTCCCGTCCGCTGACGTTGGTCTGGGTGCCTGAACGCTCGGAACTCAGTACTGAATTCCTGATCCCTGCTGTTACAACGATTTCCTGAAGACTGGTAGTGGTTTCATTCAGGGTACCGTTCTGTACGTAGGTTTCGCCGAGTTTGAGAAAGATCTCGGTGTAACTGCTTGCCGAATATCCGACAAAAGACATATCGACTTTGTAAGGGCCGCCGATGCGCATGTTCTGGATACGGAAGTTGCCGGAATTGTCAGTGAAGGTAGCATATTGCGTTCCCGACGGAACGTGGACGGCAACGACTGTAGTGCCGGGAAGAGCTTCTCCCTTCGCGTCACTTACCTTTCCTGTCAATGCTGATGTAGTCACCTGTCCGTACAAGCCGAGGCTGCTCAGAATAAGTGAAAACATTACGAATGCAAACTTGATTTTTCGCATAATTTAAGTTGAGTTAGTTTGTGATTAGGTTATTGTTTATCTTAATAAATTGATTTCTAACAGATTGTATTTCTTTCGCTGGTAAAGGGGGCAGGTGGTTAAATTACAACTCCGGCCAGATATAACGGGAAAGGTCAAATTGCAATTATTAACAACTTTTAAACGCGTTTTCAAGAGTTTATCAGCCAGCATATTATAAAAATATTAAATCGAAGACTTTGTCTGTAGCCCCCTTATTTTCAATGACATAAGTAGCACTAACCTTTCCGGCTCCGGATAATGCGTGACCGTCAGCAAGGTACTTATCAACAATCGCGGAAAAAGTGTTAAAATCGTTAAAAACGGAGGCTCCCCCGAGTTCGATAAGCCTTACTGCCTCCCTGAAATTATTGTAGTTGGGACCGAAAAGCACCGGTATTCCCCAGCATGCAGCCTCAAGGATATTATGAATCCCTTTGCCGAAACCTCCTCCCACCGATGCAATTGTTGCATACCGGTAGACAGATGACAGCATGCCGATATTGTCTATTATAAGCACCCTGCTCTCACTGTCCTTCTCGCTATATGTTGAATATCTTGACCAGGGAACCTGCAGACGCTTTTCGATACGGTTTATATGTGCCTCACTGATTACATGCGGTGCGAATATCCACCTCATCGTATCCGGGTGGCTGTTTATGTACCCGGCAATGATCTCCTCGTCACTGTCCCAGCTTGAGCCAGCCACGAAAAGCTGTCCGTCACCCCTGAATTTCTTTATCAGCGGCAAATCCATGGCTGCCGCCGCGATCTGGCTGACCCTGTCAAATCTTGTATCCCCGGTAACCGTACAGTCGGTGTACCCGATACTGCCCAGAAGCGCCTTTGAATCCGGATCCTGCACAAAAACATGGGTGAAGACCGAAAACATACTCGTGGCAAAAGCACCGTACCACCTGAAAAAATACTGCGATGGCCTGAAAATTCCTGACACAAGATAGGTCGGTATTTTCCTGCTCTTCAGCTGACTGAGATAATTATACCAGAACTCATATTTTACAATCAGCGCAATGTCAGGCCGGATAATGTCAAGAAAATACCTGGCATTGGCGGGAGTATCTGCAGGAAGGTACATTACAAGATCTGCCCTGTCATACTCCTTTCTTACCTCATATCCTGACGGAGAAAAGAATGTGAGCACAATCTTCCATCCCGGTCTTTCATGCACTATCTTCTCGATCAGCGGTCGTCCCTGCTCAAACTCGCCAAGTGAGGCACAGTGAATCCACAAAACCTTGTTTGTCTGCCGGTCAAATGATCTCACCTTTTGCTTCCAGCCTCTCCTTCCTCTTACCCACTGGCGGGCTTTGGGACTGAAGAGTGCGGCAATATTCACGCAAAGACTGTAAAAGTGGATAAGAAGGGTATAACCGGATTTCATTCTTCCTTATTAAAGTCTCAAAGGTAATAAACTCATACTTTTGTATAAATTAAATTTTTGTAACATATGGTACGCCTGATCGCCCTGTTCATCTCAATAGTGCTGCAGATATTTGCCGCTTCAATTGCACTGCGGTTCATGAAGATAACCAAATACAGGCTGTCGTGGATACTTCTTTCAACCTCATTTGTGCTGATGTCTGTCCGCACTTTTATTCAGCTCATTGAATATTTCCGGGGGAAACCCTCTTTTGAGCTGATGATGATCGATGAATGGATGAACGTACTGATCTCCGTAATGATAATCACCGGAGTAGTGCTCATCAGAGAGTTGTTCTACTCTCTCAAGAGGGCAGAGACCGACAGGCTCAGATCTGAAAGAAGAGTCCTGAATGCAATCATAAACACCGAAGAAACAGAGAAAAAGAGATTTGCAAAGGATCTTCATGACGGACTCGGACCGCTGCTTTCAACAGTAAAAATGTCACTGTCGGCTCTTACTCCCAGGATGACCGACCCGGTTGGGAAGGAGATACTTGCCAACACCAACCATGTCGTAAATGAGGCTCTTAACACAATCAGGGAAGTTGCAAACAACCTGAGTCCTCATGTGCTTTCAAACCTCGGTGTTGCAAGTGCAATAAGCACCTTTGCAGCGAAGGTGAACAGCACCAGGTCTGTCAGCATCGAGTTCCGCACCAACATGGAGGGCGAGAGGTTCGAGACAGACAAGGAGGTGGTACTGTACCGTGCAGCCTGCGAGCTGATTAACAACGGTATGAAGCATTCCGGAGCATCAAAAATAGAGATGGACCTGCACAGACACCAAAAAATCATTACCTTGCAATACCTTGACAACGGACGCGGATTTGACACGGCACAGCTGACCTCCGAGGAACCCCCCGGAATGGGAATACCGAATATCGAAACCCGGGTAAGGTCAGTTGACGGGGTTTTCGTGCTGGAGAGCTCAAAGGGTAAGGGAACAAGTGCATTGATCAGGGTGGATCAATAAAAGGCAGTAGGCAATAGGCAGTAGGCAATAGAGGCGTGAATCGTTGAGAAAATTCCCAGTGGGAATTTTTAGTGAGGCGTCTGAACTCCGAAGGAGTGACATTATGCATAGATGAGAAAAATTGAATCCCTCTGAACTCCGAAGGAGTGACATTATGATAGAATTGAGAATTAAAAATTAAGCATTTGGATAAAATAAGGATAGCACTGGCTGATGATCATCAGCTCTTCCGGAACGGATTAAGGATTTTACTTGGAGCATATCCTGACCTGGAGGTGGCAGCTGAGGCTTCGAACGGCAACGAACTGCTCAGGGCTCTCGAGTTTTGCGAGGCTGACATCGTGCTGATGGACATCAGCATGCCCGAGATGGACGGCATTGAGGCCACAGCCAAACTTGCCTCAAAATGTCCGGAAACAAAAGTGATTGCACTATCAATGTATGGTGAAGAGGAATACTATTACAGGATGCTGGACGCAGGTGCCAAAGGATTTATCCTGAAAGATTCTGACATCAGCGAGGTGCGGGATGCCATAACAACAGTCCACAGAGGTGGTAATTATTTTTCTCAGGAACTCCTTTATCATGTAATTAAAAGAATAAAGAACAGGGAGCAGGAGGTAAAGAGTTCAAGCCTTTCGAAACGCGAGAAGGAGATACTCCTGAAAATCTGCGAAGGACTGTCAAATCACGAGATAGCAGATGCACTCTTCATCAGCAAACGGACTGTCGACAAGCACAGGGCCAACCTGCTTTCAAAGACAAATTCGAAAAACACCGCAAGCCTGATACTATACGCCATAAAAAACAGGCTTATAGAAATATAGTATGAGCGACAGGGCCGGGATCGGGACCAGGGGCGAAGACCTTGCTGCCGGATACCTCAGGCAGAAGGGCTGTATTATACGCGAAAGAAACTGGCATTCAGGCCGCACTGAAATAGATATAATAGCGGAAAACAGTGAATATATTATCTTCGTGGAAGTGAAGTCGAGGTCAGCCGGCTTCAGTGTTCCTCCGGCTGAGGCCGTGAGTGTACCAAAACAGAGAACCATAATCTTCGCTGCACACAACTACCTCGACCGTTATACAATTGACAAGGAGGCGCGATTTGATATAATAACTGTCGTCTTTAACGGACCGGCCGGTGAGATAGAACATATCGAGAATGCATACTACCCTACACTATAGTTTATGAACATAGAACTGCTTCGCGAATACTGTATTTCAAAGCCTGACACTGAAGAATGCACACCCTTCGGACCTGACACTCTTGTCTATAAGGTAAAAGGAAAGATCTTCGCCCTTACAAACCTTGACGGTGATCTCAGCGTAAATCTTAAATGCGACCCTTCACTCGCAACGGAACTGCGTGAGCGTTATCCCGCTGTGACACCAGGCTACCATATGAATAAGAAACACTGGAATTCTGTAAAAGCAGACGGTTCTGTGCCTGACAAAGAACTGTTCGCATGGATAGACCATTCCTACGAAATCGTGGCCGGGTCAAAAAAGAAGTAGCCCTGCGCTGTTATAAAACATTTTATCAGTGCGAATTATTGGATATATTTGGATGTTGTCATTAAGGATTAATACCGGAAGAATATGAAATATCTGTTATCATCAGTTCTTGCCCTTGTGCTTGTTGCATCACCGGCAAACGCCCAGAAAGCCAAAAAAGAGGCCGTCACAGTACCGGAGGGATACAAATTTACTACAGTTGTCTCCCATCCTGCCTCACCCGTAAAGAATCAGTCCGCCACCGGCACATGCTGGTGTTTCGCCACAACCTCATTCATGGAATCAGAACTCCTCCGCCTTGGAAAGGGAGAATATGACCTCTCTGAGATGTACATAGTAAGAAAAACTTACAAAAACAGGATAAAAGACAACTACCTGCGCCAGGGAAAAGGAAACCTCGGCCCGGGAAGCCTTTCGCCTTCATGGGTGAGAGTATTCAACGAATCAGGCATCGTGCCTGATGAGGTCTACAACGGACTCAGTTACGGATCCAAGACCCATAGCCACGGAGAACTGCAGGGGTATCTTGAAGCAGTGACTGCACTGCCCGTTAAGGCAAGAAAGGTGAGCCCCGAATCTGATGAGGTGGTTGATGCAATCCTCGATATATACCTCGGTGAAGACCCTTCAACTTTCACTTATAAAGGCCAGAGTTATACCCCCGAATCCTTCGCGAAAAGCCTCGGTCTCGACATGAACAACTATGTGAATATCACTTCGTTTTCTCACTTCCCGTTTTATACACAGGGGCTTGTAGAGGTTCCCGACAACTGGGAGATGAACCGTTTTTACAACGTGCCCCTCGATGAATTCATCCAGATTCTGGATTATTCTCTTAACAACGGCTATACGGTTGCATGGGACGGCGACGTCAGCGAGAAGGGATTTTCTCACGCCAAAGGCGTTGCTGTCAATCCTGATGTAATCCACACAGATAGTTATTCTGCCACTGACAGGGCCCGTTTTGAAAAGATGCCGGAGCAGGAACGGATGGCTGAAGTGTACAAAATGGAAAAACCGTATCCGGAAATAAATGTCACACAGGAGATAAGGCAGAAGGGTTATGAGACCTTTGTTACAACCGATGACCACCTGATGCACCTCACAGGAATCGTAAAGGACCAGAACGGAGCAAAATATTATATCACCAAAAATTCATGGGGTACCGAACGGAATCCTTTTGGTGGTTACCTTAACATGTCAGAGAGTTTCGTCAGGGCGAAGACTATATATTATATGGTGCATAAGGATGCCGTTCCGAAAGAGATAAGAGCAAAACTGGGATTCTGATATTTTGACTACCCGCAGTTTGAGCATTCCTCTCTAAAACTGTCCGCCATTGCCTGGCTGACCTTACTGCCTTGCTGTTCAGCTCTCAGGCTGCATACTCTTTGCCCACTGCCCCATGCTCCATGCTCGCCTACTGCCTGTCCCTAGCTAACCAGCAGGTTACACCCCCTGATATCGGCATTGTCAAACCTGCCGAGTACTTCGAAGGCACCTCCCCTGTGCATACGTCCGAGATCAGAGGTGGCGATGAAGGAGCATGACCTGACATTGGCGAGGTCAATGATGCTTATTCCGCCACTGGCACCGGCCTCAGAAGTATGTGAAAGAGGATCGTGACTGTCACGAATCAGCACCTTCATCCAGGGCGGCGTACTGAACAGACCCTCACCCTTCGAATATGCCTGGCTAAGCAGCTCAGTCATCCCGTACTCGGAATGAATAGAACTGACATTGAATGCTTTTTTAAGTATCGCGTGGAGCTCCTCTCTTATAATCTCTTTCCGCCGTCCTTTCATTCCACCCGTCTCCATTATAATAACTTCCTTAAGATCAGGAGAGTGAGCCTCTGCCAGATCAAGCAGCGCATATGTCACACCTATAAGTAACACCCTGAGTCCGGCATCACGTGCCCTGACAACTGATTCAAGAAGCCTTGCATAATCATTCAGAAAGAATCCTCCGTGGCTGTTCCCCGAAAGCTCAGTCAGCCTCTTCACCATGTAGATCAGCGATGAACCCTCACGCTCAAGGTATGATGGAAGGAGACCCATAATGGCATAATCAGACGGGTCACCGTAAAAGAGCCTGAATGTGCGGGTGAAGCTCTCCTCGTAAAGATTCAGGCTGATGACGTGATGACGGCTCTGCAACTGGCCTGTTGTGCCGCTGCTGACAAAGACAGCCTCCGCCGTACCTCCTCCGGAAATGACAGTGTGGTCCCGGAAGAAGGATACAGGCATGAAGGGAATGGCTTCAACTGTTCTGACAGCCGTCGGGTCAATGCCCATCAGGCTGACATACCTGCTGTACACAGGGCATTCTTCAGCCTGAAAACGAAATATCCTCAGCGCCTTTTCCTCAAATGATTCCGGGGCATCTTCCGCGAATATCCAGGCGGCTGTCGGAGCTTTCATCACGCTCACGGGAAGATTGTAGATCCGTCAGGCTGGTAAACCCACTCGAAAGTGCAATTGGCAACCGGTCCGTCGCCGGTCATTTCAAGGGTGACTGATGTCGTACGGATCTTCGCATATTTAGTGTCTCCGGTGCGTATCACCCAGACCTGGTTGACTTTCAGTGGCTCTCCCATATCGGCCCAGGAGGGTGTACCTGTATCTATCAGTGCATTAAAGGCCGAAATAGCCTCATTTGCCGACGCATACTCACCCTTAAACCCGAATGACGGTTTCAGGGTGTTTGCTGAAAGAATCGGCACAAAGTCGGAGTTTCCCGGGATAACTGCAGCCTCCACTGATATATCAGGCGGCGGAATGCTGAGCGTCGTAACTTTTTCTGCAAGCGCAAAGGAAAATCCGAAAGAAAAATAAGGACCTGTCCCAAATAGCTCACTGGTGACCGTGACCGTCCCGGAGAGTGGTTTATCCTTCCCTCCCTCACAACCTGTGAGAAGGAGGAGAAGGACTGTTATTCCCGGGATCAGTTTTTTCATTATTCTCCCCTTATGGCAGTGATGCCGGGCAGCTTTTTGCCTTCCATGTACTCAAGCATGGCGCCTCCGCCGGTTGAGACATAGCTGACTTTATCAGCCAGACCGTTCTTATTGATTGCAGCAACAGAGTCTCCTCCGCCAATCAGTGAAAAAGCTCCCTTTTCCGTAGCCTTTGCAACAGTGCGTGCTATTGCGGTGGTACCCTTTGCAAATTTTTCCATCTCAAAGACTCCCATCGGGCCGTTCCACAGGATGGTTTTGGAATTCATTATCACATCTTCAAAGAGCTTAATGCTTTTCTCACCGATGTCAAGTCCCATCCAGCCATCTTTCACATCATCGATTGCAGAGATATATGTGTTTGCCTCAGCGTCGAATTTATCAGCGTTAACCCCGTCAACCGGGAAGAGCAGGTTGACACCCTTTGCCTTCGCCTTTTCGATGACTGCCTTTGCAACGTCGAGCTTGTCAGCCTCGCAGAGTGAGTTCCCTATGCGGCCTCCCATGGCTTTTATAAATGTATATGTCATCCCGCCGCCGATTATCAGGTTATCAACACTGTCAAGCAGATTCTCAATGATGAGTATCTTGTCAGAAACCTTGGCGCCACCCATAACCGCTGTGAAAGGCCTGCCAGCGCTTTTCAGCACCTTGTCCATTGCAGCCAGTTCACTGTTAATCAGGTAGCCGAACATCCTTTTGTCTGCAGGGAAATAATCAGCTATGACAGCTGTGGTGGCGTGTGCCCGGTGCGCGGTTCCAAACGCGTCATTGACATAGATCTCAGCATATGTTGACAGTTTCTTCGCCATCTCCTTCTGTTTTACCTTCAGGGCTGCCTTGGCGGCTTTTTTCTCTTCATCGGTAGCAGTCTCCGGAAGAATGGGCTTGCCCTCCTCCTCGGGATAAAACCTTACATTCTCGAGCATCATCACTTCTCCGGGCTTTAAGGGCTCCTGCCATTGCAACCGCCTCATCACCCAGGGCATCAGGTGCAAAAAGAACCTTCATCCCGAGAAGTTTTTCAAGAACGGGAAGAACCGGTTTCAGGGAGTATTTTGCCTGCACTCCTTCCGGACGTCCGAGGTGCGACATTAGTATCACCGAACCACCGTCGGAGATAATTTTCTTTATTGTCTTTACAGCACCCCTGATACGTGTGTCATCAGTTACCTCACGGGTGGTCTTGTCGAGCGGAACGTTGAAGTCAACCCTTACTATCGCCTTCAGCCCGCTGAAATTAAAACTGTCAATCATTTTCATAAACCTTCTTTTAATAATTACATTTAACTGGTAACTTACAAAAATAAGAAGTTAGCTCAAATATTTTCAGTCCTCAACGGAAAAGTGAGTTTAAATTAATTCTCCGTTGCAGGAATAAGTGGCAGCTCCTCATGAATGCCAGCCATGGTGTCCGGGGTATTAATTTTTGTACTAATCTTAACTTATGTAACAATTCCTTTTAAAAATTGTTATTTTTATAAATATCCTAAAAGCAAATGAGTTTCACAGACTTTATTACAGACAACGGAAAAAGAGTAAATAAGGAGAGCTTTATCCATCTGATACAGGTAGCGCTGGCCGACGGGGAGATAGACATTAACGAACTTGCCCTCCTGCACAGGTTCGGAAAGAGATTCAGTCTGACTGAACAGGAGGTTGATCTGCTCATCAAAGAAGAATCTACTCATTTTTACTCGCCTCCCTATGAACTTGAAAAGAGGTTTGAACAACTTTACAATGCAGTAGAGATCATACTTGTTGACAACCAGATTTCCCCCGGCGAAAAGAACCTGTTTAAAAAACTGGCGATTGCTGCCTCATTCAGTGACGAGACAATTCCACCTCTCTTTGACCTGCTTGTTGATGGCATAAGGGAGGATAAAGATGAGCAGGACCTTTTTGAGAAATTCAGAAAAGCCCGGTTCTTTCGGTCCTGAATTCAACCTTATTGACTTTTGTTTGTTTAACAATAAACAAAATCAACTTTTAAGAACAATAATATGGCAAAAATTACACTCAGGGGAAATGCGATAAATACCTCAGGTAACCTTCCGGCAAACGGCAGCAAGGCTCCTGATTTCAAACTCGTTAAATCAGACCTTGGCTCTCTTTCACTTGAAGAGCTTAAGGGAAAAAAGGTAATTCTCAACATTTCACCCAGTCTTGATACGTCAGTATGCGCCACGGCAGTGCGGAAATTCAACCAGATGGCTGCTGGCAGGGAAAATACAGTGGTGCTGGCAATTACAAAGGATCTACCGTTTGCTTCAGGCCGCTTTTGTACAACCGAGGGGATAACCAACGTGACAACCCTCTCCGGCTTCCGTGATCAGGCCTTCGGTAAAGCATACGGTGTTGAACTTGTTGACGGACCGATGGCAGGCCTCTACGCCCGCAGTGTGGTAGTGATTGACGAACAGGGCATTGTAAAATATTCCCAACTGGTCCCCGAGACAACAACAGAGCCTGATTATGAGAGAGCCCTTGCTGCTCTCTGACCCGAGTCTCTCTTTCACTGATTTTTTTGTATTTTTGCTTTCCCTACCACGGAAAGCAAAATGAATTTTTCACAGATACCGGGACAAAAAGTTGTCATTGACAGACTGAGAACCGCCGTGGCTGAACAGAGAGTCAGCCACGCCCTTCTTTTTTACGGACCTGAAGGGAATGGTAAGTTTGCCATCGCCCTTGCATTTGCCCGTTACATAAGCTGTGAAAACCGGACGGCAACGGACGGTTGCGGGGTGTGTCCCTCATGCGCCAAGTATGACAAGCTCATTCACCCTGACCTCCATTTTGTTTTCCCGGTAATCAAAAAGAAACCGGGAACAGAACCGGTTAGTGACACGTTTATTTCACAGTGGCGCACGATGGTCCTCAGGTCGCCATATTTCTCCCTCAATACCTGGACTGAGGCAATGGAGGTTGCAAACGAGCAGGCTATCATACCTGTCGCTGAAGCTTCCGAAATAGTAAGAAAACTGAACCTGAAGTCGTTTGAGTCCGACTTCAAGATCATGATAATATGGCTTCCGGAAAAGATGAATGCCGAAACGGCCAACAAGCTTCTGAAAATGATTGAGGAGCCTCCGGCAAAGACCCTTTTCATCCTGGTCTCTGAGGAGGATGATAAGCTGTTGCCCACAATAACTTCCAGATGCCAGCCAGTGAGGATCCCTGCCATAGCACCGGATGAAATGAGTGAGTTCCTCGAAAGCAACTACGGTCTTGACAATGTCTATGCCGGAGAGGTTGCAGGAATAGCCAACGGCAACATGGTCAGAGCCATAGAACTTGCGAGAGATGCTGACAGTACCGCAAAGCACCTCGACCGCTTTATCACCCTGATGCGAACAGCCTATAAACGTGATTCCCAGGCCCTTGTTTCATGGTCTGACGAAACAGCCGCCCTGGGCCGTGAGAGGCAAAAGGGATTCCTCACATATGCCCTCCGCATGATACGTGAGAATTTTATTTTAAATTACCAGGGTAAGGAGAACAGGCTTGTTTACCTGACAGAAAAGGAGGAGGACTTCTCGCAGAAATTTCACCCTTTCATTAACAACAGGAATATCCAGGCCCTGGACAGGGAGTTCAATCTTGCCTTTGCACATGTGGAGAGCAACGGCAACACCAAGATGATCTTTCTTGACCTGGCGCTTAAGACAATGAGACTGATAGGGTGACGGTTGCTGTCAGGTTGAATATCGGTCTATTATTTCTAAATTTGCACTGACAACTGAGATGACAAACGAAGATATACAGGTACCGGGAAGCGAGGAGCTTCACCAGCCTGAAACAAAATACAAATGCGGCGAGAACAAGCTCGACGAGTTCAACTGGCTTGGTGAACTGCCCTTTGACCCCCGTTTCAACGAGGTGGTAGAGGTACGCTTCAAGAACACCCGTAAGGGTTTCTATCGCAACATCAATGACCTGAAGCTGGAGATGGGAGACACAGTGGCCGTCGAGGCTTCTCCGGGCCATGACATAGGCAGAATCTCAATGACGGGCTACCTCGTGCATGATCAGCTTAAAAGGCTGAAAGTGAGGCCGGTGGTAGACGAACTCAAGAAGGTGTACCGAAAGGCCAAGCCTGTAGATCTGCAGAAGTGGGAAGAGGCAAAGAAGCTCGAAGTGCATACGATGCTCAGATCGAGAAAGATTGCCGAAGAAATAGGACTCAACATGAAGATCGGCGATGTTGAATACCAGGGTGACAAGACCAAGGCCATCTTCTATTACCTTGCCGATGAGAGAGTAGATTTCAGGCAGCTGATTAAGGTCCTTGCCGATGAATTCCGCATCCGGATAGAGATGAGGCAGATAGGCGCCCGCCAGGAAGCCGGAAGAATAGGCGGAATAGGTACCTGCGGACGTGAACTGTGCTGTTCCACGTATATCACAAACTTCATGTCGGTAACAACCACCCATGCACGTTACCAGGACCTGTCGCTCAATCCCCAGAAACTTGCCGGACAGTGCGGCAAACTGAAATGCTGTCTGAACTTCGAGCTTGACAGCTATCTCGATGCCCAGAGAGAATTTCCTCACAGGGAGATTCCCCTGGAACTTGCCGGCGGCACAGCATGGTTCCAGAAGATGGAAGTGCACAAGGGCATCTACTGGTATTCATCAGATCAGCGGATGGCTGTAAACCTTACCCCTGTTCCGGTGGCACGAGTCCGCGAGATACAGCAGCTTAACAGGAAGGGAATCAAACCGGATAAGCTCATCGTAATTCCTGAAAATCAGCCGCTCAATGTCGGAAGCGACCTCCTCCTCCAGAACAGCGGACTATCGCGTTTTGAATCGAAGAGCGCCCCCAGGGAGAACCGCGGCAAGAGAAGACCGCAACGCAGAAGAAATGAAAACACCAAGTAGGATAATCTTTTTATCGGCCCTCACTGTAATTATAATGCTGACCTCCTGCGGCAGGAATACGATGTACAGTGATGTTGTCAAAATGGAGGATGCGGAATGGTCAATGTATGACCCCGCCGGTTTCGCCTGCACAGTGAAAGATACTGTAGGGTCATACAACGTGAACCTCTCAGTGCGCACATCCACAGAATATCCTTACCGTAATCTCTATCTTTTCGTCATTACCACATTCCCGTCAGGAACAACCCTTACAGATACTGTCCAGGGAATTCTTACCGATGAAAAAGGTGAATGGCTGGGCAAGGGTGCCGGTGACATCCGTGAAGCTGTAATTCCTTACAAATCCAATGTTTTCTTTCCTGAGGCCGGAGAATATCATTTCAGGGTCATCCACGGCATGAGGGATACTGTTCTTACCGGTGTCTATGACATCGGGATGAAGATTTTTTTAAGAACTGACTGACATAATTTATCCGGCATTGGGAAAGAACAAACTGGCGCGGTGGACTGAACTGAAGGGGTATGAGCATGTTATAGAACCGCCTTTTACGGAGGTGTTTCAAAAAGATCATGAACTTAAGGGCAAATGGCACAGTGAGTGGTTTGAAAACACCAACCCCATTGTCCTGGAACTTGGCTGCGGAAGGGGAGAATACACTGTTGGCCTCGCCGAAAATTACCCGCAGAAAAACTTCATCGGCATAGACATAAAGGGTGCAAGAATGTGGAAAGGGGCCAGGGATACGCATCACAAACAGTTACCCAATGTCACTTTCCTCCGTACACGCATCGAGTTTATAAAATCATTTTTTGCTCCTGGTGAAGTTGATGAGATCTGGATAACCTTCCCAGATCCACAGCTTAAACGTACAAGAGAGAAGAAGCGGCTGGCAGGTCCGGTATTTATGAACCTGTACAGAAGCATAATGAAGGACGGAGGGATGCTGCACCTGAAGACCGACTGCAGGGAGCTGTATGATTATACCCTGGCCCTGGTACACAAAAACGGACTCGGGCTGATAAATGCCGTTCCCGACCTGTATGCTGACAAGCCAGGCGACCCGATGCTCTCAATACGCACACATTATGAGCAGATTTTCCTTGACCGTGGTATACCTATAACATACCTCTCATTCAGAATCGACAATGAAAAAGAGATCATCAGTCCCGGAGAAGGGTGGAAATGAAGGCTTCTTCGGCCTGGTCTACGAGGTTGCAAGGCTGGTACCCTATGGCCGGATAACATCGTACGGAGCCATTGCACGGTATCTCGGAACTGGTCGCTCTGCCAGAATGGTGGGCTGGGCACTGAACTCCTCTCACTCCTGTTCAGACTTCATTCCGGCACACCGGGTTGTGAACCGTAACGGAATGCTCACCGGAAAACATCACTTCGGTAATTCCTCAACTATGCAACAACTTCTTGAAAATGAAGGGTTCACAGTGGAAGACGATTGTGTACTGGATTTCAGGGAAAAATTCTGGGATCCGTCGGCTGAACTTTAAACAACGGACGATGTTCTATAATGGCTAACTGCTAATAAATCAGACTATTCAGAATAAATCTAAATAAGATAATGTATACAAAAGAACAGGTAATTTCAGCACTGAGGAAGGTAAGTCACCCTGAAAAGGGAAGTGACATTGTAACTCTTGGAATTGTTGGCGATGTGGAAATCACGGATGAAGGCATCAAACTGGTGCTGATCCCGGAAAAGTCGAATGACCCCTTTCTTTCTTCGATAAAGAGCAACTGTGTGAGGGCGGTCAAAGACGCCCTGGGTCCTGACGCTGTTATTACTTCGATAGAGGTCAACCCGAAAACCATTGTCGGAAAGGCAGCAGCACCCAAAAGAGAGGTACTGCCCGGAGTAAAGAACATAATTGCAGTATCATCAGGCAAGGGAGGCGTAGGAAAATCAACCGTGGCAGTGAATCTTGCCGTGGCACTGGCGAGAAAGGGCTATGCCACCGGTCTCCTTGACGCTGACATTTTCGGACCTTCCGTTCCGAAAATGTTCAGTGCTGAAAGCTATAAGCCTGAAATGGTAAAAAGGGACGGAAAAGACTGGATTATCCCTCTCGAAAAATACGGTGTAAAGATCCTTTCAATCGGTTTCTTTGTCAGGGACTCTGAAGCGGTCATATGGCGAGGACCCATGGCCAGCAGTTTCCTGAAACAGCTGATCAGCCAGGGCGACTGGGGTGATCTTGATTATCTCATCTTCGACCTGCCTCCCGGCACCAGTGACATTCATCTTACACTTGTGCAGGAGGTGCCTGTGACCGGAGCGATAGTTGTAACCACCCCGCAGGAAGTTGCGCTGGCAGACGCCCGCAAGGGCATAGCAATGTTCCGCAGTGAAAGCATTAATGTCCCCGTTCTGGGTCTTGTGGAAAACATGTCATATTTTATTGCCCCTGAACTGCCCGGGCGCAGGTACTACATCTTCGGCAAGGAGGGAGGAAGAAGGCTGGCTGAGGAGGCTAATGCCGGGCTGCTGGGACAGATCCCGATAGTCGAAAAAATCTGCGACGGAGGTGATGCGGGTATTCCTGCGGCCCTGGGCGACAGTGAACCGGGTATCGCATTCATGAACCTTGCCGATGCTGTTGTTGCCAGTGTGGAAAAGCGCAATGCTGACCTTGCCCCCACCAGGCCTGTCCAGATGAAGTAACCAGCCTGCTTCTGCCGCCCCGGAACTGATTCTTGCCTCTTTTTATTACCTTTGAATACTTTATGCTGCCCGGCGCAGTTATAGTATAAACCGCATTTGTTGACATCACGGCGCTTATCATATAATGTTGCGTTGACCCTGGTGCTCACCGCACTGGTTGCAGGCTGCTCGGTGGAGAAAAACACCGGAGCAAGCCGGTTTTACCATTCCCTTATTTCAAAATACAACATATATTTCAACGGAAATGAGGCATATAAGGCAGGCGTGGCTAAAGTTAAAGACTCGCACCGTGATGATTACAGTGCGCTCCTGCCGGTTTTTGAATATTCCACCCCTGAGGCAGCACAGGTATCTTCATCCGATATGGAAAGAGCAGTTCAGAAAGCCTCCAAGCTTATAGCTCTCTACTCTATTACGGCCAAACCTGAAGAAAAAAAACGGGGAGACCGCAGTTCCGCAGATGAAGAGTTTTACAACAGGAGAGAATACAATCAGTATGTTGACGATTCATACCTACTGATGGCCAAAGCCCAGTTCTACCAGAAGAATTTTACAGGTGCAAGGGCCACCCTGTCATACAACCTGGGGCTCACAAAAGATGAGGGAATAATAAACGAATCAGCCATATGGATGGCACGCATCCATACCGAGGAAGGCAACTACCAGGAGGCGGAACGCCTGCTCCAGGGTATCAATGAGCCCGAAAAGCTTTCTAAGAGTCTGCAGGCAATGATCTGGTCCACTTCGGCAGATATTGCCCTCCGCCAGAAAAGGTATGAAAAGGCAATTGACCCCCTGATAAGTGCAGTTGAATATAGCAGTGACAAGCAGACCAGGGTGCGTCTCACATACCTGCTTGCACAGACCTGCAAGGCCGGAGGCGACAATGCAAGGTCGACTAAATATTTCACAGATGTAATGCGGATGAACCCTCCGTATGACCTGGAATTCAATGCGGGTATAAACCTCGCAGGGGTGGCCGATGTCTCGTCAGGTGATGCTGCGGACCTGAAGAAAACACTGCGCAAAATGCTGCGCGATTCCAAGAACAAGGAATACCTTGACCAGATATATTTTGCACTCGGGGAAATTGAGCGCCGTCAGGGCAACATCGAAGGTGCCCTGGAACTGTGGTCGGAATCGGCCAGGACCAGCACCGGCAACAACCGCCAGAAAGCAAGGTCTTACCTGGCACTCGGGGAGTATTTCTACTCTGTTCCCTCTTATGTGAAAGCCCAGAGGTACTATGACAGCGCGATGTATATTATTGACAGGAGATTTCCTGACTATGATGCTATCAGCCGTACCTCCTCGGATCTGAATGAATATGCCACTTTTCACAGTGTGGTA
Organism: uncultured Bacteroidales bacterium; assembly: GCA_963736735.1. Classification (GTDB taxonomy): domain Bacteria; phylum Bacteroidota; class Bacteroidia; order Bacteroidales; family VadinHA17; genus SR-FBR-E99. The sequence goes on along the minus strand of CAVTPX010000006.1, from coordinate 128,608 downwards.
TCCACTGAAGACAGCCTGCGAAGGGTAGCCCTCATGAGCCCCGCTGAACGTGAGTCACTTATATCGGGAATTATCAGGAAACTGCAGGAGGAAGAGACACTCGCCAGGCAGGAAACCACCGGCAGTGACCGCTACAACATGGGGCAGTATTACGAAAATGAACAGCGTAACCAGAACTCGATCTCCGCTGAAGGGAGCTGGTATTTCTACAACCAGGCAGCTCTCACCTTCGGACGTACGGAATTCAGACGCAGATGGGGAGAGAGAAGGCTGGAGGACAACTGGAGACGGGCAAACAGGACGAGGATAAACCCTGCCACCCAGGGGAACGAGAACGGTGATGTGGTGAATAACCCCGACAGTGCCGCGGTTGCCGCGGTGCGCAGTGCGGAATTCTATCTGAAGAACCTTCCGCTGACAGACTCGCTGATGGCCCAATCGCGGCAAAAAAGCGCCGCCGCCCTTCTTGCCGAAGGAAAGGTCCTTGCCGGAAGACTGCATGACACAACCCTTGCTGCGACATCATTCGAAGAAGCTGCGAGGTCAGGCGGCACTGACATTGTAAGGGCCGAAGCCCTCTGGGAACTGTACCGCCTGCTGCAAAAACAAGATCCGGCAAGGGCGGAACGGCGGCGCTCCGAATTGCTGTCACTCTTCCCCGCATCAGAATATGCCCGTATACTCTCCGACCCGGACTATGTAAAGAAACAGACGGAAGCCTCAAAAGCCTCAGAAATCCTTTACGAGTCGGCATACAATGCCTTTGCTGCAGGCAGCTATGAAGAGGCATTCACACTTTGTGAAAACGCGATGAATATGTACAGCCGCGATCAGCTTGCTCCGAAATTCATGCTCCTTCAGGCCATGGCCACCGGTGCCTTGCGTGGAGAAACAGCTTACAAGGAAGGTCTTGACTCCCTGGTTGCAAGATATCCCTCAACTCCGGAAGGCGTGAGAGCCGCTGAGATAATCGAGGTCCTCCTGCGGGAGATCCCTGAGATGAGAATTGCGGATGATATCAAAATAGCTGAGTCGCTGTACGTGGCTGATACGCTGCAACCGCATTATGTACTGCTGGTTGCTGCCAATGTATCGGCAAACCTCAACCAGATGGTCTTCGACGTCATTAACTTCAACCTTGATAACTTCAGTGACAAAAACTACCACAGTGAAGGAACTGCCGTAGAAAATAAGTTCCTTGCAATTACAGTCGGCACCTTTGGCTCCACTTCGGATGCCATGGCTTATCTGAGAGTTTTCGACCCGCTGAAGGAGATCAGGGGTGCTGATGAAGCACAGATATCCATCTTCGTCATTAGCCGTGACAACCTTCCAAAATTCATGGATGACAGGAACATTGACCGTTACCGGATCTTCTATGACAAAACGTATTCTCCGCTCAGGTAACCCATTGTGCTGACATGCGACAGGTAAGGATTTTATGGGTTGATGACGAGGTAGGGGTTCTCAGGTCACATATTCTGTTCCTTAAGGAAAAAGGTTACGAGACAGACACCTGTCCCGGCGGTACGGATGCCATTACGATGGTCCAGGAAAAACCTTATGACATCATCTTCCTCGATGAGCATATGCCGGGTCTCAGCGGTATCGAGACCCTGCGCCGCATAAAGGAACTGAAGCCCTCGATCCCCGTTGTAATGATAACCAAGAGCGAGGAGGAGGATATAATGGAAGCTGCAATAGGCTCTCAGATAGCCGATTACCTTATCAAGCCCGTCAAGCCCCAGCAGATACTCCTTTCACTCAAAAAGATACTTGATCTTGACAGCATCGTATCCAAGCAGACAACCTCTGTTTTCAGGGGCGAATTCGGTTCGATAACAGGGATGATATCGGAAGCCTCCGATTTTGATCAGTGGAGTGAGCTTTACCGCAAACTCGTCTTCTGGCAGGCAGAACTGATAAGGTCGTCTGATACCGGGATGAGAGAGGTCCTCCGCATGCAGGAGTCAGACGCAAACAGGGCTTTCGGACGCTTTGTGGAGAAGAATTACCTTAAATGGCTCTCCCCCTCCGCAACCGATAAGCCATTGCTGTCGCCAGCCGTAATGTCCAAAAAGGTGTTTCCCCTCATCCGGAAGGGTTCACCTCTCTTTTGCATAATCATTGACAATATGCGGCTCGACCAGTGGCAGTCGATGGCGGGCGATCTCTCGCCGTTCCTCCGCCATGTTTCTGATGAGCTGTACCTGAGCATCCTTCCTACATCGACACAATATTCAAGGAATGCACTCTTTGCAGGGCTGATGCCTGCTGCCATCAGCGATTCCACCCCTGAATACTGGATCAGCGATCATGAAGACGAAGGCAAGAACCTGTTCGAAGATAAGCTGCTTGCCAGACACCTCCAGCGTGCAGGAATAACCGGAAGATGGTCTTATCACAAAATCAGAACCGAAGCTGAGGGCCGGGCTGTGAACGAAAAGATGCAGCATCTGATGTCGAATGACCTGAACGTCCTGGTATATAATTTTGTCGATATGCTCAGCCATGCACGGACTGAAGTAGACCTTATACGTGATATGACCGGCGATGAGGCGTCATGGCTTACGCTTACCCATACCTGGTTTGTCCACTCGCCGCTCTTTGAGTTGCTGAAGCATGTATCTTCGAAAGGCGCCAGGGTGATCTTTACAACTGATCACGGATCAATACGCGTTAACAGGCCCGTCAGGGTCATCGGCGACAGGCTGACATCGGTGAACCTGCGCTACAAGACGGGAAGGAATATGAATTACAGTCCGAAAGACGTTTTTGAGATCAATGACCCTGTGAAGGCGGGACTCCCGATGACGAATATCTCGTCAAAGTATATCTTCGCCCGTGAAAATGATTTCCTGGTCTATCCGAATAATTACAACCAGGTAGTGAGTTATTATAAAGACTCGTTGCAGCATGGCGGAATATCGATGCAGGAGATGCTGCTGCCGCTGGTGTACCTTGAGCCCGTTTAATTGATATTTTTGCCAGATGAAGATCGTTGCAACCGATAAAAGCCATCTGAAGGATGCCGCCAGGCATTTCCTTTCAGAAACGAAGGGGCATCATATCTTTGCATTCTACGGTCAGATGGGCTCAGGAAAGACCACTTTCATAAAAGCCTTATGCAGGGAGCTGGGCGTGACCGATACAGTAACCAGCCCTACATTCACCCTTATAAACGAATACAGGACGACCTGGTGAACTGCCGGTATTCCACTTTGATTTTTACAGGATCAGGTCAATGGCCGAGGTATTGGACTTCGGCATAGAGGAATATTTTGACACCCTCTCTCCCTGTTTCATGGAGTGGCCTGAAAAGATTGAGCCCCTTCTTCCTCCTGAGACTCTCAGGATATCAATCACAGTTCAGCCTGACGGTGCAAGGGTCATCGCGACACTCTGAACTCCGTCTGCACCTCCCGGACAGGATGATTCCCCCACTCCTTCTTTCCCCTCACAAAACATTCCCGGACCACTCAGTCTTTACTCTGCAATTAATATCTTAAATTTGAAGAGCTTATTGATCATATTAGTTCAAACAATTATAACCAAACCAGATGGGCGAGCCGGCAAAAAGTGCATTCATGCCACGGGAAGAGCAACTTGAAAAGGCTGTCAACAAGCGCAAAATGTCGATTGGTATGCCCCGTGATGTGCGTGACAATGAAAACCGCATTTCACTGACTCCGGAGGCGGTAAAGATCCTTACAGACGCTGGTCATGAAGTTTTCATTGAACGGGGTGCAGGTCAGGGTTCAAGCTACAGTGACAGCAAGTACAGCGAGAATGGGGCTGTGGTCTCAGATTCTTCGCAGAAAGTATATGAGTGTGACCTGATAATCAAAATCGCCCCCTTTGATGAAAAGGAGGTTGAGCTTCTCAGGGGCAACCAGGTGGTGATCTCATTCATGAATGTTGCAATGATGGGAGAGGTGACCCTTTCGTCAATGATGCGCAAGCGTGTCACCGCACTGGCGAGTGAAAAGATAAAAGACAGTGACGGCATTCTCCCTGTTGTGGAGTCGATGAGTGAGATCAGCGGTATCACTGCGGTGTTGCTGGCATCTGATTTTCTCAGCAGCACATCGGGAGGCAAGGGCGTAATGCTCGGAGGCGTAACCGGAGTTACCCCCACAGAAGTTGTAATCATAGGCGCCAATACCGCCGGGGAGAATGCTGCCCGTGCCGCATTGGGACTGGGTGCCATAGTAAGGGTTTTTGACAATTCTGTGCACCGTTTGCGGAGTTTTCAGAATCTACTCGGGCAGAGGCTTTACACTTCCACATTCCACCCGCAGGTCCTCAAGAAAGCACTGAAATCGACCGATGTACTCATCGGGGCCCTTGGAGCCGAAGATCTCAGATCATGGTTTTATGTTACCGAAGACATGGTGAAGGGCATGAAACGGGGATCCGTAATAATTGACCTGAGCGTCGACAGCGGGGGGTGTGTTGAGACTACGGAGTGCCGGGCTCTGAAAGACCCGCTGTATGAGAAACACGGGGTAATTCACTATTCGGCATGGAACCTTCCTTCACGTGTGCCACGCACTGCATCAATAGCCTTAAGCAATGTATTCAGGCCCCTGATCCAGGAGATTTCAGATGCCGGAGGCATGACCCCGATGCTGAAGTTCAACAACGGACTGAGAACCGGGGTTTATATCTACAACGGGATCCTGACAAATGAACTGCTGGGGCAAAAATTCGGCATTCTTTCGAAGGACATCAACCTCCTGCTTGCAGCTTTCTGACCCTTTTACACGAAGGTCAGGGATGCCTCAAGGCCATTCTGCTTAATAACAGCCTCGCGCCCCATGTAAATGGCCCTGTTGTCACATATGTGGCCCGCCGGAAAATTGAAGATAATGGGGTAATTGTAGTGACCTGCAATATCCAGAATGATCTCTTCAGAACTTTTGTTGTAGGTGACGTTGCCCTGCTCCATCTTCTCCATTCCACCCACAATCATTGCTGCAAGGTTGTTAAGCTTTCCGGTGAGCCGGAGTGAAGTCATCATCCTGTCAAGATGATAGTAGTATTCCCCGACCTCCTCGATGAACAGCAGAGTGCCTTCAGTGTCAGGTTCGGCAGGAGTGCCGGTAAGGCTGTAAATGAGGGACAGGTTGCCTCCTATCAGCGGCCCGCGGACAGAGACTGTTGCCGGATGAGAACTCTTCCAGGTAATGGGTTCCGGCTCACCTCTCAGGGCCTTAATTACTGACGTAAAACTCTCAGGCGTCTTTTTAGGATTTGAATAGTTCAGGGGCATCTCGGCATGCAGTGAGACAAGTCCGCAGAGCTTGTTCAGCCACAGGTGCAACACTGTAATATCACTGAACCCAACATACCACTTCGGGTTTTTCTTCAGTGAAGAGAAATCAACCCGGTCGATTATACGTGAGACACCGTACCCGCCACGTGAGCAAAAAACGGCTTTGACATCCGGGTTATCCGTAGCATGCTGAAGATCGGCAAGTCGCTCCGCATCACTCCCGGCAAAACAGCCGTTCTGCCTGAAGACGTTTTCACCCATGACAACATTGAACCCCGAAGCTTTGAGAATTGAAACGGCTTTGAGTATCACATCCCTGTCCACAACACCGGAAGGTGAAATAATAGCCACTGTGTCACCCTCTTTAAGGTAGGCGGGAATAGTAAGAGTCCTCATTGATCCTGTTCCGGGAAAGAATAAACCAAAAATACTATTTTTAATTTAACTAACCAGTGACCGGAAGTGCCTTGAGTGCCTTGAGTGCCTAAAGTGCCTTGAGTTAATAGTAACAGGATGAATTTTAAGCAAGGAAAGCAGATGCAGAGGTGAAAAGTCTGTCGAAGGCACTGTCGACAGCACCGGCATATCCTGTTGTGAACAACGGGAAGGGGTTTTCGTGAGTGCATGGATATTCAGGTAACCACGTATCAATATCAGCTCCCAGCATAGCCTCTTTAATTCCTGCCGGAGGGATCACCCTGTCAGTTGATACCGTGACGGCTTTCACCCGGCCTTCCAGCTCGCGGAACGGGTCTCCGAAGACTTTCTTCAGCCGCGCCGCGGAACTCATTGCATAATAGCCTTCACCCACAGCCGTTTCATCAACGATCTTCGTAAGCCAGTCGCCTCCCTGTTTCTGCTTCTCATCTATTTCGTCGATATAATAACTGATGAGCCTGTCAAAAGCCTTGCTGTCCATTATGAGCTTTGAAGTACCGTTCATTTTGTTGAGAGCGCTGCCCCCGCAGAAGAAAAACAGCCTGCTCTCGGGCGGCAGCGGCTTTTCCCTTGAAAGCATCAGAACCTGTGCAAGCATTACACCTATTGAATAGGCAAAAATATCAGGACTGCCCTCACTGCCGATACTCGGATGCCTGCCGCTTTTTATCTCATCCGTGAGGCTGATTATGTCATTGACAGCCTGGTAGCCGGAGAGAAAAAAGAGGTGCGGCGAGATTGACAACCGGGTACTCAGGGCCACATTTGCAAAGGTGGTCAGTTTCGCTCCCGGTTCAGAGAGCATTCTTGCAGCTACTGCCGGCATCATGGCGTGGCGGTCAAACCATGTGCGCGGAGAACGGTTCATATGATTGGCAATAGGAAAGAGTATTACAGGCTTGCGCGTATCCGATGCCAGCCTCAGAGCCCAAAGAACGTACTTGTCCCAGGTGCGTTCGTTGAGTCCGTGCAACAGAATTATGAAGCCCTTCGCAGGCTTCGCGGGGAGAAATATGTTGTATGAAAAGTTATTATTCACCTCAGAAGCGTCGACAGTCGGGAAGAAATCCCGGAATAATCCCGGAAGCCGGGGAGAAGCAGGAATTGTCAATCCGTTATTCGAATGAAACATTTCCTTCACCACCCTTATATCTGTTCCCGGAATAATCCGGTCATTCCCCTCTTCCCTGAGGAATCCGCCCAATTCCTTCTGCTGATCTGTGTATCCCATCCTTTTTCGGACAAACAAACAAAATATCCGGGCTGCCTCAAAAAATAAGGTGTTTCCGGGAAAGCCAAGGGCTTAAAACGCCATATCAGGGGTGAAAACCGCCTGACAGGGGTAAAGTCAGTTCCACCCTGAACGGTCACGGGGGAGGGCTTATGCATGAAAATTGCTAATTTTGCATGCAAACGGATTAACCTCCTATTTGTGGATCTGAATAAAAAACTTCCGAAATACCTTACTGACAAACAGAACATTGTCAGGCTGATCCTGTTTACCGCAGCATTTGCCCTGCTGTTTATCAACCTCTATTCTCCTTTCGGTGTTGAGGAAAAATTCAATATCTCGAATCTAAGACTGTTTGCATATTCAAGCGGGGTTATACTGACCGGCATCCTGGTAGTCGCCCTGAGCCGTATAATAATGTATCAGGCTGTCCGGCGCGGTGCCGAGCTGAAGATTTACCAGTACCTCATCTGGGTTGCTGCCGAGATATTAAGCATGGCCTTTTTCTATACTTTTTATGAACTTGTAATTCTGAATGAAACCCGGACCTTCACTGAAATCTTCCGTTTATCTGTCCTGAACACCTCCCTGACACTGCTTCTTCCCTATTCCGCACTATGGCTCTATTTCTCATGGCGCGACAAGCAGCGGCAACTGCTTGAAATGAGTGAAATGCCTGACGTACCCGCGCAAAAGGCGATGATTCCGCTTCGCGATGAAAAGGGTACACTCCGTATCTCACTCAAGAGGTCAGACATACTCTATCTGCAGGGAACCGATAATTACGTAACGGTCTGGTATCTGTCAAAAGAGCGCCTCTCTAAATTCCTTCTCCGGAATACCCTGAAGAAAATGGAGGACGGATTACAGAACGAGTCTATTTTCAGATGCCACCGGTCTTACCTTGTAAACATGGAGAAGATAAAGCTCATCCGCCGCGAAAAAGAAGGCCTGATGCTTGAGCTTGACACCCCGGTGACAGTCCTGATCCCTGTTTCACGCACATACATGAACCAGGTCCTGCTCGCTTTCGGTCAGGGCGAATAGACTGTTCGGCTCGTTACCGGAAAGTGTTATCTTTGCCGGGTTAACAAAAAAACACTACGGGTCATCGAGATGAAAAAGTTCAGCCGTCACCTAATAACTTCCGCACTTCCTTATGCCAACGGACCGATACACATCGGACACCTGGCCGGAGTATATGTACCCTCCGATATTTACACCCGGTACCTGAGACTTCGCGGAGCAGATGTAATACACATATGCGGCTCTGATGAACACGGTGTTCCGATAACCCTCAAGGCACGTAAGGAAGGGATCACCCCGCAGGAGGTTGTTGACCGTTACCATTTCCTCAACAAGAAGGCTTTTGAAGACTTCGGAATCGCTTTCGATATCTATTCGCGCACTTCCGGCAAGGTCCATTATGATACCGCCTCAGAGTTCTTCCGCAATCTGTACGACAAGGGAGAATTCACTGAAAAGACATCGAACCAGTATTATGACGCGGAAGCCGGCTGCTTCCTCGCCGACCGTTACATTACGGGAACCTGCCCCTTCTGCGGAAATGAAAACGCCTATGGCGACCAGTGCGAGAAGTGCGGCACATCTCTCAGCCCCACTGACCTGAAGAATCCACGCTCCACAATTAGCGGAAGCGCTCCTGAAATGCGTGAGACCCTGCACTGGTACCTGCCCCTCGACAAGTACGAGCCGTGGCTCAGGAAATGGATCCTTGAGGAGCATACAGAATGGAAATCAAACGTTTACGGACAGTGCAAGTCGTGGCTCGACCAGGGCCTGCAACCCAGGGCTGTAAGCAGGGATCTAGACTGGGGTGTTCCGGTTCCCGTGGAAGGGGCTGATGGGAAAGTCCTCTATGTCTGGTTTGACGCTCCCATAGGATATATCTCCGCAACAAAAGAACTGACCCCCGACTGGGAGAAATACTGGAAAGACCCCGAAACCCGGATGGTTCATTTCATTGGTAAAGACAACATCGTTTTTCACTGCATAATTTTCCCTGCCATGCTCAGGGCTGAGGGAAGCTATATCCTTCCTGACAACGTGCCGGCAAATGAGTTCCTGAACCTTGAAAACGACAAGATCTCAACCTCGAGGAACTGGGCTGTATGGCTTCATGAATACCTTGAGGATTTTCCCGGGAAGCAGGACTCACTGCGTTACGCCCTGTGTGCAAGCGCTCCCGAAGCAAAAGACAACGACTTCACCTGGAAGGATTTCCAGGCACGCAACAACAATGAACTTGTTGCAATCCTGGGCAACTTCGTGAACCGCACACTTGTGCTGACAGATAAGTATTACAGCGGAAAAGTGCCGGAGCCAGGAGTACTTACTGATTATGACCGGGCTGCCCTCTCCTCAATTACTGATCTCAAGAGCGCCGTGGAAAGCAATCTCGAGGCATTCCGTTTCAGACAGGCTCTTGCCGAGGCAATGAACCTGGCAAGACTGGGAAACAAATACCTTGCTGACACTGAACCGTGGAAGGTTATCAAGACCGACCCTGAACGCGTGAAGACGATCCTGAATGTCTCCCTCCAGATTACTGCCAATCTTGCAATCATCCTGGAACCGTTCCTTCCCTTCTCGATGGATAAACTGAGAGGATGGCTCAATACCGGCGATCTCAATTGGGAGTCAGCAGGCAGTACAGAACTGCTCAGGCCGGGGCATGTAATCTCTGCCGGTGAACTGATGTTCACAAAAATAGAGGACGAGGAGATCAGCAGACAGATGCAGAAGCTGCTTGACACGAAGAAGGCAAATGAGGCTGCCGTTGTCACAACTCTTCCGCAAAAAGAGGATGTCACTTTTGAGGATTTCAACACGATGGATATCCGCACAGCAACAATCCTCGAGGCTGAAAAGGTTGCCCGGACCACCAAGCTTATAAGGCTGAAAGTAGATACCGGAATTGACATACGAACCATAGTATCAGGGATTGCTGAGCATTTCACGGCAGAGGAGCTGCCCGGAAGAAGAGTGTCAGTCATTGTCAATCTGGCGCCACGCACAATAAAGGGAATAGAATCGAAAGGAATGATTCTGCTTGCCGAAGACGCCTCAGGGAAAATGACCTTTGTGGTGCCGGAAGATAAAATCAAAAACGGAAGTCCTGTAAAATAGGGCTTCCGCTTCCTCTGTATTATTATCTTGTCTTACCTGGCCTTGCAGACCCAGGTCTCGGGAAATACTTTAGTGAGTGATGCCAGGGCTTCTCTGGCTTCGGCCAACGACTCGAAGGTAACTGCGCTGACCCGGAGATAACCGTCAGGGCCTGCTGCTACCTCGGGACTGTACCCCCTGCTGCGGAGTTTTTCAACCATTGTCAGGGCATTATCCTCGGTCTTGAAGCTGCCGGTGACAAGCATATACCTGAATGCAGGCTGTGCAGGAACAAAAACAGGTGCCGGCTCCGCTTTAACCACAGGAGCAACCGTCACTTCTGGCAGGGTGCCGACTGCCGTGGCATCACCTGCACCGGCAACCTCATCTGAACCGGCAACACCACCTGAATCGGCTTTTATTTCTGATTCTGTCGTAATACCAGTGTCTGCTCCGGCCTTTTCACTGTTTATCCGGGCCCTGTTGAATTCAAGTTCGGCTGTCGCCAGGGGATTCAGGGTTGACTCAGCCACCTTCCCCTTAAAAATCTTATTATTGAAAGGCACCAGTGCCATCGCAACCAGCAGCGGTATTATCACGGCAGCCCTTGTCAAGCAGTCGCCTTACCGAAGGCTGTCTTATTGATGGCTTTTCGTGAAGATCAAGGACCCTCTTCCTGATATCGAAATCTGCAACCGGTCTCCGGTGAAATGAATCGAGCCCGTAAGAGGTAAGCAGGTAATTGGCATCGCTGTCAGGCTCAAATATGAGGGTGCCCTCACGGTTAGTTGAAAAAGTGCCGATATGGTCAAGGGTGACCTGATCTCCCCCGGAGATCCGTCTGCGAAGGACCTCGGCATAATCTGTGACAATGTCACGGGCTTCACCGTAACCAATGCCCTTCCGGGCAGAGATATGACCTATAAGCAGACCGTCATTGGTTGTAAGATGACGGTTGAATGTTACTTTCTTTGACGGCGGATAAAAAAGCCCTTCCCCGCGGTCGATTGTTGCAGGCGAAAAATTCCCTATAAACGCCCCAAACCCCGGTACAATGACGCAATCATGCCCGAAGAGCAACTCTCTTATATATGCGTTAATATCCCTCGCCATGTTTAATTTATGATATACAAATATACAATAAAACCGCAATCCGCCCATTAAAAAAGGTTTATTCAAAATGTATTATCTTCGTGCAAAGAGAAGAATCACCCAATGAAAAAAATAGAGATGGTTGACCTGAGGTCGCAGTATTTAAGGCTGAAAGCTGACATTGACAGTGCCGTTTCAGGGGTGATAGAATCGGCAGCCTTCATTAAGGGTCCCGATGTGAGACTCTTCGAAGAGGAACTGCAGAGGTATCTCGGGGTCCGTAATGTGATCTCATGTGCCAATGGCACCGATGCCCTCCAGATAGCAATGATGGCCCTCAGGCTAAAACCCGGAGACGAAATAATTACAACCAATTTTACATTCATAGCAACCGTGGAGGTGGTGGAACTTCTCGGACTGAAACTTGTCCTCGTTGAGCCTGATCCCGACACATTCAATATAAGTACAGAGGCTATTGAAAAAGCAATAACCCCAAGGACGAAAGCGATCGTCCCGGTCCATTTGTTCGGCCAGTGCGCAGATATGGAGGCGATTATGAAACTGGCAGAAAAGCATGGTCTGCATATTATTGAAGATGTGGCACAGGCTACCGGAACCGATTACACATTCAGCGACGGCACAACCAGAAAGGCAGGCACAATGGGAATAATCGGATGCACCTCCTTCTTCCCCTCAAAAAATCTCGGATGCTACGGTGACGGCGGAGCCCTGTTCACCGACAATGATGAGCTTGCCACACTCATAAGAAGTATAACGAATCACGGCATGAAGGTCAGGTACTATCATGACAACATAGGCGTCAACTCCAGGCTTGACACGTTGCAGGCTGCCGTGCTGAGGGTGAAGCTGCGCCATCTCGATGCCTTCAGTGAAGCCCGCCGTGAGGTTGCCGGCTTTTATGACAGGGAGCTGGGTGCGGTAAAGTCAATTAAGATCCCGAAACGGTCTGCCAGTTCAACGCACATCTTCCACCAGTATACCCTTAAGGTAAATCCTGAAGAGAGAGACTCCCTTCGTGAACATCTTGAAAACGAGGGAATACCGTCAATGATCTACTATCCTGTGCCACTGCACGTTCAGAAGGCATACCTCCATCTCGGTTACCGTACAGACGGGTTCCCCGTGACGACAAGGCTGTGCAGCGAGGTTCTCTCACTACCCATGCATACCGAAATGGAACCTGAGCAGCTAACGTATATTACTGGCTGCATCAGGGAGAAATTCAAACAGTAAAACAAAATGGAAAAAGACTTTTATGCCCATGATACGGCAGTCATAGATGAGGGTTGCACTATAGGCAGCGGGACTAAAATATGGCACTTCAGCCATATTATGAAGGATTCGGTAATCGGGGAGAGATGCAATATCGGCCAGAATGTGGTCATATCCCCCGGTGTGATACTGGGCAATAACGTGAAGGTACAGAACAATGTCTCGATTTATACGGGAGTGGTATGCGAGGATGACGTATTCCTTGGCCCCTCAATGGTCTTCACAAATATTACAAATCCCCGGAGCGCCGTCATCAGGCGTGATCAGTACGTCACGACTACGGTACGGAAAGGTGCATCTATAGGAGCCAACGCAACAGTGGTATGCGGTCACGAGATAGGTGCCTATTCACTCATCGGTGCCGGAGCAGTCATAACCCGCGATGTAAAACCGTTCGCTCTCGTGATTGGCAACCCCGGGCGTCAGACTGCCTGGGTCTCCGAATACGGCCACAAACTCGCATTTGATGATGAAGGCATTGCTGTCTGTCACGAAAGCGGTCAGAAATACAGGCTTTCTGACAACAGCGTGACACGAATTTTTTAGTATTTTTATGCCTTCATAATCTGCAGCAAATGACTGGTACTTCTAAGAATTTTGGCCTTATAGGTGTTGCCGGATATATTGCCGAAAGGCACCTGAAGGCAATTAAGGAGACAGGCAACCGTTTGCTTGCAAGCCTTGACAGGTTCGACTGCGTGGGCAAGATAGACAGTTATTTTCCGGACAGTGATTTTTTCGTGGAGTTCGAAAGGTTTGACAGGCACGTTGACAAACTCAAGAGGGCGGGTACTGAGCTTGATTATGTAAGCATCTGCTCTCCCAACTACCTGCATGACTCGCATATCAGGTTTGCACTGCGTCATCATGCCGATGCCATCTGCGAGAAGCCGGTAGTGCTGAACCCCTGGAATATTGACGCACTGCAGGAGATAGAAAGGGAGACCGGCCACAGGATCTTCAACATTCTCCAGCTCAGATACCACCCCGTCATTATAGCCCTTCGTGACAAGATATTGAAAGCTCCTGCCGGGCGGAAACATGACATTGACCTCACATACATAACCAGCCGCGGAAACTGGTACCAGATCTCGTGGAAAGGTGACATCAACAAATCAGGAGGCATCGCCACCAACATAGGGGTACACTTCTTCGATATGCTTGGATGGATCTTCGGCGGCGTGGTCTCAAATACAGTACACCTGCTTGAGAAGGATAAGGCATCGGGGTTCCTGGAACTTGAAAAGGCCAGGGTGCGCTGGTACCTGAGCATTGACGGCAATGATCTTCCGGATGCCGAAAAGGAGAAGGGAAAAAGGACCTACCGAAGCATTGCAGTAGACGGTGAGGAGGTGGAGTTCTCGGAAGGATTCTCTGACCTGCATACTGTAACCTACAGGGAAATACTCAGCGGCAACGGTTTCGGCCTCGATGACGCCCGCCAGAGCATAGAAACCGTCTATCAGATTCGAAATGCAGCAATATCACAGATAAAAGGAGACTATCACCCATTAATAAAAAAGAAAAATGTACAATAAGCTCATCAACAAGGAGACAAAACTGTCACTAATCGGTTTAGGTTATGTGGGACTTCCGATAGCACTGGAGTTTGCCCGCAAAATAAAAGTCATCGGGTTCGACATTAAACCTGAAAGGGTCGAACTTATGAAAAAGGGCATTGACCCCAGTAATGAACTGGAGTCTGAAGCCTTCCTGGGAACAGATATTAAATATACTTATAACCCTGAAGACCTGCGGGAAGCCTCCTTCCATATAATTGCAGTACCGACACCCGTGAACCGGCACAACCTGCCTGATCTGACACCGGTGCTGAAGGCCACCGAAACTGTGGGAAAGATCCTCAAGAAGGGCGACTATGTTGTGTATGAATCAACCGTATATCCGGGATGCACCGAGGAAGACTGCCTGCCGGTACTTGAGAGATGGTCAGGACTGAAGTGCCCGGAAGATTTTAAGATTGGCTTTTCGCCAGAAAGAATTAACCCCGGTGACAGAAACCACACTCTGACAAAGATTGTCAAGGTCACAAGCGGGTGCGACAGTGAATCTGCCGAAAACATAGCAAGGATCTACGAGCTCATAATCACTGCCGGAGTTCACCGTGCGTCATCTATCAAGGTTGCCGAAGCCGCCAAGATCATTGAAAACACACAGCGTGATATAAACATCGCCTTTATGAATGAGCTATCCATAATCTTCAACCGGATGGGCATCAACACCTACGAGGTACTTGAGGCCGCCGGCACAAAATGGAATTTTTTGAAGTTCTTCCCCGGCCTCGTCGGAGGACATTGCATAGGCGTCGACCCCTACTACCTTTCATACAAGGCCAAGGAGCTCGGGTACCATCCCCAGATGATAGATTCGGGACGATTCACAAATGACAGCATGGGCCGTTATGTGGGCAAACAGACAGTGAAAAAGATAATCGCAGCAGGTAAAAACCCAATGGGTGCAAGAGCACTTGTAATGGGTATGACTTTCAAGGAAGACGTTACAGATATCCGCAACTCGAAGGTCATCGACGTGGTTGACGAACTGCGCGACTTCGGCGTGGAGGTTGATGTGATAGACCCGGGAGCCTCGCCGGCCGAAGTCCACGAAGAATACAAGATAAACCTCAGGGAAAAACCCACAGGGAAATATGATGCCATAATTGCTGCTGTAAGTCATAAGGAGTATGCAGGCCTCGACGAAAAATTCTTTGCAGGACTGATGAATGAGAAGGGAGTCCTGGTAGACATCAAAGGCATGTTCAGGAACAAGATAAAAGACCTCACTTACTGGAGCTTATAATGAAGAAGGTCCTCGTCACCGGAGGCACGGGCTTCATAGGTTCCCACACCGCAGTGGAGCTGATAAACGAAGGGTTCGAGGTAGTAATAATTGACAACCTTCATAATTCGGATATCACCGTTCTTGACGGAATAGAGGCCATAACGGGCGTACGGCCCGGGTTTCATAATTTTGATCTGTGTGACAGGGAGAAGCTTGCTGATTTCCTTGAAAAATCCGGTAAGATTGATGCCATCGTTCACTTTGCTGCCTTCAAGGCCGTTGGCGAGTCTGTTCATAAGCCGCTCGAATATTACAGGAACAACCTGGGCTCACTCATGAATCTCCTTGAGATGATGCCACTCTCCGGGATACCTGCCCTTGTATTCTCATCATCATGTACTGTATACGGCCAGCCTGACCGTTTACCCGTCACCGAAGACTCTCCCGTTAAGGAGGCAGCCTCACCCTACGGTTACACAAAACAGGTGGGCGAAGTAATCATCCGTGATACGATGGCAGCCCGGTCATCGCTGAAGGCGATATCTCTTCGTTACTTCAATCCCATCGGTGCTCACCCGTCAGCCCTTATCGGCGAGCTGCCCAGGGGTGTCCCTGAAAACCTCGTGCCCTTCATCACCCAGACTGCCCTTGGACTGCGTGATGAGCTTAAAGTATTCGGGACCGACTACGATACTCCCGACGGATCGTGCATTCGCGACTACCTGCACGTGGTTGACCTGGCTAAAGCACATGTTGTGGCGCTGAGAAGACTGCTCGACGGAAAAAACAAGAAGAACTATGAGGTCTTTAACCTCGGCACCGGTACCGGGGTGTCAGTCCTTGAAGCCATCAGCTCCTTTGAACGGGTTTCAGGCGTGAAACTCAAATACAGGATCACCGGAAGAAGAGCCGGAGATATCGAAAAGATATGGGCTGACCCTTCACTTGCAAACCGCGAACTCGGATGGAAGACCGAAAGCTCCCTTGACCAGGCAATGGAAACAGCATGGCGCTGGGAAAAGAAAATCAGAAAAAGATAAGATTATGCAAAGAACAGTTCTAATTACCGGTGGAGCCGGTTTCATCGGCTCTCATGTCGTCAGACTTTTTGTACACAAATACCCTGACTGCAGGATTGTCAATGCCGACAAACTTACATACGCAGGTAACCTGGGAAACCTCACTGACATTGAGAATCAGGCAAACTACATTTTCCGGAAAGTTGATATCGTTGACAAACAGGCAGTTAATGAACTCTTCAGGGAATTTCAGTTCGACGGGGTCATACATCTTGCCGCTGAATCGCATGTTGACAGATCGATAACTTCACCTGACGAGTTCATCTATACAAATATTATCGGCACTGTAAACCTCCTTACTGCCTTCCGCGACAAAAGGGCTGTGAATGATTCCAGGAAAATATTCTACCATATCTCAACCGATGAGGTCTACGGTTCACTTGAGCACGGCGGATTATTTACAGAGGAGACCCCGTACGATCCCCGCAGTCCCTATTCGGCATCCAAAGCCAGCTCCGACCATATGGTCAGGGCCTTCGGTAACACCTATAAACTGCCCTGGGTGATCTCGAACTGTTCCAACAACTACGGCCCCAATCAGTTCCCCGAGAAGCTTATTCCTCTCACAATTAACAACATAAAGACCGGAAAACCCATCCCCGTTTATGGAAAGGGAGAGAATATCCGCGACTGGCTTTATGTTGAGGACCATGCATCTGCAATTGATGTCATCTTTCACAGGGGCCGTGAAGGCCATACATACAATGTGGGAGGAGACAATGAGTGGAAGAATATTGATCTTGTACGCCTGTTGTGTCATATCATGGATGAGAAGCTCGGCAGGTCAGCAGGAAGCTCCGAAACACTGATAACCTATGTGACAGACCGTGCAGGGCACGATCTCAGGTATGCAATAGACAGCAGCAAACTGCAGCGGGAGCTGGGATGGAGACCGTCAGTGACTTTCGAGGAAGGCCTTAAACGTACAACAGAATGGTACCTCGAAAACGAAGGGTGGCTTGAGATGATAATCTCAGGCGCCTATTCAAAATACTATGAGGAGATGTACGGAAAAAGGTGAGGCTACTTTTTATTTGTGCGTCTCAGACGCTCAATCAGCTCATCACCCAGTTCTGACTTGATCCTGATGTGATCGAGAATTGCAAGTACAACCGGATTCTTTTCAAAATCACCCCTTACATGTTCAAAATCCTGTCGCTTAATCTCGTCGTCACCATCGATGCCGAATCCTGTCATCGATGAAAGGGTAAACTCCTTGCGCGCATCCTCGTATAGCATTTTATCGAGTTCCACCACGCTCTTCTTCCACCTTTCAACAATTGCAATGATGTCTTTGGCTGTCAGTTTATCATTGGCTATCCCGGTCTCTTCAGGCAGCCTGCTGTAAATCCACTCCCATTCGAGGTCATAGTAATGTCTGTGGATTGTCTCAAACCCCTTGTTTATGGCTTCGGCACTTTTCATTTCACCCTTTTCGATGGATGAAAGAAGCTCTTCTATCCTGTACATCGGAGCAATAAGTCCGGCCATGTCAACCCAGTCGCCTGTGCCTCCTGTTGAGTCAGGTGCCAGCCTCTTTCTTATTTCGGCATCTGAGCTGAACTCCATACCTTCAAGTCTTTTGATGACAGAGTTGCCTATGAATTTATTTATACCCGTCTGATAGAGCACAATGCCCCGCTCCACAGCTGAAGGCTTCATCTTCATCCGCTCATAAGTCAGATACTCAGAGCCTTCAGTTTTTTCACTTAAAATCTGAGCCAGCAGTTCCCTGCCGCGCATCATTTTGCCCACTGTGAAAGGACTCAGGAGGTTGAAGTTGATCTGGTCAAGCTTCCTGGGGTCTTTGCGTGCATCGCGCTTCGGCCATTTCTGGGCGTCGCGTATGGTTCCCACACTCCGCAGATTTATTCCCGGGACAAGGTGAGACTCATAGTTCACCTCAGCCAGGTAAGAAAACGGAAACTGCGTGGTGTCAACATTGTGATAATGACGCCCCACAACAAGTGTAAAGGGTCCGATGCGTGAAGGCCACAGGACGTAGGAGTCACTTGTGGTCTTTGAGCCTCTCTCCATGATTCCCTGGTGAATGGGACCCAGTTTGTACATGTGATTGCTCTGGTTCGAGCCGCTGCCGGCGTTCATGAATGAGAACATTCCTGCGATCAGCAGTGTCGATTTATGGTGTGTGACAGTGTAGGGCCCTCCGAAAATGGAGCATGCCTCACCGTGATATCCGCCGCAGTTGGAAAAGAACAGCGAGTTTTCGGCAGAATACTGTTTTGCCAGCGTGCATCCCTGTCCGATGAAACACCTGTCGATGATTGCAGCATCAGTTACCTTTGAGCCTGAGCAGATAATAAAGTGATCCATTATCACATCGTTGCCGATGTATACCGGGTCTTTGAAAGAGCTGTTGACAGAGCCTTCTGCAAGCCTTGATACATCCTCAATGACTGCCCCGTTACCAATACGTACATTCTTGATAGTTCCGCAACCGGCGATCCGTGCTCCTGAACCTATTTCACCGCGGTCGGACCTTACATTGTCAGCATAATCACCGATAAGCTTCTCTATCATCTCAATGGCTTCAGGCCGATGCCTGTAGAGAGTGATTATATATGCCATATGTGATGTCAGCCTGTCCCATATTGGCACCTCCCTGCCCCCGGTTTCATTGAGTACCGCCACGCGGGTGCCATTGCCAAAGGTTGTCATTCCCTCTGTTGAGATATGACCGCAGTTCCTTATCACAACACCCTCGCCAATGTCATAATTGGCAATATACCCGGTGATATCTATTATTGTCACATTGTCGCCAATGGTGCAGTTGTGAATATGGGCGTTGGTTATCCCGTGAGGCAGGGGAAGTCCGCAGCTCTCGCGGGAAACACCAGTAAACATTCCCAGCTTCACAGTTCCTGAGAAGGTGACATTGCGCATCCGTTCCGCGTTGAAGGGCTCCCTGACAAAAACACTCTCCCAGGAACCGCTCCTGCAGCCGGCAGCCTCAAGGCCCCTTATCTCACCTATGCTTAGATTTCTGTATCCGTCAGCCATGTTTGTTCCTCCCCGGTTATTCTACAGTGACAGACTTGGCCAGGTTTCTTGGCTGATCGACGTCACAGCCGCGCAGCACGGCAATGTGATATGAGAGAAGCTGGAGGGGCACCGCGGCCACGACGGGGCCGAAAACAGGAATTGTTTCAGGCACCTCCATCACATGATCAGCCAGCTTACTTATCACCTGGTCACCCTCGGTGACTATCGCTATGACTATGCCCTTCCTTGCCTTTACCTCCATTATGTTACTGACAATCTTGTCATAGGAGCTCTCCTGGTTAGCCACCACAACAACAGGCATATTTTCGTCGATAAGTGCTATGGGCCCGTGTTTCATCTCCGCGGCGGGATAGCCTTCTGCATGTATATAGGATATCTCTTTCAGTTTCAGGGCACCCTCGAGAGCTACCGGGAACTGAAGTCCACGGCCCAGGTATATCGCATTTGTGGTCGACTGGTAGATCTTCGCCAGCGCAAGTGCCTGTTCATTGACGTTAAGGGCTTTTTTTATCTTTTCAGGAAGACCGACAAGCTCGTTAATGAGCGACTTGTAACGGGCCTCATCAATCAGTCCCTTCCTGTTGCCTATCTCGAAGGCTATCATTGCCAGGGTAACTACCTGCGTCGTAAAGGCCTTTGTGGAAGCCACGCCTATCTCAGGACCGGCATGGGTGTAAACACCTGCGTTCGTCTCCCGCGGAATGCTTGATCCGACAACATTGCAGATACCCAGTACAAGCGCCCCGCGCTCCTTGGCAAGCCTCACGGCTGCAAGGGTGTCAGCCGTCTCCCCGCTCTGGCTTATTGCCAGCACGATGTCACCCTTTTTAATTATCGGATCACGGTAACGGAATTCAGAAGCATACTCGACCTCTACAGGTATCCGGCAAAACTCCTCCAGTATGTATTCCCCTACAAGGCCCGCATGCCACGAAGTGCCGCATGCAACAATGACTATCCTGTCAGCGACAGCCATAGTGTCAATCACTTTGTGCAGCCCGCCCAGCATAAGACCTGACTGGTTCGGCAACACTCTGCCCCTGAATGTATCGTGAACGGCCTGCGGCTGCTCGAAAATCTCCTTCAGCATGAAATGCGGAAAACCCTCCTTGTCAATCTCACCAAGCTTCAGGTCAACCTCCTGTACCTCCGGCTCGAACGACTTGTTGCGTATCGCCTTCAGCACCATCTCGTCCTTGCTTATAATGGCCAGATCGCCGTCATTCAGGTAAATGACCCGCTGGGTATACTCTACGATTGGTGTTGCATCCGAGGCAATAAAGTTCTCACCGTCGCCTACTCCGATCACAAGCGGAGAACCCTTTCGCGCTGCAAACATTTTACCCTGCTCATTACGGCAGATAATTGCAAGTCCGTATGTGCCTTCGACCTTATTAAGAGCCAGTGTAATAGCCTGTTCTGCTGACAGATCTCCTTCAAGATAAAGGTGTTCCATAAGGTTGGCAAGGACCTCAGTGTCTGTCTGACTTGTAAACGTTACACCACGGCTTTCAAGGTGACGTTTGATGCGGGCATAATTCTCAATGATGCCGTTATGGACCACGACGAAATTACCCCTGCAGGAGACCTGCGGATGAGCGTTTATCTCATTGGGCTCACCGTGTGTAGCCCACCGGGTGTGGCCCATGGCCATTGTACCGTTGAAATCTGATCCGTGGACCATCTCCTCAAGATCACGAACCCTGCCGACGCATTTGAAGACCTGTGTCTCCGCCCCGTCATTAATTGCAATGCCCGCAGAGTCATAGCCCCGGTACTCGAGTCTCTTCAGGCCGTTGATGACGATATCGCGGGCAGGCCGGGAACCTATGTAACCAACAATTCCGCACATAGAAATTCAGTTAAGGTTATATTATAAAGACGATCAGTAGACCGTATAAGCAAATTCAAACCTGACAGTAGGACTATTGCCGTTCACCCCGAAGATTACATTCTTGTCAACTGTGGTGGGGAAATACATCTCCACCGACGGCTTATCGATCTTTCCGCTGATATACTGCTGCACAAAAGAGGTGATGTTGAATACATAATTGTCACCGGTAGTGTAATAAGTTCCGTCGAGAAACGAGGCATCGTGCATCAGGTCAGGAATGACTATCAGTTTTCCTTCGCTGGTCCTGTACCTGAGGAAGATCTGTGAAGGGAGGTTGGCTTCGATGTATGTACCGCCGTCAAGATGAACCGGAACATAGAGTCTTGCCTTGTTCACAGCCAGTCGGGGGATGTTCCTGAAGGCCTCCAGCCCCGGAATTTCGAAGCGCGGAAAAACTCCGTCATATGTCTGAAAGTAGACGGCAGTATCTCTGACCATGTCATTGATGTGCTGTATCCGCTTATCAGGTGCGGCAGCCGCGTGATCATGGATGAACCTGTTGTAATTTACGGCGCGGTCTGTAGAGAGAAATGAGTATGTATATGCAATTGCCGCATCATCATGGTAATGCACCGTGATCATAACCGGGATTGTCTGCCGTGGTCATTGTGACAAGAACAGGATTGGACTCACTCCTGATACCAACATACAGCCCTTTGAAAAATTCCTTGTAAAAATCGGTAGGAGGATTGAACTTGGTGGTGTCACGGAAAAGGTACTCTCCCACCGATTTGTCAAGCATCACCCTGTAACTGGTATCGGCTTTGAGTGGAGGCAGCAAATATTCGCCCAGGAATTTAATTGTGTCAGGCTCCTGGGTTGAATAATAGTCCGTGGAGTCCAGCAGTCTTGTGCCCGTTTCATAAAGTCTCAGGTAATGGACTGCTGCAGTGTCACCCGAAACAGCCGATGCATTGAAATAGAATGAAACAGAATCGACAGTGTAAGGCTTCTTGGACCAGGCAGCGATGATTCTCAGCTGTGTAACGAAATCGCAGTTCGTATTCCCGAAATATTCATCGGTAATCCTGCCGGCTATCATTGCAGGGTCATTGGTGGTGATTGCCGAATCGTCATACATAGTGTAAGCCCTTACCCCAACAGTGTCAGTAGAATACATTGCCATAAAGTCACTCTCAGGCAGAAGTCCGATTCCTATTTTGGAAGGATTGTCAGAGCAGGAGGAGATAATCACCGGAAGGGCGATCAGAAGCATTAATATGTTTTTTGATAACCAGGCTGTTGCAGCATTACGGTTATTTACGTTCTTCCTATTGTAAGATCTTGTCATAAAAATCATTGTACGCATCAATATAATTTCCCTCGTCCTGAAAATCCAGGAGAGGCTTGTCTATCCCGGTGAGGTATTTTCTCACCTCTTCATCTATTGAATCAGCTCCTATAATAATTCCGTCGGAATTCTCAGTTGCAATTTTAGTCATACCGAGAAAATCGGCTTTCAGTTTAATGCTCTTCAGAGCGCTTTTTTCCAGTCCGTCGGCTTCAAGCTTCCCGGATAACGAAGATTTTAACGGCGTTTTGAATCCGTTATTGTAGACCGAATAGATTGTCTTCGACTTATGGAATACCGGATCATCAGCATATATCTTCCTGAGGTAAAGCGGAACCAGTGACGTAAGCCAGCCGTGGCAGTGCACTATGTCAGGACTCCACCGCAGTTTTTTAACTGTTTCGATGACACCCCTGGCAAAGAAAATGGCCCTTTCATCATTGTCTTCGTACTCATTGCCGGCGGAATCCGCGACTGTATACTTGCGCTGGAAATAATCATCGTTGTCAATAAAGTAAACCTGCATGCGGGCTGACTGTATTGAGGCAACCTTTATTATGAGCGGATGATCGGTATCATCGATTATGAGGTTCATACCTGAAAGGCGTATTACCTCATGAAGCTGATTCCTCCGTTCATTGATGGAACCGTACCTGGGCATGAAAGTACGTATCTCTTTCCCCCTTTCCTGAATACCCTGCGGCAGATCCCGGCTGACCTTTGAAAGCTTTGTCTCACCAAGGTAGGGCATGATCTCCTGTGAAACAAACAATACCCTCTTGCTTTCCATTAAAACCTCCCAATGTACCTGTTTATAAATGCAAAGTGCAAAGATAATAAAAAAAATACAATTATTTTCCAAGCATTTGCACAACTGGTTACTGACAAAATGCTGTTATTTTGCGATTTTATATAACATTAATACAATGAAAGTCTTCACCACAGTAAAAGAAATCTCAGCATGGTACAGGGAAAACGGCATCATTGGCCCGGGATTTGTCCCCACAATGGGAGCATTGCACGAAGGGCATCTTTCGCTTGCCGAAGCCGCAAAAAGGCAAGTGCCCGGTAGTTGCAGTAAGCATTTTCGTAAACCCTACCCAGTTCAATGATCCGAATGACCTGCTTAAATATCCGCGTACACTTGATGAAGACCTGCTGCTGCTCTCACGGGCGCTGGATCATACCGATATAATCTTTGCCCCGACTGTGGAAGAAATGTACCCGGAACCTGACACCAGAGTCTTTGATTTCGGTCAGCTGGGAAGTGTTATGGAGGGGCTGCACAGACCCGGGCACTTCAACGGTGTTGCACAGGTGGTCAGCAGACTGTTTGATATAATTAAACCTTCAGCCGCATTTTTCGGTCAGAAGGATTTTCAGCAGCTGGCGATCGTCAGGGAGCTTACAAGACGCTACTACCCTGAAACAGAGATCGTGTCGTGTCCCATTATCCGTGAAGAAGACGGTCTCGCAATGAGCAGCCGCAACCGGAGACTGCTGCCGGAGCATCGTCTCAATGCCGGCATGATATTCGGTACCCTGAAAAAGGCCTCAGAAATGGCACGGAAGCAGGAGGTGCCCGCCATCAGGAACTTCGTAATCAGTGAGATAGAAAAAATATCCCGGGTTCAGAACCGAGTATTTCGAGATAGTTGACAGCATCACCCTGGTCCCTCTGGAGTCACGCTCACAGGCCACCCCACAGGGTCACTATTTCGGATGTATTGCTCTCTTTGCAGGAGAAGTGAGACTGATAGATAACATGGAGTTCAGATTGCTGTAAACAAAAGGTTATTTATCTTTGCAGTCTAATCCGGTTATTCACCGAAATATTATGACTGTAGAAGTACTCAAATCGAAAATTCATAACGTCACTGTTACAGGTGCCAACCTGAACTATGTGGGAAGTGTAACCATAGATGAGGATCTGATGGACGCCGCCAACATAATCGAAAATGAAAAGGTCCAGGTTGTTAACCATAATAACGGTGACAGGCTTGAAACATATGTGATCAAAGGTGCAAGAGGATCAGGAGAGATCTGCCTTAACGGACCAGCTGCAAGAAGGACTGCCATAGGTGATGTGGTTATTATTATGGGCTACGCCTCAATGGAATTTGAAGAGGCGAAACGGTTCAAACCGATTATAATATTCCCCGATACAGCCACTAACAAACTTATCTGACCTTGAAACCGGAACTCAAAAAGGCTTCCAGGAATATTCTGTTTTTGCTTGCCGGTCTTTTGCTTTTGTGGGTTTCTTTCAGGGGCATCGACTTCCCCAAACTTGGCGCAATTCTCCTCAAGGCCGATTATATATGGCTGATAGCAGCTGTACTGGTCTCCTTTGTTGCTTTTGTGATCAGGGCACGCCGGTGGAAGCTCCTTATCGAGCCACTGGGGTTCAACCCCTCCCTGAAAAACACGTATCACTCTTTACTTACTGGTTACTTTGCCAATATGATATTCCCGAGACTGGGCGAGGTGACCCGCTGCGCCGCCCTCAGCAGGAAAGAAAAAATGCCATTTGACAGGCTCGTGGGAACAGTGATACTGGAACGAACAATCGACTTAATTACGGTGCTCCTTCTTCTCGGGATCCTGCTGCTGGCAGGGTCAGCCACCACAGGCTCCTTCCTTGCTGACAGCATCGTCAGACCAATGGGTGAGAAAATAACTGCAATCTTCGGGTCATCAGGTATATTCCTGATTGTGATCCTGCTTTTCGTTGCCCTCTCTGTAGCGTTTTACTTCGGGATGAGAAAACGGCTTTCCGTGAAACCCTTCTTCGGCCGCATATACTCTTTCGGTGACGGCATCATTGACGGACTTAAATCCATAGCGTCACTGAAAAGAAAATGGGAATTCATTTTCCTGACAGTGCTTTTGTGGGCTGCATATTTCATGATGACCTTCCTGCCGCTTGTTCTGTCTTGAATCAACTTCGGACATAGGAATCGGCGGTGCAATGTTTATACTTGTGATCGGCAGTTTCGGGATGGCTGTTCCGGTGCAGAGCGGCATAGGAGCCTACCACTGGATAGTCTCACGCGGACTCATGGCGGCATACGGAATCCCACTCGAGGAAGGCCTCGCCTACGCCACTCTTTCTCATGAATCACAACTCCTGGTAGTTGCCGTCCTTGGTGCAGTTTCACTATATATCCTTTTCGGCCGTCATAGCGGCACCATCTTCCCCGTTCCGGAAGAAAACAAGGCATGACACTCCGCTTCTTTTCGTAAATTTGTCTTTCACAATCCCGCTCATGGCTAAAAACAAAACCGTCTATATCTGTCAGAACTGTGGCGCCGAGTCTCCCAAATGGATCGGGCACTGTCCCTCATGCAAGGAATGGAACAGCTACCGCGAAGAGATAATCACCGTCTCTCCCTTGCAGGCTGCAGTACCCGGCGCCGCCCGCCGGAAACCTGAACTGCTGTCGGGAATAGAACTGAGTGATAATGACCGGATTACGACTGGCATCGGGGAGATGGACAGGATCCTCGGCGGTGGAATGGTGAAAGGCTCTCTTATACTTATGGGCGGTGAACCGGGAATAGGAAAGTCAACACTTGCACTTCAGCTTGCCCTTGCCCAGAAAGACAAAAAAGTGCTCTACGTTTCGGGTGAAGAGAGCGAGGGACAGGTGAAACTCAGGGCAGGAAGACTTCCCGGGAAAAATCAAAACTGCTACATATATAATGAGACTGAGCTGGAAAGTGTAATTAACCAGGCAGCTGTAATCCTTCCTGAAATAGTTATTATCGATTCGATACAGACCCTCAGGTCATCACTGCTTGAATCATCTGCAGGATCGGTTTCCCAGGTCAGGGAGTGCGCCGCAATGATGCTTCGCTATGCAAAAGAATCAGGCGTGCCTGTCATACTTATAGGACATATAACCAAGGACGGCACTCTGGCCGGACCCAAGGTCCTCGAGCATATCGTTGACGTTGTGCTGCAGTTCGAGGGCGACGGAAATTATGTCTTCAGGATACTCAGGCCGGTTAAAAACCGCTTCGGATCAACAGCCGAGATAGGCATCTTCGAGATGGCCGGCGACGGGCTGAGAGAGATCACTGATCCTTCAGACCTGTTCATAAACAAAGGACGTGACCTCTCCAGCGGCGTTACAATAGCCGCCACCGTAGACGGACTAAGACCCTTTATGATAGAGACACAGGCGCTGGTCAGCAGCGCCGTATACGGTACACCGCAGCGCAGTTCCACGGGCTTCGACACCCGCAGGCTAAACATGCTCCTGGCCGTGCTTGAAAAAAGAGCGGGATTCCGTCTGGGTATCAAGGATGTCTTCCTGAATATTGCCGGCGGGCTGAAAGTAAGCGACCCGGCAATAGACCTGGCCGTGGTGAGCGCGGTAATGTCGTCAAATCTTGACGCTCCGGTCGGGCATCAGTCGGCATTCGCAGGAGAGGTGGGTCTCTCCGGCGAGATAAGACCGGTGGCAAGAATCGAGCAGCGCATTCTCGAGGCTTCCCGCATGGGCTTCGAACAGATAGTGGTCTCCGGGTACAACAGGAATATAAAGGAACAGCCCGGACTGAAGATCCGGACTGTTTATAAGATTGAAGGGCTTGTAAAGCTTCTCTTCTCCTGATCAGTAATACTTCTGCCTGGCAGGATTCCCTTTCTGCTCCTGCGATTTGACCCTGTCACAGTCAAGATCGAAGTTGAAGTTTGCCGGTGCCTCGAACAGGTCATCCTTCATCGAACCAAGCGAAGGATCAGCAAAGAGTTTCTGAAGAAAGATACCGAACACCGGCAACGCCATATTCGAACCCTGACCAAGCGAAAGATCTTCAAAGTGGATGGCCTGATCCTCCCAGCCCGTCCATACTCCTGCAACAAGGTTCGGAGTTATTCCCATGTACCATCCGTTGGAGTGGTTCTGTGTGGTACCCGTCTTACCGCCCATCTGGTTGGTAAGCTGGTATTTACCCCTGAGTCTTAATCCTGTTCCGGTATTGACAACCCCCTCCAGAAGGCTGACCATCAGATAGGCGTCCTGGTCACTTATTACCTCATCTATGTAGGGTGAGAAAGTTGATATTACATTCCCGTTCCTGTCTTCGATGCGGGTCACGTAGAGCGGCCTCGTATAAACACCGTTGTTTGCAAAGGTGCTGTAAGCGCCTACCATCTCTTCAAGAGAGATATCAGATGTGCCGAGAAATATTGAAAATACAGGGTCAATGAAGCTTCTGATACCCATGCGATGCATCAGGTCCACTACAGCCCCCGGGGAGAACTGTTTCATGAGCCACGCTGAAATATAGTTCTCGGACTGCGCCAGCCCCCATTTCAGGGTGACCATCTTTCCGTGATACTCTTCGGGCCCTGAGCTTCGGGGTATCCAGATAGTATCCCCGATTTCAAAGGAGCGTTCAATATTTTCAACCTCGAAACAGGGAGAAATACCGTCCTGCATGGCCAGTGTATAAAGAAACGGCTTGATTGTCGACCCCACCTGTTTCTTCTGCTGTGTGACGGCATCATACTGAAAATGACGTAGATCAGGACCGCCAACATAAGCTTTTACATGACCTGTATGCGGGTCCATTGCCATAAATGACGACCTTACAAAGAACTTGTAGTACTTCACCGAATCAAGCGGTGTCATCACAGTATCGCGCTCTCCCTTCCATGAAAAGACCTTCATCGGAAGCGGAGTATTGAAAGAAAGAGCTATTGAGTCTTCCGAAACGCCTGCAGATTTCATCTTGCGGTACCTGTCGCTCTGCTTTACGGACCTGTCAATGAGCTGCTTGACCTGTGCGGCACTGATGTCATTTGAGTAGGGCGGATTCCGGTTGGTTTTGGCCTTCCTGTTGAAAACCGGCTGAAGGTTTACCGAGAGATGCTCTGCAACGGCTTCCTCGGCAAATCCCTGCATCTTCGAGTTCAGGGTGGTATAGATCCTCAGCCCGTCGCGGTAGAGATTATAATTATTGCCGTCAGGCTTCTGGTTTTTGCGGCACCACCCGTAAAGGGGATCATTTTCCCACTGCCACAGCGCATCATTATACTGGTCATCAGAATAGAACATGCTGCGCTCCGGCTCGAATTTTATCATTGTAGTCCGGAGGTACTCCCTGAAATAGGTTGCCAGACCTGAACTGTGACTTGTCTGCTGCAGGTCGAGAATGACCGGCAGTTTCTTTACCGAGTCGGCGACATCCCTTGTAATATAACCGTAGCGCTCCATCTGCCCTATGACGACATTCCTCCTGGCAAACGCGGTTTCACTGTTTCGCAGTGGATTGTACAGGACAGAGTTTTTCAGCATCCCCACCAGCATTGCCGACTGTTCTATATTCAGTGAATCGGGGGTTGTATTGAAATAAACCCTGGCTGCCGAGTGAATCCCGTTTGCATTGTATATGAAGTCGAAGACATTGAGATACATCGTTATTATCTCTTCCTTCGTGTAGCTCTTCTCAAGCTTTACCGCCGTCTGCCACTCCTTGAATTTTGCAACAAAAAGCTTTGCCGTTCGTATAAGAGCCGGGTCGTTTGACAGATCCCTGGGTAAAAAGAGGTTCTTTGCAAGCTGTTGAGTTATGGTGCTTCCGCCGCCTTTGTCCTGCCGGAGAATGATGGACTTTACCATCACCCTGGCCAGACCGCGGATGTCAATCCCTGAATGACGGTAAAACCTTATATCCTCGGTGGCTATAAGAGCATCGATCACATAGGGTGAGATATCTTCGTAATCTGTCCAGGTACGGTTCTGAATGTAAAACTTTCCAAGCAGAACATTGTCTTCCGAATAGACTTCGGCGGCAAGGTTGCTGGCAGGGTTTTCAAGCTCCTCGAAAGAGGGAATGGGACCCAGTTTCTGCACCGAGATAAGGATGAAGAGAGCGGTAAGGAGAACCACGGGTGTGGAGATTATCACCCAGAACCAGACAGTCTGTTTACGGAATTTTTTATCCCTCATATTTAACTGATAAACCGGGTGCTAATTTAGTGAATTCTGAAGAAACTTTTCTAATAATTTTGAAGATCGGGCCCATAATTACTTACTTTGCCCCGTCTTAAAAAAATACGGATGACAGAAAACCTTGTAATTGTTGAGTCGCCTGCAAAGGCGAAAACCATTGAAAAGTTCCTTGGTAAGGATTTTACTGTTGTTTCAAGTTTCGGCCATATTCGTGACCTTTCTAAAAATAAACTGGGTATTGAGATTGATAAGGGATTCAAGCCTGTATACGAGGTACCTGCCGACAAACAAAAAGTTGTTGCCGAGCTGCGCAAACTCTCCTCCCAGGCTAAAACGGTCTGGATAGCATCCGATGAAGACCGTGAAGGAGAAGCAATAGCATGGCACCTTGTGGCTGTCCTTGGGCTTGATCCGTCAGTCACGCGCCGCATTGTATTCCATGAGATCACCAAAGATGCAATCACCAACGCAGTTCAGTCGCCCCGTCAGGTAGACATGAATCTTGTCAACGCCCAGCAGGCCCGGAGAATGCTTGACAGACTCGTGGGTTTTGAAATATCACCGGTCCTGTGGAAAAAGGTGCAGCCTTCACTTTCTGCAGGCAGAGTCCAGTCTGTGGCTGTTCGCCTGCTTGTTGACCGCGAACGTGAGATAATAAACTTCGTATCTGACTCGGCATTTCGGGTTACCGGCCTCTTCCAGGGTACCAATGAGGAGAGCCAGGAGGTAAACCTGAAAGCCGAATGTCCTAAAAAATTCGGCACCGAACCGGAAGCCAAAGCTTTTCTTGAGTTGTGCGCTGCCGCTACCTTTGCCGTCGAGAATATAATTGTCAAACCCGGGACCAGATCACCTGCGCCGCCATTCACCACTTCCACATTGCAGCAGGAGGCCTACCGTAAGCTGGGTTTCTCGGTGGCACAAACAATGTCAGTGGCACAGAAGCTCTACGAAGCAGGAAAAATAACATATATGAGAACTGACTCAACCAACCTCTCGACACTCGCATTGGGTGCCGCCAGGGAGGTGGTGACAGCAGAATACGGCGCTAAATATTCGCGCACACGTCAGTTCAAGACACATACAAAGGGAGCCCAGGAGGCTCACGAGGCTATCAGGCCGACATACTTTGACAAGAAAGAGGTTCCCGGCAACAATAACGAGAAAAGACTCTATGAACTCATCTGGAGAAGAGCCATAGCATCCCAGATGTCTGATGCCGAACTTGAAAAAACCACGATTACGATAGGCATGTCAGGATCCCCTGCAACCTTTACTGCATCAGGAGAGGTGATACTTTTTGACGGGTTCCTGAGGGTCTATACCGAATCTTATGACAATAACGGCCACGAGGATGAAAAATCGATTCTTCCGAGGGTAGTAAAAGGAATGCCCCTTACAGGCGAGAGCATCACCGCCACACAGCGCTTTACTTCGCCACCCCCCAGATATACTGAAGCCAGCCTCGTAAAGAAACTCGAGGAACTCGGTATAGGAAGACCGTCTACATACGCACCTACAATCTCTACAATCCAGACAAGAGGATATGTGGCCAGGGAAGACAGGGCCGGGGAGAACAGGATGATAATATTGCTTACCCTGGCAAAAGGGAAGATAGCCCGCTCGGTTAAGACAGAGGTAACCGGAAGAGAGAAGTCCAAACTCTTTCCTAAAGATATAGGTATAATCGTCAACGACTTCCTGATAGCAAATTTCCCTGACATCCTGGATTACAATTTCACTGCCGGTGTCGAGAAAGAATTTGATGAGATCGCTGCCGGCGAGATCGTCTGGGATAAGATGATTGCAGGGTTCTACGGTCCTTTCCATAAAACTGTTGAGGCCTCGCTTGAAAGCAGGGAGAGGATGACCGGTGCGCGCCAGCTTGGCAATGACCCCGCAACAGGTTTGCCGGTGATTGTAAAGATGAGCAAATACGGCCCGGTTGTACAGCTGGGTGAAGCCTCCCCCGATAAAAAACCGCGCTTTGCCAACCTGCGGCGTGACCAGCTGATGGAGACAATCACCCTTGATGAAGCCATTACCCTCTTTGACCTGCCCAGAACTGTCGGCACCTTCGAGGGAAGCGAAATGACAGTCGGTGTGGGTAAGTTCGGACCGTATGTCAGGCATAATTCAAAATTCTACTCACTGAAGAAAGGCGTCGATGATCCCTATACTATAAGTGAGGAAAGGGCAGCCGAACTAATCACGGAAAAGAGAGACGGCGATCAGAAGAAGGTCATCAGCGATTTCGATGATGTTCAGGTGCTGAATGGCCGTTACGGACCTTATATTACAAGGGAAAAAAACAACTACAGAATACCAAAAGGCACTGACCCGGCAAAGCTGACCAAAGATGAGTGCCTTGCAATAATTGAAAAGAGCGGTACAAAAAAACCCGTGAAAAAGACAAAAAAGAAGTGACAGTAAGCAGATATGATTGACCTGAATCAATATTTTGATCCCGTATGCCTCGACAGGCCTGATATATCCCACATCAGGGGTGCGGCAGGTTTTTCGCATAATATATATGTAAATACAGGCAATGAACCTATCGGGGACATATCAGGTTTTTCGGCAGTGTTTATAGGCGTACCTGATGACAGGGCATCGATGAATGAGGGCTCTGCCCATGCACCGGACACGATCAGGAAGAGTCTTTACTCCTTCTCACGTCTGCCGGGAAAAATGAAGATAGCTGACCTTGGCAACCTGCGGCCTGGAACCGGTTTTGAAGACACCCTTGCCGGACTGCGTGATGTTTTGACGCAGCTGGTTGAACAGGATATCCTCCCAATCATCCTCGGAGGTACAAGCGCACTAATACCGGCCATTGAAAAGTGCCTGTCAGCCCTGAAACAGCCATGGTCACTTGTCTCGGTCGACTCAAGACTTGACTTTACTGCAGAGAAAAGAGAAGCCGATTCGTTCAACTGGATGAATGAGGTTATCTACCGTAGCGGATCACGTATGGCCCATCTCGCAGCAATAGGATACCAGACCTACCTTACTGATCAGCAGGTGATCAACCGTTTTAACCGCAGACATTATGACCTTTTACGAATAGGCGAGGTGCGTGCCGCAATACACGAGACCGAACCACTGTTCCGTGATGCCGCTGCCGCCCTCTTTGATATCGGTTCAGTCAGGCAGTCTGATGCCCCGGGCACAGTGCTCCCGTCAGCCAACGGATTCTACGGAGAGGAAATATGCCTCCTGGCCAGGTATGCCGGACTATCTGACAATCTCAGGGTATTCGGGGTTTTTGAAGTCAATCCCAACTTCGACAATCATTCACAGACCTCAAACCTGGCAGCCCAGATGATCTGGTTCTTCCTCGAAGGGTTCTCACAGAAACAGTTTGAAATTACATATCTCAGCGACCAGCAGAGCAACAGGTTCATAAGGTATCACGTGACCCTCACGGATCTTGAAGGAGAGGCTATTTTCATAAAGAGCAATATAACAGAAAGATGGTGGATCGAAATCCGCGACCCGGAGAATGAACCACATTATCTTGCCTGCTCTTTTGAAGACTATATGATGGCCAGCAGAGACCAGGTACCCGACAGATGGACGAAAGCAATGCTTCGTTACGGACACTAAAAAACCGCCTTTATTTGGTGGCGTGCATATTTTTTATTTATTTTACTCGTTATTTTATTGGGTGCAGAGCACTTTTTGAGAATTGGAAATGAAGAAAGTCAAAACAGTCATCCTGGCAATACTACTCTCGGCAGGCATGGTTAACGGTCAGCAGGACCCTGTTTTGAGCTATTATATGTTTAATACCCAGACTTTTAACCCGGGGTTTTCAGGCATCAGCGGCCTCATGTGCGCAACAGCAATCACCCGTCAGCAATGGGTCGGATTTCCGGGGGCACCCTCGACAATGATCTTCAATATCAACACACCGTTTTCATTGTTCGGTTTAAGCAGCGGGGCAGGACTGCTTGTTGAGGCTGACAAGTACGGATTCAGCAATGACATCAATCTCAGTCTTTCATATTCTTACCTCGCTCCGCTGGGTAACGGTACCCTGGGAGCAGGATTCAGTGCCGGTGTACTGAATAAGACACTGGCTCCTGAATGGTTTATTCCTTCAGGAACATCACATGTTCCGCCCGGAGGAGACCCTCTGATTCCTGAAAATGACGAAAGCTTCGTAGCTCTTGATTTTTCAGTCGGCCTTTACTACCAGGGCCTAAATTATTATGCCGGTTTGTCTGTCACTCATCTTAACCAGCCTAAAATAAAATATGCCGAGACAGCTACCTATGTCAGCCGACAGTACTACCTGACGGCAGGATATACGTTCCAGCTGCCCAATCCTGCCCTCGAGGTCACCCCCTCTGTATTCGTTGTAAATGACGGGGCAGCAACACAGTATATAGCAACAGGAACCGTCCGGTACAATAAAAAAGTATGGGGCGGCGTTTCTTACAGAGCCGGTGATGCTTTTACCGGTTTTGCAGGTACTGAATTGTACAACGGTCTAAAGATAGGATATGGGTATGATTTCCCAATTTCGGAAATCAGGAAAGGAACCAGTGGGTCCCATGAATTCATGGTTTCCTATTGTTTTGACATCGGCCTTGGCAAAAGCTCGGCTAAATATAAAAGTAT
This sequence comes from uncultured Bacteroidales bacterium, assembly GCA_963736735.1. Lineage (GTDB taxonomy): Bacteria > Bacteroidota > Bacteroidia > Bacteroidales > VadinHA17 > SR-FBR-E99. The sequence continues at coordinate 94,463 of CAVTPX010000006.1, read as the reverse complement.
AAGATTTTTATGATTGTAATAAAAAAATAACTTACTTGCAAGATAAAATTGACCCGTATATGAAAAAGGTAATCCTATTTGCTCTGATTATAGCCTTTGTTTTAGGCGGCTGTTCCTCCTCTACTGACAGCGGTGAGTTGACAGGCGTTCAGGGCAGAAAGAAATTCTACGAGCCCGAACCGTTTGAGATGGCATTCATCCCGGCAGGCTCTTATACAATGGGCCCCAGCGATCAGGATCCGCTCCGCGCAATGAACAGCCTTTCGAAAACCGTTACAGTGGAAGCATTCTGGATGGACCAGACTGAAATCACAAATAATAAATACCGTCAGTTTACCTACTGGGTACGTGACTCCATCCTCAGAACAAGGCTTGGTGACGAGGGCATCGAAGGCTACGAGTTTTTTAGAACTGACGAGGAGGGAAATGTACTTGAACCTCACGTCCTGAACTGGGCAGAGGAGATAGACTATGAGGACGAAAATGTCCTTCCTGTTCTTGAAACCATGTACTACCCGCCTGAAGAGAGATTCAACGGCAACAAACAGTGGGACACACGGTTACTGAACTACTCATATTTCTGGGTTGACTACAAACAGGCAGCTAAAGCTAAATATAACTACAAAGACCTCAAGTACGAGGGAAATGTAACCAATCTTGACGGGGTCACTTCCGCAGTCTCAGACAGGTCTTCATTCATAATGCATCATGTAGTCAATATTTTCCCTGACACCCTGGCATGGATCAGAGACTTTACCTATTCGTTCAATGACCCGTGGGCAACACTCTATTTCTGGCACCCCGGTTATGATGACTATCCCGTGGTTGGTGTTTCATGGGTACAGGCAGGTGCATTCAGCGTCTGGCGCACAAACTACATGAATGAAAACCTGCGTGCTCAGGGCGTTCCGGATGTTCACAACTACCGTCTGCCTCTCGAGACAGAATGGGAATATGCTGCACGCGGCGGCCTCGATCTTTCGATGTTCCCCTGGGGAGGACCCTATACACGCAACTATAAAGGATGCTTCCTGGCTAACTTCAAGCCACTTCGCGGTAACTATATCGATGACGGAGCCGTTTACACAATAAAGGTCGCCTCCTTCGAACCGAATGAATACGGACTGTTCGATATGGCGGGTAACGTTTCAGAATGGACTTCCAATGCCTACCACCCGTCAGCTTACGTTTTCACACATGACCTTAACCCCAACTATGAATATAATGCACGTCCCGAAGATCCTCCGGTACTGAAAAGAAAAGTTATAAGAGGCGGTTCATGGAAGGATATTGCATACTACATGCAGACATCATCACGTGACTACGAATACCAGGACTCAACCAAGTCATTCGTGGGTTTCCGTAACGTCAGAACTTATATCGGAGTAAATAACTAAAAGAATTAACCTAAAACTGCAAACATATGGGCCTTTCGGAATTAGTTCACACAAGTAGGTGGAAAGCTTTCATGGCTAAACTTTACGGCTGGGGTGCTTCAGTCGTGATCATTGGTGCTTTGTTCAAAATTCAGCACTATCAGTTCGCCGGCCTTCTTCTGGCCATTGGCCTCTGCACTGAGGCCGTCATATTCTTTTTCTCTGCTTTTGAACCATTGAAGGAAGAACCGGACTGGAAGCTTGTATATCCGCAGCTTGACCCGAAATATTCAGGCGAAGACGTAGGTTTTGCCGGTAATTTCAGCGGCGGTGGTGGCGGCGGTGGCGGCGTAGGCCTGTCACAGTTTGACAAGATGCTCGCCAATGCCGGTATTACCCCGGATGTATTCGACAGGCTGAGCCAGGGACTTAAAAAACTGACTGAGACCACGAATAATTTCAATGCAATGGGCGACCTTGCAGCAACTACAAACGAGTACCAGGGGACTATCCGAAAAGCCAACGAATCACTGACAAACCTGGCAGACTCGGTAAGACAGACAGCAAGGTCAATGACCGATACAAGCACTGTTTACCAGGCTATCGGCGAGTCGTCAAAGAATATCGAGACCGGCGGAAAATCGTATCAGGAAAGACTTGAGTCTCTCAATAAAAACCTCTCCGCACTCAATGCAGCTTATGAACTGCAGCTTCGCGGAGCAAGTGATCATGTAAAGAGTTCAGAGGTACTGTACAAAGGCATCGAAGGCCTTATGAAAGACCTGTCAGGATCAGCAGATGACACCAAGAAATACCGTGAGCAGGTGGCAAAACTGAATGATAACCTTTCTTCACTGAATAACGTATACGGCAACATGCTTTCTGCCATGAACGTGAAATAATGTTAAGGCCATTTAAACTAATCTATAACATCTAAACTATCCACAGATGGCTCACGGAAAAGAAACCCCGCGGCAAAAGATGATCGGTATGATGTACCTCATACTGACCGCAATGCTTGCTCTTAACGTATCAAAGGAAGCCGTTGAAGCTTTTAAAAAAGTGGACCAGAGTCTGAACAAAACTACTGCTAACTATACCAGGAAAAACGACATTACCTATGCAGCATTTGACGCTGCTGCTGCCGAAAACAAGGAAAAAGCAGGACAGTGGAGGACAAAGGCTTATGACGTAAAACAGCGCGCTGATGAAGCTTTTAATTATTTGCAGGATCTTAAAGTAGAAATAGTCCGTAAAGCTGAAGGTGAAGACTCTCCGGCACTTCTTCCTGACAACCAGATTGACATTTTCCAGGTAAAGAAGATCGATGAGCCGAACATCCCGTCAGAAATTCTTATAGGTGCAGATGAAAAGGGAAAGGCTTATGACCTTAAAGCCCTGCTTGAAGACTACCGTTCATTTCTCGTCGAAACGCTTGACGGCAAGGACCTGAATGCCGAAGCATCAATTCTTTCGGCTCTCAACACCGACGATCCCAAGAACCTCGAAGGCGCTACTGAGAAATGGGCAAATTCAAATTTCCAGACTTTACCTCTCGTAGCAGTAATTACAATTCTCTCGAAGATGCAGGTTGACGTGAGAAACTCGGAGGCAGACGTACTTAATTTCCTCTATACGGCCAGATCGACGCCGCTTCCTTCAAATTCAACAAGATCATACCTACCGTAATTCCGAATTCAACCTATATAATGCAGGGAAACGAATACGAAGCACAGGTGTTCGTTGCTGCCACTGACACAACACAGGATCCGGAAATTCTTATCGGTAACTACACTACAAGGACAGAATGCTGACGGTACCAGCTCATATGAAATGACCGGCGATTATTCAAAACTTCCTGTTAATGATGCAGGCATCGGAGTCTACAGGGTAAGACCGGGTTCAACAGGTGAAAAATCCTTCGGCGGAGTCTATCAGGCTGAAATCACCTGACGGATCCGTCATTAATTATCCCTTCAACTCAAAATACTCGGTAGGCCTTCCCAACGTTGTAGTATCACCAACAGCCATGAACGTCCTTTACCAGGGTATCCAGAACCCGATTGACATCTCGGTACCGGGAGTCGGTTCTGACAAACTCTCCGTAAAGATGACGAACGGTGAACTGAAGAAGGGCAAATACAAGAATTACCGCGGCGACTGGATAGCCCAGCCCCGTAACATCGGAGAACCTGCACAGATAATCGTTTCCGCCAATATCAACGGCAAGGTGCAGAACTTCCCTCCTGTTGAATTCAGGGTGAGAAGAATTCCCGACCCCGTTGCAAAATTTGCAGGCATGACCGAAGGAAGCGTGCAGAGAAGCGTCGCAGCCGCTCAGCAGGTTGTTTCTGCAGTTCTTGAGAACTTTGAATTTGACCTCACATACACAATTACCGGTTTCACTGTCTCTGTCAATGACAAGGGCTTTGAGATCGCCGCTGAATCAAACAATAACAGAATCACCGACAAGCAGAAAAGCCTCATTGGAAACCTGCGTGCCGGTCAGAGACTGATAATTGAAAAAATCTCGGCTGTAGGACCTGACGGAAGAACCAGGGTCCTCCCGCCAATTATTCTTAAAATAGTTTAATCTTAGAAAGAAGACAATATGAAGAGGAGAATAATAGCCGGCTTTGCAGGCTTGCTGATCTTTACCGCCTCAATGGCCCAGTCTTTCGGCGACATCTACGAAAAGTCGATGCCGAACAACCAGAAGATAAATTATCCCTTCCTGGGTGAATCCGATGTGGTCTGGTCACAGAGACTGTACAGGATTATAGACCTCAGGGAGAAGATGAATCTTAATCTCTACTACCCATCCCTGAAATTCAATGAGACCGAACAACAAATTTGTCTCTGAAATGTCAGACGGCAGAATGAACTTTTCAGGCATCCTCCTGAACGAGATACTCGCCGGCAGGGTTGAGGCTATGGACGGTGATGAGATGACAGTACCCACAACATACGGTGATATCGCTTCGAAAATGAACCGTGACACGCTGAGAATTCCAATCATCGATGCACAGGGCAATGAGCGTGACTCAACCGTGATGAATATGGAAAACCCCTCTGACATCAAACAGATTATGCTCCTTGAAGAGTGGTATTTCGATAAGAAACATTCACGTCTCGATGTCCGCATCATAGGCATATGCCCCATTTATATGGGCTATGACCAGGTCACTGCAAGGCTCGTCAAAAGACGCCTTTTCTGGATCAGGTATGAAGACGTCAGACAGGCGCTCGCAAAGAGTGAGGCTTTCAATTCATTCAACGATGCACAGAGAATTTCATTCGAGGACATGATGCTGCAGCGTAAATTCAACGGCTACATAGTCGCCCAGTCAAACGTCTATGACGACAGGTTCATCAACTCATACAAGATGGGACCGGCACAGATTTATGAGGCCGAAAAGATAAAGAACGATATTTTCAATTTCGAACAGGACCTCTGGGAATACTAGAGACAGAACAATAAAAGAAAAGCTGCCGGTGGCAGCTTTTTTTATGTTCAAATTCAATCGAAAATCGCTAATCAAATCGACAATCGCAATTCGCAATTCGCAAATTAAAGATACTTCTCCCCTGTCTTACTCTTTACCTGGTCCAGGTAAAGCTTGATATTCTGTTCCTGATCCCTGGCAACAATGAGAAGCACGTCTCCCGTGTCAACAATTATGTAGTCATCCAGCCCCTGCACAACGGCGATCTTGCCTTCGGGAAGGCTGATTATGTTGCCTTCTGAGTTAAATGTAAATGCCGTGGACTCCAGTATCGCATTGTCATTTTTATCATGATCCGAATGCTGGTAAAGCGAACTCCACGTGCCCAGATCAGACCATCCCAGGTCAGTGCATATCACATAAACATTATCGGCCTTTTCCATTATCCCGTAGTCGACTGAAATGCTGCTGCACTGGGCGTATGCCTGATTGATAAACCCGGTCTCTTCCTGCTGGCCGTATTGACCGGTACCCTGGTTGAAAATATGAAATACATCAGGAAGATACCGTTCGAATGCCGCTAAAATGGATGATGCCCGCCAGGCAAAAAGACCACTGTTCCAGTAAAAATCACCGCTCTCCAGGAAAAGTCTGGCCATCTCGAGCTCAGGCTTTTCGGTGAAGGCCTTTACTTTGTGCAGATTATGGTAACCATTTACCTGTTGTTCCTCATTTGCCTGGATGTATCCGTAACCGGTCTCCGGCCTGTCAGGACGTATCCCCAGGGTCAGCAGTGCATCATTCTCAGTTGCAAACCTGAAGGCCTCCTCCATCACTTCCTCGAAAGCTTTTTGCTTGCTTATAAGATGATCAGACGGGGCGACGACAATGACTGCATCAGGGTTTTCAGCCATGATTCTGAAAATTCCGTAGGCAATACACGGTGCGGTATTGCGCCTCATAGGCTCAGCCAGTACCCTGGAACTGTCGATTCCAAGCTGACTTAATACAATCTCACTGTTCTCCTCGCTTGTGACAACATAAATATGATCTGCCGGACAGATCTTTTCAAACCGCTTAAAAGTGGTCTGAATAAGCGTCTCGCCAGTACCCAGAATATCCAGGAACTGTTTGGGCTTCTCCTGTCTGCTTAGCGGCCAGAAACGGCTTCCCACGCCGCCTGCCATAATCAATACGTAACGGTTATTCATTTTCTTTTCAGCTCTTTACCCGTAATTATGGTAAAGATATAAATTATGAATTACCAATTTCATTAAGGTAGCCGTACCCGCGAATTATTGCTAAATTTGACAAAATATTCTACCGGATGCTAAAATTCCTTTCTTCTTTCGGAAGATACTGGCTGCTCCTCGGGAAAGTCTTTTCAAAACCTGAGAAGCACGAGGTTTACTATAAACAGACAACCAAAGAGCTCATCAGCCTGGGACTACGCTCAATAGGCATTACAATAATTATTTCCTTTTTCATGGGAGCCGTAATAACACTCCAGACGGCTTATAACACTGAGAACCCCATTTACCCTACATATCTCATTGGCCTTGGTTGCCGTGACTCAATCCTGCTCGAGTTCTCATCCACAATCGTTGCCCTGATTCTTGCAGGCAAAGTGGGCTCCAGTATCGCATCCGAGATAGGTACAATGAAAGTCACAGAACAGATTGATGCACTTGAACTGATGGGAGTTAACTCGGCATCATATCTGATTCTGCCGAAAATAATCGCATCCCTGGTCTTCAATCCCTTTCTTACTCTCATCAGCATTATAGTAGGGATATGCGGAGGATGGCTGGCAGGCACCGCAACGGGGGTAATATCATCACAGGACTTTATTTATGGCATCCAGTATGCCTTCATACCCTATTATATAGTATACGGACTCATCAAAACTGTGTTCTTCGCCTTTATAATCGCCTCAGTGTCTTCCTTTCAGGGCTATTACGTCGAGGGCGGCTCACTTGAAGTGGGGCGTGCCAGCACCAAAGCCGTTGTCTACAGCAGCGTCATGATCCTCCTCTTTAATGTCATTTTAACTCAACTTCTGCTGTCATGATCAGGGCCGAGAATATCTCAAAAACATTCGGAGACCGTGAGGTCCTGCATAATGTTTCAGCAGTCTTTGAACCCGGAAAAACAAACCTCATAATCGGCAAAAGCGGGTCGGGCAAGACCGTCTTTCTGAAATGCCTTGTAGGACTTCTTGACATCAATGAAGGAGAAATCTGGTATGGCGAAACTCTTTTTTCAAAGCTTGACTTTTCAGCGAAAAAGGAGATCCGGAAGGAAATGGGCATGCTCTTCCAGGGAAGCGCCCTCTTTGACTCCATGACTGTCGAAGAGAATGTAAGGTTCCCCCTGGATATGTTTACCTCATTCTCTTACGAAGAGAAACTTGAAAGAGTGAATTTCTGCCTTGAAAGAGTCAATATTGTAAATTCGAACAAGCTCTTTCCTGCCGAACTATCAGGCGGGATGAAGAAACGGGTGGCTATCGCCCGTGCAATAGTACTGAAACCCCGCTATCTCTTCTGTGATGAGCCCAACTCGGGCCTCGACCCCAAGACCTCCATAGTTATAGATGAACTCATAAAGGAGATCACTGACGAGCTCAATATGACCACAATCGTAAACACCCATGACATGAACTCAGTCATGGAAATCGGTGAGAACATAATTTTCATCGAAGAGGGTGAAAAATGCTGGGAGGGCAGCAAGAATGAAATCCTGAAATCAGACTGCACAATCCTCAATGATTTTGTCTTTGCCAATGCCCTGGCAAAGCAGCTTAAACAGTCTGCAGGAACCTGATCAGTCAAGGTCCAGATCCAGGTCGGGAGCCTTGTTTTTAGCCTTGTTCCCGAACAAAATATTCATACCCACCCTTGCATGCATTGTGTTCCAGTCCTCAGGTACCGGAAAACTGTCATCTCCGCTGCTGACCCTTGTCCAGCGAACCGGAATGTTGTCAACCAGCGCATAAAGCTGCATCCATCCGCCTCTTATTGAAATGCCTGCACCAAGATTGTCATACCTGTGGTTAACCGCCGTGTAGGAACAGGTAGCCGAAAGGGCATTCAGGAGACTCATGTTGGCAGACAGAGTCACGGACTCCCGCACCTGTTTGCCAATGAACCTGGTATGCGAAAGCAGGCCGAATGTAAAAGCCTGTACAGGACTGTAGCTTGCCGCAGCAGTCACTCCCGGCGAGAGATATGTAACAAAGGGATCGCTGCCTGACTTTTGATAAAATGAGTTCTGAAGTGAATCCAGCGTCCAGTTAATTAGCTCATCGAAGTCCAGCGATTCGTCATATACATCCTGCATCGTCAGACCGTTGAATTCAAACTGGGTCTTTGTATACAGGGTGGTTCTGTCAGTCCTCCACCTGATAAATCCAAGGTCAGTCACGGCACCTGATACTGACAGCCTGTCTGTTATCCTGTATTCCACGCCTAAGTCAAGCCCGAAGCCCGGGTTCCCGGTGTTTGTCAAAAGCGATAATGCGCCTTTCGTGGTTTCAAACCTGGAGTCATCGATACTCACGTTGTCCAGTGTTCCGTCGGGGTTCATGACCGCACTGAACGGTCCGCTCATGCTGAAAGCCATGTCAGCAAACAGGGTATGGGTGTTGTCTTCATTTACCCTTAACCTGAAGTCGTTGTTGTCAAGAGTAGCCGCGGCCACACCGAAGAGGAGCTTCCCGCGTACACCCAGCCGTAACCTGTCGGTAAAATTTTTAGATATGCCCACCCCTAATTCGTTGTAATATTTAACGTCTGCCCGGAGTGATGAAAGGTCTATGCTCTGTCCTGTATATGCATCATTCCCCCTTATCCCAAGTCTTATCAGATCTCCCGGTACCACAAAGTTTCCTTCAGCCCTCCCGGTCAGATCCAGTGTGACCCAGAGATCCTTCCCTACAGAAAATCCAAGTCCGAAAAGCTGTACCGAAGCCTGCATCCCAACCGAGTTCTTCTCTTTTAGACCTGCCAGCAGCCTGTCAAGATGCTCCCCCGGCTCGAGAAATGTAACTGTGGAATCTGAAATGACACCGCCGATAAACAGATCTGACATGTTGATGAAATTATTGTCGAGATTGACCGTAACCCCCGACAGTGCAGGCAGTCCGATATAGAGTCTGTTTGTCGGTCTCAGTGCCGGATTGAGCGAGCTTCTCTGCGGCAGGTTCATGAAATAAAGAGACTGACTGTACTGCGCTGCAGCGTCAGAAATCATCACTGCCAGAAGCAGCATCATCCAGTAACAGGTTCTTTTGAACATATCTTTTTTATTTTAATCCGGTGTCAAGTCCCCAGTTGTAAAGGTATCCGTCAGTACCGTCAGAAATCAGGCTCCATCCCCCTGATGATGATAATTTGCCTGCTGCGAAGAACTCGCCTCCCTTCCTGGGGAATCCGGATGCGGGATCTCCGGTTCTGTTGAATATATAAATCAACTGTTTTCCTGTTTCGTAAACGCCGGTACGTCTGTCTGAGGAAGAAAAATTATACAGGTAAGGTCCCCTTATATCTTTCGTTTCAAAACTCTTTGAGAAAAGTTCCGTATTGTCATTTTTATAAACATGCAGGGTGCCCTGATCTATGACCAGGAACTCATTTACACCGTCTCCGTCAATATCTGCGAAATCAGACCGGTGTGCAGTTGAGAACTTACCTGCCTGTTTCCCTGTTACTGTTCCGTCAAACGAAATACTCCTGACCATCCCATCCGGAGAAGTTAAGACTACTGAAGGCTCCGATCCCGGCGTCAGTCTGAGTGCAGATCCGGCTGCCCGTGTAACAGGCTCTTTAAGATTTACTCTTGTATTGCCTGTGCGGTCAAGAAAATAAACCGACTGTTCATCAGAGACCACGAGGTAGTCTTTCCCTCTGACCCTGTAAAAGGCTATCTGATCCTTAACTGTTCCCTTTGTTGTAAACAGGTTCCACCCTCTGACCTGGGCACCTGACCTGTCATACAGATAGATTTTCTTGTCTGTTCCGGCTATCAGGAGCCTGTAATCCCTGTTACCGTCATAATCATAGAGAGCAAGGGTATTTGATGCCGGGGATCTCAGCTTTACCGGGAAGCGGTCGACGTAATTGCCATTCCTGTCAATCAGGTGCAGGTAGTCTTTGCCCGCAAAGAGCAGCTGGTTTTTGCCATTCTTGTAATAATCGATCATGAATACATCGCCCATGATCCTCTCCCTGATCAGAGCCTTCCACAGAATCCTGCCTCCGGAACTTAGAAGGTAGATGTTGTTTTGCTGATCCTGCACAAATATCTCAGTGGCACCTGTATTATGGTTTCTGAAAAAGAAAGGTTTTACGCCCAGGTTTGCCTGCAGCCTGACCTTCCATTTCATCTCCGGAATAAGGTCTGATGAAGGGGCTCCTTCCTGTCCTGCCAGCCTGGTCGCCGGGGTTGCCATTTCAGGCCTGGCGAGTGAGGGATCGCGGTATCTGCATGAAAGGCTCGTGTATATCATGTCATTGCTCGGGCTGAGGCTCAGTCCCAGCGCCTGGATGCCTGAGAATGTATTTTCACGAAGGGCGGAGGCAGCTGCAGGGGTAAGGTACTGGTCCAGTGCCGCTTTTATGGCGCCTCCGGAAATGTATAACATATATGAACTTTTCGTCGGCAGAGTCTTTTCCATCTCCCGGAATTCAAGGTCATTAATGAGCGTGTTGTCCTCGTCTGACTTGTTCTGTATCTCAACAAGAACCTCAGGATTGGCTGCAAAGATCATATAGGAGCGGCAGAACAGAACCCAGTTGTCCTCCACAGTACCGGCAGGCTCACCGGAGAGCATGGCAGCGACTCCTGCGAAAGGCATTTTATAAATGACAACCTGTTCTTCTTCCTTTTCCCTGAGTGCCGCAATAAACTGGTTCTCCCTGAGTCCCATCGACCTGTATTTGGCTGTAAGCTTCTCTTTCAGTATCGCCTCTGCAGCCTGCCGGTCATCCATTCTGAAAAGGATAACCTTCACTGCGATGTTGTCTGCAGGAATGACAGCCGTTGTCACCTCAGCACCCGTGAAGGGACTGACAGCCAGTGCGAGGTCAGTTGCGTTGATACCTGCAGCGTCTGCAGCAGCCTGACCGGTCATCGCGGGCCTTTTCATTACGGTCCGGTAACTCAGTGTTCTCTCCGGCAGCACCTCGTGCACACCTGACTCAGCCGGAGTGATGCCGTTAAGCTTATCAGCTCCCAGCCCGGCACCGGCTGTCGACATAAATCCGCTGATGAATAACCCGTCCTCCCTGGAAGTCACATCACCCCCCGCGGCAATTCCTGCCGCCGACAGTGGCGTGATGAAGGCAGGATTTACGAATGTCTGAGCCAGCCGTGGAAGATTTCTGAAGAGAACATACAGGTTCTCTGTCTCTTTCCCTGATGCATTGACAACCGGAGTGAATCCCTGCTGATGCCTTATATCCGAACCTGTGCTATTGTTGTTTAAAGCGTTGGCAACAAGAGTTTCAGACGGTGAAAGAATAATGATGCCCGAGGAAAGGGCTATATAAATCACCCTCTGGTAATTACCCTTCCCGTACGTGGCTGAAATGACCCTGGCTCCAGCAAGCTCTTGCGGTTGTGATGCCTTTGCTCCAGATTTGCTGACCATATTTGCAAGGTCCCTGAAATTAAATGAAGGCCCTGAATTCATTACCGCCATCGGGGTGATGTTTCCCTGACTCCCGGCATGAAACGAGAGTATGACCTTCCGGTCACTCATCATTTCACGCAGGTCACGGCTGCCGGTTATGCTGTCAACCGTCGCTGCAGCCTCAGAAAGGTCTGCCGCCCACTTCATCCCGGCAAGCCTCGTAATGATCCCATTTCGGTCTGTCACCTTTGTAAGCAGCTCCGGAAAATCACGGGTCTCAACAATGAAAACAGCATCGGAAGGCACGGCCAGCCATGGGTCTACAACGACAACCTTCTTATTCTTTTGAATAAGATATCCCGCCACCGCCAGAACTGTGGCAAAAATTATGACTGATATTATACCGGCTCTTTTCAGCACCTGTTTACCTTTCAGATTGAATATCAAAAATATAAAATATTACTTTGCCTTTACAAACAGCACAATGATCATTATTTGAAGGCTATGCTGAGAAACATAATCACACAGAACAAGGTTGGAATGCTTTTTGTGCCGTATTGTTCGCTTAAAATCTATTAATAATGAAACCTTTCCTCATTCTGTCGGCATTACTGATATCCTTTCAGGTATCAATCGCTCAAACAGTCACTGTAGTTGACGGTGAAGACGGCAAGCCTCTGTCCGATGTAGCCATCTATAATGAGACAAAAACGCAGTTCTGTTATTCCAATCCCTCAGGCAAAGCCAGCATGTCAGTTTTCACCGGCAACCAGCCTGTATATTTTCAGCATTTCTCTTATGAAAGAGTCTCATTTACAATCGCTCAGCTTAGAGAAGCAGGGTGGATCGTTAAGCTTTACCCAAAGACTTTCGAAGTTGAGGAGTTCATAGTCTCGGCAAACCGCTGGGAGCAGAAATCAGACGAGGTACCTAACCATATCAGCGTCATTGCACTGCCGTCAGTGAGAATTCAGAATCCCCAGACAACGGCTGACCTTGTATCCCTGAGCGGCGATGTCTTTGTTCAGAAGAGTCAGCTGGGCGGCGGCAGCCCGATGATAAGAGGTTTTGCCACAAACAGGGTGCTGATTGTAATCGACGGGGTAAGGATGAACAATGCCATTTACCGTGAAGGTAACATACAGAATATTATTTCCCTCGATCCGAATATGATAGACCGCACTGAAGTTATCTTCGGCCCCGGGGCAACAATGTACGGTAGTGACGCCATCGGCGGAGTGATGGATTTTCATACAAAGAGAGCGCTGTTTTCAGCAGGTGATAAGGCCTATTTCAAAGCTGAAGCAATGGCACGGTACTCTTCCGCATCAGATGAACAGACTTATCACCTCGACTTTAATGCAGGAGGAAAGAAAATAGCCTTCCTCTCATCAGTATCGTGGACTGATTATGACGATCTCAGGATGGGGTCGTGGAAGCATCCTGAGTATTTGCGGCCTGAATTCCAGACAACGACCGCCGGAGGTGATGAAATACTGACGAATCCTGACCCGAGGGTTCAGATCTCAACCGGATTCTCTCAGCTTAACACGATGAATAAACTCCGCTTCAAGGCAGGAGAACATCTCGATATAAACATTGCAAATCACTTCTCGCGCCTTTCCGATGTCCCGCGATATGACAGGCTGATCCAGAAGAAAAACGGCATACTGAGGTACGGCGACTGGTACTACGGACCGCAGGTCTGGATGATGAACAATGCTGTGCTTGACTACACCCGCAAATCATCTGTCTATGACGAAGTGAAACTGACAGTCGCCCGTCAGGATTACCGTGAGAGCCGGCATGACAGGAAGATTTTTGACAGCAGTCTCAACGAACAGACCGAAGATGTGGCAATCTGGTCGCTGAACCTTGACCTTGACAAGACTCTTGGCGAAGGCCGGAGCCTCATATATTACGGCGCAGAATATGTCAGGAATAATATAAAAAGCACCGCCGACATCAGGAATGTGACAACCGGAGTCATAACCCCTGCCGGATCACGCTACCCGAACGGAGACAATATCTATAACAGTTTCTCAGTCTACAGCGGTTATAAGAATAACCTCTCGGAGAAGGTGACTCTCAATACCGGCCTGAGATACAATTTCGTGTCACTCAACTCGGAAATCGCAGATAATTCATTCTACAATTTTCCCTTCACGGCCATCAGCTCAGCCAACAGCGCGGTTACGGGTGCTCTCGGCATGGTTTACAGGCCTGATGACAAGAGCGAAGTTTCTCTGAATCTATCAACCGGCTTCAGGGCTCCCAATCTCGATGACCTGGGCAAGGTGTTCGAATCTGCCCCCGGAGTAGTTGTTGTGCCAAATCCTTCTCTGCGTCCCGAATATGTATATAATGTCGACCTGGGAGTTGCAAATGACTTCGGGAAAATGCTCCACACAGAGGTTGCAGGCTTCTTCTCATTCCTTGACAATGCAATGGTTCGCAGAGAATTCCTCTTTAACGGTGAAAGCACAATAACATACCAGGGAGAGGAGAGCGCCGTATTTGCCATGGTGAATGCAGGTTATGCTGTCGTTTACGGCCTTCAGATCAAGGCTGAATTGAAACCCGTGTCACTGTTGCGCGTTAAAACAGCCCTGACACTTACCGGCGGTCATGATGATACGAAAAGCCCATTGCGGCATGTGCCCCCTGTCTTCGGATCAACCCATATAATTTTTGAAAAATCAGCCTTCAAGACAGACCTGTATGCCATTGTATAACGGGAGCAAGCCATTTGATAAGATGGCCCCCGCCGAGACTGAAAAACCTTACATGTACGCCTCTGACGAAAATGGAAACCCCTGGTCTCCAGGATGGTTCACACTTAACCTCAAAGCCAGCTACAACCTTTCGAACAGGGCCGAATTCTCCGCGGGCCTTGAAAATATTCTGGATGTCAGGTACAGGCCTTACTCCTCCGGGATTGTTTCGCCGGGGAGAAATTTTATAGCCTCTGTCAGGATAATGATCTGACCCTTTTCGTTTCCATTTTTTTTATTCCGGAAGGATTCGTTAAATTTCAGCCATTATCGGATAAATTCGGATGCAATGGCTGGCAGTTTTCAACTTGTTGAGGTCAGGACTAAAAAAGAAATTCGGGAGTTTCATGATCTTCCTTCAAGGCTAAATGAGGGAGACCCGAACTGGATAAAGCCTCTTTTCAGTGATGTGGAGTCTGTATTCACCCCCTCATCAAACACACTTTTCCGGACCGGCGAAGCCATCCGCTGGCTTCTGAACGATGCCGGTGGTAAAACCGTTGGCCGCGTAGCAGCCTTCTACAGCAAAAAGATAGCAACCGCCGGTAAAGAGCCTGTGGGAAGCATGGGATTCTTCGAATGCATAAATGACCGGGAGGCTGCCGCAGTGCTTTTCGAAGCCTGCCGCCAGTGGCTCGCAGACCGTGACATGAAGGTCATGGAAGGGCCTGTGAACTTCGGCGACCGCGACAGATGGTGGGGCCTGCTCGTAGATGGGTTCCTTCCCCCCAACTATGGAATGCCCTATAACCCTCCCTATTACAGGGCTCTGTTCGAGGATTGGGGTTTCAAAAACTATTTCGAGCAATACACATATCACTCTCCAATCACCGACGCCAATATGGACGAGGTGATAAAGATCAAGGCTGAAAGGATCTTCTCAAACCCTGATTATTCGTTCAGGTATATGAAGAAAAGCGAAATGAAGGAGATAGGCCGCAACTTCATGATTGTCTTTAACAAGGGATGGGCCCGTTTCCCCGGTGTCAAAACTATAAGCGAAGGTCACGCGAGGATCCTGCTTAAAAGCCTTAAACCAATACTCGATGAAAAATTACTCTGGTTCGGCTTTTATAAGGGAGAGCCGGTCTGCTTCTTCCTCATGCTTCCCGAGGTAAACCAGATAGTCAGGCACATGAACGGTAAGATGAACACGGTGGGAAAGATTAAATTCCTGTGGCACAGACATGTTTCCGGTGAACTTACAAAAGCTTTCGGCCAGATCTTCGGCATCGTCCCTGAACACCAGAGAAAGGGCGTCGAAGGCGCACTTATAATGTCTTTCGCCAGACTTGCCTTCACTAAATCATTCCCCTACAAAGAGCTGGAATTTAACTGGATAGGCGACTTTAACCCGTCAATGATGCATCTCCTTGACCAGATAGGGGCAAAGATAATCAAGACCCATATTACCTACCGGTATAACTTTGACAGGGAAGCTCCGTTTGAAAGAGCCCCGCTTGTAAACGCCTGATTTTTGAGGAACTTAAAAAGGCCTGTAACCGATTATCTCCCTCACCTCTCTTACAGTCTTTGATGCACTTGCACGTGCTTTCTCGGCGCCCTGAGATACTACCTTGCCCAGGTAAACCGGATCGGCCAGTATCTCATTTATGCGTGTTCTGATCGGATCAGTGAATTTGATTATATCTTCCGCCAGCTGCTTCTTCAGGTCACCATAGCGAATCTCGCAGGTTGAGTGCTTCTCAAGAAAGTACTGCACTGTTGACGGGTCAGATACCACTTCCATTATTGTGAAGAGATTCTTTACGGGCTCCGAGGGTGCCGTGCCCGGCTTTTCCGGACCGGTATCGGTCACCGCCCTCATGACCTTCTTGCGTATATCGGCAGGAGTGTCAGCAAGGAAAACTCCGTTGCCCTCGCTCTTTCCCATTTTTCCGCTGCCGTCAAGACCAGGTATCTTCAGCAGCTGCCTCCCGAAATTATAGGCATCCGGCTCCGGAAAATACTCCACTCCGTACATAGTGTTAAAGCGGCGGGCAAAACGGCGCGTCATCTCGAGATGCTGCTCCTGATCCTTCCCAACAGGCACCTTATGGGCCCTGTGTATGATTATGTCAGCCGCCATCAGCACAGGGTATGTCAGAAGACCGGCATTAATGTTGTCAGGCTGCTTGCGCACCTTCTCCTTGAATGAGGCGGTGCGCTCCAACTCACCCACGTAGGCGTTCATGTTCAGCAGGAGATAAAGCTCTGTCACTTCGGGGACATCACTCTGTACATAGACTGTAGCCTTCTCCGGATCAATGCCGCAGGCGAGGTACTCGGCAAGGACCTGCCTGATATTGCCGTGCAGGTCATCAGGATGGGGATGCGTGGTAAGCGAATGATAGTCTGCCACGAAGAAATAACAGTGACTCTCCTCCTGCATCCTGAGGAAGTTCTTCAGAGCCCCGAAATAGTTCCCCAGATGCAGGTTTCCCGTTGACCTTATGCCGCTTACTACTGTGTCCATCTTTGTTTGAAGTGTGAGCCACAAAAATAGGGATAATTTTTTTGTATTTTTGCGGTGAAAATCTCATACAATGGAATCCACAAGGCAAAAAAAGGTTGCGAGGCTCATTCAAAAAGAACTCGCAGAGATATTGCTGCATCATACCGGTGAAATCGCCCCGGGCAAAATGGTATCCGTGACAACGGTACGCGTCAGCCCTGACCTGGCACTCGCAAAGACATATATAAGCATCTTCCCCTCTGAGAAGTCTGAAGAAACCCTGGAGAAAATCCGGAGCCATGTTCCGAAACTCAGGTTTGAACTTGGCCAGAAAGTGCGCAACCAGCTGCGTATAGTCCCCGAAATAGCCTTTTTCCTTGATGACAGCAATGACTACATCGATAAAATAAGCTCCCTTCTCAAGGAATAATGCCCATGGAGTATGATCCGATAAAAGAGCCCCTGGGACGGTTGTTTAACCGCAGCCCTCTTCTCAGAAGGATATTCTATTCTCTGCTTAACATCCTGCTGCTTCGGTCATGGCACGTCAGAAAAGCCCTGAAAGAGACCGGCGCCGTGATATCTCCCTCCGCTGAAGTACTGGATGCGGGAATGGGCTTCGGCCAGTACTCGTGGTGGATGACAAAAAGATTTCCCGGATGGCAGATCACCGCTGCAGACATCAAGAGCGAACAGGTTGCCGACTGCAATGCGTTCTTCACCGCTGCCGGCGTTGCTGACAGTGTAAAAGCGGTGGAGGCAGACCTGGTGACCTGGAACAGGAACGAAAAATATGACCTTGTACTGTGCGTTGACGTGATGGAGCACATCGAAGAAGACGAGACAGTATTTTCAAACTTTTCCCGTTCGATGAACCCGGGAGGAATGCTGATAATATCAACTCCCTCCGACAGGGGCGGCTCTGACGTTCATGGTGAAAATGAGGAGTCGTTTATCGGTGAACACGTACGTGACGGTTACGGGACTGAGGAAATAACGGCAAAACTCACCACTGCGGGATTCAGCAAGGTAAAAGCATCATACACATACGGCTTCCCCGGTAGCATTGCATGGAGACTCTCAATGAAGTACCCGGTGACAGCGCTCTCATTCTCGAAACTTTTTTTCATTCTGCTGCCTTTATGGTATCTTGTGGTCATGCCGTTCTGCCTGGTGCTCAACCTGCTTGATCTCAGATTGAAACATAAAGAAGGAACAGGACTGCTTGTAACAGCAGAAAAATAATATGAAGCTCCCGCTTTACATAGCAAAGAGATACCTGTTCGCAAAAAAATCGCGGAACGCTATAAATGTCATCTCGGCAATATCAGTTGCCGGCGTGACCGTTGGCACCCTGGCTCTGATAACAATTCTCTCCGTTTTCAACGGTCTTGAAGAGATGGTGAAAGGCATCTTTAACACTTCCGACCCTGAGCTTCGCATTACCCCGGTTATGGGAAAAGTCTTCGTGCCTGACTCCGTCACCCTTACCAGGCTCTCGGCTGTCAGCGGCGTGGAAGTGTGGGCTGAGACCCTCGAGGAGAATGCCCTGCTGAGATATGAGGAGCAGCAGTATATAGCAACTGTCAAGGGTGTCGGCCCTCAGTACCGTGATGTGACTGACCTCGATACTGCCATGTGGGACGGCGAATTTATCCTCAACTCTGAAAACGGACGGCCGTTTGCCGTGGCAGGCCTCGGGGTCGCAAACCATCTCGGGATGAGGCTCAACTTCGTGGCGCCGCTGGCTATCTACATCCCTGACCGGACAGCACGTCTCACACTTAATCCTGACAATGCCTTTACCCGGAAATATATATTCCTCTCAGGCATCTTCGCGGTGGAACAGGAGTTCGACTCGAAGTACGTCTTCATGCCGCTTGATTTCGTAAGAGAACTGCTCGATTATACAAATGAGACAAGCTCTATAGAACTAAAACTCGTTCCCGGCGCTGACCTGAAAAAGACACAGAAAGCCGTCAGGGAGATAATGGGTAAGGAGTTTCTCGTTCAGAACCGCTATGAACAGCAGGAGATATTTTACAAGGTGATGAAAGCCGAGAGACTCGCCATCTTCGTCATCCTCACATTTATCCTGATAATAGCATCGTTCAATATAATCGGTTCCCTGACAATGCTCATAATCGAGAAAGAACGTGACATCAGCATCCTGAAAAGCCTCGGGGCCGACAATTCACTTATCCGCCGCATCTTCATCTATGAGGGTTGGATGATCTCATTCATCGGCACCTTCCTCGGGCTGGCGGCAGGATTCCTGCTCTGTGCAGCACAGCAGCAGTTCGGAATTGTAAAGCTGGCGGGAGATTCACTGCTCGTCGATTCATATCCGGTAAAAATGGTTCTCTCGGATTTCATCCTTGTTGGCGTAACTGTAATGACAATAGGATACGGTGCAGCGTGGTATCCCGTTCATTACCTGTCACGCAGATATCTCACGGAAAACAAAAAAAATCAGAAATGACTGTAAAGTGGATAGCCCGGATTTTGCTGCTGGTACTGGCGGTCACAGGATGCGGGCCCGATACTGCCACCAAACCCGGCAGGGAGATGCTGATACCCGATGACGACCTGGTGGCTGTTCTGACAGACACATACCTGGCGGGAGGGATCCTTGATGTTCCCGGGGTCAGAGCAGAGTGGGGCGAACGCGATTCGATCCGGAATTACATCGATGTCATCGAAAGCCACGGCTATACACATCAGCAGATGGAGGCCACAATGCAGTATTATTTTATCGCCAAGCCTAAAAAAATGGCTAAAATTTATGACAGGGTCACTGGTAATCTGCTGGAACTTGAAGTCATGGTCCAGAGCGAGGATGATACTCCCCCCGGAGACAATAGTGAAAACCTGTGGATGGGAAAATATACCTACTCTCTGCCCGAAGATTTTACGAGAGATCCTATTTGGTTCGACATACCTGTGGATATGCCGGGGACATACGTTTTGAAGGCTGATATCCAGATTTTTTCAGATGACAGGAGCCTCGACCCGAGGGTGACAGTATTCTTCAGCTCCATTGACAGCCTCGGTGCTGAGGTACGGAATTACTGGGATGAAGTGAAGCTTTCAAAGGACGGCAAGGTCAATAGTGTGGAGATCCGTAAGAAGCTTGACTCAGCTGATATTGTGCACATCAAGGGATGGCTGTTGAATCACACAAGCCAGCAGGGGGTGTGGGAAAAACATTCCCGCATCCGGAACGTCAGCCTCAGGCTTGAGGAAGAGACCCCTGCGCCGGAGCAAACGATAGAATAGCAGCACAGTTTATCCAGGTAACGGAGTAATGAGAAAAATATCAGCACAGTACATATTTACCTCTGCCGGCTTGCCACTGAAGCGCGGTGTGGTCACAACCGAGGATGACGGCACCGTAATCTCCGTGGAAGACACTGGCGGCGCGCTGGCTGAAAGCGCCGCCGTCGAATTCTACAACGGCATAATCATTCCGGGATTTGTAAACTGCCATTGCCACCTCGAGCTTTCGCACATGCACAATTCAGTTCCCGGCGGCGGCGGACTGGGTGAATTCATAAAGGCTGTAAGAGAGACAAGGGCTGCATCGGATGATGAGGTCAGGGCAGCTGCGCGGAAGGCCGACAGCGATATGGTTTCGGCAGGCATCGTGGCATGCGGCGATATCAGCAATAACTCCCTGACATTTGAGCTAAAGAGCAGGAGCAGTATTGCCTATACGACTTTCATTGAAGTATTCGGTGTTGACACTACAAAGGCGCAGAAGCGTATTGGTGAAGCTGAAGGGGTGGCGGCCGCGGCGGCGGCGGCGGGGCTGCGCCATCATATCACCCCGCATGCCGTTTACTCAGTGTCACAAACACTATTCGCCCTGCTGCTGCAGCATATCAGCCCCGCCTCCCTCACCTCGCTCCACTTCCTCGAATCGGACGATGAGCGCGAAGCGTTAAGCCGCCGCCGCGGCCGTATCACTGATTCATACAAGTCCCTTGGCATCGCCCCGGAGAATATAGATACCCCGGCAGACCACCTCTCAACAGCACTCACTCTCTCAGCCCGCACAGGAAACCTGATACTCGTCCATAATACCTGCATAAACACAGCAGAAACGTCAGCACTCAGCGCCGCCGGCAATGTCTGGTTCTGCCTCTGCCCCTCGTCAAACCTTCGCATATCCGGTGCAATGCCTCCTGCAGGACTACTCCGCGATGCCACTGATCACATCGTAACGGGCACTGACAGCCTTGCCTCTGCAGACCGGTTAAGCATACTTACAGAACTGAGACTCCTTCAGGAAAATTTTCCCTATATCCCTGTTGAAGAACTGATCTGCTGGGGAACAATCAACGGTGCCAGGGCTCTGAAGATGGATGACACCCTGGGCTCGGTAGAACCCGGTAAGAAACCCGGACTGCTGCTCATCGAGGGTATGGACCTGGCAGAAATGCGTCTCCTGCCGCAAAGCAGGGTCAGGAGATTATTGTAAATTTACTTCCTGAATTAAAAGCTCTGATGTCAACATTCCTTTTTGACAGTATAATCTTCGGCCCCGTGCACAGCCGTCGTCTCGGCGTTTCACTGGGGATAAACCTTTTGCCCTGTGACCGTAAGGTGTGCAGCTTCAACTGCATATACTGCGAATGTGGCTGGACCCCGGGCGAAAGAAGCCCCGGATCCCATCTCCCATCCCGGTCAGAGGTCCGCGAAGAATTACGTGCCAGGCTTTCAGAAATGAGGAAGGCAGGCGAAAAACCTGACGTAATTACATTTGCCGGTAACGGAGAACCGACGATGCACCCCGACTTTCCGGGCATCATCGATGATTCCCTGGCACTCAGGAACGAATTCTTCCCCGAAGCAAAAATATCAGTCCTCTCGAATGCCACAGGTATTAACCGTAAAAGTGTCCGGGATGCGCTTATGAAGGTCGATATGAATATCCTGAAACTGGACTCCGCATTTATGTCTACAGTCGTTGCACTTAACCGGCCGCGAAAATCTTACGACCTTGCGGGAACCATTGAAAATATGAAACTTTTCAACGGGAAATTTATAATTCAGACACTCTTTGTTAGAGGAGAACACGAAGGTAAAACAGTTGACAACACCACACCTGAAGAGGTGGACGCATGGCTTGAAAAGGTCAGGGAACTCAATCCTGAATCCGTAATGATCTATACAATTGACCGTGACACCCCGCTTGGAAACAGGCTCCGCAAGGTCCCCCTTGCCGACCTGAAAGCAATTGCAGCCCGTGTTGAAGCTGCAGGCATCACTGCCAGTGTCTCCGGCTGACCCCGTTGGCCCGAAAATGCCCTCACACTGATGATCGCGATGACCCCAAACGCTCCGAAGAAAATTCTTATCAGCCCTCTGAACTGGGGTTTCGGTCATGCCGGTCGTATGATACCGCTGGCTCTTGAGCTCCGGAAAAGAGGGCATGAAATAATATTCTGCGCTGACAGGGCTGTCATTCCAATGCTTACCCGTGAGTTGCCCGGGATCAGTATCACAGAAACAGATGGCCTCCATATCAGGTACTTCCGCAATTTACCTTTGTGGATCGGACTGCTGCTTCAACTGCCGCATATTATTGCGGTATCTGTAAGGGAACACCGTGAACTTAAACGCCTTGTGGCAGAGTATAAACCGGACATTATTGTCTCAGACAACAGGTTCGGCTTTTACAATAAACACATTTATTCAGCATATGTGACCCACCAGATCCGCATACCGCTCCCTGCTCCATTTCGCTTTATGGAACCTTTAGGGGTCTGGTTGCACAGGAAGATCATCGGGCGGTTCGACCTCTGTCTCATTCCCGATTTCCCCGGCGATCTGAATCTGTCAGGCAGGCTTTCTCACGGTGTCAGGCTGCCGCGAAACACTGTCTGGAGCGGGCCGCTTTCAAGGTTTAATGCTCCCGCTCCGACCTCTGACTTCACCGCTCCTGACCCCTATTGTTGCCTGATACTCTCAGGCCCGGAGCCTCAGAGGTCAATCCTTAAGGAAATTGTCACCGCCGCTGCAACAGGCATGCACCTTGTAATTCTTGAAGGAACCGGCGAACATAATGCAATCGTCAGGGGCGAAAATGTCACAGTTGTTTCAAATCCGGATACCGCCCTGATGAAAGCTATTATTACAGGAAGCTCTGCCGTAATCAGCCGGTCAGGGTACACCACTCTGATGGAGCTTGTCTCATTGAATAAAGGTGCCGTTATTATCCCGACCCCCGGTCAGCCGGAACAGGAGTATCTGGGGGAGTATTTTGACAAAAAGTGGGGGTTTGTGACTCTGAAACAGGATGAAATTCCGCGTATAAAAGACCTTGAATCCTTGCAGAATAAGAGATATGCCCCTGTTTTTCCTCAACCCGGACTACACTCAGCCGGATTGCTTGATGCCGCGCTCGGACGCTTAACCGAGCAGAAAATATAAAGTCAAAGCCACCACACCGCCTCCGGTCAGCAGCCCTGTCCACACCTGGTGAGGTTCATGCTTCCCCGTACCGATCCTTGCCGTCATCACAACTCCGGCAACAAGGAGCAGTATTACAACATGGACCATTGATGCCACATCAAACTGAACTGTCATGAAACCGGCCAGTGCAAGCACCCCCCCAATACCTGCGGAATGAAGTGAAATTTTGTAAAAGCTTGATATGATGAGTGACACAAGTGTTACCGCGGCAATCGAGACAAAGTATGCCTTAAAAAATGTGGGAACCGGAATCTTAACAAGCAGCAGTGCAGTCAGGGTGTACAAAAACAATGCAACGGAGAGAAGGATTATGCGTTCCCTTCGCTCATCGGCATAAATGGATTTGATGACTCCCCTTGAGTAGAGAATTGTTGCAACCGATAAGGGAAGTATTACATTATTTGCGACAACCAGCATGAAGATGGCCCACTTCATTTTGAACGGTAAATAAGAAAGCAGAGTAGGTGCACTGTAAATTATAAGAAGTCCGTACAACGGCATAAACAGAGGGTGAAACAGAACTGAGACGAATTCTGCTGCCTTATGAGCCGGGGAACTTTTAACAGTGTTCATTTTATTTCCTTCCTCATCCTTGCTACCGGGATATTCAGCTGTTCGCGGTACTTGGCCACCGTACGCCTGGCTATCTGGTAACCCTTTTCCTGGAGGATTTCAGTGAGCTTCTCGTCAGTAAGCGGCTTGCGCTTGTCTTCACCTCCAAGGCACTCCTGAAGTATCCGCTTTATCTCTCTGGTCGATACCTCATCACCACTGTCGGTCTGCATCCCCTCGGAGAAGAAAAACTTAAGCGGGAAGATGCCAAAGTGTGTCTGAATGTACTTGCTGTTCGCCACACGCGATATCGTCGAAATATCCAGTCCGGTCATCTCGGCAACATCCTTCAGAATCATAGGCCTGAGCTTCGTATCATCACCCTCCTCAAAATATTCTTTCTGGTACTCGAGTATTGCATTCATCGTCAGCAGAAGAGTATTCTGCCTTTGTTTCATTGCATCAATAAACCATTTGGCCGAGTCAAGCTTCTGCTTTACAAACATCACGGCATCACGGTTATGCTTGCTGGTAGCCTTGTCACGCGAATAGTTCTCAAGCATCTCAGAGTATCCCTTGCTTATCCTCAGCTCAGGGATATTACGGTTGTTCAGGCTCAGCTCCAGCCCGTATTCCGCATTCTCAAGCAGAAAATCAGGAATAATGGCCTGTGCCGACTTGCTGTAAGGATCGGTGACCGATCCACCCGGTTTGGGGTTGAGCTTAAGCACCTCGTCAATTATACCCTTCATCTCCGGATCACCGATGTTGAGCCGGGTCATTATTTTTTCATAGTGCCTTCTCGAAAACTCTTCGAAGAAATCCCTGATTACCGTAGTAGCCATTCTCACCGGTGGTAACGACTGGTCTTTCTTTTCAAGCTGCAGCAGGAGACATTCGCGCAGATCCCGGGCTCCCACGCCCGGAGGGTCAAGCTCATGGATTACTGCAAGAACCCTGGTAAGCTCCTCCTCGTCAGTTGTTATGTTCTGAAGGAAAGCCAGATCGTCGACCATATTTTCAATCTCCCTGCGCAGGTAGCCGTCCTCGTCTATGTTACCTATTATATACTCCCCCAGCGTCTGCTCCCGTTCCGTGGATACACGGAGATTGAACTGCGAGATTAGTGTGTCATGAAACGAAGTTCCCGCCGAAAACGGAATGTCCTCCTTACGTTCTTCGTCCTTGGAGGTATTATTTACCTGGAGCCTGTAGTCCGGTATATCCTCGTCGTTGAGATAATCGTCAAGAGAGAATTCATCCTTTTGTGCATCTGTCTCTTCCGGCTCATTCTCCTCCTCGTCTGTCCTGACCTCATCCTCCTCTTCTCCCTCCTCCAGGGCGGGATTCTCCTCCAGCTCCTTCTTGATGCGCTGCTCGATCTGCATGGCAGGAACCTCGAGCAGCTTGATCATCTGGATCTGCTGCGGGGAAAGTTTCTGAAGCAGTTTCTGCTGTAGCCTCTGGTCGAGCATAATATTGTACTCCCTGTATTCTAGAATTCAGCGTTGCGCGGTGTGCGCGGGAACGGCACCACATCGCGTATGTTCGACATACCTGTCATGAAAAGAATGAGCCTCTCAAAGCCGAGCCCGAAACCCGAATGAGGGGCGGTGCCGAACCTGCGGGTATCGAGATACCACATAAGATCCTTTGTCGGAAGTTTCATCTCCTCTATCCTTGCTGTCAGTTTCTCAAGATCCTCCTCCCTCTGCGAACCTCCTATGATCTCGCCTATTCCGGGAAATAGAACGTCCATTGCCCTGACCGTTTTACCGTCGTCATTCTGCTTCATGTAGAAGGCCTTTATCGCCCTGGGGTAATCGGTGAGAATTACAGGTCTCTTGAAATGCGTTTCCACAAGGAACCGCTCATGCTCAGCCTGCAGGTCGCGACCCCAGCCAACCTGGTATTCCCATTTGCGGTCAGCTGCCTCAAGTATCTTTACAGCTTCGGTATATGGAAGCCTGACAAAGTCATTTGCTACAACAAACTCCAGCCTCGTTATCAGCTCCTTATCTATCATTTTATTCAGGAACTCAAGGTCTTCACGGCAGTTGTCAAGGGCATACCTGATGAGGTATTTGAGGAAATCCTCAGCCATATCCATGTTATCAGTCAGATCCCAGAATGCCATTTCAGGTTCGATCATCCAGAACTCTGCAAGATGTCTCGGTGTGTTCGAGTTCTCTGCCCTGAATGTGGGGCCGAAAGTGTAAATCTCTCCGAGCGAAAGTGCTCCAAGCTCTCCCTCAAGCTGTCCGGAAACAGTGAGGTTTGTGGATTTTCCGAAGAAATCGGTGGCAAAATCCACTTTCCCATCCTCTGTGCGGGGAAGATTATCGAGATCGAGGGTTGTTACGCGGAACATTTCCCCGGCACCTTCGGCGTCACTGCCGGTGATTATGGGTGTATGCAGGTAAAAGAAGCCCCTGTCATTGAAATATTTGTGGATTGCAAATGACATTGCATGTCTGATGCGAAAAACGGCGCCGAAGGTATTTGTGCGGAAACGGAGGTGGGCTATTTCGCGAAGGAATTCCATCGAGTGTCCCTTTTTCTGCAGGGGGTAGGTCTCGGGATCGCATTTGCCGTAAAGCACAAGCTCTGTTGCCTGTATCTCAACACTCTGTCCCTGACCCTGCGATGCCACCAGCATGCCCGTGGCTCCTACACTTGCGCCTGTCGTGATATCTTTCAGGAGCTCTGCCGGGAATGAACCAAGGTCAACAACAACCTGGATGTTATTTATAGTCGAGCCGTCATTCAGCGCAATAAATGCAACGTTCTTGCTCTCTCTCCTGGTTCTGACCCATCCCTTTACGAGGACTTTTTCACCCGCCTTCGGGGCCGACAGAAGCTCTTTTATTCTTATTCTCTTCATAAACTGTTCTCAATTTCTGAAAACAAAAATAGCAATTAGTTCGGCTCCCGCTTATGCTTTGGAAACATTCGGCACTGTTTTTGTGCGATCGCATACTCCAACAAAACTTTGACCGTTTAATATAGACTGTTGAATCTATTTGATTTATCTTGGGAAAAAGGTAATTTTACTTTTCTAAACTGAAAATGCCTGAAGTATGGAAGTAGACAGCAAAATAATCGTTGTGCCCTGGGATTTCACACCGGTAGCTGAGTATGCATTGCAGCATGCTGTAAAAATTTCCCGCATGACCCATAATGACATTTGCCTTCTTCATATCGTTGAAAAGATTACAACCGACGGAGGGATGAAAGCAAAGCAGGCCGCAATGGAGGTTAAGGCTATTGAAACAAACCGCACCTTCGGAGTGACAGTCAAGACACATGTCCAGAGGGGAACCATCTTCAAACAGATAGCAGAGTTTGTAAATGACCGCGGCGCTTCAATAGTTGTTATGGGAACCCACGGGATGGTGGGAATGCAGAAGTGGACGGGCAGCTGGGCGCTTAAAGTAATTGCAAAATCAAAGGTTCCCTTCATGGTCGTTCAGGCGCCGCCGAAAGACCAGGAGCGTTATCATAAAATCGTCTTCCCTGTCGACTTCAGGTCAGAAGAAAAAGAGAAGCTTTCGATGGCCATTTTCATGGGCAAATATTTCGATTCAAAGATCTATATCCTCAAGGCAACAAGAAAGGACGAGTCTCTGGCCAAAAAGACCAACCTGAACCTCAACTTCACAGTCAGGATGCTCATACAGAATAACATAGAGTATGAGATCCGGGAAATTGCTACCGAAAACATGGCTGAACGGACAATTGAGATCGCACAGGAACTGGAGGCTGACCTTATTGTGATTATGACCACCAAGGATATCACCTTTGCAGACTATGTGGTTGGGGCCAAGGAGCAGGAGATTATCGCCAACAGTCAGAAAATCCCTGTATGCTGCGTCACCCCCACCTCCTCATTTGCCAACCTTGGCCAGTTTATGTACGGGTAGAAGAATGTCTATTTCAGTTGCTAATGTTTCCAAGTTCTACGGTTCTCAGAAAGCCCTGGACAGTGTTTCCTTTGAGATAAAGCAGGGGGAGATAGTTGGCTTTATCGGTCCCAACGGAGCCGGCAAATCCACAATGATGAAGATAATCACGGGTTTCATCGTTCCTGATAACGGTTCAGTGTCAGTCTGCGGACTGCCTTCAGGACCCGGTGCCGTGGAGATGAAACGTCTGATAGGCTACCTTCCTGAAAACAATCCGCTCTACCCCGAAATGTATGTCAGGGAATATCTCAGGTATGTTGCAGACATTTATAAGCTGGGGCCAAAAGCCGGGAGTGCTGTAAGTGAGGTAATCGACAGAACGGGTCTCGGGCCCGAACAGGGCAAGAAAATAGGAGCACTCTCCAAAGGATACCGGCAGCGTGTAGGACTTGCGCAGGCGCTGATCCATGACCCGGCAGTGCTTATTCTGGATGAGGCAACAACCGGTCTTGACCCGAATCAGATAATCGAGATCCGCAACCTGATTTCAGCCGTCGGAAAAGAGAAGACAGTGATGCTCTCCACACATATAATGCAGGAGGTGGAGGCCATCTGCAGCAGGGTAATTATAATCAATCACGGGAAAATTGTCGCCGACGGTCCCGTAGCAGAAATTTCGGCTCTCTCCGGCGCCAGGCTTGAAGACACCTTCAGGCAGCTGACAGGATCCTGACACAGGATAAGAACTGTATGTCGGTACAATAATCTGCAGTTCTGTCATCATACATTTTGTATGATACATTTTGCATGATGCCTGGCTAAAACTTATTTTACTATCTTTGCCCCCGTTATCGACGGTGGAAGGATTTGTTCTGATTGCAACCACGGAAAAAAATGCTAAAACGGTTTCCCCCCGCTGCTTTTCAACAATCCGTCACCGCCTTTGTTAAACACTAAAAACAAAGACATGAGCTATTTATTTACTTCTGAATCAGTCTCCGAAGGCCACCCTGACAAGGTCGCCGACCAGATCTCGGATGCACTGGTTGATAATTTTATTGCGTGGGATCCAGACTCGAAAGTCGCCTGCGAAACACTCGTTACAACCGGCCAGGTGGTAGTTGCCGGCGAAGTCAAAACCAAAACATATATCGATGTTCAGTCAATAATAAGAGATGTAATCAATAAGATTGGGTATACAAAAGCCGAATACATGTTCGACGGCAACTCCTGCGGCATCTTTTCCGCCATCCACGAACAGTCGCCTGACATCAACCAGGGCGTCGTCCGCAAGAAGAAGGAAGACCAGGGTGCAGGCGACCAGGGAATGATGTTCGGATATGCAATAAATGAGACCGAGAACTACCTTCCGCTGTCACTTGACATTGCCCATGAACTTGTATACCAGCTTGCTGAGATCCGGCGTGAGGGAAAGGTGATGAAATACCTCAGACCTGACTCCAAGTCGCAGGTGACAATAGAATATAATGACGACAACTCACCAAAAAGAGTGCACACAATTGTTGTATCCACACAGCACGACGACTTTGACAAAGACGAGAAGAAAATGCTGGAGACAATCAAAAAGGATGTCATAAATATTCTTGTTCCGAGGGTGAAGGCGCAGTTTAACAAGTCGGTTCAGGCACTTTTCACTGACAAGATCAAATTTCACGTCAATCCCACCGGCAAGTTTGTGATAGGTGGCCCTCACGGTGA
Source organism: uncultured Bacteroidales bacterium (assembly GCA_963736735.1). Lineage (GTDB taxonomy): Bacteria > Bacteroidota > Bacteroidia > Bacteroidales > VadinHA17 > SR-FBR-E99. The sequence continues at coordinate 65,122 of CAVTPX010000006.1, read as the reverse complement.
CAGCGGGCTTACGGGCCGCAAGATAATAGTCGACACCTACGGCGGCCGCGGCGCCCACGGCGGCGGCGCCTTTTCCGGCAAAGACCCCTCCAAGGTTGACCGCTCAGCCGCCTATGCAGCACGCCATATAGCCAAGAACATGGTTGCCGCCGGCGTTGCAAGCGAGATACTGGTCCAGGTCTCCTATGCAATCGGGGTAGCAAAACCGGTAGGCCTCTATGTCAACACCTACGGAACATCAAAAGTAAAACTGAGCGACGGTGAGATTGCAAAAAAAATCGAAAAGCTCTTCGACCTGCGCCCGGCAATAATCGAGAAAAACTTCGGACTGCGCAAACCTATCTACAGCGAGACTGCAGCCTACGGCCACATGGGACGAAATCCCCGTACCGTTGAAAAGGTGTTCAAATCATTCAATGAAAAGCCCGATAAGAAAGTTACAGTCCAGCTTTTCAGATGGGAGGAACTGAATAAAGTAGCTGAAATCAAAAAGGCCTTCGGACTTTAGAACGAAGCCTTAACTATCCGTGCAATATTATCCGATCTGCCGAGGGTATAGTAATGTATCCCCGGCACTTCGTTTTTAAGGAGGTCCCTGCTCTGCACCGTTGCCCATGCTATGCCCGTCTCACGCACCTCCTCATCGGTCCTGCATTTTGAAAACTCGTGTACGAGCTCTTCGGGTATGTCAATATGGAATGTCTGCGGCAGCAGGCTCATGTCATTGAGGGCCGAAACAGGCTTGATTCCGGGAATTATCGGGACTGTTATTCCCGCCTCACGGCAGGCGTCCCTGAATGCATAAAACCTGTCGTTGTCAAAGAACATCTGCGTTACAACATACTGCGCGCCGGCATCAACCTTGCGCTTCAGGTTCATAAGGTCTGTTTTCAGGTTGGGAGCTTCGAAGTGCTTCTCAGGATAGCCTGCAACACCTACACAGAAAGCGGTAGGAGAGGCATTCTTAAGATCAGGATCAAGATACTTCCCCGTGTTCATGTCACTTATCTGCTTCACCAGGTCGCTTGTATATGTGTGACCCTCCTTCTCAGGCAGGAAGACCCTGCTACCTTTCGGCGGATCGCCGCGCAGGGCCAGCACATCATTGATACCCAGAAAATTCATCTCTATCAGCACATTCTCCGTCTCCTCCCTGGTGAAACCGCCGCAGAGCACATGAGGCACCACGTTTACATTGTATTTGTATTTCACAGCTGCAGCCAGGGCGATCGTTCCCGGACGCTTCCTCGTCACCCTCTTCTCCATCAGCCCGTCAGGCCTCTCCATCAGCACCACCTCATTGCGGTGCGATGTGAAGTTGATGTATGCCGGAGCGTACTCCATCAGTCCCTCTATTGTGTGATAAATGCGGTCGATGCTATGCCCCTTGAGCGGGGGAAGCAGCTCGAAAGTGAAGAGCGGTCTCTTTGAACTTTTTATAAGATCTGCTACTGTGGGTCCTTTCATTTCTCTGATTTAAAGGTTAGGGGCCAGCCATTTCGAAGCTTCTGCAACCGTGATGCCCAGGCGCGCTGCATAATCCTCAACCTGGTCTTTGTCGATCCTTCCCACATTGAAGTAAGAAGAGCCCCTGGCTGCGAAGATGTATCCGCATACTGACGCGGGAGGATTCATTGCATAGCTTTCTGTAAGGGTCACTCCTATTGTTTCCGGCGCTTTCAGAAGATCGAAAATGACCTGCTTGCCGGTATGATCCGGGCAGGCAGGATAACCCGGCGCCGGCCTGATGCCCTGGTATTTTACCTTGAACATTTCCTCAGCCGTCAGTTTTTCACCGGCAGCATAGCCCCAGTGTCTGACCCTTATCTCACGGTGCAGCCACTCTGCCACCGCCTCGGCAAAACGGTCGGCAAGGATCCTGAACATAATGTTATTGTAATCGTCGCCGGTGATGTCAACCGGCACGTTATCCTTAATCTTTACAGTAACAACGAAGACCCCTGCATGATCATCCTTCTCCGCCACAAAGTCCGCCAGGCACAGGTTCGGGTGGCCGGTCTCCTTCTCTTCCTGGTTTCTCAGGAAGCGTAACCAGACAGGATCAACACCTCCGGCCGGTAATGAATTCACGCCATCAGCGGCTCTGCCGGCAGGAAATACCTTCACGTCGTCCCCCACTCTCTCAGCAGGGAATATTCCGGAAAGGGCTTCGGCAACCATAAGATCCTCGTTGACAATACGGGTGATCATTGCCACTGCATCATTGTACAGTTTCTTCGCCTCGGGACCCTTGACCGGATCATTGAATATTTCCGGGTACCTCCCGTTGACTTTCCATGCAAAGAAGAAGAAGGTCCAGTCGATATAGTCAACAAGCTCCAGCAGCGGTACGGGCCCTGAATTAATTACCCCTGTCATCAAAGGAGCCGGGGCCGGACCGTCTGTCCTGAATCCATTGCTCCTTGCAGCCTGCAGGGAAATGAGCCTGCGGTCCTTTTTAGTCGCCTCGTGCTCTTCCCTGAGTTTCCGGTATTTTTCCTTCACCTGCCCAGCCAGCATTCCGTCGGCTGACATCAGTCCCGTCAGCACCGGCACCGCCCTTGAGGCATCTTTCACATATACGCCTGAATGTGAATATACGGGGGCAATCTTCACGGCAGTATGTATCTCAGAGGTTGTTGCCCCTCCTATAAGAAGCGGGATCTTCATTCCGCGTGCCTCCATGAGGGAAGCAACATGTACCATCTCTTCAAGGGAAGGTGTTATCAACCCTGAGAGGCCTATAAAATCTACATTCTCCCTGACTGCAGTGTCCAGTATTTTCTCGGCGGGGACCATAACACCCAGATCAATTATCTGGTAGTTGTTGCATGAGAGTATCACCCCCACAATATTCTTCCCTATGTCATGCACATCACCCTTGACTGTTGCCAGCAGCACCTTGCCGGCCGAAGCCATCACGCCGCCTTTTGTCTCTGCCTCGATGTGCGGGGTCAGCTGCGCCACAGCCTTCTTCATCACCCTGGCGCTTTTCACAACCTGCGGCAGGAACATCCGTCCCGATCCGAAAAGGTCTCCCACCTCGTTCATGCCATCCATCAGCGGACCTTCGATAATGTGCAGTGCCTTTTCAAACAGGGGCCTTGCCTCCTCAACATCGTCACAGATAAAGGTGTCTATCCCGTTTACAAGAGCATGCTTTATGCGGGTGACAACATCATTGCTCCGCCATGCAAGCAGTCTGGGCTCCTCCCCGTGACTTTCCCTTTTAATTCCCGAGGCATACTGAAGCAGCCTGTCAGTGGCGTCCTTGCGCCTGTTCATCACAACATCCTCGGTCAGATGCAGGAGGTCAGGTTCAATCTCGGTATAGACCTTCAGCAGGCCGGGATTGACAATCCCCATATCCATTCCCGCCTTTACGGCATGGAAAAGAAACACAGTGTGCATTGCCTCCCTCACCGGGTCATTGCCCCGGAATGAGAATGAGAGGTTGCTCACACCGCCGCTCACCCGGGCATGCGGGAAGTGGGCTTTTATGTATTCTGTCGCCTTCAGGAAATCGACAGCATAATTGTTGTGCTCCTCGATACCCGTGGCAATTGCAAGCACATTTGGATCGAAGATTATATCTTCAGGCGGAAAATGCACCGTTTCTGTCAGAAGCCTGTACGACCGTTCTGCTATTGTAGTTTTCCTTTCAAGCGAGTCTGCCTGACCGCGTTCGTCGAAGAGCATCACAACTGCAGCAGCCCCGTAACGGCGGATGAGTCTTGCCTTTTTAAGAAAGTCGGCTTCGCCCTCCTTCAGGCTTATTGAATTGACAACAGGTTTTCCCTGTATGCACTGCAGTCCCGCTTCAATCACATCCCACTTCGACGAGTCGACCATCACCGGCAGTTTTGCAATGTCAGGCTCACTCATCAGCAGGTTTATGAAACGCTTCATTGCGGCGGCCCCGTCTATCATGGCATCATCCATGCAAATGTCGATCACCTGTGCGCCGCCCTCAACCTGGTCGCGTGCCACATCGAGCGCCGCTGAGAAGCTGCCCTCGCGTATCAGGCGTGCGAACTTCAGCGAGCCTGATACATTGGTTCTTTCTCCTATGTTGACGAAGTTTGTCTCCGGTCGTATCACAAGCGGTTCGAGACCGCTCAGTGATGTCATATGTGTTCTTTCAGGTACCACCCGCGGACGGATACTGCCCGGCCAGTGATGAGACTACACTGATATGCTGTGGTGTTGTCCCGCAACAGCCGCCGATAATATTCACCCATCCGTTCTGCAGAAACTCATTTACTATTCTCCCCATCTCTTCCGCGCTCTGGTCATATCCGCCGAACTGGTTAGGCAGTCCGGCATTCGGATGTGCCGAGACGAAGAAAGGTGCCTTCTGCGCCAGTTCCTCTATGTAAGGCTTAAGCTGCTCTGCTCCCAGGGCGCAGTTAAGCCCGATACTCAGCAGCGGATAATGCGACATTGTGATCAGGAAGGCTTCGAGGGTCTGTCCGGTGAGCGTGCGACCGCTGGCATCGGTGATTGTGCCCGAGACCATCACGGGAAGGTCAATTCCCTTTTTCATCAAGCACCCCGCTGATTGCGAAAAGTGCAGCTTTGGCATTCAACCCGTCAAATATTGTCTCGACAAGCAGTATGTCTGCTCCTCCGTCAATGAGTCCTCTTGCCTGTTCGGCATAGGCTTCGGCAAGCATGCTGAAGGTGACGGTGCGTGCACCCGGATCGCCTACATCAGCAGACATGGAGGCTGTGCGGTTTGTCGGGCCCAGTGACCCTGCCACCCAGACACTCCGGCCTGTCTCGTGTGAAAAGGCTGCAGCTGCTTCGGACGCAATCCGTGCTGCTTCAACATTTATCCGGTACACCATTTCTTCCATGCCGTAATCCGACATGGAGATCCTGTTGGCATTGAATGTATTCGTGCTTATAATGTCAGCCCCTGACCTGAGGTAGTCAAGGTGTATTGCCCTTATTATTTCAGGCTGTGTAACCGAGAGAAGGTCATTGTTTCCCTTCAGGGGCCTGGGATGCGAGGCGAACTCAGCTCCGCGGAACTGCTCTTCAGTCAGCCTGTGCTGCTGTATCTGGGTCCCCATTGCTCCGTCGAGCACGAGGATCCGTTCTTTAAGCGCTTCTCTTACATCTCTCTTCACCTGTATGTCATTTTGCGTGGTAAAAATACCTCATGAACCGTTAATATCAAAACTTCAGATTACTGACAATCAATGCCCGTAATCAATTCCTAAGGTTACTGTCTGACCCTGCCTGCACGGTGCTTTATTGCGTCTGTTGCATTCATAAAAGCAACAAGCATCCTGTTTAAGGCAAACGGCAGCCGCCGCGGGGTTACAGTAAGCTCCCTGCTGCCACGCCTGACCTGTCTGATTACCCCTGCAATTTCATTTCCTGAAACCCACGGATCAGGATGCAGGCTGCTGTCACCCCGGGTCCTTATCTGCAGCCCGTTTTCAGTGGCCTTCATCTCCGGTGATCCGGTGAGCCACAAAACCGCCGTCACGACTGACTGCCACCACATCACCGACAACAAGGCCGGGGCTGACCTCTCCGCCATTCGCCGGACCGGTGTCAGCTTTAACCGTGCTGATTATCAGCCTGTCGCCGGGCCTCAACGCCGGCCACATGCTGTAACCACCCGCAGTGATTACAATTTCCAACTCTTCTTTCAGCAGCTCTCTTGCTGCCAGAGCCGCATCACTCATTCCCCGATCGGACCTGATTAAAAGATAGTCTCTTACGCTCCTGTCAGGAACAAACTGCAGCCTGCTGACCGCAACTGATGAAACAAGATCTTCAACCGCGGCAGCCATTTTCGCAGTTGCCCCTCCGTCCCAGTTCTGCTGGATGCAGTTTGCCAGTATAAGTCCTGCCGCCTCTGCTCCTGAAACAGGTGTTGATATATTGGCCTGACCGTGACTTATGAGCCAGAGATGGTCAAGTTTTTCACTCCGGGGCTCATCGTTACGGTAGACAGGTGTGCTGTGCATCACCCATCCTTCCGCACCTTTACGCAGTACCAGCCTGTCGTCGTGGATCACCCTGTCGCCGCAGCCGTCAAATATCTTTGCAATGGTTGTCTTACCCTGTCCCGACTTCCCCGAAAAAAGCCATCCCCTGCCGTCAGTGATGACACCGGAACCGTGAATCATCAACCCTCCCTTTTTCGAGATCAGGTAATAAAGCAGCAGTCCGTCGAGGGGATAGGGCAAAGGATCCACGGGGAAAGGAACAGGATCCCCCTCAGACCTGTTCAGACCGAGAAAAATATGCCATACATTCTTGTTTTCAGGAATTATTAGCAGTGGCCAGCTCGCCGGATCAATGACCCTGGCCTGCACATAGAGAGTGTCAATTCCCTTTGAAACATACCAGAAGGGCTCCTGAGAGTTCTGAAGTCCTTCCGTGGTCTCCTCAACAAGAGGTGCCGTAAAAACCTTTTCAGCTCCCTTCGGAACATAGGCCTTCCCTGCATATACTTTCAGTACAATATCCGGTTCTGCGCCTGCAGTGCTTACAAATGCAGAGAAACGCTCTCCCGGCGTCAGCAGTGTATCATCTTCGGATTGCAGCCGGATAATGAAGGATGCTATGTTAAGATCGATTATCACCCTTCGGAAAATTCGAGAAATTCCTGAACCTCCGCAATAAAAAAGAGAAGGTCCTTTTCCGCTTCGCCGTGATCCACATCGAACTCTTCGGCCATCAATAGCTGTTATATCACTGATGTTTCGCTTCCCGTCAATTTTTTCCCAGATAAAAGCTCCCGTCTCGTTCAGCCTGTACAGTGAATCCATATCGGCAATATCCGAAGTCAGGGGTATCAGAAGGCTTTCGTCATTTATCCTTCGCACAACAACTTTTGGGGAATGCGACGGTATGGAGGAAACTGAGATCATAAATTTCAATAATCACCCAAAGGTAGCCAATTTCAGCCTATCTTTGTGACTGTCAAATAAAGAGAATAATGTCAAAGAAAAATCCGGGCATCAAAAAGCCCAACATTGACCTGAAGAAATTCATGGAACTCATCGCAGCGGCGATGTCAAAAAATCCCAGGCAGCCGGTAAACTACAAACAGATAGCTGCAAAACTAAATATCACTGAAGGCACTGAAAAAAGAATGGTCTCCGAGGCCCTCCTGCGCATGAAGAAGGAGGGAATCATCGAGGAACGGAACCACGGAAAATATGTAATAAAAGCCGGCGGCGGCTATATCACAGGCACAGTTGACCTGACCAAGTTCGGTTACGGATTTGTCTCCACCGATGAGCTGGAGGCGGATGTTTTCATTGCAGCACGAAACCTCCGCAACGCCCTGCACGGCGACACTGTCAAGGTTCTGCTGTATGCCAGCCATAAAGGAAAAAGACCTGAGGGCGAGGTTGTGGAGATAATCACCAGGGCCCGCACAGCCTTCGTGGGCACCATTGAACTCAATCCCCAGTTCGCCTTCCTGATGCCTGACAACAAGAACATGCCCTTCGACCTGTTCATCCCTCTCAACAAGCTGAACGGGGCGCTGCAGGGACAGAAGGCTCTTGCCCGCATCGTCGAGTGGGACCAGCGGTCGCGCAATCCCATCGGTGAAATCATTGAGGTCCTGGGCTACCCCGGCGAGAACGACACCGAGATGCATGCCATCCTGGCTGAATTCGGTCTTCCCTACAGGTTCGAACCTGAGATAGACAAAGCCGCCGAGAAGATCCCCGCTGAGATCACAGCTGAAGAGATCAGCCTGAGGCGCGACTTTCGTGATGTGCCTACCTTCACAATTGACCCGGAAGATGCCAAGGACTTTGACGACGCTCTCTCCCTGAAGCGCCTTCCCAACGGCAACACGGAGGTTGGAGTGCACATTGCCGATGTCTCCCACTATGTAAAACCGGGCTCCGTAATTGACAAGGAGGCGCAGGAACGTGCAACGTCAGTCTACCTGGTAGACCGCACGGTGCCTATGCTTCCCGAAAGACTTTCAAACCATATCTGCTCACTGAATCCCTTTGAAGACAAGCTTACATATTCAGCAGTCTTCGAGCTTGACAGCAAAGCGAACGTTATAAATGAGTGGTTCGGGCGTACAGTCATCAAATCGGCAAAGAGATTTTCCTACAGCGAAGCTCAGAAGGTGATTGATACGGGCGAAGGCGACATGAAAGACGAGGTGCTGACACTGCACAACCTTGCCCAGAAGCTTCGCGAACGCCGCTTCATGTCAGGCTCATTCGCTTTTGAACGCCTCGAGGTGAAATTCACACTCAGCGAGGCAGGCAAGCCTCTTGGCGTGCTGTTCCGCGAGTTCGGCACATCGAACCAGCTGATAGAGGAGTTTATGCTCCTCGCCAATAAACAGGTCGCCGAATATGTAGGTAAAAAACTTAAAGGCAAAACATTCGTCTACCGTATCCATGACAAACCCAATCCCGAGAAACTGCAGTCGTTCAGTTACTTTATAAAACGGTTCGGTTACACCCTGGACTCTGCAGATGTTAAAGGATTGCCGGCAGCGATGAACAAACTCCTTAACGAGGTGGCCGGGAAGACCGAACAGAACATAGTGGAGACCCTGGCCCTCAGGTCGATGGCGAAGGCTGTATATTCGACCGCCAACATCGGCCATTACGGGCTTTCATTCCCGTTCTACACACATTTTACATCACCTATACGCCGCTACCCTGACATGATGGTGCACCGGCTTCTGACGAAGTATCTCGAGAACCAGGCGCCACGCGACGGAGAGAAATATGAAAAGCTGTGCGAGCACTCCTCGAAAAGGGAACGCCTGGCTGCCGATGCGGAAAGAGCTTCAATCAAATACAAGCAGGTTGAATACATGAGTGACAAGATCGGGAAAGTCTTTGAAGGAGTCATTTCAGGTGTCACCGAGTGGGGACTCTATGTGGAGATAATCGAGAACCAGTGCGAGGGGATGGTCGCCATACGTGAGTTGCAGGACGACTTCTTCGAGTATGACGAGACCAACTACTGCATCAAGGGACGACGCACCGGCAAGGTTTACATGCTTGGTGACAAGGTGAATGTGGAGGTTGTAAAGGCCGATCTGCGCAAGAAGCAGCTTGATTACCGGCTGGCCTGATCAATTTCGGGCACAGGATGCCACGCGGTTACCGGCCGGCCTGATCTTTTTCTATCAGTTCGAGAAGCCGGCTCAGGGCTTCCGCTTCAGGTATGTTCTTTAGAACCGGGTCAGTGCCTCTGTAGATATGTACTTTCCCTTCGCCGGCCCCCACGTATCCGTAGTCTGCTCCGGCCATCTCACCGGGACCATTTACAATGCATCCCATGACTGCAATCTTCATTCCAGTGAGGTGAGATGTGGCAGCTTTTACCTTTTGCACGGCCTCTTCCAGGTTGAATTTAGTCCGCCCGCAGGTTGGACATGAAATATACCTTGTTCGGGTTATGCGTGCCTCAGTGGCCTGAAGTATAGAAAAGGAAAGGTCGCGGAGAATGCTGCCCTGTACCGCGCCCCTGTTCGAAATGCACAGTCCCTGCACACTGCGGGCAATAAAATACCTGCCCAGCAGTGCCGCGGCATCAGTGCGAAGCCGTTCCGGGTCATCCTCGCTGAAGACAGGATTGAGAATTATTGGTTCGCCGCCCGACGGGATGTTCGGGTCGTTCGGGTCGTTCGGGTTGTTTAAGATGCCCTGAATGCCCGGGATTTCAAGGCAAATATCTTCAGCCCTGAATGTTACAATCTTTCCGACAGGCGTTTTTCCGTTTTCATCACTGAACTTTCCGTCAGACTCCGTCACCACTTCGGGCATATATCTTCCCGTACGTGCAGGTGTTGCCGGTGTGGCACACGGTTTAGCCAGGCGGCCGGCATCCCCGCCGATGAACCTGATGATCTCCCGTGCAACGGGGATCTCGCGCTCCGGCGCCTCCGAAAGCGACACCCTCACAGTGTCACCGATGCCCTCAGCCAGCAGCGCCCCTATGCCGGCCGCCGAGATTATCCTTCCGTCATCACCCTCGCCTGCCTCGGTGATCCCCAGGTGAACCGGGTAATCCATCCCCTCCGTCATCATCATACTCACAAGCACGCGGTTTGACTCAACCATTACGCGGGTGTCGGACGATTTCATTGAAACAACAAGATCATTGAATCCTTCATCCCTGAATATTCTCAGGAACTCCACGGCTGAGACAGCCATCCCTTCGGGGGTGTTGCCGTACCTCGTCATGATCCGGTCAGAGAGCGAGCCGTGGTTGACGCCAATGCGCACAACGGTTCCGTGATCTTTGCATATCTTAATCAACGGTAGCAGTCGCTCCCTGATGCGCTCCAGCTCCGACGAATATTCTGCGGCAGTGAGCTCCTGCCTTATAAATGATGCCCTTTTGTCGGCGTAATTGCCCGGGTTGATCCTCACCTTCTCAACGATGGCGGCGGCGAGCTCTGCCGCCGCGGGATTGAAATGAATGTCGGCACAGAGCGGGGTGTCGAATCCCGCGGCCCGCAATCCGTTTCTTATGTTCAGAAGGTTCTCAGCCTCGCGCACACCCTGCGCCGTCAGCCTGACGAGCTCGCCGCCGGCTTCGATAATGCGGATGCACTGCGCCACACTCGCCGCCGTGTCAAGGGTGTCTGTATTCGTCATGCTCTGCACCCTGACAGGCAGATTCCCGCCGAGTGAGAGGCTCCCTATATTTATGACGCGCGATCTGAACAGCATCTCTTCAGGATGTTATCTCCCAGTCGTACCCGTCCTTGCGGTCCTTGACAACAATGCCTATCGCCCCCAGACGGTCACGGATGCGGTCTGAAACCGCCCACTCCTTATTCGCCTTCGCCTCCTGCCTGATATCAAGCAGCATCTTTACGACGCCGGCAAGTTTTTCGTCATTGCTCCCGCTCTCGGTCTTTAACCCCAGAATATCAAATACAAAGGTGTTAAAGAGTGCCTTCATCAGATCAATGTCAGCTCCGGTGAGAGTCTCCTTTCCGTCATTCACAAGGTTAATAATGCGCACACCGTCAAACAGGTGCGCTATTGCAATTGGAGTATTCAGATCGTCGTTCATCGCATCATGGCACTTCTGACTGAGCCCGCTGATGTCGACAGTTGATTTTTCTGAAGGCACAAGTGTCCCCAGCGTCTTCACCGCATTCTGCATCTTCTGCAATCCCGCCGAAGCCGAAAGCAACGCCTCATTGCTGAAATCGAGCGTGCTCCTGTAATGTGCCTGCAGAATGAAAAAGCGGATTGTCATTGGGGTGTATGCCTGCACAAGGGCCTTATGGCTGCCGCTGAAGAGCTCGTCAAGTTTGATGAAGTTGCCCAGTGACCGCGCCATCTTCTGCCCGTTGATTGTGATCATGTTGTTGTGTATCCAGTAACGGACCGAAGGCGTGCCCTTCGATGCCGTGCTCTGCGCTATCTCGCACTCGTGGTGCGGAAAGATGAGGTCCATTCCACCTCCGTGAATATCGAACACATCGCCCAGGTATTTCGTGCTCATCGCGGAGCACTCCAGGTGCCAGCCCGGGAAACCCTCGCTCCACTGCGACGGCCATCGCATTATATGGGCTGCCGAAGCCTTCTTCCACAGGGCGAAGTCGAAGGGACTCCGTTTTTCATCCTGCCCCTCAAGCACCCGGCTGTTCGACTGCATCTCATCCAGAACTCTTCCCGAAAGGATGCCGTAACGGTATTTCTTGTCATACTTCTCCACATCGAAATAGACCGACCCGTTCGCCTCATAGGCAAAACCCTTCTTTATCAGTTCGTCAATCAACTGCTGCTGCTCTATTATGTGGCCTGTTGCCCTCGGCTCTATCGACGGCGGAATTGTGTTCAGCTGTTCCATCGACTTATGATAGGAGTTCATATATTTCTGAACAACCTCCATCGGTTCAAGGTTCTCCTGCTTTGCCTTGCGGGTTATCTTGTCCTCCCCGGTGTCCTCTGTTTCATTTTCAAGGTGACCCACGTCGGTGATGTTGCGCACATAGCGTACACTGTAGCCGAGGTGCATCAGGTACCTGTAGAGTACGTCAAATGTCACTGCCGGACGTGCATGACCCAGGTGCGAGTCACTGTAGACCGTTGGTCCGCAGACATACATACCCACAAAAGGCGGGGCAATGGGTTCAAAAAGCTCCTTCCGGCGTGTGAGGGTATTGTACAGGTAGAGTGCACTTTTCATCTTAGGCAACATTTATGCAAAAGTAACTTTTTTGGGGTAAAAGACCGGAAAAGGGCAGCCATAAAAAGCTGCCCCGGTTAAACCCTGCCCGGGGCAGCCGGTCCGCCCCCCGGCGAACCTTCCATGCAGCACGGGGCTGCCGACACAGCGAGACGTGTCGTTGTCATACCTGCATCACAGTCGAAGCAGCTCATAACAAAGGCTTACGTTGATTTGTGCTGAAAATAAGACCGGGTGAAGTTTTCATAAATACAGTAAACCAATTACAGACATTGACTATAGTAAAGATATGATAATAAAATATCTAAAACAAATTTTAAAGAGAAAATCTTTAGGAAAATTGCATTTTTTCTCCGGCTATCCGGCCAGGCTCTTTTTCAGGGCTTTCAGAATAACTAATATCTTGCCCAGCCGGTGGGGATAACAAAGCAAAGCGCCCAAAGGCGGTCCGGCATCCGTAACGTTTCTTCATGAATGGAACCGAGGGAAACAGATCGCCTGTTATGAAAATCAGTTTTCCCATAGTGCCGTTTATCGCACTGAGATTCCTGCGGTAAAACTCTGCGGCAGAAACAGGCTCTGCATAACCGGGATCTTCGAGGTTCATAAGGAACCTGTTCAGATCGATCAGTTCCGTTTTGACATCTGCAGTGAACTCTGCCGGCACATCAAAATCATACAGGACTTTCATGAGGTGCAGTACCACCTTCACTTCCTCTTCAATTCCCGCCATCCGCGCTTCTTCATTCAGTTGAGCGGTCAGAATGTCACCTACTGTACTGTAGCAGCAGGAGGTAAATGTCGCAGTAGAGCCTGAGTTGGAACTCGCCCTTTATGTCATGCTTCTGCAGGTGGGCTACGAGATTCAGAAAGCTGATCCGCGGCGGCAGGACGTTGCAGGTCGTGCCTGCGGCAGTTACCGTCCACGGCGCACTGATGGCCTCCTCCGTCAGCGCGGTTGCCCTTGCGCCGAAGAGCCTGTGATGCAGGTCAACGGATATGCCGCCGCGGTGCATCTCCGGAAGGTGATTGCCCAGATCCGGTAAAATACGGCGGTAAAGAGGCGATTTCAGGGGACGGCTTTCGTACCCAAGCGAAACAATGACATCCCTGGCCCGGAGCACATCACCCGGCGAAACGAGCAGATCGGCATCACTCATCTGCCTCAGCCCCCCTGATCCGTAGACAGAGTGCTCGAGAGCAAGGCCCTTCAACATCAAAACCCTGATGCCCGCATCCCCGAGTGCCCTGATTATCTCAACCGCTGCGGAAGTAATGTATGTAACCCTGGCAATTGTCTTCAGCATTGCCCCTTCAAGTGTTTTTCCGGCTGATTCTGTGACATGGTCTGTAAGTCCCAGACCTGATAAATTCCTCCAAACCAGCGCTGCCACGCCGTGCCTGATTGCCAGGCCGGCAAACAGATTCCAGTCGGTGACCTTCCTGCACAAATCCTCCGCCCGTCGCCGATCATCAGCGGTGAAGTCCATCCTGCTGAGGGCTATTAATAGGTCAGTGACACCCTTCTCTCCCGTACCGGCATTCGTCAGACTTTCAGCAACAATTTTTCGCTCTGACCCCGTCATATGTAAAGCGATTTTTGGCGGCTGAACATTGAAGAATAGCGCCCCCCGGCAGCCATAAGCTCATCATGTGTTCCCGTCTCAGCCACCATCCCCCCGTCAAGCACAATAATCCTGTCTGCATCCCTGACATTGGCAAGACGGTGACTGATCAGGATGCTCGTCCTGCCTCCTGCAATTTCTCCCAGCCGTGAGAGTATCTCGTATTCTGAATCGGCATCCAGCGACGATGACGGCTCATCAAGGATGAGCACCGGCGCATCCCGGTACAGAGCTCTGGCAATTGCAATCTTCTGCCACTCACCCCAGCTCAGCTCACGGCCTCCCTCGGTATGATGACCCAGCATTGTGTCATAACCTTCAGGGAGTTTCTCAAGGACAGATGCAATACCGGCTTTTGCCGCTGCTTCCTTTAACCTTTCTTTACTGGCGGGCATGGACGTGTCACCAAGCATAATATTCTCAGAAGCAGAGAGATAGTACAGCATAAAATCCTGGAATACAACTGAAAAAAGTCTCCGGTACCCCTCGCGGTCAATGAGACCTGCATCTTTCCCGCCCAGCAATAACAATCCGGAGTCGGGCTCGTAAAGCCCGCACAGAATCTTTGCCAGTGTCGTCTTCCCGGAGCCGTTCGGCCCGACGATTGCCACCTTTTCTCCCATGGAAATCCTGAGGCTGACATTTTTCAGGGCAGGACCTTCACTGCCCGGATAGGTGAATGTCAGATCCTTCAGTTCAATACTGTCAAATCCGGAAAGAGCCGCAGGTTTACTGTCAGGCTTCTTTGCTTCTTCCAGGTCAAGAAAAGCGTACAGGTCCTTAAGGAAAAGCCTGTTCTCTGCCAGTCCCGATACCCCTGAGACTGCATCACGCAGATATACCATTGCCTGACGGAAAGCCACAAGGTACATTGCCATCTCCCCGGCGGTGATCCGGGTATCGATAAACGAAAGGGTGGCATAGACAAGTATGCCTCCGAAAATCAGCATCTTCATCACAGCGGCCAGGGTCTCCGTCGACGAGTTTTTCCTGACAGCAGCAAGCTCCTCTTCCCCTGACGCACTGAAGTTTTTCCTGTAATGCCCCTCGAAGAAGCTTCCGAGGTTAAAGAGCTTCACCTCCCTCGCCGGTCTCTCCCCGGTCAACAGCCAGCTGAAGTAAGACGCTTCCCGTGATAAGGGGGTCACTTTCTTTCTCACCCGGTATAGCCTGCCGGAATTCTTTATCCTGATCCACAGTACAGGCATGAAGGCCAGCATCAGGACTCCGAGGGCAACAGGGCTGAATTTGCTCAGCACAGCTGCCATGGCAAGAAATGAAACGGCACCTCTTGCCAGGAGGACGGTGTCTGAAACCAGCCCGGCAGGCCTCCACGAAATATCTCGTACCGCCCGCGACAGCAAATCATGAAAAACCGGATCTTCAAAATATCTTAATCCGAGGGAAGCAGATCGGCGGTGAATGAGCGAGGCAATATGCTTCTCCAGAAGATAGGCCTGCTTCCTTGAGGTATAGCCTCCCCAAGCAGAAAGAATGTCATCTGCAAGCAGTGTTGCAACCAGAGAACCCACCAGCCAGAGAACACAATCAACTCTTCCCGCCCGTGATCCCGTCAACATAATGTTTTATCATAAATAGAACTGCCAGGGGCAGCAGCGACCTCAATATCAGTATTATGACATTGATAACTGTCTCCTTTCCCGAGCTCTCCAGCAGAAGTTCCACGGACCTGCTGACAGTCCTTTCTTTTAACGGCATGATGATTGTTGCAATCACAAAGATAACAAGATGAGGATATTTGCAATCAGACAGTTGCCTGACTCATAAACACAAGATAAATCTTGTGTTTAATGGTGCTTTTCTTATTTTTGCATAAATAATGACTACTGTAGGGAAAATGGAAGTATTTATTTGCAACTGTTTCTCAGCCGGGAAGGTCATATGATGAAAGGTTAACAATGAAGAGGATAATACTGTTTCTGAGTACCGTCATCCTGTATACAGCTACAGCAAATGGACAGCTTGTGGGAGATGGAAGCCTTGCCAATCCTTACCACGGATTCCTGACCGGTAATTTAACTATCACTGGCACAAAATATTTCGACGGGAATATCTATGTTGACAATGAGACTCTCACAATATCTGCGGGAGCCAGGCTGGTCGCACTGCAGATAAGGGCATCGTTATTTATTACCGATACCGGGCAGCTAAGGGTCAATGGAACCTCAATAAGCCCGGTCCTTTTTACATCAGACCTTGACAGGGACGGCATTTTTGGAGAACCCACTGATCAATGGGGAAACATTACAATCACCTCTTCTTTACAAAGCACAATCAGTTATGCAGTTTTTGAACGCGGACTCAAGAATTTCTTCAAATTCGGGACTCTCGGAGGTGGCCTGAGGATTGGCACTTCCGCGGTCACAGTCACCGCCAGCACTTTCCGGAACTGTCTGGCATATCAGAGGAGGAGCAATAGCGGTTCTTTCTGGCTCATCCCCGATAATTACAAGGTGTACTTTTTCGAATAACAGCGCAACAGAACAGGGAGGAGCTATATATGTTGAAGCAGGGTCAACACCTCTTATATCCAACTGTTATTTTAACGGGAACAGCAGCACATCAGCTACCCTGAAAGGCGGCACAATTGCATCACTTGCATCTTCACCCCAGATTGTAAATTCAACAATCGTCAACAGCAGTTCTCCGGTTCCTGATGGCACCTCCGTTTATCTTGAGAATTCCCCGGGTGCAAAAATTGTCAATACTGTTGTCTGGGGCGGGTCAAACCTCATAGGTCTCAACGGCACCCCGTCTTCAGTGTTTGTCTCAAGCGCCATACAGGGTGTCTCCTATCCGGGGAATTTTTCCCTCAACAGCAACAACACTGCTGCCGATGGTCCAAACTTTATCAATCCCACAGGCGGCGACCTTTCGCTTGCATTTGTCTCTCCCCTTCGTGACACAGGGCTTGACAGTTACACCGGACCTCCTGTTCCAACCACTGACATAAATGCCAAGGGACGGGTCTATATAACAGATATAGGCGCCTATGAAATGGTCTACAGCCGCTGGAACGGAAGCAACAGCACAGCATGGGGATTCCCCAAGAACTGGGAAAGGAGTTATCTTCCCGGTACAACTAATATCGTAATCCCGGGCGGTCTTACCAACTATCCAGTTGTCGCTCCCGGCCCCTCATTTACACTGAATGCCGGCCTTCGCCTGATAATGATGCCCGGCAGCAGGGCGACCTTCGCCTCGCTCACTAACAACGGAAGCATCGACGTCCGGTCTGATGATTCGGGCATCGCCTCTCTTTTAACCGGCAGTTTCACCGGTACAGGCGGAACCATGTCTGTACAGCTCTTCCTTAAAGGGGCACCCCCGGAAAGTGACTGGTGGCATTATATAGCTGCCCCGGTGACCTCGTCCAAGACAGTATTCACAAACATTGAACCGGACTACCTGGCAAGATATGATGAAACTGAGGTCATAGATGATGTCGTTCAGGGATGGCAATGGCACGACGGCTATGGCAGTACAACGCCATTCAGCACTCTTGAAGCTAAAAGAGGATATAATGTTCTGCTTATCTCAGGACACTACGCTTGTTTTCAACAACCTCACCTCACTGACCACTTCCCTCGGCCAGATAAACCTCTCATTCAGCGGCTCAGGTGGAGATACATCACTTTTCGGTTATGAACTTATCGGTAACTCTCTCACCTGCGGAATCAACTGGGATCTGGTCACCCGGTCAGACCTGATCAATGTGAGAAATGCAATTTATTTCAGACAGGATGATGTAGTAGCCTCATATGTGAACGGCGTAGGTACCAATGGAGGATCAGCGCATATACCTCCTCTGCAGGGCTTCTTCATTAAGACAAGAGCCACCGGAACATATATCACAATCCCGGATAATGCAAGGGAGCATAACTCAACTGTAAGGTATAAATCCGCGCAGAATATTCCCTTGATAAGACTTGAACTGTCTTCACAGACATCAAAGGATGAGACTGTTATAAGGCTTGACAGCCGGGCAACATCAGGCTTTGATAATGAACTGGACGCGGGTAAAATGTTTGGCCCGCGGAAAGTTAAACCTCAGATTTACTCAGTCACTGATGGCGAAATCTATTCAATCAATTCTATCCCCTGGCCGAAATCACGGACTACAATTCCCCTTACACTGTTCTTCCCCGCTGACGGCACTTATAAGCTTAAGAGTTCCCAGGTGCAGGCACTCGGAGGCACAAAGGCAACTCTGACAGACCGGCTATCTGGAAAGACCGTTGACCTCATGACTGTTTCGGAATATTCGTTTTCGGCCGTCTGCAGGCACCATCGCAGACAGGTTCCTGCTGACCCTCACTGCAGTTGTTCCGGAGGTTAGGAAACAGGAAGTTGCTCCTTCGTCAATTAAAATATACGTTTCCGGAGATAAGATATGTGTTCTTCCTTCCGGCAGCGAATGGAATGACATCAGGGGAAAGGTTAGAATATTCGATATTACAGGTAGAATCATCCTGTCAGGAAATGAAGAACTGTTCAGCAGCGGTGAGCTGAAGGAATACTACCCGTCAGGTTCAGGAGGTATGCTTATTGTTGAGGTCACTGCAGGGGGCAAAAGGTACCTTGAAAAGCTGGTTATGACCAGGTAGTAAGGTCTGCTGTTAACAGGCATGAAACCCACTGTTTAAAAATGTAAAGCAGGATTAAAAGCAAATCACTTATATTTGAGCTCTGATAATCAGTCAAACAGGTATGAATAAAGAAAAGAGGAGATATGTTAAGCCTTCGGTGGTGCGCATCGAGCTTGACTACTCTATCTCCCTTGTAATGATGACTACCGCTCCGCCCAACCCGCCGAGGAGGCGGGGGATAGGGGACAGCAAGCCTGACCCGTTCCAGTCTCCTTTTTCAGATAAACCGTTCAAATGAAAATAAAAAAAGGGCGGTCCTCCATCAGGTGGACCGCCCCTTTCTTTTAATACCGCTCCGCCTCTTAGTGAAGCAGCGTTATGTCACCGGCCTTCTTGAACGGCCTGCCGTTTGCATACTTGCCCTCGACGAGCCATACATAGACACCCTGCTGGCACAACTTGTTCCTGTAATAACCGTTCCAGGGCTTGTTGATGTCATAGCTTTCGAAGAGAAGCGTACCCCACCTGTCAAATATCTGCAGATGGTAGTTTAGTACTGTCTCCCTGATTGGCGGGTAGAAGAACTGGTCTACGGCATCTCCCGATGTCGGCAGTTCATCCACTTCAATCGGTCCGTCCTGATTAGGTCTGAAGACAGTGGCGAAAATTATATCCCCGAATGGCTCTACAGTCACAGCAGGCGCCATTACATAGGTGTCATAACACCCGTTGACCGAATAGGCATGAAGCGTGATATCATATATCCCCTCAGTTGTATACTTGTGGAAAGGATCGCGCACATGCGAGGTGTCACCATCGCCAAACTCCCAGATAAAGTTGTCTCCTCCCTCGGTAAGATTGAAGAGCCTGACCTTTTCGTCATTGACATATACTTTTATGGGAGACACTTCAAAGTAAGCCCTGGGCGACTGGTAGACATACACAATCCTTGACCGTGTGTCTGTTCCGCCCGGACCGGTCACTGTGAGTGTGACCTGGTAAGAGCCTGCCTGCAGGTAAGTGTAATTGGGATTCATTGCATTCGAGCTGTGTCCGTCACCAAAGTCCCAGTAATAACTTGTGGCATACAGTGAAGTGTTGTTGATTGCAACATTCCACGGCATACATCCCGGGGGTATGGAGTCAAACTCTGCTATCGGAGGTGCCGGCAGCACACTTACATTGTGAGTTACATCATCAGAACAGATACCGTTGCTCACCAGCAGTGTCACGGCAAAGGTGCCGGAAACCCCGTAAGTATGAGTGGGCGACATAACCGTTGATGTGTTCCCGTCACCGAATGTCCAGAGCCATGTCCATGTGCCGGCAGGTGTCGTGTTTGTAAAGTTCACCGTAGAGTTAGGTTGCACCTGTGACACCGGAGAGGCAATAAATTCCGGAGCCGGAGTCGGGTATACAACCAGCGGAAGTGTGGTCTCACTTACGCATCCGAAGAACGACGTTGCAACCAGCTTCACATTATATGTGACAGGCAATGCCGTCACATTTGTGTAGAGATGATTTATTACGTTCGATCCGGGTCCGGACAGACCGTCACCAAAAGTCCAGTTATAGTTGAGCGCGCCGGGCAGGGTCGAAAGCATCACAGTTTCACCGGAACATATTGTGTCATTGCTTATTACAAAGTCCGACAGAATCTCGGGGTAAACCGTAATGCCGGTCTCCATCGTCGAGATACATCCATTTGCTGATGTAACCTGAAGTTTTGCAGTATAATAGGCAAGTGACGATCCGATATTGGGATATGTGTGCGAAGTATTTACATCCGTAGATGTATTGCCATCTCCAAAATCCCAAAGCACGGAGACATATCCCGTTGAGCCGTTGGTGAAACTGACTGTCAGCGGCTGGCACCCGGTAGGTGTATCAGCAGTGAACATTGCTACCGGCTTTTCAACCTCCACAACAAGGGTATCCAGTCCGACGCAACCCTTGCTGTCGGTAACCTGGTATACAAGCCTGTAATACCCGGTCATAGAAGTATTGAATATCGGGTTCTCAGCGTTGAACTGGTTAAGAGGGCCAATATCACCAAACCATCTGTGGATTGAATAGCTGCCTGATCCTCCTGCAGGATTACCGTGAAGCTGTGTGGGAACGCCTCCGCATACCAGCAACGTGTCAGTGGGTGCTATCTGGGCGGTTGGCGGCGTATTCACCGTAAGAAGTGCCTCGCGGGTATAATACAAACCGCACGGACCTGTTATCTCAAGCCTGTAAATCCACCCGTTCATGGCCGTTGCAGCACTCATTATTACAAGCTGCGGCGTCTGCGTGCCCTGGTAAAGTGCACCGTCAGCGAGGTTGTTCCAACCTGCCCCCTGGTTCACCTGCCAGACAGTGGTCTCTCCTGCACCGGTGTTAAATACCTGGGAGTAGAAGGTAGCGCCTGTCTGATCGCAAACTTCTGCATCTGCCGGCTCAGATATTATGGAAGGCTCCATGTAAACCCTGAGAGGTGCAAATGACGAAGTTACCGGAGGCAGACAGGTACCCGAAACCACAACTCTGATAAGGTAACCGTTCATGGTTAACACAAGGTTGTTAATTGTCAGAGTGGCTGTTGCCGTTCCTGAATATGTAGCATTGTCGGTCACATTTGTAAAGCCACTGCCGCTGTTTACCTGCCACTGGTAGGTAAGATTTGTTCCGTCTGCCGCTACGCTGAACACAGCTGAGCTGGCCGGGCAACCTCTTACCTCATCAGGATGGTCAGTAATTTCCGGAGCTGTATTAACCGTCAGAACAGCTTCACCTGATGTCAGATCCGGTGAACAGTCGCTGCCGATTATTACCCTGTGGCGGGTTCCGGTCATGATGCGGCCCGGACCAAATACCATCAGCATCGGTGTCTGTACACCAAGGTATACCCCGGTATTGGTGAGGTCAGTCCAGACCCCGCCGGTGAACGCCTGCCACTGATATGTCAGATTTGCACCGTCAGCCAGAGCTGTGAAGCTCGCTGTCATGAACTCGCATATTGTAGCGTCAGCCGGCTGAGTGTTGATTATAGTTTCAATGGCCACGTCAAGCTGTACCGTTGCCGATACTGCTTTAGGCACACACACAC
Organism: uncultured Bacteroidales bacterium; assembly: GCA_963736735.1. Lineage (GTDB taxonomy): Bacteria > Bacteroidota > Bacteroidia > Bacteroidales > VadinHA17 > SR-FBR-E99. The sequence goes on along the minus strand of CAVTPX010000006.1, from coordinate 43,622 downwards.
CGGTTATCTCAACACGGTAACGGTAGTTGTCATAACCTCTTGGTACCGTTGTCAGTGAAAGGGTATTGGAAGTTGCGCCGGAATAGACTCCGCCGTTTACAACCGGGTTGAACCCTGTGCCTGTATCCACAAACCACTGGTAGTTTATCGCCGTACCCTGTGCACTGACAGTGAATGTTGTATTCGTGTTTTCACATATCGATGAAGCCACGGGCTGTGTAAGGATCTCCGGAGCAGAATTGACAGTGAGAAGAGCTGCGTTCGAGGTCACCGGAGGCAGACATATGCCGCTTACAATTACCCGGAACTGATCTCCGCTCATTGTTCTTACAGTACCGTTTACCTTGAGGTTCATTGTTGATACCCCGAAATAGGTGGCACTCTCGCTAAGATTGTTCCATGTAGCACCTGAATCAGTGCTGCGCTGCCATCTGTAGAAAGCCCCTGCTGTCACACCGGCATCAACCGTAAAGTCAGCTATCGTGTATTCACAAACAACCGCATCAACAGGCTGAGTAACAATTTCCGGTAATTCGTTGACGGTCAGGTATGCCGGCATCGATGTTAAACTCGACCCACAAGTGCTGCTAACCACAGCCCTGTAAGCAGTATTGTTGTCAGCGGTGGCTACTGCAGGAATTGTGTAAGTTGTCAGGTTGGCTCCTGCAATAGGCGCCCAGGTGACTCCTCCGTCATTGCTTATCTCCCACTGGAATGAAGGAGAGGTGGTGAGTCCTGCATTGACCGTAAAGCTCGCTGCCGCGCCTTCGCAAAGGTTAAGACTGGCCGGATGCTGGGTTATCTCAGCCTGACGGGTAACAGTAAGTATTACCGCATCGGATTCCACAAACGGCAGACATGAGCCGGTTACCCTTAGCCTGTACTGATAGCCTGACATCGATTCAAGCACACTCACAACCGTGAGCGTATTTGTGTTCGCACCCTGGTAACGTGCCCCGACGGCAGGGGTCCATCCTGACCCTGGATTTACATACCACTGGTAAATCGGATTGGTGGTCACTCCCGCATCTGCAGTGAAGACTGCATCTTCTCCGGCGCATAGTGTTAACGCGATGGGCTGTGTAACAATCTCCGGCTTTTCATTTACAGTCAGAAGAACCGCAACTGAAGTTACAGGTACCGGGCAGTCTCCGGAAATAACAACCTGGTAAAGGTTGCCGTCCATTGCTGATACGGCTGTGACACTCAGTGTTACTGCATTTTCTCCGGGCATCAGTGTCATGCCGGAACCGCTGTCAACATACCACTGGTAGGCAGGATTTGTTGTCATCCCGGCATCAGTTGTAAATACTGCAACAGCATCTTCACAGACAGTCACATTCACAGGCTGCAGTGCTATCTCAGGTACAACCTTCGTTGTTATCGTTGCCGATCCCGTAAGATTCAGATGAGGTGCGGCAACAAGACATCCGTTGTTGTCTGTAACCGAAGCAATCGTATAGGTTGTAGTCGTCAACGGGTTGACAGTAATCGGGCTTCCACTGACATAATTGTTAACCGTGGTACCGTCACTAAGCACAACCGTGTAAGGCGTCTCGCCTGTTGTAACCGTAACTGTAACCGTTGCTGCATCACCCGGACAGATGAATCCTGCGCCTGCAATTGATGCTGCGGGCAACGGATTGACAGTAACTGTTACAACATTACTGAATACCGGTGAGCATGGACCCGAAGTCACCCTGCGCCTGTATTGTGTTGTCACGGTTATCCCTGCCGGAGGATCATATGATGCCGTGCTGGCACCGGGGATAATACTCCAGGTGGCTCCACCGTCAGTGCTGCGTTCCCACTGAATCAGATATACTGCAGGTCCGCCTGCAGGCGCCGTAACCTCATTGAGGATTAACGGGTCACCCAGGTAGCAAACCTCCTGTATACCGTCAATGCTGCCAGGCAACAGGTCCAGTGGCTCTGTGATTGTGATTGTGGCCTGCGCCGTACATCCGTTGGCATCAACAACACCTGCAGTGATCTGTCCCGCTCCGGCACCTGTAAAGGTGAGCGAGGTGGGATTAATTGTTACTGAAGAACCGGTGTTGTTGCTTATCTCATTCAGCGTGTAAGGAGCTGTGCCGCCTGATACAGTGAATGACCCTGTGGCAGTTGCGTCACCGTAACATGCCAGAAGAACATCCGGAGTCTTGCCGAGAGTAAGCACTGCCGGCTCAAGAAGCACGACAGATGTCACCGATGTACAACCGTTGGCATCGGTTACAGTGACATTGTATGTCCCTGCACCAAGTCCGGCGATATCCTCCGTAGCCGCTGTATACCCTGAAGGTCCTGTCCATGCAATTACGAACGGAGCCTCGCCGCCGGCAACACCCAGGTTAACGGAGCCGTCAGTGGCACCGTTGCAGGTAATATTATATCCGCCTGCATATACTGCAGGGGTTGCAGTCAGCACAATAGGCGCTGCAACTGTAATTGTTACCTGGTCAGTTGCCGTACATCCGTTCCTGTCGGTGATTGTGACAGTGTAGGTTGTGGTTGCGGCAGGTTTGGCAACAGGACTCTGAACATTTGTATAGTTCAGCCCTGCAGCCGGTGACCAGTTATATATGTAATCACCTGATACCGGTAATTCACCTCCGGCTCCGAGAGCATTGAGGTTGGCAACCGAAGAAGGACATGCTCCGATAATGTTGTCATCAGCGCTGGCAGTCACTGTCAGCGGAGGTGCAACATTTACAGTCACCTGGGCAGTCGTGGTACAACCATTGGCATCTGTCACTGTGACGGTGTATAGTGTTGTACCTGCCGGTTTTGCCGTTGGATTCGCCCTGGTGGCATCATCAAGAGTGCCTGCGTTATCCCAGAGGTATGCATAAGCTCCTTCACCGCCTGCCACTGTTGTACTTAGATGTGCAACAGAGGCCGGGCATGTGCCGATAGGATCATCATCAACTGCAGCAGTGGCTGTCAACGGAGGTGTCACGTTGATTGTGACATCTGACGTAACAGTACAGCCGTTGGCGTCAGTGACAGTAACAGTGTATGTGGTTGTAACTGCTGGTGTTGCAACAGGATCCCTGATCGCGGCATTGCTAAGTGTTGCGGCCGGAATCCAGCTGTATATATAAGGTGTCTCACCACCGGTGACATTTACATCGAGATGTGAAGATGACCCCGGACATGCTCCTATGTTGTAGTCGCTGGCGAATGCCGTAGCTGCAAGAGGCGGACGCACCTCTATAGTTACGGTATTAGTTGCCGTACAACCGTTGGCATCGGTAATTGTGACCGTATAGGTTGTGGTGGAAAGAGGCTTCGCCTGTGGGTTCGGGATATTGGTGGCACTGAGACCCGCTGCTGGTGTCCAGTTCCATATATAACCTCCTCCTGCAAGCTCCTCACCGCCGGTAGCCGTTCCGGTAAGATTGGCCACAGATGTGGGACATGAGCTGATTATATTGTCATCTGCAGTTGCAGTGACCGCCAGGTCAGGCTGAACGGTGATCGTTACCGCATCTGTTGTCTGGCATCCGTTGACGTCAGTCACTGTTACAGTGTAGGTAGTAGTAACGGCTGGCTTGGCAACGGGGTTCTGGACATTCGGATTGTTCAGTCCGGCAACAGGTGACCAGCTGAATGAGTAAGCCGGTTCGCCTCCGGTAACTGTAACACCCAGGTTTGATCTTGATGTCGGGCAGGTGCTGATTATAAGATCGTCAGCAGTGGCTGTTGCGACAAGATCCGGAAGTACCGTAACGGTAACAGGGGCAGTTGTTGTACAACCGTTAACATCCGTAACCGTAACAGTATAGGTTGTTGTAACTGCAGGTTTAGCAACCGGATTGGCAATAATTGTACTGCTAAGTCCTGCTGCAGGTGCCCAGCTGTATGTATACCCCGGTTCTCCTCCTGTTACAATCACATTAAGATTGCTCACCGAGGTGGGGCAGGTTCCGATATTCGGATCACTTGCCGTGGCTGTTGCTGCCAGAGGTGAAACAACTGTTATAGTAACCGAATTGGTGGCCGTACATCCATTCACGTCTGTAACAAGGACTGTATAGGTGGTTGTCGCGGCAGGTTTCGCAACCGGAGTGGCGATATTTACATTATTCAGACCGGCAGCCGGAGACCACAGATAGGTGTAGCCCGGTTCGCCGCCGCCGGCAACAGCCGTCAGATTTGCAACTGAAGTCGGACATGTGCCGATTATATTGTCATCGGCAGCTGCAGTAACTGTCAGAAGCGGTGCCACATTAACAGTCACGACGGCAGTGGTTGTACAACCATTGACATCAGTTACGAGAACTGTGTATACTGTGGTTGCTGCAGGTTTGGCTGTCGGAGTCTTGCTGTTCGGATCACTGAGACCGGCAACTGGTGACCACAGGTAAGTGTAACCGGGTTCGCCGCCAACGGCTGTGACATCAAGATGCGCCACCGAGGTAGGACATGTACCTATTATTGCATCATCTGTGGTGGCAATGGCTGTCAGTGCAGGTGCAACAACAATTGTAACATTTGCAGTTGTTGTACATCCGTTGTTGTCAGTTACCGTAACAGTATAGGTGGTTGTCACCAGGGGCTTGGCAACCGGCGACTTTATTGCCGGATTATTGAGTGTTGCTGCAGGAGCCCACAGGTAGGTGTAACCGGGTTCTCCGCCAAATGCTGTTACATCAAGAGTACTCGTGGAGGTCGGACAGGTTCCGATCAGAAGGTCGCTGGCCGATGCTATGGCAGTCAGGTCAGGTACCACCACAACGGTGATATCCCTCGAAATTGAACAACCGTTTACATCTGTGACAGTAAGGGTATAAGTGGTGGTAGCTGCAGGTTTGGCAACAGGATTGCCGATAATTGCGCTGCTTAACCCTGCCGCGGGAGTCCACAGGTATGTGTATCCCGGTTCCCCGCCTCCAACGACCGAAGTGATCTGAGCGTCAGATGCCGGGCAGGTGCCAATTGAGCTGTCATCGACTGACAGTGTGAGTGTCAGCGCGGGTTGTACTGTTACAGTAATATTTGATGTTGCGGTACATCCGTTGGCGTCCGTTACTGTTACTGTGTATAGTGTTGTAACCGCAGGTTTTGCCGTCGGGGTTTTGATGTTGCTGTCGTCAAGCCCGGTTGTCGGAGCCCATTTGTACGCATATGGAGCTTCACCACCCACGACGGTGGCATCAAGATGTGACACAGAAGTCGGGCAGGTGCTGATTATTATATCATCTGCAATGGCTGTCACACCCAGTGCGGGAGCAACGTTTACGATTATGGTGGTCTGGTCTGTACAGCCGTTTACATCTGTAACCGTAACTGTGTAGGTTGTTGTAACCGCCGGTTTGGCAACAGGATTGGCCTTTGTTGCATCATCGAGAGTGGCTGCATTGTCCCAGAGGTAAGTGTACCCTCCTTCGCCGCCTGTGGCGGTTGCGCTGAGATGGGCAACAGACGTCGGGCAGGTGCCGATGAGGTTGTCATCGACAGTTGCCGTTACATCAAGCACCGGTGCTACTGTAACAGTCACATTGGCTGTTGTGGTACATCCGTTTGCATCGGTGACAGTTACAGTGTACACTGTAGTGGCTGCCGGAGTTGCTACCGGGTTCCTTATTACTGCCGAGCTGAGGCCGGCAACCGGCAACCAGCTGTAGCTGTAGGGAGCCTCGCCACCGTTTACATTTACATCGAGCTGTGCATCTGAACAGGTTCCTATTATATTGTCATCGGCGAATGCCACGGCTGTCAGTACAGGCGCTACATTTATTGTTACCGATCCTACCCTTATACATCCGTTTGCATCAGTCACGGTGACCGAATAGGTGGTGGTTGAGGCGGGGGTGGCAACAGGATTGGCAATGTTTGTTGCACTCAGTCCTGCGGCCGGAGACCAGCTGTAGAGATACCCTCCGACAGGCATTACGCCTCCTGCAACAACTGCATTGAGCTGTGCATCAGAACATGTACCAATAAGGCTGTCATCTGTTGTTGCGGTGACTGTCAGCCCGGTCGGCTGCGTCAGAGGCCACGAACCTGTGGTCTGGCATCCGTTGGCATCGGTGACAGTGACATTATAGGTGCCGGCGGTAAGTCCGCTCTGGTTTGATGCACCCGCGGTAAGGCCGCTGCCTCCTACTGTTGTCCATGCATATACATACGGTGCTACCCCACCGGTGACGGTGGTGCTTATTGAACCGGTGTTCCCGTTAAAGCAGTTTATATTATGCCCGCCTTCAATGCTGAGCGAAAGCGTTGCAGTAATATTAAGCGCATCAGGCTGCGTCACATTTATTGAAGCCTGTGCAGTACACATGTGTGCATCTGTCACCTGAACAGTGATGACTCCGAAACCGGCATTTGTTACTGCTGCCGATGATGCACCAGGTGTAACTGTGGCAAAGGATGAGTTAAAGAGTGTGGCAAAGGAGTAAGGAGCGGTGCCGCCTGCGGCAGTGAAGCTTCCTGCACCGTTGGTGGCGCCGTTGCACAGAAGTGCTATGTCTCCTGATTTGGAGAGTGTCAGCGGTGCCGGCTGAGTCAGGGTGGTATTGCCCGTTCCTATGCAACCCTTGCTGTCTGTTACAGTGACGGCATAATAACCTGCCTTCAGACCTGAAATGTCCTCGGTGCCGGCGATGAAGCCGTCAGGACCGGTCCATGCATAGCTGAATGCAGGTGTGCCGGCTGCGACAGTCAGATTGACTGCACCGGAATTGTCACCGTTGCAAAGCAGGTTTGTTCCGGCAAGAGTAAGTGACGGTGCCGGGTTGATTGTGACTACCGCAGTGCCTGCAAATGTGCCGAGACATCCGTTGTTGTCATTCATTGCTGTGACAGCATATGTTGTGTTCACTGCCGGTGTGACGGTGGCTGTGTATACAGTAGTCGGATGGTTTGTCACCACTACCGGGGCTCCGTTGACAGTGTATGTAAAGTCATATGGTGCAGCACCGGTAAGCGTAATTGTCAGTATTGCCGACCCTCCTGCACACATCTCCGCCGTGCCGCTGATTGTTGCGGTAGGCACCGGGAAATAAGAGACTGTTGCACTCCCTATGCCCGGTCCGGTACACAAGTTAGCGTCAGTGACGGATACTATCGTGTAGCTGCCTGCGGTGTTTGCATTAAGTGTATACGGACTGGCCGCAACAGGAAGTACCGGTTGCGGGGCACCGTTGATTGCATATGTTACATTCCACGGCCCGGTTCCGGTAAGTGTCATGTTTATCGGCTGTGTTCCTTCGGCACAGATTGTGCCGCTGTTGCTGATGATGCCTGTTGGCTGCGGTCTCACAGTCACAGGAAGTGGAGTATGGTTTGTAATACATCCTGCGGCATTGGTCTCGCGGACTGTTATATTTCCGCTTACAGTACCGAAGGTGACGGTCACTGATGCTCCGGAGGGATTGCCTACAAGGGCTGCTCCCGGAGGAAGTGACCATGCGTATATGGAACCGGCATTGTTCGGGACAGAGTATACTCCGGTCTCGAGCGCACATACAATATCGTCGCCGGTTATGGCTGAGATTGCTGAAGGTGCCAGCACATCAACATCGAAGGTTCCGACAGGGCCGGCACAGCCATAACTGTTGTTTTCAGCCACGGTTATGGTTCCGTTGCCTGCGACGGCAGCAGCATTTATAATAATTGCATTCGAATTGAAATCAAATATCTTGGTTCCCACCGATGCAGGAACAGTCCAGGTATAGGTTGAACCCGGGGTAAGAGGTACTGTATATACAATATTTGTCTCGCCGACACAAAGCTTATCCCTTCCCGTAACGACAGGCGCCGCCGGTTCAGGATTTACTGTAATTACAACGCTGACCGGTGTGCCTGCGCAGCCGAATGAACTTGTCGGAGTAACGGTGTAGGTTGCAGTTATGGGTGTAACACCGTAGTTTTCAAATATATCATTTATATGCAGGGTGCCTGCCGGATCAGCAACTACAGCGACCCCTGCTGTACCCTGAATACTGGCGTTAGACATAGACGGTACAGGCCAGCTGAAAGTGGTTCCGGCCGGTGTATTAACCGGTACCAGTAAAATCTCCTTGCCGAACGGAACATTTGAACAGACGATGTCAGTCTGGCCCGGAAGTATCACCGGCTGTGGTCTTACAGTCACAACAACATTTACCCAGTCGCCTATACAGGTTGCACCGAATACCGGTCTTACCCTGTAAGTGACAAGCTGATTGACTCCTGTAAGATTTGTGAACCTGTCATTTGCCAGATAATTTGCCCCAACAGTGTTTGCAGCAGTAACATTACCTGCACCAGGTGTCAGTCCTACCGGGACTGTAATTGAAAAGATATCATATGAAGTGGCAGGTGAAGATGTAGGTGCAACTGCCAGGGTAAGCCCGGTTGGCAGACCGCTGCAAATGGCCATATTGAGTCCGGGATCAAGCACAGGCTGAGATCCTACTGTCACAACAATGGATCTCGGTGTTCCGGCACAACCGTTATAGTAAGGAGTGACCGAATATGTAGCCGTCTCGGCCAGTCCTGAAATATTTATAAATACATCAGTCATATCGGCTGATGAAGGCGCAACCCTTGCCGTACCGCCTGTCAGACCCCCTGAAAGAGCCGGAGCCGGCCATGTAAATGTCACATTGTCTGCCGGATTGGTAAAGTTGTCAAGAAGGATCTTATGAGTTAATGTTTCCCCGGAACAGACGTTGACTGACTGGTTGGCAATGACCGGTTCAGGTTTGATATTTACAACAACATTCTGTGTGTTGGGGCAGCTGTTTGCTGTCAGTGTGTAAACATAGGTGACCGGAATTGTCGCAGATGTAATATTTCTGAGTGTCTCGCTTATGCCGTTGATGCCCGATGTGGGTGCAGGAGTTATACCTGCCGCCGCGTTTCTGGCCCAGCTGAATGCAGTTCCGCCCGTTAATGAAGTCGGAGTATATGTAAACAGTGTGTTACTGCAGACGTCTGCAGGTGCGAGGCCGCTGTTCAGTGCCGGTATCGGGTTTACGGTAATCGTAAATGTCTGGGCAGTGCCGGAGCAACTCACCCCACCGTTGGTGAATGTCGGAGTCACTGTCACGGTTCCGCTTATTGGTGCCGTGCCTGCGTTGGTTGCAGTGAAGGCAGGCAGATTACCCGCTGTTGGTCCTGCCCCGAGACCTATTGCAGTATTGGTGTTAGTCCACGAATATGTTGTCACACCCCCTGTACGGTTGGTGGTGAAGTTAAGTGCCGGAACTGCCGTCCCTGCACAATGAACCTGGTTTGCAGGGTCATCAACCTGCGCAGTCGGATTTACTGTTATCGTAAAAGTCTGGGGGGTACCCGTACAACCGACTCCACCGTTGGTGAAGGTAGGTGTGACAGTTATTGTAGCGCTTATAGGAGCCGTGCCCGCATTTGTTGCAGTGAAGGCAGGCAGATTGCCTGCTGTCGGTCCCGCTCCGAGGCCAATTGCAGTATTGGAGTTGGTCCATGAATAGGTTGTTACTCCTCCCGTGCGGTTGGTGCCGAAGTTCAGTGCCGGAACTGCCGCACCGGCGCAACGGACCTGATCTGCCGGATCATTGACCTGAGCCGCAGGGTTGATAGTAATTGTAAATGTCTGGGCAGTGCCTGTACAACCGACGCCGCCATTTGTGAAAGTAGGGGTGACTGTTATTGTCGCGCTTATAGGTGCCGTCCCTGCGTTGGTTGCCGTGAATGCAGGCAGGTTGCCTGCTGTCGGTCCAGCCCCGAGTCCAATTGCAGTATTGGAGTTGGTCCACGAATATGTGGTCACACCGACAGTGCGGTTTGTGGTGAAGTTCAGTGCCGGTACTGCCGTTCCTGCACAATGAACCTGGTTTGCCGGGTCATCAACCTGTGCTGTCGGATTTACTGTTATCGTAAAAGTCTGGGCAGTGCCTGTGCAGCCCACACCCCCGTTGGTAAAGGTCGGGGTGACTGTAATCGTGGCGCTGATGGGTGCCGTGCCTGCGTTGGTGGCGGTAAAGGCCGGCAGGTTTCCTGCCGTTGGTCCCGCTCCGAGGCCTATTGCCGTATTGGAGTTGGTCCATGAATAGGTGGTTACACCGCCAGTTCGGTCGGTGCCGAAGTCCAGTGCCGGAACCGCAGTACCGGCGCAACGGACCTGGTCTGCAGGATCATTGACCTGTGCAGTCGGGTTGACAGTGATAGTAAACGGTCTGTGCCGGCCCTGTGCAGCTTACACCTCCGTTTGTAAATGTGGGCGTAACTGTAATTGTGGCACTGATAGGGGCCGTGCCTGCATTGGTTGCAGTGAAAGCCGGAAGGTTGCCTGGAGTTGGTCCTGCTCCGAGACCTATTGCCGTATTTGAGTTGGTCCATGAATATGTGGTGACTCCTCCCGAGCGGGTAGTTCCAAAAGCAAGTGCCGGAACTGCCGTACCTGCACAGTGAACCTGGTTTGCCGGGTCATTGACCTGGGCCGTAGGATTAACAATGACTGTCCGTGTAATCAGAGTTCCGGGACAAGCGGCTGGCAGCGGGCCATTCGGAGTGATTGAATAGGTGACCGTTGTCGGAAATGTAGCAGAATGTTCAAGCACCTGCGCTATGGAGGTGCCGTTACCGTTTACCCTCGTTCCTCCTGCAGGTGCGTCTATCCATGTGACTGCCGGTGCATTGGCTACGGTCCATGTAAAATCAGATGATGGAATAGTAGACTGAAGTACAATGTCGGTTGTCCCGTTATTGCACAGGGCCGGGGTGTTGTTAACCGTGCCTCCGGCATTCGGTAATCCGTATATTGTAAATACGTAGTTGGCGGGGAGTGAACCTCCCGGGACAAAACTCAGGCATGCATCCTGAATTGATACAATGTGAACAGTATGAGTGTTTACAGACAGCGCTCCGAGGTCAATATGTGTTCCATTTGTATATGCCGGAACTGCAGGCCGTGCCGCACCGTCAAGGGTGTAATTGATTATATAAGGAGGTGCACCTCCGTTAACCGTAAGTGCGAACCAGCTGGACGCTCCGTCGCAGCCGTTTCCGCTGCCGGAAATTGTTGCTCCTGTGAGCGGAGCCCCGATTGTAATTGTAACATTATCTGTTGCCGTTCCGCAGGGGCCTCCGGGATCATTTGTAGTAAGGATCAGCGTCACGGTGCCGGCTGTTCTCTCCCCGGCACTCGGAGTATAAACCGCATTAAGGGTATTGGCATTTGGTGCATAGCTGCCGCCACCGCCTGTCCATGAGCCGTTGGCGGCTCCGCCGCCAACAGACCCTGCAAGGGTGGCAGTGGCAGTGGCACAGATAGACTGATCAGGCCCGGCGTTAGCTGTTGCGGCCGGATTGATTGTAACAATCATGGCATCGCTGGCAGCGTCACAAGGACCCGCAGGTTCATTTGAAGTAATTGTAAGAGTCACCGTGCCGGCCGAAATGTCTGCGGCACTGGGTGTATAGGTTGTAATCAATGCCGTGGCATTGGCAAATGATCCTGTTCCTGATGTGCTCCAGGTTGTGGATGTAGCTCCTCCGGACCTGGTTCCGGTCAGCGCCACATTACTTGTGGAACAGATGGTCTGGTCTGCTCCGGCGCCGACAACTGCGGCAGGATTTATATACAGGGTAAGGGCATCGTTGACAGGCCCGCAGACAGTGGGCGGATCGTTTGTAGTAAGGGTAAGGTTAACCGTGCCGGCGGCTTTGTCAGCAAGGCTTGGCGTATATGTTGTATTTAAATTTGCAACATTACCAAATGTACCTGTACCTGAAGTAGACCAGGTCGAGGAGGTGGCTGAACCACCACGCAAGCCTGTAACATTTATGGAAGCCGTTGTTGAACAGATGGTCTGATCAAGACCGGCGTTGACAGTTGCAGCCGGAGAAATTGTAACTGCCAGATTGTCAGAAACTGCAGTACAAGGCCCGGCGGGTTCGTTTGAAGTGATTGTAAGTGTGACAGTGCCGGCTGCTTTATCAGCAACACTGAAGGTATAAGTGGTATTGAGATTCGCGGGGGCAGCAAACGTGCCGGTCCCGGATGTGCTCCAGGTAGTAGAAGTGGCTGCTCCGCTGCGTGTCCCAGTGACATTCACAGTGTTTGTAGTGGAACAGACCGACTGGTCACCTCCTGCCCCGACTACGGCAGGGTTTCCTATGGTGACTGTTACAGCAGCTGAGATCGGGCTTGGACACAAAGTAGGGGCAATGCCATAAGTCCGCACAGTATAATTCCCTGACTGTGCTACTGTACTCAATGTAATTGTACTTGATGTCGCTCCTCCTACAGGGTTGCCGTTCCGAAACCACTGGTATGCTGAAACGGCAGGTGGGGTGTGCGGATCAGCAGTCAGAATAATGGAAGATGTCCCGTCAAAACAGAAGTCCGGGTTATTCCTTGATATTGTAGGAGTACCTGGAATTGGATTGATTACAAGCACTACCGGTACTGCAGGACCTTCACAACCATTGACACCGCTTGTCTGGGTTGCATAATAAGTGTATGTTCCAACGGCTGTCTGAAGGTGGGTATATGTGTTCCCTGTATAGAGCAGGTTGTTTAGGGTCACATCAGAATACCAGTTTATTGTATTCCCTGCCATGGTTGGTGTTGCTGATAACGTAGGCGTCACACTGCCGAAACAACTGGACACCGGTGAGGTAACTGTAGGTATCGGAGGTGCATCTATAACTTCTATGATGAAAAAACGATCAACATAATTCAGACTCTGATCAACAAACGGATTACACTTGTTCCAGTCCTTCAGGTAAACGTAAAAACGCTCACCTGCATTTGCAGTAGCCGGAATAGTAATCACATCAGTAAGAGTACCCGGGTTTGGGGGGGCATAGGGTCCCAGCACAGGACCTACATAGCCGTTACCGGAATTGGCAGTGTTGCTGCCTCCGATAGTAACATTGCCAGTAATAGTGTTCATGATTGCTCCTGCCGGAGTCTCTCCATACACAAACTGGAGTGTCCGGGGTGAGTCATTATCATAATCCGCCGGGTTAAGCGGAGGAGGAACTACCGGTGCCTGGCAGTTCCATGTGCTTATATCCTGAAGCACAATATCATGTTGAATTCCTTCGCAAACATATGTAATATCGACATCTCCCGTCACCGTCTCCGCCATCTGGAGAAGGCCATCACCCCCGTCAACCGGATCATCGCGGCCGTGAACAACAAAGACCGACGAGCCGGCTAAGAATTCATTGCACGGATTCTTTACGGTCCATGTCCCGACGTAGGCACAGTTTATTGTTGAAGAGAAGGGATGGAGCTGTACAGGAGGAAAATCCTCATCTGTCGCTGAAGTGTATGTCCAGATTGGAGAGCCGTCGCCCCAGTCAATTGTCCATTGAGTTCCCTTAAGAACCCCCGTTGGAATTGCAGGTGCCAGTAAGGTTGAACTGAACATCCCCTGAGCGCCAAGGTTAACACACTCACCCAGATTGCCAAAGAAGGTAAAGATCTGAATTTTCGGGCAGGGCAGGGTAGTGACATTGATCCTTGTAGGAGTCGCCTGAAGCCCTCCCGGCAAACCTTCCGCAACAATGAATACCGAGTGAAATCTGTTGGCATTCACCACATCGATGATTTCAGAAAGCAATTGGTTGATATTACCTGCGGCTACCGGAATCACCCGGGTGGCAACTATTGCACCTACAGGTCCGGCAATTGCTGTATTTTTTACTCCGGTTGAAGTAAGCGAACCACCGTAGTTGTAATTGAAAACAACAATATACACTACTCCGACTTTATCAATCCCGTAATTTACGGTTAGATCCAGCGGTCCCACATCCGGAATTGCCGGGGTACCCGGAAACCATACCGGCGCCTGCCCGGAAACACTTCCCATTGACAATAACCAAAGAGAAAATGCGGCTAAAAGCGTTCTTGCTTTCATATTTAGCGGAGTTTTATATTCAGAAATCTGACGAACCATCGATGTAACTATGTGTCGCACTAAACCAATCTAATTTAGGACACAGTTACAAGCAAAAAGGTTGCATTAAAAGTTCTTTTAAGTAAAAACCTTGTATTTATGAACAATTCCGGGCTGAAAATCCCCTGTTTTTCATATAATACCTGGTCCGGAATGTCGGGTTGTGGCGATTTTGCGACGGAATCCCTTCACAACATTTTTAGCCGATTGCATAGCGAGCTCACCTAACCAGGGGATTATTCCGGAATTCCATCTCTGGGGATGAGTGCTGATTATAAAGCCCGGAGGAAGCAATTCATTCTCAATTGAATGGATCATTTCGTCTGTACTTCTGAACCTGAAACGCTCATTAAGGGGCTCCCCCATAGTTCTGCCAAACCCTCTTGTCACATTATCACGGATATTTACAGACTTCCGGTTCCATGACCTTCCTGTATCCGTAATATAAAGAACTTTAGAATAATCTATATCGAAATAGGGTTCACAGATTATCCCCAGAGACCTGTAATCAAAATAATTCCATATCATCCTGTTATCCTTCCGTGATAAAGGATTTCCATGCATGGATGCGACCTTCACCGGATAATATTTCCTTAACCCGCCAAGGTGCTCAGAAAAAGCTTCAAAGGCCCTGAAAATCCCCGGAGTATCATCTGCATTCACATTATTTCCGCCACTGATCAGTAATCTGTACTCCCTGTCAGATATTCCCTGAAGGTCCTCATAATGGTAACACACTTCGTGACCGAGAGCAGCAATTTTTATTATTGCCTCCGGATTTTTGTAAAGCGTCGCGGAACGGAAATGGTAACTGGACCTGATACCCATCCTGTTTTCTGTTTCAGCCATTTGCACAGCATTTAAGGGAAGCCTGTCGACATCATGACGGAGAATCACAAATCTCCCAGGAGACACAGCTGAATATTCCTCAAATGTCACTGCCGGGATCTTCTTCATCTTCAGAATATCCAACAGCTCCACATATTTGGCCAACGTAAAATCCCTCATCCTCTACCTGAATTTTGACACAAGAGACGGATTCTTTAACATTTCCTGCCTGCTTTCAGGAAAAAACTCCGCAAACCAGACCATGAAAGCTGTGACATCTATCATTTCACGAAGTAACAGTGCCCGCTTTTCCTGCCATTCAGCCCTGAGATCAGGAGTACCTATCAGGGCGGCTGTTTTTGATATCATGTCAGCGGTCCGGCCCGGTAAAAAAGAAAATGTCAGTCCATACCTGTGCTCTTCAGCCTCAAGATAAGAAATCCTGCCGGCGAAAGAATTCAGCCTGACTGAAGGAGTGCCCAGTACAGCCGCCTCTGACGTCATCGTCTGACTGTCACCGATAAACAAAGAAGCATAATAAATCATTGAATGAATTCTGTCAGGCGGGACTTTAATTTTGAGATGGCTGAACTCACTCTCAATTTCCCTTTCTGCAGTAATCAGCACTTTCCCGGTTTGCTGCAAAAGTTGGATAAGTTCCCTTTTGGTTTCTGTATCCATCCCCTTTGCATGCTTATCATGATGCGCTTTAAATGCGTTAAAACGAAGCAGATAAAACCTTTCTCCGGGGAGTAGTCCGGCATCCTTCAAAACACCCGGGTCAGGAGTAAAGTTATTCGGATGCAGATATGCAAGTTCATGAAGCCCGGGGTAATAAACCACCCCCCGCTTTTTCCTTTTACCCTTTAACACATCAGGTGATAGCAGACAGTCGCAAAACGGATGGCCAAACCTGACAAAAAGAGGCTCCACTTCATCATCATCATCATCAAAAACAATTGACTTCATTGATGTCAGGGACGATACATGCGCAATGGAAAGAGTGGAACCAACTCCAAGCTCAATTTTATTTTTCCGGACAATCCCGGCTATCTGATAATCAGCCACAAGCTGAGAAGTGGCCTTTCTCAGAAGGCTGTCTGCCCTTGAAGCTACCACGAGGTAAGGAATATTGTATAGCCGCAACAGATCTGTTGCAGAGTTCAGCCCGTTCTTGACAGTCACAAGAACAGTGTGTCCCCGTTGCTTCATCTCCCTGATAAAATTCTTATAGAGATGAACATGGGCCGGGTGGCCTATATCTACGAGAATCCTCATTTGAATATACCTTTAACGGTTCTCCAGACATGATATCCTGCCGAGGCTATTTTCATCATAAAAGGATTAAGTACCTTTTCGAACCTGGGCAAACTGACCAGGTCGCCCCCGAACTTAAGCTTGAAATCCCTGACGCCATATCTGTCTCCCGGTTTTCCTGCCCCTCCGAAATCAAATACCTGGTAACCCATCCTCACAGACCATTTTACAACCTCCCAGGTGATAAAATCATTCGGACACTTACTGTAAAACCGGGAATAACTTCCTGCATAATAGTCTATTACCCTCCCCGGGTAAACAAGAACCAGCATACACCCTGCAACCTCTTCATTAAGGTATCCAAGAAAGATCCTGAGACCGGAAGAGGGCCCGTTCATACCGAGAAGATTATTGAAAAAAACCGGTTCGGGTAATGGAATTCTTGCCCTGCTGTATACTTCAGTCAGAATGGAATAGGCCTCCGCCATTCCTTCATGATCTGATTTTTCGGTTACGACAAGACCGCTTTTCTGACCCTTTCTGATCTCGTTTTTCCTTTTTGAATTTACACGTGCCCAGAGTGTCCCCTCATCCTGCGTAAGGTCTAAAAGAATATTCAGATGGTCTTCCGTTTTAAATCCCGCCTTATGAAACAGGGGAGCCATGTGCGAAGGATCGGACAGACTCCTGATCTGAACATATAATGCCTTGCCTCTGAACTCATGCTGCAGGATATTCAGCGTTTTCTCCACAATCCGCGGATCATTCCCGCTCACTACCGGGCCACCCAAAACAAGGCCCCGGGCAGTAAGTCTGCTGAAAACCCCGAAGCTGTAACGCTGGATGACACCCAGCACGCCTCCTGCTACCACACCGTTGCTCAGCACTATTACCAGGCAGGGATCATAAAACTTCGTCAAGGAATATGTACTGTAAAACAGGCCGGTCTGATAGATATTTCCTGCCTGCTGTGTCGCAAGAAACCGGTCCCATTCAGTAAACAGGGGATGGTCCCCCTTCAGGATCATCCGCTCCTCCTTACCCGTATCATTGTTTATAACCCAAACCGGCATCCCAAATCTCTTTTGCAACTATTTACTTTCGAGGACTTTTTCGTAAATATCCCTGATTCGACCGGCGACGGTCTCCGAATCCAGGCCCAGGGCGAGCAGTCTCTCCCTGCCAGCGGTTCTGTCAAACCGAAGTGCAAATTCCATCGCTCTGTTAATTTTACCGGCAAATTCCTGCTGGTCAGTGCTGCTAACATAACAGCCATCAATCCCGTTCAACAGATACGGTACATCACCTACAGGAGTGGATACTACAGGACAGTTACATGCCATGGCTTCTTTGACAGTATTGGGAGAACCCTCATGCAGAGAGGTCATTACAAGAAGATCAGCTGCAGAATAATACAAAGGCATCTCTTCATGCGGTCTTCCCGACACCTTCAGAAGGGTGTATCTCTTTCCGGTCCTTTCAAGGGCAGTCATGGCCAGGCTGATGTTTTTTTCAGATCTCCCTGGTTCCCCGACAAAGAGTACAACTTCTGCATCCTGCTGAATGTTTAGGTGGTCTCTTGCCTGGTTTTTGTCAGTTGAAACAAAAAGTGAAATATCTACACCATTAGGCACTGTAGAAATACTGCCGGATTTTCCGGTTTTCGCCGCCATCTCCTCCGTTTTGACAATAGTATAATCGGCCATACGCCGTGCCAGCACCAGGTTCAAAAATTTGAGAACTCTTCCCTTCATGTTATAACCGGCGAGTAAGTCTGACCCCATGAATGAAACCACGAGCTTCTCATCAGTCCTTGCAAATAAAGCCGCCCATCCGCTCAGACCGTAATGGGCATGTATAATCTGACAATTGTCTGTTTTCAGTCTCTTTCTTAGTCTCAAAACATAATCTGAATATCCGGCAAACCCTTTCCGGGTCACGGGGAACATGACTATCTCAACCCCGGCTGATCTGAGTGACTTAGCCTGGCTTTCAACAATTGGATTTCCCCCTGCTGATGAGTTGGCGCTGTAAACGAAAATGACCTTCATCTATTTAAAAACATACACATGCTGTTGACGTACTCAGCTTCCAGTTCAGATCTCCCTTCGATTCTGTTCCAGTTTTGTCCGTCATATACAAAACAGAATTCAGAGAATTCAAGGGTGTAAGTGCCGAAAAACAGCAACTGCGCCTCAAGGAGATAGTACCTGTTTCCGTCGAAACAAATATCCAGTGAACACACAGGCACATCCAGCAATCTGAATATTTTTCCGGCAAAATCAAGTAATCCCGGTATGGGTGCCTGCTCATATCCTAACATCCCCTGGCCGCTGGCCCTGAAATCACCTTCACGTATCCCCCGCCTGAGAACATAGTATTTTTCATTGAATATCAGCACCTTCCAGTCATTCTTTAATCCTGGAATGTATTGCTGACAAACGAATCCCTTACGGTGCCACGACTCTTTCAGATAACCCCTGTGCCTTACCCCCCTGATGAAATCCCATAACTGCTGCTTAAAAACAGGTGTTGCGGATATGCGTCGGGCAATCCGCAGTGCCTGTTTCTGATCTTTTGCCAGAAAGGTCCCCTTGCTCATTGATCCCTCTGACGTCTTTATAACAACAGGAAAAGTAATCTCCCCGATGTGTCGCTTAAAATCCTCAAAAGAGCCGAAACACCACGAACGCAGACCATCAATCTGATCGTTAAACACCAGATGCCTGAAATGCTCGAAAAGCACCTTGTTTTCATGCATCAGCAAGTACCTGTGAGAAGGAAGACACCTGATGCCTGCCTGCTCCAGGGAAAAGATAAAATCACTCAGGAACCGCTTATAAAAAAGCCCCTTGTCTTCCGAAGAAGTATACAGTACTGTGCCTTGCTTAAGCTGAAGCTTATCGAACCCCGGATCAGACGGATTAAAAAATGTGACCTCATAGCCGGCCTTGCCGAAGTAAGAGACAAGCTTGCTCCTGTCAAACCCGCTCCTGTATGGAATAGCCTTATACCTGGAACCAAAATGGCCCTTGTAATCTACAAGCAGAAAGAGTTTCCGGTCCATCGTTTATCAGATATCAAAGTCTATTAAAAAGGATACGGGGTGAGTGGTGCAGAAATCAAGGATTTCACCTGTAAACTCTCCGAAGAGAGGCCCTCCTGTCATCTGGTAGAAATTGATCTCATTGTTCATATTGTTTACTTCCAGGAGTACCGGCAACCCTCTTTCATTAACCGTAAAGTCAAATCCGAGGAGACGTGCATATGGATAGTATTCAGCTGCCCTGACTGCCTGCCCGCAAACCAAATCAAGGAACGGAACCACACCGGCTGATTCGAATGAGTGTCCGTTATGACTGAAATATTTATTCCCCATTTTGTCAACCGCAAAATCAGCAAGCCTGCCGTCTGACCTTATTCCACATGCCAGACCGCCTGCCGCCTGATTGTCAACAATACTGCCGGGCTGACCCATCCTCAGTATGCGATGCACGACGTGTACCTTTTCGTCAGCAACGGACCGGTAAGTCAGTATCCTTATCGTGTTCACCGAGCTGGAATTCAGATTCATTAAAAATGAGTGCTGATTTATAAATTCCTGAACAATGAAATTCTTTCCGTACATGCTGAACAAAGACCCTGAAGAGGTGATTTTGCCATCAGAAGGAATTATACTGAGCCCATCCTTTTCGATTTTAAGTACCCTTACAGATCTGCCGCCCCCGCTTTCCACTGATGGTTTAATTACAAGCTTCCTGCCCTCTTCCTGCATGATAATCCCGGCTGCCCGGTGTTCGGAAATGCTATTCCATTCTGAATCATATAACACACCGTTGACATTTCTGATTACCGTTTGCGGAAGCAAAAATCCTTTAAGCAGATCCGGATATATGTTCTTGTCTGTGTAGGCCTTGGATAAGGGTTTATAATTTAATCTCGGCTCAATTTCCGAATAATAGAGATCTTCAGGAATATACCTGCAGTCATGTATCCCGGAAATTGTCCCGTAAACCTTCAGCCATCTCCTGTTTGTATATTTTCGAAACAGGTGAAACAGCCTGTCATGGTCTCCTGACACCTGCTTATCAGGCATCCAGAGTTTCCCGTTCCTGGCAATATTCTGCAGGATCCGGTTAATCTTTCTGCCTGTCAGAATCTTAATCCGCAACTTAAACGCTTTTACTAAAAGATTATGCAATAACATTTCTTCAGCGGGTATTAAATATCATATCCTCTCCTGCAACTTTGCTACCATGAATCCAATTGCATATATATTCCTCGCTATCTGAGGATTATGCATAAGGGCTGTTGTATCTGCCGGTAACTCCAGGGAGTTAAAGGTATCCATGATTATCCTGAGATCGGGATCCGGAGTCACTCTTTTTTTCAGCATGCTTTTAAACCGCCCCTTCCTGTGCTTTATAAAAATGATAATTCCTGGAGGGATCAGGGTCCGGGAACCAACCCGCAATACTCTGCCTGTAACCGGTTCCTTTCTGTTCAGAGGGAAACCGTATGCAGATCTCATCTTTGCCAGGGAAGGAGAGAGTTCCTGCAGCATTCCTTTTTCGAAATTCAGCGAATTCCCCAAATATGGGATTATACTATATGCCTCTCTTGAAAGCCGATAGTCAGCGAACGGGCTGAGTGAATACTTTATCCTGTTTACCGAGTCAGGCCGGATCCCCCTGTAAGCAGGAATCAGAACCTCGTTTTCTATCCTTTTAATATCGGACAGGCTCAGGTTCCGGCCGGGAGAACCGTCAAACAACAGGCTGCTGATTTTATGCTCCATCCTCTCTGTCAGGGCATTGAAAGTCCGGCTGTCTGTTCCTCCGGGACCAAGATAAGGTCTGATAAATGAATCCTTTAACCATTTCCGGAGCGAAACTGACACCCGTTGATTTGCGCTTCCGTTCCGGTATTGCTCACCTCCTATCCCGGAAAAATTCAGCATATTGTGTTGCTGAACAGCCTCTATATACTGAAAGGTGTTGTACTTTTCGTCCCAGAAATTATGGCGCCTTATCTGCCCGTCTGAAAAGATATATGACTGTTCAAACTGACTGATTTTTTCTTCAGGGCTTAATCCCTCCCATTTACCGACAGGCGGGGATATAAGATCCCTTCCCAGCATAGCAGTGATCTCCCCTGCAATGGTGCGGTCAATATTCTCCGAATGTCTGTAATGTGAATGGACCTGGTATTTGCTGAATTTTTCCTGCGTAAAGCCCAGGATCATCCTGCTGTCAAGACCTCCGGTAAGGCCGACATCCGTTCCGAACTCATCAGCCATATTCCTGAACATGTCAAAATAGTTACTGATAAGATCCAGCTGGTACCTTCTGGCAGATGCCTCACCTGAGAAACTTCGTGATTCCGGTGGTGTGGGGTAAACAAACTGCAGATTCCCGGTCAGGACTGATGTGGCAGAAGAAATGACCCTTATTTCGTTAATTACTGTTTCGTTTCCTGTAATTGATCCTGTGAGCAGGTTTTCAAGCAACACATCTTTATTCAGAGTCATGCGCGGCCTGATTAGCCCGGCCAATGAGGTAAATGAGTTTGAAAAATATGAAAAGTCAGTAGTGTGATACGCTTTTAAAATACCGGACCCGTCTGCAAGTACCGCAAGCAATGACCCGTTCCAGATAAAAATAAAGTAATGTCCGATAAGCCTGCCGTGATCAAATGAGCCACCAAGATATTCTGTATGAATCTTTTTAAGGCTCTCTGAATACGAGCATCCGTCGTATGTAAAAGTCCCGACAGCCCCTGTAAAAAATCCATCCTTCTCATAATAATTAACCGGTAAAGAACTGCTCTTCCCGGACAGGAACAACCGGAATCCGCCAAAGGACCTGACAATATGATCGTGATTCGTTTCCGGTAATGCCGGAAACGAAAATGCACCCGCCGGGCCGGCCTTACCTTGTGATAGCAGGAATGTTTCCATTCTTGTATGTAAAGTGTTTTGTATACCCGAAAAATGCCCCTAACAATAAAAGCAACACTGTCCTGAATGAAAAGAGAGTGATACTTCCGTTAAGTGTCGCGAAAATCAGGATGAAATAGAGGCCCATGGCAGCTCCCTTCAGATCAATCACATGCCTGTGCTTGGGCATACTGATGATTGCACCATATATCATTGCAAGTATAACAAGATATGTAAAGACACCAAAAAGTCCAAGACTGTAGAAGATCTTCGGGAAATCCGAATGAATCATTCTCCTGTTGACCTCATCTCCCAGATACTGATCGGCTAATACGTTATTCCCGTATCCGAAAAGGACCTTCAGCGGATCCTCAAATTCAACAATCTGTTCGAACATTACAACATGGTCAAAATACCTGGCTTCACTTTTGTAAAAATCCGTCTCAAACCGCCCCTGTTCCTTCCTTATTCCGATCCTTTTCTCAAGCACATCGGAGTAGATCGGATATGTCATCAGGAGGAACAACCCGGTAAAGATGATGAACCTTATAGTTGTCTTCTTCTGAACAGGTCCCGAAGTAACAAGGAATCCTGACAGCCCGAGGATGGGTATGATTATAGCAGTACGTCTTACATTCAGAATTATGAACAGCAACACCAGGGCGGCACTCACGATGGTGGTCATCCTGACTCTTCTGTCAGGCAGGAACTTAATTAAAACCGGGAATAATCCGATGACTATTCCTGAAATAAACAACCCGCCGCTACCAAGCAAACCGATAAACTGAGCTGTGCTTGTCTGGCCTGTGTCAGCAGTGTATTCCAGCGTACGGCCTATATTGAACACGTAACCTGCCAGAGTGCTGAACAGGGTGGCGTAGAGTATAAACCTCAGGTTCACAATCAGGGGCTTTATGGTGCCCGTTGACCGGCAAACAGAATATCCGATGAGAAGCATCAGGGTGGATATCACCACCTGCACCACTCCGCGCAGAGAATAGATGAACTCCCCGGAAGTCGCCAGCAATAACCCCAGGAGCAGAAAGAAGAGGTACACAGGATACCGTAATCTGAATTCCGGATAATTTTTAAATGCAAAAAAAATAAAAAGCAGGTTTATTCCTGCCCTGATTATAGTTGGACTTGAGAAACCGGGGAAAAATGAAAATGACATGTCTGCCAGCACATTGAACAACGGAAGCCAGAAAACGAATTCCCATCGCATCCGCAGGAGAATGAATACTGAAACGATGAAGAATATATATACCGCTGCTTCTGCCATTTATCCTTACTCAGAGTAAACAGTGCCATCCGTATTTTTGAGAGCCGCCTCCCATAACATCCCCACGTTGCTGATATGGAATTCTTCCGGGTTGTACCGGGTACCACGGTCAACTCCGGAGATCGCCTTTCCTATTAATTCTGTCAGCCGGGCAATATCCCTGTAGCTGACTGCCATATTCCCGGTTTTGTGAAGTATCCTTTCTGTTTCACTTCCCGCAGGCGTAACTCCTATAATCGGCTTCCCAAAGGGCAGATACTCGACAATTTTGGAGGGAAAAAACTGTGAACTGTCCAACGGAGCATCAATTACAAGTAAAATAGCTGCTTCATTTATATACCCGTCAACCCTGTCATAAGAGACCTTGTCAGTCATTTTAATCCATTCGTAAGACCCATATTTCTCCTCTTAATTTAGGTCTAAGCTTTTTAGATACGGGACCGACTAGCTGAATACCCTTGATTCCCATGGCCCTGAGAGACGACTCTGACCTGATCATCTCATCGAGAACCGGACCCGGAGTCCTTTTCTCATTCAGACTCCCCAGGTGAAGTATGTAACCGTTACTATCTGCCGGTGTTGCTTTTGGAATCATATCATAACAATGCGGGATGTTTATGAACCGGCACCCTTCGGTTCCGTATCTTGATTTCAGGGTTTCTGCCGTTTGAAGTGAAGGTGTTATTACTGTGTCACTCATCCTGCAGAGCCTGGCCTCCAGCCCCATGTAAAACCTCCTTCCGGCCCTGCCTGACCAAAGATATAAATTGTCAGACACAGGATCAGAAATATAGGTATTAAGGATCCTGGCCGGAAAACGCTTTTTCAGTTTCATCCCGATCACCGCGTTGCTTAGATCCATCGACAAGGTCAGAATGTCCTCAATACCCTCATCATTCAGGATTTTTACCGCCTTTCTGAAGGATGAATTAATGTAAACCGGATCAAAAGTCATAACCGGACCCAGGATTCTCCTGAGAGTCCTTTTTATTATCAGCGGTATTGCTGAAGCAAATGAAAGATGTTGAACCTTCAGCTCTCGCCTGCAGCTAATTTCAGCGGCTCTGTCGGTTATCAGAAACACCTCATTTCTTGTGGCAAGGTAATTTATCAGTTTATTGGCCTGAATACCCCTTGCACCGGATTGTGTTGTGACAGCATTTGCTATAATAAGCAGCTTCATTTTTTTATGATTCCCGTTTTACACCTACCCTCGTCATGAAAAAACTGAATATCAGAAGAATGTCAACAATAATAAGAAGTGATCCAGATAATGCGAGCTGCCTCCTGGTTAAATAAAACCTGTCGTACCGGCGCCTCAGCACCTCTGCCGCCTCACTCCTGCGGTTCTTTTCAGGATCACGTTGAATGTAAATTCCTTCCTGCCTCGGAATCCTGCCCTCCCTTGTTTTAAAAACCAGACGAATATCTTCGCCGGTAAAGCTGATCCGGCTTACTGCAATCATCCTGTCCGGCCTGTCTGAAATCATTCCCTCATCCGATTCAAATTTATTTGCGGAGCTGAAAAGTATCAGAATTGATTCTCCGAGGGCTACAGTGTCACCGGCCAATGCATAATCCACTCCCGGACGAAGATTGAAAACTGAAACAAGTGTTGCCGCAGGCTCACTGTGATCCCTCACAGTAAGCAGGGTGTCTGAGTTTGCGTAAACCTCAATTTCCCTGCTTATGGTTCCATTTTCATAAACCTTGGTGCCTGTGAATCTGGCAACGGTCCGCCCGCTGCTGCTTTTGATACTCTCTATGCACACCGATGAGTTTAAGAGGGGGCCATGAAAATCAACGAACCTGACTGTTCCCTGGCTGGCCTCAGCCAAAACAGTCTTACGGTTTTCCGATTTATCATAATTATATATGCCGGTATTTGCAAATAACTGTTCCGGAGCCGAGATCATCAACTGAAGATCTGCCGGGTGTTTATGAGCGTTGGGCGGATTGTCAAGACTCAGAAACATCACCTTCAGGTAACCGTCACTGTAATTCTCCTCATAGCTGCAGAGAGAGTTTGAATAACTCATTATAGCTGAGCCATTACGCTTAAGCTGTATAAGGGTGTCATCAAGCCTTAAATCATAACTGTCACCTATGCCGGGGACTATTCCGTGATTATCAGCCATGTCAGCAAGGAAAACAGCTATTGCTGCAGTTCTCCGGGTCAGCTTCTCCTTATTGGACTCCGAAATACGTTCATGAGCACCAATATTTACAAGCTCCTGAAAAATGTAATGCCAGTACCCTGAGGCTGCCTCAAGTACAGAGCCGTCTTCTGCAGTTATAAAATCCAAAAGGCCGGCGAGACGTTCATTGGCTTTCTCTGAAATTTCTCCGGAATAAACACTGTCAGTCACTGCTGAACTCATATTCAGCATCGCCCTGATCTGCATGAGTCCGTGATTTGAGTTCCAGGTGAAAAACCTGTCGTCCATTAGCAGATCCAGATCAACGGCTGCCTGTCTTAAAATGGTTTTTGATAGCTCCTCATCCTGCACCCTGGCAGCCAGCATGACCAGCACCTCGCAACGATCAGAGATAACATGGTCATTATACTTCATCCGGTCAATGAATAAAGGATTTCTGACAGTTGAAAGTAAATCAGTCAGGTAATCAAGCTCCGGTTGAGAAGGTAACCAATACAGGGGCTGCAGGTCCGGTGAATTATTGAGCCGTCCCTTAAAGTGGCTCAGAGAGTAAATAGCCAGTTTCTGTCCGGGACTGGCTGCAGACAATAATGAGCCCAATCCACCCTTCCGGCAGAAGAGTGTATCTCCCTCCTCAAAAATGAGGAAAAGGCTGTCGCCTCTCAGACTGATATTGTCACTTCTTGTGTCTCCCGCGATAAACTGAGTTGCAGCAGTGAATCCGCGGAGCTGACTGCAATCTCTTTCCTGGCATTCAGAACAGCCTTAATACCCGGACTCAGAAAGAAATCTCCCGCCAGCACTGCCGTAAGCAGAACTGCACCGTTCAGAACAAAAAGCAGTGATATAAGAAACCTCGGCACAGTTGGTCCCCCGGTGTTGCCGGGATTAGTTTCGCTTAATTATTATGTGAGTCTTTTCATTGCCGGGGTCACCGGTAAGCTTCAGATAATACTCGCCGGAAATCAGCTTTTCCAGGTTCATCGATATATCCGTTTTATGGCTGATCTCCTCAACCATAAGCAGGGAGCCTGACCTGTTGTAAAGCTTCGCGTACTTATAAGGATGGTCTGCTGACGATATCCTGAGATCCAGGCAACTCTTGACAGGATTCGGGTAAACTGTCGAGGTACATGTCTCCTTATCTTTTTTACCATGCTTATGATCACGCCTGTCTTCCTCACAGACACCCAGTTTGTCTCCATGCCGCAAATGAGCTGCAACTGCATTCACCGAGACCCTTATCGTAATGCCGTTGTGACAGAGACAAACCTTTTTACCGGTATTAAGTTTATAATCGTATACGACTCGTCCGGCATAATTCCATTTACCGTCAGCCCATGTTTCAACATCAACATAAGCCACATCTCCGTAGATATCGTAAAAGAATCTCCGGTGCTCTGAATTGATCATGTTGAACGTGTTGGTCACGGCGTCATATTTAAGATCCTGCCTGAACCGTTCAGTCTGGATACCTGCCTTATCATAAACATAAAGCTCCTTCCAGATCGTTGTATTATCTGCTACCCGCACCTCGTATCTCTCAGTGACCAGATTTCCCGTACGGATGTAATGAACCCTGGAAAAATCTGTCCAGACATTACTGTAATTCATCTGCCGTAAATAGAATGTCAGGTCGCCCGACTGGTCATATTCATAGAAGTGTCGCTGATATTGAGCCCACTGGCCTGCCAGGTCGAGGCGTGAAAACATTTCAGTATTGAGGTGTCCCTGACTGTCGTAGTCATACTGAGTCAGCATAAAGTCTGACCATTCATTCTCTTCCCATAACTGATAGAGATAACTGGTTTTTAACCCTTCATCATCATATTCATATATCTGCCGGCTTGTTTTCTCCCCCGAAGGTAATTCAAGGCGTATGACCTCTGTTGCCAACGGCGAATCCTGATAATAATACTTGAAAACATATGAAGGAAGAAGTTCATTCAGGGCAGCATCGAAGACAAACCCTTTTACCTTGTCAAGCCTCTGAACCCTGTCAGTGCAATCAGAATATTTGTCTCTTTTCCGGTGTCCGGTGCCATTCATATCGAATTGTCCGAAGGAAGAGAGAGTGGCAGCAATTGCCATTGCAATTAGTAAGATCCTTTTCATAATGCAGTACATTAATTACTTATTACTTAATCCTCCGTCACGTCAGTCCCACTGCAAAAAGCGTCCAACGTACTGTAAGTCTGATTGTTGCGTCACAATATATGGTAGTTTACAATCATCTGACACAAAGATAGAAAAGAACGTAAGAAAGGAGAGAGGTAGTTATTCACAAATTCTTAATGTACCACTCCACCGCCCTCTTCAGCCCTTCACCGAAGAGCACCTGAGGCTGATAGCCAAGCAGCTTCACTGCTTTGCCCACACTGGCCATGCTGTGAGGGATGTCTCCCGGTCTGTTGGGCCCGTATTCCGGCTCAATTTTGTTTATCTCCCTGTCATGCACTCCAAGGTACCCGCGCAGCATCTTCGTCATCTCCTTCAGCGTCACCGAATCGCCGCAGGCCACATTGTAAACCTCATTCAGTGCGGCGGGATTCTCTACGGTGGCAGCCAGATTATTCGCCAGTATCACATTGTCAATGTATGTGAAATCGCGCGAGTTGCTGCCGTCGCCATTGATAAGAGGCGGCTCATGCTTCATGAACAGCTGGGTGAACTTCGGTATCACGGCTGCATATGCTCCCTCGGGATCCTGTCGCCGTCCAAAAACGTTGAAATATCTGAGCCCTACAGTCTCCATGCCGTAGAGGCTGCCGAAGACGCGTGCATATTCCTCATTAACCAGCTTTGTAATTGCGTAAGGCGAAAGTACCTTGCCGGTCTTGCTTTCAATCTTTGGAAGATCAGGCGAGTCACCGTAAACCGATGAGCTGGTGGCAAACACAAATCGTTTGATGCCGGCATCCCGTGCCGCGATAATCATGTTCAGAAAACCCCCTATGTTAACCGCATTTGTTGTGGCCGGATCGGCTATGCTTCGTGGCACACTCCCGAGGGCCGCCTGATGTAAAACCACATCAGCACCCTTTACTGCCTTTTTGCATGTCTCCGGCTCCCTGATGTCGCCTTCAATAAGTTTGAAACCCTTGGTTCCCTTGAGGTCCGCAATATTCTGCTTCCTGCCCGTGGCGAAATTGTCAAGGCATACAACTTCATTGCCCCTCTCCAGGAGATCATGGCATAGCGAGGAGCCTATAAACCCTGCCCCGCCGGTCACTAAAACACGCTTGCCGGTAATGTAAGTCATTCTTTGTGATGTTAAATTCTGAATTACAAAGGTATAAAAAGAGTTGGGAATTGAGTACTGTCATGCGGTCATGCGGTCCGGAGTCCTGCAGTCCGGTGCTACTTAAACACAATACTAACTTTCAATGGCTCTTCGGAAACCAAACCGTTCCGGATTGCAGGTGCCCAGCGAGGTCCTTCACGCAGCAGCCGGAAAGCTTCATCTGTGAACAGCGCGCCGGGAGTGCGCTCTGCCCTGAGGTCAGTAATAGTGCTGTCAGCCATTACCCTGAAGGTGACTGTTACAAGCTGCCTGGTGCGTGTCAGAGTTTCAGCGGGATACCGTATATTGCTGCTGATCCACCTGTTCAGTTCATCGATGCCGCCAACAGGTTGAGGGGCACGGTCCGGCCCTGCAGTCTTATAATCCTTCTCCCTGCCGGAAGCTACGGCAGTTTTTCGCCGCTCTTGTCTCCGCTCTTGTTGCCGGAATCCCCTCAGCCACTTTTGCCCTCTCCGGAACCGCCTGTACAATCACCTCATCTGCCTGTACCCCTGCCCCGAGAATTTCAATTATAATCTCTTCCCTCATCTTATCCTCATTCTCAGCCTTAACCTTGCCTCAGCCTCAGCCTCTGCCTCTGCCTCAGCCTCAGCCTCATCAGCAGCTACTGCAGCAATATACCTGAAGCTCTCATTTTCCTCCTTATCCTTAACCTCAACCTTAACCTCAGCCTCATCCTCACCTGGTGATTGGTGCCGCCATGGCTATCAGTACCGTATCCTTCTTCGTATCATCCACCATAGACGTCTCCTGAATGCCGGGCTGCTTATCCCTGAATAACCCTATATATACGGTTGACGCGATCAGAATTATTATCACCGCCGCTGCTGCCGGGATCCAGACGCGCATGGGTTTGCGAAGCCGCCTCACCGTCGCCCGGTCAAGGTCATGCAACTCCTTCGCCAGCCTGCTCTCAAGGCTACGCAGATCCTCCTCTGCCTCATCCCTGTTGAGCCGGCCCAATCCCTCTGATGCCTCCTCCTCGAACGCATCCTTCGGGATTATCAACCTCTTATCTGTTTCCTTTTTCATCTTCTGAATTTGATAGTTTGTGCCACGGGTTATCACCCATGGTTACAATAATGTCACCCCTTCGGGGTTCTGTGGTATATATCTTCCTGGCTATCATATGTCACCCCTCGGGGTTACCAGACCTTAGACCTTCCGCCTGCTGGCATCAGACATATCTTCAAGTTACGCTTCCCATTCTGGATGTATGATTTTACCTTATTCTCATCCATCCCAAGTTTTTCACAAATCTCCTTATATCCGCATCCTTCATAATAAAACAGCTGTATACATTTTCGCTGCTCCTCTTTAAGCTTCTC
The DNA here is from genome assembly GCA_963736735.1 of uncultured Bacteroidales bacterium. GTDB lineage: Bacteria > Bacteroidota > Bacteroidia > Bacteroidales > VadinHA17 > SR-FBR-E99. The sequence continues at coordinate 13,640 of CAVTPX010000006.1, read as the reverse complement.
AATACAATCAGCCAGTTTCTTCAAATCCGGCCCCTGGTCGTTTTCCATAGGATGCATCTCCGTCTCCCTTTCCATAAAAAACGTCGGATCATTCAGCATCATATCGCGCTGCACAGCCTCGCTCTTCCTGCTCCTCAGCAGCATCAGGCAATGATTCTTCGTCACAACATACAGCCATGACTTAAACGTCACAATCTCCTGCTCCGCCACAGTCGCCACCAGCTTCTCAAAGATGTTCATCACCTCATCCCTGGACTGATCCCTCTCTTCGAGATACTTAAGACAGACCCCGTAAACAAGGTGCATATACCGTTGATACAGCCTGCCAAGGCTCTCTATGTCGCCGTGTTTCCTGAATCGCCACAGTAGCTCTTCATCGCTCTCTTCGCTGTGCTTATTTCTCAAAAAACTTTTCTGCATGAAACTCCCGGCTGACATCGTGCTTTTAACTCATTAAAGATAGTCCATTATCAATTTTACAGAAAAATGTTTATGGAATTTATGCGCCCCCTGCATCCTTATCTCAGAAACACAAAAACAAAGCAAAATGAAAACACTATTATCAATCCTCGACAATTGTACTGCTCACCTCGCTGGCTCCGGCCACACAGGTGCGCATCACCGGCACCGTAACCGACAGCAACGGCACTCCGCTCAGCGGGGTTTCTGTAACAATCAAAGGAACCGGCACCAGCGTAACCACTGGCGCCAATGGCACTTATTCAATCATCGCAGGTGCCGATGCAAAGACCCTGGTCTTTTCCTTCCCCGGCATGAACCCTGTTGAAGAGAAAATCGCCGGCCGCACTGTAATCAATATCGTAATGACCGCAACTAACCTGCAGGTAAAAGACGAAGTTGCTGTTGAGATGGAGGACCTGGCATCAGTAAGCTATGACCGGGGCAAAGAGCACAAATCATACCCTTCCGGCGCCGCCCGGACTCCCAGTCACCAGTCATACCGTTATGTGGCACCGGTGACTGTCGAAAACACCGAATCATACGGCTCTGTCACAGAGAACGGCTATAAGGACCCCCGAAAAGCCCCGTATTCAACTTTCTCTATCGATGTCGACAATGCTTCATATTCCAATGTACGCCGATTCATAAACCTCGGTCAGCAGGTGCCCGAAGATGCAGTCCGTATAGAGGAGATGATCAACTACTTCAAATATGACTATCCTGTGGCTGAAGGCCAGCATCCCTTCTCCGTCTATACCGAGACAGGAATATGCCCCTGGAATAAAAACCACTACCTGCTCCACATTGGCCTCCGCGGTAAGGAGATTGACAGGGGTGAGCTTCCTCCCTCGAACCTCGTTTTCCTTCTCGATGTATCCGGCTCTATGGACCAGCCCAACAAACTGCCCCTGCTGAAATCAGCCTTCGGTCTGCTGGTGAATGAACTGCGTGCGCAGGACCGCGTGGCAATAGTCGTCTACGCAGGTGCCGCCGGAGTGGTGCTCGAGTCCACCCCCGGCAACCGCAAGGAAATAATAATGCAGGCTCTTGACAATCTCCAGGCAGGCGGCTCCACCGCCGGCGGACAGGGAATCATGCTGGCATACAAAATCGCCGAAAAGAACTTTATGAAAGAGGGAAATAACCGCATCATCCTCGCCACCGACGGCGACTTCAACGTGGGTGTCTCGGATAATACATCGATGGAACGCCTCGTTGAGGAAAAACGCGGACTGGGTGTTTACATGACAGTTCTCGGATTCGGAATGGGCAACATCAAGGACGATAAGATGGAGATAATCGCCGACAAGGGCAACGGTAACTATGCCTATATCGATAATATCCAGGAAGCACGGCGTGTGCTGGTGCAGGAATTCGGAGGCACACTATTTACTATCGCGAAAGATGTCAAGTTCCAGGTAGAATTTAATCCAGCTTACGTGAAATCATACAGGTTAGTGGGTTATGAGAACAGGCTTCTGAACGATGAGGACTTTAACGATGACACCAAAGATGCGGGCGAGATGGGAGCAGGGCACACTGTAACCGCCCTCTACGAGATAGTGCCCGTGGGGTCTGATGAAAACCTGGCCCTGGTTGACCCCCTTAGATACCAGCAGGAACGCAGCGGCGTCGAGGCACGCAGGCCAATAAATGACTCCCCGCGTGAGATGTGCAACATCAAGCTGCGCTACAAGCTGCCTGAAAGCCTGACAAGCAAGATGTTTGAGAAGACAGTTGGCACCCAGGTGAAGCCTATAGCGGAGACCTCTGACCGTTTCCGTTTCTCTGCTGCCGTGGCTTCATTCGGGATGATACTCCGCAACTCGCCGTATAAAGGCACGGGTACAGCAAGCGATGTCACTGCCCTTGCATCAGGGGCACGCGGCAATGATGCCGATGGCTACCGGGCAGAGTTCATCCGGCTGGTTCAGGGTACCAATGAAAGGGTATTTCCCCAGCTAAGGTAGGAGGAATCATGCCCATCTCCGGGTAAACAGGCATTTTAATGAAAAGGGCCACGCGCAAGCATGGCCCTTTTTAGTACACCCTTTGGGTTGTCAATCATGAACTCCGTGCGTGGCCGCCTCCTCGAAGAAGGCCACGTGACCGGAATGAAGCATGTCAAAACAGCCGCTTACAAAGACCTTTTTTGGCATTAAACAAGATCGCTTCTGTAGGTCTTCTTCTTGTAGAATTTCGAGATGTCGAAGTAAAGCTGCTTCTCGGAGCCGTCCTTCAATTTGACTGTGACAACATCATAGGTTTTGCCGGAGTCTTCCGCAACTACCTGACTGAGAATGTCAGAACCGATATATGTGCGGTCAATCCAAAGGTATTCCGAACGCACCGACCCGACTATCACTGCCTTTGCAAACGTTGATCCGTCGCGGCCGCCGGAATCATTTATCATTGCTGCGCCGCATCCTGAGAGCATCACAGTCATCACTGCAACCAACAAGAATACTGAACTCTTTTTCATATACTGTGCGTTTTAAAATTACTCATTGATTATTCTACTGCAATTTAAGAAATTTTGCCCACTTCGGGAAACCATGCAATACCATACTCCGGCCTTATACTTTAAACGTTTCCAAAAATCTACCTTTCCCGTCTGCCTCTCAGCCACATACTGAAAAAAGGATCATCAGGTTCATATCTTTCTGTTTTAATAACGAAACCGCTTGCCATCAGTCGCTTCAAACTGCTGAAGGCGGTGCTCGAAGCGCCAATATCCCATGAGCGGTTAAAGCCGTCTGATAAAGGCTGCAGATCAGATAATGAGAGTCCGAGAAGCATCTTCCTGTCCGTTTTGTTAAAGTTTAACCATATCCTTTCATAATCCATATCGTGCATCATGATCAGCTCATCAACAGCTTCGGATACGATATCAGTTGTGTCTCCGGATGCTACCGCCCGTTCCCAGACTGTAAACGCAAGCTGTTGTGTATAATAGGGATGACTTCTCGTAATTTTCAGGATATCTTCTGCAATTGCTTCGGCATTTTTGCTTACAGTGCTGAATCCTTCAGTAAGAAACTCCCTGAACTCATTTGAATCGATCTTTAAGAGGTTCATTACCATTCCGAAGTGATAGAACGGTGATCTCTTCTTCTGAAAGATCTCGCGGATAAGCGATTCCTGTGATCCCAGGAAGACATAATTCACCATTTTGTGGTGCTGCATTACAGCTCTCAACTGTTTCAGTAAATCAGGATCCATCTTTACCGCATCCTGGAATTCATCGAAGATCATTATGATCTTCTTCCGGGCAGTGCTGATTTTTTCAATGAGGTTCATGACATCCTCCAGCAGTGGTAGATAGTCAGTGCCGGTGTTGAAGGAGACATCTATGCCGCCTGTAACCGGATTAAGTGACAGTGTCGGGATGATCCTGAATTTTTTCAGGTGTTGCTTTAGTTTTTCTGTCGGATAGAGACGGTATATACGCTTCAGTATTTGTGCAGCGAGGTCGGTCAGGGCTGGTGACGAGCTGCATATCAACTGCAATGACCGGCCTGTTTACCATTTTTACTGTCTTGAAGATCAGGCTCGATTTGCCAAATCGGCGCGGGGAGATGACAACCAGGTGGTTTTCACTTCCAAGAAGGGAAAGAACTTTCGCAATTTCCTTCTTCCGGTTGATGAAATATGGCTCATCAACAATGGTTCCGAACTTAAATGGATTCTTCATATCCTGTTGCGATATTTTTCGCTGCGAATATTTTCGCTGCGATTGTTATCGCAAATATAGCTAAGTTATTTTATCCTGATTGCTGTTATCCATGGCGGAGATCCTCAAAAGTCTTTTCCTTTCTTTCATATTTCAGCGCAGTCTAAATACATTTGGACAGAATTACCTCTACTATCCTCTCTGCCGCATGGCCGTCCCATTTTTCCGGAATACCCCCCTTCTTCCACTGCCCGGCAAACAGTTTCTGCATCGCAGGCTTGATTGCAGCAGGGTCTGTGCCCAGTAATTCATTGGTCCCCACAGTGCAGGTTTCCGGCCTCTCAGTGCTGTCGCGAAGAGTCATGCAGGGCACACCCATCACCGTAGTCTCTTCGGTTATGCCCCCTGAGTCTGTTATAACCGCGAAGGCATTTTTTACAAGATAATTGAACTCCAGATAACCCATCGGTTCAGTCAGATGTATTGATGCCGGGACTGCAAGACCTTCCGACCCCTCGACCGCCGGACCGCCGGACCGCAAGACTGCAAGACCATGGTCATTAATGACTTTTCGTGTCCGCGGATGAACCGGAAAAATCACCGGATAATCATTGGCATTGTCAAGAATAGCTTTCAGCAATTCTGTTAAACATTCCGGATCGTCAACGTTCGCCGGACGGTGCAGTGTCAGCATTATATATTTCTTCGGCTGCAGCTTAAGCGTGTCAAAAATGTCAGGCTTCATGAGCCTTGAAAAATTTGCAAGCAGGGTGTCAATCATCACGTTACCAACAAAAAAGATCCGCTCTTCAGGAACACCGGCCTTGCGAAGGTTCTCATTTGCCACCTGCGAAGTTGTGAAATACATGTCAGTGATACTGTCTGTCACCATCCGGTTTATCTCCTCGGGCATTGTGAGATCAAACGACCGGATGCCAGCCTCAATGTGGGCGACCTTTGTGCACAGCTTTTTTGCAGTGATGGAGCATGCCATTGTCGACGTGACATCGCCGACAACAATAACAAGGTCTGTGGGATTTGCAATAAGCTCCTTCTCAAATGCAATCATAATTGCAGCTGTCTGCTCTGCCTGTGTTCCGCTGCCGGCTTCAAGATTCACATCCGGTGCAGGAATATTCAGTTCCTCGAAGAAAGTCCCGCTGAGCTTTTTGTCATAATGCTGCCCCGTATGTACCAAACGGTAATCTAAGGTTTTGTCCTGTGACTTTACCTCCCCACAGTCTGTCTCCTCAGACTTCCAGACCTCTTAGACCTCAGACCTCTCAGACCTCAGACCCTCTATAGCATGAATTATCGGCGCTATCTTCATAAAGTTAGGCCGTGCCCCTGCAACAATAGTAATTCTCATATGCGAAATTCTCTTCTTAATACCGCTTCTATTCTCTTCCTGTCATCCCCGGTAATATTTGATCCGCTCGGCAGGCATAGCCCGTTATTGAAGAGAGATTCCGAAGTGCCATTTACAAATGCCGGACAGTCAGCGAAGACAGGCTGCAGGTGCATCGGTTTCCACAGCGGACGCGCTTCAATAAGCTCATCGTCCAATGCCAGCCTTATTTTTTCACGGTCGGTTCCGGCCTTCTCAGGATCAATTACGATGCATGTCAGCCAGAAGTTTGAATAATAATCCCCCGAAGGCTCTGACTGGAAAGAGACACCCGGAACATCCTTAAGCAGCTCGCGGTACCACTGCATTGAACTCCCTGTGCTGCCTGACGCGCAGGTCAAGCACCTCCATCTGTCCGCGTCCGATACCCGCCACCACATTGCTCATCCTGTAGTTATACCCTATTGTGCTGTGCTGATAATGCGGAGCCGGGTCACGTGCCTGGGTGGCAAGGAAGCGTGCCCTGTTGATGAGTGCCTCATCAGCACATATCAGCGCCCCGCCGCCGCTTGTAGTAATTATCTTGTTGCCGTTGAACGAAAGTATCCCGAATTTCCCTGTGCAACCTGCCCTTTTGCCCATATATTCCGATCCCAGTGCTTCGGCAGCATCCTCAACGACAGGTATTCCGTATTTATCGGCAACAGCCATTATCTCCCGCATCTTTGCCGGCATCCCGTACAGATGGGCTACCACAATCGCCTTAGGTTTTGGACCTTCAGACATGAGACCCTCAGACCTCAGACCCTTTATGGCCTCCTCCAGCAACACCGGATCCATATTCCATGTATCAGCCTCACTGTCTACAAGCACCGGCGTCGCCCCAAGATAGGCAATCGGGTTGACAGTCGCCGAGAAGGTGAATGATGACCCTATTACATAATCGCCCGGCTTAACACCCAGCAGTATGAGTGACAGGTGAATGGCAGCGGTGCCCGACGACAATGCTGCAACATGCTTTGCACCCACCGCCGCGCACAGCTCACTTTCAAAGGCATCAACATTCGGCCCCAGAGGGGCTATCCAGTTTGTGTCAAAAGCTTCCTGGACGTACTTCATCTCACCCCCGCCCATATGCGGGCTGCACAGATAAATCTTTTTTCTCATGTTTTATAATAGACTAATAAATTTTCAAAAACTCCCTTCTCAGACCCCCGGACCGCAAGACTGCAAGACCGCATGACCGCATGACCGCAAGACCTTTCACAGCTTTATGACCGCGTCAAACCACTTTAGCAACGAAACCCGGTGTGTCACGAATACAACAGTTATCCTTTCTTTAAGTTTAACCAGCACTTCCATTATCTGAGCCTCATTCTCCGCATCCAGCGAAGAGGTAGCCTCATCAAGCAGCAGGAGACCGGGTCTGCGCAGCAGCACCCTCGCCAGCGCCAGCCTCTGGCACTCACCGCCCGAAAAGGTGAATGTATAGTTGACAATAAAGGCATCCAGCCCCTTGCGAAAACGCTTTACCAGGTGACCAGCATTGACCTGCCCCAGCACATCCCATATCTCCTCATCGGTTATCCCGCCACCGCTGTCCCACACAAGGTTTTCGCGCAGTGTGCCATCGATGAAGAACGGATCCTGCGGCAAATAACCCAGTCCTGCCCTCCATCCCGGAAGAAGACTTTCATCAAGCGGCAGACCGTCCATCGTGATCCTGCCTGCATCAGGCTTCTGCAGTCCGGCAATAATATCTATCAGCGTCGTCTTGCCTATGCCTGACTCCCCTACAATACCTGTAACAGTATTGGCCTTTATAATCCCATTCATCCCTTCAAAAAGCTTCGCGCCGTCAGGCCAGGTGAAGCTTATGTTCTCAAGTTTCAGCTCTTTGCTGAGCATAATCGCCTCCTGAACCGTTTTCTCCCGCATCTGAATGTCATGCAGCTCATCATCAAGCTTCATCACCAGCTTCACCGAAGCAACATTTGAAATTATCATGCTGACATCAGTGTTCAGGGCTATAAACTGGGGGAAAATACGTGAGAAGAGCAGAATAAGTATAACGAATGAGGTCATCGGTACTGTTCCTGTCCTGAACCCGAAATATACAACAAGCACCAGCACAAGTATGCCTGAGATGCGCTGAATGAGCTGCGGCAACGACCAGTTTCTCTGCATCCTGTACTCGAGGTCGAGCAGCGAGGTGCTGGCTTCGTCAAACCTGTTGTAGTAAAAATCCTCGGAACTGTGCACCTTGGCAATCTTTACAGTCTGCCAGAAATCATCTATATACTTCAGAAGCCGGTTATAGGAATCAACGAATCCCTCCCCCAGGTGAAGGGCTTTGAAAAGGAACTTCCTGAGAAAAATAAAAAGCAGGAGCCCGGTAACAATTATTATTAATGTGAACCTTGCCGATACAAGCATCGCATATACAACATATGATGATGCCATTATCAGGGTTGTCAGCAGCCTGAGGTAATAATAATAGTAGTTAGCCAGGTTGGGCACTTCGCGGGTGAGTACCTGCAGGTGGTTTGTCTTGCTCCTGCTGTTCAATGTCTGCCATTCTGCCATTATTATCTTGCGGAAAAGGCGCCGGCGAAGAGTATATATGAACGTCTGCTGATACCTTGCGTCAAGCAGCGACTTCCAGTACTGTACAAGGGCGCTGACGGAAAGGAGAACGACATATACTATCAGTACTGTTTCAATAGTCAGTTCTACCCCAGTCTTTTCTGCGAGGTTCTGAAAGAAAAGCGCCGGGCCTTCTGCCGCTTCCCCGGTTCCTACATTCAGCAACTGAAGAAGGGGTATCAGAAGCACCAGTGAGAAGCCTGACATGAGCCCCATCATCAGGGTGAGCATGAATATCAGCACCAGCTTCCATGGCTGGTGCTCTTTAAGCAGCCTGAATGTTTTAACTATGAAAATATAGGACTTCATTAAAAATAGAAATTTCCCCTCCTGTGACTCAAGCTGTATTAATATTCAATATCATGAGCATACCCGCTAAAAAATACGTGTACCACATGATAACCTGTTACATGTTCTGATATTTGTCTTCCTTTTGCCTGCATTGCAATGATCAATTGACCTGCTTCAGCACAAGCCCCAGCTTCAACATCTCAGTCAAATGCTGCTCAACCTCAGTTTTGCACTGCAATGGTTCAACATCGTACTCATCTGTGAGGGTCACGCAAACCTCATCAATAGCCAGTGGCACCTCCAGCAAATCCCATATCCGGGTGGCAACCGGATTAAGCGAAAAGTACTTTCCCTGGTCAAGGTCCATCATAACCAGTTCATCATGCAGACGTCCTGATATTGTCTTGCTGTTTCTTACAAATTTTGTCATATGTTAACCTGTTTCAATTAATAAAATATTCAAAGCAACCGGTTGAGCCAATTTTCAACCGATCGCCACAATGTCTTTAAACAGTAAAATCGAAGCTATAGAATAATCACCTTCCCGGTGTAGACGTCCGAACCGTCAGTCACTCTTACAAGGAAAACACCCTTTGACGACGAAGGCATTGTTATGGTATTCATTCCACCGTCAGAGAGCCGGGATTCAATGACCATCTCTCCCCCCATGGTAAATACGGAGCAAACCGCACTGCTGCTTACGCTCACCCTTTACTATCACTTTGCCAGCTGATCCCCAGATGCGGATGTCGTTTGCTTCCTCCGTCAGAGACCCCGGCGTAACGGGCTTCTTGACGGATGCGTGGATGAAAAACCTCCCTGTTCCGTAGGTTCTGGCAGGAAGTGTCACCGTGTAACTCTTGAGGCTCAGATCTGTAAAGATGCCTGTCTGTACGGTCTTCGAGCCAGAACCTGTTATTGCCAATTGGCACGGTAAAGGCCGAAAAGGTCACTTCGCCACCTTTCTCCGAATCAATTCCCACAGGAACAATATTCCTGCTCAAATCTGTCAGCGGCAATGCCTGCTGCGCGAAATTCACACTGTTGTCTTTCCCGGCAAGCAAAGTGTAAATCTCAACTTCTGGTCCGGTGCTGAGCTGCCCGATATCATAACCCGGATCAAGGCCTGCAGTCATCTTATTATTATATACAATAACGGTCAATCTCTCCTTCTCACCGAATTTAACTTTCAGCTGCAGTCCGGGCCATGGATTCCCCTTTGCTTTGGCTGACTTTGTCATTGGTGTCAAAGTACTATGTGTTTGCATTTCAGGAGTAAAGCTGAATGGAACATTATTGTAATTTGCCAGAACAAAAAATCCCTGTCCTACCTGTATATCAGTATAGTCGGGAAATAGATCCATATCCTACATAACCTGTGGTGCCGGGAGCAATATAATAGTAGTGCAGATCCATTATAAATATAGACTGCCTCATAGCTGGGATCAAAGCTGTTATCTTCCTGAGAACCATCAATGATACCATTATTATGGTCTATAAATGCCAAAGCATTCATGGCTGAGGTAAACGGATTGCCAAGCAGGTTCCACCCGCCGCCGCCCCATTGACCGCCTATACTTGTCCTCTCGTCTGTATAATGGTCAGCATAACTGTTATAGGGCGCTGTCCCGATCTGGCTGGCTGATGTTATTACAGACCCGGTAAATGATACTGTGGTTCCGTTTCCTTGCATTGTATATCCGAGACCGGGTATATAAGAGCTGGTTGGTAACCATTCTCCTGTTGGTTCATCATACCTCCAGTATGAATTACCTGAAGGCAATAATGCAGAGCTTACCGGTGAAGAGATATAACGATAGAGGGAACCGTCAGGCATTACGCGATTGTAAGTCACCGTACCTGTGCTGGTGCCATGTACAATCAGCGAACCACTGGATGTAAGGCTTGAGGATTCAATTGTAAGTGAAGCCTCCGGATTTATGACCAAATTATGGCACGTGGCAGAGGATGTTGATGAAATAACAGGATTGTTTCCTGAAGAAGGAATAATTACATCCGTCGATGATGTGGGAACAACACCCCCGGACCAGTTGGCCGCAGTGCTCCAGTCTGCTGTCACGCCCAGCCAGGTGCTGACTGTTGAAATACCGTTCCAGCCGGCCATTCTTGCCAGCATCCACCACATTGCCTTTGCCAGCCTTAATGCTCCATATTCTGCAAAATGATAGTCCAGCTATCCGGTAAAGGTTGAATGAAGTCCCTGTGGGGTAGGTGTGCCCGTCCCAGGTGGCGGTATTTGGAGTTTCACTTCCGTTATTCTAGCACAGAATATCTGCAAAATCAAACAGGTTCGCTGAACTGTAACCATCTACATAATTCCTTATGGACTCATTCTGCTGAAACCTCAACCAACCTGCTTCTCCTGAAGCAAGGAAATTGTCAATGGGTGCAGTGGTGAAAAACATCTTTGTGTTATACCCATTGTCAGTGCAATAATCCACATATTGCTGAGTGGCATTTAAATAGTCGGAGAAAACTACATTATCCATAAAGTCATAGCACCAGCCAAAACCAAAGGCTGATATTTGAGGACCGTTATCGTGACAATATTTAATCCCGGCTTTAGTCCTGCTTATTGCCAGCGCACTTGTATACCAGTCTTCCTCACCATATCCGTAAATCCATCCTGTTGCATTGTTCAAATCGCCCCATGTAGCTCGGCTAACCCTTAAATTGGATGAGGTATAAGCTTCCGGGGTTCCATATTCTGTAACACTCACAGCATATGCTGCATTCAGGGAGCCCAATGCTGCCAATCCCCTGCGTATACCTTCTGAATGAGATTCACCGGCATAAACAAGCCACATCTTCTTAACTTCATTGATATAATACTGAGGTATATCATCGTACCTGTCAACAACAGTATGGTCAGCAATGATCTGACTGAAACTGACTGAGGTAGTAAGAATACTTAGAAACAATATCAAAACCTTCTTCATCTTTCCCTTTAAAATGAGCCGTAAAGTTAAACGATGAAGAACCGCATATTTTATAAATTTCCGTCATTAAGTTATAAATTTCACACATAGGCTCCGGTTATAGCCGGCATCAGGCCATTATCATTTTCTCAAAATCACTTTCAGACCTGAAGTGCCTGATAAACAAAGCTTCAAGAATATTGCACCTGGCCTGCAGAAGATCAATATCCCTGTCATAGAGTCTCCCCTCCGGGATTTGAATTCTGAATTTTACCCAGATCCTTCAAAAGCTGCATAAAACTCACATCCGCACTGTTCCCTGAAATTGTCCGGTACTGTTCCTTCAACGAATTCCGCATGGACCTGGCCTCCCTGACAATCTCCAGTGCCTCAGTAAGAGTTACTTTGCCTTCGGTAAAATCCTTCAGCAGCCGGCACCGGTACGATCAGCAAATAATAGCCCTCTTACTGTCATAAATGGTGCACTTTTCATTGAAATAGAGACAGGGTAGTATGAAAAATTCCTTATCATCCTCCCTGCGATAATTTTGCTCTATCTTTTCCGGCAAATTCCCTTTTTCTCCCGGATGCAACACCGCATGTAAAAACAGAGTGCCGTCACAGCAAAAGCCGCAGGTTATACATATAGCCTGCTCGTCAGGTGGCTCCCTGCATAAGAGATTCATTCACGGGAAACAGGTTAAATGGAATAAGTCGACGTAAGTAATTCACTGCCTTAGGAGGAACGTGGCGGAGCAAATCTGCAAAAACTCTTCTATTTTCTGTATTCAACTGTAAAGTCATTTATAGCCTTCAGATAGACCAGCGCCCTGAATAGCCTCTTACCGTTGAATCTTCAGGCCGGGCACTCTGTATCCGGCAATGTCCGCAGCCAGAAGGTCAATGTCGACAAAGTGAAGATCCGGATTTTCTCTCCACCGCTCCACCTCATCCATAATGAAGAAGAGGATCCTTTAAAAGCTCAGCCATGAACCCCAGCAAACAGGATCTGACTTGTCCGCCTGCCAGCGTACCTCTTCCGGCAATATTCCCTCACTGATCAATCTAAGCAACGGACGGAAATAGTCAGTCTTACACAGCATAGCCGAGGGAACCTTAAGCATGTATTCAATGATCCGCCTGTCAAGCAGCGGATATCTGTATTCAACTCCTTTGCGAAAACCGTTCACTGCCCAGGTCTCACACCTCTCCTGGAAATGGTAAAAACGAAGCACTCCAAGGTGAACCTGCTGCCTCGAGGTGTGAAAAAAATAATTCCCCATCGCTTGGCTGTCACTTCTTTTGAATGGAATCTTAATGTACCGTGCATCATCCCTGAATGACCTTCCGGTATCGCCGTCAAGAATTCCCAGTGCGGGAAAACATACATACTGCAAAAATACCGTACAAATCTTTTTCGGTCTGCCGACAGGATTCCTGTGGAAAAAAGGCCTGCCATTTAAAACCGGTAAGAAGATCGGTTTCAATGCCCCTGTCTCCTGTACTGACAAACTCATCGCCGCCCCACCCGCTGAAGATAAGGTTTGTATTTACTTCTGCGGTCTGGTCTGAGGTTTTGTCCTCGAGAAAATACCCATGGTTGCTGTAATAGCGTGAAACATAACGCGGAAAATCAGTCCCGCTCATATTGGAAAAAACCGGCTTTATGCCGGCACTTTCGCAAATTCTGACAATCAGGTCCCGTTCATCGTATTTAATGCCCGCAGAGGTAAATTTTCCCGGCGACCATGAAAACCCGCAGAAACTATCCTGTTGCGGATATTCTCCCCGCGCCAGAGCTGATACAATTCCTGAATCAAGACCTCCGGTAACATGCGCACCTGCGGTAAACTTCCGGTCACAACGAATCTTTACAGCGTCATGAATGATACTTTTGATATCGAAGAGCATCCGGTCATATGGCAGCTTATTTTCTATCCTGATATTTTCGGGCTTCCAGTATTTTGTAATCGCGACTCCTGATTCCGAATAGTGAAGAAAATGCCCCGGCAACAACTTTTTTATCCTTTCGTCAGGCGTCCTTCTGAAATCGATATACTTCAGATATGCCATCAGGTATTCACTGTCAATTGCCCGACCGTCTGAAAAAGCTTTGCAAAGCCCGATAATATCCGAAGAAAAAAAGAGAGTATTTGCTTCCACAATATATGCAAGCGGGCGGATCCCCACCTGATCGCGAAAAAGGTAAGCCTGCTTTCTGCCAGTCTGTGCTATAAAAATGGCAAAATCACCGTTGAGCCTCTTTACAAACCCCGGGCCC